>NZ_JAGEVG010000004.1 GCF_017581925.1 Gelidibacter pelagius | reverse complement strand
AGGATCTGTGCTGTCATTAAACGACAGGAACCATATGTGAAAAATTTGGCTTAATTTTTTCATTTTTCATTTGCTTTTAACATGGAAATCCATCCTTCATTAATTACAGGTCAGAAATATTTTTCTTGCAATGCTGAAAATCATTTTTCACTATTAACATATAGTTCTCTATTTTAATGATTTTTTATCATTTATCAAATAAAGTCAGAGAGTAAATTCTCTGAATCTTGTAAATTTCCGTGAAAAGAAAAAAGCTCAGATTATAATCTGAATTAAATTTGATACTATCCTGAATATATAATATGTTTGATATGAAGCTACAATATTTATAGTTGCGACTTATTACTGCTATATTAGTGTTGCAGTTCATATAAAAACATTATGCAAAAATGATCATTAAAAAAGTTAACCCTGGAATTTATGAAATTGAAGTTACAGTTTTGGAAATTGTAAATGGAAATACATTGATTGATCAATTAACGGGATGGGATAATGAATATACAACGTTAAAGTTAAAATGCACTGATTGCACCGTAATGGTCTTTAATAAGGATATTAAGTTATTCATAAATATATCACGTGGGCACACATTCAAAGCTTTAGTTAAGGAGTGGAAAGAAAATATTTATAATTTTAAAGGATTCGTTTAATAAAACTGACTATGAATAGATTGCGACCAATTAACCTCGACAACGGAGTGACAATTATCCACCCTTTAAGGCAATCAGATATATTAAGGCACGACCAAATTGTAGACAATCTAATTGAGATTTTAAGTGATGAGGAAAACACTAGATTTATATCCGAAAAAAGAACAGATGATAAAGAAAGAGTTTCCAACGAATTATTAGGAGTGACTTTTAGGTACGATCAACAGTTAGGATATACTCACTTTATTACATTAAAAAATAATAACGAAGTACTTGGACAAATTAATATCATAACACCAAAAGGAATTGAAACAGAAACACAATATAAAATTAAGGATACTTGGTTTATTGAATATTACTTAAACAAAAAAGTTTGGAATTTGGGTGTTATGTCTGGGGCGATTAAGGCGATAGTAGAAAGTATGAAAGACCAAGGAATTACCAAAATATCAGCTCTATGTATGCCAGAAAATATTGGTTCAATCAAAATTCTGACAAAATCAGGTTTCAAAAGAACTCAAAAATTTGACCTAAAACAAGACGTTTACGAACTACAATTAGGCTAAAAAAACTTGCTACAGTTCCGTATTCGAGCTATAGTACAACCTTTACTTCTATGATAATGCCTACGGGATTTTTACAAAGACAGGTTTATTTAGAAACTTAACCAATACCCAACCCATAAGTGTTGGCTATGAGACGTCACAAACTAATTTTGAATGAATCAAAAAATCATTGACACAAACAACCTTGAAAATGAAGATCCTCAATATAGAACTTGGTTTAGGCTACACAAAGATGTGATTTTTGTTTCCGTTATTTATCCGAAGAACTCAAATCACAGCTCATATTTTAGAAGAAAATCTAAACCAGAAACGAATCAAAATAAAAAGGATAACGAAATGTGTTTTTGGCATTCGGACTGGCAGTTTAATAAAATTGAAAATGAATATGGGGTTATAAACTCAGGGAGTAAAACGTATGAGATTACCGTAAAATTCAATGATGAGACTCATCGAATTGACAGTGTTGTTAATGATGTGGCAATTGAGTTTCAACACACTTTGAGTGTTTCAGTAAATGAGATGGAATCACGTTACGTAGCTCATAAGTCCTTAGGTTACACACCTTATCTTGTCCTCGATTTCACAGATTATTCTGCAAATGATACAATTCTTAAAATTTCAAAGTTTGATTATAGAAAGGTGGAAGGATATATTTATTCCTACAAGAAAGATGAGAAATTAGTATCCGTTTTAAAAAGGATAAGGAAGTGGCTAACTTCGGAGTACTTCATAAATAAAAACTTATTTCTTGATTTTAAAGATTACATGATAAGAATTGTTCCAAATAGCATAAATACTATTTATAAATATGAGCGTGTCTTTTTCATTATGAACCTACTTGAACTTGAGATTATTTTAGAAGAGGCAGAAAAAAACGCAAAACATTTAATAGCTAAGAGAAAAAATGAAAATGAACTTAGATTACTTCAAGCATTAAAACAAGAAAAGGAATATAAAATAGCGCATAATAAAAACCAAATTCTTCAATTGGCTATTTCGGAGTGATGGTGCCACGTGTTTCGGTCAAACCGTGCCACTTTAAAAGATACTGCAATTATATAAAAAATTAATGTTATTCGTTCTTCAAAGCTCCTTTTCTTAAGGATTCTCCTTTGAGGTCTATCCTGTGTGAGGAGTTTACGATCCGGTCCAGGATTGCATCAGCTATGGTTCCTTCTCCAATGATGTCATACCAGGCGGAGACCGGGATCTGGGATAAGATGATGGTGGAGGATCGGTTGTAGCGGTCATCGATTATATCCATAAGCGATTCTCTTGCATGGCCGTCAAATGCCTGTAGGCCAAAGTCGTCCAATATAAGTAGATCTGCCTTTAGGAGCTTTGCCAGTTCTTTCAAATAGGTTCCATCTGCCTTGCTGAGCTTTAATCTTTTTAACAAACGAGCGGTGTTGGCATAGATGGTACGATATTCCATCATGCACGCTTGATGCCCCAAGGACTGGGCCAGATAGCTTTTTCCAACTCCGGAAGCACCCGTCATAATGATGTTCTCCTTTCGTTTTATAAAATCAAGGCACCCCAGGCGCAGGAACATATTTTTGTCCAGATTGCGCTGTTGGGTGTAATCCACTTCCGCCAGGGCTGCCTGTCCCCGGAAGGTTGCCTGCTTGAGGAGCCTTTGGATCTTTCGGTTCTTATGGTCCTCCCACTGATGGTCCGTGAGCAATGCCAGGTATTCATCGGCCGTAAGGTTCGTGGTGCGGTTTTCCCTGATCTGCTGGAGGTGCAGATCTGCCATGGCGTTCAGACGCATTTGTTTTAGTTTTTCAACAGTTTGATTGTTGTTCATAATTATAGAGTTTATTGATTAAATATTTTATTTATTGATATGCCGAAGCTCCCCTAAGATTCTCATGTACGGGGATATGGGGTTTCTCTTCCTCTAGGTCTTGGTAGAACAGGGAAGACTGGTCCAGGTTGTTCTTCAGGATGTTCTTGATGCGCTGGTATGCGACCGCATCTGCCTGTATGGCCCTTTTGCATGCGCTGTCCAAGCGCTGTGAGCCATAGGCCTTGTGCAACTGTATAAGCCCCATGGCCCGTTTGTAGCCGATCTCGGGGTAATCCCCGGAGGCGATGATGGTATCGATACATGCCACTACGTTTTCTCCGTGGACAGCTGCCTTCTTTTTAAAAAACTCGGGGCTCCAGTCCACATAATATTTGTGGGTACTGCTCAGATGGTCGCGATCGGTGTTGTAGTTTCCCTTTCTGGGATTGCGCCGGTGCAGGGCTATCCGCTGATGGTTATAATACACTTCCACCGTTGTGGAGGTATAACGGATCTGGGTCTGCTGGCCTATGTAGCGGTAGGGTACGCTATAATAACTTTTATCTGGTGAGAAGTACACATAGCCCATCTTCTGTACCTTGGCACGGCAATAGTCCTTAAGCTGGTAGGGACTTGTTGGAAGTGATTTTAAATGGCCCTTTTCTATGGACTGGAAGAGCTCCAGGCGGCTGGCCTGCTTTCTTTTGAACAGTAGATTGTTATAGGCCGTCAACAGCTTGCGGATCTCTTTGTTGAGCTCCTCCAGGGAGAAGAAGGTCATATTGCGCAGAGGGTAATAGATGCGCTGGTAGGCAAGATGGACCGCATTTTCCACAAGGGCCTTGTCCTGCGGGGAATAGCCACGGGTCGGATTGATCACGCAGTTGTAGTGCCTGGCAAAGTCCTTAAAACTACGGTTGATATCTGCCTCATAACGACTGGCACGGGTTACGGCCGACTTTAGATTGTCGGAGACGATGGCCTTGGGAACGCCGCCATAAAACTCCAGGGCATGTCCACAGCAGGTAATAAAATCCGCTCTCTTTTGGCTATGGCAGGCTTCCACATAGGTGTACTGGCTGTTGGGCAGGATGGCCACGAAGACTTCAACCGCGATGAGTTCCCCGGTGGACCGATCCACGATCTGCAGCTTCTTGCCGGCGAAGTCGATATACATCTCATTGCCCGGATCATGTTCCAATTTCATGGATCCCCTCACCTTTGCATATTTACGGTTGTAATGCTCCATGAACTGGGTATAGCTATAGGGCTCCTTAGCGGTCTGTAGATATTCCTGATAATGGAACAGAAAGGTAAACCCCGGATGGTTCCGTGCCTTATTGATGCCGTCAAAATACAACATGAGCTCCTCATAGCGGGGATTGGCTATGGTGGTACTGGAAGGGAAAAGTGCCTCAAGGGCAACATTGTCACTGGCCAAAAGCTCTTCTAAGGAACGGGTGCTGGCCTTGAACAGCCGCACATAATTGTTTACCGTGTTGCGGGATATCCCGAGGGTAGCACCTATCTTACGGTTGCTGAACCCATCAATATACAGGGAAATGATTTGTTTTAAGTCCATTGGATCAAGTGTGTTGGCCATATCGCATTCTTTTAAGCGATAAGGTAATTAATACTTGATCTTTCAAAGTGGCACAAATCGAACCGTTATGGGTTATTAACACACAGGCAAAAGTGGCACAGTTTGAACCGAAATGCCTGGCACTATGAAACCGAAATCACTGGCACAAATCGAACCGAAGTAACCATCAATCACAGAATTATCAATATTTTAGAAAATGTGAGCTGAATAAACATATTAAACAAGCTATATCAAAACTTATAGGACAGCCTGAATATATTAGTTATTCTCTAAAACAAGGCGAGTATTTGGGATTACATAGAAAACTGCATATTTATAGACTGTAAACTAGAAGAATATTACAAAAGCCACGACGAAATTTCACCGTTTGTTGATGAAGAGTTTAATTGATATTTAAAGGCACTGCCTCATTAAGTGTGTAATTGAAAAAATATACTTGGGTTAGGTTTTATTTAAAATCTAATCCTTTTTTTTATAAAGGATTAAGAACTGATCAATAACAATTTAAAATTATAAGGAAAATTTTAGCCCCTATTAAATGTAATTGTTCTATAAAAGGGTTTTTCGGTATAGTCTAATGATATTTTTTTGAGATACTCCTCTTTTATTATTAATTCTGCTCCTTCAAGTAGAGGTATTTCATCGGCAATTCCCAATATGTGTCCATGTCCTACATAATTTGATTTCCATTGATTATACTTTAAAACTGTTTCACCACATTCATTTTTCGCAGATAGGCCATCATTGAATTCTACTAATTTTAGTTTAAAATTTTTTAAAATTAGAGGGTTCAATATTATTAAAGCAAAATCTTCAAGATGATGTTTTTTTTGAATAAAAATATATGATATGATTTTTTCATTCAGTCCTTGTAAAATGTCATCAGGTTCATTAGGCATATGTTTTAATTCACCCATCGGTAAGCCTTTCTCTTTATTCTTTTCGAAACAAATGGAGCCATATGACCTGTATTCAATACCTTCTGAAGACCTATCATTTTTATATATTTCAAATTCAACATGTGCGATTCTCACCCATTCATTATTATTAAAAATTGGTTCTTCGTAATTTTCATCAAGTGACCTTGGAGTTTTTAAGTCTTTAGGTCTAAGCTTGTATGAGTTTGTTTGGGACACTATATTCTTAACATCAATGCATAATTCTTCAAAAACAGTTTTCTGATCTTTTATCCTTTTCAGTGGCTCATATAAATCCTTGTTGAGCAACTCAAGTAGATAATCATAATAATACAGATTATTGACATGAAGCTTGTTAGAAACAGAGTAATAAGGCTCTAAAACATCACCATTATATTTTTTGTTGTAAGTTCTTTTATATTTTTGATAGATTTCAACTAACTTTAAAGGGAAATTCTCTATTAATTTATTGTGTCTTGAATTTAGTTCTATAAAAAACTTAAATTCTTGTTCTGTAACTTGTTCATCACAATAAAAAAAATCTGGATTATCAAAAATCAAGGTTTTCTTTTTTTTTAAATATAATAATTCTATTGCAGTATCAATCAGGAAGGAGTTCTGTGGGTATATTAGATCAATTTCATTTTTGAAGTTTTCTTTGTAAAGTGGATTTTGTTTATCGTACTCATATAATAAAGTGATTATTGAACTCAAAATTGAATGTAAATATTTTTCTTGATTCTTAAAAAACCATTTTAAAGGTTTGATTAATTTTTCTTCACAGTTATATACCAAATAGGATATGGCGGATAGAGTGTTTTGAAACCTTTCAACTGTATTTGATTTAAATCGAGTAAGTAAAATGCAGATAAATATCTCCTCGATATTCATTTCATACTCATTGATTAAGGCACTATCCCAATCAAAATCAACACTTGAAGGTAATCTTTCATGAGTTGAGTTAAACAAATTATTCCACATAGATTTTATCAGAGATCTTTTCTCACCAATTTCTATAAATGAATTAATTAAATTGCCTGAAAGACCAACACTAAAGCCTAATGAGAGTTTCTCTTCTATAAATTCCTGTAGATAAAATAACGTCAATTTCCTATCTATATTATAAGCATATTTCAAGCCTTCTGGGTAACTAAATTCTTCATACCATCCTTGCTTATCATATGAAAAACAGCAAAGCCAATAGTACAGACTAATCTCATTTTTTGATTGAAAAATAGGCTCATATTTAGGATTATGGCGTGACTTTCTGATATCTCCTTTTACGAGGGTTTTAATTAAGGATTTTAATTCTGGGGTCAATTCGACATATTGGTCAAAATAGTAACATAACGAGTTTAATTCTGTTTTAGTAATTTTTCTCTCATTTAAATATAACTGCATTTCGTTAATCTCCATTTCAGAGAAACACTTACGCGGCTCATATTTTGCCTTAAAATCCTCAATATTATTATAGTAATTTCTATTACTCTTTTCCTTAATCTTTGTATTATATGAAGGTGAAATTATGTTTTCTACATTTTTAAAGACAGAATTTAATCTATCAACAAATTTAGAAGAAAAACCAGTAGTGGAATTTTTATCTATTTCAGCTTTTGTATAGATGGTACTTAAAAAAACTCCAGAAATTAATGGGTGATTCTCTTTAGTTAAATCATAAACATCAAGGCATTTTATTAAATGACTTTCTGAAGACTCAATAATAAATGTTTTAAGCAAAAACAATTCAATAAGTGGGTCAACTTCTTCTTTTTGATTGTTCAATAAATTTAAAAGGCTTGATTCTAACCTCCAATCATGTCTTGCATTATTTAATTCATGACACAAATACAAGCTTGAGTTATGAGTATCATTTTTTAAAAAAGCTTTAAACCATGATACAGGATAGTGTTTTGTTTCTTTTCCATCTGTATGTTCAACAACCGAATCAACTAATCTCTTTGTTTTTTGAAAAGCCTTTAATGCAAAGTTTTTGCCTAAATAATGAATATTCTCCAATGAGATTATTAATTCTGATAATGTTACATCTTTTCTAAAAGTATAACCTATAGAGTATTTTACCCCTAATTCAAAAGCCTCATTAGCTTTTTGGAAATTATTGTTTTCAGAATATAATTGAGAAATAATGAAATAGTAACTGGCTATATACGAGTGTAAGTGGTATTCACTTTTGTCTTTAATTAAGTTTTCCAAAACTAATAATATGTAATCTATATTATTAGTTTTGGAATGCTTTTTAAGTAAAATAAATAATTTATCTGGAGGTAATGGTCCTCCAAGACTTCCTCCAAGACTGGAAGTTGTGGTTTGTGAAACCTCCACTATTATATCAATTATATCGTTCCAATTTTGATTGTCATTTAACAAAGACAGTCCAATGCTGTATGATTCAAAAATCAACTCTTTTATAGAGTATAAATCACAGGTTCTTGGTTTTCCTTTAAATGTTTCTGTGTCTATTATCAAAAAATTAAAAATATCTCGAATTTTATCTGGATCATTTTCTAAAATCAAATTTGCAATATTGATTTTTATTAAATAAATAAGCCAATTATAGAACCAATTAATATTTTTGAATTGACCAATGACAAACTCAATAAGTTCATTGTTTTTGTAATTAAGCTTTACAAAATCAATTAGTTGATGTATGTGAATTTCATCTTTTGGGTCAACATGTGTTATTTGTAAAAGCTTATCACACACTTTATCTATCTCAATATCCTCTTCCAAAATATTTTTAAACAAAATATAATTTACTTTTTCTTCATTTTTTAATTCTTCAAATAATTTCAAATCTAGGCTTTCAAATATCTCTTTTCTAAACACTTCAATAAATGCAGGATAATCATTAATTTGTATCGATAAGTCAACTAATTTCTCAACATTCCTGTTATCCAAATAATAACGAATTAATAAATGAAAATCGCTTAACTCAATACTATTCCCTTTGATAAAATATTCATTAAAGTAGAGTTCCCAAATGGGGCTAAAATTGTTAATACTGCACAAATAACATGTTTCGAGTCCAAGTTTAAAATCAAGTGTGGGCAATCCTTCAAAACTTAAATATTCATTAACATATTTATATCCCTTCAAAGCTCCAAGAGCCTCTATATAGTTACTATATATTTCAAAAAAAGAATCTTGAGTAGTACTTATTATTTTATTTAGTTCTGATGTGGTTATTATTTTATTGTAATCCATGCTTTTGACAGAGGCATGAGCTAAATAATCATAATTTTTTTCAATTAAACCCCAAGGTTGGCCATTAATTAAGCTTTTAAAAACAAAATCAATTCTAATGTATTTAATGATCTTATCATAGTAACCACCATCATATAGGAATGACAGATAATATCTATAAGATTTTTGATATTCAAATAATCCCTTATTGTCAAACCATAGAATTACTGGCAAAAAAACGTTTTTCTCTATATCAATATGTTTTTTCTTGAGGTTGTTTATAATGAATCTTCTAAAACTTTCATGGTAGATTATAAAACCACTTCTTGAAAAATTATGTTTTAGAATTGATGATAGTGATTTTAAAGATTCTTCAACTGCCTCCCCATCTCCAGTAATTTCTTCTAATTCAATTCTTGTTAGACTAAAATTTACACCTGATAATATTCGCGGGATTTGTTCTCTCGTATTTAGTCGATTCAATAGATAATTATAATAAAGCTCCAGATTAAAAGAGTATTCGGGCAATAATTTCAATGCTGAAATTGACACATTTGGCAATTCTTTTACCTCTTTAATCAAATAGTTAATATATAATGGATTACCTGCACTTTTTTTCAATAAAAAATTAGACAAGCTTGTATTAGAAACGTCTAAATTGACATTCTTAAGTTTTACCTTCATCATTAACTTTTCAACTTCCAAAAGCTGCCATTGTGGAATTATATATTTTTTGAAGGAATATATTCTATCTAATTTATTAATTGGTTGAGAGGTAACAACAATTTTAACTTTATCAGAAAAAACAAGATTTTCTAAACAATTTATTATTTCAATTTCTGCTTTAGTAATATCACTAAATTGCCTAAATTCATTTATTCTGTCTATATGGTCTAAACCATCAACAATAACTACAGTTTCTTCATTAATGTTTTGCAATAATTCATTTAATTCTGATAAGCTATTCCCGAATTTGTTTTTCTTTTTCGAAGATAAATATGGATAAGCTTTGAGTATGTCAGAAATTAAATTACCATAAAAAACATTTAGCAATATCCTCTCTTTTTGAAGTTCATCCTCTAAATCTGTATAGCAATAATGTTTAACAACTTTAATTTTTCTTTTTTTCAAGAATTTTGTCAAATTATTAACGAACCATGATTTGCCACTACCTGGTTCACCTATTAAAATAACTTTTCGATTTTGATTTAAAAAATTTAAGAATTCAATCAATTGGGTTTGAATGCTGATGTTTTCATCAGAGTTTATAGGAAAAACCTGTTTGATTGAACCAAAATCTCTTTTAATATTTAATTTATTGAAAATATCTTCAACTGAAAGTAAGTTCTGGTTTATTCTGTGTTTTCTAACGAGATGACTTAAGTTAACTATGAAGTCAATTGGATAGATTTTATCATTTGGATAAATCCCAATTCCAAGATTTTCTATTTGTTGTGAAATTATTGATTCTAAATCAGAAGGGTTATTAAAATCCAGACTAAATTTTGGAAACTCAACTTCGAGTATGAGCTTTTCGCAAAATATTGAGAATTTTTTCTTATCAATATTTTTTGATTTATTACCAAATCGCCGCCATGATTTTAATGGTTTTGTGTTTTTCCATAATTTTTTCACATCTACTCTATATTGAATAGTATTGAAGTTTTTAAACGATTTTTTCGAATTATCCTCTATTAAAATTTTCAATAATTCATCTTCGATTGGCTCATTCCAAGCCAAACATATTCTCATGTCTTGAATGTTATCTTTTTCTGGATGATTTAACCAAGAATCATAAAGCAAGTCCAAAGCAAGATTATATGATCCTTTTGTAGATAAATCTGATTTATTCAAAATATGATTATCACTATACTTTATTTGCTTTTTAAGCACTTGATTTCCTCTGTAAATAGTTAAATCATCGAATTTATCTCCTTCATACTCTTTTTGGTCAATTTTAAAACTACTTACGTAATCATTAATTATTTCCTCCAATATAAAATATGAGGTTAATAAGTCTTGATATTCATATCCTTTATGTGCCTTATCTAATGCCATAAAAATCATTTAATTAATAAATCTAATAAATCTAAATCCTATATTAGATATTGAAAGCAGAAATAAAATTTGAAATGCTCTGTTCAGAATAAAATAGGAACACATCGAGTCATAATTGAACATAAAAATTATATAAATTTTATCCAATTTGGAGAGAAATTGTATCTTTACAAAACCAAAGACAAATAAAATTTGTTTTTAAATCGTTCTTTTTGACTTTAGTGTACAATCAGGTGAACAGCTACTGTTAATAGTGTTTTAAAGATTTAATATACAGAGTGTTATGATTAATTAATTAATCCTGCCACCCCGACCAGTAAAAGCCTAATAAATCATATGATTTATTAGGCTTTTTTCATTTGTGGCGTTGCCATTAGTACATATTTAAGACTGAAACTTAGCATTCAATTCTTCCACAATATTTTCGACCTTTTTGTTTTTAGCGGCTCGCTCCAAATAAATAGCAGGCCTTTGTCTGACTTCACAATCCTGAATGGGACAGCGCTCGCAAGTTACACCCACGTCTTGAGTGATAATTTTTGGGTCGGATAAGAAATTAATTTTTCGCTGTAATTGCCTATTGATAAGCAGCCCAACACTAATGCTCCGATAATGGTTCTCTTTGAAGGGATCTTTTGTTGCAGACGATAATACCAAATACTTCATACCATCATCTGGGTAGTTGGAAATCTGGAGATCAAACTCATGTTCCTTTTTACTTTTGCTTATATCTTCCAGCATTTTAATAGATACCCAACGTCGGCAGTAATGTTCACCCGCTTCATTGGCATGAGGGGAATGTTCATGGGATAAATGCAACTCTTTTTTAAGATAAAATTTTTCGCTGCCCGCTTTATGCGTAAATCTCAAAAAGAACAAGTTCTGAAGATTAAATTCTTTGGGCAATATATTAGTCAAACGTTGATAAAAGGATTCTGCGGATGCATTAAAGTTTTCTATCGCATTTAAAAATAAGTCCCTGTCCAAAGTGTCCTTTTCAAAAATTTCGTTCAACAGCACTTTAATCTTAGCATTCGGAATAATTAGAGCGCCAGCAAAATAGGAAGCGTAAAAATTATTCAGCACCTGATCAAAGGTTTTAAATTTAATCCACGGAAATGTGTATAAACGTTCTTTTATCTCAAGAAAATTATACGCTAATTCTTTGGCATAAATAAACGTCCGCTGTGCTTCATCTATCTCATTGGCCAACAATAGCGTTTTGGTTTTTGGAACAAATACAGATCGTAAATTATCTAAAGCCTGAAACTTATTCAATTCGTCATCGACGATGGTATATCCAAACTCTTCCACTAAAATCTCTCCTAAATCACGAGAAGTAATTGGCATATCCAAATTTATTTGATAAGCCTTGGCGAAATTTAAAACACCTTGTTCCAACTCTTCAAAGTAGTTATTGTTCGCTTCTTGAAAAGAGCGTACTGAAGCCAAGAAAAAACTCTCTCTACTGAAATTATAGTTTTGAGCTATTTTGATAATCGTACTAATAAATGCGTTGACCTTAGATGGTGCATTCGCAACGATATCTATCAGGTCACTTTCCTTTATTCCGAAGAGGTCTAATGGGATTTCCTTGAGGATTTTAGAACTCAACAAATCACCGATTGGTGCCAAGTTTTTGTCTAATTTCAAAGAGACCATCTGGTCATAAGGAACATCCAACTTTTCAGCGAGTGTTATGATCTTATCTGGTTTTGGATATTTTTTTCCATTTTCAATTTCGTTCAAATAAGACTTTGACAAGCCTGAGAGTTTGGACAAACCAAACAACGATAAATTCCTTTCAGTCCTTATCTGCTTTAGCTTTAACCCAAATATAACTTTGATATAATCTTCTTCCATAGAACAAATATAATGATTTTTGCGAACAAGTCAATTTCAGCGAAATAAATTATTTAGCGAACGTTCGCTTGTTTTTTAGAAATAATTATTTTATCATTGTTCTCACAAACATCTCAATACTATGGAAAACACACTGTTAAAATCAGCAAAACTTAAATTCTCTAAAACGGTTGACAATTACTACCCCAACATTCTTACCCCTGATGCGATCTCATTTTTGACTGCCTTACATGAAAGGTTCAATGCAGAAAGGCTATCGCTTTTAGAAAAACGTCTCGATCAACAAAAAGTTTTTGACGAGGGAAAATTTCCAGAATTTTCAAGAGAGACAAAACATATCAGAAATAATGAATGGACCGCTGGCAATATCCCACATGATCTTCAAGACCGTCGTGTAGAGATTACAGGTCCAGCAGACCGAAAAATGATTATCAATGCCTTAAACTCAGGCGCCAAAACATTTATGGCAGATTTAGAGGACAGCAATGCCCCTACTTGGAAAAATACTCTTGAAGGACAGCAAAACCTGAGAGACGCTAACAAAAAAACGATTTCATTAGTGGATACAAAACGCAATAAGTCGTATAGCCTAAATTCAGAAACTGCAGTCCTGATGGTCAGACCGAGAGGCTTGCACCTAAACGAAAGACACATTTTAATTAATGGCGAAGAAACCTCAGGCAGTTTGGTTGATTTTGGCCTGTACGTTTTCCATAATACAACAACCCTATTAAGGAACGATACAGCACCCTATTTTTATCTGCCAAAATTAGAGCATTATCTGGAGGCACGTTGGTGGAACGATGTTTTCACGTTTGCGCAGGAATATCTGGAAGTACCTAAGGGAACTTTCAAAGCCACCGTTTTAATAGAAACGATCACTGCGAGTTTTCAGCTGGATGAAATTATCTACGAACTTAAAGATCATATTGTCGGTTTAAATTGTGGGCGATGGGACTATATTTTCTCTTATATCAAAAAATTCAGAAACCACCCCAATTTTATAGTGCCGAACCGTGATCAAGTGACCATGACCTCCCCATTTATGGATGCATATTCAAAGTTGGTTATTCAACGCTGTCATAAAAGAGGCATTCTCGCCATTGGCGGTATGGCTGCACAGATCCCTATTAAGAATGATGAAAATGCCAATAGTACTGCTTTGGAAAAAGTAAGAAAAGACAAAGAGCGTGAAGTAAAAAACGGACATGACGGTACTTGGGTTGCACATCCCGGATTGGTCGCTGTGGCCATGAAAGAGTTTGACAAACACATGCCTGGTCCCAACCAACTTCATGTATCAAGAGATGATGTCAACATCACCGAACAAGATCTGGTTGAACTCCCTCTGGGTACCATTTCCGAAGCCGGAATTAGAAAAAACATCAATGTAGGCATCTTGTATACTGAAGCTTGGTTAAGAGGATATGGTGCTGTAGCGCTCTATAATTTAATGGAAGACGCAGCAACTGCCGAAATATCAAGGACTCAGGTCTGGCAATGGTTGAAAAATCAAGTTAAGCTAGAAGATGGAAGAACCCTCGACCTTGAACTCTACAAGGAACTTTTAGATGATGAAATAGAAAAAATCATTAGGGAGTTTGGCACCGACAATATGAAAAACTCAAAATTCAAATTGGCTATTGAGCTCTTCGATAATCTCGTGCAATCAGAAGAATTTGAAGAATTCTTAACCCTACCCGCTTATAAATACTTATAAAAAAACAATCCTGCGATTGCGGACACAATCAACAGGATCTAATTATTAATAACAAATAACTGATTACAAAATTATGAAAAATTTGGAACAAAGTAGTTATGGTTCTGCATTGCAAACTGTAAGAGATCTTAAAGCAAAGTATGGAAATACTTGGAATGCCATCAACCCTGAAGGTGCCGCTCGAATGGTGGTTCAAAATCGATTTAAGACAGGATTGGATATCGCCAAATACACCGCTGCCATTATGAGGAAAGATATGGCAGAATATGATGCAGATTCGTCAAATTACACACAATCACTAGGTTGCTGGCACGGTTTTGTAGCGCAGCAAAAAATGATTGCAGTTAAGAAACACCATAAAACAACGAGCAAAAAATATTTATACCTATCAGGCTGGATGGTCGCCGCATTGCGTTCTGAATTTGGCCCATTGCCGGATCAATCCATGCATGAGAAAACGACCGTTCCAGCATTGATAAAGGAAATTTATGATTTCTTGCGTCAAGCAGATGCCATCGAACTCAACGATTTATTTGCAAGGCTTGAAAAGGGTGAAGACGTACAGGACCAAATTGATAATTTTGAAACCCATATTGTTCCAATTATTGCGGATATCGACGCTGGTTTTGGAAATGAAGAAGCGACTTATTTGTTAACGAAGAAAATGATTGAAGCTGGTGCCTGTGCGATTCAAGTTGAGAATCAAGTTTCCGATGCCAAACAATGTGGCCACCAAGATGGAAAAGTAACCGTGCCACATGAAGATTTTATAGCAAAATTAAATGCAATCCGATATGCTTTTATAGAATTGGGCATCCCTGAAGGCATCATTGTGGCAAGAACAGATTCTGAGGGCGCCAGTTTAACCCAAAAGTTACCCGTCAGCAAAGCGCCAGGCGATTTGGCTTCTCAATATCTAGCCTTTGTAGATGCAGAAGAAATTACGATCGACGAGGCCAAGGATGATGATGTCATGCTTAAAAGAGACGGAAAACTATACCGTCCCATAAGATTGGCCAATGGATTGTATAAATTCAAAGAGGGCTCAAATATAGATCGCGTGGTTCTGGACTGTATTACGAGTCTACAAAATGGAGCAGATTTATTATGGATTGAAACGCCTACTCCAAATGTTAAGCAAATTGCACATATGGTCAACAGAATTAAAAAAGTGGTACCAAACGCCAAATTGGTTTATAATAATTCACCATCTTTTAACTGGACCTTAAATTTCCGTCATCAAGCTTACGATGACATGCTTGCAGAAGGTGAAAACATGACCGGTTACAATAGAAACAATTTGATGGATGCAGACTATGATCATTCAGAATTATGCTATCGTGCCGATGATAAAATTAGATCCTTCCAAAGAGATGCTGCAAGAGACGCAGGGATTTTCCATCATTTGATCACTTTACCAACATACCACACCACAGCACTTCACATGAATGATTTGACTGAAGGCTATTTTGGAGACGAAGCGATGCTGGCTTATGTAAGAGGTGTTCAAAGGCAGGAAATCCGCAAAGGTGTTTCTTGTGTAAAACACCAACGTATGGCAGGCTCCGATCTTGGGGATAGCCACAAAACCTTTTTTGCGGGAGATAATGCGCTAAAGGCGGGAGGCGAAAAGAACACGAGTAACCAATTTGAATTTCAAAGAAAAGTTGCGAAACCAGAGCTTGTGTTGGAGAAATAGATTGGGTTTTGTTAACTGCGGTAGGTGCTCTATCGCAGTTAACATTACTTTTTATCAAATACGCGGTCGGTGATGGAATTAGCAGCATTGAGTGTTTTTTTTTAGCGCTTGCACCAGATGACGGCATTCTTCAATTCTCAAATTGAGTTCACGGCGCAACACTTTATCGTATGCTATTTCAAATATCCTATGAATTGATTTCAGAAATTTCTAATTCACCATCCTCTACAATTTTTTCATTATTTTTTTATCGTAATTAATAGTTGCGATTTATAAGAGACTCTATATTTCTCCTAACCTATAAAGTCTCATTGAGCTTATAAGCTTAGAATTCCCGTTTTTCAATGGATAAAATATACAAATAAAAACTTAACCCCACCCTCCTATCAGAATAATCTTACTTGTTGTAAAAATGGTTCCATTTGTGTTGAACTCATTTTATGCTAATAGCTAACAATTTTCTCAATGATTGGAAGCTCAGAACACTAACAGATTTGATTGATTTTCCTTCTTATCGTAATTTGGATTATAGAAAATTAAATCTATATTTGTTAAGGTCAATATAACGTTTTGTTAATTAAAGGCTAAAATAAATGAATATTAATTAATTATTTACTTAAATTATGAAAGTAAGATTAACTGGATTTTTAACACTGTTAATGCTTTTTCTTGTGCATTTGAGTTTTGCACAGGGAAAAATAGTTACCGGGACAGTGACCGATGAGAAACAACTTCCACTGCCGGGTGTGAACGTAATCATTCAAGGCGCCGCGAGAGGGGCCGTAACAGATTTTGATGGAAAATATTCATTGGAAGTCGCTGAAGGACAAACCTTACAATTTACCAGTATGGGATTTGAAGATCAATTAATAACAGTTGGAGCATCCAATGTTATTAATGTTTCTTTAAGAGAATCCGCAACGGCTTTGGATGAAGTTTTCGTAGTCGCATACGGAACCGCTACAAAAGACACCTACACCGGATCGGCTTCTGTTGTTAAAAGCAGTGACATTGAAGACGTGCCGACTGCTTCTTTTCAAGATGCTTTGGCAGGTAAAGCTGCAGGAGTGAATGTTACCAAAGGATCAGGACAGGTTGGATCTTCAACTAGTATTCAGATTCGTGGAATTGGCTCTATGAATGCGTCCACACAACCGTTGTATGTTATTGATGGGGTTCCGGTTTCTTCTGGAAACTCAGGCCAACTATCAGATCAAATATTGGTTAGCAATAATATCATGAATACCTTGAATCCAAGCGACATTGCATCGATCACTATTTTAAAGGATGCGGCAGCATCTGCACTATATGGGTCTAGAGCCGCTAACGGTGTGGTTATGATTACTACCAAACGAGGAAAAAAGGGAGAGCCTCGAATCACGATCAAATCTTCAACCGGTTTCAGTCCATCTTGGGCAACCGACAACTATGAACCTGGTAGTACTCAAGAGAACGTAAATTATTTATATCGCGTCTTCCATGACTATAATACTTCAAGCGGAAAAGATGACACAGTCGCAAATGCAGATGCTCTAAGACGTCTAAACGTAAAGTTTAATAAGCATGGGTATTATTTTGAAACTAATGGTACTGGCGTAGGAGAAAACCTGATGATTAAAGGAATGACCGATGGGTTGGTAAATAGAGAAGGTCAATATTATGATTGGGAGAAGGCTTATTTCAGAACCGCTGTAAATCAAAGCCAAGATATTTCAATAAGTGGTGGAGACGAAAAAACTAATTATTATTCTTCTTTTTCTTATAGCAAAGATGAAGGCAGAGTAAAAATTAATGGAAATGAACGTATTTCAGGACGAGTCAATTTAGAACAGAAAATCGGGAAGTACATCGAATTCACGGCTAAAGTGAACGTTGCACAAACTGAATTGTCTGGGTTCAATGATAGTCGAAATCTTAGTTCTAACTATTACGAGCAAACCCGAAATCTCCTTTGGGGCTTATACCATCCTACAAATTATAAAACTGGCGAACCGTGGACCGCGCGTTTCGGAAGTTTGGCACAGAACAACGTATATTATGACAATGAATGGGAAAACTCTTCAAGAACATTAAGGGTAAGCGCAATAGAAGGTGTTAAAGTTAATATTCTCCCAGAGCTTAATGTACAAACTCTTTTTTCTTATGACAATATTGAAACTAAAGATCACTTGTATTACAGCCGATTACATTATAATGGACAAGGTCTCGGAACAGTAGATGAAATGTCTACAAATACTCGAAGTTTGGTTTCTTCGACTACCCTAAATTACGCGAAAGATTTTGGTGTACATCATTTAGATTTTTTGGCGGGTTATGAAGTTGAAAAAAATCAAACCGACTATATACGCGCTTCTGGTAAAGACTTGCCTTCAAGCAACCTGCACACTGTTGCCACTGCTGGCGAAAAAGATGCTACCGCTTACTACTGGGGCAACAATATGATGTCTTTCCTTTCCAGATTGGAATATAGTTTTGATAAGAAGTACTATATTTCTGGATCTTTCAGACGTGATGGGAGCTCAAAACTTGGCCCGGATTCACGCTGGGGTAACTTTTGGTCAGTTGGTGCTTCTTGGAACATCAGTAAAGAAGGTTTCTTAATGGATGTAGAAGCAATCAACAATCTAAGCTTAAGAGCTTCATACGGGGTTAACGGTACTTTGCCACCTTCTAATTTCGGTTGGAGATCACTTACAGGGTACGGAGCCCAATATATGGAGACTGCTGGTGGAACACTGAGTAATGTCGCTGATGAAAATCTATCATGGGAGACCAATTATTCAACAGACATAGCTTTGGAGTTTGGATTGTTACAGAATCGGATTTATGGCACCATCGAATATTTCACTCGGGACAGCAAGGATTTATTGCAAAGTGTACCAATTTCAAGAGTAACAGGATTTGGTTCCACCCTTAAAAACATTGGGTCTATTAGGAATAAGGGCTTGGAGCTATCGTTAGGAGGTGATATTATCCGCTCAAACGATATAACCTGGAGTGCTTCCGTAAATGCATCTTTTGTTGATTCAAAAGTGCTTGAGTTAAGTGAAGGTGCAGATATTATATGGGTTAATGATGGAGACGCTACAGCCCAATACATTTACCGTGAAGGGGAATCAACCTTAGCTTTTTATGGTTATGAATATGCTGGAGTAGATCCGGCAAATGGTTTGAGCAGATATTATGTAAATGATAAAGACAATCCTCAAACTGGAGATTTTCTTCTTAATGGACGAGGTGCAACCTACGATTTCAAAGATGCAAACTACACTATTATAGGTGATGGTATTCCTGATGTTTTTGGAGGCATAAATACTCAAGTTAAATATAAAGGAGTTTCCTTAGGTTTAGATTTCATCTACAAATTGGGTGGAAAACTATATGATGGGGCTGAAAAGGATATTGCAGATGATGGTTATTACTGGGAGCGTATCCGTTCGCAATATGCTATTGACAATATGTGGACTGAGGAAAATCCAAATGGTAGTTTGCCTCAAGTAAGAGGAACCGACCTCACCGATGCCATACAGAAAAGTGGAAGACACATTTATGATGCAAGCTTTCTTAGATTGAAGAATATCCGATTAAACTATGATCTACCGACCAAATTGATAAATCCAATTGGGTTAGAAAACGTAAGATTATATGTCATTGGAACCAACTTACTCACGTTCTCTAAGTATAAAAATGCAGATCCTGAAGTAAATCAATTTGCAGCAAGAGGCTGGGAAACGCCTTTTATGAAGAATTATACCTTTGGTATTGAATTATCATTATAATTAATTAAAAACTACTGAAAAATGAACAAGATAAAATCTGTCATAATTATTATTCTATTCCTTGGGTTAAGCTCATGCGATGATGATTTTCTTGATGTTACCCCAAGCAATTCCGGAGATGCTTCAACATCTATTCAAACGCTTGCTGACGCAAAAGTGATGCTTACCGGAATTATGAGCAACATGACTTCCTCAAATTATTATGGTCGTAATTTCATTTTATATGGCGATGCTAAAGGAGGAGATCTTACAACATTTTCCATGGGAAGAGGACTCGACGGTCTTTATTCCTTTAACCATTCTCCTACGAGCGGATCATATTCTGGATTCTGGAATAGCATTTACAATAGTATCCTTCAAACCAATAATCTTATTGTTAATATTGAAAGGTTGGAAGAAGCCGGCGTCGAAGCTAATTTTGACGATGTAAAGGGCCAAGCTTTAACAGCAAGGGCATTAATGTATTTTGATTTGGTTCGAATCTATGGAAAACCATACTCCTACGACAAGGAATCTTATGGAGTTCCTAATATCCTCGTACCTTTAGATGCCTTAGAGCAACCTTTGAGAGCTACTGTAGCAACAAATTATAATCAAATCATCACTGATTTGACAAACGCACAGCCGCTTCTTTCAAAAAGCAAGACTAACGGTTATTTAAATTATTATGCCAACTTAGCCATCCAAGCAAGGGTATACCTTAACATGGGACAATATCCTGACGCTCTTACTGCCGCAGAGGAAATCATTGATTCTGGAGTTTATTCTCTGTATTCTAACAATGAATGGGTCGACTCCTGGACTGGACAGTTTGGATCGGAATCCATATTTGAATTGGCCATTCTTCCAAGCGAAGCAGATTTAGGAAACTCTAGTCTTAGTGTTTATTTAAGAAGAGCGGGACATCAATCTTCAAGTGCAATTGGTCAATTTATAGCCAGTGACTACTATTTGAACCGTTTAGGCGAAGATCCCAATGATGTGAGATTTGGCGTCCTTTCTTACGATGAGGTTAGCGCAACCCACATGGGTGCGAGTTACAAATATAGTGGTGATATAGCTTTAAGTGGAGATGGAAAATCTACGACTACAGCAGTAAACATCAAAGTTATTCGGTTATCTGAAATTTACCTTATTGCAGCCGAAGCAGCATTCCATTCGGACAAAGATTTGGCAGCCACTTATCTTAACGAGATTCGAAAAAGAGCGCCTGATTTAGCACCTGCTACAGACGGTACAATTACTATTGATATGATTTTGGACGAAAAAAGTAAAGAATTGTTTACTGAGGGCCAACGATTCTTTGATTTGTTGAGATTAAATAAGCAAATAACATTTAATGACGATCTTGGAGGCGTTCCAATTTCAACCAGAGCAAAAACAATTGATCGGTCATTTTATAAGACAATTTTACCAATTTCTCAGGAAGAGATCAATGCTAACCCTGAAATTGGGAATCAACAAAATCCAGAATACTAAAACTTATGAGCATCAATTTTCGTTGAATCGAAATTAATCAATAATTAAGGGTATTGTCTTTAATGTCTATTACCCTGACAATAAAAGCCTAAAGAATCGTTGATTTTTTAGGCTTTTTTTTGTCTACTTTAACAAAGTGTTCGAATAACGATCAAGAACCTCGGCGGTCATCCAACCAGCAAGGAAGGCCAAGTCCTCTAAACATGAATAATAAACTGTCTTTTCGATCGAGGCACACCTTCAAGTGATAAACGCCACGTGCGGGAATACAAAATATTACTTTGGTTGTGATAACATAAAGGTTAAGAGGTATAAAATATCGATTTTTCCCGAACATTTCGTCAGGATAAGCTAATAGCAACCCTATACCTCAATATTATAAAGCCGAAATATAAATACTATTTCGTAAATGATAAAAATCAGCACGAGAACCTTATGGAAAATTCTGTTGCTGGTTATTATAGCTAAAAGACAAAGAAGCACGTGAGCTGCAATACATATATAATATTCAGTGTTTGCCCATATAAAATAATCTGCACCTTTTATCAAGGTATCGACCAAATCGGCTAAAAAGCATAAGGCCAACAGACCAAAAAACCATTTTTTTCGCGAATAGAAATAACCCTCGTATCCGTCGTATCCGTCAAGATCTTCAGGATATAAAATGGCGCATAGAAGAAAAAAAATCAAAGCGTAACAGATGATAAAAAAATAGTCCAGAAAATACCATTGAACGATCACTTTAAGATTAAATTCCCACCACCAGAAATGTATAAGCAGGAGAAAAATATAGAATACCCATAGCAAATGCGATTTTAGACATAGGAGTACGCTCAAGTCCGCGTTCAACAATAAGCTGGAGCGCCGCTTTTAAAATTCGTTCTGTTTTAGTCATTACAAAATATTATAGAGTGACAAAAATACGATATAAATAAAAAAACATTTATTGCGATACCGAATAAAATTGAGATCCTTGCATTTTAGGTGAAATTTATTGTATTCTACGACTTTCGAACATGCATTAGTTTAAAATGAACAACCGCAACCTAAGAGAACGAAGCCACAAATAAGAAATTCTTTTTTAACTTCGACGCAGAGCGCTGGAGAATAGAACCGAAGGATCCTGCTGAAAATCGGGATTATCATGATAGCTATCAGGACAACTATCACTTTTTGAAAATTGAGTTTCACTAATTTAAATACCAACTAAAATCAGTTTCCTACTTCTTATTAATTAAGCAGCGGTTTTAGCGCCCAACCGAAAGGAATTTTATAAATTTATCGGTTATATGAAAAAACGAAAATGTCCTTCGGAAAAAAACATTCCATTTATAAAAACGAACAGTTATGAAAAATGCACTTCTAATGATCAGTTTAATATTGAGCAGTAGTTTAATGATGGCCCAAAAGACAATGACACCCGAATTATTATGGAAGGTCGAACGCCTAAGCGTGATGGGGCTTGACAAAGAGGGATCAACGATCTATATACAGGTCAAAACTCCAAATATTGACGAAAACAATTTCGACTCCAAATACTATATAATGTCGGTTACGGGAGGTGATTTAGTCGAAATTAAAAAAGAAGATGTCGCGACGACCGACAAAAACACATCACCTGACGGAGCCTACAAATTGTTTCATAAGGAAGTTCACATTGAAGATATCAAAGGGACGGATCTCTATAAAGATTTAGAAAAGTCCGATGCGTATGTTTTTACTGATTTGGATATCCGCCATTGGGATACGTGGCAGGATGGTAGCTACAATCACTTATTTTATAAAAAATCAGGGGCTGACGACGATACCGGCACGGATATTATGCCCAACGAACCCCACCATACCCCACAACGGCCTTTTGGTGGCGATGAGGATTATATTTGGTCCCCAGACAGTGAGAGTATTTATTATGTCAGCAAAAAACTGAAAGGCAAAGCTTATGCCACCAGTACCAATACCGATATTTACAAGTTCAATTTAGAATCCAAAACCACCGAAAACATCACGGAAGACAATAAAGGCTACGATACCAATCCTGCCTTTTCATCGACAGGTGCTTTAGCGTGGCTGCAAATGAAAACCGAAGGTTATGAAGCCGATAAAAATGATATTGTTGTATTGCACAATGGCGTTAAACAAAATTTAACCAACAGATGGGACGGTACGGTCAATAGTTTTTTATGGAGTAACGACGGAAATCATCTTTTTTTCACAGCTCCCATAAATGGAACCATTCAGCTTTTTAAGGTGAATTACCCTGGCAAAAAACGAATCGCACCGTTGGTCGAACAATTATCTGAAGGTCAATTTGACGTCACGAGTATAATTGACCAAAAAGACAATACGCTTTTGGTTACAAGAACGGATATGAACCATGCTGCTGAAATCTTCAGTTTCAACTTAAAGGACAAAAGCTTTAAGGAATTGACCAGGATCAACCAAGATTTATATAATGCTATCGATCTCCCAAAAGTTGAAAAACGTTATGTCACCACCACCGACGGCAAACAAATGCTCGTATGGGTTATTTTACCACCCAATTTTGACGCATCAAAAAAATATCCAACCTTATTGTACGCACAAGGAGGTCCACAATCGGCATTATCGCAGTTTTATTCCTACCGTTGGAATTTCCAATTGATGGCGTCTCAAGGTTACATTATTGTAGCGCCAAACCGTCGCGGCATGCCAGGTCACGGCGTGGAATGGAACGAAGCCATCAGCAAGGATTGGGGCGGTCAAGTCATGGATGACTACCTGTCTGCCATTGACGCTATAGCAAAAGAACCGTATGTAGATAACGACCGTTTAGGTGCCATTGGCGCTAGTTATGGGGGCTATTCGATATTTTATTTAGCCGGAATTCACAACAAGCGCTTTAAGACGTTCATCTCCCACGATGGTGTTTTTGACACCAGAACGATGTATGGAACCACTGAAGAATTGTTTTTTGTAAACCACGATTTTGGAGGTCCGTATTGGGATAAAGACAATAAAACAGCACAAAAAGTCTATAATGAATTTAATCCTATCACGAAAGTTTCAGAATGGGACACGCCTATTCTAATTATCCAAGGTGGAAAAGATTTCCGTGTGCCTATTGAGCAAAGTCTGAGTGCTTATCAAGCCGCACAGTTGTTAGGGATAAAAAGTAAATTGGTGTATTTCCCTGAGGAAAACCACTGGGTGTTAAAACCTCAAAATGCTCTGGTTTGGCAACGTGAATTTTTTAAGTGGCTAAAGGAGACGCTGTAGGCAACGTTCCAATTTATAAATCATCTGTTAGTATTCAATCTTAAATCCAATTAAAATGACTTTTACATTTTCAAAAAACACCTTTCCGTTATTCTTTTTATTATCATTTTTAATGATTTCCGTAAACACAAGTAACGCCCAAGGCAAAATAAAAAACATGCCAGGCTATGATCGGTATCAAGAAATGTCATCACAGTTATATAGTTCCGTACCGAGAATTTCATCAAATATCGATTGGAGCGCAGACGGAAAAACATTCACTTATTTCGAAAATGATAAGGCGCATACGTTTGATGTTAGAAAAAAGAAGGTCATTAAATCTGAAGATTACCAAGCGCCTCCAAGAACTCGTTTTTCTCGCCAGGGCAGACCAGCAAGGGGAAGACAATACGCATCGTCCATCTCTCCTGATTCTACATTAAAAGCTTTTACAAAAGACAGAAACATGTACATCAGTAATCCTGATGGCTCCAATAGTGTTGCAATAACCACTGATGGAAATGAAGAAAACCAAGTAAAATACGGCATTGCTACATGGGTTTACGGTGAAGAATTGGGCCAAAATACAGCCATGTGGTGGTCGCCTGACAGTAAAAAAATTGCGTTTTACAGATTTGAAGAAAAAGATGCCATAAAGTATTATGTCCTATATCATCAAACAAAAATTCAAGACTCGGTTGAAGTTGAAGCCTATCCAAAAGTGGGCGCTAAAAATTTGCCTGTCGATTTGTTGGTGTATGACCTTGAAACAAAAAAGACGATTACCCTTGATACAAGAGACGGAAAGCCTTTTAATGACGGCGCTGTTGGCACCTATTTATACGACATAGAATGGTCACCTGATGGGAAGGAATTACTTTTTCACAGCACCAATCGCAAACAGGATATCATGGAGTTTAAAGCGGCCAATCCGACAACGGGCGAAACTAGGGTTGTGGTTAGAGAAGAATGGTTGCCAAGTTTTACCGTAAATTCGCCAGAAATCCATAAGCTTTCAGACAATAAACATTTTATTTGGGCTTCTGAACGCAGTGGTTTTAAGAATTATTACCTCTACAACTTTAATGGTAAGTTGGTAAATCAGCTCACAGACCACGATTTTGAAGTGCAGCGCATTATTGAGGTTGATGAAGTCAATAAACTCGTATATTATATGGCAGCCAGTGGTGATAACCACATGAAAATGCAGTTGCATCGCGTTAAATTTGATGGCTCAAAAGATGTTCGATTAACCGATCCTGCTTTCAATCATAATGTGATCCTATCGCCTACGGGGAATCACTTTATTGATATTTCACAAACCCATAACATCCCTCCTTTCATGAATCTCGTGGATGCCAAAGGAAAGGTGGTTTCAGAAATCTTAAAAACCGATCTGTCCAAATTTAAGGAGCTGGGATTGAAAACTGTTGAAGCTTTCGAATTTACTTCCGCAGATGGCGAAACTCGACTGCACGGCATGATTCATTTTCCATCGGAGTTTGATCCTTCAAAAAAATACCCGTTAATTTTAAGTAATTATGGTGGACCTGGGGTTAATGCATTTACAGAGACATTCCGTCTCCCGAGTGCTATCACCGAATTTGGATTTTTAGTAGTCAATATAGACGGAAGAAATGTTGGCGGAAGAGGTAAAAAGATGCTGGATAAATTATATGGGAACTTGGGCATTGTTGAAATGGACGATTTTGCTGCGGGCGTACGCTCATTATACGATCGTCCGTATTTTGACAAAACGAGAGTTGGAGTCTATGGCACATCCTATGGAGGAACTGTTGCCGCTATGAGTATACTAAGATTTCCAGATGTTTACCACGTAGCCGTTGCCAATTCAGCAGTAACCGATTGGAGGAACTATGACAACATCTATACCGAGCGCTTTATGAATTTATTGGAAAACAATCCAAAAGGCTATGAAGCTTCCAATTTAATGAACTATGCCAACAATTTGGAGGGGGAATTAATGATTTTTTACGGTACGAACGACAATAACGTGCATCCGGCAAATTCATTGCAATTAATACAAGCTTTACAGAAAGCAGGGAAAAGTTTCGAGGTACAGGTGGGACCTGATCAAGGCCATACTGCAGTGAATTTTGAGCGAATGATGGAGTTTTTTATTCAACATTTGATTTTGAAATAAACCACTATGGATTGGAAATCTGTGGTTTTATCTCGGCATATTTGTTGTTTGTTTTAGAGTCGTTAAATTTCCATTTTACAGTACTATTGCATCTGAAGACCAAAAATGTAGCAGTAGAACACCCATTGGTATTTACTAAAGCGAGATCCATGTTTTTCAAGATGCTATTTTAATCTTTATTATATTTGTTTAACCTTAGCCTAGGCATCTTTTTGAAAATCTGACTTATATGAACCATTCCAAACTCTTATTTCCCGTCTTTTTTCTATTGATATTTGCCTGTGAAAAAACGACCCAAAAAGAGCAAAGGGAATTAATCTCTACAGATCACAAATTAGAAAAATCTATCGAAATAAAAACGGATAGCATTTACCAAACAAAGAAAGTTTATGTTCCCGTTTATTCGGACATCTATCAACGCACCCGCAATGAAAGAACATTGCTCACTTCTACCCTAAGCATTCATAACACCAGTGAGACCGATACGCTTTTTATCAGTCGCATTGATTATTATAATACCGAAGGCAAGTTGGTTCGGAAATACATAGAATCTACCATCTTTCTGACGACGTTTGAGACTTTGGAATATGTTGTGGATGAAGAAGACAAAACAGGTGGATCAGGTGCAAATTTCGTGATTGAATGGTATGGCAATGAAAAACTCAACCCTATTTTTCAAGCGGTCATGATCGGAGGTTTGGGCAATAAGTCATTTTCATTTACCACAGAAGGTGTAGAAATACATTGAGTTTTGATGGTCATGCATGAGCCTTAGGACGATTATACGATGCCAAATCGATGCCCGTTTATAATTCCAAACATAACACAATGGCCTCATTATTATCAACATTACATCCTGTAAAAGCGTGTTTGAATGTCTCTTAACTTATAAAGTCGTTAAGTTTTTCTTAAATACACTATAAAATTCTCTTGTGACCCTTCATTTTATTCTTTTAACAGTAGTTTTGTACTTTATTAAAATACAAAAACACAATTATGAGTCAAGTAAAAGAAAATGATACAGTGAAAGTACATTACACAGGAAAGTTAACCAATGGTCAAGTTTTTGACAGTTCTTTAGAGCGTGAGCCTTTAGAAATTACTGTTGGTGAAGGCAAACTGATTCCTGGTTTTGAAAATGCTCTCATCAATATGAAAGTGAACGAGAAAAAAACAGTTGAAATCGTAAAAGAGGAAGCTTATGGGGATATCCAAAAAGAACTTTTTCATCAAGTTACAAAAGATCAATTGCCACAGGATATCCAACCAGAAGTTGGTATGGGATTAGCTTCAAAAGCTCCTGACGGTACTGAGCATCAGTTTAGAGTTGTAGAAGTTAAAGAAGACCATATTGTTGTTGATGGCAACCATCCACTAGCTGGTCAAGATTTAGTTTTCGATTTAGAATTGGTTGAAATCAAATAAATCACACATATTTTTATTTCAAAAAGCCATTTACTTATCGTGAATGGCTTTTTTTAATATTGGTGTTAAAAATTCAGATCCGTGCGTGTTTTTGTTTCCCTTAGATGACGCAGATGCTCGCAGATGAATTCTGCAAAACCATCTTTAATTTAGCGACTGGCCAGCAAATTTGTTGAGAGATAGTTACAAGATTGGAATTTATAGTTAATTTACGCTTCCAAAACATTCTGAAAAATTCGCCAAACCTATTGACAGGTAGGCCTACAGGAGAAAATAGCATTAGACCATCAAGTCTTTCACTTCCTCAAAATCCAATCCGCCATAAGTACCCGAACTCATCAACAACAAGACCTTGTTGTCAAATTTCTGCGAAAACAGGAAGTTCTTAAAATCGTCAGGATTTGTATAAACAATCAAATCGTCGCGGTCAAATGCATTGGTGATTTGTGCTTGGGTCACTTCCTTCAGTTTTTTAATTTCAACCGCATGTGGCGAATAAAATACAACCGCTACATCAGCGGCATCCAAGGTGCCTTTATATTCTTTTAAAAAATCGGCATTCAAGCTACTGAACGTATGCAACTCTAAACAAGCAACAAGAGTTTTGTCAGGAAACTGCTCTTTGACAGCATTGGTGGTCGCTTCAACTTTACTTGGAGAATGTGCAAAATCTTTAAATGCAAGACTGTTTTCACCCTCTCCTATTTTTTCAAGACGTTTACTGGCACCTTTGAAACTGGCAATGGCTTCGTAAAAATCGTCTTCATCCACGCCCATGTGCTGGCAAATCCATTTGGCTCCTGCGAGATTATTTAAGTTATGCTTTCCAAAAATCTCAATTGGCAAAGGTCCTTCGGAAGTTTCCAAAAGTGTTTCTCCATTTACTACAGTATATTCTGGTGTATGATAAGGTAATTTTCTAATGGTGTTTTCTGAAGCTTCCACTACTCTTTTCACTTCATCATCTTCTTCATTATAGGTAATGCTTCCGCCTTTGACAATGCAATCCACAAAGATTTTAAACTGATCTACATAACCTTCATAGGTTGGAAATACATTGATATGATCCCAAGCAATTCCGCTCAACAGAGCAATATTGGGTTGGTATAAATGGAATTTTGGGCGTCTGTCAATCGGCGAACTTAAATATTCATCACCTTCTAAAACTATAAAATCATTATCATCGGTCAATTTCACCATCACATCAAAGCCTTCCAATTGCGCCCCTACCATATAATCGACATCCCTATCGTGATAGTCCATCACATGGAGAATCATAGACGTAATTGTTGTTTTGCCATGACTGCCGCCAATCACCACGCGGGTTTTATGTTTGGACTGCTCGTACAAAAATTCAGGGTAACTATAAATTTTCAAGCCTATTTCCTGTGCTCTTAGTAATTCCGGATTATCGGCTTTGGCATGCATTCCCAAAACCACGGCATCAATTGAACCATTTATTCTTTCAGGAAACCAACCAAAGTGTTCTGGAAGCAAACCTTTCTGCTTTAATCTTGTTTTTGAAGGCTCATAAATCTCATCATCACTTCCTGCGACCTGATATCCTTTATTGTGCAAAGCTATGGCGAGATTGTGCATGGCACTGCCACCAATGGCTATAAAATGTACATTCATAGTTTAATTTTGAAGACTTCAAAGATAGTTTTTTTGATGCGAATGGCGAATGATTTTATATGAAGATGGAAAGTAATTACGCTGAGCTACGCGGAGTGTCACAGAGAGATTAACAAAAATATTCGTGTATTCGTGGCGATAAAAAGTCAGAGTTTAAGAATGACCGTTTTTTCCGACTGAAAAAGTTGATTCTTTGGCAATTCAGCAATAGCAAGTTCGATATATTTCAACGCATCAGGCTTATGGTTTTTAAGTTTATAAACCTGCGCCAATCGGTAATTTGCCCATGCTTTTGGCACCTCATCTTTCACAGAGTAATTAGTGATATACAGATGGAGATGCTTTTCTCCCTTGTTCAACTGGGTGTTGTTTTCCGCAGCCATCTTCCCTATTTCGTAATTTAGGCTGTTACTATCATGCCTGTCCTGAGCTACCTCCATATTGGCAATGGCCTTATCTGGTTGCTTTTGGGCTTCGTATAAGTTGGTGAGCTTCTCATAGCATGTTAAGGAACCACCTTCTTCCACGGCTAGTTTGTAATATTTTTCAGCGGTTTTTAAATCGTTATCGTATTGATAGATATAGCCTTTTGCCAGATAGCCATCTACCTTAGAAAGTTGTTGCAATTCATCAGCATATTTAAGCGACTTGCTCATGCTACCTCCAATAATTCCCGGCAACTGCATATACAATTCCACCAATGCCCAACGGGCTTCAATATGCTTTGGATCAAGATCTGCTGCGGTAATAAAAGCCTGTTTTACATCTCCGATAATCGATAGCGCTTTCATTTTATTAACCGATAAGGCTTTCATGCCCAATGCACCACCATATTTGTAATGATAATTAGCCGTTTTAGGACTCGCCTCCACCAATTTCTTATAGTTCTCTATTGCGCCTTCCCATTTTTTCTGATGGCCATACGCATCGCCCAAAAGTTCAATTCCAGCAAGGTTATTTGGATTCTCCTTCACATAATTTCTCATCAATATTTCAGCTTTTGAAAATTGTTTGTCAGTTAAAAACTGTTCAGCCTTTTGAAAGTCAGTTTGACTTACCGCTGTCAATGAAAAAAAGAAAATGTAAATAGAGAATTTCATAGTGAAGTTTCTGAATTCAAAAATAAACATTCTCAAGCACTATTCGATATTAGCTATTCGATATTCTCTAACCTTTAATTTGTTCTGGTATTGTTTTTGCTAAATCATAAAAAGTTATAAAGTTAACTTCAGAATTCGTTAACTTCACTCAATCAAACGTAGGTGTGGCGCATTTCGTCTTTTTCAAGAGGTCTAATCGTGTTAACTTACACATAAATCCATGTTAAGGATTCAAATCAATTCAAATGATGAAACAGTTTATAGCCCTATTTATGGTCATATTTTTTGCGAATTTTGCACAGGCACAATCCAACAATTACGAAAAACTCTGGCAAGAGGTCGAAAAACATGAAAATGAAGGTTTGACCAAATCAGCCTTGGCCGTTGCCGAACAAATTTCAAAATTGGCAGTCGCCGATAAGAATACGTCCCAGCACATCAAAAGTTTACTGTATAAAAGCAAATATGCACTCGTTTTAGAAGAAGATGCACAACTTAAAATTATTAACGATTTTAAATCGCAGATTACAAACGGCGAAATTCCGACCAAGAACATTCTTGAGAATATGCTCGCCAATTTATACTGGCAATATTTTCAGCAAAACCGATATCAATTTTATAACCGAACCCATACGGAAAGCAAAGTTGATGCGGACGATTTCAGAACTTGGGATTTACAGACCTTGTTTGCGGAAATTGATGTTCATTATCAAAATTCGCTTAAGAACGGATTGATCCTTCAAGAAACTCCATTGGTAAATTATGATGAATTGTTGCACAAAGCAAACGACTCGAAGCTATTTAGGCCTACGCTGTTTGATTTTTTAAATCACAATGCCTTAGCCTTTTACCAGACCGATGAAACCAGCATCACTCAACCTGCTTATAAATTTCAGATTGATAATCCTGAGTTTCTATCGGATGCCAAGACTTTTTCAAGGCTGGACATCACCCATCGAGATTCCACATCCTTACAATTAAAAGCTTTAAAGATTTACAAAAATTTAATCGCATTTCATCTTAAAGACAAAGAGCCTTACGCTTTAGCAGATGTTGATATTCAACGACTCCAGTTCGTTAAAAACAACGCTACCTTTAACGCTAAGGACGCTGTCTATTTGAAGAGTCTCAAACAAGCTTCATCCTCATATAAAAACCATGAAGTATCTGCACTTTACGATTTCGAAATAGCATCATTATACCATCAACAAGGTCAAAGTTACGATCCTAAAACCAATGCTGATGTCCGTTGGAAAATCAAAGATGCCATTGCTATCTGTGATTCTGTAAATGAAAATTTCCCGAAAAGTAAAGGTGCAGAAAAATGTGCTGTTTTAAAGAATATCATTTCAAATCCCTTCTTACAGTTGACTGCTGAGAATAGTGTTCCTATTCAAGATAACAGCTTAATATTGGTTCGCTATTCAAATTTAAACAGTTTAAAATTTAGAGTTTATAAACTATCACCATCACAGTTAGAGAGCTTCAATAAGACCTACCGTCAAGATGAACGTTATGCCTTTATCAAAAAGTTAAAGGTAACGGAAGAATGGGACAAGCAGCTCAAGGATGAAAAGGACTTTCAGGTGCACACTACCGAAGTTGTGGTTCCAAAATTGAGCAACGGACAGTATCTTATTGTGGCGACTCCAGATGTCTCGAACGATGGATTTTTCTCCACCAAAACCTTTCAAGTGACCAATATGGCTTTGGTAACTAAATCAGATAGCAATAGAGAGCTTTTTCAATTGATCAATAGAACCAATGGCCAGCCAATTGAAGGTGTAAAAGTGACGGTTAGATACCAAATCAATTACAATAACGAGTACAAAACGCTCAATTTTCAAACAGATAAAAATGGGGAATTCAGCATGGAGAATTCCAAGAATCACTATTATAACATGGATATCACAGCGGTCAACAATTCAGACACCGCATACTTCAAGGGTTATTATAGCCAAGGATATTACAACCGAGACACTAATCAAAAACAGATTAGTTATCATTCATTTTTATTCACAGATCGAAGTGTTTACAGACCTGGTCAAGTTGTCTATTTTAAGGGGATTGCCACAAAAACAGAAAACAAAAAGACCACGGTTTATGCCAATCAATCGGCCAAAGTGACGCTCACCAATGTTAATGGTGAAGTGGTCAAGGAACTGCAGCTCAAGACCAACGATTATGGTTCAGTCTCTGGAGAATTCGTTCTGCCGAACACTGGATTAACCGGTCAATTTAGTCTAAGCATGCAAGCAGGTAGCCTTGGATATGCAAACATTTCTGTTGAAGAATACAAACGTCCAAAATTTGAAACGAAACTTCTTCCAATCACTGAAACCTTCAAAATCAATGATTCTGTAACGATAAAAGGAAATGCTTTAGCCTATGCTGGCAGTTCGATTACGGATGCAAAAGTAGTCTACCGAGTGCATAGAAAAGTCCAGTATCCGCGTTGGTATTACTGGTATAGACCGTGGTTTAACAGTGAACCGCAAGAAATTGCCCATGGCGAAAGCATGACGGACAAGAACGGCAATTTCGAAATAAAATTCAAGGCTATTCCTGATGAAAGTGTGGACAAAAGCAGTCTCCCGGTATTCAATTATGAAATCACGGCGGACGTTACAGATTTAAATGGTGAAACCCGCAGTACTACTACCATTGTGAATGTTGGTTACCATGCGCTTTTAGCCAACATAAGTATAGAGAACCAATTGGATAAATCGAAAAAAAACCATCAACTTTCTCTAAGTACAAAAAACTTGAATGGCGAATTTGTTGCCGCACAAGGCACTATCAAAATTTATAAACTCCAATCTCCGAAAGAAGTTTTAAGACCACGCCCGTGGTCTGCACCAGATTATCAAGCTTTATCCCGAGAAGAATTTAAAAAATTATTTCCTCATGAAGCGTATCAAGATGAGCACAATCCCGAAACATGGGAGAAAGCCAAGATGGTATTTGAGACCAATTTTGACACTTCAAAATCGAAGGATATCAAATTGGAAAACCTTAAAAAATGGGAATCTGGCAATTACATCATTATTTTAGAAAGTAAGGATCGGTTTGGTCAATTGGTAAAAGATCAAGCGCGGACTTTTGTGTTCAGTCCTGATGACAAAACGCTTCCGGATAATCAGTTGTTTAGTTTAAGTACGGATCAGTCCACTTATAAAACAGGTCAAAATGTGATCATCACCTTTGGCTCTGCCGCAGAAAACGTAGCGATTACCGTGGATGTTGAAAAAGGTCAAAAGATTATCAACACCTATATTCTGCAGTTGAGCAACAATAAAAAATCAATTACGATTCCTGTGACCGATGCCGATTTGGGCGGTTTCGCAATACATTACAGTTTTGCGGCCTTCAACAGTTTTCAAACCGGGACACAGACCATTGCAGTCCCATATCCAAAATCGGAGTTGACCATTGAAACGAAAACGTTTAGGGACAAATTAGAACCAGGAACAGACGAAACCTGGAGTTTCAACATCAAAGGGCCACAAGGCGATAAAGTGAGCGCTGAACTATTGGCAAGCATGTATGATATGTCATTAGATCAGTTTCAACCACATCAATGGCAATTTAGCCCATTATATCAACCTATTTATTATAGCCACAACCAAAGACGCGCCATCCAAAGCTTTGGAAGTACTAATTTTAACGTCTATTTACCGACCAACAATTTGAGCTACCCTTATCAAAGCTACGATCAGTGGGATTGGTTCGGGTTATATTTTGGTCGAGGCAGATATAATATGATGCCAATGGTTAGAGGAAGTGCCTCTGGTGTTCAATTGGAGAAATCCAATATGATCGCTGAAGAATCAGAGTCAAGCTTGGATGAAATTGTCGTAACAGACAATGAAACAACTGAACAGCCAAACAAACCTTCTACTGATTTACCTGAGCCAAAAGAAGACTTGCAATCCGTTGCCATCCGTAAAAACCTTCAAGAAACGGCATTCTTCTTTCCTCAATTGCAAACGGATGCCGACGGCGATGTGTCTTTCAGCTTCACAACACCTGAAGCATTGACAAAATGGAAATTGCAACTCTTGGCGCATACCAAAACCTTAGAAAGTGCTACGTCCACTATGGAAACCGTCACTCAAAAAGAATTGATGGTGATCCCGAATGCACCTCGTTTCTTACGTCATGGGGATCAAATCTCAATAAGCACAAAAATTACCAATCTTACCGAGAATTCATTATCTGGAAGAGCAATACTCCAACTATTTGATGCTATTTCAGGTAAAGATATCTCTGATAAAATTATTCGCAAACAAGCCAGTTCTCCCACTTCGGGGGAGTTAGAGGGGGCTTTTATTGTACCTGCCAAAGGCAACACCCAAGTTACTTGGAGCCTTACCGTTCCTGATGATGTAGACGCCGTCCAATACAAAGTGATCGCAAAATCAGGTGCATTTAGTGATGGCGAACAAAACTTACTGCCTGTACTTTCAAACAGAATGTTGGTGACGGAAACCTTACCGATGTGGATACGCTCGAATGAAACACGCACTTTTACTTTGGACAAATTAGCTGCGACAAACGCTGTCAACAACTCCAAAACGCTTAAAAATCATAAATTGACCTTGGAAATGACCTCCAATCCAGCGTGGTATGCCGTTCAGGCCTTACCTTACTTAATGGAATATCCGTACGAATGCAACGAACAAATCTTTAGTAGATATTACGCCAATGCCTTGGCAAGTCATATTGCCAACAGCAATCCGCGAATTAAAGCAGTATTTGATCAATGGGCTTCACAGGATGCCTTAATCAGTAATCTTGAAAAAAATGAAGAACTGAAAAGTCTTCTTATTGAAGAAACCCCTTGGTTGCGCGATGCCCAATCTGAAACGGAACAAAAGAAACGCATTGCTCTATTGTTCGACATGAACAAGATGAACAACGAATTGCAGTCGGCGCAACGCAAACTTCAAAACAATCAAATGAGCAACGGCGCTTGGGCGTGGTTTGAAGGCGGACGACCAAACCGATTTATTACACAACAGATTATTGTTGGTTTTGGGCATTTAGATCATCTCAATGTCAAGTCCTCTAAAGACAAAGAGTTCTCCAATGAAATGATCAAAAAAGCCATCTCCTATCTTGATGCGGAATTTGTCCAAGAATACAAAGACCTTCGCAAATACGATAAAAACGTGGATTTGAGCAAAGACCATTTAAGCTACACCCAATTGCATTATCTCTACATGCGTAGCTTCTTTCCTGAAATCGCCAAAAACAAAGAGGTGCAAACCATAACGGCTTACTACCAAACCCATATCCAGAAGTATTGGTTAAGTCGATCGTTGTACGCAAAAGGACTAATGGCGATGGTTTCGCACCGTACCAAAGATTCTAAAACAACTGATAAAATACTAAAATCCCTAAAAGAGAATAGTATTACTTCTGACGAAATGGGCATGTATTGGAAGAGTAATAAAGCGTCATGGTTTTGGTACCAGGCGCCGATTGAAACCCAAGCACTCATGATTGAAGCTTTTTCTGAAATTCAAAATGACGTGCGGACAATTGATAATCTAAAAATCTGGTTGCTTAAGAATAAGCAGACCAACAGTTGGAAAACAACCAAGGCTACTACCGAAGCGGTTTACGCATTGTTATTGCAAGGCAGCGATTGGTTGAGCGTCACCGACATGGTAGATGTTACTTTGGGTGGCGAAAAAATAGAAGTTTCAAAATTAGAGAACGTCAAAGTAGAAGCGGGAACTGGCTACTACAAAACGGCTTGGGATGGCTCTGAAATAAAACCAGAGATGGCAAATGTTACCTTGACCAAAAAAGGCGACGGTATTGCCTGGGGAAGTTTGTACTGGCAGTATTTTGAGGATTTGGATAAAATAACTTTTGCCGAAACACCTTTGCAATTGAAGAAAAAACTGTTCTTAAAATCCAATACCGACAAAGGTGAACAGCTTTCAGAAATCACTTCTAAAACCGACTTAAAAGTTGGCGATTTGGTAAGGGTACGAATCGAATTACGAAGCGATAGGGACATGGAATTCTTACATATGAAAGATATGCGTGCGGCAGGTTTCGAACCCGTCAATGTGTTGTCTACTTATAAATACCAAGACGGACTGGGTTATTACGAAAGCACAAAAGACGCTGCCACAAATTTCTTCTTCGACTATTTACCAAAAGGCATCTACGTTTTTGAATACGATTTACGCGTGAATAACAGCGGCGATATGAGCAATGGCATCACGACCATTCAAAGCATGTATGCGCCGGAGTTTACGAGTCATAGTGAAGGGATGAGAGTGAATGTAAACTAAAACACTGGAAAAATTAAGTTTATCGTCATACTTTCAATCTTACAGATGCCCTGAAAATTCCTTCCCTTTAAAAGGGAAGGTGGATTCATCCCGCTGATACGGGATGAAGACGGAAGGGTTTATTCTAAAAATCGATAATTTAGGAATAAAAGAGAATAACAAGAACTATTGAATTGCTCCAAACTAAAAACCACCTCGACTTCTGCTTCTCTACGGAAGCAGAAGCCACTCCTCCTTAAAAAGGAGGAGAAGTTGGTGGGAGCCACATTTTTAAAATGTAGACAAATAATAAAACTAATTGAGAAACAGGAACTGACGAGAAGTTAGAAATGAAAGTATACTCTTTCATTATAACAGCAAACGCAGCTCAAACAAAAATTCCTTCCCTTTCAAAGGGAAGGTGGATTCATCCCGCTGATACGGGATGAAGACGGAAGGGTTTATTCAAAAGCGACGATTTAAGAATTAAAGAGAATAACAAGGACTAATGAATTGAGCCAAACTAAAAACCACTTCGACTTCTGCTTCTCTACGGAAGCAGAAGCCACTCCTCCTTAAAAAGGAGGAGAAGTTAGTTGGTTGCTAAGTTTTTAAATGTAGACAAATAACAAAATTAACCGAGAAGCAAGAAGTGGCAAAAGTTTGATTTTTAACTAAATCTTGAACCGTGTCCAATCAAAAAACTCCTTCGCTTCCGCAAGAAAAGGAGTTTTTTTGGCTCACAGAAAAATAAAAGCCCGAAGGATTATCAATACCTGAGCAATCTTGATTCCCACCTTCAAAAAATTTACGGACGGGCAGACCAGATTCTAATAGCGAAGCGGTCTTGATTCTATTAAAATTTAATCAATATACCCCATTTCTTTCATCCACTCGTTGTTGAACATTTTGCCCACATAACGACTGCCATGATCATGGAATAAAACCACCACCACATCATCTTTAGTAAAATGTTCTTTCAATTGCAATAGACCCTTAATGGCGGCTCCCGCAGAATTGCCTAAGAACATGCCTTCTTTCTTCGCCAATAATTGGGTATAAACTGCGGCGTCCTTATCAGTCACTTTCTCAAAACCGTCAATAATATCAAAATCGACATTTTCAGGAAGAATATCTTCACCAATCCCTTCGGTTACGTAAGGATAAATTTCGTTTTCGTCAAATATTCCGGTCTCGTGATATTTTTTGAAAACACTGCCATAGGTATCAATTCCCCAGACTTTGATATTCGGATTTTGTTCTTTCAGATATTTGCCAACGCCAGAAACCGTTCCGCCAGTCCCTACTCCTACCACAAAATGCGTAATCTTACCGCCCGTTTGTTTCCAGATTTCAGGCCCTGTACTTTCGTAATGCGCTTTTGTATTGCTTAAATTATCGTATTGATTCACGTACCAAGAATTCGGCGTTTCTTCACTCAAACGTTTGGCTACCGAATAATAACTTCTTGGATCGTCTGGTGCTACATCGGTAGGACAAACAACAACCTCTGCACCAACCGCACGGAGGATATCCATTTTCTCTTTGGATTGCTTATCGCTCATCACAAAAATACATTTGTAACCTTTCACGATGGCCACCAAGGCCAATCCCATTCCCGTATTTCCAGATGTGCCTTCTATAATAGTACCTCCAGGCTTCAATCGGCCGTCAGCTTCAGCATCTTCAACCATTTTAACCGCCATTCGATCCTTAACGGAATTGCCGGGATTGAAGGTTTCATATTTAGCCAAAACTAAACATGGTAAATCTTCAGTTAATTTATTGAGTTTGACCAAAGGAGTATTCCCAATGGTTTCAAGAATATTTTCTGCGTAGTGCATGCGTTTTATTTTAAGAATGCAAAGGTAAGTGGAATTTTTGATTTATTAAATTGTAGGTGACACAGAGATTCACAGAGAAATCACGGAGATGCATAAAGTTTTTTGAGATCTGCACCAATCTACACAATCTGCGGGAAAATCATCAAAAGTTATTGCACAAAGTTTCACTGAGACGCACAGTGTTTCGTTGAGAGATCTGCGCCAATCCGCGCAATCTGCGGGAGAAATTCAGCTATCTATTAACTGCTGACTGCGAACTGCTGATTGCAAACTGCCGACTGCTGACCGCAAACTGAACTAATCAAACCGCATCGCCTTAACCGGAGAAATCTTAGTGATGATCACGGAGGGAATTAAAAGCATCAATAAACACACAATGAAGGTTCCCAAATTCAACAACAAAACATAGTCCAAATTGAGATAAACAGGAGCTTCTGAAACATAATAGACTTCGGGATTTAACGGCACCAAACCAAAATATTTTTGTGCAAACAACATTCCCAATCCGATTAAATTTCCCCAGAATAATCCCAACCCAATCAAATAGGTTGCATTATATAAAAACACTTTTCTAATGCTCCAATTATTGCTTCCTAAAGCTTTCAAAATGCCAATCATTTGGGTGCGTTCCAAGATGAGCACCAATAATGCTGTGATCATATTAATACCAGCCACAAGAATCATGATCCCGATAATGCCATAAGTATTATTGTCAAAAATACTGATCCACTCAAAAATAGAGATATATTTTTGCTCCACAGTTGTTGCATCAAGATCAGAAGGGATATTCTGGTAGATTTCCATTCCTTTGGTATCAATCTGTTTAAAATCGTCAATGAACACCTCAAAATTTCCAACTTGATCCTCATTCCATTTATTGAGTCGCTGTACATGGCGAATATCACCCATTAGAAATTTTTCATCCAACTCCTTAAAACCGGAATTATAGATCCCTACGATCTTAAAAGCACGTAAAAAGGGCATCTCATCAATGCTTTCCTTTTTAAAAACCATTTGAAAGCTCTCGTCCAACTTGAATTGCAATCGGTTGGCTAAATATTGTGAAATCAGAACTTCATTGCTCATTTCACCCTTATAATCTGGCAATCTTCCTTCAAGCAGAAACTCTTCAAAATAGCGCCAATCATAATCTGATCCAACACCTTTGAGAACAACCCCTTCAAAATCAGTTGATGTGCGAATGACGCCAAATTTGGTAGCTGTTGCCTGAACATGCCTAATTCCATCAACGCTCTTGAATTCCGGATAAAAATCTTGGTTTTTGCTGATTGGAATTTCTGATTCATCAGACACATTACTATCAAAATTAGTAATGGTCACATGGCCATTGAAAGCCACCACCTTATCTCTTATTTTTTGCTGAAGTCCGATTCCAGTAGCAATGGCGATAAGCATCACCACAATACCAATAGCAATGGCCGCAATACCAATTTTTATTATTGGGGCCGATACACTACTTTTATACGCTTTACTGCCTATAATACGTTTAGCTATAAAAAACTCGTAATTCAAAATTTTAAGATGCGATTAAAGATGTTCAAAAATACATTATTCCCGATAATAACGGTGATTGTTTTGGTATTGATTTCTTGTGGAAATGGAACTAAGAGTACAAAGTATGAAGTACAAAGTACAAAGGTGGTCGACGGAGATCAAAAAACATACAAAAGTAAACTGCCTACTGAAGACTTGCTACTGCCGACTATAGAAGTGGGCGCCAATCAAACGGAAAACTACCTGAAACTATTAGAAACCAAACGGGTTGGTGTTGTTGGGAATCAGTCGAGTGTTATTTTTAAGGACAAAAACCGAAAGAATGATCACGGAGATTACACCCATCTTGTTGATTCACTACTTAGTTTAAACATCAACGTAAAAAAGGTTTTTTCCCCAGAACATGGATTTAGAGGTACCGCTGATGCTGGTGAGAAAATTCAGGATGGTCTCGACCCTAAGACAGGGTTGCCCATCATTTCACTTTATGGCGACAATAAAAAACCAAAACCAGAACAGCTCAAGGGATTGGATGTTTTAGTATTTGACATTCAAGATGTGGGGGTACGTTTTTACACCTATATTTCTACTTTGCATTATGTCATGGAGGCTTGTGCGGAGGCCAACATTCCACTTATTATTTTGGACAGGCCTAACCCAAATGGCCATTACGTAGATGGGCCAGTTTTAGAAAAAGCAAATACCAGTTTTGTGGGAATGCATCCTATCCCAATCGCTCATGGGATGACCATTGGCGAATATGCAAAAATGATCAATGGCGAAAAATGGCTAAATAATGGTGTGCAATGTCAATTGACCGTTATTTCGATGGCAAATTATACACACCAAACGCCTTATAGTTTACCTATTAAACCATCGCCAAATTTACCCAATGACCAATCCATTGCCTTATATCCAAGCTTGTGCTTTTTTGAAGGCACCAATGTGAGTGTCGGGCGCGGGACAAATAAGCAATTCCAAATTTTCGGCAGCCCCGACTTAAACAAGAGTCACTTTACTTTTAGCTTCACGCCACAACCTAATGAAGGTGCAAAAACCCCACCTCAACAAGGAAAAAAATGTTATGGAGAAGATTTAACGCAAGTTGAAGTTAAACCAGGGATAAATTTAGATTATGTTATTGATGCTTATGCACATACGACGGATAAGATCAAATTCTTTAATTCGTTTTTTGTGAAATTGGCTGGCACTACAAAACTTCAGGAGCAAATAGAAAAGGGGCTTTCTGAAAAAGAGATTAAAGCCACTTGGTCAAAAGGACTTGAAGATTTTAAAAAGATTCGGAACAACTATGTACTGTACCAATAGAATAAGGTATTGGTTTCACGATCCTTTATAAGGCCTTGAAAGTTATTTAGAAATGAAGATTGGTAATCAATTGAGCTTTCCTCACATTGACTAAAGAAACTTTACTTTTCCACAGCTCTGAGTTTTTTTCATCTTTTCTAAGTTGGTACGCGGTATAATAAACGAAAGCAAGAAGAGATTCAGTGGTTTCATCAATTTCTGTAACGTCAAATCTTCTCAGTAATCTTAGCACCTTTTTTGGTCTATTTTGAAGAAGGTATTGTGACCATCTCAATAGGCTGATCTTATCTTCAAAATGCTTCGTACCATTGATACTATCAGTTAATAAATATCTTTCGGCATCGTCCAAATACCTCAGACTTAAGTTCACAATGTCTTTTCTTGTTTTTTGATTAACCAAAATAGCATAATCCATATATTTTGAAGCCAACCGATAAGCAGTTCCAAAATTTTTGTGCTCGGAATAATTACGTAACTCAGCATTCAGATAAGAAGTACTCAAACCATAATTGGTTATGAATTGGGATAAATTAAAATAAGCTTCAGGGGAAAATGAGGTATTGACAATATTTAAATTGGGATCCATAATCTTAATATTATCATCTTCAAATTGAAGCATATAACTTCTGCTTTTCGTGTCTTTAATCTCATTATATAATTCTCTATAAAGATTTTCGTCTACTTTTACTGGCACAAAATATTTCCAAATAATCCGAGTGATCTCTTCATTTTTAAACAAGTCGTCAAACAATATTTCGTTCCCATCTGTATCATTCATAATGGCAGGGTATGGAATTGAAGCAGCTTCTTCCCAAATCATGAACAAAAATTTATCTTGAACTAAGGCCGTACGTTTTGCAGCCTCCAAAGAAGTCATCCATTCCTGAGACAAACAAATATTGGACGTTAACATGGTTAACAGTAAAATTAAAACGCCTTTTTTGAAATTCATAAGTTTATAATTTATTACGCTGTTTCACTCCTGCTATAGTATAGAATAATTCTGACAAAACAACAACATTTTTATCACAAATTCATTACTGAGCTGATACCTTCATTTAAGACCCAATGTATCTCCTCTACAAACTTGCTACTTATCTGAATGATCGCAGCGCCGATTGAAAAACCTCAAAAATAAATGTTCTTTCACTTTCGACTATCTGAGAGAAGTTTTCATTTTCCTTATATGTATCTTTGCTCTGCTCTGTGAGATTCTGGGAGCAATCTTATAGAGTGTAAAAATAGCACATTTTGAACTTAAAATTTCCAGCATTATGGAAATGAAAAAAAATGCCATGAGAGATATATTTGGAAAAGCATTATTGGATTATTATAACGGGAATTACACTGAAGACGTTTTTACAGCGACAAATATCTCTGATGAAGATGCATTGCCACTGCCATTCCTCTTCAGAAACTATGAGGAAATGCCAATATTAGAGAAGAAGTCCATGGAACTTGCCAAAGGAAGAGTATTGGACGTCGGCTGCGGCGCAGGAAGTCACGGGTTGTATCTTCAGGAACAAGGCTTTGAAGTAAAAGCTATTGACGTTTCTGAAGGCGCCATTGAGGTTTCGCGAAAACGTGGACTTAAAAATGTAGAAGTAATTGCTCTTTTAGAAGAAACTGAAAAATTTGATACCATTTTGTTATTGATGAATGGTAGTGGAATTTTTCAGGAACTCTCAAAAGTCCCCCTCTATTTGAACCATCTCAAGTCATTATTAAATCCTGGAGGTCAGATATTACTCGATTCCACAGATATCATATACATGTATGAGGATGAGGATGGCGGGATTTGGCAAGACCTGAACGCCAATTACTATGGCGAACTCGATTATCTTGTCAGTTATAAAGGCGAATCAGAACCCCTTACAACCTGGCTCTATCTGGATTTCGAAACTTTGTTGACGGCTTGCAAATCGGTGGGATTAGAATGTGAATTGGTGATGGAGGGTGAGCATTATGATTATTTGGCACGAGTTTATTAACGGTTATTACACAGAGATTCGCGGAGAAGTCACAGAGGTACGCAGAGAATTAATTGTAAATTAAGGTATTTCTGTATAACTCCTCTGTGTAATAATTAAAGAAATAGCAGGTACTTATTGCTTCTCCCCGCCCACAAAGGTTCCTTCCACTTTAATGTTCGGGATCTCATGAACCTCAACGGTCATTATATCTTTATCAAGGATGATAAAATCGGCGAATTTACCTTTTTCGATGCTTCCCTTTTCATTTTCCTCAAAATTTGAATACGCAGCCCATAGCGTCATTCCTTTTAAAGTTTCTTCTCGGGTCAATGCATTTTCCATTTGGTAGCCACCTTCTGGAAACGACTCCAAATCCTGACGTGCTACTGCGGCATAAAAGGTTAAAAACGGACTCACCTGCTCCACCGGGAAATCAGTTCCCAAAGCAACTTTCCCATAAGCGTCCAATAATTGCTTATAAGCGTAAGCACCTTTAATACGTTCTGATCCCAAACGGTCTTCTGCCCAGTACATATCGGATGTGGCATGTGTTGGCTGGATCGATGGCATCACGTTTTTATAGAGTTCGAAATCTTCTGGTGATACAATTTGCGCATGCTCCACACGCCAGCGTCTATCAGATTGACCCTTTAGTACTTTATTATAGGTTTGCAATACCGCATGATTAGCAGAATCGCCGATAGCATGAGTATTCATCTGAAATTCAGAATTTGCAATCCGCTTTGCAGCATCATTAAAAGTTTCCAAATCCGTTACCATCAAACCAAAATGATTTGGCTTATCACTATATGGAGCTCTTAACATTGCTCCTCTTGAACCCAAAGCACCATCGGCATAAAACTTAAAACTGCTCACGTTGAGTTTATCGTTTTTACGAACACCTTTATTCAAATAATAATCTACATTTTCCTTTGACCCAGAAACCATCGCATAAACGCGGATAGTCAAATCGCCAGATTGTTGCAAGCTATCGATAAGCTCAATGGCTTGTCGAGATAAACCAGCGTCATCTACAGTGGTCAATCCATAATCAAAGCAAATTTTCTGAGCATCCAAAAGTGCGTTTATCAACTCTTTTTTTGAAGATTTCGGCCAATGGGCCATCACCAAATTCTCGGCGTTATCTACTAATACTCCTGTCAGCTCTCCATTTTCAATAACCACTTCTCCACCGTCAACCTTGCTGTCAACAGTCACATTGCCCAAATCCAAAGCGGCTTGATTAGCTAAAATAGCATGTCCATCAATACGTGTTAGGACGATTGGCGTATCAGGATACAAGGCGTCCAACAAGGCTTTATTTGGAAATTCCTTGACCTCCCAATTGTTTTGGTCCCAACCACGACCCGTTATGAAGTCGAGGTTTTTCTCATTCTGAAAATCGCTGATGCGCTGAACTATTTCCTCAAAACTTTTAGTACCTACTAGATCGACAGATTGTTGGTTTAGCCCCAATCCCAAAAAATGGCAGTGTGCATCAATAAACCCCGGAACAATGGTTTTCCCATTAACATCGATGATATTGTTGGAAGCATACTTCTCCTGAATAGCTTTGGCACTCCCTATTTCAAGAAATTTTCCATCTTTAATGGCGAAGGCTTCGGCTTTGTCCGAATTGTCATTTACCGTATAAATATTAGCATTGATAATAATCGAATCAACCTCAGTTTTTTCGTTTTCACAAGAAAAAATAAGGGCTAAAAAAAGGAGAACTAATAGTTTTTTCATCTTAATGAATGGTTTGAGTTGGATATTGATTGTCTTGTAAAAATAAGAAAAGCATTCCAAATGAAATGCTTTTCAAAACTTATCTCTTACGTTTTCTGTTTTTCACGTAATCATCTATAGCCTCCTTTGTAGTCAACCAATTCCTGCCTTCCTTATAAGCATCTATCTTTCCTGTACGAGCCAAAAGGCTGATATATTCCTGACCATAGGGAAGATTTTCTTCTTCTACCAAATTGGAAATCTCTGTATATTCTAAGGTGTTCCCTGGCAAAGCATTCAGATAAATGTTTAAGGTACGCTCTATGGCCTGGGACATAAGAAGCATCAACTTTCCATAACGTCCTTTGTTGGCATCATTAAGCGCTGTATAATATTTCACTCGATCATTTGTCAAAATAATAGCAGGCGGAAATCCATGGGTCATCAACAACAAATTCATGGCCAACCGTACGGTCCTACCGTTTCCATCAAAAAATGGATGTATCCAAACAAACCGATGATGAAATACGGCAGAAAGTTCAATAACATTCAAATTTAAAGGATTCTCTTTCGTAAAAGTTAAAAGATCATCCATCAAACCAGACACTTTTACGGCATTTGGAGGCACAAAATTCGCTCCTGAAATACGCACACCACCGTTGCGAAGTCTTCCCGCAAATTCTTCTTCTATGGAATTCAAAACGAGTCCATGTAAAGAAAGGATGTCATGAATGGAAAGTGTTTCACGACGTTCTACTAATTTATAAAGAAGGTTTATGGCTCGTTCATGGTTTTTTGCTTCAAAATGCTCTCGGAGTGATTTCCCTTTTATAGTAATGCCATCTTGCAATACCATTTGGGTTTCTCTTAAACTTAAAGTGTTACCTTCTATACTATTGGAATTATAGGTCCACTCAACAGTCAAAGCCTCCCTGATTTTGTTTAAGGCCAATGAAGGCAAAGGTCGGTGCTTTTTTAATTGCTCCAGTTTCATTTCAAGACGCTCAAAAATAGGCGTCATTTCTTCACGATATGTTAAATCCAAATGTTTCACTTAACAAAGATACTCTTTTTATCGGATACTATCTAAATTATATCTATCCGATATTAATATGATTGAAAATCGCAAGAACCCATTTTAACGGGGAAATATTTATTTTCAACAATGAGCAATACAATTCTTTAATGGAACGTAAGCCTAACCATCAGTTCAAACAGGTGACGCTGATTGCCCATGATGAACGATGATTTAATTTGGCATTCAAATTAGTAAAGAAAATTAAGCGTTTATGTTTCAATGATTTCTACCTGAATCCATACTATATAAAAAAGCACCCAAAATTTGGGTGCTTTAAAGCTCTGGTGGTAGTCGAATAAACTAATTTTCACTTCTCATCATGAGATTCCTGCCTCCGCAGGAATTTGACTCCGTAGGGATTTTTAGAAATCAAATTGATAAGTAGCTCCAGCTAAAAACTGAATCCCTTGAACTGGCGTATTGATCCAGCGTTGATATCTCTTATCTGCAATATTATTGGCCTTTACATAAAATGATAATTGGTCATCAAAACGATAGCCTACGTGAGCATTGGCATCAAAATAACTATCCAAAGTTACGGTTGCCTGTATAGGCGTTATGTCTTGAATGTAACTATACTGCAAAAACTGATCCTTGCGTTCGCCTACATAGAACAAGCCTGCTCCAGCAAACCAGTTTTCGTCAATTTGGTAATCCATAAATAACGATGCTTTAAGATCTGGAAGATTCCATGCCTCTGCTTCGCTACTGGAACTATAGGAGAAATATTCGGCTTTGGCACCCAATTTAAAATTTCGGTTGACATCGACATTTAATTCACCACCAAAGGAAAACGTTTTGACATCATCATGGACTATTCCGAAGGAGTTTCCATATTGATAATCCTCAGTAGCTTCGATAAAAACAGGGTTTGAAGTGTACAAGGCTTTATTAAACTCATTCATATAACGGCCGCTCACGCTATAGCTTATGCTATTGGACAATTTCCCTTTTAAGCCGGCTGACAAATTGTATTTTTGATCGGTGGGACTGATATAAAGTGTAGGTGATACAAATGGATTCTCTTGGGCAAAATCATAATATGAATGTTGTTGGAGTCCACCTTCAAGACCGCCAAAAGCAATCATCAACTCGTCCACCACTCTGAAAGTTGCCGTAATATTAGGATAAATATGCAATTTACTCGCTCCGAAATCGCCCGTATTATTCTTATATACCAGATTCACACCTAAATTCAGTGTTAAATCATCTTGGGTCAATTGATAACTTGGTGCAATTCCGAAACTTACGTTGCCGTAGTTTATTTTATTGTCCGTATAAAAATTTCTATCAAAAGATCCGTTGATATAATCGATAGTAACTTCGGTAGAAATCAATTCATCCTGAAATGGGATATCTGCAGTTGCTTTTACCACAAAGCGGTTTTCACCCGAACCTTGGTTGTCGCCAAATCTTCTGTAGCGTGCACTGGCATCATTAATTAGATAATCATGAAACTTCACTTTAGCCCCAACATTTCCACCATAAAATGTGTGACTTACATTTAGCGTGTCAGCCGTTGTAGCATCAAAATAAGGCTGCGGCAAGCCATACCAATTGTATTTTTGAAATAAACCGCCAGCTTCTATAGTCCAAGACAGATCTCTAAGGCGTTGACTGTAATTCACATTCAGCTTGGTGTCAATAAAATCATCGTCCAAAAGTACGCCATCAATACCACCACTCGAGGAATGGTGCGTAAAATAGCCACCTACATTCTCTCCTCTACCCAACTCATGATTTAAATACACTTCGCCCAAAACCGTGGTGTAGGTGCCGACACCCAAGGTGGCATAATTATCATATAATTTAACCGCTTTAGGCCTGTTGACCGTGGCCGCTTTTCCTTTTGCCGGAGTAAATGTTGACGCCACGGGAATTGAAAAAATATTGTATTTAATCTCTTTTTTCGTGGTATTGACATCATCGTCCAGCACTGGAGTTTCCTTTATTTTAAAGGCATCTGCAACCGTTGGCGTATAAGGTTTGACAACATTGACCACTTCAGAATCCAAAGTGTCTTTTGTGCGTTCTTGTGCAAAAGATGCAGTGCTTATCAGAACTGCGATGAGGGAAATATATTTGATTTGTTTTAGCATTGTTTATTTCGTGTTAATTTCCAAAAATAAAATTCCAAATTCCAACCGTTACTGACATTCATAATCGAGAAATATTCCAGAAAACGTTGCCTTGACAGGAATTTAGTTTTCTGTTGTGATTGATGAATTTGTTTTTGCTTCTTGTGCTTTAATGTTACTGAGTTGCGCTTGTGCTTCCTGAACCACATCTTTAAATTCGGGGAAGTTTGTAATTACACTCTCCAAAATATAAGTGGCTTGGAACGCATCTTTAAGTGCATAAAAATTCTTGGCCATAAGCACCAGACCTTTTGCACTGAAGTATTTGTAACTTCCGTAATCTTTAGCCAATTTCTGAGTGGTTGCATTAGAAGCTTCGTAATCACCTTCCTTGTTTTTAAAGTAGGCGTTGTAATACAAAGCTTCAGCAGCCAAAGCGCCTGTGGCTATTTTTTCAACTGTGGCGTATGCTGATTTCGCTTTAGATTCATTCCCCGTTTTAATGGCAGAACGCGCAATAATGATCTGTGCGTCACTTTTAACCTTATTATCTAATTTGGATCCTGATAACACCTTTTCAGCATAACTTTCTGCGTCCTTGTATTTCTCCTGTTGGTAGTAGGCATTCATCAGGTTAGACTGTGCATAAATGATGTTCTGTGGATAATTGGCTTCTATTTCCAATTGCTTTAACAGCGGAATGGCTTTGTTCCATTGTGAACCGTTCAAATAAATCTCTGATAGTTTGACGATGGCTTGCTCCGTATATTCACTTTTAGGTCTGTTAACTACAAACTCATAATGTGGTTGTGCAGTTTCTGGCAAGGATTTTTTAGTATATAATTCCCCTAAATAAAAGTGCGATTTTAAAGCATGCATCCCATTAGGAAATTGATTTAGGTACCCATTAAATTGTTTGATGGCATTATCAGTCTTGTTTTCCAAATATTGTTTTTCTGCCGCCAAGTAAGTGGTATTGTCCAAATCAGCATCGGTCACTTCAACAAAATCCAAAGTTTTCACCCAGGCCGCATATTCGTCAACCCTTCCCGTATCAATATAAATCAATCGGGATGTGGATACTGCTTGAACGGCTTCTTCACTACTTGGATAATTTCTGGCAACGTTTTTAAATTTGTTCAAAGCTTGTTCGTTTTGACCAGCATTGTAATAAATAAGACCTTGTCTCAAAATTGATCTCGAAATGAACACAGAATTCTTGTACTCCGAATTCAATCGGTCATACATGGCAATCGCTTTATCATTCTGATTGGCTTTCACATAAGAATTTGCCAATTCATACATCGCATCATCTCTTAAAGACGATTTGCTGTATCTGTTTATAAAACTGTTCAGTTCCTGGATCTTTGTATTATCCTGTCCGATATAGCCATAACTCATCGCTTTTTGAAAATCGGCATAATCAGGTTCAATTTGTTTAAGGGCGATGGCTTTATCATAAGCGCCAATCGCATCCTTATAATCAGACGATACAAAATAACCATCTGCCAATCTCAAATAAGCGTCATTCAATCGCAATTTATCATCCTTACTTTGGTTGACAAATGTTTTGAAATGTTCGGTCGATTTTGAATAATTTTTCTGTTTGAAATAGGTATAGCCCAAATTATAATCGATGTTGGTCATCTCTGGTGTTGTAGCAGCTTCATTTTGTTGTTTAAACTGTCTAAAACCGATTAAGGCCTCATCATAATTCCCAATATTATAATCAGATTCTGCTTTCCAAAACGTGGCTCTTGCGGTAAATTTTGCGTCACGTGGTTCCTTTAAGGATTTTTCAAACAGGTTTTTTGCTGATCTATAATCGCCTTCATTATACACTTCAATTCCTCTGTAAAAAGCAACCTTTTGATAAGCGACTTTATTTTCAAAGCTGTTTTTACCTTCCAACAATCTTAAGGCTTCCTTATAATTTTTTGAGGTGATATAAGAGTCAATCAATAAGGTTTCAATTTCAGCTTTGCTTGCAGTTTGTGGATATTTCTCCAAATAACTGGTCAGCACCTGCGGCACCGATTGGTATGGATTTCCTATTTCATAACTCAACTTTGCATAGTTCAACCAAGCATCTTCTTGGATTTTAAGATCATAATCCATTTGAGAAGCATTTCTAAACGCATTCAATGCTTCTTGTTTTTTGTCCAAATTGACATAGCTTTCACCTAAATGGTAGTATGCATTTTGTGCGACACTATCATTCCCCCCAATTATTTTATTGAATTCAGAAATGGCTTTCTCAAAATCATTTTGCTTGTAATAGGCGTAACCCAATTGGTAATAATCGGTATTGCTCCATTTTCCTCTTTTACCGTTATATGCGGTCAAATATGGAATGGCTTCCTTATATTTTTGGAGGTTGAAATAACTTTCGCCAATGATTTTAGACAATTCCGACTTTTCACTCGGATTGCTCTTTTTCATTTGTGCTTCGGCAAGCTTTATTGCCTCTTCAAATTTGCCGAGCTTAAAGTTCAAATCCGCTTGGTAGTATGAAAGTTTCTCTTGATATTTTTCATTATCGCTGACTTGTTCAAAATATTCATTGGCCCGATCATAATCGTCACCTTCGTAAGCCATAAATCCGATATAATATTTGGCTTGTGAGCCATATTCCTTCGAATTCACGACACGATTAAAATATTTTTGTGCTTCCGCCTGGTCCTTTGTTGAATACAGGCTGTAGCCGTAATTGAACGAGAATCGATCCCGTTCAGCAGCACCAATACTACCTTCGTCAACTTTTTCATACCATTTTCTGGCATGGGCGTATCTTCCGCTATCAAAGTAATAGTCGGCTACATCCATAAACGCAGAATTCCGTTTGGTACTGGTTGGATGTTTTTCAACAAAGTCCTCAATAAGCGCATCGGCGTTAATCTGGTTGAGCCGCACTGCACAATTTGCGTAGTAGTAGGTGCAATCAGCAATCAACTGTTCATTATCGGTCGCATCTTTCACCTTATCAAACATACTTTGTGCTGCTTGATATTGTTTGTTGTTATATAACGTAAGTGCTTTTTGATAATCAACAAGTTCATTGGTATAAGTTGCCGATTGTTGCGCGTAAGTATGTCCTATAAGTAATAGGAAACCTACTAAAAGTGAGAGTTTTTTATTAAGCATTAAATTTGTTTTTTTTGACGATCAAAGATACTTGAATCTTAAAGCTATAACGAAGGATTTTTTTTTTAATTATACACGAAGTTATTAAAAGAGAAGTTGACGGTTTTTAGTGGGTAGTGGGTAGTATTTAGTCTTCAGTCAGCATTCTTCAGTCAGCAGTAAGTAGTAATTAGTAGTCAGTCGGAAATTGGAATATTTAGTCAATAGACAAAAGATGTCAGGAGATAAAAACTATCACACCACTCCTATGTTTGAAAATCCATTGTTTTATATTGGTAGATTGAAAGACTACTTCGTGAAATAGCTGGTAAAATATAAAAAAAAACAATTATTCGTGCACCCGCCTGAACGTACGGGCAGGTTCTTGGCTCAAACATTTATAGAAACACTATGCGACTTATTCAAAATCATCTGCCGAAAAGAGTTTTATAAGCGTAGCGCAAAAAAGCTTCCGACCGATAAACTGCCCCATTAACTTCCAACTGCAAACTGCCGACTGCCGACTGCCGACTGCCAAAAAATCACTCATCCTCCCCATAGATCAATGCGATAAAATCGTCTTTTGAAATATCTCCAAAGTACTCATTTATCTCGATCTCTTTCAGTAATTCTATAATATCTGCTTGGTCATAACGAGCGCCACTAAGTAGTTTTTCAAGATTTTCTACAGGCTCTTTTCCAAAGAAATCTCCAAAAACCTTAAATTCTGTAATATGTCCTTTCTCAACGAATATTCGGAGATCAATTTCTCCAATAGCAAAACGTTTGCTGCGTTGAATGTTGAATTTTGGAGAACGGCCATAGTTCCAATCCCAGGTATCATACTTTTCTTCCTTTAATTGGTGAACTGCTTTCCATTCGTCAGCCGTGAGATGGTAGCTTTCAAAAGCTTCACTTTGATCGTAGAGGCCCTCGAGTAATAACTGTCGAAAATCCTCAATTTTCAATGGGTCATTTAAAAATTCTGTGATGTTAGCGACGCGACTTCGCACCGATTTATGGCCTTTGGATTGAATTTTACTCATTTTTACGTTCAGTGCATTGGCAACTTCACCTAAATCTGTATTATACAATAAAGTCCCGTGACTGACCATCCGCTTGCCCGTAGAAAACTGAGCTGTTCCGGAGATCTTTTTGTCATCCACCTCAATGTCATTCCGACCTTTCAATTCGGCATTCAATCCCAAACCGTTCAAAACCTTAATGACTGGAGCCGTGAACTTTTTGAAATTACTCAAACTTTTGACATCGTGATTGGTAATGAAACTAAAGTTGAGATTGCCAAAATCATGATATACCGCGCCCCCACCAGAAATTCGTCTTACAATATGAATGTTGTTTTCCTCAACATAATTGTGGTTGATCTCCTCCAATGTATTTTGATTACGGCCTATAATGATGGAAGGTTCATTGATATAAAACAGCAGATAATCGTTCTCAGCACTAAAATTTCGCAGTGCATATTCCTCCAAGGCCAAGTTTAGCTTCGGATTGGTATTGCCTTCATTTTCTATAAAAATCATGGTAGTGGTTTGTTTTGCACAAAGATAATTAATTGTTGGCAGGAAATGGGATGAGGGATTAGGGATTTAGGACCTGCCCGAACGTACTTTTTCCTACCCAAATAAGTCCGTTCTGGCGGGCAGGTTAGGGATTAGGCATGAGGAATTAGCATTCGGCACATACAAAGGGCAGGAAGGAGGTTGAAGTTGAAAATGAAAATGAAATTGATAGTGGAAACGCGAAACCTGCTTGCCCGAAACTTTTGTATATGCGGGAAGCGAAGCGGAGGTGGGAAACTCGGAACTCGGAACTTGGAATTTCCTTGCGATAAGCTTAGTTTTACAAAAAATTGAATTCCATGAAATTTTCGATTACCAAGTTAAAGGCTGCTTTTGGCACTAATAAATCTGTTGAAGAACAACATGACAACACCTATACTGAAGCTATTATTAATGATGTTGAAGGTGCGCCTTTTGCGATGTCAAATACCAACGTCATGTACGCTGGAATGAGCGAATTAGCTGGTTACCATTATTTTAAAACCATCATTATTGGCACTTTTAAGATTAAAACGTTTAAAGGCGCAAAACTGATTATAAATGGAGAGGGTTTTAAATTGGAACTAAAATCGGATATGCTCGAATTGAATTCTGAGTCCTCTGCCGTTCCTAACCGAAATATTACGGCCATTGATTTTGAAATTGATGAAGAAGACCTCCCAAAAATCAGTAGATCGAAAATTCAGTCTCTTGAACTTTCAGCTAAAAAAGAAAAAATAGTTTTCGATATTATAGAAAATACGAAAGAGGAGGAAGAATAAAAGTTATTTCGGAGCGAGACACAGAATTTTATGGAGTTTCCCATAGAGAAAAGAGAATAAAAGCTTCCTTGTCCGGTATTTTTGTGATGACAGCAAACTGAAAATGAGACTTAGAACCATCCAAATTATCACTTAAAACTGACAACCGAAAACTGACAACCGCCTTCCGACAGCTACCTTCTACCCACTTTTCAACAAATAACTGAGCCTGCCTACTGCTGACTGCCAACTACCCACTGATATCTCAATTCGCCACTTCACTAATAAATTTAATTCGGTATAATCGTAATTCCTCATCGTCGTAATCGCCATCAAATTCATCTATCGCCACATCAATTTTATCGGTTTTTGATTCCATAAAATAATCATGGATTTCTTCTTGCTGCTCTTCGTCCAAAATATCATCAATCCAATAACTAATGTTCAATTTAGTCCCAGAATAGACTATAGCTTCCAATTCTTTAATAAAATCCTTCATATTCATCCCTTTAGCTGACGCAATATCATCCAAAGGTAATTTACGGTCGACATTCTGTATAATATAGAGTTTTAAAGCCGAATTGCTACCCGTACTCTTGACCACCAAGTCGTCTGGTCTGATGATATCATTTTCCTCAACATATTCTGCAATAAGGGCAATAAAATCCTTACCGTATTTTTTTGCTTTCCCATCTCCTACCCCATGAACATTACTCAACTCCTCTAAGGTAATCGGATATTTCAGAGCCATATCTTCCAAAGAAGGATCCTGAAAAATAACAAACGGAGGTACCCCTATTCTTTTGGCATTTCGTTTTCTTAAATCTTTCAACATGGCCATCAGTTGTTCATCAGCCACAGCACCTTCACCTTTTGAAGCTGTAATGATCCCCTCATCCGTAGTCTCGTCAAACACATGATCTTCCGACATCATGAATGACGTAGGCGATTTTAAGAATTCTCTCCCACTATCCATCAAGCGCAGAACACCATAAGTTTCAATATCCTTTTTCAATAGTCCTGCCACCAATACCTGACGGATCAATGCCATCCAATAGCGCTTATCCTTATCTTTTCCAACACCAAAAAATGGCATCGTATCAGTTCTATGGGATGCAATCAATGCATTCGATTTCCCGGTAATGACGTGTACCAAATCCTTCGATTTATATTTATCGTTGGTCTGATCTACGGTCTCCAACAAAATGACAACATCGTCCTGTGCTTCAAATTGCTTTTTAGGATAGCGAACATTATCGTCCATATCACCACCATCACCCGTTTCGTTGTCAAACTCTTCCCCGAAATAATGGAGAATAAATTTCCTCCTCGACAATGAACTTTCGGCAAAAGCAACCACTTCCTGAAGTAAAGCGTGTCCAATCTCCTGTTCGGCAACAGGTTTACCCGCCATAAATTTCTCCAGTTTCTCAATATCTTTGTAGGCATAAAAGGCCAAACAATGACCTTCTCCACCGTCACGTCCCGCACGACCTGTTTCTTGATAATAACTTTCTATACTTTTAGGAATATCATGATGGATTACAAAACGAACGTCGGGTTTATCGATGCCCATTCCAAACGCAATAGTAGCAACCACCACATCCACATCTTCCATCAAAAACATATCCTGATGTCTCACTCTGGTTTTTGCATCCAATCCGGCGTGATAAGGCACCGCCTTAATCCCGTTGACTTGTAACACCTGAGCCAGTTCTTCAACACGTTTGCGACTCAAACAATAGATAATTCCCGACTTTCCATCATTCTGTTTCACAAATCTGATAATATCAGAATCTACATTCTTTGTTTTTGGTCGGACTTCATAATAAAGGTTTGGCCTATTAAAAGACGCTTTAAATGTATTGGCTCCGGTAATGTCCAAACTTTTAAGAATGTCTTCCTGAACCTTAGGCGTAGCAGTAGCAGTCAACCCAATGATGGGAATATTATCTCCAATACGCTTTATTATATGTCTAAGATTTCTATATTCTGGCCTGAAATCATGTCCCCACTCACTAATACAATGCGCCTCATCAACAGCCATAAACGAAATGGTCACGGACCTTAAAAATTCAACATTCTCTTCTTTGGTCAATGATTCTGGAGCAACATAAAGCAGTTTTGTAATCCCGCTTTTTATGTCCTCTTTAACCTGTTTAATTTCAGTTTTGTTCAATGATGAATTCAACACATGGGCAACGCCCTCATGTTGTGATACAGCTCTAATAGCGTCCACCTGATTTTTCATTAGTGCAATTAAAGGTGATACTATAATTGCGGTGCCTTCTTTTATCAATGCAGGTAATTGATAGCACAACGACTTTCCACCTCCTGTTGGCATAATAACAAAAGTATCGTCTCCTTTAACCAAACTCTTAATAACGCTTTCCTGAAGACCCTTGAATTTAGAAAATCCAAAGTATTTTTTTAGTGCTGCATGTAAGTCAATTTCTTCTTTACTCATTAATCCCTATTAGTATTTTATATACATTTGCATTGGATTAAAGATACTAAAATTCTTTAGATGCATCAAACCCAAAAATCAATAAATTTTGAATATTAAAAATTCGATCCTAAACACTGCAAAAAAGACCATTGACTTAGAGAGTTCTGCTATCTCCAATCTTGCCAATTTATTGACTGACGACTTTGCTGATGCCGTAGAACTTATTTACAACTCAAAAGGAAGGGTCATTATCACAGGCATAGGAAAAAGTGCCATTATTGCCAATAAAATCGTAGCCACATTAAACTCCACAGGTACACCAGCTGTTTTTATGCATGCTGCAGATGCCATTCATGGCGATTTAGGACTTGTTTTGCAAGATGATGTGGTGATTTGTATATCTAAAAGCGGGAATACGCCAGAAATAAAGGTTTTAATCCCTTTATTGAAAAGCGCCAAGAACAAAATGATTGCCATCACTGGAAACATAACATCCTATTTGGGGCAACAAGCGGACTATGTTTTAAATACTCACGTTGAGCAGGAAGCCTGCCCAAATAACTTAGCCCCCACAACCAGTACCACTGCGCAATTGGTTATGGGTGATGCCCTTGCTATTTGCCTGGTGGAATTAAGAGGATTTTCAAGTAAGGATTTTGCCAAATACCATCCCGGTGGTGCCTTGGGTAAGCGTTTGTATTTACGAGTGAACGATCTATCCTCCGTTAATCAAAAACCTCAAGTAGGTATAGATACCAATGTGAAACAGGTCATTGTTGAAATTTCCGAAAAAATGCTGGGTGTGACAGCTGTTGTGGAAGACGAAAAAATCATCGGCATCATTACTGATGGCGATTTAAGACGAATGCTCACCAAGAGCGACGCCTTTATTCACTTGACCGCAAAAGACATCATGAGTTCCAACCCCAAAACAATAGATGAAAATGCGATGGCCGTCGATGCATTGGAGCAAATGGAAACTAATGGAATCTCACAACTTTTGGTAGAAAATGAAGGCAAGTATGCTGGTGTAGTGCATCTACATGATCTTATCAAAGAAGGAATTATCTAATGACAAAAACAACTTCCAATGAGATGTCCTTTTTAGACCATCTCGAAGACTTACGCTGGCACCTCATCCGGATTACTTTAAGCATTGTTATTGCAGGATCAGTTGCATTCATTTTTTCACGATGGATTTTCGATGTCATTATTTTCGGTCCGAAAAGCATGGATTTCCCTACGTATAAATATCTGTGTAAACTATCAACGTTTTTAAATATCGATTCTACATTTTGTGCGGATGCATTTCCGTTTACCATTCAAAGTAGAACGATGGGTGGCCAATTTTCCGCCGATATCTGGACCTCTATTTTTGCTGGGTTCATCATTGCATTCCCTTATATCATCTATCAGCTCTGGAGCTTTATTAGCCCTGGACTTTTGGAAAATGAACGCAAAAACTCCCGTGGCTTTATTGTCGTATCATCTTTATTGTTCTTTATGGGTGTATTGTTTGGCTATTATGTCATTACCCCGTTATCCATCAACTTTTTAGGCACCTATTCTGTAAGTAGTGAAATTACAAACCAATTTGATATCAGTTCCTATATCAGCTTAGTGAGATCCTCCTCTATTGCGGCAGGATTTGTATTTGAATTGCCAATCATTATCTATTTTCTGACCAAGGTTGGCCTCGTTACCCCACAGATTCTTAAAAAATATAGAAAATACGCTTTGGTGGGCGTTCTGATTATTTCTGCAGTCATCACACCTCCAGATGTGGCAAGTCAGGTGATTGTCGCCATTCCTATTTTAGTATTGTATCAAGTAAGTATCTATATTTCCGCCATCGTGGTGAGAAACCAAAAGCGACAAGAAAAACGTAAAAACAAGAAACATGTCTGATATTGTAAATGAGTTTAATGACTATCGCACCAAAATGAACGATAAAATTTTAGGCGATGGCAATAACAAGATCATCAAGCGGATTTTTAATCTCGACACCAATGCCTATGCAGAAGGTGCATTGGACGTCAAAACCAAAGAACTCTTGGGTTTGGTGGCTTCTACAGTATTGCGATGTGATGATTGCATTAAATACCACTTGGAAACAAGCTACAAACAAGGACTTACCAAAGCTGAAATCAACGAAGCACTCGGCATAGCCACGTTGGTGGGCGGCACCATTGTGATTCCGCATCTTCGTAGGGCTTACGAATTTTGGGAAGCTTTAGAAGCTCAAGGTTAAACTTTTTATAAAAAGGAATTGGATTATTAGGTGTCCTCTATGATTTTACTATTTTTAGCCTTACAAATGAAGCTATGAAGTTAAGCGCAACAAATTTAATGAAGTCCTACGGTGGACGTCAAGTGGTCAAGGATGTTTCTTTAGAAGTCAATCAGGGTGAGATTGTGGGCTTGCTCGGCCCAAATGGTGCTGGCAAAACCACCTCTTTTTATATGATTGTTGGCTTAATCAAGCCCAATGGCGGCAAAATCTTTTTGGACAATAAAGAAATCACCAAATATCCAATGTACAAACGTGCCCAACATGGGATTGGTTATTTGGCACAAGAAGCATCCGTTTTTCGAAAGTTGAGCATTGAAGACAATATTTTAAGCGTATTGCAAATGACAAAACTCTCTAAAAAAGAGCAACTTGATAAAATGGAATCCTTAATTGACGAATTTGGACTGGGACATATTCGTAAAAGCAGAGGCGACTTATTATCTGGTGGTGAACGCCGCCGAACTGAAATTGCGCGTGCCTTAGCTACAAATCCTAATTTCATTTTATTGGATGAGCCTTTTGCAGGAGTGGATCCAGTGGCCGTGGAAGACATTCAACGGATTGTAGCCCAACTGACCAAAAAAAATATTGGGATTTTAATCACTGATCACAACGTACAGGAAACGCTGGCTATTACGGACAGAACCTATTTAATGTTTGAAGGCAATATCTTAAAAGCCGGAATTCCAGAAGAATTGGCTGCGGATGAAATGGTGCGAAAAGTATATTTAGGCCAGAATTTTGAATTGCGCAAGAAGAAGATACTTTTTTAGAGCTTGAAGCTCTTTTTTATTTGATTTTCTTATTTGGATCCTGATGCGTGTTGAAGACTGAATACACGATAATCTCTGAATCAACTTCTTTTACCTCATAGACTAACTACGTTATTGTTGGTGTTTCCCACCAAGAATTCCCCCTATCAACACAACTTGTAAATATAAATTAAAAAACTTAATCTTTTAGACTCAGCAAACTTCAGCAGAAGAAAAACTGTTGAAGTCCTTCCTGCTACAAAAATCACTTCTTCAACATGCCAACCAACATTTTTATCCCATTAAAAATTAATAAGGCTACAAATCCAAAAATGACACCCACAATAAATTCTCGAAGAAGAGAAGGCCAAGTTTCTAAAAAATGATGAAAGAAGTCCAGATTATGTACAAAAATTCCACCGGCCACAAGCAATAGGGCAATCGTACCAATAACACCTAAACTTTTGATAACCCAAGGTAAGGCATTGACCAGAAGATGACCAAAAAAATCGGAAATACTTTTATCCTTGTCATTGAAATTAATCAGACTGTACCCAAAGTCGTCCATTCTGACAATAAGTGCGACAATCCCATACACACCCACGGTTGCAATAAGCGCCACAATGGAGACCACCAAAATCTGATTAAGAAGAGGGAGACCCATAACAGTACCCAAGGCAATAATGACGATTTCTACGGATAAAATAAAATCGGTGACGATGGCGGATTTAATCTTGGATTTTTCAAGTTCCACAATCTCGGTTGGGCTCATGCCACCTTTATCTTCAATGGCTGGAGAATGATGATGAGGCACTAAATATTCATAAGCCTTCTCAGCACCTTCGTATGCCAAATAAATTCCGCCCAACACCAACACCACTGTCACGGCAACTGGAAAAAAAGCACTTAATAAAAAGGCCACCGGTAAAATGATAAGTTTATTGATAAAAGAACCTTTCGTAATGGCCCATAGCACCGGGATTTCTCGCGAAGCAACAAATCCAGATGCCTTTTCGGCATTTACTGCCAAATCATCGCCTAAAATACCAGCGGTTTTTCTAGTTGAAATCTTAGCCATGGAAGCCACATCATCCATTAGGGCGCCAATATCATCTAAAAGTGCAAAAAAACCTGATCCCATTAGTTTGAAAGAATTAGTTACGACGATACGCCGTTAATTTAAATAATAATGATGGTCTATGTTGTTAGCGATTTTGAAAACAGAGATAACAAAACATAAAAAACAATAATCAATGGAATCGCCAAAAACTTGAAAAGAACGATAAATATGATGCTCATAATGATGAAAACATAACGCACCGCATTCGTTTTAAAACTCCAATCTTTGAATTTCAATGCGAACAAATTTATGCCTGAATTCAGTAAATAGCAGCTTAAAACAGTTACTGCAACCAAAAACCACGGATTCAAGATGATCGTATTTATGGTATCACTGTTTTGAAACTCCATGATCAACGGCAATGAAATAATCATCAGCGCATTTGCAGGCGTTGGCAATCCCTTAAAGGAGGCCTGTTGCTCCTCATCAAGATTAAATGTTGCCAACCGATATGCAGAAGCCAGTGTGATAAAAAAGCCAATGAAGGCCAATGGTGAATAATGATGTAGACCTTCAAATATATTTGAGGAGTCCCAAAGTGTATCGGCATTTTCTGCAACTGGATGACCTATGGCCCAATTCAGTAATTTGAACATAACAATCCCTGGCACCAAACCACTGGTGACCATATCTGCCAAAGAATCCAATTGAAGTCCCAACGCGCTCTGTACATCCAATTTCCTGGCGACTAGACCATCAAAGAAGTCAAAAAATATTCCTAAAAACATGAATAAAGCTGCCGCCACAAAATAGTTTTGCACGGCTAATACAACTGCAATGCTACCGGAAAACAAATTGAGTAGTGTAATGATATTGGGAAGATGTTTCTTTATGGCCATGGTATAAGTTTGTGTAAAAATAACAAACTATTTTTATAAGAATATGCTCATAAGCGAATATTGAAAACTTAAATGCCGAAATTTTCTGGCGCCATTGGAATCAAGAACCTCGGGGCATTAAAACCCACCGGTGGAAATTAATACAACATCCATTCGTCAAATCGTTGATAAACACAATATCTACAGAGATTTATAGTTTAACTAAAAGAAGTTATACTTAGGCAAATTCGCCCTTAATTGTCGAAGTTTTAAACTTGAGATCCCGCCAAAAAAGCGAAATTAGTTCAACTTTTTGTGCATCTTTGTAAAAATTTTGCGATTGAAAACGAATATAGTTGTTGCGTTCTTCCTCTTGTCCATACTTGCCTATGGTCAAACTACGCGTAAATACTCCAATGAGTTTATGAATATTGGAGTTGACGCCGCTGCCTTAGGAATGAGCAATGCCGTTGTATCGCAATCTTCCGACGTGAACTCAGGCTATTGGAACCCAGCGGGACTGGTCATGCTTGAAGACAGTCAAATCGCCTTAATGCACTCCAGTTATTTTGCCAACATAGCCAATTACAATTACGCAGCCTTTGCCATGTCTCTTGATGATAGAAGCGCTGTGGGAATTTCGTTGATCCGATTCGGTGTCGATGATATTCTGGACACGACACAATTGATTGATGCTCAAGGCAATATTAATTACGACAGAATCAGTCTCTTCTCAGCTGCCGATTATGGTTTGACGTTTTCTTATGCCAGAAAAATTCCTTTGGATGGGTTTAGTTATGGTGTTAATGCGAAAGTCATCCGCAGGATTATTGGTGATTTTGCCTCGTCTTGGGGATTTGGTCTCGATTTGGGCATCCAATTCGAATCGCAAAACAATTGGAAATTCGGATTGATGGCTCGGGATATTACGACTACTTTTAACGCGTGGACTTTTGATAAAGATAAACTGGCGGACATTCAAGATGCTGTGGCCGGTCAAAATCAGGAAGTTCCGGAATCGACTGAATTGACCATCCCAAAACTTCAATTGGGCATGTCCAAAAAGTTCATTTTCCATTATGACTATTCTCTGGTAACTGCTTTGGATCTCAATGTACGATTTGAGCAAAACAATGATGTCCTCTCTACTTCCTTTGCAAGTATTACGCCTTCCCTAGGATTCGAATTTGGTTATACTGACTTGGTGTTTTTAAGAGCTGGCGTCGGCAATTTCCAAAATGAACTCCAACTTGACAATTCAGAAAACTTGACCTTTCAACCTAATTTTGGCGTCGGTTTTAAATATCGTGGCATCCAAATAGATTATGCATTTACTGATATTGGCGACCAAAGTGCCGCCTTATATTCCAACGTATTTTCTTTAAAATTGGATTTCAGTGTTTTTAGGTAATCCGGGAGTCGTTTCTTGTTTCTCGTTTTGAGGTTTAGCCATAACTATCAACCTTCGATCATCTATTCTCAATGACTGAACACGATCAACAATCAGCAATCTTAAATCGTTAATCATCAATCAATAGCGTCCGATATAAGAGTCAAGACCGCTGCGCTATAAGAATCAAGAACCAAACCTAAAAAACTTAAAGCATTTAAATTGTGGATTTTAAAATTTAAAGCTCGACGGAATTAGCATAATTTTGTGTTTTTTTCTAAACAGATATAATGACAGTTATCCTAAAGAAACTCTCCGAGAGACTTTAGTGGTCAGACTTTTAGAGGATCATTGAATTTTAATCGGACACCATTGAATCATCAATCGTTAATCCTCAGCTTTGAACCGCAGTCTTGAATCTTGGTTCTTGGTTCTTGATACTTAATACTTATTTCTTATTCCTCATTTCATACTACCAAATTAATATTTTTGTTCGTAAATTTCCCCAATGAAAAACTTCCTTTTTGCCATACTCTCAGGATTACTTTTAGCTTTTGCATGGCCTACCTACGGATTCCCAATCTTGCTCTTTATTGGGTTTGTGCCGATTCTATTCGTGGAGCGTCATGTCCGACTTTCCGATATCAAATGGAAAAAAATATCGATTTTTGGATATAGCTACATCAGTTTTGTCATCTGGAATTTCATCACCACCAATTGGCTCCAATACGCCGATGTATTTGGTGCCAGCTTTGCCATTTTAGTGAATTCCATGCTCATGGCCATCCTAATGGTGGTTTATCACAGCATTGCAAAACGTGCTACCGTCAACATTAGTCTTTTGTTTTTGATGTGCTTATGGATAGCTTTTGAAAAGTTGCATTTAGGATGGGATTTTTCTTGGCCTTGGCTGAATTTGGGTAATGGATTCTCAGAATATTTCACTTGGATCCAATGGTATGAATACACCGGAACTTTTGGAGGTACCTTATGGGTTTGGCTTGTGAACATTTTGATTTATAAATTGATTGTGAAATATCAGATTCAGAAATCCATAAATAGCGTTAAATCAAATGGCATCATTATTTTGGCTGTAATCATTTTGCCGATTTTAATCTCCTTAACCATCTATTACACTTACAATATTGAAGGCGAACAGATAAATGTAATTGCTTTACAGCCCAACATCGATCCCTATTCTGAAAAGTACAATGTGTCCAATGAAGAAATTGCCGATATGTTGCTAAAGTTGGCAGACACTAAAATCAATGCACAGACAGACCTTGTCGTAGCTCCGGAAACGGTGTTTGCGGACAATGTGAAAATCACCCAGTTGGAAAACGCCTATTTCAAAAGAAAACTGGATGTCTATATTTCTGAACATCCCAATCTAAATATTTTAACAGGGATTTCGTTTATCAATTTCATCACAGACAAATCACTTGTCAAGAAACAGTCCAATTACCACAAAAGCGGATTTTGGTATGACGATTACAATTCGGCCATGATGCTCAACGCGAGCGATGATGTACAACTCTATCACAAATCAAAATTGGTTGTAGGCGTAGAAACGCTGCCTTATCAAACCATTATAAAACCTCTAATTGGCGATTTCATGATTGACCTGGGCGGTACATTGGCCATGAAAACCACCCAAGAAGAACGCACGGCATTCACAACCACTAATCCCGATCTAAAGGTTGGTCCCATTATTTGTTATGAATCGGTATATGGGGAATTTGTAACAGGGTACATTCGAAATAATGCCAACGTATTGGCCATTATCACCAACGATGCTTGGTGGGGTGAAACACAGGGCCATAAACAACATTTAAGTTACGCAAGACTGCGCGCAATAGAAACACGAAGAGATATCGTGAGAAGCGCTAATACTGGTATTTCTGCACTGATCAATGCCAAAGGAGATATCACATCGTCATTAGCCTATGATACGCAAGGTGCTTTGTCCGGAACCGTCACAACTAACGAAAAAATAACATTTTACACTTGGGCTGGTGACTATATTGCGAGAATTGCGATGTTTATTGCGCTTTTTGTGTTTTTGATTACGATGTATAGAAAAAGCAGGGTGTCTTGATCGACTTAGTTTTTTAAAAATCCTACTTTAAAGTAATGCACAAACCTATAAACAGATAGACCAGTATTCAAAAATAAAAATCAACTCTCCCCCTATCGTTAATCTGCTGTAGACTAATGACTTGCAACTATCCATCCAAATAATTCAAAATAGCAATACTTAATGTCCTTCTGAAGAGTATCACAAAACCTTAAAATGGTACGGAATTACAGTGTTTTAGAAAAAAAATGACACAAATGATTTTGCTATCCTATAAATAGCAGTTAATTTTGCAATAAATAAATTTAAATTCTAAATAACAATGAAAAAGTTAATCTTAGTATTTTTAGTAGCCTTAGCATTTAGCTGTGGCGACAAGAAAAAAGAAACACCTGCAGCTACAACTGATACCAAAGTTGAGAAAAAAGCACCTGCTGAAGATCCAAATGTGGCCGTTTTGACCATAGAGGGTAATGACCAAATGCAATTTAACAAAAAAGAACTTAAAGTTAAAGCAGGTCAAAAAGTGAAACTTACTTTAAAGCATGTTGGTAAAATGGATATACAAGTTATGGGTCATAACTGGGCTTTACTTACCCAAGATGCTGATGTAGCTACAGTAGGAAATGCTGCTGCAATGGCAAAAGACAACGATTATATCCCTGCTGATATGACCGACAAGTTTATTGTTCATACAAAAATGATTGGTGGTGGAGAAACTACAACTATTGAATTTGACGCTCCTGCTCCAGGAACCTACACTTATTTGTGTACTTTCCCAGGGCACTACGCTTTGATGCAAGGTAAATTTATCGTGGAATAATTAAACACGAGTTACTTAGGACCAAGTAGTACACTTGAAGTTCTAAAAAAGAATAAAAACTAAAGTGCCCATTAAAGTACTTTAATTTAAAAAGCTGCAAATTTATTGCAGCTTTTTTTATGCTTATTACTGCTTTTCAGTTCTCTGACATCCTAAGTATTCTGATGTCAAGTCTTATAAAGGAACTGCTGTTGACTACCGACTCATTTTTAAAATATTTGATATTTGATTATTTTAACAATACATTTACAACTCTTAAAAACATACGTAAAAAAATGTCTGAAACTGTTTTAGAATTAAAGGATGTCTCGATATATCAAGGAGACAGCATGGTGTTGTCTGAAGTTAACGTCGAAATGAAAAAGGGTGATTTTGTGTATCTCATTGGGAAAACAGGAAGCGGAAAAAGTAGTTTTATGAAAACACTCTATGGCGATCTGGAACTGACCACTGGGGAAGGCCATATTGTCGATTTCGATTTGCGAACGTTAAAAGAAAAGGACATTCCGTTTTTAAGAAGAAAGTTAGGTATCGTTTTCCAGGATTTTAAATTGTTGCCGGACAGGACGGTTAATGGCAACTTGGAGTTCGTCTTGAAAGCAACCGGTTGGAAGGACAAAAGCAAAATCAAGGAACGTGTTGAAAAAGTTCTCGATAAAGTCGCCATGAAAACCAAAGGCTTTAAATTTCCACATGAGCTTTCGGGCGGTGAACAACAGCGTATTGCCATTGCAAGGGCCTTATTGAATGACCCTGAACTTATTTTGGCCGATGAACCTACAGGAAATTTAGATCCACAGACCAGTATTGAGGTTATGGAAGTCTTGCGTGAAATCAACAAAAACGGCAATACCATCTTAATGGCCACCCACGACTATGCACTTCTATTACGTTATCCAAGCAAAACCCTAAAGTGTGATGAAAATAAGGTTTTTGAAGTGGTACAGCGTAAAGGTTAAATTCCTAACCAATCAAATAAGCGTTTGAACAACGGTAATTTCTTTTCTGAACGCTCTACACTTTGAAACTCAATAATAAACACCCCGAAGTTCGCAAGAGTATATTTAGAGATAAACCTACCCTGATTTTGACTACAGCAGCAACTGATTTAATTAGGATTTTTTCTTATAAACATGCGGATTTTTACGAATCCCCTTTTTAAAGATTCTCCTGAGCAGCATTCTTAAACTCGCATCAAGGTTCAAAACGACATTTGTAAAAGTGTCTTCTGGCCTTCCTCTAAATTTGGTTACATGGAACTTATCCGTAGGTTTTAAGGGCGAATCACTAAAATAATAATTGGAAATGCAACATCTGCTCCCATTATCAGTGACTTTATTTACGGAATGCCAAGACGTATCGTGTGTGGCCATAATCACCAATCTGTTAAACTTACTTTCAATGAGCACAGGTTTTTGTTTTGGACCATCAGGCCACACTTCCAAATGCCCACCGTTTTCTAATTTCCAATCTGGTGTAACGTAATAGAGCAAATTCAAAACCCTCCAACGCTCACGTTCGGCATCGTGCGAATTATCTAAATGGGGATGTAAAAAATTATCCTTCGCCATTAATGATAAGCCTCCTGCATATAGCGATTCGTCAGCATAAAGCGAATCAATACCACAAATTGCGCCAATAAGTGTTACAATCTTGCGGTCTTGAAAGGCGTAGATAACAGCTTCTAAAAATGGTTCGTGTTTATCCATTTGTGCCGATACGTGCTTGTATTCTCTCATACTTTTCAGACAGCGCATTTCTGAAGGATCAGGAAAAACCTCATAACATTTTTGCGCGATGGCTTCAGGCAAAATATCATCAATATAAAAAAAACCAATTTGAGATTTGGTCTTGTTATAAGCAGCCGTCAAAGCTTTTTGCTCACTTTTTATTTTAGCATAGATGTATTCTGAAATTTCATCCGACACTGAAACATTCATAGTAATACGGTATTTATGGATTTGATGCAATTTAAATCTTTTATACCGAAGACCTCTTTTAAACCTTCATAAATCGCATTTCTAAACTTCTATTTACGTGGTATTATTTCGGTGCTAATTTCTAACGACAGGTCTGTGGACTTCCCGTCGAATTATACAATCCCACAAAAAACATGAAAAATAATGGGCTTTTATTACCCTAAACTTCTGTCACAATTTGCTGTAGTTTTTTCGCCATTAAAGCTGGATGGAATTGTTCCAAAACACGCGCTCTTTCAGGTGGAAATTTATAATCTTTATTAAACACATCCTGGATCCTTTGAAGGTATTGCTCGGTGGTATTAGCTACCTCACAGATTTTTAAGATCCGATCATCATCAACAATGTTATTATTTACAATGCAAAAGCGTCCATTGTACAAAGAATAAAACACTTTCAACTTTGTGCCTGTGGCTTGATTGGAATACAACACATTCACATGGGCCTCAGCAATCAATTGATTTACTTGCTCATCATCACCAAGTTGGACGTAACGAATATGCTCATATTTTTCGATCAGTTTCCCCAAACTAGCAGGCATGACAGCACTCGCAATGATTAATGGGTATTTCAATTTCTTAAATAACGATAGAATATATGTTGCGGATGCAATATTGTCTGCAGTGGATAAATCGCCATGGTATAAGGCGTATTTACCATTGCCAATTTGTTTTTGAATAACCTCATTCCCATGAAAAACAGGTAGATAATATGCTTTTGAATTGTACTTCTTTTGGAAATAATCAAATTCGATTTTTGAAAGTGCCAAAATTCCGTCAGATTTATTGAGAACTTTCTCGTAGTTCTCGAATTTGTTACCTTCAATCCTGTACACCAACTTTTTCAATAGATTTTTTTCACTATTGGCCAGACCATAAAAATAAGAATGCTCAATGTTATGAACCCTTATAAAAATCTTACATTTGAACTGATGGTTCAGCAACACGTGGGTTGTCTGCAAACCTTCAAATAAAATGGGGGCATCGACTTGAGTCAGATTATTATAAATTTGTTTGGATGTTCTTGAAGCGACTCTAAATGGCAAAGCATTAAAAAGCTTAAAAAATGATTTGTTTCTTTTATACACAAAAATCTTTTTGCAATAGGGCTTTAAGGCTTCGGTATCAAAACGATCATCAAAAAAGATATGTAGATATAGTTCAACTCCAAGATTATGCAAATGTTTAATCTTATAAAAAACATCAATCACACCACCATAATTTGCAGGATATGGATTATTGAAGGACACAATTTGTAGCTTTGTAAGAGTCATTAAAACAAATTTAAGATATTCATCTGCACGATTTCATTTAAATGCATTAAAGTTTAATCATGGCTTATTTTTCAGTAATTATTTCACTTTACAATAAGGAAACACATATTAAAAGCACGATTGAGAGTGTATTGGCACAAACGTTTCAGGACTTTGAAATTATTGTGGTCAATGATGGCTCTACAGATGGCAGTGAAGCTGTGGTAAACTCAATTTCAGACCATAGAATAAAGTATTTTAAACAAGACAATAAAGGTGCCTCTGCAGCTAGAAATGCCGCCATCTCAAAAGCGAGCGGGCAATACCTTGCGCTTTTGGATGCGGACGATCTTTGGCAAGAAAGCTATCTTGAAACTATAAGTCAGCTTATTAAATCTCATCCTGACCATCAGGTATTTGCGGCCGCAGTAAATATAGAAACGTCAAATGGTGTCATCCGCTCAGTTTACTCTATCAAAGATATCAGAGACAAAGACATCTATATCGTTGATTATTTTGAATCCAGTTATATCAACACAGTGCTGACAAGCTCTAGCACTGTTGTTCACCAAAGCGTTTTCGACAAAATCGGCACTTATGATACTTCCCTGAAAAGTGGACAAGACACAGACTTATGGATCCGTATTGGACTGCACTACAAGGTTGTTTTCATTAATGATGTGCTTGCAACCTATCGCTACGAAAAAAAGAGTCTTTCCAATAGAACAAAACGTGCGGATAAACCGAAATTTGATAATTACATCAAATTTGAATCGGGCAATCCAGGCTTGAAAAAATTTATAGACTTAAATAGATTTTCGATGGCCGTTTTATCGAAATTGGAAAATGATCAAGATAGTTTCAGAAGATTCGAAAAAGAAATCGATTATAACAATTTGAATAAAAAACAGCAGTTTTTATTAAAACAACCAACAAGTGTAATTCGGTGTTTTCATTTCTTCAAAAAACGAATGCAGCATTTAGGAATTCATTTAAGTGCTTTTAAATAGCTTAAATTCGTCATAATCTCTAATGTAGTCTGCTTCATCAAATGTGTCTGAAGCCAACACCAAACAGACCGCTCCAGAAGAGAAATTATCAAGTTCACGCCACATCATCGTGGGAACGAATAGGCCCTTATTTGGTTTGTTCAACATGATTCTTCGAGTTTCAAAACCATCGTCCAAAACCACTTCAAAACTACCACTGAGCGCTATCAAGAGCTCGCTCTGTTCTTTGTGGGCATGTCCTCCCCTAAAAGCATCACTTGGCACATCATATAAATAATAAACGCGCTTGAACTCAAAAGGGACGGTATCTTTTTCCAAAATTGCCAAATTCCCCCTAACCTCATTTATGGTTGGTATATCAATGATTACAATGTCTTTAATTCTATTCATTACATACTTCTTGGATTAAATTATTCCACTCCTTTGCAATTTCAGTATGTGAAAGATGGGCGACACTTTCTGAAGCATTACTTGCACAGATATTATATAAATCTTGAGTAAAAGCCATAGCATTCATAGCTTCCGATAACTTTTCTGGATTGTGATTCTCTACAAGCAACCCATTTTTAGCCTCAACAATCACTTCTCGGGGGCCAGACTCACAATCCACCGAAACCACAGGAACTCCTAAAGATAAGGTTTCCGGTATGACCATCGGAAAACCTTCATACCTACTGCTCAATACCATAAATTTACTTTGTTTGACATACGGATAGGGATTAGAAGTGAAGGGTTTAAAAATAACTTGCTTATTCAACGCCAGTTCATCAGCATAAGATTGCAACTTTTCAGCATCATCACCACTTCCTAAAATAAGTAAATCTATCTCATTTTCAGGTAATTTAGAAAGTTTATAGGCCTTTAAAAGCAACTTTATGTTCTTGTGCCTATCATCTAATCTTCCATAAAATATGATATATGATTTTTTAGCAACCTCAATCTGTTGATTCGCTTTATTCTTAATATCATCAAAATCAAATCCATTATAAATAGTTCTAATTTTTTCAAGACCAAACAAGTTTTGGTATTTTAATTTGGAGGCTTCAGAAACTGCGGTCATATACGTATTCCGATACAACCATTTGTTCAACCGATTATAAGGTGTAAATGCTGACTTTTCATTAAAATTATGAACCACATAAATCGTCGGTACCTTATATATAAATTTCGTAATGATAAATTCCCGATAGGCTTGCACACGCGTTCTATTATCTATTATGATTTCGATACCCTTAGCTTTTAAAAATGCTTTAAATTTGTTTAATCGGGAGACTCTGCCAAGAATAGAATCATCTTTTTTCTTTGAGGCTCCAAGATTATATAATGTACCTTCGTAATGGTAATCGATATGATCCAAAACAGAAACAATATAAATATCATGACCCAGATTATGAAGCATAACTGATAATAAAGCTCCGGATTTCTCAGCACCACCTTCACCTAATGATGATACAACAATACATATCTTTTTTACTTTTGATTTCAACAGTTAGTATCTTTATCGCAAATATAGCTTAAATGAGAATATTACTAATTGGCGAATACAGTGGACTTCACAATTCTCTAAAAAAAGGATTAGAGTCTCTTGGCCATGATGTTCTCATTATTGGCAGTGGCGATGGTTTTAAAAATTATCCGGTTGATATTAAAATTGACCACTCGTTTCACAGTCCGATCCTGAAAAAAATTAAAGTGGGTTTTTATAAGTTGACTTCTTTTGATTTAGGGGCTTTTGAAATCTATTTGAGAGGTCGATTCCTTTCGAAAAAATTAAAAGGATTTGACGTGGTGCAGTTGATCAATGAGTTTTCAATAAAATCTACGCCTCGCTTAGAAATAAAATTCATAAAGCATCTTTTAAAACATAACAGCAAGCTTTTTTTACTTTCTACTGGCATTGACTACCAATGCATGCGATATATGATGGATGGAAAACTCAGGTATAGTGTGATGACTCCTTATCTAAAAGACCCTTCCCTTAAATCTTTATACAAATATCAGTTACAATATCTCACTGACGATTTCAAAAAACTTCACGATTTCATTTACAAGAATGTTCAAGGTGTCATTGCCACAGATATGGACTATCACATTCCGTTATTGGGTCATAAATCCTATTTAGGACTGATTCCAAACCCGATAAAAACTGACGTCATTGAATATATTCCGATGGAAATAAGCGGAAAAATTAAAATATTCCATGGTATCAATACCGCATCCGTTATTAGAAAAGGAAATGATTATTTCACCGAAGCCTTAAAAATAATCGCCACTAAATATGGCGACAAAGTAGAGATTACATATACCCATAGCTTGCCCTACGATGAATACATAAAGGTTTATGACGACTGCCATATTTTAATGGACCAAATCTATTCTTTTGACCAAGGTTACAACGCACTTGAAGCGATGGCCAAAGGTAAAGTTGTGTTTACAGGCGCTGAGCAGGAATGGTTGGATTATTACGATGTGGAGGAAGATACCATCGTGATCAACGCCCTACCAGACATTGACTATTTAGTCCAGAAATTGAGCTGGCTGATTGAACATCCTGAAAAGATTATGGAGATTTCTAAAAAGGCAAGAGCCTTTGTTGAGAGAGAACATAATTATAAGGATATAGCTGAGAACTATTTAGCTGTCTGGAAATCAGAATCAAGAACCTCGGGGCATTAAAACCCACTGGTGAGATAATGATTTAATCAATACATAATTTTTATAATTTATAAAATGCCAAAATACAACTTCACTCTGCCCAATGACAGTTATTATATTTTGCTGACGCTGTATAATTGTGCGCTTTTATTGAGCATTGGCGCTGGTGGTTGGGAATATCCAAAAGTGACGGCGTTTATTATTTGCATGATAGGGCTACAGTTTTTGAGTCGGAAATTTTGGTTCACGACATTCTTATCCTGCATACCTTATTATTTTATCTATGCTCCCATATTTCCAAGAAGTACCAATCACGGAAATCTACAGGTATTTATTGGCATCTTGTTCGTTCTTTTTGTGATTCTAAAATTTAGAAAAATAAAAGAAAACAGATTAGACCATAAAATGATTGCCAATATTTTTATCTACTCCTTAATCACTATATATTTTGTTTCGGGGTTTCATAAATTGAATGCCGGTTTCTTTGATCTCACTTCCAGTTGCACCAATTATGTAAGTTCAAATTTTACCAGCTTTTTGTTCGGAGAAAGTTATAGGCTTCCGCCAATGGCCGTAAGAACATCTCAAATATTAACGATCCTATTTGAGATGGTAATTCCATTTGGGTTATTGTTTCATAATACACGCAGAATTACCACTTGGTTATTGATTGCTTTTCATTTTTTCATGTCTCTATATGGATTTTCAAATTTTAGTGCTTTTGCAGGTTTTCTGATTTGTGGGTGCATCATCAACTTTGACCATCAAAAACCCTACTATCAATCTATTATCCGAGGATTGCGATATTATATTTTTTTCTGTATCCTATCCGTACTGATCTCTTTTGCCGTAAGTCGTTTAGGTCTTTTTGACAAAACACATATAAGAGTCTATAATGGCATCATATTCAATATGGGATGGTTGGTTTTCTTTGCTATTCTATTAAAGAAATCTACCTTTATAAAAGAGCAACAAAGCCTTAAAATAATACCCATAATATTCGTGATATTTATTGTGATGTGGGGAGGACAAGCTTATGTTGGCCTATCAAATGCTGGAAATCTGACCATGTTCAGTAATCTGTTGACAGAAAAAAGCCGGAGTAACCATTATTTGATCGATACCAAAAGAACGAAGATTTGGTCATTTGAAGAAGATATTGTCACTATAGTGGACATTGCTGACTCTCTTAAATGGGAAAATGCAGAACCCCTTAAATCCTTTCAACTTCCTTTGATAGAATTTAAAACACAAGCAGATCAATGGGTAAGGAAGCATGATAGACCTATAGAAATAATTATAAGATATCAAGATAAATTGCACCACATTCCTGATTTAAAGCTTTCAGAATTCAGCAAGGTAAAATGGTGGTACCGCTACATCCAGTTTCGAAAACTTCCAAAACCCGGCACTAATGATTGCCTTTGGTAACTTTAAATCTGTTTTCCAACAACAGGCTTTTCTCCAACATCGCTCTTTCACCTTCCCAATCGCGTGAGATATTTGTTTTAAGAAGTTTCGCGGGAATTCCACCTATAAGTATATTGCTACCTAGATGTGAATAATCTTTATTGCATAGTGTATTTGAAGCAATCGTACAATAATCTGGTGTCACAGCACCTTTCAATAGTGAAGTCCATCTGCCAACATAATTATAGGCGCCAATGGTTATCGGTTTTGTCACCTCATAGCGTTCGCCTGTTTCCGTATTGATCATTTGATGAAAATCCGTATCCACCACTTGACATTCAGAACCAATCCTTGCATAAGTTTTTAATGTGATTTCATCGGTACAAATCAACTTACCGCGGGAAGCCATACCAGCCATATTTCCAAAATCTAAAACGGCATTGTTGCCCACCATTAAGAAACAGTCTTTTCCAAACTGGCCGTAGCCCCGAAAAATAATTTGGCCTTTCAATACAATCTCGGCCATTTTGCTTGAACGTGTCGTCATCTCGTAAGCCTGTCCAAATCCAATCATCCCTCTTTTGATTGGGGCTTCAATCTGGACACTTCCTTTTAAGCTTGTAAACTTGACACTTCCATAAAAGTAAAAAGGCAGTTTTTTTGCCGTCTCATAAGGCAGCATTTTAAAATTAAAATAAAGCGTTTTGATCCAATTTATTGAAAAAAAGAATTTGAGCTTCTCATATTGAAGTCTAAAGAAATAGTAAATTGCTTTAAGATGTTTAATCATTTTTTCTTTTTAAGAACTGCTGTACTAATCCTCTGAGGTCTATTTTCTTATTTATTTCATATACGCTGAATGTTAAAGAAATAATGACCATCAAAAGCATCAGACTATATTTTAATAGTGGTGTATTTAAATGGCTAAACGCAAATGAAACGCCACAGATCAACAAGCAAACTACAAACAGCCAATTAAAATTTTTATTAAAATACAAATCATATTTATAAAAGGTAATCAACTTTACGATAATGAGATGTAAAATATTGTAAGCAAAAAAAGCGATGCCCACACCAAACAATCCGTAAAAGTAATAGCCAAAAACCATTGAGCCTACAAATATAGAATTAAATAAAACAGCTGTTTTTATAAATAGTTTTGAGTCGCCCTTTGCCAAAATCACATAACCCATGGACCATGATACCGCCTTAAAAAGTGTTCCAAACATTCCCCAGCTCACAAAAACCGTAATCAATAAAAACTCCTTGCTATAAAGTAGCTGAATGGCGAGAGGTGCCACCATAAAAAAGATCACAATAATCGGTGTTATAATGAGCAACGCTATAACCGCTTGATGAAGTACGGTATGCCTTAATTTTTCAGTATTATTTGCCATTGCGGACAAACGAGGGAAATAATCCGTTTGCATTGCATTAAAAATAATACCAACATAAGAGTTGATGATGACGAAACCTGCCAAATAAAACCCCACCTGATCTATACCTCCAACATGACTGATAAATATCTGAACGGCATAAGCACTTAACAAGGTAATAGAACTCCTAATACTCAACATGAGGCCCAATTTCAACATGGGTTTGCCTTCTCGAAATGCGTCTCTATTGGATAGTTTAAGTGGTTTTATTTTTACTTTATGAGTAAAATATTTGCTAAACACATAACTGAGGATCGTACTAATAATAATGGCGGGCACAATTCCGTCAATTCCAAAAATATAATACAGCGGAATGACTACAAAAAGTCCGACAAAACTGGCATATAAATTGGATTTTGCCAAAAACTTCAACTTTCTTAAACCTTGCAGAATCGCCAATTCTCCGTAAGTGAGCTGTTTAAACAATAACGCTACAGAAATCCAAACAAAAGACCAGGTGTAATCTGTGTTTCCAAATGTCAATTGGCTTAAAAATGATGAGAAAATTATGGTGAGAATTGCGCTCAGAAATCCAGTAAACCAAACAATTCGTTTTAATGAATTAATGATTATGATGAGTCTTTCTTCGTCTTTATTTTTAAAGTAGGCAATTTCCTTTACCGCGCTTGTGTCCAAACCAATTTTGGTCAATTCACTCACAACATTAATTGTAGAGTTTAAAAGCCCCGCAATTCCCATACCCATGGGTCCCAAAAGAATCGCTACAAATTTTGAGCGGATTATTGAAATGACAATATTAACAACTTGAACACCACCAAACAATGATGTGGACTTTAGAACCTGCCTGTATGAACTTTGAGTTTCTGACATTTGTTTACCTGAGCGTCATTCGTTATCTGTCTTTTCGGATATCACCCCAAATAGCGAACTTCCAAATATCAACAAAATAATACCATAATGCATTAAGTAGCTCACAAAATGGCCCATGACCGCACCTTTAACGCCAAAAATATCAATCAAATAAACACTCGACAAATACATGATGACCACCAAAAAGATTTCGATAATGATAAAATGCGTAAACATTTTTTTAGCGATAAATTGATAGGCAATTACTATAGAAAGCACCTTTACAAAATCTCCCAAAAGTTGCCATAAAAATAAATCTTCAGTAGGTTTAAAGGCCTCAGAAAACATAAGGGGCACCAATAAAGATCGCAACAAATAAATGACGATCAGTCCTATTCCAAAGATGGGCATGGCGGTTTTATAAAAACTGAAGACTTCCTTCCTAAACTCCTCCTTGCTCTCAATCTCACTAAATCGCGGTAAGAAGTACAAAGTCAACAACGAATTGATAAACATCAAATAATAATCTGAAATACGCTGCATGGCTTCCCAATGTCCTGCTTCTTTTATACCAATCTCATCAATTATATAATTTCTGATCACAATAGACACCACTGGGATGGCAATAGCAGTCACCAAAGCCATCGTTGCAAAGGGCGCAAATTTCTTTAATACGCCAATACTGACATTTGATATTTTTACCGAAGCTACCAAACTGCGCTGGTTTAAAAAGCCAATAAAAGTAATAAAGAAAATAAGTGAAGGCGCGATAACCGCCGCTATCATGGCGCCATCAATATTGTATTGATATATTAAAAGCAAGGTGATGGATAGGCCTAAAACCTGACCAATAATATTGATGATCAGTAAAATCTTATACTTTGAAAAACCATTAATTATCGCAAAACTGAACATGTTCAACGCATAGAACGGTAATGCCAGCGCCATGATCTTAATGACATAAGCATAATTATAATGGGCAGCAAACAAGAAATTATTAATGGATTCTGCATTATAATAACTTAAAAATGCAATCAACAGCGTTGACAAAAACCCCAAATAATACGCTGTAGATAGGGTTTGACTTAGTTTAAAAACGTCATTTTTAACCTCCGCAATGGATTTGACCAAACCATTGTAAAACCCCAAAATTGAAAAAGTCTGGATTGCACCGAGGAAATTCCGGAGATTTCCGATAAGTGCCATGCCTTCCACCCCAATAAACACGGCTATGGCCTTTGAGGTCAAAATTCCAGCAATAATCTTAGTGATTATGGTTACGGTATTGAGATTGGCCACCTTGAACAGCACATGCTCATTGATATAGTTATTGAACTTCCCCACTTAATACGCGTTTAGAGCGTTAATAACTGTGAAAATTTCATCCGCTGCCATAACTGGACTCATTGGAATACTGACGACAGTTTTATGGATCTCTTCCGTAATAGGATATTTATTTTCGTTTAACATTGACAAGGCCTTTTGTTGGTGGGGTGGAACTGGATAATGGATCAAATACTCTACACCTTTTGACTGTAAATAAGTTTCAAAACCTGAGCGATCAATTACTCGTATTACAAAAACATGAAACACGTGATCATCCTCTCCACTATAGAACGGCAAGGTCAACTTTTTATTTTTAATCTCATGAAGATAGCGTTTTGCCATCGTTCGGCGCATATCATTGTCCTTATCAAGCTGTTTTAATTTGATATTCAAGAATGCCGCTTGAAGTTCATCCAATCGACTGTTGACACCTATAATCTCATTGACATACTTCTTTGAACTGCCATAATTACGCATCAGTTTTACGGTTTCCGCTAAATCCCTGTCATTGGTGGTCACCGCTCCGGCATCACCCAAAGCACCTAAGTTTTTAGTCGGATAAAAACTAAATGCAGCTGCATCACCCAAGTTTCCAGCTTTCTTAAACCTTGAACTTTGAACTTCAAACTTTGAACTTTCTACCGCTCCGTGTGCCTGTGCCGCATCTTCTATTACCAGCAATCCCTTAGACTTTGCAATGGTATTTATCGCGTGCATATCAGCCAACTGACCATAGAGATGTACCACCAATATAGCTTTTGTGTTTGGGTTAAGATGTTTTATTGTTTCTTCAGCAGAAAGATTATAGGTCTCAAGATCAGGCTCTACCAAAACTGGTTTTAAACCTGCATTGATAATAGAAAGGATTGAGGCAATATATGTATTCGCTGGGACGATAACTTCATCATTAATTTCCAGCTTTCCCAAATGGATATAACTTTTAAAAATCAATGTTAAAGCATCCAGTCCGTTGGCCGTACCAATACAGTATTTAGTGCCACAATATGCTGCAAAATCCATTTCAAAACGTTCCACTTCACTTCCTAAAATATAATGTCCTGAATTTAAAAAACTCTTAAACCGCTCTTGAAAATCCGTTTCAAAACGCGCATTGATTTTATGGAGATCTAAAAACTTTATCATTTGAGAACCGTTTTCAATGCTTTATAGTTTTTGGGGTCAATTCTATAAAAATCCTGCGTTATGGTTCTGGCACCAAATCCTTCTTTCCAGAATTGCAGTCCCTCATTAATGTTTTTTCCGTTATTTTCATTAGACGTGCCAAAATCAAAATAACGCTTCTTGACATAAACGGTATTGATCAAATAATCGTGCAAGCCATCCAAACTCCCTAAGGTATTTTTATCTTCATTGCCAGAAATATATTGGCAATGTGCCACATTTTTAGTTTCAAATATTGTGGCACCAGCAACAATCTGACCTTCATGATACACGTTGAATTGCTTAATATTTTTAGGAAACCTCTGCTTTAGATATAAAATATCTTCCAAAGAATGTACTGGATTTGCGTTGTGTTTTTTAGTCAAATTAGGAATTAGAATCGCATTCCAGAACGTTTCAAAATCATCATTATTTTCAATCCTTAGCTCATTTTTCTGAGCACGTTTGATACCCTCAAGTCTGCTGTTCGAAAAGTTTAGCTGGTTGTGGTTATCAATAACTGAAAGTGTATCCCTTCGTATTAATTCGGCATTGAGAATAAAATTCAAATATGGAATTTCCTCTGAAGGAAGGTGATGATAAATGGAAGGGATTTCCTTTATATGAAGTGATGTGATATTTTGTTCATGCAGAAATTTTAAAAGCATTTCAAAGCTCTGCAGAACATTTTCAAACCTAATGTTTTTTGGCAATACCAATCCGCCATAAGTCAAGCCCTGATGTGAATAAACTTCATCTCCTACTCTATTGGCAGGTAATAAAGCGACCAATTTCTCCTTCTTATAAACCATCAAGGAAAAGTCTTCAAAACGATCCTGGTGATACTCCATAAAATCACGATGGAACAAGAATGTCGCATTTTTGGAATTGGACACAAAAGCATTCCAAACCGACTTGAATTTTGGTTGATATTGTTCAATTGAATACGCTTTCAACAGACGAAGTGGATTATAAAGTTCTATGATTGAAATTGGCATCCAAAATACAATATTTTTATAGAAGGCATCTCGTTTGGCTCTAATTATTCTCACCACTCTACAGAGGTTACTATGCGGAATTCATCGGCAGAAACCAAGAATCTCGAGGTATTAAAATCCACTGTTGGGAATAAAAAAAGGAACTCCATATGGAATTCCTTTTTTATTACGTTTCAAATTAATTTTATTAGATCGACTTATTTCTTTTACGCTCAACTTCCGTCAATAAAATTTTACGCAAACGAATATGGTTCGGAGTGACCTCGACGTATTCATCTTTTTGGATGTATTCCAAAGCTTCTTCCAACGAAAATTTAATCGCTGGAACAATGCGCGCTTTGTCATCTGCACCTGACGAACGAACGTTACTCATTTTCTTGGTTTTAGTGACGTTAACCGACATGTCATCGCCACGTGAATTTTCACCAATCACTTGACCTTCGTAAATATCTTCTCCCGGATCGATGAAAAACTTTCCTCTATCCTGTAATTTGTCAATAGAATACGGAATGGCTTGACCTTTCTCCATGGAAACCAAAGAGCCATTTTGACGTTCTGGAATCCCACCTTTTAGCGGTTGGTATTCAGTAAAACGGTGGGTCATAATCGCTTCACCAGCCGTAGCAGTCAACAATTGGTTACGCAACCCTATAATACCACGAGAAGGAATTAGGAACTTACATACCATACGATCGCCCTTAGCTTCCATACTTAACATTTCACCCTTACGCATGGTCACCATTTCTATGGCTTTACCAGAAACTGATTCTGGTAAATCAATAGTCATTTCTTCAACTGGCTCACATTTAACGCCATCAATTTCCTTAATGATTACTTGAGGCTGACCAATTTGAAGCTCATAGCCTTCGCGACGCATGGTTTCAATTAATACAGACAAATGCAGAACGCCACGACCAAATACCATAAATTTATCAGCACTGTCCGTTTCACTAACACGTAATGCCAAGTTTTTCTCGAGTTCTTTTGTCAAACGGTCTTTGATATGTCTGGAGGTTACATACTTTCCATCCTTACCAAAAAACGGCGAATCGTTAATGGTGAACAACATACTCATCGTTGGTTCATCAATAGCAATAGATTCCAATCCTTCTGGATTCTCATAGTCGGCAATGGTGTCGCCAATATCAAATCCGTCAAGTCCTACCAAAGCACAAATATCTCCAGCCTGGACCTCTTCAACTTTTCTACGGCCTACACCTTCGAACACATGAAGTTCCTTAATTTTGGATTTCACGATTTTACCATCGCGTTTAACCAAAGAAATGTTCATTCCTGTTTTTAAAACACCACGTTGTAAACGTCCGATAGCAATTCTACCGGTAAATGATGAATAGTCTAAAGAAGTGATCAACATTTGAGTAGTTCCCTCTTCAACTTCCATTGACGGAACATGTTCTATTACCATGTCCAATAAAGGTTCCAAGGAATCGGTTGGTTTTTTCCAATCGGTACTCATCCAATTATTTTTGGCAGATCCATAAACCACCGGAAAGTCCAATTGCCATTCTTCAGCGCCCAATTCAAACATCAGATCAAAAACAGCCTCATGCACCTCATCTGGGGTACAGTTCTCCTTATCAACCTTGTTGACCACAACGCAAGGTTTCAAACCTAAATCAAGTGCTTTTTGAAGCACAAATCGAGTTTGTGGCATAGGCCCCTCAAAGGCATCGACCAAAAGCAAAACGCCATCAGCCATGTTTAATACACGCTCCACTTCACCGCCAAAATCCGCGTGACCTGGTGTGTCAATAACATTAATTTTAGTATCCTTGTAAGTTACAGCAATGTTTTTAGAGGTAATTGTAATACCTCTTTCACGCTCCAAGTCGTTATTGTCAAGGAATAAGTCACCCGTATTTTCGTTTTCACGAAACGTGTGACAGTAGTACATAATTTTATCAACCAAGGTAGTTTTGCCGTGGTCAACGTGTGCAATAATTGCAATATTTTTTATCTTCGCCATATATATGGTGCTTTTTTTCAGCGTGCAAATGTACGCTATTTATTTTTTACAAGCTTTCTCACAGCTTCTATATTTTATGATTTATTCTTTAAGCGTTTATAATAACAATAATTAATCACTTATACAAGCTATTGAAGCCCACGAAATTAGTGGGATAATCCAAGAGCTTCCCGAATTTCAGACAGTTAATAAAATGTTATTGTTGAAAATAATTATACTTTCAATTTGTATCTTTCGTTTAAGAATTGATTAATAGTAAAAGGCCATTCCCACCAACTTAATGAATTCATTGGCAATTTACATCTGACAGTTTAGTAATTATAACATCTGTATATTGAAAACAAAATAACTATTGTTTTTTTTGAGAGGTGCAGTGATTAAAAAATTCAAAATTTACAGATGAAAGCACTTAGAACATACTCAAAATATATTCCCTACTTCTATTTCATTGCAGTAATCATCTATTGGTTTACTGACGTTAACAGAAGCGAAGGTCTTACAGCCTATCCTATATTGTTGTTTGGAATTCCTTTTTTATGGCAATTGATTAAGCCAAATGAAAAACTCAATTTTTCTTTGGGAATCACATTCGTTTGCCTCTCATCTTATATGATACTGGCTTATTTATTTGATCACCTAAACATCGTGAGCATTTCTTATGAAACCAAACGCTTTCTAATTATGGGAGGGTTTTTCGTTATTGGCAATTTTGTAATGGCACTCTGGATGATTCGCAATAGCATCAAGAAGGTGTTTTAGGCAAATAGATATTAGATTGCTTCGCTGCTTGGTTTTATCGGGCTGAGAAGAAGGTTAGATTGGATTCAATCGTATTTCGATTTTTGGATGTCGTCTTATAGAACAAGCTTAGTATCCTTAAAAGTTTTAAATATTTGTTTTAAAGAAACCTCTCATCGCTGACGAATTGAATCTTCGAGTTCCTTTAGAGAAATAGCGTCAATACCATCATTGAAATTCCATATTCAACAAGCATAACTTCGTGCATAATTTTCCGTAACTTTGCATTCTTAAATTAATAAGCAAATGACTCTTAACGACGTTCCAAAATTAAAATATACAACTGCCAATAATTTCTTTTTATTATGTGGACCATGTGCCATTGAAGGCGAAGAGATGGCGCTTCGCATTGCTGAAAAAGTCGTATCAATCACTGACAAGTTGCATATTCCTTATGTTTTCAAAGGGAGTTTCAAAAAAGCGAACCGCAGTAGAATTGATAGTTTTACAGGAATCGGCGATGAGAAAGCTCTTAAAATACTACGTAAGGTTTCTGAAACCTTTGACATTCCAACAGTCACCGATATTCACGAAGTTTCTGATGCAGCCATGGCAGCCCAATATGTAGATGTTTTGCAGATTCCGGCCTTTTTGGTGAGACAAACCGATTTGGTTGTTGCAGCGGCAGAAACCGGAAAAGTGGTCAACCTCAAAAAGGGACAGTTTATGAGCCCGGAAGCCATGAAGCATGCGGTTCAAAAAGTGAAGGACGCAGGCAACCAGAAAGTATGGATTACCGACAGAGGCACGATGTTCGGCTATCAGGATATGATTGTTGATTTTAGGGGTATTCCTACTATGCGTGAGTATGCGCCAACTGTATTGGACGTCACCCACTCTTTACAACAACCCAACCAGAGCATAGGTATTACCGGCGGTAGGCCAGATATGATTGAAACTATAGCCAGAGCTGGTGTTGTTAATCATGTTGATGGTTTGTTTATTGAAACACATTTTGATCCTGCCAATGCCAAAAGTGATGGTGCCAACATGCTTCACTTGGACAATTTGGAAAAACTACTCACTAATTTGGTGGCGATTAGAAAAACAATCAATACTTTATAATCCATTTTTAAATGTTTAAAAAAATTCACGCACCAATTATTGGTGCACTACTTTTTTTGCTCACACTCAACAGTTATTCACAAGATATCACAGAACCAATAAGATACACAGCGACCAACAAAGGTAAGTTTTTTGTGAGTTGGGGTGGCAACAGGGCAGCATTTTCAAAATCTGATATCACATTTAAAGGAGAGGATTACGAGTTTACCATTAAAGACGCGACTGCAAAGGATAAACCTAAAGGTTGGCATATTGATTATGTAAACCCTGCACGTATTACCATCCCTCAGACCAACTTTAAACTTGGTTATTTCTTTTCAGAAAAATATTCATTAGCACTTGGTATGGACCACATGAAGTATGTCATGACGAGAAACAAGAACAGAGTGGTTGACGGCTATATTAATTTACCATCAGATGATGTAGGATCTGTTTTTAATGGTGTTTATGACCAACAGAACTTTTTGGTTTCAGAAGAATTTTTGCAATTTGAACATACTGATGGATTAAATTTTGTGTATCTTGAATTGGCACGACGTGATGATATTTCTTCACTATTCAACATTCAGAATACCGATAAATTTCAGATAAACATCACAGAAGGAATTGGCGCAGGGATTCTTTATCCAAAAACCAACACGACGCTTTTTGATAGAGATCGCTATGACGAGTTTCATATTTCAGGCTATGGCCTTTCAGTTGGGGCAGGCTTGAACTTTACCTTCTTCAAACACTTTTTTATACAAGGTGATCTGAAAGGTGGTTATATCAATATGGGCAATATTAGAACAACCCGCAACCCAAGCGAAGGCGCTTCACAACATTTTTTCTTTGCCCAGAGTGTTTTTAACTTAGGTGGTATATTTAGAATTTAGTATGATTGAAATTAGAGAAGCAACTTTAGAAGACATTCCTTTTATCACTACAATTTTTAGGGATACGATCACGCATGTCAATGTAAAGGATTATTCTGAAAAGCAAATTCGTATCTGGGCATCAGGGGCTTTGGACGTTGATAAATGGGAAGACCGTATTGCGAATTCCTATTTTATTGTCGCCGAATTAAAAGATACTATCGTGGGTTTTGCATACCTCAGCAAAGGCAACGATTTTGATGGTCTCTTTGTGCATAAAGATTATTTACGAAGAGGTTTTGGCATTAAATTGATGCGTATTATAGAATCTCAAGCGCTGGCTAAGGGCTACGAGGTTATCAAAGCTGATGTAAGTATCACGGCTCTACCTTTTTTTGAAGACCAATATTACATCGTTGAAAAGAAACAGAAGAAGAACTATAAAGGTCTGGCATTTGAAATCTTTAAGGTGTATAAGGAATTGTAAAAAACGCTTGTTTCTTGTTTCTTGTTTCTCGTTTCTCGTTTCTCGTTTCTCGTTTCTCGTTTCTCGTTTCTCGTTTCTCGTTTCTAAGATAAAAATAATTAATTCGCATTAGCCTATTTCAACGCAAATAGCAATGGTTTTTCGATAAGGTCGCAAGGTGATTTTTAATCTCATAGCTGCTTTTGATTAGCAAAAAATTTGACCGATGAATGTATTTCTAAATTTTTGTAAATCGACTGTTCTGGCCACACTCATTTTTTGGATGATCACCAGTCCTAAAAGTTTTGAGGTAAAGATGCTGCTCTTTGTTCTCCTTTCAATGATCCCTGTATTTGTAGGTTGTGTCGTTACCATCGCTTTAACCATATATCCATTTTTTAGCTTGTTTGAAACAAAAGCTTTCGACAAAAAAGCGGTCTTTAATACCTTTTTCCCGTTTTACGCTATAGTTGCATTCAGTCTATGCGTTTACGGCATTTTTTTAAGTAATTTCGAATTTTATATGATCGCATTCTTTACGTCTGCCTTCATGACCACCTTCATGGGTCTGGTTCTCAAAAGAACCCATGTGATGAAAACATGTCAATAATCTCCAATTTATAAACTATTTCATATTTTTCAATAATTTTTGTTAAAAGTGGCCGTTGATCATTTTCTAGAAGCTATCTTTTCATCAAAACAATTAAGGGGCATCGTTATGCCTGATATTTGAACTTATACTATGAAATATTTCAAAACACTTCTTGTTCATTCCAGCCTATGAAATTTCTAAAATTCATATTGCTTATCGTAGTCCTTGGAGTCGTTGCATTGGTATCAACCAACTATTGGGTGATTTATAAGGCAAAAGAGGATGTATATTCAAAAATCAATGATCTTCCAAAAAACAAAGTGGGTTTACTTCTTGGCACTAGTAAATATATGGCCAAAGGAGGCATCAACCTCTATTACGCCTATCGTATTGATGCTGCCGTAGCCCTATTTAAAGCTGGTAAAATTGACTATATTCTTGTGAGCGGTGATAATGGAAGTGAATACTATGACGAACCCACAACATTTAAAGACGACCTCATCAAAAGAGGGATTCCAGAAGACAGAATTGTTTTAGATTTTGCGGGATTTAGAACTTTGGATTCTGTGGTGAGAGCTAAGGAAGTTTTCGGACAAGACGCTTTTACCATAATCTCCCAGAAATTCCATAATGAACGAGCCATCTATTTAGCGAAAAACTTTAAGATTGACGCCATTGCCTTTAATGCCAAAGATGTCGGTAATCTTTACGGACTAAGAACAAGAGGAAGAGAATATTTGGCAAGAGTAAAAGCTTCTATTGATGTGTTATTTAATGTCCAACCGAAGTTTTTAGGTGAAAAAATACAGATAGAATAACTATGAATATCACATTTAACAGCATTTACTTTCTATGGTTTTTGCTGCTATTGGCAACGGAAATCGCAATCGCCCTATTTTTGAAAACCGGTTTTATTCGACATACGTTCGGCGATTTTTTAGTGGTCATTCTTATATATTGCTTTATTAAAAGTTTTTGGAACACCAAACCTCTCACTGCAGGTATCTTCGTACTGCTCATTGCTTATGCCATCGAGTTCTTACAGCTTTCTAATTTTCTGGAACATCTTAATCTGAGCAACAGTACCGCAGCAACGCTCATTTTTGGCAACACTTTTCAATTTGGTGATTTACTCGCATATACTCTCGGAATTTCAACCATTCTTTTCATCGAACACAAATTCAATTCACATGGAACATATAAAAGTTCTACTCAATAATCAGTTCAAAATAATAACTGGGTTCAGGTCTTTATGGCTTTTAGCATTTAAGTATATTCGTTTTTCAAAGCCATTCCTAATATCATATGGTATTCCAGTCCACATCTGACGGCATGGATATTCTCTTTGACTTTCAGCATTTTCCTAAGCGTAGGCTATTGGATCTTACAAGGGCACAACGTATTAAGACCAAAGATCGACACCTTCCATAATTAAAACTAAACTCAACTTTAGGAGGAAATCAAGGTTGTTATATCTTTTTAAAAACGCAAGATCCAATTGAACATCATTCTATAAAATTTTATCTTTCACTGATTATTCTCTATTTTTATTGTCCTATAAACTCAAAAACATCACATGAAAAAAATCACACTGTATTCATTGCTAATGCTTTTGGCACTATTCTCCTGTAAGAAGGAATCAGAAAAAATAGCCCAACCACTGACTATGGGTCAATTGACCCTCTCCAATGGACAGCCTATGCCGGGAGACGATTTAGACATTATTTATGATAGCGATAGAGAAGTCGAGGCCTTTTACTTATACCTGGTAGGCGACAAAAATTATCCCGTTGACATCGACTTCTCAGAAATAGATGGCGAACAGCATGCGTCCATAAAAGTCCCGGATTCTGCAGTAGCGATGGCATTTCTTATTAAGGTAGACGACCAGTTTGACCATAATGATAAAAAAGGGTATTTCCTGCCGCTTTACAATGAGAATAGCGAGAAAATGAAAGGAGGTAATTCTGCTATTGCTTTTTATGCTCTAAGACAAGGAAGTGATTATGGTATTAAAATGGATACAAAAGCCGCCTTTGAGACTATCCATGCTGAAGTGAGCGCCCATCCTGAACTTCAGTCGGACTGGAACAGTTCATACTTGCAAATGGCTTATAGAAATGATAAAGTAGAAGGTAAGAAACTTATTGATGCCTACGCCGAAACCTTTAAATCACGGTCCGATATACCTGAAAAAGAATACTCAGCATTAATGGAAACTTATTCTTTGACTGGCGATAGATCCAAATTTGATTCGATAAAAAAAGTAGCACTGGAGAAATTTCCAAAAGGCAACACCGCCAATTATGAACTGGTAGATCAATTCCAACAAGAACGTGATTTAAATAAAAAAGCTGAGATTTTTAAGACTTTTGCCGATGCCAATCCCAAATTGGGATCGATTGGGAATTATATGGCGGGTGCCTTAGCCGGGACCTATTATCAACAAAAAGACATGGTCAATTTTGAAAAATATATTTCCCAGATCGATGATAACAGTCGCAGAGCATCAACCATGAACAATTTGGCTTGGCCATTGGCCGAAAGTGGAGAAAGTCTGGATCAGGCAGAAAAAATGTCAAAAACATCACTCGATTTGATCACTTCCCTACAAAAAAATCAAGAAGACAAACCTGATTACTTCAGTAAAAAACAATATCAAAGATATTTGGAATCCCAATATCGCATGTATGCGGATACCTATGCATTGATATTATTCAAACAAGGCAAAACGAAAGAAGCCATTGCTTACCAAGAAAAAGCCATAGATGCAAAGGCTAGCGACGCTGATGTTAACCAACGCTATATTGACTACTTGATGGCAGACAATCAATATGAAAAGGTAAAAGAAAAAGCCGAACACTTTATGAAGTTGGGCCATGCCACTAAAGACATAAAAGAGGCCTATAAAACGGCTTATCTGAAAAAGGATCCGTCTGCTACAGATGTGGATGCGAAAATAGCCGCTTTTGATGAAGAAGCTTACAAGACACAGGTTGCAGAAATCAAAAAAACAATGCTTGATGAAGAAGCACCAAGTTTCAGCTTAAAGGACATGGATGGAAAAGAGGTCTCATTGGAAGCCTTGAAAGGAAAAACAGTGATCTTAGACTTCTGGGCAACTTGGTGTGGACCATGTATCGCATCATTTCCCGGTATGCAGGAGGTCGTGACAAAATATAAGGACGATGATTCTGTGGCGCTCTTATTTATAGACACTTTTGAAAGAGGTCCAACCCGGGAAAAAATGGTTGAAGATTTTATCAAAAGCAACAAGTACACGTTTCATGTGGTTTATGACCCAATAATTGAAGGCAGCAATGACTTTGAAGTGGCTTCAAAATATGACATTACCGGAATTCCTACCAAAGTGATCATTGGACCTGATGGGCGAATGAAATTCAAATCGGTGGGCTACAGCGGTTCTATCGAAAGATTGGTTACGGAAATGGATATTATGATTGACATTTTAAAATCTTGATCGTCAGATTCGATCCATAAATAAAAGCCTAAAATTCAATTTTTTAGGCTTTTTTATTTGTATTAATCTAAGAATTGAAAACTGCCAATAGGCAACTGGTACCTGAGGACTGGAGACTGCCAACTGAAGACTACCTATTTCCCATCCACATATTCCTGTAGATATTCATACCGTTTTGTGAGTTGCCCATTTTGGGACATTCTGGCGCGCTTAAGAATGCCGCGTTCATCATTATTGAAAAACGCAGGAATAACATGCTCCAAAAACATCTCACCAAAACCTTCACTGGCATCTTTTGGAAGTTCACAAGGCAAGTTGTCCACCGCCATAACAGTGATGGCATCTTCAGCATCAAAAACCACTTCTTTTTCCGATTGGGCATCATAGCCATAAAAAGGATTGGCAATGGTTGAAGCCCTCAAGGTTGATGCTACAGGTCCATCAATATCACAACTGATATCCGCTATGAGGCTAATATTAAAATCTGGCGACTTTGCATCCTTTCGAGTAAATAAATATGGCGCATTGTTGCCATAAAAATGCCCGGCAATAAATAAGTCGGTCTGCTTGGCATAAGGCATGAAATTGCTTTCATACCCTGATGGGTCTTTATAAAATTGTTGTTTAGAGCCTACTCTTCCGTCTTTACGTTTGTTATAATCCATAACATCGATCATACAGTATACTGGTTCTGTAAACTTTGAGGTCAGATAGAGCGCATCGCTTATCTCTTTTATCTGTAAGTGATCTATAATTTCTTTGGCGCCATAAGCCACTTTGCCTGTCCCGGAAAGCAATATCTTAATCGGTGGAATAGTTATTTTATCCAATTCCCTCTTCACAGCATTCAGATCATCTAGAGTTTCAACTTTTGGCAAATTGAACAATCCATCTCTTAACCCCAAGGCTCTGAATCCATTGTAGGCTCCGACCAATCCAGCGTACCTTCCAAAGCCGATCAAGCGGGTGCCACTTTGTTTGACGATGGTTTCGTGATCAAACAATTCGATGTTCTTTTCCAAAATCGTCTGGAGCAGGCTCCGATTATACGATTGCTTTTTGATGGTATGTGAAAAGAAAAAATATTTTTTATTCGGAATTAGAGCCTCCATCGGTACTTCTTTTACTCCCAGCATGACATCTGCATCTGAAACATCATCAGTAACTTCAAATCCCAAGGCTCTATATGCCGAATCTGGAAACACTCTAATATCACTCGACTCCACAATAAACTCTGCCTGTGGAAATTGCATTCGGGCCTTTACTAATTCGTCCGGTGAGAATACGACACGTCTGTCAGGCGGATTTTTACGTTCTTTGATAAGAGCAAATTTCATAGAAAAATGGAATTAGGCATTTCCACGATCCCGATAGTTATCGGCAGGGAAACTATTATTTTGTAACTCCACGAAAATAAGTCGATTTGAAAGCTTTCACAAGCATTCCCTAATTAAAATATTTATGAAATGTGACTAATTTTGTTGTATACTACACACTTGCGTAAATCCAATTATAATTCTATTAGTTTATAGATCAGTTATTCTTAATTTATTATCTAAGATCAAACCCATTCCATCCTATCACATAATCCAACAGAGCTTCAATGCTAATCAAAAAAAGATTTATTTATTTATTTTAAAGAAAGGCCGTTCATAAAAAGTTAGTCTAATTCCAAAAAGCAGAACGAATCCACCAATTACCATTTGTAATGAAATCTCCTCATCAAGCAACCACCACGCCAGAATTGAAGCCAATACCGCTTGTCCCAACAAACTCACGGACACTCTCGTGGCTCGCATGTGCTTTGTCGCAAAACTGATGAGCAGCCATGCCAAAAGCTGACATACCACGCCTTGGATAACCAACACCAACCACCCAGCATTTGAAAAGCCACCAAAAGGCTCTCCCAAAGCATAACTCAAGATCCCCAATGCCACGACGGAAGAAAGCAAACTAATGGTCATAAATGTCATGACTTCCAGTTCTCCTAAAATCCGTTTGCTGGTCAACATATAAATGGCATAGAGCATTCCCGATAGGATTCCGAAAATGAAGGCCAAATTAAAATCCAAGTTGAGAAAGAGTTCAAAGCCTACCAAGAGCACCATGCCTATAATTGCCACCACCGTACCCGTCCAAAAGTTCTGTTTTGGTTTATCTTTTAGAAATAGAAACGCACCTATTCCCACCCAAACTGGCGATAAATTAGTCAAGAGTGTTGCCTGCGTCGCGGTCGATTCCTGAATGGCAATATTCCAGACGCCAACATCCAAACCAAAAACGACCCCACAAATTACTGCGAGCCAAAAGGCTTTTCGCGACGTCACCTTAAACTGCTTAGTGATAATCACATAGGGCAAAAGAATAGCAGAGGCGATGGCCATTCTATAAAACGCAGAAATAAGTCCGGGTGTTAAATTCAACTTCACCAAAATTGGAAATATTGAAATACAAATAATACCAATCGCAAGCGCAACTCTTGGTTTTGTCATGGTTTTAAGCTTTAAGTTTAAAGTGTGCAAAAGTAGTCTTTAATGCCCATTACTTCATTATACTAAATTAGCTATTTTCAATACTATATTATCCTACAAATTCTCTAATTTTATAGTGTTTGAAGAAAATATTACCATTATATTAGATTGTCTTTCCAGTTTTCTAATACTTAAGGTCATTATGGCATGTTTCAAGATGAATAGTTGTGTTGGCATAATTTTTGAAATAAGTTGGACAGAGTTGCAAGGTTAAAAGAAACTTTTTGGTAACTTTGCAAGCTGCGTTAGCGATGGAGGCATTGTTGGAGCTCCTTGAAAAGAGCGACTGCCGAGAGCGCGACCTGAAAGGGAACATGCTTATGATTAGGCAAGCGCATAAATATTGAATATTATCTTTTTTATAAATAGATTCCTGCCTACGCAGGAATTATGGGGTCGACTGGTTTTGACAGCGAGATTTATTAGATGGTAAGCACGTCGTGTAATGAAATTGAAACACGTAAAAGACTATTTCAAACTTTTAAACGGCGAGAATAACTACGCTTTAGCTGCGTAATCCGAATTACAGTAGGATTTTGCTAATCCCTACTAGGTAGGGAAGCTAAATGTCTCTTGAAAGCCCTGGTCAGCGGCGGTCAGCTCAGAGACATCGTAAATGTTGACATAGGGAGCAAAGCGCTTTGATTTGCTCTTGAAACTAAAGAAGCTAAGTTGTAAGTAGGTTGTCTTTAACCAGCTTGCAATCGAAAAAACAAGAAAAGAATAAACGTGTAGAAAGCCCTTTGGTAACTTGTTTGGACGAGAGTTCGATTCTCTCCGACTCCACTTTTAAGCCCCGTAAGCCCAGTGTTTACGGGGCTTTTCATTTTGCGTTGACAAAATGGTTGACAATCTCGACAAACTATTATGTTTTGCTACTTGGTACGAATTTAGTAATTTTATGCTAATTAGCCCTAATTTAGCATGGATTACACATTCTTCTTATTACTACTTTTCATTCTAATTACTTTCTTTCATTCTGGATTGTTAGTTAAAAATGTTTGGGGATCAATTATTTCATTTAAATCTCCCGATAACAAAGAAGCCGAAATCAACATTTCTCCTGGTCACTCTAAAAGAAGAGATTTTATTAGAACCATTATTTCAATTCCCTTCTTGATCGCTCCAATATTATTATATAATCTATATGCCGAATTTAAATTTGACAATGTCTCGTCACATAATGTTGTCTTGATTATTTTTATAATTCTTGCAGGGTATTTTACTTACGTACATCATTACAAACTTTGGTCTGATAAATTCAAGGAAGATTTTAATCCAAGTAATCCTCTGGGAATACTATACGACAAGATTTCAAATAATAAGGATATCCTAAAAAAGGAAATTCAATCTACTAAAGAGGAATTAGTTAAAACCAGTGAAAACACTCATAAAATAGAAAAAGAGGTTGAAGATTTAAAAAAGAAAACAATTGTTAAACCTCGGGAGTCTCAAAAAAGACAACAAAGAATTGATAAAATTGAAGCTGGTTTTAAATTATTCATTTCAGAATTGGAATCCTTCCCAGATTATAATGCCAAAGAGAAAACTATAGATTACAAGAAATTTGAATTGACAGAATTACAGAGCTATCAAACTTTGGTCGAGTTTTTCAAAAGAAATTATGATGTTCCTCAAGACAAGACTTATTCAGCAATGTTTAGAATATTTAATTCACATTTCAACATAAAAGAAAGAGACTTACATTCAAATAACTGGCAGGACTTCAACATTAGGCTACTTCCAGACATTGAAAATAATTATTTATTTAATGATTTAAGTCTTATTAGAAATAAATCAACTCAACAGTTGAGTGATTCGAGTAAAAGGCATATCTAACTGGATAATATTGCTGTATTGAAACCTATTAAAACAATACACAATGAGATCTATTTACAATCCTTACGACGCTCTACTCGAGCAAATGTCAGAACTTAAGAAAATAGTTTTAGACATCAGAGACCTACCTAAAGAAGATTATACTACTAAATACTACACACGCAAAGAGGTAGCAGAAATTTGTCGCTGTTCCGTCCAAACTGTGGACAACTATATCAGTAGAGGTCAGATTAAAACAGAAAACTTCGGTGTTAAAGGTGTGCTTATACACCATTATCAGATCTTCAATAAAGACAACACTCTTAAAGAACTTAAGTATAAAAGAAAAGCATAAAGCTACCACCGCTTTATGCTTTTATAATTTTCACCAAACACAGTATTAACAACCGTGTATGCGAATATACGGAATATTCTTATGTCCATGAGCAAAATTCCCTATTTACGAATCGGCACCAGCTACTATAAAGTTGTACAAGTGCCAACTTTACATGATCAGTTTAATGAATCCCTTGTGAAATGGGATATCACAACAATCATTCAAGACCACGGAAGACCATACCTGTCCGATATCCCAAAATATGATGGTAGCATCTGTTTTCCTAATCATATTAATTTTACAAAAGAAAAGCATGGCTTTTACAATACTTACTCTCCTATTGATCATAAGCCAAAAGAAGGAGACATAAAAAACACTTTAAAATTCTTTAAGCACATATTTGGTAGACAAATAGAGATTGGATTGGATTATTTCAAAGTTCTATATGTTTTGCCTACCCAAATCTTGCCAGTGTTATGCTTGGTCAGTAAAGAAAGGTCAACCGGGAAAAGTACTTTTCTAAAATATCTCAAGGAGGTTTTTGGTCATAACATGACCTATTTAGATAGCCATTCGCTTAACAGCAATTTCAACCTTGATTGGGGCAATAAACTTCTAATGGGTATGGATGAGGCATTTCTTCAGAAAGAAGAAATCACCGAAAAAATAAAATACCTGTCAACCACAAATAAAAATAAAATCGAAGCAAAAGGCAAAGAACGCTTTGAGGTGGATTTCTTCGGGAAATTCATAATGTGTAGTAACAAAGAAGATTCATTTATAAAAATTGATTCGGACGAAACGCGATTTTGGGTAATCAAAGTGCCGACGTTGTCATTTGACGATGTTGCCTTCTTAGATAAATTAATTAAGGAGATCCCGGCCTTTCTAAATTACACTTTACAAAGAAAGTTTACCTATGAAAGAAAAACAAGAATGTGGTTCACTCCTGAACAAATTCGGACTACAGCTCTAATTAAGCTCGTTAACAATAACAGAAATCGAGTACAGAAAGAAATTGCGCATCTGCTCTTTAGTGTTATGGAGAAATTTGACTTAGATGAAATTAATTTTAGCATTATGGATCTCCTTTATAATTTAAACAAAACAAGGATAAAAACAGACATAACACAGCTACGCAATCTGCTCCAAAATGACTGGAAAATTGAACGAAAAAACAACTCTTTTGCCTATAGCAAATTCACCATTTTAAGTGATGGAGAAATCATTCTTATAGACTCAAAAGGACGATACTTTACGGTTACAAAAAGTTTTTTACTCAAAAACTTTGATGACTTGATGACGGAGTAACCTTTATACCCTTTAACTCCAGTAATAGTAAGGGAAGTTGCCGTCATCAAAGACGTCATCAAAGCATCATCAAGAAAAGTCTTGATGATGAAAAAAGCAAAATGTTGATGACTTGATGACAACTTGATGACGGACGAAACTCGCTCTACTATTGAGCTACAAGAAGATTATCATCAAATCATCAAGTTTTGAAGATTTTATAACTCTATACAATACTCAATATGAACTACGAAACAGCAAAGAAAATAGCCATCGTTTCATACCTCAAAAAACGCGGTAAGGAACCTGAAAAAACACAAGGGAATAATGTTTGGTTTATCTCCATTTTTCGAAACGAAAAAACAGCCTCTTTTAAAGTGGATATCGAGAAGAATCTATGGTATGATTTCGGTGCTGGCATCGGAGGAACTATTATTGATCTGATAATGTACCTACATAATTGTTCGGCAAAGGAAGCACTCAAAATTCTTTCCAATGATTCTTTTTTATTTCATCAGCCTATAAAACCTGTGAAAAAGGAAACACAGTTTTCCGTCCTTAAATTGGTTGAAATAGAGAACAAAAATCTATTAATGTATCTCGAGGAAAGGAAATTAAATATTGATTTTGTTAGGCAATACTGCCATCAGATACACTACACCTTCGACAACAAAAAAGAATATTATGGAATTGGCTTCATGAACAATTTGGGAAACTTTGAAATCCGGAACAAATTTTTTAAAGGATGCTACGGAAGAAAATATATCAGCACCATTTCGAACAAGTCTAACACGGTTTGTCTATTCGAATCTTGGTCAGATTTCCTATCCTATCTCACTCTTAAAAACGAAATTCCTCACGAAGATTTTATCGTCCTTAATAGTACAGCTCTTGTTAAACTGACGAAAGAATTGTTACAGAAATACACCACGTTAAAAGTGTTCTTTGACAACGATGAATCTGGATATACTGCTTTAAAATTCATACAAGATAATGCACAACATGAAGTCATAGATTGTAGTGTTCACTATACAGAATACAATGATTTAAATGACTACCTCCAAAGTTCGAAAAATAAACGATGGAGAGCTTAGCCAGTCGTGGGTAACGTGCCTACTTCGTGCCCTTTTACCCAAGCCTGGCTATTCGCAGCAAAAGCTGCTCATAGTTTAAAAACCTATAAAAATTGAAACAAAATGAAATCAAATAATAAAGTTAAAGTAGTTTTTTATTTAAACTCAGAAGACAAAGAACTCCTCGAAAATCAATGTGAATTGCTACAAATAAAAGCATCGTCATTTATAAGAAATAGCGTCTTAGAGAAATTGGGCAAACCCATTTTTGAAGTCAAAAAAAGAGATTTAGAAATACAAAATTACCTTGGTTTACTTTTAAAGATCGGCGTCAATTTAAATCAAATTGCAAAGAAATTAAACGCTGATGCCAAGTTCCAAATTGCAGATCAGCACAAAGTATTAACAGATATAGAATCCTTAAAGAATCATATTTTAGAAATAAAATCTCAACTATAAAACTAAAATTATGTCAGATAAAAACAATGAATATATCTTGGAACTGATGCAAAATGTATCAGATAGATTAGACGGGATTTCGACTGATATCAGCGAAATAAAATCACAAAGTAAAGATCAAGAGACTTTATCCAACACCGATGAAAATCTCGAAAAACTTATCCAAACGCAAAAAAATTACTACGACAGATTGTATCAAACTATAAAGGATTTAGGCAATGCGCTAGAAGAAAAACCTTCGATAATTAATCAAAGCCATAAAACCGAATACATAATATTTGGCAAGGACACCCCTTTTTCTTCTAAACTATTATTGTCCATAATTGCTGTGATCCTGTTAAGCATTCCGATGTTTAAATACATTCCAACTTATGTGAATGAAAAAAACAGAATCACCGAAGAAAGAGATAATTATAAACTCTTCCATGATTATGTTTTTCTAAATGCTTTTGATAATAGGAAAACAGTTCCTACAGACTTAATTGAAACATTTAACATCATCAAAACTAAGGATTCAGCTTTCCTCAATTATGTAGATCGGCTGCACTCTAAGTACGATACCCATTTGAAAAAGGAAAATCTCAAAGCAGAACTACAAAAACTACAGGAATGATAGCAAAACTACAGTCCATATCCTATACCAGCAACGCGCTTTTATACTGTGAAAAGGGCGGTCAACTGTTAACGTCTAATGAATGCTTGGGTAATGGCAACCAAATTTACGCACAAATGAAAGAGTTGGAGAATCGAAATGATCGTTGTGTAAAGAAAGCCTTCCATATAAAAATAAGGATAGCTCCCGAAGATAAAGGCAAATTGAATAGCCAAAACTGGATTGACATCTCAAAAGCCTATGCCAACAAGATTGGTTTTCAGAAAAATATGTATGCGGTTTATATACATGAGGAAGGCACCGAGAAAGAACATATCCATATAGTCGCCAGTCGGATTATGGAGAACAACTTGGCAGTGCCGGATAATTATACGCATTACAAGAATCTCGATTTTTGCCGTGACATAGAAAAAGAATACGAATTGAGAAAAGTGGAGCGTAAACTTGAAAAGATAAAGATTCAAGAAGAGTTTATCCCTACGGATAAACGTTCAGTTGACTTAAAAGAGGCTATTTTTTCTGCCATCTCCGTTTCAGACTCCATTGAAGATGTCGTTTTCCACCTCAAAAATCAACAAATCAAGACCAAAATTGGTCGGGGTATTTCATTTGTAGATCGAAACGGTGTAAGTAAAAAAGGTTCAGAAATTGACAGAAAACTATCCTTAAAGGGAATTGAAACCCTTTTAAGTTATAACCATCAAGAACTCACTTTCAATAAGAGTAGATCACGCTAATTTATTATGGCAAAAATTATTTTAATTACACATCAAAAAGGTGGCGTTGGAAAATCAACACTCGCCTTTAATCTGGCTCAAAACATTTCTGCTAATGCCACGGTGGCGATGCTTGACATGGATCTGCAAGGTAGTTTAGCTCAACTTAAAGACTTGGTGTCCAATTTTGACATCATCCCTTATCAAAATACAATTGAAGACATTAGAGAGCTCCCTTACGACTTCATTTTTATTGACACGCCCCCTTACCTATCAAACCATTTACCGGGTTTGATCCAGATGGCTGATTTGATCATTATACCTACAAAAGCAGGAATACTGGATCTCTTAGCCATAAAAAGCACAATAGAGCTTATAGAAAACGAAAATAAAATGGACAGCACCCTAGTGGTATTCAATATGATAAAAGCCAACACTACATTAACATTGGATATTCTTATAGGATTGGCAGAGTATAATGTAAAAATTGCAGAAACTCACATTTCAGATTTGGTCTCTTTTACACGTTCTGTTTTGGTTGGCGGTGTGCAAAGTGATAAAAATGCTCAAAAGCAACTCGATAACCTAACTCGTGAGCTATTAAATAATCTCATATAAATATATAAACTCATAATTATACACATCTATAATTATATAAAACTACAACAATGGAAAAACAAAGTATCAATGAGTTGATTAGCAAAGCCAAGGCAAGCAATCAAAGTAAAACAGTACAGAAGGTTATTCCCGTCAAGAGCAGCCAGAATGAGGAAGTCCAGTTTTCATTCTACTTATCCAAACAACTTTTGAAAAAGGTAAAATTAAAAGCCTTGAAAGAGGATGAAAAGATAAAGACCATTATCAATAAGGCTTTAGAACTATACTTGGAAGTAAATTGAGCCTTTTATCAAAGTAGAATGGCGGTAAATACTTTTCAAATGGCTCAATCCAAGCTTTAGGATAGAAAACAGTATCTACAAAATATAAAATTCCTTAAATTTGTAATGTTGTAGAAATAAAAAAGAAAAATATAGATAGATAAATAAATATTAACATATTAAGCGTTTAGCTTCTGATTAGGTTTTAGAAAATCGCCAGTTTTTGAAATCGACCAAATCGTAGTTAAGACGCCCACGTTTCGGCGTGGGCTGTTCTTATTTGGTCGATGGGTGTCTGGCGATACCTCTAAAACTAATAGGTTCAGTTCCACGCTTTTTTTATGCCGAACCGTATGAAACATTTAAATGAAAAACTTCAAAAGATTGAATTACTAATATCAGATGATTGTCCTGATAAAACAAAAGAACTTATTCAGGAATATTGGGATCACGATTCCAATTATAAATTCAGCGAAATTCCTTCACAGATTAGATTCAAATATCGTTTGAAGCAGAAAGAATTAAATGCTACGATAAATAAATTCTCTAAGCTAATCCTCCATATCTACTGTGGCACGTGCAAAAAAACAGAGCCCTTACCTATCACCAGTCAGACAGGATTTACAGATACTATATACCACCTTAAGAGAAAGAATCCTCATAAATGTGAGCAATGTAAAACCAATGAAGCTGAGCAACGACAAAATAGAATAGTATCAGAACAAGATGAAAAACAAAAAGCACAAAGGGAAATGGTAATGCAGCTGATAAAGGATTCTAATAAGGCAATTGATGCTAAAGCATGGAACAACCTTTCAGAATTTGAGAACACCGTACTAAAACACGCTATACAATTAGATAGTATCGTAGAATTAAAAAGATATTATTATGGTCAAGGATCTCAAAGCTACAAAATGCTCTTTACCGTATTGCGACTCCTAGAAGCTGAAAAACTGCTATTTCTTGATGTGGATTTAGACGATAAAAATATCATAAAAAATTATGGATTTCTGGATAGATTGAAGGATGAGTATGAATATGTAAAGACACAAATTACAATTGAAGATAAAGTTTCAAATGTGGCATCTGAAAAGGAAACCAACGAATTAAACTTAAAGCTTACAAGTAACATTGATGATGAAAACCCCAACAACCCTCAGTACACATCATTGTTTACGGTGAAAGAAAAAGTAACACTCAAACCAGGAGATGAATTTGTGTGCCACTTGTATCATTCAGAAAATGGAGAAATGTATCTAAAAATAGCGTCTCTAGAAAGCATTAAAAAATTGCCCGCTCAAATAGCATTACACTTACTACCCATCGAGCTTAGAATACAAATTGAAGATTATTTAAAAGCCAATCCAAGACTGAACAAATAGACGAAATCATATAAATAAAAAAAAACATGAAATTCATAACTATCCATCTCGCCCTTGTCCTTAGTATTATTTTACCAATCATGAGTTCAGGCGAACTCACTAAAGCTAAAGCAGAAGAAATTATTAGAGCCTGCGAAGAAAAAACAGGCAAACCAGCTATTAAAACAGGTTCCATCAGTTATGGTCGTGTCGAAGTTGTATCCTACATGAATACCCGGCACGACTCTAAAATGGAACCGTATATTAAATACAGAGACATGGGACTTGTAACAATTGATACTTTGCCCACCATAACAAAAGGGAGTTGGGGAAGGAAAGTCGAAGCATTTCAGATTCAACTCACCCCAAAGGCATCCGAACACATTATATCGCGCGACACATTAGATGATGTGATAACTGCTAAGTTCAAGATCTTTCAATATCTTTTTGACAGCGTCACTGAAGTTCATATTATTCCAGATAAAAACATCGCTTCGGTAAAGGCTAAATTAATAAGAAGCAACGAAACCCCATTTTTTACTGAGGTTTCTGAAAAGAACAATAAAAAAGAAATTATTAGAACACTAACTTTCAGGAAAACTACGGATGGATGGAAGCTTTGTGATTAATACAGAATAGCTCATTTCGGCAGCAAATATGCCTTTAATCTTCTATTTTTTATTTTTACTCATTTCTAAATAACTATTATTCAGCAAATTCTGAATGAGAAATTTATTCTTATTCATTCTACGTTTTATTCTTATAAATTGCTTTTCATCAATTTTCTTTTTTAATTTAAGTAAATTAATGTCCACAAATAAAATTCTATTCCAAACAATATTATTCTTTAATCTGTTACCAGAAACTTCGAACGGAAAGGCGGTATGATTAAGAAATGCTAGAAAATAGGCAATATTGTAAATTGTTATTTCTGAAAGATCATTTTCATAATCAAGCAAAATTTCTTCGAAAATTTTAATTGTTTCGGAAGTAGCTATGTGCTTTGAGGAAAAGATATCATCAAAAAGATTTTTGCTATAATTAAGTATTGTAACAAAAGGCATTTTATTAAATAGAGACTCTGAATTATTTTGGCTTTCTTCTAAAATAGAAATGAATAAGTTATTAAATTCAAAAATTAATTTCCTTACTACCATTTCTCTATTAGAGATTGAGATAGAATGACTTGCTTGTAAACATTTTGAATGATTAACTAAATACATCGCCTTTTGGCGACTACCGATAGGAATTATTTTCGAATTTATTTCGTGATGTAACCTATTGCTTCTTGGTTTTTTACCACAATAAAACACGATTGAATTACTCCACCAATCATTAAAGAAATTATCAATCAAAATAGAATCAGCATCATCTTCTATGCATAAACTTGCAAAGTATTCTTGAAAATAATGGTTGAAAAAATAGAAGGATTTATTTGAGTTATCATAATTAAATACTCCATTCTTCGATTTCAAGTGTTCAACAAAATCTTCAATATTGTTTAATTCATCATAATTATAATCTTTGCGCAGTTCTAATAAAAATAATTTCAAGTCATCTTCTAATATTGAGTTAGAACCCTTTTCATGAAGTTGAAAAGCGATGAACGCCAAAATATTTTTTGTTTGTTCATATTTATATAGTTGCGTAATTCCTTTTGTAGCATCCCATTTATCCAAATAAACATCAGTAAATAAGTCATATAAAGAAAAAATATTTGCTGGCAACTCTTTTAAATCAATTTTATCATCTCTATATAAAATCGCTAATAGAGTTAAAGAAAGAGGAGTTCTTTGCAATGAGGTATTTAACATCGAGCTTTTTAAAGCAGATAAGAAATGATTCGTCTTTAGTTTATCATTTGGTATAATTCTTTTTACTAAACTTAGTGCTTGACCGAAATTAAATGGAAGTAATTCAGTATCTTTAAATTCAGTTAATATTTTCTCACCTTTAATAAAATTATAATTTCTTGTTGCAAGGATAATTTGGAATTTCTCATTCTCTTTCGATATTTTTTCGATTGATTTTAAAATATTTATTTTTATTGAATCATCTTTAATAAAGTCTATGGAATCAAACAGTATAATCACTTTATTAAATTCTTCTTCTTTGAAAACCTCTCCCTTAGTTAATTTCGAAAACTGTTCATCAATTAATAATTTGATTTCTAAACCATTTCTTGTATGATTCTGTAAATCAAAATAAAAAACTGCATTTTGTTTGATAGTATCTTCGCATAAGGCTTTTAACCCTATACGTTTCAAAAAAAGAGTTTTACCACTAGTGGGAATACCATGAATAATAAAGTTTTTGTTTGAATTTAAAATTTCATTTGAACCTTCAACATCCTCTTCTTTATATTTCTTGTCAGATTCATCAAAAGTTACATAATTATTTATCTTTTTTAGTTCTCTTGTGTAAGTCGTTTGAACATTAATAAAAATCTCATTAATATCATTTAATTTTAAATCAAAAATAGAATTTGAAAGGCTTATATCAGATAAAATCTTAGTTTGTTCTTTAACAAAAATACTTAATGAAGGCTCGATATTATCTAAAAAAGATTCTTTAGAATATTCTTCTATTTGATTTCTTAAATCTTGATAATCATATATTTTAATATTAGGTAAAATGATTTTAGAAACGAATTCAACTAGCATATCAGTTGAGTTTTCAGTAACATTTCCATTTATGACAATGAATAGTCCTGAAACATTCTTTTCTTCACCTTTAGGCGTTCTATAAGGTTTATTTATGGCTTGAAGAATTTGATTTGCAATCTCACCCCCAACCATAAAATCATTTTGTCTAGCAGGTTTATTTTTAACAATAACCGCATACCATTTATCTTCTTCAAAAGTTTCATCATATTTTGAAAAAACTAAATCTTTCCCATATTCTTTATTTCCATGCGTAATTTTTACATTTTGAAATCCTTTGTTCTTGAATAGAACTGATAAATCACCAAACAGTTCAGTTTCGTTGCATTCTTTTTGAATATATTCAAGTTTGTCCTTGACGTTTTTGAAAGTTTTATTTGTTAAAGTCTCTTTACTCATAACTCCTTAATTGTTCTATTTTCATAAAATGGGAAACGAAGATATGCACACACATCCCTTTTGATGATCTAAATTCTAAAATGCATCTCTAATTTGACAATTATCAAACATATACTTTTTTCACAAAAAAAACCAACCAGCCTGTAAATCAATGTCCACAAGGTTATTAACACTGGTTTGTCATCAAATATGCTAAATTCCAAATCGCACAATCTACTTTTCATACAATTCTATATTTATACATTTATATAATTATAGCTTTACACATCAATACTCACTCGGTTTTGCTATTTTTAAAGCGTTAAACCAAACAGTCAATACATTTACATGGCAAAAAGTAAAAATACCTTTGAACAAGACCTGTTCAAAGCAGCAGATAAATTGCGTAAAAACATCGATGCAGCCGAATACAAACACGTGGTGTTAGGGCTCATCTTCTTAAAATACATTTCAGAATCCTTTAACGAGTTATACCATAAATTGGAAGCTGACGAATGGAGCGATCCTGAAGATCGCGATGAATACATTGCCGTAAACTGTTTCTTTGTGCCGAAGCTCGCACGTTGGGAACATATTCACGCCAACGCCAAACTACCAAGCATCGGACAAACCATTGACGAAGCGATGGAAGTTGTTGAAAAAGAAAACAAAGAACTCAAAAACGTACTTCCGCAAGTGTATGGCAAAGCCAATCTGGACAAAACGTCTTTAGGCGAATTGATTGACTTGATTTCCAACACCGAGCTGCAAGTAGAAAACGAAAACTCTAAAGATCTTTTTGGACGTGTTTATGAATACTTTTTAGGCGAATTCGCCAATGCCGAAGGTAAAAAAGGGGGACAATTCTACACGCCAAAAGCCATTGTAAAACTGATGGTGGAAATGATTGAGCCTTACAAAGGACGTGTTTATGATCCTGCCTGTGGTTCTGGTGGTATGTTTGTGATGTCGGAAAAATTCGTCACTGAACACAGCGGAAACATTAAAGACATTACCGTTTACGGACAAGAAAGCAACCAAACCACGTGGAAACTGTCGCGGATGAACCTTGCCATTCGCAATATCAACTCCCAGTTTGTGGCATGGAATACCGAAGGCACGTTTTTAAAAGATGCACACCCCGATTTAAAAGCCGATTATATTCTTGCCAATCCTCCCTTTAACCAAAAGGAATGGGGTATTGATATTTTACAAGACGATGCACGTTGGCAATATGGTATTCCTGCCAATGGCAACGCCAACTTTGGATGGATGCAACACATGTTATACCACTTGGCACCCAATGGTGTGATGGCAACTGTACTGGCTAATGGCTCGTTGAGTTCTAACACCTCTGGCGAAGGCGAAATACGCAAAGCATTAGTAGAAAATGATTTGGTAGAATGTATTGTGGCATTGCCAAAACAACTGTTTTATAACACTGGTATTCCTGCCTGTATTTGGTTTTTACGTCGTGAGAAAAGTGACCACAGTAAAGAAGTTTTATTTATTGATGCTTCCGAAATGGGACATATGATTAACCGTGTGAACCGTGACTTTAGCGATGCGGATATTGCCACCATTCGTGACACCTATTACAATTGGAGAAAACCAGAGAGAATCGAACTCTACTCCGATATTAAAGGTTTTTGTAAGTCCGCAACTCTCGAAGAGATTCGCAAACACAACCATGTATTAACACCAGGGCGCTATGTAGGAATTGAAGATGAAATTGACGATGGCATTTCGTTTGAAACTAAGATGGAAGAGTTAACAACCTTGCTAAAAGCACAAATGGAACAAGAGGAGGCGTTAAACCAAGAGATTAAAACACAATTGGCTAATATTGGATTTGAATTATGAGTCAAGTGAAAAATAAAACTAGTGCTGAGCGCAGCCGAAGTATTTCTGAAGGATGGGTGGAGACCACTTTAGGCAAAGTCATTAAAATTATAGGTGGCGGAACACCCAAAACTTCCGTTCCCGAATATTGGAATGGTGAGATACCTTGGTTATCTGTAGTTGATTTTAATGACGATAACAGATGGGTGAGCTCCACAGAAAAAACGATAACTTCTTTAGGACTTGAAAAAAGTTCAACAAAACTTTTGAATAAAGGCGACATCATAATTTCTGCAAGAGGAACGGTTGGTGCGATGGCACAATTAAAAAGAGAAATGACTTTTAATCAATCTTGCTATGGAATAAGAAACATTGAAAACCTCTCCGAAATAGATTTTATATTTTATTTACTAAAATTCAGTTTAAAACAGATTAACCAAAACACCTATGGAGCAGTATTTGACACCATTACCACAAAAACTTTTGATTATATAAATATTAATCTCCCCCCTCGCCCAGAACAAAAAGCCATAGCCAATGTCTTAACCGCTTTTGACGATAAAATAGAAAATCTACGTGCTCAAAATGACACCTTAGAGCAAACCGCACAAACTATTTTTAACGAATGGTTTGGGAAATATCAGTTAGAAGATGAATTGCCTGAGGGATGGCGGGTTGGGAAGTTGTCAGATTTATTAGATATTAAATATGGCAAAGACCATAAACATTTACAAGATGGAGATTATCCGCTATATGGTTCTGGTGGAATTATGCGATATGTTGAAAAACCGCTTTATAAAAAAGAGTCTATCCTAATTCCTCGAAAAGGTACATTAACTAATTTGTTTTATTTAAATCAACCTTTCTGGTCTGTTGATACAATGTTTTATAGTAAAATAAAAAATCCAATTCAAGGAAGATTTATTTATTTATTTTTAAAATCAATTGATCTATCGGCAATGAATGTTGGTTCCGCGGTTCCGAGTCTAACAACAAACGTATTAAATCAGATTCCACTAATTATTCCAGAAAACAATATAATGAACGAATTCAATAATATAATTAGTTCATTTTATACAAAAATCAATTTCAATATTTCACAAATCCAATCCTTAAGTAAAACCAGAGACACTTTATTATCAAAATTAATGAGTGGGGAATTAAGAGTGAAATTATAATCAATCATGATAGAAACGCCGAATATATTTAAACATGCTGGCAGTGAGTTAAGTCAAGATGCATTCACAGCATCGCTTTTAGAGTGGTCAAATCCTGAATATAAAACCTAAAGGGAACATGACAAAAGCTTATATAGGTTATTGGTGGTTACCAGGACATGAAAAAAACAGCATACCCGGCACCTTAACAATTCATAATAATGGAGATTACATTTTACAATTACTTGATACTTTCAAAAGCGGTAGTGTAATAGTAAATTTTCGAACCATCAGAGAGTTCGAATTAATTATAGGTATTGCAAGAGAGGAGGACTCAAATTACGATTATTCTTTTAAACTTTTAAACTCAATAGTTGTAAGTAATTCACTAAATAAATTAACATACTATAAGCTTCATGCAAGTTTCATCTTAAAATCCGTCTCATCTGAGCTAAGTGATACTCTTAAGTTTGATAGCATTATACTAGACCCTCAATTTCTGAATGAATGGATAGATACTAATAGTTTTGATATATCATACCCAAACGAACAAAATAATAAACTTCATAATTTCTCTCTTCGTTACAAACAGCCGGAACCAATTATTTTATTTGAGAACCAAGATTTCACATTAAAACTACTCACAGTTATTTCATATAAACATCCGACAAATTCACATTTTAACTGTAGTCAATCAGCATTTTTAAAATTAGAGTTTTTAGAACAGAAAAGTTTGACAGAAATAAGAGAAACTTCTAAAAAGATTAGAAATTTTTTTACTCTAGCTATTGGAACACCTATAAAAATAAGAAGGATTAGTGTTGGTTGGCAAAATAGTGAGGGTGTTTATTTTGATTATTTATGGAAAGATAAATTTCAAAACAATTTTAATAACCCTATAAAAATACATAACTCAATGCAAATGTTATTAGGCTATGACTTTCTAAAGGACAATGTACATCAGGTTTTTCAAAATTGGTTTGATAAATACGATGATCTCAAATTTACCATAAACAACTTTTTTGGCACGCTCTATAACGACTTTCTTTATACTGAAGATAAATTCTTAAATTATGTTTTTGGTTTAGAGGTTTATCATCGTACTAAGTATGGTGGATTCAATCATAAAAACGAAAACTACCTTAAGATTCGAAAAGAGATTTTGGATCAAATTCACAACAAAAGACATATTCAATGGTTAGAATCAAGATTAAGAAAACACACTGAGAATAGCCTAAAGCAACGATTAGAACATTTGTTTGAAGTTCATAACCAAAGCTTAAATGGTCTTGTCGATGACGTTGAAAAATTCATTGATAATGTTGTAGAAACAAGACACTTTCATGTTCATGAAAAGGTTCAAAATAAAGAGCTTGTAATTACTGATGTTATCGAATTAAGTAGAATGACAAAAAAGCTTAGAGTGGTTATTCAGGCAATTTTAATGTTTGAACTTGGTTTTGATCACGAAGTTATAAATAAGCAATTACATATTACTTTTCATAATAGTCTAATATTTGATAATAACAATGACTAAAATCACCGAAAACACCATCGAACAATCTTTTATAGAGCAATTAGTTGGGCAAGGCTACACGTGTCATTATGGTCCAGATATTGCACCTTACAGCAATAATCCGCAACGTGAGAGTTTTGAGTCGGTGTTATTGGAACAGCAATTAAAAAACGCCATTCAAAAGCTTAACCCTGAGGTGCCAGAGGTAGCCAGAATAGAAGCTTTTCAAAAAGTACGCAACTTGGGCACTTTGGACATTATGGAAAACAACGAGCGTTTCCATACCTACCTCTCCAATGGCGTTACTGTAGAATATTACAAAGACGGCAGAACTCGCGGTATCAATATAAAATTATTAGATGTGGTTCAGCCAGAGAACAATAGTTTTTGGGCAGTCAATCAACTAGTGGTTAAAGAAAATAATAACGAAAAACGTTTTGATGTGGTCATTTTCGTGAACGGCTTGCCTTTGGTTTTTGCCGAACTTAAAAATGCCACCGACGAGCAAGCCACTTTGATCAGAGCGCACCAACAAATTCAGAATTACAAAACGGCAACACCCAGTATTTTTTATTTCAACAGCATTTGCATTATCAGTGATGGTATTGATGCCAAAACTTCGAGTTTATCCGCACCGTTTTCGAGATATTTAAGTTGGAAAGCCCCTACTCCACTGCCCAATGATCCGCGCACAGATTTACAAATATTAACCGAGCACATGCTCAATAAAAAAACACTGGTCGAACTCATTCGCTATTGTACTGTTTTTGAGCAAGAAGAAAAAAAGGATAAAAACACAGGCTTAATATTTCAAGTCAAGATTAAAAAAGTAGCGGCTTACCATCAATATTATGCCGTTCAAAAAGCGGTAGACCAAACCGTAAGAGCCACACACGCCGAAGTTGGCGACCGTAAAATTGGTGTGGTCTGGCATACACAAGGATCAGGAAAATCACTGTCGATGGTGTTTTATAGTGGACAAATAGTAACCCATCCCGCCATGGGCAATCCGACCATCGTTATCCTTACCGATAGAAACGATTTGGATGATCAGCTCTTTTCCACCTTTGGAAACTGTAAAGAATTATTACGTCAAACTCCGGTACAGGCGCAAAACCGAGATCATATCAAAGAACTATTAAATGTGAGTGGCGGTGGCGTTATTTTCACCACCATCCAAAAGTTCTCACCCGACGAAGGCAATGTGTTTGATACTTTATCAGAACGCACGAACATCGTCGTCGTTGCCGATGAAGCCCACCGAAGCCAATACGGTTTTAAAGCGCGTGAAGTCGAAACGGAAGAAGGAAGTGAAATCCGTTATGGCAATGCCAAATATTTGAGAGATGCGCTACCCAATGCTTCCTACATCGGTTTTACAGGAACACCCATTGAAAAAGAAGACAAGTCAACACCAGCCGTTTTTGGGGATTATATTGACGTTTACGATATCAAACAAGCCGTAGATGATGGTGCCACAGTACCAATAAGTTATGAATCCCGCTTGGTAAAAATTAAACTCGATGCACAAACGGCATCCACCATAGATGAAGAAATCAATGCCATTGCGCATGTTTCTGAAGAACAATTAGAGTACGTAAAAAAGAGAACGGCAACTATTGAAGCGGTTATTGGACATCCAGAGCGCATCAAAGATATCGCAAAAGATTTAGTAGCACATTTTGAAGCACGGCAAGAAGTGTTTGTGGGCAAGGCTATGATTGTGGGCATGACACGCAGAATTTGTGTTTTGCTTTATAATGAAATCGTTGCACTTCGCCCTGAATGGCATAACGAGGATTTAACCCAAGGAAATATAAAAGTAGTCATGACTAGTTCGTCTGATGATCTTCCAATATTTCAACCACACCACACCACCAAAAGACAACGCAAGGAATTGGCTTTGCGAATGAAAGACAAAAACGATCCGTTACAATTGGTCATTGTCCGTGATATGTGGCTCACAGGTTTTGATGCGCCAAGTTTGCACACCTTATACGTGGATAAAAAAATGCAAGGAGCCAACTTAATGCAAGCCATTGCAAGAGTGAACCGTGTTTACGGCGATAAGCCCGGCGGTTTAATTGTCGACTATATTGGAATAGGTCAAGATTTGCGTAATGCCATGGCGGTTTATTTACAAAGCGGTGGCGAAGGCAGTCCTGTTGTTGATATTAGAGAAGCGATTGCAGGCATGCTTGAGAAATATGAAGTGGTGGATCAAATGTTTCCAGGTTTTGATTATCGGAGTTATTTCACATCAGAAGTTTCCAGGCGTTTACAAATTATTTTAGGAGCGCAGAACTTTATTTTAGCAACGCCAAAACTTAAAGATCGTTTCTTAAAAGAAGTGACGCTATTGTCTAAATTGTATGCTATGTCTGTTCCCAGTGCAGAAGCCAATAAAATCAAAGATGATGTGGCTTTTTTCCAAGCCATTAAAAGCCGAATCAATAAATTTTCTGGAAATACCGTTATTTCAGATTACGAAGTTGAAACCGCCATCAAACAGATTATTGACGATAAGTTGGGCAGTGATGGCATCATTGATATATTTCAAGCCGCAGGAATAGAAAGTCCGTCGGTAAGCATTCTTTCAGATGAGTTTTTATTGGAAGTAAAAAACATGCAACAAAAAAACGTTGCTTACGAATTGCTTAAAAAGTTATTGAGCGATGAAGTAAGGATACGTAAAGTCAAGAACATTGCACAAGGGAAGCGTTTTTCAGAGATGTTAGAATCTATCGTTAAAAGATACCACAACAATCAAATAGATTCAGCACAAGTCCTCGCAGAGCTTTCTGAAATGGCTAAAGAAATGCGTTTGGAAGATCAAAAGAGCGTAGATCTCAATTTGACTCCTGAAGAATACGCCTTTTACACCGTGCTGTCTCAAAACGACTCCACGAAAATGCTGGACGATGAAAAGATGAGAGAACTCATTCATACCATCGTTGATGTCGTCAGAAACAATGCCACGGTAGATTGGCAAAACAGAGATGACGTTCGCGCCAAATTAAGGCTCACCGTTAAAAAGATTTTAATGCGTTACGGCTATCCACCAGATTTAGCAAAATTGGAAGCTGATAAGGTGTTAGCACAGAGTGAGAACTTGGCGGCGTTTTTTGCGGGGAAATAAAAAATAATTGTACAAACCTCTCCGAAGATATGAGTATTTAATGTAAGTAATTATAAAGACGAATACGTATTCAGGTTAGCCAAAAATCAATCAAGCTATTTCTTTTAGGTTTTCATTCCAAAAATGGATTAAGGTTAATCAAACTATAAAAAAATTTAAAATTAGATTTATATTGCTAACTCAATTAAGGGCATTAAAACTATTGATACACTATCAAAGAGGTCTTACCGGTAGGTTTGGTGCTGGTATAAACAAGTTAGCACCAATTTGAAAAAAAATATGTTCGGAGGATTATTTAAGAAAAAAAAGACTGAATTAAAAGAAGTTGACGAAAGTTTTGTGTTTGATAAAGCGAAATATCATTTTGAAACAATATCTGAGGCGGGACTTGATGAGGAACAAGCATATATTCATACTGGATTATTTTTTGCGTGGATAATAAAAAATGATTTGTATAGCGAATTCTTTATGGAAGAAAATCGCGAAGAAATTGAACTGACTAAAAATGAAAAAATGTTACCTTCCGAGTTGTATATGAATTGGGACGGAGTATTAATTGGAGAACTCTTGAATAAAGTTGGTTATAATTTCACAAACGATTATTTTGATTTTGAAAATGGAAAATATGTAAATGACTATGAACTGACTTTAGCTTCGAATGACCCTGATATTTTTAGAGTTCAAAACAATTGGGAAAACTATCATAAATTAGCTAAAGTAATTGACGAACGATTCGCAAAGTGGAATAAAAACTGGTGCTAACAATGTATATAAAAAATAGCGCAAGTCCTTGCTAACACGAAGGCTTGGGCATTTTTAGGAAGTCGCCAAATTTTTAAATTTGACAAATTCCAAAAAATAAAATAATTAATAAAATTTAAAAATTTGGCTTGTGTATAATCCGAAATTTATCGCTTATTTTCAGCGCTACTTTTCATATACGAGACGTTAACAATAATTAAAACAAACCAAGAAACAATCAATTAATTATGGCTTTATACAAAATTACAGTTAAAAGTTCTTCTACGACAAATGGAATTAGATTAGAGAAAGGAATGTCTGTTCAAGTTGCCACCAGAACTGCATATAACCCAATATCGACGAACGGTGGAAAAGAAGTTGTTGATGCTTTTATGAGAATTTATGGCGTAGATATTAAAAGAGCTGGAAGGCTATCCTCTTCATATCTTGAACTTGAGCAGATAAACTAATGACAGATTCCCAAAAAAAAGACTTTAAGGATAATGGATTAACTTGGTTTCCTTGGATAGGAAACAATTATGAGAATGGTGGAATATTTAATAAAAAGATACTCATTCTTGGAGAGTCACATTATGGAACTGACAAAGATGCTTGGTTCAACGAAAATCTGACAAGATTATCAATCCAAGAGAAAATTGGAGAAGCAAATGGAGAAGAAGGTAAGTTTTACAAAAAGGCATTTCACACTAATATTTTCAACGCATTCAATGAAAAGCCAGCGACTAACGAAAACAAAATAGACTTTTGGCATTCTGTGGCATATTTCAATTATGTACAAGGTTCAGTAGGAGAAAAACCACGAGAGCGACCAAAAAAAGACGATTGGGATTTATCTTTTCCAGCAGCAAAAAAAACTTTAGATTTCTTAAAGCCAGAAATTATTGTTGTTTTAGGGTATACGCTTTGGGAAAATATTTGGAGAAAATTTGATTTTGAAATTCACGAAAAAACTACTTTTAATAAAAATCATAATATACATAGATTAAAGTTAGAATATAGACCACTAATGTTCTGCATTAAGCATCCAAGCTCTGGTTTTTCAAGTGATTACTTTAGACCAGAGATTTTGAAATACGTAAATACCAAATTAAATTAAAAAGCCCTGGGCTATCGCCTAGGGCTTCTGATTTAAAAACAGTTTACTATAAAGATAGTTTTGATAAACTATATTTAATAAAATCAACCTTTTTCCTCGATGCCTTCTACTTTAAACACAACATCTTTTTTGACTAATTCATTAACATTCAATGTTGGAAGTAAAAAACTATTAAACGGAGTGTTTTCCGTTTTGCTATGCAAAACGCCTCTTGTAGTTCCAATAGTTAACATGACTAAATGACCAATAAATCCTTTAGGAACTACTAATTCAGTTTTAGATTCGTTATAAAAACTACCCCAAGCTTCTGCTGTTATATTGAAGTGACAACCAACCTCTATTAATAAAAAAGGTGATTTTTCTTGAATGAGACTTGTTGAAAATATTACAGAGATTATCTTATTCTCATAATTCATCCCAAACCGTAATCCAGCCTTTAAATCTACTAAATCACCTTCTTTATAAGAAGATTCAATAATAGCAAACTGTTCTGTAGTTATTTTTTTTAAAGCAAAACCAATTTTATTTTTCTCTTCAGTCATTATGCAACTAATTTAAGACAGTTATCCGGTCCACTTTCATAAGAAAATGAACTAAATAATTCATCATAATTTGAAAGACTGGACGCAACACTTACTAATTCATCAGGTTTAGTGTAACTGCTATATTGCTCAACTTGAACTTGAATTGTTGTTTGAAATTCAGGCACTTCAATTAAATGAACATTTAAGATCTGTTCAATTTTAACAATGGTTTCTAATTGAAGGTTCTCAGTTCCTTTCAATAATTTATTAACGTATTGTGGTGAACAATTCATTGCTTCCGCTAATTCCTTTTGAGTTTTCGGAAAAATATTAGAGGTCTTGTTTGCTTTAATTGCAGACATTATTTTTACAGCAATAGCAAAAGAAATATCAAGCCAAGCTTTATTTTCTTTACGATATTTCGCTCTTTCAATCCAAGTATTATCTTGTTTTGAAGAATTTTTAAGTCTGCTTTTTATGTTGTTAATACTCATCGGTATGTATTGGTCTTTTTTTAATTTAACTCAAAGAATTCTAAGTTGTCATCATCTTCCTCTTGTAGGTAATTTCGAGTGAATTTCAGTTTATCTAATTCCAAAATTAAATGATCTCTTGTATTCATTGTAGGTGTAAGTTTAATTGCTCCACCGCAAACAACAAATAAGTTGGCTTCTATTCTTATTGCATAGATACGAAGCCAGCTAGGCCTGTTCATTCCTTTGGCTTTGTCTCGTTCGAGATTCTCGCCGATAACTCTTTGTGATAAGGGTTCAAATAATGTAGATAATGTTTCAAGTCTTTCAGTTTTTCCAGATTCGGCTATGTATAATATTTCTTCTTCGAAAAGTCTTGCGTCTTCTCTTGTTTTTATAATAGCTTGTTCAATTGATATGCCATTCCAAAACTTATTGTCTAAATCTTCCTTGTGCTGTTCGAAAAACTCTCTTAAATAAATAGGATCATTCCATAATTCAAAACATTTAGCAAATTCATTTAACGCTTCAGTATCGTATTGAACTGAATATAAACTCTCTTTTACTATTGCAAATGTATCAATTATTTTCATTAAATCAACCTGTAGGTTTATTTTTTGGACAAATTTAACTCTTTTAAAGAAATAGTATAAATTTAATGTTCAAAGTAAGCAACAAGATATTAACATTTTTCCAATCTGTAATATAGAATTTTATCCTAGACCTTCCTTAGTATCTTTAATCCTAACAGGCACCAATTGATGCCCGAACATTTTTAAAACTTGATTTACTTTTTCAAGATTCAAATTTGTTTTGTTCTGTTCTATTTTCCGGATGACGGTCAATGCCACTCCTGCTCTATCGGCAAACTCTTCTTGAGTGAGATTAACTTCTTTCCGTCGTTTCTTTACAAATTCCGCCAATTCTTCCATTGTATGTCTTTACGTATATTTACAAAACTATATGCATTAACATACAATTTCTATCAAAAATAAATAACTATATGCAATTACATATAAATTTCAAATAGCACTAAAAATCCTGTTTATCGCATTAACGGTTGCCATGGAACTCACTTGGTGGTACATATTGAACGTTTTAATATCTCTATGTCCTGTCACACTCATGATAACTTTATCGGCAAGTCCAGCATTCCTAAGGATCGTCACAAAGGTTCTACGAGCAGTATGGGTTGTGATACGATCACAGAACGGCTCTACAAACCTTTCTTGTTCTACTCCTTTTGTACGTGAATACTCTACTTCATGTACATAACCCATCGTTCTTAATATCTTCTTGATTGCTCTGTTCTGTTCTTGATTTGTACTTAATGGTAAGTCATAATCGTACTTCTGTAGAATTTCCATGGCTATTCTATATAATGGAATTTCTCTATCTGGTTTTGTATGATCCTTTCCTTCTTTCAGAAACAAACAACCATCAGCTGTAACGATACGTTTATTGACGAGCATTAAATCGCCATACCTCAAACCGGTAAGGCATTGAAAAACAAAAACATCCTTCGCCTTTGTATGAGATTCTGTTGCACACTTAAATTCATATAATGCTTTCACCTGCTCCATGGTTAGAGCCTCTTGACGTGTTAATACACGCTGTGGCTTTTTGAAATCCATAAAATCGGAATTAAAAGCATATCCATTCTTAACTGACCAGAACATAAAGGTTTTGAATAACCCGACATTCCGACTGAATGTATTAGTATAATGATCTTTGTGTTCATAACAAAAATCTGTGAACTCTGTAAAGAATTTTTTATTCACTTTTCCAAAAGTCAATTTATAGTTTTTGACAATCTCGAACTCCTCCAATAGGTTTTTAATGTTCTTATAACGTTTGATGGTAGATTTCGACCACTCTTTGAGTTTAATTTTCTCCTCCGTAAAACTGTCATAAACGTCAAAAAAGGAGCTTACTTTGGTGACCCTTTCAAAAACTTGATCAAAATGCTCTTTTAGGATAATGCTATTAAAAGTTTGCTCCCCTAATTCCGAACGCGATTTGATTTTTTGGAATTCTGTAGCAAACTCATGTAACCGTTTTGTAATTTGAGTTTGATGATCAGAAACCAACTTCCCTTTATTATTAGGGGTTTTATTTTTAGAATCCCAATGCTCAGGTAGAATTGTCTTTTTTGTAGAATACACGAACTTCTTTTTTTCTTCATTGAAATAACATGAAAATAAAATTAAAGTTTCGCTTTCAGATTTTGGTTTACGTAGGTAAAAAGAATACTTCATAATTTTTGAAAAGATTTAGTTAAAATGATGCGTTGACAAAATGGTTGACAATTTTGTTATATCTCATTACTACTAAATTTTATAATAAGACATAAAAAACAGCCGTAAACCACTGTCCTATAGCAACATAATAAATAAATCTAAATAACCAACTATAGACTAAAGTATAGTCTCCGACTCCACAATTATGCGTAACTTCGTTACGATTTAAAACATAAGAAATCCGTCAAGCTCGCTTGAACGGATTTTGTTGTTTTAAAGCACCTGGACTGCAAGGACAGCCAGTTGTAGTTGCAGGATTGGAGTGATAGTGAACATCGGAGTTAATCTCTACGCATCAAAACCCCATCAATCTTTTAGCGCACATTTAAAATCGTTATAAGATATAATTCCTTCAAAATTTATCTTAAATTACGAATATGCTCACAATTCAGTATCTATGAACTCCAATCTATCAACATCCGATCAAGATATTTCAGTAACATTGCCGGTACGAATTGGCTTTGATGTCATTGAAGCCTTTCTGAAAAAAAGATTCAGCGGTACCATTATCAGTAAAAACGACGCTAAAGGAAAAGCATCTCAATACTTTATAATACTGGATCTTGATCTAACCGAAAGTCAAACCGAACCGTATAATCTACAATTAAGGCTCAAACTAAAAACCCTCACTCTTCTATTCCACAAGAAAGAAATTGAAGTGTCGATTCTGGCGGAATTAAGACTGGACATCGAGACCCAAAAATTATATGTTGAAGCTTACAACATTAACAGTAGCGGTGAAAGTTGGATTGCGAACACCCTTCTAAAATCTGTCCTCAACACGTTTATTTACAAAAGAATCATCAATACCTTAAGCATTGATTTAATGCCCTTATTACAGGAGAAAATTGAGCTTATCAACACGAAGTTGGCGTCAGATCTCAAAGCCACAAAAAACATTTCAATCATGGGGAATGTTGAAAATTTTATCATTAGTCATTTTAAGGTCAAAAAAGATGTGATCTGGGTGTTCATCCATACCCAAGGTTGGGGTGTTATTTCAATTGATGATTTAGATGATTTAGAGGTTTAGAATGTTTTTATTTATAATTACAGATTATGGCAAAAGATAATCATCAACTAATAATCTTATCTTGTGGTTGAATTGAAAAACCAGTCTCAATGCGAACACTTATTCCATTTTTTATTTTCTCGTTTTTGCTGCTATCCGGTCAAGTTTCCGATCTAAACAAAGAAAGAGTGCCATGTAGCTTATTCAACGGAAAAGACCTTACGGGATGGCACGTTGATGTTCCCGACATGGACAACGACGCTTATGCAAAAAGTCCCTTTATTGTTCGCGACAACATGCTCGTCACTCTCTGTGAACCACGCGGGCACCTCATCACAGACCGTATTTATCAGGACTATAAACTGGAAATTGATTACCGATTTCCGAGTCAACCAGGCAATGGCGGTGTTTTGGTCCATACTTCCAATCCAAGAGCGCTGTACGGCATGTTTCCAAAATCAATCGAAGTGCAAATGGAGCATAAAAATGCCGGGGATTTTTGGTGTATCGTAGAGGATATTGAAGTCCCGAATATGGAAAAACGACGTGGTCCAAAAGAAAACTGGGGTACCACCGATGGTAAGGAACGAAGAGTCCAAAATTTGACCACTGGCTCTGAATCCCCTTTGGGACAATGGAATACCATGGTTATTGAATGTCGCGGTGATACCATTAAGGTTTGGGTCAATGGAGATCTGGTGAATGAAGGTTTCAATGCAACCACCGATAGAGGTCAAATTGCACTCCAGGCAGAAGGTGCCGAAATGGAGTTCAGAAAAATTGAAATCAGCCACTTATAATCCCTACCACAGAAAAGAACTTCCATTATTGTCCGATAAAGAATAGAAAAATACACTAAATAATTTGTGTTCCCTTGAACAATCGGGATTTGATTAAAACACTTGTTTAATTTAAAATTGCCCAAGCACTCTCCTATAAATAATTTTTGAAAACAAGCGGTTATTTTGAAAACCTCGTAACGTCCCGTTCTATAAAATGGTTGATTGAATTTTTATTTTTTCACAGGACACTACTTAAAAAACATCCTAAAAATGTACCCAATAAGGAATCAACACAATTATAGATTTATAAACTTTGAATCCTAATAGTTTTGCATATCTTCGAAAAACAGATGAATACCAAACCAACTTTAAAACCATGAAACAAATTTGCATCCAACTTACCGATGAACGACATGCAAAACTAATTGTAAAATCACAGGATCGAAGTAAAAATAATTTAGAGCATGGCACATTCTCTGGCTTTTCGATAATCTTAGAGGAAGCATTCCCAGCCGAAACTTCATTTTTGGTAAACTGGAATGGCGAATTGGATCTGGGTGACATGACATGCGAAATCATTTAATTAGGAAATCATTTTTCGTAATAAAGTCATTTGAAACTATACTCCAATGCCTAAAATAAAGATTAATACGTTCGGTGAAGGCATAGAAATAAGGCGATTGCATTTAGATTCAGACACCTATCAGCATTGGAAAACAATTGCCGCTAAAAAGAATCGCACCGTCCCTGATTTAATTTTAGATCCTTTTTTCTATTATAGTCTTAAAGACAAGAAAGTAAATCAACTGGAAGATATTAACGCCAATCTCATTTCCGGAATGCTCAACACTCCTAAAAGCCAAATAGAAATTTGGTTTGACCGTCGGAAAGTTTTAAAAATTCCATCCCATGAATTGTTCAATGAATTGGTTTTGTATCCATTATTCAATTTAGAGCCAACAGTGAGTTTCCTTTCGGAAGAGTTAGCAAAAGGGATTTATGTGATGCAAAAAACGGTTGGTTTATTGAACTCAGCACAACTTGAAATTGACAGTCCGCAATTGGACATTCACGACTTCACTTTTAAAACGGCCAAATATGAAAATCATCAATTCTCTTCTGAAATAACCTATCAAAACCAAAGTTTAAATTTCATAAAGAATGATACCGTGGTGACCTACCAAACTGCTTTCGAAATATTCTAAAAAAACACTTTAAAATTTATGTTGTATTAACGCTTCTTGTAAACAAGAAAAGAAGGATATTAAAAAACTTAACCATTAAAACACTTTATTTAGGTAACGTGATGCGAAATACAACGCGTTTTAATCGATCAGCAATAATTTTAAAGCTAAAAAATTAATACCTTTAATCTCTCTTTATTAAAATAAATTTCATGAAGTCACTTATCTATAAAAGTATATGCCTCGCGGCGCTTTTCCTTTTGGTCAATTTTTCCATAAACGCTCAGGTCTTGAGCGGTGCACAGATTGACAGTTTAGTCCAAAAAACGATGACCACATTTGATGTTCCCGGAATGGCTGTTGCCGTTTTGAAGGATGGTAAAACTTATCATAAAAACACTTATGGTGTAAGCTCGTTAAAAACAAATGCAGAAGTCAATGAGAACACACTTTTTGGTGTGGCTTCAAACACCAAAGCATTTACAACAGCAGCTATGGGGCAACTTGTAGACCAAGGCAAACTTACATGGGATACGAAAGTCATAGACGTCATCCCGGAATTTCAACTTTACGACGCTTACGTGACGCGAGAATTCACGGTTCGTGACCTCGTCACCCATCGTAGCGGCTTGGGTCTTGGCGCTGGAGATTTGATGGTTTTTCCCGCCTCCAATACCACTACTAAAGATGAAATGATCCATAATCTTAGATATCTAAAACCAGTATCCTCTTTCAGAAGTAAGTTTGATTATGACAACTTGCTCTATATTGTGGCGGGCGAAGTCGTTTCAAGGATTTCAGAAAAGTCATTTGACGATTATATCTTAGAAAACTTTTTTAAACCATTAAAAATGGATCGTTCATTACTTTCATTAGCTGAAATAAAAGCAGACAATAATAGAATTGACGGCCACGCACCTGTAAATGGGAAATTGGAATTGACTGGAGATTCTTTCACTCAAATCTCTACTCCCGCGGCAGGGATTTTTGCGTCTATCAACGATATGACCACTTGGGTACAAGCATTATTAAACGAAGGCAAATACGGCGAAAAACTAAAGGATAGTCTTTTCAGTACTAAAACCCTCAACGAAATGTGGACCCCACAAACACTTATAAAAACCGGGAAAGGTCCGTACAATACGCATTTCTTAGCTTATGGCCTGGGATGGTTTTTGAGTGATGTCAACGGCCATTTTCAAGTGACCCACACTGGTGGCTTGATCGGAATTGTGAGTCAGGTGACACTTATTCCAGAAATGGATTTGGGAATTATTGTGCTCACCAATCAACAGAGCGGTGCGGCGTTTAACTCTGTTACAAATTCCATCAAGGACGCCTATTTTGGCATCAAAAATAAAGACAGAATAGATGAGTACAACGAACGGCGATTGGCGGGCGAAAAAAAAGAAGATAGTATCATTGCTGCTTTAGAAAAAAGTATTGACGCGCAGCTTAAAAGTAAATCTCAAAAACCCAATCCTACAGATTATACAGGAACTTACATAGACAATTGGTTTGGTAAGGTAGCCATCACCAATCAAAATGGCCGCCTTCATTTCAAATCTTTGAAATCCTCGGATTTAACTGGAACAATGACTTTTTATAAGGGTACGACTTATGTGGTACGTTGGAATGACGCATCGCTTAAAGCTGATGCTTTTGTGAATTTCAGTTTGGACACCGAAGGCAAAGCGAATGGGTTTAAAATGAGCCCAATTTCGCCATTGACTGATTTTAGTTATGATTTTCAAGATTTAGATTTTAAGAAAAAGGACTAAACCGAATATATCTTTAGTGAATATGTGTTTGAAATGTATGTAACAGCCTTAGCTATTAATTTTTCACATTTGACAAGTCTTGTCAGCCTAAATAATGTTGATCATGTATTCAAAAAAGAAAATAGAATCCTTTGTGGAAGTCGCTCCCATTCTACAGGAGATCATAAAAGCTAAACCCGTGTCTTGGCTGAACCCTGAGTTACAGTCTGTGCAGGATGCTCCCAAATTTTCCATAAACCTAGAAGATATGAGAGCAGCCGAGCAATTATGGACGCGTTTTGCACCATTTTTCGTAAAAGCTTTTCCCGAAACGGAAGAAAGTCGCGGAATTTTAGAATCTCCTCTCCTTGAAATCCCAAATATGAAATCGCTTTTAAATGATAACAAAGAAGATATTAAGGGGCGACTGTTTTTAAAATGTGACAATGCACTACCTATTTGCGGGTCTATCAAAGCTCGTGGCGGATTTTTTGAAATCATGACCTACGCAGAAACATTAGCTCTTGAATCGGGCCTATTGAAAAAAGAGGACAATTACAGTATTTTGACCGCTCCTAAATTCCAGGAATTTTTCAGCAAACGTCAGATTGGTGTTGCGTCAACTGGCAACCTCGGACTCAGTATTGGTATTATCAGTGCGAAATTGGGTTTTCAAGTGACAGTATATATGTCTGCCGATGCCAAACAGTGGAAAAAAGAGTTGTTACGTAAGGCTGGAGTGACCGTGGTCGAGTTCGATGGCGATTTTAGCGAGGCTATTTCTGTGGGACGAGAAAAAACAAAGTCAGATCCGAATGCCCATTTTGTTGATGATGAAGATTCACACGATTTATTTCTTGGTTATACCGTAGGTGCGCTTCGGATAGCGGAACAATTAAGATCGCAGAATATTAAGGTTGATGCAGATCATCCATTACTGGTCTATTCTCCATGTGGCGTTGGTGGCTCTCCAGGCGGTACCGCTTTTGGATTAAAGCAAATTCATGGCGATCATGTGCATTGCTTCTTTGTTGAACCTACGCATTCGCCAGCGGTCTTGACAGGATTGGTTACCGGTGAAATGAGCCGTATCAGTGTACAAGATATTGGGCTTGACAATACAACTGATGCGGATGGTTTGGCTGTGGGCCGACCTTCACATTTTGCCACAGAAATCAGTAAATCTTTAGTCAGCGGTATTTTCACGGTAGAAGATGACGAATTGTTTAAACTTTTAACCCAATTAAAAGATACCGAAAACATCTTTCTCGAGCCTTCTGCTACAGCAGGTTTAATCGGACCTCAACGGTTACAAAAAACAGATTACGCAAAAACATATCAGCTCAAGCTGAAAAACGCGACGCATATTGTTTGGGCCACTGGGGGTCTTCTCGTCCCTGAATTCCAAAAGAAAAAGTTTTATGAAAGAGGACGGCAACTACTGGAGAAGTCTTAAATCACCCATAGAATTAATCGTCAACAGACTTGACACCATATCTGTATCGGCATTATACCTCACGGAAGCAAACACGACATTAAAAAATAAATTGGTATTATATCCGGTTAGTTTTCACGAGCCTTGTATTTATCCAAGATCTCCAAGGTTTCCTTTATGGGCAGTGCTTTCATTTTCCTTCCTTTTTGCCCAACAATGTCCTCAGCCTTAAACATGGAATTATAAATGGCTTCTTCGGTAGCTTCAAAGACAGCCAAAAACAAAGGAGACATAAAGTCATTTAGGACTTCGGGACTGTTTTGTTCAATTGCTTCAGGATCATGTGGAACTCTAACATCTTTATGGGTACTAAAAGCAATGCTGTAATCGCCACTTCCATTTGACGAGAAGGAACCTACTGCCCCAAAAGCTAAAAATGAACGTCGCGCCAGGCGTTGTAAGTTTCTACTTGAAAGCGGGGCGTCTGTGGCAATAATTATCATGCACGAGCCATCAACTTGATACGGGACGTCGTTGGCCATGTAATAATTGTTCAACTCTTTACCTACAGGCGCTCCGTTAATTCGCAAAATGCCACCAAAATTTGTCTGTACCAATACCCCTACGGTATATCCACCTTTAGCTTTGGGAAGTACACGTGAAGACGTTCCAATGCCTCCCTTAAAACCAAGCGTATTTGTACCCGTCCCAGCTCCTACATTACCTTCAAGCACTTCTTTAGTTGTAGCAATATTGATGGCCTCCATAACGTCAGAAGTTTGTACATGGCGCCCTCTAATATCATTCAACCAACCATCATTGGTTTCTCCAACAATGGGATTGACCGACCTAATTCCCGAGTTTTCCGGAATGCTCAATGTGTAATCAACAAGTGCATTCGCTACCAAAAAAGCGTTCAATGTGTTCGTTAAGGCTATCGGTGATTCAATATTTCCCAACTCCTCAATTTGTGTGGTTCCAATTGACTTCCCAAAGCCATTGCCTACAAAAATACCGGCAGGGACTTTCTCTTTAAATAGATTGCCTTGATGTGGTAAAATAACGGTTACCCCCGTACGAATGGAATCGCCTATATTCAAGGTCTTTTGGCCTACAGAAACACCAGCTACATCAGTAATGGCATTGTATTTTCCAGGAGTCAGAATTCCTGGTTTAACGCCCAAATCACGCGCTCGTTGTCGTTCTTGAGCACTATTTTGGAAGGGTATGCTAACCATTAGAATGAATACCAATATAATTCTTGTCATCAGTTATAAGGTTTTAGTTTTGCTGGATTTATTTTATGAATTAATTTTCTTGCCAATACGTTGGTAGGATTGATTGCAATCATACCATTGACTTCCTTGGTAGTGATTACCAAAGGTATTTCAGTGCATCCTAAAATCACAGCTTCTGCACCGTTTTCTTTAAGATAATCAATGGCAATCTCTAAATTGTTTTTTGCATCTGGATGAAAAGGATTCGACTTTGATTTTATTCCATATTCTGGATGGTAAATTGCTGGATGAACACATCTTTCCTGTAGATCCAAAGTAGGTACAACAGCCTCAAAACCATTATGTTTTAGGGCATTTGAATAAATTTTTTGCTTATAGGTCCCCGTTGTAGAAAGCACGCCTATTTTAGAAACATGCGGATAATTCACTTTAATAAAATCGATCGTTTCATTGATCATATGTAGTAGCTCAATGTGACTCCCCTGCTTGTGCAATTCGTCCATAACCAAAGAAAAAATCTCAGGTGAATGTGCAGTATTACAAGGTATACCAACGACTGTAGCGCCCGATTTCTCTAAGTCTGAAATTATTTTTGCAATAGAGTAGCCAGGGTTTTCATCGACTTCTCCTAAGAGGTATTCTGTTCTATCCTTGATCTTGGACGGTAAAGAAAACAACAATGCATCCAAATGGTCCTGATCCCTTTTGGCCAATGTGTTATCGAAAATATTCTTTAATAAATCAATTCCTGCATAAGGTCCAACACCTCCCACAATTCCAATCATAAACATTTCTTTACCATGAACAGCAGAATGATTCTGCGCGTTTCAACATTTTAACTAAGGTAATGAGATTTTCAAGTATATCAATGATGAATTAATTTTTTAAGGCTGACCTTCCGCAACCGTTTGAAAACAACCATGGAAATTTCATTGGTTCACTTCCCTTATTCAACTATGACCGTGACAAAAACCGGAAAATGATCCGAAGGAAATCTCAGATCAATTGAACTTGAAAGCGTCGCATATTTTTCAACCTTAATCCCATTAGAAACTATGATATAATCAATTCTTCTGGTTACAGGCTCATCATATTTAAACGCATTGAACGTACCTTCGGGTCCAAAAACAACCTCAGCTTTTTCTCGAGAGTCTGAAAGTTGGGTTTTTAAAATTTTTATGACTTCTGAATCTGGTTCTACATTAAAATCGCCCATAATGATCACCGGATAATTTGTGGTGTTCACCGCTTTAATCTTATCCAAAATAAGCAGCATGCCATCTTTTTGGGCCACCTTACCAATATGATCCAAATGGGTGTTGAATACCCATATTTTCTGTTTGGTTTGCTTCAATGTAAATAATCCATACGTGCAAACCCTTGGATAGGCAGCATCCCAACCCTTGGAGACAACTTCCGGAGTTTCAGAAAGCCAAAATGTATGTTCTTGCTCAACACTTAAATTCTTGGTATTAAAATAAATTCCCGCATGCTCACCTTTCTGTCCGCCATCACGACCTTTACCAAAAAACTTGTAATTCTTTAAAGATGCTTTTAAGTCCTCTACCTGATTCGGCTTTGCTTCCTGAACCCCAAGAATGTCGGGTTCCAAAAACAGGACCTGAGAAGTTAGAAAGTCCTTTCTATTGGGCCACGCATTTTCTTCGTCTGATGCAATATCAAGGCGCACATTATAGGTCATGACCTTGAGTTCGTTTTCTGGTTTCTTTTGAATCCGATTTTGCATGCGTTCAAACACCAGTTCTGGCATATCCGTGGTGATATAATCAAAATCATGAGTCAAAAACATATCGATATCTTGGGATTTATTGACAGTCCAAGCATTTAATTTTAGATTATGTTTCTTTGCACTTTCTATCCATTCGGGATTTCGTTTATAGACACCAGTTGCATAATCCAATCCTGTTATGCCATCGTTATTTAGGATTTCAGGAGACTTGGACCCGTCCAAAAACTGTGTTTTGGCATTCGGATCTATTTCTATGATCTTTTTTAAAAGCTCATAACTAAAACTGATATAATAGGAGATATACTTTTCAGCGTTCAACTCATTCACCAAATCCAATACTTTTTCTGCCATGAGCTCATTCCGACCTTCTGTTTTGGAAGGTTTGATTTCGCAAACTAAGCCTGTGCGATAATTGTTGTCCATGCCTGCAAGCAGATAATCTCTTAAGGTTGGTAAGACCTCACCATTGGACAATTTGTGTTTTGACAATTCTGAATAGGTGGTCTCCTCAATAAACAAACCTTTGTGGTCAGGATCATGATTAACGACCAACACGTTGTCCGAAGTCATACGTACGTCAAATTCTGAACCAGCACACCCCAATTCTATGGCATGTTTTAACGATGCAATAGAGTTTTGGGGAAGGTTTTGCGCCTTCCAAGCACCTCTGTGGGCAATCACAGGATTTTCTGAAAACGTTACAGCAACCGGTAATTCGGTCGATTTGCATGCATGCAGTGAAATGACGGTTAAAATTATAAAAACATAACGCATATTGTGAATTTTTAAAAAATGTCAAACCAAGATGTCAGCTTAAAAACTGTCTTCGATATTAAGCCGAAGATATGCCCTAGTTTGTAAATTTGTTTTTAAAATACAGTATTTTAAAATAATTCGGCACTAATTACTAGAGATTATTATAACAAACGAAAATCGGGGAACCATCTTCTTTTAATTGATCCAACGCATTTTCCAGCAAAAAAACGTTGTTACTGTACGAATACTTTAATTAAGACTAAGCATAGTTCTTAAAAATGATGTGCCTTTCCGATAAAAACCAATCGATTTTCAGTACTATTTCATAATGAATAGTGATAGAACTAATGACTCGGAAAACTGGTACCTAAGATTGGCTCACTTATACAATATATTGATCTGCCAATTGGGTAAACTCCTCAATCTGTGATTGTATCCAAACCTCGTCCTTATCTAAATACTGTGCCAATATCTCAGCAACTTCTGGTGCGACGTCTTGAGAAGCTTTCGCATCCAAAAACAGGATGCGCACACGTCTTGCCAAGACATCTTCTACCGTTAAGGCCATTTCGTTTTTTACAGCCCAGACCACTTCGGCTTTTAAAAACTCCAATCTTGGATGTAATTTTTCACCGAGTCCTGGCGACTCTTTGATTAGTTGTTCAATAGCTTTTTGATCTGTTCCATAAATGTATAGGTGGTCGGAATCTTCTGCGGAACCGTCGGCGCCATGGATACTCAAATGCTTTGTTTGACATTCCCGACGCGGCAACTTACCTAAAGAAATCACCTTGTTAATAGTGTCCTGGGCCATCCTTCTATAGGTCGTCCATTTACCTCCAGTAATGGTAATTAAATCAGAAGCTGACACTATTATTTTATGACTTCTCGAAATTTCCTTGGTTTTTTCTGAAGGATCTTTTGGTGCAGCCAGCGGTCTTAATCCTGCAAAGATGCTCAACACATTAGCCCTGGACACGTGTTTATTCAAATAGGCGTTGGCAGTTTCCAAAATAAAGTCAATCTCCTCTTCAAGAGGTTTAGGTTCCAAGCTATGGCTATCGAGCAGCGTATCGGTAGTACCAACCACCACTCTATGATGCCAAGGCACCAAAAAAAGTACTCTCCCATCAGCTGTTTTAGGAATCATGATAGCATCATTGCCTGGCAGAAAGGAGCTGTCCAGCACCAAGTGGATGCCTTGACTAGGTCTTACTGTATTTTTGGCATCAGCAATATCCATTTGCAAGATCTCATCGGTAAATACGCCAGTTGCGTTGATCACTACTTTAGCATTGAAATTATATTCTTTATCTGATTCCTGATCAAGAGCTGTAACACCATTGACTTTCCCGTCGGCATCCTTTTGCAATCGAACTACCTTAAAGTGATTCAATACCGATGCCCCCTGTTCAATTGCAGTCTGAGCAATATTGACTGCCAATCGGGCATCATCAAATTGCCCATCATGATAAACCACACCTCCTTTAAGATGTTCTGTTTTGATGGTTGAAAGTCGGCGTGAGGTATCCTTTTTTGAAATTCTGGTAGACTTGCCAAAGCTTAATTTTCCTGCCAAAAAATCGTAAATTTTCAATCCCACAGTGTAAATTATAGTATCCCACCATTTATAATTAGGAATAATAAACGATTGATTCTTCACCAAATGTGATGCGTTTTTCAACATCAGTCCTCGCTCGTATAAGGCTTCCTGAACCAAGTCAATATTACCTTGCGCCAAATAACGTACACCGCCATGCACCAATTTTGTGCTTCTACTAGAAGTTCCCTTTGCAAAATCAGATTGTTCCAAAAGCAGGGTCTTGTAACCTCTGGTGACACTGTCCAACGCAACCCCGAGACCCGTTGCCCCGCCACCTATAATAATAACATCCCAATCAGGACTGCTATCCAAAGGTTCTACTAAAGATTTTCTATCGAACAAAGGCTATGGGTTAGAATGACTATTCAGTTTCAAATATAAATATTATATCCTCCATAAATAGTGTATCATTCAAATGAAATGAAACAAAAAAAATACGGACGGAGCAAAATCACAATGGCGCAATTTATTATTAAAGTCCGTAATTTTATGCTTAATATTAATCCATGTCGATGCTATAATAATTCGCTACGGAAACTCATTAAAAATCTACTACCAGTGTTATCTCATAAACCTTTGAAAACATCAAAACCCAACATCCCGATATTAAGTCCGACGATTTTCAGAAAAGATCACATCAAAAACAACACGGATAAATTATTGAATGATGACAGTATCGCTGAGTTTTTCATTCATTCTTTTAAGGACGATGATGTCTATCTCAATCTTCCCCTCCCGCCGCATAAAAAAACGGTTCACGACTTTGTTTTTATCACTAATGGCATTATGACGAAAAGCTTAGGACTTGAGTCTTATCAATTGAAGAAAAACGATTTTCTATTTACGCCCAAAAACAATATCACCACTACCACATTAGTTTCTGTGGATCTTGAAGGATTTTATTGTCATTTTTCAGATGAGTTTATTGGAGCGAACCCGTTTTTGGGCATCTGGATCACACAACCAAGTCATCAAAATTATTTGAAGATCACTCAAAAAGAAGCATCCAGTTTAGAGTTATTATTAGTTCGTATGGTCGAGCTGTTTAAACATCGTAAAAAGAATCCCAACAACGATCGTTTAATCACTTTTTATCTTTCTACTTTTATTGCAGAATTGTTTTTAACGGTAAAAAAACAAGAGCTTAAACCAAGGCTGAATAATGCTATTTTTCTCAACTTCATGTGTTTAGTTCACAAGAAATTCAAACAACATTGGACCATTCAAAAATATGCATCAGCGCTGAACATCACCCCTAATCACCTCAATAAACGTGTGAAGCAGCAATCAGGAAAAACAACCTCGAAAATCATTAAGGAAACCATCATTTTAGAAGCTAAAGTATTACTCCTTCAAACCAATATGAACATCAAGGAGATCAGTACAGAATTGGGTTTTGATGACGCTTCATATTTTAGTCGACTTTTTAAAAACGAAACGAATGCCACACCTTCGATGTATCGAAAAATGATTGATTTATCCTAACTTCAGCATAAAACATCCTCTAAAAGGGAACTCATAAGCCTTATATTTGCCAAAAATATAATATAATGAAACCCTATAGACTTACCTCCACTTTTCTAATTTTGACATTGGTCCTTGTAGGCTTTGTTTCATGCAAGGAAACATCAAAAACTGAAATGGTAAAAAAGGAAATGACCAGTGAAGAATTAGAAAAACTATCAAAACAGGACACGATAACCATCCTATTGAATTCTAACGATAAAATGCAATTTGACAAGAGCGAAATCACTGCCTTTGAAGGTCAAACCGTAATTCTAACCCTTAAACACACCGGTACGATGCCTGTTACCGCAATGGGCCATAACTTTGTACTGATTAGCAAAGGAGTTTCCGTTTCTGAATTTGCCAAAATCGCAATTAAAGCAAAGGAAAACGACTATATCCCAAGAGATTTAAAGCATGTTATCGCTCATACAGATCTTATTGGAGGCGGAGATAGTACCACCGTTATTTTCAAGGTACCTGCAAAAGGAACATACGATTTCTTGTGCTCCTTTCCAGGTCATTCTGCTATCATGAAAGGTAAGTTTAACGTTAAATAAATTCAAAAAATGTACACTATTCTTAAAGAATCACATAACGGCATTGGAATGCTTTTACTGTTCCTCTTATTGGTTGTAATTATTTTCATTCTTGTGCGATTTTTATTAAAAAAACCTTTCAACAAATCAGTGAAAGTTGCTGCCTTGATAGGAATGGTTACCATGCACATCCAGATACTAATTGGTTTAATTCTATATTTTTTATCTCCTTTGGGAATGTCAAACTTTTCAGGAGAATCCATGGGACATTCCATCTCAAGGTTTTATATTGTAGAACACCCTATTGGAATGCTATTGGCTGCCGTTATAATTACCATAGGTTATAGAGTCACGAAGAAAATCAGTCTCTCAGATACTTCCAAATACAAAAGATTGCTGATTTATTATTTTCTTGGTTTTGGAATCGTAGCCTACTTAATTCCTTGGTTTTTATGGTCGTAAACCTCAGAGTCTAACCATCAATTAATTTTCATCTGAATATTTATAAACACCATCAGCATTTAAGTGAAAGATTATCCTTTCATCATTGACTTTAAGTTCACCAGCCTGATTTGGTTTTCCAACAATCTGAGCGGCCTCAACACGACCATTTTTCCATAGGATATCCACTTCAAAACCGCCACGAGCTTTTAGTCCTTTAACCTCTCCTGCTGGCCATACATCAGGTAAAGAAGGCAACAGCTCAATAATTCCTGATTGTGATTGGAGCAACATTTCCACCATTCCGGAAGCGCCTCCCATATTGCCATCCAGTTGAAATGGTGGATGTGCACACAGCAAATTAGAGTAAGTCCCACCAGCGGTTGACATCTCAACGCTTGTATTAGAAACAGGTTGTAATAGGTTTTTCAACATCTTATGCGAGCGATTGCCATCGTTTAATCGTGCCCAGAAGTTCATCTTCCATGCACGAGACCAGCCAGTTCCACTATCACCACGAGCATTTAAGGTCACTCGTGCTGCTTCTGCCAATTCCGGTGTTTGAGCAGTTGAAATCTGATTCCCCGGATGTAATGCGAATAAGTGGGAAACATGGCGATGATCGCTCTTTGGGTCATCCACATCTTCGGTCCATTCCTGTAGTTGGCCCCAAGAACCAATTTTAGGTTTTAAAATCGCATCCCTGGTCAGCTTTGCCGTTGCGGTGAACTCATCATCTATCCCTAACACCTCAGCAGCTTTGATACAATTGTTCAAGATATCCCAAGCAATCTGATGGTCCATGGAGGCACCTTCCGATATCCCACCATGCTCTGGAGAATAAGACGGGGTTGAAACTAAGTTCCCGTTATCATCCTTGGTCAGATAATCTATCCAAAATAAGGCGGCTTCCTTCATCACGGGATAGGCGTTTTCCTTTAGATAGGTTTTATCTTGGGTAAAGTCGTAATGATCCCATAAATGTTGTGAAAACCAAGCGGCACCTGTCGGAAAGAAACCCCAATCTACGCCCCATCCCGGGGAGGTATAACCAAAGGCATTGGTCATGGTATTGGTCATCCAACCTCGGGTATCGAAATATTCTTTCGCAGCCAATTTCCCCGGTTCTACCAGACTTTCTATATAGTCTAAAAACGGGACATGGCATTCAGATAGATTGGTCAATTCTGCCGGCCAGTAGATCATTTCCAAGTTGATATTGCTATGATAATCAGCAGCCCAGGGCGGATTGGTGGAATGGTTCCATTTACCCTGTAAGTGCATGGACATCGTGTTGGGGCGACTTGCCGAAATCATTAAATACCGTGCATATTGAAAGTAGAGACTTTCTAAAGCGTTATCATCCGAACCATTGGCGTAAGCAATTAAACGCTCGTTGGTAGGAAGGTCAACTTTCGGACTTTCGCCCAAATTCAAACTCACCCGATCAAATAAATTGGAATAATCAGCGAGATGCTCTTTTTTCAAAGCATCAAAGGTCGTGCTTTCCCATTTTTGCAGTACGGCGTTGTTGGCGGCTTTATAGTCATTGCCCTTATAGGTTGGATAATTTAGTGTATAACCCGTAGCAGAAGTATTTAAGATGATGACATCCGTCGCATCCTTTATATAAATAATCCCATCCTTATAGGTGATTTTACCATCTGCTAATTTCAACGATAGTTTTGTTTCAAAGGGCATTCCATTATCGGCTACTTTTCCATCGTAGGTGTATATGCCGTCTTTAAATTCCTGTGCAACCATCACATGAGGCGTTTCAAATCTGATTTCGTAATCCGTCTTTTTAGAGCTTTCAAAACGATAGACCATAGTATTGCTTGGATAATTACCAAAATACGTTCGGGTATAGGTCTCCTTCCCAATGTTGTATGCAACCTTACCCAAGGCATTGCTAATGTCAAGACTGCGTTTATAATTGTTCACCTCACCAACATGCCCCACTTTTATGAAGATATCTCCCATGGTTTGTTGGGCACCATAATCGCCGAAGTCCGCATTGTACCGTTTGCCAGTGTCAATGAGTCCTGTAAATTCCGATTGTGCAATTTTATGTGCCTCAGCTTTTTTTCCTTCTTTCAACAAAGCTCTTACCTCGGGCAAATGTTCGTGGGCGTCTTTTCGGATTCCAAAATTATAATCGGGACTGGAATCAGGCCCGCCAGACCATAACGTGCCTTCTGAAAACTGAATCTGCTCTTCGTGTATACCTCCAAAAAACATCGCGCCCACATAACCGTTTCCTATAGGTAAAGCTTCGGTCATCCATTCGGAAGCCGGTGCGTTATACCAAAGCTCCAATGGCTTTTTATCTTGGGCGCAAGATGAAATGGTCAATAAAACGAGAGACAGACTGCAAATGAGTTTCAATTTTTTCAATTTCTTTTAATTTATTTAATAATCGGATGGATTATGGACTAATAAAAATCAGGATGACGGCATTTCATCACTCAGAAAAACTGTTAAAATCTCCTTCTTGGAACTTTTAAATACGCGACATCTATTTCTTCAAACTTACTAAACTTAAGAAGATTTTAAACAACTATCTGCTTCATTTTTCTGTAATCAGAAATTCATTATTTATGCGCTAAATTAAAAATCAAAAACTATAATTTACTATATTTAGTGTATGATCGCCATCACCGACATACCACCTGTTGAAGTTCAAGACAATCTGTATTTATTAAAAACCGATTTAGACTCAAAAATTCCTTCTAAAAAATTAGATAAGAATCTGTTGATCGCCACTTGGAACATTCGGGCTTTTGGGAATTTAACTCGTAAATGGGATTCTGATGATGACGATTCTCCCAAACGTGATTTGCATTCCGTTTTATGCATTGCAGAAATCATCAGCCGATTTGACGTCATTGCTATTCAAGAGGTCAAAGACAATATTAGAGCACTCAGAGACACTTTAAAAGTATTGGGGAAGAACTGGTCTTTTATCCTCACCGATGTCAATAAGGGCAACGTGGGCAACGGGGAACGAATGGCCTATTTATTCGATACCCGAAGAGTGCATTTATCAGGCTTGGCAGGAGAATTGGTAGTACCCGAAGAATGGGAAGACAATATTGGGGAACACGCCTTATCCAAACAATTTGTGCGATCTCCTTATGCGGTCAGTTTTCAATCTAACAAACACACGTTTATCTTAGTCACCTTACATATTCTGTACGGCAAAAGTCCGCAAAGTCGTGTTGAGGAACTGAGGGGCATTGCCAAATGGCTTTATAGTTGGGCCGACAATATCAATGCTTATCATCAAGATTTTATCGCTTTGGGCGACTTTAATATAGACGCAAGAGGGGATTTATTAGAAGACACCTTCCTTTCCGAGGGTTTGTATATTCCTCCCCAACTCCAGAATGAGGACGTTACCCGATCGATTTTTAATGCCACTAAATTCTACGATCAGATTGCTTGGTTCAACAGCCAAGGCAACGGACCAAAATTATCCATGGAATTTATAAGCGGTGGCAATTACGACTTTGTTCCTTATGCACTTGCAAATCGAGATTTAACCAAACAAAATCTGTCTTGGCTGATTTCTGACCATTATCCATTGTGGGCTGAATTTAAAGTTTGATATCTCATTTCAAAAATCCACTTGTAACAATTCCTCTTTAAACAAGAGCATTATCAATGAAATATTGGCGTAATTTGTAATTATAATAGAAGTTATTAATATGCCCACAACCGATAAAATAGTTATTATTTGCGATGATGAAGCGACCACAGAGGATTGGAGAAATGCCATAGCGGATTACGCTCCCAATATGACGGTAGAAGTTTATCCTAAGGATACTGAACGAGAAAAAACGCAATTTGTCTTAGTATTCAATCCACCAGAAAATGTTTTTCAAAAGTATCCCAATCTGAAAGTTATTGCTTCCATGGCCGCGGGTGTAAAACATATCACAAAGAAAAACAAGGTTTCAAAAAACATAAATGTTACCAAAGTCAATGATGCGATGCATCACGATGATATGGCAAATTTTGCTTTGACCTTAACTTTAAGTCATTTGAGACGGTTGCCAGTATATTTTCAGCAACAAAATCAGGCCTTATGGAAAACGCATCCCTACAAGCGACCTGAAGAAACAACTATCGGTATTATGGGGATTGGCACCATTGGAAAAGTTATCGGAACCTTGATGCTCAAAAATAATTTTAAGGTCACGGGATGGTCACGATCGAAAAAGGATATTGATCACATTAAAACCTTCCACGGAAAAGACCAAAGAAATGCATTTCTGGAAACGGCAGAAATCTTGATCTGCATCCTGCCACTTACCAAAGAAACAGAAGGTATTTTAAATAGGGAAGTTTTTAATAAATTACCCAAGGGCGCTTATCTTATCAATATTGGCCGTGGCAAACAGCTTGTGGAAGCTGATCTATTGGAAGCCATTGATAAAGGTCAGCTTGCCGGAGCGGCCTTAGATGTGTTCCGCGAGGAACCCTTGCCCAAGCAGCATCCTTTTTGGAATCACAAAAGCATCATGATTACGCCACATACCGCGGGAAGCGTTACCCCCGAATCGGCAGTCAGGAAGATAGCATCTAATTATAATGCCATGAAAAACGGCAAAAAACTTGTAGATGTTGTTGATTTTGAGAAAGGCTATTGAAAAATCAATGGTTTCAATGAGGTCCTAAACCCTTTAGGACACCACCCGTTCTCCGCGGTGTTTAGATTTAATTAGATTTAAGGTGTATTGAGTTTTAGACAGTTCATCCAAACTTCAAATTAAATCAGTTCAATTTTAGAATGGCGTTACCAAACTCTCAAACCATGTTTTGACTTCACCGTCCAAATGTGGTCCGAGTTTTTCACTAACCATGCGATGATAGTTATTGATCCATTCGATCTCCTCTTGGGAAAGCATTTCCTCAACGATGATATTTTTAAAGAAAGGACACAGGGTCAAGGTCTCAAATTCATAAAACGTATTCCATTCGTTAGTCTTCCAGGTTTTGATCAGGATGAGATTTTCATGACGTATGCCATATTTCCCTTCCACGTAATACCCAGGCTCATTGGACAGCACCATGCCAGCTCTTAGTTCCACAGGATTCAAATCTTTACGGATGCTTTGCGGCCCTTCATGGACATTCAAGAAACTGCCCACACCATGACCGGTACCGTGATTAAAATCTTTCCCTTCTTTCCACAATGGCATTCGCGCCAAAGCATCAAGATGAGCGCCTCTCGTGCCTTTCGGGAATTTCGCCAGAGTCAACTGGATCAAACCCTGAAGCGCTTTAGTAGCATCTTTCTTAAACTCATCAGATACTGTTCCTAACGCAAACGTACGGGTAATATCTGTAGTGCCTTCCAAATACTGACCTCCAGAATCGATCAAAATACTGCTGTCATTAGTGACTTTGGCACTTCCTTCAGATTTGGCAGAATAATGCATAATGGCGCCATTGTCTTTATAACCGACAATACTGCCAAAACTATTGCCAATGAAATTCTTTTGCTCGGCACGAAACGCATATAGTTTTTTACCGATACTATATTCGTCGAGATCTTCTTTACCTACGGAATGGATCAACCAATGGAGAAATTTGACCATCGCCACACCATCGCGTACCATGACCGTTTCAAAACCTTTTTGTTCTGTTTCGTTTTTAATCGCCTTCATTAAATTTCCAGGGACTGGTTTTTCAATGATGGTGTTATTAGTTTTAACCGCCTCAAAAATAGATTGGTTACTATTTGATGCAATTAAAATTGATTGGTCCTTTAAAGTCGCAAGGTGATCGAAGAACGTATCATAAGATTTTAGCGTCACGCTTGACTTTTGCATGAGCTTTTCTGCGTCATCCTCTAATTTGTTCAAATCAACAAAAAGGAAACAGTCCTCAAGTGACACTAAGATATAAGCTAAAAAAACAGGGTTACATTCGACGTCACTTCCTCGCAGATTAAGCGTCCACGCCACATCATCCAAACTTGAAATGACGTGTGCCGTTGCGCCTTCTGCTTTCATTTTCCCTCGAATAGCAGCAATTTTATCGGTTACCGATTGCCCTGCGTATGTCATAGGATGTTCAAAAACAGGATTCTGACTCGGCGTAGGGCGATCCGTCCAAACATTATTCAGCAAAGGTAAGTCTTTAAGCTGGCGCTTGTTCTTAGTCAATTTAGTATCTAAATCCACCCAATTGGAATGGGAAGTGGCTAGGCCATTTACCGCTACGTTCGCACCTTCTGATGTTTCGGAAATGATCCAATCGATATAATTTGGTGTGCCTTCTATCCCATCCTTAAACAAATCAATGCCCGATCCTTCCAGTTCTCTGGGACCTTGGGTAAAGTAACGGCCATCTGTCCAAAGGCCCGCTTTATCTGAAGTAATCACCACAAATCCAGCTGAACCTGTAAATCCAGTAAGCCAAGTACGTTCTTGCCATTCGGCGGGAAGATATTCACCCAAATGTGGATCGGCAGAATAAACAATAAAGGCTTCAATACTGTTTTTCTTCATTTCGGTTCTCAACAAGGCTACTTTTTCTTTGACGGTCATGATTCTAATTTTTATGAAGGCCAAAGTTAAAGAATCTATAGCAAAATCGTGCTGATGATTGTCATTATAACGCTATCAATTCGTTAAAATAAAACGCGGAGTCCATGCCACAGTTTTCTATGGCGAATTATATCTCACAACTCAAAAGAGAATAAAAGTTAGGTTTTATAATTCATTGTTCTTCAAACAACGTCCTCTAGGTGCATCATCTTCATGAAGTACAATTTCGGAATGCAGGAATTGTGCAGCGGCTGCTGAATCTTTTACTTTGGCAGCACTACGTTCCAACATTTCTGATTCAAAAGCGCTTAATACATTCTTCCTCAATCCGGCATCTCTCCATTGGGATAAGGTTCGACATCCTTTGAAGATTTCTCGAGCCAGCGCTAATGCATCCAACAAGGCTTGATTTGCCCCTTGTCCTTTAAACGGACTCATAGGGTGAGCTGCATCCCCGATCAGCGTCACTTTTCCGCATTTATCCAATACTTCTAAATCAAGTAATTCACGGTCATATACTGGGTACCCCGAAATCTGATCTAATTGTGTTGCCATTAAAATCTGTGGAATGGGATCGTGCCACTGGGTTCTACGGCAGGCCTCGTCTTTGAGCGCTTGAGCACCTTGCGCTTGTAAGGCCTTCGCCTCATGTTCTGAGATCGGGAAGCTCAATTGCCACATGACTTTGTCAGAGGTATACGGCATCATATAAATCCGCTCCTCGCCATTAGCGGTTTGAAATACTGTGGCCGAATCGAGCAAAGCACTTTCAATACCTTTGAGATCCGCCAATGGACAAATGCCCAAGATCACCATACAATCCAGATAATGTAGTGGCTTGACAGCCTCACCAATCATTAATTTCCGTACCGTACTACGAATACCATCAGCTCCAACCACAAGATCTGCTTTAGTCGTCTTCATTTCACCATCCACTTGAAAGCTCAAATCAACTCTACCATCTTCATTTTCTTTGAGATCCACTAGCTGGTGACCCCAATTTATTACGTCGTCGCCACCGAGTTGATCAAGTAGTTCTAAACGTAAAGATTGGCGTGCAATATGGACGTTGGTACGTTTCGGAGAGGCTTTGGCATCTTGCTCCAACCATTTTCTCATCCCCCATTCACCAATCACATGTCCGTCAGTCGTATGAACGACATGTCGGGTTGAAATCACCCCGTCTTCCAAAGTGGAAATCCCCAATCCTTCTATCGCTTTACGCGCTTGCTGCAAAGTAAGCCCATAGCCCTGAGACCTCACATTGAAGCCATTGTCACGCTCATAAAGTGTAAAAGGAATCCCACGGTGCATGCAGGCCACAGATAGTGCGATACCGCCTATGCCTCCACCAATAATAGCAAGGTGTGGAAAGTTGTGATTATCAACTTCTGGAGGAAGGATAGAAGAGATTAGTCCAGATCCAGAACAGTTCATGCACAACTTTAAGTGTGCCTTCGGACGCACTGGCGCAGTCCCTTCGCCATTGGCTTTTTCAAACTGATCACAGGCCAATTTATAGCGGAGTCGCACTTTCTTTTTGAGCTTTTGGCTTTTCTTTCCACGTCCCTGACATTCTGGACATGCCGACCAACTTGACTCTTTACTTTCCGAATTTTGCACTTTAGGTTTGTTTAAACTGAACTTGACTCCTTGCAATTTTCCGAAAATTAGCCAATACAATTAATGATCGGCAAAAGTAGTGATTATGGATTTTATATCTTATAGATAATTTGGTGGACGAAATTCATATGATTTTACATGTCCTCTTTGCAGAAGAACAAAGAGCTATTGAAAGGCTATACCCACAGCTAAGCAACAACTGTGACAACCTTTTTTAAAAGATGACTCACAAAGTAAGACCGTTTTATCTTACTAAAAACTTAGGCAAATCTTCTACTTTCTCACAACAGACCTGTTCCATTACTTGTTGGAATTCGCGTTTCATCAAAGAAATGGTGTGGTTACCACCATCTTTTCCCAAAGCACCAACACCATACATAAAACTGCGACCCATAAAGGTAAACTCAGCGCCACTTGCCATGGCTCTTGCAATGTCAGGACCTCCGCGTAAACCAGAATCGACCATGATTTTTATTTGACCTTTAAACTTTTCGGCTAAATGTGTCATCGGCACAATCGACGATTGCCCAGCATCCAATTGACGACCGCCGTGATTGGAAACTATTAAGCCATCAACACCAAGACCAATAGCCTTCTCTGCATCTTCTTCACTCACAACGCCTTTAATTACCAATTTACCTTTCCATTGTTCTCTTATCGAGGCGATCCGATCGGTATTTAATCGTCCAGAAAAAGTGACGTCCATCAGCTCTCCCAACTTCGCTAAATCTAATCCTTTTGGCATGTACGGCTCCATAGTTTTAAAAGCGGGCCGCCCATGAATTAAGGTTTGAATGGCCCAATCAGGTTTCGTAAATATCTCAAGAATATTTTTCATGCTCATTTTAGGCGGCATAGCCAATCCGTTTCGGATATCACGTGGGCGAAATCCAAAAGTGGGCACATCGGCTAAGATTATTAAAACATTGGTGCCGGCATTGGCCGCTCGATCCAACAAATCCCGTTTGATTTTTTCATCCGCGGGATGGTATAGCTGAAACCATGATTTCCCTTCGGTCAACTCCGCAATCCGCTCGATGCTGGATGTGGTCACCGTACTGAGAATAAAAGGAATGTTATGGGCAAAAGCAGCTTTCGCCAAAATCTCCGGAGAATTAGGCCACATCAGACCCTGAAGTCCAACGGGTGCTATTCCAAAAGGTGCAGCGTAGGTATGTCCAAACAATTCGGTTCTGGTATCCGACTTATCAAACTTTGATAAGTATTGCGGCATTAATTCGACTTTTTGGAGGTCAGAACGATTTTTATCCAAGTTGATATCTTCGTTGCATCCGCCATCCAGATACTCAAAAGCAAACTTTGGCATTTTCACCATGGCTCGGTTTCTCAAATCGGTTACAGACGGATATTTCGTGTTTATTGTTATTTCCATGTGATTAGGCTTTTAATTGATATATCTGATCCATCAACAACCACTTTTCACCAGCTTTTGCCGTTGGAAGTGCCTGTTGGTATTTCCACATGAGGGTTTCCCATTCTTGTACTTTTGGGTTGTTGGCATCCATTTTATTCTTCTTTTCAAAAGAGAACGACTCGTTAACCTCCATGATCATAAACAGTCGATTTTCGACCAAATAAATCTCTAAAGCCAAAATCCCACTATTCTTAATGCTTTTGACAATTTCTGGCCATACAGTTTCATGATGTTTTTTATAGGCTGAAATCAGTTCGGGATCATTTATTAAATCGAGCGCAAAACAGTGTCTATGTGTTTTCATTCTTCATGGTTTTATATCCGAAAAGTGCTACCACTGCCAAACAGATCAACGGTAGGATAAAAGAGAAATTCACTTCAGGAATGTAGCCAAGGATTTTTGTGTCGGCAAAACCTGGTCCGCCAATATCTAAAATACTACCTTGTAAAACTGGCAATAAAGCACCACCCACAATGGCCATCACCAATCCGGCAGAACCAATTTTGGCTTCGTCTCCCATATTATTTAAAGCAATCCCATAAATTGTTGGGAACATAATACTCATAAAGAGCGATGTTGCTACCAAGCCATACAAACCTATATGCCCGCCGACAAAGACAGTAATTAGGGTGGTTATCACCCCTCCCACTCCAAAAATAAACAATAATTTTGAGGGACCAATCCGCTTCATCGATAGGGTTCCAAGCCATCTTCCTGAAAGGAACAACAGCATTGCGCCAACATTAAACCAAGTGGCCGTGAGTTGTTCATTCACTGGCAATGACGCATTCAAATTATCAACATATTGAAAAATAAAGGTCCAACACATAATCTGTGCACCTACATAAAACATTTGCGCCACAACCCCTGTGACGTAGGTTTTATTTTTTATTAAGATTTTAAAGGTTTTTGAAAGTGCGATCTTTGAATGTTCTATCACCTTCGGGAATTTCACCATCATAATCGCTACCATGATAATCAAAACCAAAACGCCCAACGCAATATACGGCACACTGATCACGCCTAAATCATTTTCCCGAATGGCGGCCATTTCTGAACTGGACAAGGCGTGATATGCTTCTTCCGTAAAGTCAACTGAACGCAAGGCATCAATGATAAACACCTGCGCGATGATCATTCCCGTTAAAGAGCCTATCGGATTAAATGCCTGTGCCAAATTGAGGCGCTGTGTTGCGGTTTCTTTAGGTCCCAATGCCAGAATCAACGGATTAGAAGTGGTTTCTAAAAATGCCAAGCCACAGGTCATGACCCATAAAGAAATCAAAAAGTAATTAAAGGTTTCAAACTTCGCAGCAGGAAAAAACAAAAATGCGCCTATGGCATAAAGTGATAGTCCCACAAGAATTCCAGATTTATAACTGAATTTTCTAATAAATAATGCTGCTGGCAATGCCATAAAGAAGTAGCCAAAATAAAACGCAAATTGCACCAAGGACGCTTGTGTATTCGAAAGCTCTGGCATGACTTTTTTAAATGCTGAAACCATCGGATTGGTGAGGTCGTTGGCGATTCCCCAAAGTGCAAACAATGAGGTAATCAATATAAACGGCAATAAGATGTTTCTGGAAACTATCGGTTGTTTTATGGCATTTTTCATCATTATAAAGAGCGGTCTAAATGGGTGTAACCACCATCAACAAACAAAAGTTGTCCGGTGGTATGGCTTGAGACTTCAGATAACAAAAATGCAACGGTATTTGCAATTTCTATGTCAGTCGTCATTCGGTTTCCTAAAGGGATATGTTTGGTAATACTTGCTAATTTTTCTTCCGGATTTGGAAATGTATCCAACCATTTCTTATATAATGGTGTGTAACATTCGGCCACAATTACGGCATTTACTCGAATACTGTAGGGCAATAATTCCACAGCCCACTCTCGGGTCAATGCATTTCTTGCACCATTGGCAGCGGCATAACCTGAAGTGCCACCTTGACCAGTAACCGACGTTTTTGATCCAATATTTACAATAGCACCTTTACTCTTTTTGAGCTCTGGCAACGCGTGATGGGCCATGGCATAATAATGTGCGACATTGCGTTGAACCGACCTCATAAAATCGTCATAATTCCCATGTTCAAGACCAACGTTATCATTTACACCGGCGTTATTGACCAAGCCATCAATACGACCAAATTCCTTGATCACACTATCCATTGCGTTTTTACAGGCGACTTGATCGGTTAATTCTGCCAAAGCGTAAAATGCTTGTCCGCCATTGTCTTTTATGGTGTTCACCGCCTTTATAACATCCTGCTCATTTCGACCGATAATTACAGGAATGGCGCCCTCTTGGACCAATACTTTGCAAATACCATTACCAATACCTTTTGAACCACCGGTAACAACAATCACTTTATCTTTTAGTTTTAAATCCATAAGTCTAATTTTCTAAATGGTACCAGTTTTTGGCATTCAAGCCCATAATTTGTTGTTGTTCGGTTTTTGAGAATTTGGAAATATAATCTTCGACAAGAGCGATCGTTTCGGCATAACTTCCCGCCAACAAACTTACGGGCCAGTCGCTGCCAAAGAGTGTTCTTTTGGTTCCGAAGGCATTAAAAATCACCTCAAGATAAGGTTGCATACTTGTTTTGTCCCAAGTGTTCCAATCTGCTTCTGTGGTTAATCCTGAAACCTTACAAGCCACATTTTCAAAACCTGCCAGTGTTTCCATCTGGCTTTTCCACGGCTCTATTTTCCCGTCTTTGATATAAGGTTTTGCACCATGGTCCAGTATGAATTTTTGCTTCGGAAATGTTTTGACGAATTCAAAGGCTTCTTCCAATTGATGCGGAAAAATCAAGATATCATAAGTGAGATTGTATTTTTCCAAAGCTGAAATACCCCGCTGAAAATCCTTGCGAAGCAAAAAGCCATCAGGTTCCGCTTGAACAATATGCCGCAGGCCCTTTAGTTTTTTGTGTTTTAAAAAATGCTCTAAACGCTCATCAATCGTGGGACTACACAGATCCAACCAACCGACCACCCCTTTAATAAAAGAATGTTGATCTGCCAAGTCCAATAAAAATGTGGTTTCCTTTTCTGACGTGTCCGCTTGCACGGCAATACAACCATCCAATTGATGCTGTTGCAAAACAGGCTGCAAGTCTTCAGGCAAGAAATCACGTTGGATTACTGACATGTCATCAGTAATCCATGCGTCTCTTTGCGGATCAAATTTCCAAAAATGTTGATGTGTATCTACCCGCATTTATTTGTAGGCTACTGCTGTTTGTTCTTGTACCCCTAAACCTTCAATTCCTAAGCGCATGACGTCTCCTGGCCTTAAATATCGTGGGGGTTGAAATCCTAATCCAACGCCAAAAGGCGTTCCTGTGGAAATCACATCGCCAGGCAACAAGGTCATAAACTGACTGATATAGGACACACAATGTTGGATATTAAAAATAAAATCTGAAGTGGAAGAGTCTTGCAAACGTTCGCCATTGACATCTAACCACAGATGTAAGTTATTGCCATCTTTTACCTCATCTTTTGTTGCCATAAATGGTCCTAAAGGAGCAAACGTATCACAACCTTTTCCTTTACACCATTGGCCCTCCTTTTCAATTTGAAAAGCACGTTCAGACACATCGTTATGCAAGACATAACCAGCGATATAATCGTCTGCTTCTTCCACAGATATGTATGACGCTTTCTTACCAATAACAATTGCCAACTCCACTTCCCAATCCGTTTTCTCACTGTTTTTTGGAATAATGACATTGTCATTTGGCCCCACAATAGCAGTGGTCGATTTGAAAAACAATACCGGTTCTGAAGGTATTTTGGCATTTGTTTCTTCGGCGTGTTTCGCATAATTCAAACCAACACACACCAATTTTGAAGGCCTGCCTATTGGCGACCCCAATCGTACGGCATCATCAACGGTTGGACAATTGGCTTGGTTGGTTTTCAACCAGTCCTTTAAACGCTCCAAGCCATTGGACTCGAAGAATTTTTCGTCAAAATCCTCGGCAAAGGCGCTGATGTCAATACGTTTATTTTCTAATTGAAGTCCTGGTTTTTCTTGGCCTTCCGACCCAAATCTTATGAGTTTCATTTTAATCTATTATTTATTTTTTATTATTTTCTTTTATTGGTGCAATCACTATCGGGAAGGATGGAAATTACCCATTCAACTTAATAAAACCACCATCAATAGGAAAATCAGTTCCCGTAATAAACGAGGCTTCGTCACTACATAAATACAGTGCCAAATGCGCTATTTCTTCAGGTTTCCCCATACGTCCGATCGGCTGTGTCTTTGAAAGATTCTCAAACATTTCCGCTTGATTGTCTGGGTAATTCTTTGCTATAAATCCATCTACAAATGGCGTATGTACACGTGCTGGCGAAATGCAATTGCATCGGATGCCTTCCGCAACATAATCTTTTGCTACCGAATAGGTCATGGTCAAGACCGCGCCTTTGGTCATGGAGTAGGCAAATCGATCAGAAATTCCGACCGATGAGGCAATGGATGCCATATTGACGATCACTCCCTTTTTCTGCTTCTTAAAATATGGGATGGCTGCTCTCATGCCGTTGTAAACACCTTTGATGTTCACGTTGTACAAGCGATCTAAGTCCTCAGAATTTGTGTTTTCAATATTTCCGACATGGGCAATCCCAGCGTTATTCACCAAAATATCGATGGGATTGTTTTTAGCAATCTCGTTAAAAATGTCTTCCACTTGTTCTTGATTGGCCACATCACATTGGTAAAAACTTGTCGAACCCTTATCTTTTTCAATTTCTGAAACGGTGGCATTGCCGTTTTCAACATTGAAATCCAAAATACAAACGTATGCACCCTGTTTTGCAAATGTGGTGGCAATTGCTTTTCCTATCCCGCTTCCGCCGCCGGTGACAATAGCGGTTTTTCCTTTTAAACTGAATACCATAATTATGCTTTTTGTAATTTTTTAGTCCAAACTTCTCCATTAGGAAAACTATAAGTTTCCAACGATTCTGGTTTCATGGTGATGCTATACCCCGGTTGTTGTGGTGGCATATATGCGCCATTTTTGATCACAACAGGATCAAAGAAATGCTCATGTAAATGATCGACATATTCAATAATTCGATCTTCCATGGTGGCACTGACACAAATATAATCGATCATGGATAAATGCTGCACATATTCGCACAGACCAACACCTCCAGCATGCGGACATACAGGAACCTTATATTTTGCTGCCATTAATAAAATGGCCAAAATCTCATTAACACCTCCTACACGACAGCTATCAATTTGACAGATCTGCAAGGCGTCTGCCATAATTAACTGTTTGAACATGACCCGGTTTTGGCAATGTTCTCCGGTGGCCACTTTTATTGGTGCTACGGCTCTGGCAATTTTGGCATGCCCTAAAATATCGTCTGGACTGGTAGGCTCTTCAATCCAATACGGATTAAATTTTTTGAGCGATGCCATATTTTCTATGGCCTCATCCACATCCCATTTTTGGTTGGCATCCATCATCAATTGTAGATCGTTTCCAATTTCCTCACGGATAATCTGTGCCCGCCGCATATCATCCTGCAAATCAGAACCGACTTTAATTTTCATGTGTTTAAACCCTTCCGCTTTCGCTTCTTGGCATAATCTACGCATTTTATCATCGCTATAGCCCAGCCAACCAGCAGAAGTGGTATACGCAGGATAGCCATCTTTTAGTAAAATGTCAATGCGTTCTTGTTTTGTCGCCTCGTTGCTTTTAAGAATTTTCAAAGCTTCTTCTGGGGTGATCGCGTCGGTGATATAGGTAAAGTCAACACACCTCACGAATTCTTCAGGTGACATGTCAGCAATCAATTTCCAGAGTGGCTTGCCTTCAACTTTCGCATATAAATCCCAAACAGCATTTACAACGGCGCCAGTGGCCAAATGGATGACTCCTTTTTCTGGCCCCAACCAACGCAACTGACTATCGCCAGTGATCATCTTCCAAAAATCACCCATATTCTCAGTAAAAGACTCTAAAGTCTTTCCGATGATCAGATGTGAAAGCGACTCAATGGCCGCAACACATAATTCGTTGCCGCGACCAATGGTAAACGTTAGTCCATGGCCTTCAAATTCTGGGTGGTCGGTTTTTAAAATGACATAGGCTGCTGAATAATCAGGATCCGTATTCATGGCATCAGAACCGTCCAATTCATCACTTGTAGGAAAACGGACATCTTTGGTTAAAACTTCGGTAATGGTTATTGTTTGTTTCATTTCTTGATAAGTATTGTTTAAGAGACCTGATGAATTTCATGACGATTTGAAATCTCTGTCGATTTAGATAATCATTCATTTTCATAGAAACCCATACCTCACAAATCTATATGATGAATTGCATAAAGTCCACTAATTATTCCACCTCAACTAATACTATTTTTGCACCTAAAAAAACTAAGTCGCCTCTTTAGTTAAAATACTATGTTTTTTCAAATAAACCGATGGCGACATTTTCTTTATTATTTTAAACTGTCGGTTGAAATTCGAGAGATTATTAAAACCAGATTCATAGGCAATTGCCGCAATATTTAATTCGTTTTCCATAAGGAGCTTGCAGGCGTATCCGATTCTAATTTCATTGATATATTTTGAAAACGTTTTACGATGCACTCTTTTAAAAGATCTGCTAAATGCCGAAGGATTCATATTCACAAGCTTTGCCACCGTCGCAAGGTCCATATCCTTGTTAAAATTCTTGAAAATATAGGCGATGACCTTGTTGGACAGCTTTGGCTCTTCCAGTTTTAATGAAGCGACATATCCTGAACTTGCCAAGAACTTAATGTCTTCATGCAATGCCAATTGATGCAAAATGCCCAAAAATTGATGTGTTTTATTAAAATCAGTTTCGTCATTAAGAGTAATAATTGCTTGCCGCAAAGCTTTTGGAACATTTCTAAATTGAATACCGTTCTCTGCTTTTTTAAAAAGTTCGGCGATAGGCTTCATCTCAGATAATTGCAGAAAGGCATCTCCCAAAAAATCTTCCCTAAAATGAATAGCGACGGCCTCTGCCATTAGGTTCTTGTCTTCCTGAAAATACTTGGGATCATTTAACCACATGTGTGGCAAGTTTTTACCGATGAGCACGACATCGTTCGGCTGAAACTTCTTAATGCTATCTCCAATGAATCGTGTGCCCTTACTTTTAAGTACCACCACCAATTCCAATTCGGGATGGTAATGCCAAATCTTAAGAAAATTGGCATAACTATTTTTTCTTACGGACAACGCAGAAGCGGTATGGCTCCGATCTAATAGATGTAATTTCATTGCTATGAAAATAACACTTTTGAATTAACTTTCCATGTATTGTGCAATAAAAGTACTACTTCAAAATGATGGGATCATTGTAAATCATTAAAAACGCTCATACAACCTATGGAAGTAATCATGTCCACAGATTTTACAGCTAGCAACCAAAGACTGATCATAAAAAAAAACACCCCATAGCGCGGTTTGTAACAAATACAAGCCACCACTATGAGGTGTCAATTAAGATAAGGTTTAGACTTTATTTAGAACAGGCATTTCGCAAATTTTAAGAAAATGCACTATGATGATATCTAAATACTAATATTTATATTTATTCGATCCCCATTGCCCAGTCGTCGCCTCTTGGGTCTGCTGCTCCTTCCAAGGAACCATCAGGTCTTACCAAGATAGCATCAACCCGTCCAATGGAACTACGCTCTTTAATGACGTGTCCCATAGCCTCCAGCTCAGCCCGTACGGTATCACTAAGAGCTCCCTTTTCAATAGAAATCCAATCAGGGTACCACTGATGGTGAAATCTTTTTTCAGAGACGGCTTCGCTCATCGTCATGCTGTGATCAATAACATTGAGTATAGATTGAAACACAGAAGTCATGATTGTAGAGCCTCCAGGGGTTCCAACCACCATGTACAATTGTCTATCCTTTTCAATGATGGTAGGCGTCATGGCACTTAGCATTCGTTTTTCTGGTTGAATTGAATTTGCTGCACCACCTAACAAGCCATATACGTTGGGTACACCTGGTTTGGCACTGAAATCATCCATTTCGTTGTTCATTAAAAACCCAGCACCTTCTACAAACACTTTGGATCCATAAGCCGAGTTGATTGTGGTTGTCAATGAAATGGCATTCCCCATTTTATCCACGATTGAATAATGGGTAGTTTCTTCACTTTCTGCCAGGTTCGCAAGCTCCATAGCTTTTACGTCGTCGCTGTTCGTGGCTTTTGAGATGTCTATTTGAGCTGCTCTGGTGGCCAGATAATCATCGTCCAATAATTGCTTTACAGGAACATCCCAGAAATCCGAATCGCCCAAGTGCGTCGCTCTATCGGCATAGACACGTCTTTCCATTTCTGCCATAAGGTGGATGGTTTTTGCCGTTTTCGAACCATACTCAGAAATTGGGAAATACTCCGATAGCTTCAAGAGTTGCACCAATGCAATCCCTCCACTACTTGAAGGTGCCATACTATAAACTTTATAGCCTCTAAAGTTTCCGGTGATAGGATTTCGCCATGCAGAATCGTAGTTTTTTAGATCTTCTAATGATATTATACCATTGCCTGCTTGCATTTCAGCGACCAAGAGTTCGGCAGTTTTTCCTTCATAAAATCCAGCCCTGCCGTTTTGTTTGATACGGCTTAAGGTTTCGGCCAAATCCTTCTGAACCAATAGATCGCCCTCTTTCCAGTCTTCGTCTTTAATTAAGGTGACCTTTTCTGGATTACGATTGTTTTTTACAAACCTCTCCTTAAAATTATTGTAATTTCTAGCCTGTTGCGCCGAAATATGAAATCCCTTTTTTGCCAATTGAATGGATGGTTCGATTAACCTATCGAGGGGTAAAGAACCAAACTTCTCATGGGCTTTAATCATTCCGTCTACAGAACCAGGAACACCAGATGCTTTTGGCCCATAAAGACTCTCACCATCTATAACGTCTCCATTCTCATCTAAATACATCTCTTCAAAAGCATTGCCAGGTGCCTTTTCTCTAAAATCCAATGAGAAAACCTCACCATCATTTTGTCTGTACATCATAAATCCTCCTCCACCAAGATTACCGGCAGACGGATAGACTACGGCTAAAGCAAAATGTACACCTACCATGGCATCTACGGCATTACCTCCCTGCTTTAAAATTTCCATTCCCACTTTGGTAGCTTCAGGATGGGCAGAAACCACCATTCCGTTTCTAGCGATTGCCGTTTTCCCCGAAATTGCTGTTGTTTCGAAACCCGGCTTTCCGCCTCCACAGGTTAAGAAAAGCACGGAAATAACTGTCAAACTCAATAATCTCAATCTATGTTTCATGTTTTTTTAGGATGAATTGCGAATATGCAATAAGTTTTTATTTTTTAGACAGAATTCTACTTTAAGAAGTTATTAGTTTCACGAGTAACAATCAATGATGCTTGAAAGCATTACCTCACAATTTTTGGCTGAAACCTTATTTTATCAATTTTTTCATTCCTTTATTGGATTCTTATGGATTCGTCCAGATATTGGGCTTTTACATTAGAACGGTTAAACGCTTCAATGAGCTTATAAGTTTCAGGGATTGATTCTTTAAAACGATCCAAGGTTTCTTGTGAGATATTACTTTTACTGAAAGGAACTATTTTCACATACTCCTGAATGTCATTTTCCGTTCTTCCGTATTTATAGTCGTACGGAAATCTACCATTGTCATCGATCTTCACGTTCTTATTTTCCGAATTGGGGACACTAATAAAAAATTCGCTCGTCATAATATCTCCGGCAGGGTTAAAAAGGTTCGTCTCTTTCATATACACATATAATTCTTCGGCAACATTGACTGCTGGATCAACAATAGCAATATCTTCAACCATAAAGTTACGATAGATATACTTGTCATCTTTCTTATAATTATAAAGTTCATCCAAAACCTCATTGATCTCGTTGGTCAAATAAGGATAATGTGTACACCCTAAAACAATGGCTTTTAAAGGCTGCGGATTTGCGGCTGTTCTGATTTTCTCCAATAGACTGACGACGTGATACCGCACGTAGTTTTCTGAGTCATTGATTTGAAGAATTTGACAGTCAGCAGTATCCTGATTATCACAAAGCATTTTGCCGTGATCAAAATCAAAATTATAGATATCCATTAAAGTTTTGTCAATGGTAAAATTTGGATCGTCTAATGAAGGGCCTCGGTAATCCTCGCGAGGTTCTTTAAAATCCTTATTTACAAAGTCAGGTTCTTCGTCAACTGCTTCTGCAATTCCATGGCCTCCCTGGTTGAAAATTTGAATATTCCCGGTATATCCCAACTCGTCCTTAACCCTTAATAGTGTATTTTCATAGCCTTTGGACTGAATGGTCCCTACCGTAGCCATGACACCAATCGAACCATTTTCATCCTTTTCAAAAGTAGATAAGGTGCCACGAGCTCCCGCATCTATAACGCCAATCACCTTTAGTTCGATCCCAGTCTTATCAATGAATGCTTTGATAAATTCACTCCCATAAGCAGTGGCCGTATTACAAGCAATAACTATCGATTTTACCGGTTGTTTATCTTTTTGATATTGTGTATCGCTGGCGTCTCTATAATATTTTTTTGACAGCAAGAACTGCATATCCTTTAGAATATGCTCAACAAGCAACTCAGTTTTATCCTCACTGGAATAATTGCCATACGGCATGTTGGCCTGATCAGCCAGGTAAATAAATTTCTCTGAGATAAAATCAGGGACCGCATCGCCACCTCTTTCTTTGTTCGAATTATTATGACCATCAAAATTTACGATTGCATCCAATACCGTCAGTCCACCAGTTCCAGAATCGAAAACTCCGATCGGCAATCTTCTATCCATCTCGGGATAATTTTTAAAATTGATGTGGTAAAAAGAATCATCCTTCTCTAAAATAGCGGTTTCAATGGCGCGCTCCTTTTTTAGGTCACTCTCATTTTTGATAAGGTCTCTATTTTCAGAATTTTTGCAGGAACTTGCCAAGACGACCAACAAAGCCCACAAATACTGATTCTTAACGTGTTTCATTTGATTTTAATTTTTAAGTGATGACCTTAAAGTTGGCTTTCGTATAAATTTAGACCCCTAAAATTAACAAGTGTTTCTATATATCCCAACTCCAGCATTATATTATTTAATTATTGAACTAAAATATTGAAAAATATTCACTTATGTAAATCAAGAACCTCGAAGTCTTAAAGTTCAATGGTGGAAATAATGAATTTCGAAAAGAACTATTCTGAAATTAGCGCTAAGAAAAAGGGTGGTGCGAGCTGTAAATATCCTAAAACAGCATCAACCAACTTAAAATGTCTGTTTTCCGATCAAAGAATATTAAAAAAACAAAAGTAGCAATCAACACAACAGACCTAATACCTTCCAAACAAATTTGCTTTTCGAATAAACCTCATACTTCTTTCCGTATCGCCTGGAGTTAAAAGACTAATCCCCACATAAAGAACCAAAGAAATTGTGATGCCAATGATGGCTTGCTTTGCAGAGGCAATATCCCATGCTACAGGGAGATCCACACCCAAGGCTACTAAAAGATTATAAGTAGAGAACAACAGACCAAATATCATGGACATCGTTGCAGCTATGGAGGTTCCTCTCGCCCATAAAAAACCCAGAACTAAAGGTACAAAAGCTCCACTGGTCAGAAAATCGGATGCGATCCAGGAAATTGTAAGCACTGATTGTATCTTTAATGCCATAAATAGTGCTATTGCTGCCATGACAAAGGTTGAAACTCTTGCCACGATGACACCAACTTTAGGCTTGGCTTCTGGCTGGATATATTTTTGAAACACATCTACGGTTAATGACAAAGCACCTGTATTAATGAGTGAATCCATGGTGGACATAATTGCAGAACATAAGCCCACAAACAAGATAGCGCTGAGTACGGGACTACTGAGATTGCTTACCATATCCGGAATAATCCCAGTTTCTGGAACTGTTTCATACAATACAGAACTGAACATCCCTGTATAAGTCACCATGAGATATAATGGAATGAACGCCAAGAAACTTAGAAACATCATTTTCTTTGCATCTGAGCCAGTTTTTGCCGCTGAAATACGTTGCCAAATATTAGCTTGAATCATCCAAGAGGTTCCAAAGGTGATGACATAGGCCAAATTATCTGCCACATTAGAAAAAAAGGAAGTGTAGCCTTCTTTGGCATTTGCTATAGAATTTATTTTAACAACTTCCAGTCCGCCTGATTGCGAATAGGTAATATAAAACAAGAATATCCCCGTAAACAGGAAAAATACAAATTGTAACAAATCGGTAAGCACAACACCTTTAAACCCTCCAAACATAGAATAGGTAAGGACAATCACAGTGCCCAATATGGCACCATTCTCATAGCCCATATCAAAAAAAGCATGAAAAAAGCGCCCCATAACAATGACCTGGACCGTAGCGGCAATCACCATAAAAACAATGATAAAAATGGTCAACATTAACGCTACCGTATCATTATAACGCTGCCCCATAAGCTCAGGTTGCGAAATGGTTCCGATATTTCTGATGCCTTTTGAAAACAAATACATCAAGGCAGTGGCAATGAGAACTGGCACACCATAGATCCAAAAAGAACTCAACCCGTTATTGTGGGCATGATCCACCAAATCAATAGCAGAGCCACCTCCCCACCACGAGGCGATAAAAGTAATGGCGAGCAACCACGCCGGCAACTTTCTGGCTGCCAAAAAATAATCTTCACTGCTGTCATTTTTACTATTCCATATTCCTATGGCAATAATAGCGATGACATATACTGATAATAAGAAAATGGTAAGGGTGGTTCTTTCCATCGTTTTAACTATAAACTTGTAAAATTAAGGTTTTCTACTTTTTGTGTCATTTTGAAATGTGAATCTTTCAGGATCAACTTCGTTATTCAATTAAAGTTTAAAATCCTGAGATTTCGTCACGACAATTTTAATTTCTAAATATTCTTCAACCACAAGCCTGCTCATCCATTCAGACAGGTGCACGAATAATTATATGGTTTTTAATTCCCTTTACCTGCTATTCATGAAGCATAGGATCAACCTGCCAATATAAAACTATGGATTTTATTTTATCAAATTCAAATACTAAATGAGTTTAATACCAATTAAATATTCATATGTAATTTCTATTACACCCAACTTATCAGCATAAAAAAAACCTATAAATAATATTATTTACAGGTTTTTGAAATTATTTTGAAAAGCGGAAAGCTCAGTATTCAATCCGATTAAGTCTATGATAATTTTCAATAAAAGAAAGGAATTCTGATAGATTCTTCCACATTTTTAGACCAAATTTTCTGCACTTGCTTTTAACAGTAATCTCAGAAGCAAAGGTGTTTTCTTGTGTTGCTTTTTTTTCGATTTTTACCTGTCCGTTAGGGAAATAGATCGTCAAGAACGATCCATTTTCTTGTTGAAAAAAGTAAAACTCCATCCGTAACCAATTGATGAATTGATCGTACTTGTTTGAACATGGAAAGTTCATCTCCAAAAACCAATGGTGCTGGTCTCTCTCATCTATATCTGTCATGTGCTCCATATTATTTATCTTCTTTTCACTAACCATAATCATCACTACCTCACCTTCCTTAAACGCATTAAAACTTATAGTTTTTCTTGTTTAAACGACATTGATACGCAGATCATCATTTACATTTATTTTTGAAAATAATGAGGTGATGATCTTTTTCCCAAAGTGTTTATAGTCTTGGGCTTTCAAGGTTAAATCCTCTACTCTTTTTATGATGGTAGGAAACAATTGATCTTTAGAGTTTTGTTTTAAATTTTCCAAAGACGTGGACGTACCAATGACGATAACCCCGTCAATTCCTCCATTCCTTAAGCTTTTCAAGCATTCCAATTCTCCATTTTCATAGTTCAGATATTGTTGTACCACCACACGGTAACCTTGTTTATAGGCTTCCATTTGGATGCTGTTTAACATACTTCCGTAGATCATAGAATCAATTTGAGGTACAATTACAGCAATGGTATTGCTCTTTTGCGATCGTAAGGCAATAGCTGAATTGTTAGGAACAAAATCATAACTCTCAGCCAACTCTTTAATAATCTGTCTGGTTTTGATGCTAATATCCTTTTTGTCACGCAACGCCTTAGATACCGTGGACACAGAATAGCCACTCATTTGTGACAAGGTCTTCATGGTTACTTCCATCATATTTCATTTCTTTTAATTAATCCATGCCATGTTTCAGAAGGAGTCTATCATAGCATGGTGTGATAGACCCCATCTCATATTGAATTTCTACAGGCTAAAAATGCCATCTTACAAAGGCTTCCATTGCGGCGTAATGCGCTAAACCCAATTGGTCATATATTCCTGCGGTTTCCTTGTTTCTATCTTCTGCACGTTGCCAGAACTCCCTTGCATCTGATCCTTGAAAGACTACACCATCCTTTTGTGACTGGTGTTTAAATATGCCATGTCTTTTCTCCAAGACTTGATCTGGACTCATTGGTACAGCCATTTCAATTTCGTCGATTCCCCATTCTTGCCATGCACCTCTGTAAAGCCACACCCAGCAATCTTTCATAAATGGTTTGTCCTTAAGTCTTCTGACCGATTCAAATACAGCATCCAAACAGACTTTATGCGTTCCGTGTGGGTCAGCTAAATCTCCTGCAGCATATATCTGATGTGGTTTGATACGTTCGATAATGTCAACAGTCATTTGGATATCTTCTTCACCTAAAGGATGTTTATCGATGGTTCCAGTTTCATAAAACGGCAATTCCATAAAATGGATATGATCATCGTTCAAACCGACAAAATGGCTTGTAGCCCTTGCTTCCCCTTTTCTAATTAATCCTTTGATATATCGTGCTTCAGGGATATCTATCTCACTTGGCTTCTTGTCCGTAAGTGATTTCACTACCTTTTTGTATATCTTTTCGGTGGCTTCGCTTTTGATATCAAATTTATCGTTGTAATCAATTACGAAATTCGCAAAACGTAAAGCTTCTTCATCTGCTACTGCAATGTTTCCGGAGGTTTGATAGGCGACGTGTACTTCGTGTCCTTGCTCATGGAGCCTTTTAAAAGTACCTCCCATACTAATGATATCGTCGTCAGGGTGTGGGCTAAAAATCAAAACACGTTTCTTACCTGGTTCTGCACGTTCGGGTCTGTTGGAATCGTCAGCATTTGGCTTCCCTCCTGGCCATCCAGTAATGGTGTGTTGTAATTTGTTAAAAATCTTAATATTGATGTCATAAGCTTGACCGAATTCTGCCAAAAGATCACTCATCCCATTCTCTATATAATCAGCATCGGTAAGCATTAAGATCGGTTTCTCGAGATGCATTGCCAATCCTAAAACCGCTTTTCTGATGAGGCGATCAGTCCAAGTCACTTTCTCCACCAACCATGGTGCATTCACACGGGTCAGTTTTGATGCGGCTTCTTTGTCAAGTACAAAAGTGACATTATTATGCTCTTGCAAAAAGGATGCAGGCACTTGATTGGTCACTTGTCCTTCTGCCGATGTTTTGATAATTGCAGCTTTACTTTCACCCCAAGCCAAAAGGATGACGCGTTTAGCTTCCATAATCTTCTTCACTCCCAAAGTAATCGCCGTCCTTGGTGTGTTTGACAAACCTGCAAAATCCTTACTAGCTGCAACCCTGGTAATATGATCCAATGCCACTAACCTCGTTTTGGAATTCTGTAGAGATCCCGATTCGTTAAATCCAATATGTCCATTACCACCAATTCCTAAGATTTGAAGATCAATTCCTCCAAGGGCCTCGATTTTCTTTTCGTAATCACTGCAATAACTTGCAATTTTATCTTTCGGAAGCGTTCCGTCTGGTATATAACAGTTTTCAGGAAGAATATCTACTTGATCAAACAACATTTTCTTCATGAAACGCACATAACTATTCACAGCATCCGGTTCCATTGGATAGTATTCATCCAAGTTGAATGTCACGACGTTTTTAAAACTCAAGCCTTTCTCTTTGTGCAGTCGTACTAGTTCAGCATATAATCCTTTTGGTGAAGAACCTGTTGCCAATCCTAAAATACAGGGTTGCTTTTGAGATTGTTTCACCTTAATAAGATCTGCTATTTCTTTTGCAACGGCTTTAGAGGCCACTTGAGAATCCTCAAACATAACCGTATTAATATTTTCGAATCTTTTTTCGAAATCAGTTGCTTTATCGATTGTGCTTTTTAACATGTCCTAACTTATTTAATTATTAATGACTTCTAATTTATTTTGTAATATCCTATCCATGATCCATGCAGTATGCATTGCCGTTTCACCTGTTGATGAATGCCATATCCCACCTGATAGATGGGCTTTTATATTCTGAACGTGATACCATTGTACGTGCTCAGGATTTTCAATGGTCAGACTTGTCGTTTCCTCATCACGCTCTAAAACGATAGGGAACTCTCCAAATACTGAAAAGGTAATATTTCCTTCATTACCGTATATTTTAACGACATCCTCTCGTTTATCCGCTCCAAAATCCCAACTACCAAACCCCGTAACTCCCGAATTATGTCGCCATTGTCCTTTAACCAAATCCTTGGCAGTATATAGTCCCAGCTTATTTTCAGACGTTCCACTTGCAGATTTGACGGTCCCTAACATAAATACAAACAAATCCAATCCGTGTGATGCCAAATCATCAAAGTAACCACCTGGAGCTATTTCGGCATCGGTACGCCAATTATATGATTTCGACTTATCCATATCATTCGGTGGTTTGGTAAAATTCCAATGGATGTGTCTTATGGTGCCTATTTTATTTTGATCAATCCATTCCTTCACCTGTAAAAAGCGAGGTAATGATCGCCTATAATATGCCACAAACAATGGCAGTTTTCTATCTTCAAATGCTGCGTTGATCCTTGAGCAGGCCTCATAACTTGGTGCCATGGGTTTTTCAATACAACATATTTTTCCTGCTTCAGCTACTTTTAACGCATAGTATTCGTGCGAATCTGGCGGGGTAGCGATATAGATGGCGTCAATTTCTGGGTGATTGATAAGCGCATCAGCCTCATCATAAAAATAAGGCACTTGATGTCTTTTGGCATAATCTTCGGCTTTGGCTATATCCCTTCGCATGACTGCAACAAGTTCAAAATCCTCAGTTTTTTGATAAGCAGGACCACTCTTCAATTCGGTCACGCTTCCGCAACCAATCATTCCCCATTTATATGTTTTATTCGCCTTCATTTCAAAAATTTCATCTGCCTATCTTCTACCGATATCTATTTTCTCCAACTTTTAATCTTATGTCCCCAAACTGCAAAAAACAGAACGATAAGGTAACAAGGAATCAAAATCCAGTAACTACTTGTTGATGCCGCTGACAACTCTGCGGCATCTTGAACACCGTTTGCCATCATCTCATGTTTTCCAGAATCAACCAAGCGTCCATATAACGGCGGAATAATGGCGCCACCTGAGATGGCCATGATCAATAATGCAGAGGCTGTTTTGGTATGTCTTCCAAGACCATCTAAAGTCAAAGGCCAAATTGCAGGCCATACCAATGCGTTTGCGATACCTAATGCAGCAACAAATAAAACTGAGGTGAATCCGGAGGTATATAAAATACAGAGACTGAAAACAATCCCTAAAATGGCACTGATGATCAATGCTGTTTTTTGTTTAATATATTTCGGAATCAAAACGACGCCCAAGGCATAGGTTCCTACCATGGCCATCAAGGTATAGGTCGTAAACCATTTCGCATCATCGGCCGAAATTCCAAGGGAAATTCCATAAGCGATTATCGTATCTCCAGCAATCACTTCTGCACCAACATAAACGAATAAGGCCAAAACACCCAACCATAAATGTGGATATTGGAATATGGTTTTGCTGGTCTTTTTCACTCCTCCTTCTACAACTTCTTCCTCTTCAACTGCTTCAACATGTGGTAAATTTGCTTTTCTAATAAAAAACGCAAAGATAAATAGGATGACAGCCATCACAATATACGGCGTGTGCACACTATCGGCCATGGTGTCTAACAACACATTCTTTTCGTCATCAGAAACAGTTCCCAATTTCTCATTCACCTCATCGATACCTGACAATAATAAAGCACCAAAAATAACAGAACCAAGCGCTCCAGCTACCTTGTTTGCAATACCCATCATCGCCATACGTTTGGCACCACTTTCTATTGGCCCCAAAATAGTAATGTACGGATTGGCAGCGGTTTGACAGATGGTCATCCCGATACCTTGAATAAAAATAGCCAATAAAAACACCCAATAGGTACGAGCATCAGCTGCTGGAATAAACACTAAAGCACCAACGGCCATAATGGCTAGTCCCAAAGATATTCCGTTGCGATACCCAATTTTATTAATAATATAGGATGCCGGTAAAGCCATAACCACAAAGGATATATAAGATGCTGTAGCCACGAAATAAGACTGAGCTTCAGTGAGCTCATTAAGCGTCCTCATGAACGGAATGAGCGCCCCATTAATCCAGGTAACAAATCCGAAAATGGCGAAGAGTCCTCCAATAATAAGAATTGGGACGAGGTTGTTTTTTTGTGTTGTATTCATAAAGACAGGTTATCGGTTAGCGACTTATTATTTATTGGTTAATTCGTTGTTATAACATGAATTGATTGATTTTATAATCTCAGTAATTGCTATTGCGTTTTAAACTCTCAACTTTTCGGAGAGACTCTGCAATAGTTTAAATTGATTTTTTGCACGATCTAAATTATGATCGGCATATTTTGTTTTAAAATAGATATCACCATTCAGATAATCAGTCAAAAATCGCAATCCGATAATAAAAATCATCGTTTTGGCGCCTAACGGTAAATATTTTAATTCAATTGGCGTTAGAGATTTTCCCATTTTCTTTAAAAATCCTTTGGTATAGGCATTATAATAATCGACGTTAAATTCTACCAGATCCAAATTGGCTTCATCTTCTGCTGCGGTATTGCAAATCGTTCGGATGGCATCACCAAAGTCATAATGCACAATTCCCGGCATCACGGTATCCAGATCGATCAAACAAAGTCCCTTATCGCGCTTGTTGAACAAGACATTTGATATTTTGGTATCATTATGCGTAACGCGCAATTTGATATCGCCCGATTCTTTTAGATGTTGAAGAATATGCATTTCCTCTTTGGCATTTCCCACCAATTCTATTTGGGCCTTCGCTTTTTCAAGTCGCTCTTTGGATGCCTTTCGTTTCGCTTCTTCAAATTCCCAATATCTGAAAGACATGTCATGGAATTTCGGAATGACCTCAGTTAATTTGGTCGCATCAAAATCGTTGGTCAAGGTCAAAAACTGACCCAACAATCGTCCGCCTTCATAAGCAACCGTTTCATTGGAGACCGTCAAATGCGTGACACTTTTATCGATAAAATGCATGAGATTCCAGTAATTCCCTTCATCACCTCTATAATAAGAGTCACCTGATTTGGTCATATAAAATCTCAGGATACGTCTGTTCTGTTTTTTTGGGGATAAGTGGCTGAGTTTTTCTTTGATATGGTTACTGATCAGCATTTTGTTTTCAATAAGTCCCGGCACGTCTTTAAACACCCCGTGATTGATCCGTTGTAAAACGAAATATGGCTTCTCTTTGGTCTTTATCAAATAGGTATCATTGATATGACCGGAAGCCAGTTCTTTATAGGAATCAAATTCGGCATCATGCTCAAACTGTCCAAAAATATATTTTAGTCTTTCTGATATCATCTTACCATAACTTTTTGGGATACACACCTTTGTCTTTTAGCTTTGCGATAGCCGTTTCGACGATTTCCTTATCTTCCAAATAAGTTACCCCAAACCATTGCGCATCGGATTTTAGCACTTTTACGCTTGCATTTTCCGATCTCAAGATTTCATTGATCACATAAGGAATAAAGAATTCAGCTTTCGGATTATTCTTGTTGACTTTTAAAAACGCATCGAATAACTCTCCACCAAATTCAAAGCATCTCGGCGTAAAGCCCCAAAAATTCATGGAGACTATGGTGTCACCATCAATCGGGATAAACTTACCATTGGCATCCTTACGCTTAAGCTGACCATCAATCTTTTCAATATGGGTGCGCTCAGTTACATCTTTCAAATATCCATTTTCATCAACTTCACATTCCCCTCTTGCTACATAACCATGATCTGAAACCGTATTTTTAAGTAGATAGGCCATCATACTAAAATCATAGGAATCTTTATCTGTTTCTGACAAATACTTGGCCATAGTCATAAACGCTTCCCTTCCATAAAAATCATCAGCATTAATGATGGCAAAGTTTTCTTGAACCGCATCTTTGGCCATTAACAATGCATGACCTGTACCCCAAGGCTTTGTTCTTTTAGGGTCTATATATTTTTTCGGAACGCTATCAAACTCTTGAAAAACGTAGTCAACTTCGGCTTTGCCCTTTAACTTTTTACTAAAGATTTCTTTAAAATCCTTTTCAAAACTCTTACGAATAATGAAAACAAATTTTCCAAATCCTGCTTGAAGAGCGTCATATAGTGAAAAATCGATAATGGTGTCGCCCTCAGGAGTAAAAGCATCCATTTGTTTTAAACCGCCATATCTACTCCCCATTCCCGCGGCTAAAATGACCAATGTCGGTTTGTTTGTTTCTACCATGATTTTTATTTTAACTCGTAATTGACCTCAAACGATTGAGGTTCATTTGAAAATTAGTGTAATTTGGACCGACACAATCCATCGAATTATTACAATCTTGACGTATAATTTTGAATTGCAACAGAATTTTTCATAAATTGTGCTCGAACACAGTTATGCGAATATACACATCTCTTGTGTACTATACAAATGTGAATGATGAAAAAATATACCATAAAAGATATAGCCGAACTAGCTGGAGTTTCAAAAGGAACTATCGATCGTGTCATCCATAACCGAGGTAACGTAGCAAAAGATGTTGAGGACAAAGTAAAACAGCTGCTTTCAGACATTGATTACCAACCCAACCTAATTGCCAGAAACTTAAAAAACAATCGAATTTATCAAATTGGCGCTTTACTCCCAGATCCAAAAAAAGATGCCTATTGGGAGGTGTGTTCCGATGGGATCCAGCAAGCTCTTTCCGAATTCAGCGCTTTTGACATTAGGATGAATACCTTTTTATTTGATCCCACAGATACTAAGTCGTTCGTGGCACAACACAAAAAGCTATTAGACTCAGCTCCCGATATTATCTTGATGGTGCCTTTATTTTATAAAGAAGCCAAAACCGTCTTGGAACAATATAAATCCTTGAATATTGAAGTCTGTACTTTTAACAATCAAATTGATGCCTCCTCAGCAAGTTTTATTGGACAAGACCTTTATCAAAGCGGACGCGTCGCAGCAAAGTTAATGCACAGCATTATCGATAATGGCGATATGGCCATCATTCATATTGATGAAAAATATAAAAATGCGGTGCACATGCAAGAAAAGGAAAAAGGATTCAAAAGTTATTTTGAGGATCTCAATGGCTTCAAAGACGCTATTTTAAAGTGCAAAATAAGATATACGGAGACGGAAGATAAACTAAGGGACTTTTTAAAGGACCATCCTAATTTGACAGGTATTTTTGTAACCAATTCAAAAGCTTTTCATGTGGCACGATTATTAGAATCTGAAAACAAGAACCATATTAAACTGGTAGGCTATGACTTATTAGCAGAAAACGTCAATTATCTGAAAGATGGAGTCATTGATTTTCTGATACATCAGAACCCCAGGCAGCAAGCCTATTTGGGCCTGAAATTTTTAATCGAACATTTGGTGTTTGAAAAAGAAATCCCTGGTAAACATTTATTACCAATAGACATTATAAATTCAGAAAATGTTAAACCTTTTTTGAGAGCTTAAAGTTTTCAAGTTTTAATTTTCCAAAGGATGACGCGGTATGAAAATTAGGGGTTTCGGTTTGAGGATTGACCCAAGTAATCCAAGTTGGCTTAAACTGTCCATTTTGCTGTTGATTATACTTTGCCCGATAAATTCCTGCTTCAATATGTCCATCATTTTGGATGAGACTGAATCTTTTTAAGGCGTCTATAGAAATCGCCATTTCCACACTAAAAGACGTTGATGTAATGTGAGATTTTATTGCAATATCCTTTTTTGGCCAATCCCACAGATAGTCGAACTCCCTATTTGGGCGCGCCATAAAATCCTGTAGTCTCGCCAATGGATCTATTTCAAGACAATAATAAGGATCTAATTGTTTATCAGACCTTAGAAACAACTCTACTCTATCAGAATTATCAACGCTTTTTTTTGAATCGTCGGTACGATCAATATGCAATGAGTCATCATTTACCCTATATGACACGAATAAATAAGTACCGTCGTGTAGGGCTCTGAATTCAATACTCTCCACCTCTTCAGAATTCCATGGCGATGAAAAATCCTTTAATACCTCTGCCTTTTCCCATAAGGGATGACTGACTTTTCCGTTGATTTCCATATGATTGGCATCAATCACATTTACGTTGTATGTTTTCATAATTTAGAGATCAAATAGACTTGTTAATCAGAAGCGATTATCTGCACAAATAAATGCATTAAATAACCGTCAACCAATAAAACTCGTATTTAATAAATGTATCAAGGAGTATTGCAAACTTTGATCTGTAAACACTTGAACTGATTATTAAATTATTATTTAGTTGTAAAACGCATCGAAACCTTATCATCTCAACCATATTTAAGTTTTAAATCAAAGGCAATTGTGCATAAAATAGATACATTAAAAAAAGATCAGAACACCTATAGATTGGCAATTTAAGTTGCTCGCAATAAAAATATATTTCAATACATTTGCACGCGATTTCGACAAAAGGTCGACATCCTTAAGATCCCCCAATTCGTTAGTTACTTTATCAATATGGAACAGTTTTTTTTCGATAATTTCGGCGTGAGCGAGAATACTCTAAACTACGTGATTATTCCGTTATTAATATTTTTGGCAAGGATTGGTGATGTTTCAATTTCTACCATCCGAATTCTTTTTGTGATGAGTGGAAAAAGGAATATTGCTCCTATCTTGGGGTTTTTTGAAGCGCTAATCTGGTTATTGGCCATTGGACAAATCATTAGTAATATTGACAATGCCTTGTCCTACGTTGCCTATGCCAGCGGCTTTGCCGTAGGAACTTTTGTTGGGATGTATATCGAGGAAAAACTTGCCATTGGCCGTGTCGTATTAAGGTTGATCACCAAAGAGCCAGTACATGAATTATTAACTTTTTTGAGCGATAACAATTATCGTTATTCCATTCTGGATGCCGAAGGAAAAACCGGAAAAGTCAACGTGGTTTTCTTAGTTTTAAAAAGAGAAAACTTAAAACATCTGACCGAAGCCATTAACAGATATCACCCAAGTGCATTCTACACCATAGAAGGAGTGAAAATGGTAAATGAAGCCAATTCCATTGATGATAGTCCGAGACAAATAGGGTTTTGGGGTTTACAATTAAAGCGGAAGTAGCAAGAGAGATAAGGACATCTTTATTTTGTTGGAATAAAGAGATTAAAATGAATAGGCTTAATCCTTCTTCTCAGAATCATTCATTTTCAGATTAGTAAGTTTTGCTTTTAAACTCTCCATTCTTTCAGGGAACTTTGAGGCCAAATTCTCTTGTTCTTTCGGATCATTTTTTAGGTGATATAATTGCGGTTCTAATTGAAAACCAGTTTCAATGATTGGACCCCATGGCACGAGTTTTGGTCCGTCAAAAGCCTCAATATATTTCCATTCACCTTCAATATAAGATAAGGGTCCTCTGATACTTTCTTGTATGAGTGAGATTCTGCCAGCAGTGCTATCGCCCAAAAAGACATTCAAGGTGTTTTGACTATCGATGACATCATCATATTTTTTATCTACATCTGTAAGAGCTGCAAAAGATCTTAAAAAATCAACCTGACTTACAAGAGCTTCGGAAATTGTTCCTTTTCCCGTACCATCTGGCCAACGAATGATCAATGGTATTTTAGTGCCACCGTCATAAGCGCTGTATTTGCCTCCACGTAAACCGCCGGTAGGGTTATGGTCGCCCAGCATTTCTCGCGCCTGGTCTTGATAACCATCATCTACAACCGGACCATTATCACTAGAGAAAATGATAATCGTATTGTTCAATAAATCCTGTTCTTTAAGTGTGTTGACAATTTCATTCACGGTCCAATCCAATTGCAGAATAACATCACCTCTTGGCCCCATACCGCTTTTGCCTTTAAACTTGCTATTAGCAACTCTTGGCACATGAATGTCGTGGGTGGAAAGGAATAAGAAGAAAGGATGATTTTTGCTTGAAGCGATGAATTTTTTCGATTTATCAACCAATTCCATAGGAATGGTTTCATCATCCCATAAAGCAGCTGTTCCTCCTTCCATATACCCGATTCTACTGATGCCATTTACGATGGTTTGGTTATGTCCATGCGAAGGTTTCATGGTTAGCAACTCAGGATTTTCCTTGCCTGTAGGCCAATCACCAAGCTTCTCTTTGTAACTCACCGAAATTGGATCATTAGGATCTAAATTGACCACGTGGTAGTTTTCGACAAAAACACATGGCACCCTATCACCAGTTGCCGGAATGATATACGAATAATCGAATCCGATCTCCAAAGGTCCAGGGCTAATTTTTCCATTCCAATCTGGGCCATTTTTACCGCCCAAGCCTAAATGCCATTTTCCAACGACACCTGTTCTATAGCCTGCAGATTTTAAAACACTGGGCAAGGTAGTCTTTTGGGTATCGATTAGAAGTGATTCGTTTCCAGCAGCAACACCCGTTCCTTTTTTACGCCAGGCATAATCCCCGGTCAACACCGAATATCTTGAAGGGGTGCAGGTTGCTGCAGTAGAATAGGCATTGGTGAATAAAATTCCCTCATCTGCCAATGCATCTATAGCGGGTGTAGAAACTGAAGTAGCACGGTAAGCACTAAGATCGCCATAACCCAAATCGTCGGTATAAATAAAAACAATATTTGGTTTTTGATTTTCTTTAAGTTCAGTTTCTGAATCGGATTTATTTACTGAGGCAGAGTCTTTACATCCCGCTATAATAAAAGCAAGAAATATAAAACCCAAGAAATAATGGCGTTTAAAAGTCATAATTAAATTCTATTTGATAAGATCCAAATTCCAATTTACTTAAAGATCTTTGAATTGTGGTTTGTAAACCGCAACATTCAAAAGTTAAGAATTTTTGATTTAGGATAGAAAAACAGTAATTCAATTGGTCTATAACAGTCATTTTAGATTCTATTGCGAATCAGAAATGGATTTAAACTTATCCAAATCATACTTGGAAAGCATGCTTTTTGCATCATTATAACCTATCTCAACAATGGCATCGATGTTTTTCTTATCGAAAGTTCCAAAACCGTTCAATTCAGAAGGTAGCATCATGAGATCACATTCAGCAAATTTAGGTTGATTTTCCAATACGGACTTCACTCTAAATACCCGTTCGACCACTTGGTGAGAATGCTTCAAATCTTTTATGGTGAGTACATCAAATCCATCTACATAAACTCCAATAATCCGATCACATTTTTTCTTAATGGCTTCCAAAGGGAAGTTATTAAGTGCTCCCCCATCGATATAATAAGAACTTTTTATTTTTACGGGAGCAAAAAGACCAGGAAAGGCAGCAGATGCCAATACAGGTTTAATGAGTTCCCCTTTCTCAAATATTTTAAGTTTTCCATTTAAGATATTGGTAGCTGTGATGAAAAGCTTCTTTTTCAAGAACGAGAAGTCGTCATCTTTCAAATAGACTTTAAATTCATCATAGAACTTTTCCGCATCAATAAATCCAGGCTTATTGATGGCATATTTCCTTATATTAAGAATTTGGACCTCCTTAAAAAAGGTCAAGATTTCTTCCCAATTATATCCGTAGGCATAAAGTGAACCTACAATGGCCCCGGCACTTGAGCCTGCAATGTGAGTAGGATGTATTTGATGCTCTTCAAGCGCTCGGATGACACCAATATGGGCGGCACCTCGCATTCCTCCTCCCGATAACACTAAACCAATATTCATAGGATATCTTTAACTATAGAGATTTTATCTATGTTTAAAATTAAACATTTAGGGTAAAACATGTTGAATTATTTTTAACGACTTGGTTGATTTTTATCAGCCATCAACAGATTTGAATTCGATTTCTTGAGAACTGATAGCAAATCGACAAGTGGAAGTTCAATAGAGTAAGAACCTGTATACGACGGACACATAACACAATCATCAAAGTAAAATTCTATGTTATTGTCATTGATTACAAAGTTATTTTTGCTTTCAAAAAAATCGCTTGCTGATAGTTCCCAGCAATCATAATACAACTCCGAATTTTGAATCTTATTAACGATTCTTTCATTAATTAGCGTCAATAATTCCTCCTCAGAGCCTTGATTGAAAAAGTCTTCATAGGTCATAAAAACACCTTTGTTCAAATCGAAATTAAAGCAGTCAAAAGAATAGCTCGGATGCATGGCACCTGAATAAAAGTTCTCTTTATAAAATAGGACACTTACCAATTGGTCATTAACAATATAGATTTTGTAATCTATAAATCGATCTTCTCTAAAGTTAATGGCCTCTATGCTATCACATAACATTTTGCTCGCTTCTATATCAGCAACCGTCTTCTTAATATTCACATAGTAGTCATTGATAAATTCGTTGAAATTCCGGTTGGTGGCCTGGAGCGATTCGTCAAGTTGTGGATATTTAAAATTGATCGTATAGTCGGGTTGTTGAATTGCATAGCTTTTGTCGATAATCAACTTTTCAAATTCAGATCTTTGATCCTTTTTCTCAATCAACTCTTTTTGTTTGTATTCAATAGAAATGGATTTAGTCCTAGCTTCACCATCTATCTTTTGCAAAGTGTCTCTATCTTGCGGCATCATTTGTTCCGTATCTTCGGTTTCAAGAATAGTTTCCTCACGCTTATCACTTTTACAACTCACTAACAAAAGAACTACTAAGATTAGGTTTAAATATTTCATGTAACTTTATTATAATTGATTTTTATTCGATTCTGTAATCTCATCGATTTTCATGCAAGATAAATCTTACTGCAATTTATACAATGGCAACATCATTCAGGCAACTAATTTAGTATTTCAATCGGTCTTCCATCAGTAAAAATTCATGTAAATTGTCAAAATCAATGGCACCAATAAGTTCGTTCTTTTCTATGACCGGGAAAAAAGGATGAATTTCATCTTGCATCAGGATATAAGCAGCTGAAAGATTTTCTTCCGTCTCCATAGTTTTAAATGTGGTCGTCATTAAATCCCGGACCTTAAGTGTTCGGTTATCTGAATTTTTAATAATATCCTTATGGTACAACAACCCCACTATTTTCTTATCCTCAACGACAACAAAATTGGTCTCAGAGCCTCTAAGGATAACTCTAATAATTTCTTCCATAGTATCGTCAGGATCAAAAACAGTAATGTTTTTTAACATAGCATCCTTAACCGAATACCCTTTGAGCAAATCTATATGTTGCACGACTCTATTTTCACTGAAACTTCCAATCAATAAAAATAAAGATAAGAACAATAGTATTGGATTAAACAATAAACCAATCAACAATAGTACTATAGCAATAACATGACTTATCATGGTTGCCACACGTGTTGCTTTCACACGACTGAGCTTGATATCCAAAACAGCCCTCAAGATTCGGCCACCATCCAAAGGAAAGGCTGGTATCATATTGAACACGGCCAAAGCTACATTCACAATAAAAAGAAAGAAAAGAAAGGTTCTAACAGAAAAATCATTTAGCGCAGTAAAGTATTGCCCAAGATCATAACTGATATAATCACTTACTGGAATAGCGAAAAACAGGATGATCGCTATGATAATATTTACCAAAGGCCCTGACAAAGTGATCAACAGTTCTTCTTTTGGCGATTGGGTAGATTTTTCTACGGTTGAAATCCCTCCAACGGGCAATAGCACCATCTTCGTGGTTTTAATGCCGATTTTTTTTGCGGTTAACAAATGACCAACTTCATGCAACAGCACACAAATCATGACCGCGAGGATAAACTGAAGATTAAATAAAACCCGATCAATAGAGGCACCACTTAAAACCTCACTCAAAACAACCCATACGACGAGCAGAAAAAATGTCCAATGGAGTTGAACTTCCGTCCCATAGTATTTACCTAACTTAAGATTAGCACTCATAGTATTATACCTTGATTTGTGTTCATTAATTGCATCATCAAATTGATAGACAAAAGATGCATAATATTTACTCTACTTTGAGAACTGACCATTTTTTTTGTGCATTCATCACTGCAAAAAGTGTGTTTGAAATTACTTTAGAATAAATTACCGGTGGCTTTCTAAGTTTTTCTGCCGAGAGTGTAATATGTACAGGCTCTTGAGTCAAATAGGTGATGACTTCACCATTTAAATTGATGGCGACCTCAAAATAATCATAATTAACAACAGCCTTATTCAAGGCAATATTCTTTGACAGTTCATTCCTTCTCAACACCAATACTATGGCGACATTATCGTTGAAATTTGTAGCATTCAAATACTGAGGTTCAATCACGGTTTTCCCTGTACGATCGATGTAGCCATAATAATTAATGCCATCCTTTTTTTGGGCGATAAGACATCTGCCATTGTGGAAGATAGGATAACTGCCATCTGCGGTTTTGGAAACTACCAAATCATCTCTAAAATTAATGGCCATATTTCCTTCAGAATTAATAAAGCCCCATTGATTTCCTTTTTTAACTGCTGCCATCTCGTCATTCATGGATGACACAAAATCTACATTGTCAATACTTTGAGAATAGAGAACAGTAGTAAAAAACACCGTAATTAAAATTAAAAAATTTGAACGTTTCATGATTTTATCATTTTATGGTTAAGTATAAAATTACTTTGAATTAAAACCATATAAAATGACATCCCTCATGAGTAAGAGAAATAATGACTACGTTTTAAAATAATTTACGACAAAATTAGAGTTCGATATTACTAGGTTCTATTGCCTAGCTTATAACAATAGATTCATCTTTAGATACCTATAAAGTATATAAGATGAGATTTGATTGCGACTTTAATCTCTATATGACGTGATATTTATCATAGGTCTTCTCCCATTTAGTGATTAACTTTAACTCATTAACCATAAGGAGCCTTCATCCTTTTTCATAAAAAAACTATGAACACCAATATCGACATCATTAAATCCTCTGGTGAAAAAGTAAAGTTTTCGCTGAAAAAACTACGTACATCGTTGGGCAAATCAGGTGCAGATCAGCAAACAGTGGACGGGATTATTGAAAAAGTGAAAGAAGAATTATACGATGGCATTTCAACCAAGGAAATCTATAATAGAGCATTCGCATTATTAAAAAAGAAAGGGGGCCATCTCGCATCAAAGTACAAACTTAAAAAAGCGATCTATGAATTGGGGCCTACCGGCTATCCTTTTGAGCGTTTTATTAGTGCAATTTTAAAATATTCAGGTTATGACACGCAAGTAAGCAAAATTATGCAAGGTGAATGTGTGCGCCATGAAATAGATGTCATCGCCGAAAAAAATGGAATGACAACGCTCGTGGAATGCAAGTTCCATACTGAACAAGGCAGAAACTGCAACGTTAAAGTGCCATTGTATATAGCTTCAAGATTCAAAGATGTCAAATCGGATTGGGATTCAAAACCCCGTGAAACAAAATTAGAAGCAGGCTGGGTGGTCACTAACACTCGTTTTACCAAAGATGCCATTCAATACGGAAACTGCATTGGTTTATATCTTTTGAGTTGGGATTATCCAGAACATGATGGGTTAAGAGATCGGATTGACAGGTTAGGCTTATATCCAATAACCGTGTCCACTTTATTGACCAATCGTGAAAAACAATTTTTGTTAAGTAGAGATGTGGTGTTGTGCAGAGACTTGATTGACGATCTTTTTTTCTTGGATCATCTTGGGATCTCGGAAACCCGCAAATCGAAAATTCAAAAAGAAATAAATATGTTATGCAAACATTAAGATTATGGACAATAGTGTAAAAGTAAGTTTTCTGGGTGCATCGAGTGTTGTTACGGGCTCGAAGTTCTTTGTTGAAACCTCAGAAAAAAACATCCTAATTGATTGTGGGATGTTCCAAGGTTTAAAAGAACTCCGCGAACTTAATTGGATCAATCTCCCTATCGATGTGAGCACCATAGATATCGTACTGCTTACCCATGGTCATTTAGATCATGTTGGCTATTTACCACGCTTGGTTAAGCAAGGTTTTAAAGGAAAAATCATTGGAACTGGCCCTACTTTGGCTATCGCGGAAATCATTTTGAAGGACAGTGCTAAAATCCATGAAGAAGAAGCGGCAAAGGCCAATGATGAAAAATACACAAAACATGATCCTGCCCTGCCTTTTTATACGGTTGCAGAGGCAGAAAAAACCATCCGTTTGTTTCAAGTTGAGATGGGAGACAAATGGATTGGTCTATCCGAGCATATCTCCTATCGTTTTCAATACAACGGCCACATCATTGGTGCAACATTTATAGAATTAGATATCAATTCCAAACGCTTTGTATTTTCTGGAGATATTGGCCGAAACGACGATTATTTATTGGATGACCCTAAGCGTCCTGAATGGGCAGATTTCCTATTTATCGAAAGTACTTACGGGAATAAACTCCATCCCGAAGACAATGTAGAGCACATTCTTACGGATATCATACTTGAAACCATTCACAAGAAAGGCAATCTGATCATCCCAAGTTTTGCAGTAGAACGACTCCAAACACTGATGTATATTCTATGGAAATTATATAAAAAGAATAAAATCCCCAACATCCCCATTTTTGTAGATAGCCCAATGGGGAACAATGTTTTAAATGTATTTAGACTATTTCCTAAATGGCATAAATTGTCCGATTCAGATTATAACGCCATGTGCAATCATGTGAATATAGTCCAATCTTACAAAGAAACCTGGGAAACCATTGACGACAAACGTTCCAAAATAATCATTGCCGGAAGCGGTATGGTTACTGGAGGAAGAGTCCTCACCTATCTACAACAACTCATTGATGAGGCTTCGACCACTGTTTTATTGGTAGGCTATCAGGCGGAAGGCACACGCGGCAGACAATTACTCGACGGCGCCCATGAAATCAGGTTTTCTGGGAAATATCATCCGGTAAAAGCAACAATCAAGCATATTGAGAGTTTATCTGCCCATGCCGATCAAAATGAATTGCTCCATTGGATGGGTGCTATCAAGAACATTCCTGAAAAAGTTTACCTCATCCACGGTGAACCGGCCGCTTTAGATGCGTTTAGAGTAAAAATAACAGACACCTACAAATGGAATGTCTATATCCCAAAACTCAATGATGTTGAAAATATCATTGTTTAAAAATTGGTTTATTTACTGAGATTTTTATCCATAAAAAAATGCTGTCAATGCAGCCCTTTACTTTACGGTTTAGGCATTCAAAAATCTATAAATGAAAATCGAATATGTTGGAAGGAAATTTAATTGATTTTAATTAATCAAGAACCTCGGGGTATTGAAACCCATTGGTGGGAATAAATTATTTCACATCAAAGACCAAATCTACCTCCTTTGAAGGTAAGCACTGGATGTCATTGCAGACCATAAACTCCACTACAGCATTCACTTTGAAAGGGTTTTTATTCTTGACTCGGATACGTTGTTTAAAATCGGCTGTCTTAGCAAAATATTTGATGCGCATATTAAAGGTTTTGTCATGAGCTTCATGACCAGGTCCTTCTGAAGTATTTCCTCGTTTCATATAATCTGAACTCCCTTCAAAAATAAAACTTGTAGGCTCAGGTCCGCCTTTAGGAATATTTTGAGAGTACAGGTGCCATTCACCCTGAATATTAGCGGTGGCGACAAGCTCATATTCTATATTTGAAATTTTATTCACCGAAGTCTTCCACTTCACGGGGTCATGGATTTGAGAAAATACCTGGACACTAAATAACATAAGAAATAGATAAACTATATTTTTCATAGGCTTGATTTTTAGATTGCGGATGGATTTAATGCAAATGTCATCCATAATCCTAAGATGTTTTTTAAATCTACTAATTATTAGTTCACAATCGATTTACACTTTCATTTTCTCACATAAAAATTAAAGATTATCACATGTCACATTTTATATTGGTTACGGATATTTGTCTAAATGCTCCCATAAAAAAACCTTGTAGTGGTTACACATACAAGGTTTTACAATTTTGGTTTAAGGTTGGCTATTTTATAGGAATTGTGTCCTTCGATTAATTTGCCATTTCAATGTCGCGGTCTTCAAAAAGCCATTGGGTAATCCCACCTTCAAGGTCATAGACTTTAACAAAACCGGCCTCTATCAGCTTCTCGGCACAATCTGCACTGCGCTTTCCTGAACGACAATATATAATAACGGGTTTACTCTTATCCAACTTTAAGATGTCTTCATCAAATGTTGGCGAATAGAAATCAATATTTTGTGAGTTTTTAATATATCCGTCCTCTCTTTCCTTGGCCGTTCTCACATCAACTAATTGAACATCCTCCAACTCCATTAAAGACAACATTTCTTCAGCTGTAACCAAATTAATCTCACCTTCAGCTTTGTCCTTACAGCTGGTTAGGAAGACAGAAGCAATAATAAAAATCAATAAAAAACGGTTCATAATATGTGGTTTAACTTCCTTATAAAGAAAAAAATCATGGTTTATTGTGTGGATGGGCCTTTCCATTCACTAAAACCTCCCATTAAGTTATAGGCATTTTTGAATCCCAAAGAATTCATTATAGAACACGCTTGACCACTTCTTCCCCCAGATCTGCAATACACATAATAATTCTTATCAGGATCAAGCTTTTTGATTTCATCAATAAACTCTTGCCCTTTATGTATATCTAAATGAATGGCTTCTGGAATGTATCCTTCATCAACTTCCTCTTGTGTTCTTACGTCCAAAATGATTGCGTCTTTGTCATTCTCCAATTGAGATGCCCATTCTTGTTGCTTTAAATCTGCCATAGAAATTATTTTTAAAGGGACAAAATTAACATTTCTTTGTGATATAGACGAAAAAAATCCGAAGTGTTACACCTCGGATTCAATTTTTAACATTTGACTCTTTTTATTCACCGCAATGAAGTCTCTATTTTGCTCAAATAAATTGGTTTACAACTTGATAGAACAGCCGATGGCTCTTGTTTGAGATTCCTTAATTGGTTGTCCAGACAATAGTGCGTCCACTGCATTTTCGACATATTTCGATTCTACTGCAGTTGCGTCTTGATAATTATCATCAATAGCACCAATATATTTTACTTCATTGCCCTTATTTGTCTTTTGTAACACATAAACTTCAGGTGTTTTTGTGGCGCCATATTGTGGAGAAATCTTTTGACCTTCATCTTTGAGATAAGGAAATGTGAATCCTTTTCTCTTAGCTCTTTCTTTCATGGCCTCCATATTGTCTCTAGGCTGAACTTCTGTATTGTTCGGCATTATGGCAATAACGGGATATCCTTTGCTTGCATATTTTTTGTCAAGCGCTATAATTCTATCTTCATAAGCCACAGAATATGGACAGGTATTACAGGTGAAAATGACAATAAATCCTTTCGCATCTTTATAATCAGACAAGGACACCATCTTACCGTCAATATTTTCAAGTTTAAAATCTGTAGCAATATCACCAATCTTATAACCACTCTTCATGGTTGCAAATCCAGAAAGCATGACAATAGCAACGACAGCGATAATTCCTTTTATATTTTTCATATTTATTATATATTGTTATTCCGTCTTATACTGTTCAATAATTGTTCCATTCTTTCGAGGGCGAAATGCGATTTTTTAATTTAAAAATTGCTTAACTTCTGCTTCTAATTCCTCATAGGTAAATGTTCGCTCATAGAACTGGCGCTTATCTTTATTAAAAATCAGCGTTGCAGGAATGGCACCTGACCAATCTGGATGTATTGCGGGGATCCAAGAATTGGAGTCATTGTCATCCAGGGCTACAACTTTGGAATTTAAATTATTCTTTTTTATGAAGGGTTTTAAATGGGAATCATATTTCTTTGGAAAATCTAAACTCACCAACAGTACTTCTACGTTCTTATCTCTGTAAGTGGAGTTCAAATCCTCAAAATAAGGCAGTTCCTTAATGCAAGGCGCACACCAAGTGGCCCAAAAATTAACAACGTAGATTTTATCTGTGTTCGTTTTCAGGAAAGGTTTTAAACCTTCAAAATCATAAATTTCCAAAGGAACTGTAGAATAATCTTCATTATGTTCAATATCTACCTTGGTCTCATTTTTACGGTTCTCCTCTTTGCAAGATGCCGTTAAAATCAATATCAATAAACATAGTGTTCTCATGCTATAAAAATAAAAATCCATTTGAAGACCATTTAAACTTTAACAAAACATTATAGCCTAATTAATTATAGTAATCAAAAATAATCATACATTTGTACCTACAATAGTTGTATATGAAAGAATTAGAAGACATCTTATTAACCACTTCCCAAATACCATTGGCGAAAAAGACCGTTTTGAATATTTCTTATACAGCTAATATTATTAAAGACAGTATTTCAAATACTCTTAAGCCTTCGGATATTTCCATTGAACAGTTTAATGTGCTCCGAATTTTACGAGGACAAAAAGGTAAGGCCACAAACCTTCAAGACATTCAAAGTAGAATGGTCAGCAAGATGAGCAACACCACGAGATTGGTAGACAAGCTTATATTGAAAGGTTATGTAGAACGTTTTGTATGTGAAAAAAATCGCAGAAAAGTTGAGATTTTCATAACCTCACAAGGTTTGAATTTCTTAGAGGAAATCGATCCTTTAGTTGCAGGTGCAGAAGCAAACATCACGTCCCCTTTATCTCAAGAAGAGCTCAAAACTCTAAATAATTTATTAACAAAACTCAGAAATTAAAACCATTAATTACACTTTTAAAACAAATTTTATGAATAGTACACTAATTTTAGCAATGGCTTTTGCAGCCAGTTCATTTACCACTTCAATCGAAAAGAAAGTTGATGTTGACAACAGTAAAATAATCTGGAAAGGCCATAAAGTAACTGGAGAGCATGACGGATTTATCATTCTTCAAAAAGGTGCACTTCAATTTGACGACAAGAATCAGTTGACTGGTGGAACCTTTACAATGGATATGACCACATTAACTGTGACAGATCTTGAAGGAGAGATGAAAGGCAAACTTGAGGCACATCTAAAGTCAGATGATTTTTTCAGTACAGACAAGCATACTGCTGCGACATTTGTCATTACGAATGTGTCAGGTAAAGACGGCAAATACAAGGTAACAGGAGACTTGACCATCAAAGGTATCACGAATCCGAACACTTTTGATATGGTTGTTTCTGGAAATACTGCCAAAGCTGACCTTAAAGTAGACCGTACCAAATATGATATAAAATTTAGATCAGCGAGTTTCTTTGACAACCTTAAAGACAAAGCTATCTATGATAATTTTGATCTCAATGTAAATCTTAAGTTTTAGACCTAAGATTTATTAAGAGCTACATTTTAACAAGAAAGAATCCTGCTTCCAACTTCTCGGAAGCGGGATTCTTTTTTTTATTTTCTTCCCAAATTATTTGTAAACTAAATATTGATTTCTATATTTGACAAAACAAAAACATGTACACAACATTAAATCATACTTGGTGGTGGAACTTTTCGAAACAAAATTCGTGAGGTAATGCTATAGTATATTTAAATTTAATATAAAAAAGGCTTGTCATTCACGACAGGCCTTTTTTTATTTGCCGATTGTCATTTCCGCGAAGGCGGAAATCCAAAGAAAAAATTAAGATTGTTGAATTATGTTTCAAGAAAAAAACTTCTTTGTATATATCATGACCAATAAAAACCATACTGTAATCTATGTAGGTTTCTCAGGTCAAGTTTATGAAAGGATTCATCAACATAAAAAGAAATATAGCAAAGGATTTGCCAACAAATACAATCTAAACAAACTTGTTTATTATGAAAAATTCGAATCACCAAATGAGGCGATTAAAAGGGAAAAGCAAATTAAAAAATGGAATCGGGAATGGAAAATAAACCTCATAAATGATTTTAATCCTAATTGGGACGACTTATCACATTTTTTACAACCATAAAACATTAAGATTTCCGCCAAAGTCTATCTTGAACGAAAGTCTCAACGCAGAAATAAATTCAAACATTTAAATGAAAACCTACAGTCTATACACCCATCACAAAAAAATCCTCGCAGACACCATCACACCTGTGAGCATTTATTTGAAAATAAGGGACAAATTTCCTAACAGCATTCTTTTGGAGAGCAGTGATTACCGCGCCAACGACAATAGTTTTTCTTACATCTGTTGCAACCCTATTGCTTCCATTAAGGTAAAAAACGAAGTCATTACAGAGCGCTTTCCAGATAAAAGTGAAATAAACCATCCCATAACCCCAGAGACAAATGTGGCGGATGTCATCCACAAATTCACCAAACGCTTTAAAACGCATTCTGAGGATAAATTTAAGTTTATCAACAATGGTGTTTTTGGATATATTGCCTATGACGCCGTGCGTTATTTTGAAGATGTAGAAATCACAAAAAAAGAAGGCCATCAAGATATCCCGGACATTTATTATGCGGTGTACCAAAATATTATCGCCATCAATCATTTCAAAAATGAGGCTTATGTATTTGCAAATTGTTATGAGACCGAAAATAATATTGATGACCTATTGCAGCTCATCAAATCAAAAAACTTTGCAGCTTTTAACTTTTCAACGCACGGCGAAACGTCCTCTAATTTAACGGATGACGAATATAAAGAGAATGTCGTCCTTGCAAAAAAACACTGTGCCCGAGGTGATGTATTTCAACTTGTGCTGTCTAAAAAATTCTCACAGCAATTTAAAGGTGACGAATTCAACGTGTATCGCGCCTTGCGAAGCATCAACCCCTCCCCTTACCTATTTTATTTTGATTACGGCGATTTCAAGATTTTTGGAAGTTCACCAGAAGCACAATTGGTCATCAATAAGGATAAGGCTGAAATCCATCCGATTGCAGGAACTTTTAAACGAACGGGCAACGACGAAAAAGATGCTGAACTCGCCAAACTCCTGGCCGTCGATGATAAGGAAAATGCCGAACACGTGATGCTGGTAGATTTGGCGAGAAACGACTTGAGTCGTCATGGAAGTCAGGTAACCGTCGAAAAGTATAGAGAAGTCCAATTCTTTTCACACGTTATTCATTTGGTGAGCAAGGTTACAGGTAAAAAACACAAAGATACCACCACCATGCAAATGGTCGCCGATACCTTTCCTGCAGGAACCTTAAGTGGTGCACCAAAACATAAAGCCATGCAGCTTATCGAAAAATACGAAAAAACAAGTCGCGATTTTTACGGTGGTGCCATAGGTTTTATGGATTTTAAAGGCAACTTCAACCACGCCATTATGATCCGTACGTTTTTGAGTAAAAACCATCAACTGCATTGGCAGGCAGGCGCAGGATTGGTTTCTAAGTCAAACCCTGACGATGAATTGCAGGAAGTGTATAATAAGTTGGGGGCATTGACCAAGGCCATTGAGATGGCTAAGGAGATATAAGAGGACAAATAAGGTTTAAGTGCCAACCTGCAAGGTTTCATAAACTGACCTGCAAGGTTTCAAAAACCTTGTAGGTCTAAAAACAGGTGTTAAAAGCCTGAAAGGTCTCAAACAAAAAAAATTAACATTTAACTAAAAAGATCCCCGCCTTCGCGGGGAATAGATATGAAAATATTAGTTATAGACAATTACGACAGTTTCACTTACAATCTCGTCCATTATCTTGAAGATTTGGGTTGCGAGGTCACTGTCCGACGCAACGATCAATTATCGCTTGAAGAGGTAGATGCCTTTGAGAAAATAGTGCTATCCCCAGGGCCAGGTCTTCCTGATGAAGCAGGCTTGCTAAAAGCTATCATTAAAACCTACGCCCCCACAAAAAGCATTTTGGGTGTTTGTCTCGGCCAGCAAGCCATTGGCGAAGTGTTTGGTGGCACCTTGATCAATCTCGACAATGTTTATCATGGTGTAGCCACTAAAGTCACCAGTTGCGTTACCGATGAATCACTCTTTAACGGATTGGACAAAACCATTGAAGTTGGGCGTTATCACTCTTGGGTGGTAGACCCTAATTTACCGGATGTATTGGAAGCCACTTCCTTTGACGAAAATGGTCAAGTAATGTCCTTACGCCATAGAACATACGATTTAAAAGGGGTACAATTCCATCCAGAATCAGTGTTGACACCGGATGGGAAAAAGATATTGGAGAATTGGATTCAAATTCCTGCGAAGGCAGGAATCTTATAAGATCAGCAACGCTAGTCCTTTAAGTCTTAGGGAAGCAAACACTTCAGGTTTAAAAGGTGAGATCTGATAAAGAATGTCAAAAATTACGTAGTTGTAAAAATCCTTACCTTTTTAATGGAAGGTGGATCCATTCCGAGAAATCGAGATGAAAACTAAAGGGTTTATATAGTATCAAAAACTAGTTAATCTAGAAAGAATTAAGTTTAACAGCAAAAGATTCCTGCCTTCGCAGGAAGTATTATGAAACACATACTCAACAGACTTATCAACCAAGAAAGCATCTCCAGCGAAGAAGCCAAACAGGTCTTGGTCAACATATCACAAGGAAACTATAATCAAAGTCAGATTGCATCTTTCCTAACCGTTTATATGATGCGAAGCATTACCATTGAAGAATTGCAAGGTTTTAGGGATGCGCTTTTAGAACTTTGCTTGCACGTAGATTTGGCCGAATATAACGGTATCGATTTATGTGGCACTGGCGGTGATGGCAAGGACACCTTTAACATTTCAACCTTGGCATCATTTGTCACTGCAGGAGCAGGCGTCAATGTCACCAAACACGGCAACTACGGCGTTTCTTCGTCCTGCGGTTCGTCAAATGTCATGGAATATCTGGGTATCAAATTCACCTCGGATATTGATTTCCTCAAACGATCTTTGGACGAAGCGGGTATTTGTGTCTTGCACGCCCCGCTCTTTCATCCAGCGATGAAAAATGTGGCACCCATCCGAAAGGATTTGGCCGTAAAAACCTTTTTCAATATGTTGGGACCTATGGTGAATCCAGCATTTCCGAAAAATCAATTGGTGGGCGTTTTCAACTTGGAATTGCTTAGAATGTATAGCTACCTCTACCAAAACACGGATATCAACTATACCATCCTTCATGCCTTGGATGGTTATGACGAAATCTCATTGACCGGACCGACTAAAGTGATTCGGAACACTACAGAGTCTATGATTTCACCAGATTTTTTTGGAGTAAATACCTTAAACCAAAGTGATATTTATGGTGGCGATTCTGTAACAGCGGCAGCACATATTTTCACGCAAATATTAGACGGGCAAGGTAGTGAAGCACAAAACAATGTGGTATGTGCCAATGCAGCCATGGCCATTGCAACAGTGACCAAAAAATCGGTTGAAGATAGTTTTGGGATGGCGAAAGACGCTTTATTGAACGGAAAGGCCAAGGAGAAATTTAAGAGATTGGTTGAAATAAGTAGATAGGCCCATCCTAAATCCTTCCCAAAGGGAAGGACTTTTGGTCGTGGCTAGAAGTAATAAGGAACAGGTATTTAAAAAGAAAGATTGAAGACTGAATAAAAGATTGAAGACTGAATAAATGAATATTTTAGAGCAAATAGTAAAGGACAAGCGTAAAGAAGTTGATTTAAGAAGATCAATCATACCTACGTCACAATTGGAACAATCGGTTTTATTTGAAAGAGATACAGTTTCACTAACGGAAAGGTTAAAACACAGCCCTTCAGGTATTATTGCTGAACACAAGCGCCGTTCACCCTCAAAGTCAGTGATCAATCAGACACTAAGTGTGTTTGACGTAGCCCAAGGTTATGAATCGGCTGGAGTTTGTGGGATGTCAGTTCTAACTGACGGGAAATATTTTGGAGGCTCTCTGGACGATTTGCTATTGGCAAGAGCCAGTTGTAATTTGCCTTTGCTAAGAAAGGAATTCATCATCCATCCCTACCAAATCTTGGAAGCCAAAGCTTATGGCGCAGATGTCATTTTACTCATCGCGTCGATTTTATCAAAAGTAGAAATTAAGAAATTTTCAGAACTGGCAAAAAGTTTAAATCTGGAAGTCCTGTTGGAAATTCATAATGAAGAAGAGTTACACAAATCGGTGATGCCAAGCTTGGATATGATTGGTGTCAACAATAGAAATTTAAAAACCTTCGACGTCAGCTTGGATACGAGCAAGCATTTGAGCACGCTAATTCCAGATGATTTTATAAAAATATCAGAAAGCGGCATCAGCAGCGTTGAATCTATAAAAGAATTACAACCCTACGGTTATCAAGGTTTTTTAATCGGAGAAAACTTTATGAAAACGGACAATGCGGGAGAAAGTGCGAAATCATTTATTAAAAGCCTGATTTAGAAAGTAAAATGAGTACCGACAATGACATAAGCAAAACGAATCAAACTCCCTTGCCTTCGGATAGGGCTGGGGTGAGGATCAAAGTCTGCGGCATGAAATATCCCGAAAACATTGATGATATTGCCATGCTTCAACCTGATTATCTCGGATTTATATTCTATGAAAAGTCCAGCCGATTTTTCAATGGCACAATCCCGAAGTTACCCTCAGGTATTAAAAAAGTAGGCGTATTTGTAGATGCAACGATTGAAGAAGTTATTGAAAAGGTTGAAAAATATGATTTGGATCTGGTTCAATTACATGGAGAGGAATCGCCGGAGTTTTGCAAAGAACTAGGTGGTCTTCTTACTAATACTGATCGAGATAAAAATTCTGAGATTCCTGCCTGCGCAGGAATTGTGAAGGTGTTCTCAATCAAAGACCATTTCAATTTTGAAGAATTAATACCTTACGAATCGGTGTGTGATTACTTCTTGTTTGATACCAAAGGTAAACTTCCAGGCGGCAACGGCTACACGTTTAACTGGGAAGTTTTGAAAGACTACCCATCCACAAAACCTTATTTTTTAAGTGGTGGGATTGGTTTGGAAGATGTTAGTAAACTTGCAGAATTCCTGCGAAAGCAGGAATCTGAATATTGCCACGCCATCGACATCAACAGTAGATTTGAAATTGAACCTGGACTTAAGGATTCGGGAAAATTGGAAGTTTTTGAAAAAAAATTAATTGATTTAACCAGACCTGACAGGTTTTAAAAACCTGTCAGGTCTTTTAAACATGAGATTCCTGCCAATGCGGGACTGATAATAAATTAACAAGTTTGACGAATTTGATTGAACTTATAAACATGAGATTCCTGCCTTCGCAGGAATAAGAATATGACATACAATATCAACGAAAAAGGTTATTACGGCGAATTTGGCGGGGCATACATCCCAGAAATGCTTTATCCCAATGTGGAAGAATTACGCCAAAACTATCTCAAAGTCATGGTAGAACCTGAATTCCAAGAAGAATTCAACGCGCTGCTAAAAGATTATGTAGGACGCCCTTCCCCGCTCTATTTCGCAAAGCGATTAAGCGAGAAGTACAACACCAAAATTTATTTAAAACGCGAAGACCTCAACCACACCGGCGCACACAAAATCAACAACACCATTGGTCAGATTTTGATGGCGAAACGTCTCGGCAAAAACCGCATCATTGCTGAAACTGGCGCGGGTCAGCATGGCGTAGCAACGGCAACGGTTTGTGCATTGATGGGATTGGAATGTATTGTCTATATGGGCGAAATTGACATTGCCCGTCAGGCACCTAACGTCGCAAGAATGAAAATGTTGGGCGCGACCGTTGTTCCCGCACTTTCTGGTAGCCGCACCCTAAAAGATGCCACTAATGAAGCCATTCGCGATTGGATCAACAATCCTGTGAACACGCATTATATTATCGGCAGCGTGGTTGGCCCACATCCATATCCGGATATGGTAGCCCGTTTTCAGGCGATTGTTTCCGAAGAAATCCAATGGCAGCTCAAAGAAAAAGAAGATACCTCAAAACCCGATTATGTAGTGGCTTGTGTAGGTGGCGGCAGTAACGCTGCAGGAGCATTCTATCACTTTTTGGACGACACAGATGTCAAACTTATTGCTGTGGAAGCTGCAGGAAGAGGGGTGCATTCTGGAGAGAGCGCAGCTACATCAGTTTTAGGCAAAGAAGGGATTATCCACGGTAGTAAAACGCTGTTAATGCAAACGCCCGACGGACAGATTACGGAACCGTACAGTATTTCGGCAGGTTTGGATTATCCCGGCGTCGGACCGATGCACGCGCATTTATACAAAAGCGGACGTGCGGAATTTATTGCGATTACGGATGATGATGCCATGACAGCAGGACTGGATTTGTGCAAAATGGAAGGCATCATTCCTGCCATTGAAAGCTCACATGCCTTGGCGATTTTTGAACATAAAAAATTTCAACCTGATGATGTCGTTGTGGTCAGTCTTTCTGGTCGTGGAGATAAGGATTTGGACACTTATATAAAGCATTTTAAATTATAAGATTAACAAAACCTCACAGGTTTTTAAAACCTGTGAGGTTTATAAGAATCAAAACAACCTTGTCTACGAAAGAAGAAGAAGAAGAAGAAGAATTAAATAGGTATTATAAAGGAAAAGATTCCTCCCGATATATTTATCGGGAGAGGAGTTCCGACAATACCTCAAACCTTTGGTTCACGAACTCAATAAAATTAATTATTAACGAGTGAGTAATCATTAACGCAGTGACGGCAATTTGTCCAAAATCGGACATATTTAAAGTTAATAATCAATTCTTTCCCGTTTTAAGGGAAGGTGGCTTTGGGCTCCTGAAAAGCCCAAAGACGGAAGGGTTTGCATAAAAAAACTCGTTTACGAAAGAAAAAAATTAAACAGTTAATAAATAAGATGAGATTCCCACAATCCCGACAGCTATCGGGATCGCGGGAATGAAGTTAAACTAAAAGAGATTCCCGCCTTCGCGGGAAGTAAACATGAACAGAATCAATCAGAAATTACAAGAAAACAATAGCGAAAAGTTACTTTCCATATACTTTACCGCAGGATATCCAAATCTCAACGATACGACAACCATCATCCAAGATCTGGAAAAAGGCGGCGTCGGAATGATTGAAATTGGGTTGCCATTTAGCGATCCTTTGGCTGATGGCCCAACCATTCAAGCGAGTTCTACCCAGGCTTTAAAAAACGGAATGACAACGGAAGTGCTTTTTGACCAACTTAAAGACATCAGGAAAACGGTCAACATTCCTTTGGTCATTATGGGATATTTTAATCCAATTATGCAATTTGGCGTGGAAGCCTTTTGCAAGAAATGTAAGGAGATTGGTATTGACGGACTTATCATTCCTGACTTGCCGGTAGATGTTTTTAATGATCAGTACAAGTCCATCTTTGAAAAGTATGATATCATCAACGTGTTTCTGATTACACCGCAGACTTCTGAAGACCGCGTTCGATTCATCGACTCCATTTCAAAAGGTTTTATTTATATGGTCAGCAGCGCCAGCGTAACCGGAAGCAGTTCTGGTTTTGGAGATACCCAAACAGATTATTTCAAGCGTATCGCTAAAATGAACTTAAAAAACCCTCAAGTGATTGGCTTCGGTATTTCTGATCATGAAACTTATATCCAAGCTACTAAATACGCCAAAGGCGCGATAATTGGAAGTGCGTTTATCAAGAACCTCTCAAAAAATGGTGTAGATAATACAGCGCGTTTCATACACTCCATTCTAAATTAAAAATTATATTTGACGCCTAACCAACCTTTAAAATTTAATTTATGAAATGGTATTTAAAAGTAGTCAGAGATAATTACGCGAATTTCAATGGACGTGCAAGACGCGAAGAGTATTGGATGTTTGTCTTATTCAATGTTCTTTTTGTCATCGGCATTGGCATTATTTCTGGAGCATTAGCAGGCATGACAGACGCTCCAGCATTTATGGGAATCTATTTTATTTATCTCCTCGCGGTTTTTATCCCAAGTTTAGCCGTAGCGGTGCGTCGATTACACGATATCAATAAGAGCGGCTGGTTTTATTTAGTTGGTCTGATCCCTTTTATCGGAGGTATTTGGCTAATTGTCCTTTTCGCTACTGAAGGTGACAAAGGTCCAAATCAATACGGTCGAGATCCTAAAAGCGCTAGTGACTTAGAAATTGACGAAATTGGGACAGTTTCGTAAGTTTAACAAACAGCATTTTTACAGTCAAAATATCGTGGATCTAATCGTTTAAAAATTTTTTTTTAAATCGCATCTTCGTCAAACGTGGCTTTAACAAATGGCACTGATGTTTTATGATACTTTTAATAGAATTTCATTCTGTTTTCATTAACTTATCAATGAATAAAAAAAGTAGAATCATGGGGATTATAAAAGACACTAAAAAGTTTAAAAGAACAACTGAGCAGACCAATCCTACTAATCCAACAGGAGACACTAAAATGGATACCAATCAGTTTGATATTGATAAAAAGACGATAAAAGATCAAAAATCGAAAACTTGATTCGATGATATATTTTAAAAAGAAACCTATTCTTATCTTTAACGAATAGGTTTCTTTTTGGTTGAAAACTATCATAAATGACCAAAAAATACTTTTATTGATCGTTAGAAAAATTTAAAAACCTATAACTTTGGTATGCCCTTAAACATAGTATTGATGGAACCTGAAATCCCAAATAACACAGGTAATATTGGGAGGTTGGCTTTAGCTTCCGGAGCACATTTGCACTTGGTCAAACCTTTCGGATTTGAAATTACCGATGCTCGGCTCAAACGCGCCGGATTGGATTATTGGCCACACGTTACTATCAGTACCTATGAAAATGCAACCTCATTTTTTGAAGCACATCAAGGCGAGAAAATGGCGTTTTTATCAAGTCATGGCGACAAAGATTATTGGGACATTCCGTTTGAGGATAATTTGTTTCTGATATTCGGTAAGGAATCGGTAGGATTGTCCAAAGATATTATTGAAAAACACAAAGAGCACCTGTACAAAATCCCACTGTTCAGTGAGCATGTGCGCAGTTTAAACCTTGCAAATGCCGTAGCCATCGTGGCTTATGAAGGCATTAAAACTTTAAATAAATAATAAACGAAGTCCTGTTGTAAAGAACAAACTTCAAGAGAAAAACCAACCCACATTGTATTGACACCATGGAAGACATTGAAAACATCGAATTAAAATATTTAAACCTGGAAGATTATCAGGAATTAAAGGAAGCAATGATTGCCTCCTACACCACCATGCCTGATGCATTCTGGCAAGAACATCAAATTAAGAAATTAATCGAAGAATTTCCAGAAGGTCAAGTCGTCATTAAAATCAATGATCAAATAGCTGGTTGTGCCTTGAGCATTATTGTAGATTATGAACAATTTGATGATAACCACACCTATAAGGATATTACCGGAAACTACACGTTTAGCACGCATACCAATGAGGGCGATGTCATTTATGGCGTTGATGTATTCATCAAACCAGAATTCAGGGGGTTACGTTTGGGACGCCGTCTTTATGACTATCGTAAGGAATTATGTGAGCGTTTAAACTTGAGAGGTTTAGCCTTTGGGGGACGAATCCCTAACTATCATAAGTTTTCAGATACACTAACACCTAAAGAATATATCGATAAGGTAAGACGTAAGGAAATCCATGATCCAGTCCTTAATTTTCAAATTTCCAATGACTTTCACCCAACACGTATTTTAAAGAATTATCTGGAAGGCGACGCCTCCTCCCAAGATTATGCTGTGCTATTGGAGTGGAGCAATATTTACTATGAGAAGAAATCCAAGAAAGCCACGACCATTAAAAAGGTTGTTCGCTTAGGATTGGTACAATGGCAAATGCGTTTGTATAAGGATATGGACGAAATGATGCAACAAGCAGAATTCTTTATCGATTCGGTTTCAGGATATCGAAGTGATTTCGCCTTGTTCCCAGAGTTTTTCAACGCCCCCTTAATGGCTGGAAACAATCATTTATCCACACCTGAAGCCATCAGGGAATTGGCAAAACATACGGCAGAAATGGTGCAGCGTTTTTCCAAACTTGCTATTTCCTACAACATCAATATTATCACCGGGAGCATGCCAGAAGTTGTGGATAACAGACTCTATAACGTGGGTTATTTATGTAGACGTGATGGTAGCACAGAACGATTTGAAAAACTACATATCACTCCAGACGAAGCTAAGATTTGGGGAATGGTTGGTGGGAACAAACTCCAGGCTTTTGATACCGATTGCGGCAAAATAGGCATCCTCATTTGCTATGATGTCGAGTTTCCTGAACTGAGCCGTATTTTGGCAGATGAAGGCATGGACATTCTATTTGTGCCATTTCTGACCGATACCCAGAATGGATTTTCCCGCGTGCGCCATTGTGCACAGGCAAGAGCCATTGAAAATGAATGTTATGTTGCCATTGCGGGCAGTGTGGGCAATTTGCCAAATGTTGAAAATATGGACATTCAATATGCACAATCAGCGGTATTTACGCCTTGTGATTTTGCATTCCCAACCAACGGGGTTAAAGCAGAAGCCACACAAAACGCCGAAATGATCCTCATCGCCGATGTGGATATTGATCTTTTAAGAGAGCTCAACCAATTTGGAAGCGTCAGAAACTTAAAGGACAGAAGAACAGATTTATTTGAACTAAAAAAGAAGTAATTATGAACTATCATATTGTTATCAACAGCGTTAAAACTGTTGAAGAATTTAAAGACGCATGGACTAATGCCGATTATATTGAACTTTTGGATCGCTTCGGATTTCCGGGTGCCGAAAAATCAAAACCTGAGGAACTTGAAGAGTTGCTCTTTATGGCCATCTCAGATTTTGAAGGGCATGAGGCCGCAGCAATTCTTTTAGATTATAAATTGTCTGAGCATTTAACAGAAGGCCAAATCGACCAAATGTCGCACGATATGTTGCTCGATAAAATCTCGGAAGAATATAGTGACATCAGTTTGCACCATGAACTTTTTAATATCAATCAGCTCCTATTTAAAGCTTATAATGGAACCTTTCCATCTGCGAAAGCGACCATAGTTGAGTTTGAAATCACGCCCAACGAAGGTGTGACCAAAGAAGTCATGTTAAAAGTTTTGGACAAGACCTTAGCCAATAGCAGCGTCATCACCCGTTTGTATGCTGATCAATTGGCAGGAAAAGAAGCCTTTGATGAAGCTGAAGATATTGTGTGGGAGCTAAAAGCTACAGGAGACAATTCTTATATCATGACCACGTCGGAATATTGGATCAGTAGGGATGAGTTTAAGGATGCGGAATTTGACGCTACGATTGCGATTTTTGAGGAGGAGGAAGATTAAGAAAAGACCGCTTCGCTGTTAGATGTAAGAATCAAGAATAAAGACAGGATTCGATTGAGGCTCCGGGTTTTTATTTTAAACCTGGAGCTTATATTTTGCTAACAAAGGAGCATTGAGACGCTTGCTTCGAGTGCGCTCAACACAGGTCGGTTTTAAAAATAATTACTAACACTAGTTTTGGAAATAATAAAACCTAAGTTTTAATGCAATCTTGGATTAATAAAATTCATGGCTAAAACTCGTTTCGAAATAAAGCTATCACACAGTTCCAATAAGGAAACGCTATGGCTTAAATGAATTAGTGTTCTACGTGAATCCGCGAAATCTGCGGGAGACTAACAGCTATTTCGCAGAGGTTACACAAAGAGCATTTACTGTTTTAAGGTGAAATCTTGAATATTAATGACAAATCTTATATTATAGACGTTAATTTAAAAATTAATGAAATATTTGAATCGGTGTAATTCGTGTAATCCATGTCTAAAAAAATTAAAATAATTATCGATTCAAAAAGTTAAAAACCTTAATAAAACCCCATCAATACACTATATTTAACCCATTCTCATAAATCAAAAAGCATCCAAATTATTCCCTAATAATGAAACACCTTTTTTTTTATATTTTTTTGATTACGATTACCCATAGCTCTGCGGATGCACAAACCGCCTTAAAGGAAAGTTCAAAAGCACCATTAACAATTGGAGAAGTGGTTTCCATCGATTCCAAAATTCTATCAGAATCCAGAACGCTCAACATCTACTTGCCTGATGGTTATAAGACTTCCGATACTTTAAAATATCCAATAATCTATGTATTGGACGGCAGCATGAATGAAGATTTCATGCATATTGTTGGCCTGGTGCAGTTTTTCAATTTGCAGATGAATATGCCAAAATCTATTGTGGTGGGCATAGCCAACATCGATAGGAAACGGGACTTCACCTTCCCGACCATGGATAGAAAGTTAAAAATGGATTTTCCAACTACAGGTGGTTCGCGAAAATTCATCGACTTCTTAGAGCGTGAGGTGCAACCTTATATCAACGCCAATTATCCAACGACAAACCAAAAAACACTCATTGGGCAATCCCTTGGAGGTTTGCTCGCCACTGAAATCCTATTCAAAAAACCAACACTATTTACGGATTATATTATTGTGAGTCCGAGCTTATGGTGGGATAACGAATCCTTACTTAAAGATGCCAAAATGTTCTTGGGTGCACATTCTAAAATGCCAGCCAATGTATATGTATCGGTAGGTGCTGAAGGCGAAATTATGGAGCGTGAAGCGAGGAGTTTGGCCGAATTGCTAAAAACCGCAGAAAAACCAAATCTCAAATCTGAGTTTCTTTTTTTACCAAATGAAAATCATGCCACAATTTTACATCAAAGTGTAAACGACACTTTTAAATTGATGTATCCATATAAAGAAAATTGACCGTTGGTCCAATATCAAGGCTTTTTGAGGTGATTATTTAGAAATCTTTCTATTTTAGCACTTACCTCAACTTAACTTATAACCTATGAATTGGTATTTAGACGCTTTCAAAAACAAATACGCCGACTTTAGCGGCCGTGCACGACGAACGGAATATTGGACGTTCATACTTTTTCATGTCCTAATCATTTTTCTTTTGGCATTTTTGTCAGGAGCTCTGAGTGAGTTGCAATTGGGTTCTATAGGTGCGATATTATTAGTGATTTATGTACTGGCATCCTTCATTCCAGCTTTAGCAATAACAGTTAGGCGTCTACATGATACAGGAAAAAGTGGGTGGTTTTATCTACTTACTTTAATTCCTTATATAGGCTCGTTTATTCTTCTGATTTTTACAGTTCAAGATAGTGAGCCGATGCAGAACAAATGGGGACCGAATCCAAAAGGACCAAATACAGATGAGATCAATGAGATTGGAAAACCTGTGGAATTTTAGCGTTTCTTAGCCAACATATTTAAATACATCCATTCCACTTTGGTACGTGCCCAAGGCGTGCGTCTTAAGAATTTTAAGCTGGATTTGACCGATGGATCTTCATTAAAACACTTGATTTTAATAACCGTGCCCATATATTCCCATCCATAATGCGCTACAAGATCATTAATGATTTGTTCGAGTTTTATGCCGTGTAAGGGGTTGTTGGGTTGCATTTTTTGAAGGTTTTTTTGTTTGTGGTTTCTAGTTCAATCCAATCATTGGAACGCTGACCTGCCCGTTCGTTCAGGCGGGTGACGCTGATTTTACTGATTTTCACGGATTTTGTTAGAATGCTAAATTAAAAAATCTTTGGATAACTCTTCTGGAATTTGGAATTTGTCTTTTGGAATTTCAGTCTGTATCTACTCTAGAAGAAAACATCCATTAATCCTTCACCATCGCCAATATTTTCACCGCCTTCTCAAAATGATCCAACTTATGGGTTAGGATCCACCACGTAGCAGCTTCCATCAACAATTCAGGAGTCTCATTTTTATTGGCAAAAAAAGCATAAAAAGACAAACCGACATTGGGGCCTTTTGAAGCAATCTTTGCCTCACAAACCGTAATCATTTTATCTTTTAGCGTTGCATTTAACATTTGAAGGTTCGTGTTTCTTGTTAACTAAAATTATACTCGTACGGAAAATTACAACTTCAGTTTCAAATTCAATTCCCCGTCACGGCAGATACATCCTATGGGTAGGCTTGTTTCTTGATTGTTATCTAAGCCAATAATACTTACGGACTGGTAATTTTATTTTTGACTTCAACTTCGATTTCTCGCCTACGCAAAAGCTGCGGACTGGCAGACGGACGTACTGGCTATTTTAATTCCGTCTATTCCTATTTCTATTTCTACCCGAACCAGTTCCAGAACTTGAGCTTTTGGAGCTTGTTTTAGTAGTACTTGCTTTTCTCTGTTGTGGCCTTCCACCTCTTCCTTGGCCTTGTTTGATAGGCTCAGTAGAAGCGTTTGGATCAGGTTCAAAACCTTCGACAATCTCCACAGGAATACGTTCCCCAATTAACTTTTGAATATCACGAAGGAAGCTTGTTTCATCAGCACTGACCAAAGAAACCGCCAATCCACTTGCTCCTGCCCTACCTGTTCTGCCAATACGATGCACATAATCCTCGGCAATATTAGGCAGTTCAAAATTGACTACATGTGGCAATAACGGAATATCCAATCCGCGGGCAGCAATATCAGTCGCTACCAATACGCGCACAGTACCTCTCTTGAAGCCGTCCAAAGCTTTGGTTCTTGCTCCTTGGCTTTTATTACCATGGATGGCCATGGCCGTAATATCACTGCTGATGAGTTTCTTGGTCAATTTATTCGCACCGTGCTTGGTACGTGTAAAAACCAATACCTGCTCCCAATTTCCTTCTGAAATCAACTTCACCAATAAGTCAGGTTTTAACCCTTTAGCAACGCGATATACCTGTTGGTCAATAGCATCTACTGTTGTGTTTTCTGGAGTGGCTTCCACCATTACGGGATGGTTAAGAATCTCATTGGCAAGCGCTTTAATATCTCTTGAAAACGTAGCCGAAAACAAAAGATTTTGTCGTTTGGCTGGCATGACTGCCATGATTTTTTTGATATCGCGCAAAAAGCCCATATCCAACATACGGTCGGCTTCATCTAATACAAGAATCTCAACATTGGCGAGTGACAATACGCGTTGGTTGTGCAAATCTAGCAACCGTCCTGGGGTGGCGACAAGCACATCTACACCATTGCGAAGTGTTGCCACTTGCGGATTTTGGTTGACACCGCCAAAAATAACGGTGCTTCTAATATCTAAATACGTACTGTATTGTTTGACGTTTTGATACACCTGAGCCGCCAATTCGCGGGTTGGTGTCAATACCAAAGCGCGTACTGGGCGTTGGCGCAAAGTTTGTCCTTGAGACAACAATTGCAGTAATGGTAGTGTAAAACCTGCTGTTTTCCCAGTCCCCGTTTGAGCCGATGCTAAAACATCTTTTCCTTCTAATATTAATGGGATGGCTTTTTGTTGAATTGGTGAAGGCGTTGTATAGCCTTGTTTGCTGACTGCTTTAAGCAAAGCATCAGATAATCCTAATGAATTGAATGACATAAATTGTGTTTACGAAGCAAACACTATTAATTTAGGTCACTCCTTTAAATTTTGTGCAAATGTACGGCTAAATTGGTCGTAATTACGCAATGTGCTGTATTATATTGAAAATCGCATTCAACCAAATCAACCACAAACGCTCGCCCTATAAGGTATAACACTATATTAAGCCAACTACAAATCCCAACCCATACCTGTCGCCTATTGTCTGCTTTTTAATAGTTCGGTCCGCTTTTTAGGGGTTTTCTCCCAGTTTTGTTCGATACTTGTTCGAGTGAGCCTCGGTAAAATGGGGTATTGCAGAAGATTTGTCGAAGGAATGTAAAAAACAGTACGAATGCGAACCTATTTCCAGTAGGCTATAAATACTTAATTCTACTTATAGGTTATCTGATTAGAATAAGGTATTTTGGTGGACTCCAATTAATAATCTCAGGGCAAGCCCAAAAGGTATGATTAAGAAATTGTATTTTCAATCAATAAAAGCCTCATAGTATTAAAGCCCACTGCTAAGAATAAAGCATACTGCAAAAGACGTTCAGGCATACAAACTGAGGTTTATACGCAGATGTACAAAGAAATTAAAAAAAATGGAAGATTTTTGGAATAACAGATACAAGGAAAAAGAATTCGCATACGGAACGAGTCCAAATGTATTCTTTAAAAATACGATTGATAAACTAAATATAGAGGGAACACTACTTTTACCAGCTGAAGGTGAAGGCAGAAACGCTGTTTATGCAGCAAAAAAAGGACTGAATGTACTGGCTTTTGATATTAGCGAAGAAGGCAAAAACAAAGCGATGGAGTTAGCCCGTTCAGAGCATGTGGAAATCGATTATCGGGTTGGGGAATTAAACCAACTCAATCTGAAAAAGAACAGCTTTGACGCTCTCGCCCTAATTTACGCTCATTTTGCTGCTAACGAAAAAGACAAATTACACAAGGATCTAGCTAAATTAATAAAACCGAATGGCTATCTGATTTTGGAAGGTTTTAGTGTCAACAATCTTGAACTTCGTGAAAAAAATCCTAATGTGGGAGGCCCAGCAAATAGAGAGATGCTATATTCGAAACAGGAAATTAAACAAACCTTCATCGATTTCGAAATCATTGAACTTGAAGAAACTCAAATAGAATTAAAGGAAGGTAGTTTTCATAATGGATTAGCAAGCGTGATTAGGTTTATTGGAAAGAAGAACGCGTAAACTTTATGTCATTAATTGCCTTCCAAATCCAATACAAAATTGAATTCTATGAAAAATAGCAATCAAGATTATGTTCCTGACATACTTGGTGATGGTTTTGAACAACTGACCTTGACCCTCAATGATGATTATGAAGGTAAGGTCATTGCAACTTTAATCCGTAGGGAATCTATAACTTCTTCCGCTAAGGCCATTTTATACATTCATGGTTTTAGCGATTATTTCTTTCAAGAGCAAATGGCCAAACGCTTCAGTAAAGAGGGCTATACGTTCTATGCTTTGGACCTAAGGAAGTACGGTCGGTCGTACATGAGCCATCAAATAATAAATAATGTCCGTTCGCTTATAGAGTATGATGAAGAGATAAACGAAGCTTTACATATCATTAAATCAGAAAAGCATTCAGAAGTGATATTAATGGGCCATTCTACTGGTGGGCTCATTATCACCCATTATGCCGGGAGGTATTTTAAAAGCGGTTTATTCCATGGAATCATCTGCAACAGCCCGTTCTATGAATTTAATCTGAGTGCTTTTGAACGGAAAATTGGAATCCCCACACTATCTTTTTTAAGCAAATATTTCCCCGACATGTTAATCTCAGGTGGCTTTTCAAGATTCTATGGCTACAGTCTTCATCAAGACAACTATGGGGAATGGAACTATAATCTCTCGTGGAAACCTCACGACCTCCCAAAGGTGACGCTAAGTTTCATAAACGCCATTCACACGGCTCACAAAAGCATACAAAACAATCTGAAATTGGCCGTACCTGCCCTGGTACTTTATAGCAGTCAAACTATTAATGATAGAAAATGGTCAGAACGGTTTATGGAAGGAGATGCTGTTTTGAATGTGGACCACATCCACGAATATGCCAGTCAACTCAGGGGCGAAGTGACCACTTGCGAAATTGAAAATGGTTTGCACGATTTAGTACTCTCTAAAAAGCCTATTAGAGAACATGTTTATAAAATAATATTTGAATGGCTTAAGGTCAATGTCAGATAAGAAACGATAACAATTTCAAAACCCCTACAGCAATGACAGAATTTTGGGAAGAAACATTTAAAATGAATCAGGAAATGTGGGGTTTTAAACCCGCAAAATCCACTGTATTGATAAATGATTTCTTTGTTGAACACAACGTAAAAAACATACTTATTCCTGGGATTGGTTATGGACGAAACGCACAAATATTTAGGGATAACGGAATAACGGTAACAGGTATTGAAATTTCCAAGACAGCCATTGATTTAGCACATAAACATTTTGGCGATGATTTACATATTTATCACGGTTCTGTCACTGAAATGCCATTTGATAAAAACCAGTATGACGGTATATATTGCTATGCGTTAATTCACCTGTTAGACAAAAAAGACAGAAAAAAACTAATTACAGACTGCTATAACCAACTCTCAGAAAACGGTTTTATGGTGTTTACAACGGTTACCAAGGAGGCACAGATTTATGGTCACGGAACCTGCATCGACAAAGACAGATTTGAAATATTTGGTGGCGTAAAAATGTTCTTCTACGACAGGGAGTCCGTACAAGAAGAATTTGGTCAAGCAGGTCTTTTTGAGATAACAGAGGTGATGGACATTTATCCGTTTTATCTTATAAAATGTAAGAAAAGAGAATCAAAAAGGTTCATAACAAGTTCTGTGCTATAAAAACCATCCTTAAAGATTATTTTTGTTATGCAACGTCGACAACTATTTATTTTAATTATCTTTAAAAATCCTACGAGGCCCTTTAAAAAATCGTCATGATCAGAAAACTGACTATACTATTTCTAATTACCTTCCAAATTGGTGCTGCCCAAAACTATGATACGGTCGTTATGGACACGCACAATATTGACGCTTCCAATGAGGTGTACTTGGTAGGAAACGCTTATATATTTGATTACGAAATCATCAAGGACGGTAAAGTTCTGAAACTCAAAAGCAATAAAGGCATGTATGGAAGTGCCGAATTTGAATTGGTACCTTTAGCTACTGATGATATTGATGTAGACAAAATTCGATTAGTGGTACAACAGGTTTCAGATACGGAAAGAACCAACGAGGGACAAACGGAAATATCCTATATTCAAGATCCACTGTCAAAAGGCATGAGTTTAACTGGATTGGTAGATAATTCACACAACATTTGGCTCCACCCCGTCCGAACCGGGTTTTTCAATGCCTTGCAAACCGCCCCGTTTCCATTTGTAAAGAAACCCTTATCTGTCGGTCAAGAATGGACGGACAAAATGGGAATTGGAAAAAATTGGAGTAATGCACTTTGGGGAATCTGGGAAGAGCCCTTATTACTCTCCCTCAATTACAAAATAAGCAAAATGGAAAAGATTAGAACCGCTTTTGGAACCTTAGACTGTTTTGTCATAGAAAGTTCTGCCATCTCTGATATTGGCACAACCAAATTGACAAGTTATTTTTCCAGCCTCTATGGTTTTGTGCGTATGGAATATGAACTTCTTAACGGCATTAAAGTGAATTTTTGGTTAGTGGATTTAAAAAGAGGCTAAACCGATTAATCAAATGTCAACGTCATTCGAGTTTATGAATTAGATTCTTAACACTGATCATAAACATGATTAACGCTCCTCACCAAGAATTAGACTGCCAAAATCAAAAAATTATTTCCATAGTATTATCAACTCAGCTACTGTATTTAAACTTCATAAATTAAAAAAACTGATCAAGCTTTAAAACATACTGTAACTATAAGCCTATTTTTGCACTGAGTCCATCTTAATCTCACGCATTCTGATAATTTAAAAGAACACTATCCATGTCCAAACTTGAAATAGTACATGAAAACAATGATTATATAGTTATCAATAAAACAGCTGGACTCATAAGTGAAAAAAGCCCGTACGAGAATACTACTGTCGAAGATCAAGTGTTCAATCACTTTTCGAAGAATAAACAAAAACCTTATGTTGGCGTCATACACCGATTGGATCGGGTGACCAGTGGCGTATTGGTATTTGCCAAGAAAAAAAGTATTCTTGTGGAATTTAACACGCTTTTCAGCAGTCGAAAAGTTCAAAAGACATATCTGGCCATTGTTAAAAACAAACCCCTAAAAGACAAGGATAACTTAACTAATTTTCTCGTCAAAAACACATTGGAAAAAAGAGCCGATATCGTTCCATCGAAATCAAAAGACTCTCAAAAATGTATGCTTTCCTATGAAGTTATAGGCAAAAATGATTTGGGTTATCTTTTAGAGATAAAACCAAAAACTGGTCGTTTCCATCAGATAAGAGCGCAATTGGCACATATAGGCCTGCCCATTATTGGAGATGATAAATATGGCTCAGATGAAGATTACTTCCCACTTGCTATTTGTCTTCACGCTTGGAAATTAAGCTATCAAACCTCGGAATCCAAAGAAGTAATAACCTACGAAGCAACGCCACCAAGAAACGCTTTTTGGGAATTTAAATCCTTCACAATGTAGTAGCATAAAGAAAAATGTCAATCAGAGATTTATACCTTCCTGAAGTTCAGCTCAAGATCTTCCTCCTCCACAAATAATCCGAAGTTTAAAAGAATAAAAAATCTTATTACCTTTCTACCTTTCATTTCATTTCAACCAAAGATGTTTAAAAACATATATTGTCTGAGTTTTTATCTTTTTATTGCTTTCACATTTTCTTGTACGTCACAAGAAGAAACGAAATTAAAAGTCTTACAATTCAATATCTGGCAAGAAGGCACCATCGTTCCCGGTGGATTTGATGCGATTATTGACGAGGTCATTCGCACCGATGCAGATTTAATAGCCTTGAGCGAAGTCAGAAATTATGATGATAAAACTCTTGCGGATCGTTTGGTAAAAGCCCTATCAGAAAAAGGCCAAACCTATTATTCAGAGCGCAGTGAAGATTCGGGTATTCTTTCGCGTTATCCTATCCTTTCCCAAACCGCGGTATACCCTTTGAATAATGATCAGGGTTCGGTTACAAAAGCAATAATAAAGGTTAAGAACAACGAAATTGTATTCTATAGCGCTCATTTAGATTACCGTCATTGCAGTCTTTATTTACCACGTGGCTATCATAGTTCCACTTGGGAAAAGTTAGACGCTATCGTTACGGATTCATTAACCATCGCCACCGATAATTTGGCATCTATGCGTGATGAAGCCATTAGTGCGCTAATTACGGATGCTTTGAATGAAAAGTTGCTTGACAGATTGGTGATTTTTGGTGGGGATCTAAACGAACCGTCCTTTTTGGACTGGACAGAAGCCACCAAGGATTTATATGATCATAACGGCGTTGTGATGCCCTGGCACAACACCTTAGACCTCCATAAAGCAGGCTTTATTGATACTTATCGTGAAATATACCCAAATCCCGTAACGCACCCAGGATTCACATTTCCAGCCGATACACCATTGATACCGATTGATAAATTAGCCTGGGCTCCAGATGCTGACGATCGCGATCGGATTGATTATATTTTTTATTTACCTTCTGATAAATTAAAGCTCATGGACGCCAAGGTCATTGGCCCGCAAGGTTCTATTGTCCGCAATAAACGTGTTTTAGAAACTTCAGATGATCCCATTGAAACGCCCGAAGGCATCTGGCCTACAGATCATAAAAACGTGCTTGCAGTTTTTAAAATGATTCAATGATATTTTATTTTATCAGCATAAAGTCAATCTAACAATGTCAGTGGAAAACACCACTATTGGCATAATTTTTTACTAAATTAGAGGTTGAGAAAATCACTGTCTTCATCATCATATAAACTTATTCATGAAACAAATCAACACTTCTTTTATTATCGGCCTTTTGTTGGCGACATTTATTATTTCCACGGATAGTTTTAGTCAAACCTATGGCCAGAATGGCATGGTGGTTTCTGATAATACGGTGGCATCACAAGTTGGTACTGACATCCTTAAAAAAGGAGGTAACGCTATTGATGCGTCTATTGCTACAGCTTTTGCACTTGCCGTAACCCATCCGCAAGCTGGAAATATAGGTGGCGGCGGTTTCATCGTCTACACCGACGCTACAGGCAAATCCACAACCATCGATTTTAGAGAAAAAGCGCCATTGTTGGCTACTGCGGATATGTTTTTGGACAGTTCCGGAAACCTCGTAAAAGGCAGCAACCATGAGGGACTTAAATCTGTTGGCGTCCCCGGAACGGTTGCCGGCTTATATTTGGCCCATCAGAAATATGGTGCACTACCTTGGAAAGATCTGGTGCAACCGTCAGTAGATTTAGCTGAAAAAGGGGTCATATTATCTTATGCTCTGGCTGAACATGCTAAAAACTTCAATAAGAGTTCCAGTACCAAACCACAATTCTTGAAAGATTACTATAAAAAACCAAGCGGTGAACTGGTCAAATTTGGTGAATTATGGGTTCAGAAGAACCTTGCAGAAACTCTAAAACTGATTCGCGATAAGGGTAAAGATGGTTTTTACAAGGGCGCCGTAGCTCAAGAAATTGCAACGTTTATGAAAGCGAATGGTGGGATCATCACTCTTGAAGATTTAAATAAATACGAAGCTGTAGAACGCGAAGCGATTACAGGGACTTATAAGGATTATGGCATTGTGTCCATGCCCCCACCAAGTTCTGGAGGTGTTGCAATTATAGAAATGCTCAACATTATGGAGCAGGCCAATTTGGATTCCATCCCCTTTAATTCCACCCAATATGTACACTTGGTTGCCGAAGCCATGCGACGTGCTTTTGCCGACCGAGCGCAATATCTTGGTGATCCTGATTTTAATTTGGAAATGCCATTGGACCGACTGACTTCAAAAGAATTTGCAAAAATGCGATATGAAAATATCGATATGAACAGAGCTTCTGTGAGCGATTCACTAAAATTCGGACAACTTTATGATGGTCCAAACACCACGCATTTATCGGTGGTTGATAAAGCCGGAAATGCCGTATCCCTAACGTATACCATTGAACAATCTTATGGCTCAGGACTGGGTTCACCAAAGCTTGGCTTCATTTTCAATAATGAAATGGGCGACTTTAATCCGCAACCGGGATATACCGATACCGGCTGGTTGATTGGCACGGATCCGAATATTATCCAACCAGAAAAAAGAATGTTGAGCAGCATGAGTCCTACCATTGTTACGAAAAACGGAAAACCTTATTTGGTGATCGGAAGTCCGGGTGGAAGAACCATTATCAATACAGTTTTTCAAACCATTTTAAACGTCATCGCCTATGACATGCCTATTGACAAAGCCATCGAAGCCATGAAAATACACCATCAATGGTTTCCTGATCAAATCATCTTTGAAAACGACCTGATGTCGCCAGATACTCAAATGAATCTGTTGCAAATGGGCCATAAACTTCAAGGCACAAAGAACTTAGGGCGATTGATGGGCATTTTAATCCCTACGGATGGCGATGTATATATTGGCGCAGCAGATTCATCGAGTCCGGATGGTGGTGCGGTGGGGTATTAATCTGCGAAACTAAACCTTAAGTTTTAGTTGCATTACTTTTACCTTTTTTGATGTTTGACACCAATAAACATCTATCGTAAAAAAATTAAAGATGATGTTGTATTCAAGCTATAAGCTCCATCTTGCATAATTTTAAGAACCAATTATTAGCTCATAAACAAATTTACATGCGAACACCGATCCACGCCACCAAAAAATTAGAAAAACTGATCAAAAAATTGGTTAAGCCACAAAGCTCCAATGAAGCCTGTGGCATTTTAGGGAAATGGAATGCCACTATTTTCTATGTTGACCGCAAAAAATGTTGGCTTGTTTCAAATGCCAGAACTCAGTATGTCATTATTTTGACAGACATAAAAGCATCCGACTTACGAGATATCGAAGATGTTTTCAAGAATGCGTTTTACGGGCAATTGGTTTATGACGAGATAATCACCGATTTTGAAAGAATTGAAACACTAATTGGCGGATTGGATTTTTTACCAACGGATAACGATAGAAAGACTACAGGTTTTCAAAACCACCGTCTTCAAGACTTGAAATTATGGCAATGTCAATTTGGAAGCTTAGAAAATATGCCAATGAAAGAATTGAGCAGTCGCATGAACGGCATGCCAATCCATCTCGGCGCCGGAAAAAAGATGTCTGACTACACCACATCTATAGACGCAATGAAAACACTTTTAAATTTCTAAATCCCAAAGAATAAAGTAAGGTCCGAATAAATGCAATCCCCATAAAATAGTCTTTTCGAACCTTTGATAGAACGCAGATGGCACTGATTCAACTGATTCATTAATTTCCTTTAAACATCAAGAGGATTTTGTGAAACCTTTAAGTCTCCCCTGCCTCGCCAAAATTCAGGCTTACGAAACACTATATAATAGCTTCCTTTCAGAATGAATTTTAGACACTAATTTCACGGATTACACGGATTCAAAAATTGCACTATTTTGAAATTAATCTACATAATAAAACATTGGCCAGTAATGTATCAAAAATAATCACTACAATAATTGTAAACGGCTCTGTGTACCATTTTGCTTCCTTTATGCTCTGTAACAACCCGAAAAATCTCCATTTCAAATAAAGAATTTTTACCAACCACACATAAAAATAATGACCGATAATCAACCATTTCATCAAAAAAACGTAACTTTTACAGACATAAGACTACTCATAAAGCAATCAACCAAACTAATCTGTCATGAAAAAATTTATCTGTCTTTTCTTTTGTCTCGCCCTTTTTAGCTCTCCCTACGCACAAACTGACAAGCGTCTAAAAGGTCTTGATAAAGACCTCAACGCCATTTTAGAGGCCACGAAAGCGCCTGGTTTTGCAGTAGCGGTCGTTGATGGTGACAAAGTTATTTACTCAAAAGGTTTTGGTTATAGCGATTATGAAAATAAAGTGCCTGCAGATGCCAATACGCTCTTTGCGATTGGTTCTTCCACAAAAGCATTTACCTCAGCCCTTCTTGGTCAATTAAGAGCGGAAGACAAATTATCGTTTGATGACAGTCCCATAAAATATATTCCCGAATTAAAATTCTATAATGATAATTTAGACAATAAGATCATCATCAAAGATTTGATGCGACATAGCACGGGCCTACCTCGTCATGATTTAAGCTGGTATTTTTTTCCATCCGCGGACAAGGATAGCCTAATTGCGCGTATCGCCTACCAGGAACCTTTTACAGGGCTCAGACAGGAATGGCACTATAATAATTTTATGTTTTTGGCACAAGGAGTCATTGCAGAAAAGATTACAGACCAATCTTGGGAAGAGAATATCAAGACACGGTTTTTTGATCCGCTGGGCATGTCACGTTCACAAACTTTATTAAGCGAGCTGCAAAAGATGGACAATACCGCCTTCGGTTATGAACTCAAAAAGAACGATAATATCAGCAAAATGGATTACTATGACATCTCCGGCATGAGTCCCGCAGGAAGTATCTATAGTAGCGTCAATGACATGACAAATTGGTTAAAGCTATGGATCAACAAGGGGAAGCATTACGACCAACAGATTTTATCAGAAATGTATATTAATGAAGCCATGAGTTCTCAAATGGTAATGAATGGTGCATTACCTGAAGAAGAAAACCCTGATCTGTTTTTTGCCAATTATGGTTATGGATGGATGGTCATGTCGTACAGAGGCCATTATCGCGTGGAACATGGTGGTAATATTGATGGGTTTGCAGCAAGTGTTGCTTTCTTCCCAAGTGATAAATTAGGAATTGTGGTGTTGGCAAATCAAAATGGCTCTTCAGTGCCAAGCTTAGTAAGAAATACTATTGCAGATAGACTCTTGGGTGGAAAAACCACAGATTGGACCAAGCGGTTTGTTGATGCTCAGGAGAAAGCGAAAAAGATGGAAGCAGAATTGAAACTGGAAGACAGTGAAACTACTCAAGTCAAGAACACAAAACCTTCGCACGTCATGAGAGATTATACGGGCAGTTATGAGAATGCGGGCTACGGCAGCTTTAATGTGGCTATTGAAAACGACTCGTTATTTGCAAATCTTAAGCATAAAAAATTATATTTAAAACATTACCATTATGATGTGTTTGAGCCTTTAGAAGTGACCAAAACTGACATCGACACCACTGATGCCAGCCCAATGCGATTAAATTTTGCAACTGGAGATGGTGGTGAGATCATTAATGTCACCATGAAAACGGAAGCAGCACTTGAACCTATTGCATTTAAGCGTACGCCAAACACCATAGATGTAAGCCCTGCCAATTTGGAAATGTATGTAGGTGATTATAATATGATGGGCACCACCCTAAAAATCTATATCAAAAACGAGACTGTACTTTATCTTTTTGTTCCCGGCCAACCAGAATATGAACTGATGCCTACAGAAAAACATAAGTTTTCACTTAAAGTAGCCGATGGGTATAAAATTGAGTTTTTGGAATCTGAAGACGTCATTACAGAGATGAACCTGATTCAGCCGAATGGAACGTTTAAGGCGAAAAAAGAAACCAATTAACCCAAGCTTTTCAAAACGTACGTAAAGAACTGTTCCCAGACTACCAATGTGATGACAGATTTTAATTAAAAAACAGGATTGTGGAGAATTTACAATTCAAATCATAAAAATATACATCTGAATTACCTCACACATAATTCTATATAAAATTTATTTTGAGATGTTCTCAACACGATTGAAAGAATTAAGTAATATTGCTGAGGAATAATTAGAACTCGATTTTTAGTTAATAAATTACAGTATCACGTCTCATTTTAAAAAAACGCTATGAGCATATTCAAAAAATTGTTTGATAATAAACCAGAGAACATTGCCTCCTACGCTGATTTTTGGAATTGGTTTAAAGACAACGAAAAAACCTTTTATAATGTAATCAAGAACAAAGGCGATATCCAGAAAAGCTTTTTCAATAAGCTAGGACCAAAACTTGACCAAATAAATGAGGGCATTTGGTTTTTGGTTGGTATGACTGATGATACCACTGCCGAAATAATCTTCACACCCGACGGCATCATAAAAAATATCGTTTTTGTTGAAGAACTGGTTAGGGCTGCTCCAGATTTAGAGCATTGGAAATTTACCGCACTCAAACAACCTTCAAAGCCAGATAACCCGTTTGGAATTGAAATGGAAGGCTATAAATTTGATGCAGATAAATTGAGTTTCTACGCTACTGATCATCCCAATATGCCAGATATAATAGATCTCACCATTGCTTATAAGGACTACAATGGACAGGACAAATCTGTGATGGATAATGGTGTCTATTTGACTTTAGACAATAATTTAGGCGAATTAAATTCAGTGACTGCAATTGATCGTCTCAACATTATAGATCCCTCAGATGCCACACAAGAGCTTATACCATTTAACAAATTAAACGATTTTTTAATTTGGAGAGAAAAGGAATTTGTTGAAAAATATCATGGACTCAGACACGATACCGAGAACGATACTTATTCGAGCATGGAAGCTACCTTAGAGAATGGGTTGCCTTTAATTGCCATTGTCAACACTGATTTATTGCAATGGGACAGTAAAGCCTCACATCCATGGATTGCAACGGTTAAAATAGCATATAACGGCGAAAACAATAATGGTTTGCCAGATTCTGACACCTATCAACTCCTCAACGAGATAGAAGATCAAATCATGAAAGAATTGAAAGATTCAGAAGGCTATTTAAATATTGGAAGAGAAACCGCCGATTCTCTTAGAGAAGTCTACTTTGCATGTATTGACTTTAGAAAACCCTCAAAAGTTCTTCATAATATGCAGCAGGACTATAAAAACAAATTAGACATCACATTTGACCTATACAAAGACAAATACTGGCAATCATTTGATCGCTATTTGCCTCACCATTAAAAATAGGCTTTCAACTTCGCCATCGGATTTGTCTCTCTATTGATGTATCCATGGGTCAAACTGCTCACAATGAGAACAAGGGCTGCACCGCCCGCTACATAGGCAATTGTGACTTCATGCTCATAATTGGTATAGGCAATGGCTATGAGTGCCCAAGCGCCAACCAAGGCAAATTCACGCATATTTCGAGTCCAAGTCACAATTAAATTAATGATCAAGGCCACAATAATCATGAAAATCGTCCATGCCTCTTCAGACATTCCAAAGCCGCTCCACTCTATTTTTGTTAAATAGGAAGACACGTTGGCAATACTTGCTACGGTAACCCAACCGCTATAAAACACAAAAGGCCACCATAAAAAAGCGATCACAGAAATGGGTGCATCCCACAATTCCATCGCATTGTTTATCACAATTTTTAATAACGAGAACAACAGCAAAAAGATGAACACACAGGACAAACCAATATAGCCATAAAGCCATAAAAACACCCATGCAGAATTCGCTAGGCATGATATCACAAACCACCAGCCAATTTTTAAAACAAAATCATCATCCCTCACTTTCACAAATAAGCTTCTCCCCTGATAAACAATAAAACCAATGAGTAATAAGTAAATAAATCCCCAAATGGAAAAAGCATAGCCTGCTGGAGTAAAAAGTGAATTCAAATCACCTGAAACCTCACCGATAGTTGTGTTGTTGATAGCACCAGTATTGGAAATATAATTGATGATAATAGTGGAAACGAGCGCAATACCATTGCTAATTTGTAAGATTCTTTTCATAGGAATGTTCTGCGATGTTACGAAGGATCAAATTAAAATCACCTCTTGCTAATGACACAATTTACGAAATACATCGCAAAAAATTAACACATTCAAAAGTGGTGTTGACTCAAATAAACTCACGGTACTGAAGCACTCTAAAATCGAAGGTATTGAAATTGGGGTTTTTGGCCTTTAGATGTTGGTATAGAGGCATCCTGCTAATGGAAATATTTGCCGCTCCTGATCCTGAAGTAAGGGAGACTGTTTTGATAGTTCGAGTTTGAAGATCTCCGGGTTTTACTTGAGATGATATACTTGCATCTTTAACTGTGTTTAGTTTGGCGGGAAGTTCAAATTCATGGATTCGTGGTACCTCATCAGATACCACTTTCAATTTCAATCCGTAGGTTTTTAAATGTTTTCTGAAGAAATATTCCGGACCATTTTTGCTATTGCCACCCGTAAATAATAAGGTGTCGATATTGGGATAGTTTTGAAGATATCCGATCAGGTTGCGCAAGTGAATATTGGTCATGCCCAAGTCAGAGGCATTTATTTTTTCCCGCTCACAACTTTCTACAATATCGCAGATCCCAATTTTATGTTCAATTAAAAAGGTTTTCCGTTGAGCAACGGCTTCTTCCGAATTATCAAATCGCAGATGGAGCTTATAAATCTCATCAATAAATAACCACAACGAATTAAAATAGCTGCCATAGCAAAAATCGACATCCTTTTCCAACAATTCGCCAACTGAGAAGCGTGGCGGCGGCAAAGTTCCAACAATCAGTTTTGTGGTATCGTTTTTAATAAATGGCGGATATGGGTGTTCGTGAAAAAACAACTACAAACTTTTTTTCAATTTTTCAACCTCAAGAATGGTCTCTTTATAAATGCGTTGGTTGGTTGATGTCATATTTTGCATTTCAATAGAGAGCTCTTCCAAAATTTCTTTGGCATCAGAGGTTTTATCAATACTCAACATCAGTTTCGCAAACGCGACACGTTCATTATAGTTGGAATAAGGCCTGTCAATCATTCTCAATAAGGCCTCTGCTTCTTCTGTCCTGCCCTTTTCTGCCAAGGCCATCCCATAAAGAAATGGAACTTCTGATTTTTCAAACTCGTTATGACTTTCCAAACCGTCGCTATGTTCAATCACCTGGTCATAATCTTTGATATTATAATAGGATTTGATCAAATGCTCTTTAACGAAAAAGTCGTTTTGTGTCTTGTCCTCCAAGGCGATGTTATAGTGCTCAATAGCAGCCGTATAATCATTGGCCTCCAGATAGGCATCGGCAAGATTGACCCTATGGAGATAGGTGTCCGCAAAGTCAAGCTTTTGTTGCATTGCCTTTAACTTATTGGAAGGATTGATTCTTTTCTTGATATTTTCCTGAATTTTTTCAGAATCATTCTTTTTGGGAACTTGGGTAACCAAATACGCGACACAGCCAACCAGTGGCAAAAATATAATCGCAAAAATCCAATAAAAGGACTTTCTATTTTTGAATAGATGATAGATACAAAAGGCCTGAAAAGCAATAATAAAATAAAAGTACATCTGTTAAATTATGATTAAAGTCTGAAGGTATCGGTTTGTAGTTCTAAAAATTGAGTACCTTCAGGATTACTTCATTTTAACTACAATTAAACTATAATAACAATGGGAAAAGGCGATAAAAAAACGAGACGAGGAAAAATTCAACGTGGATCGTACGGTGTAAAACGTCTTAGGATAAAAAAAAGACCAACCACACTTGAAAAAATCAATTTAGAAAAGAAGTCTAAACCTTAAAAGTTTGGGTCGAATTTGTTTCTATCATCATAAAGCTATCTCGTAAAAACCAATTTATTTTCTACAGATAGCTTTTCATGAAATCTGTAGTTTTCCTTGTCAAAGCCCTTCACATCATCAATGGTCTTTGCATCATTATCTATAATATATCGGGTCATGAGTCCGCGTGCTAATTTGGCATAAATTCCGATGGTCTTATACTCCCCATTTTTCAATTCCTTGAAATCCACATCTATCACAGGAACTTTTAAAGCCTTTTTATCTATGGCTTTAAAATATTCAACACTCGCTAAGTTAAGGAATATCTCATCATCTTTCAACTCGGCATTTAAAGCTTTAGTAATATCTTCTTTCCAAAATTCGTATAAATTTTTATTTTTTCCGATGCTCAATTTAGTGCCCATTTCCAAACGGTAAGGTTGCATCAAGTCCAATGGCTTTAAAATGCCGTACAATCCAGAAAGAATACGTACGGTATCCTGAACTTTCTCTATTTTATTTTTAGGAATGGTATAGGCATCTAAACCTCTATAAACATCGCCGCTAAAGGCATAAATCGCAGGTCTCGCATTGTCTTTTGTGAATGGCATTTCCCAATCCTGATTACGATCATAATTGAGCTGGCTCAAATCTTTCGAGATCCCCATAAGCTCTGCTAAAGCCTTAACTGATTTCTTTTTGAGGACTTTATTGAGACGCTCGGATTGTTTTAAAAAATCAGGTTGCGTAGTTTGATCTGTGGGCAATTCCGTTTCAAAATCTAAGGTTTTTGCTGGCGATAATACAAGTTTCATAATTTTCCCCACTAAAGCGGGTATCTTTTGTTAGATTAATACACTCTTAACATGCAAAGTTACGAATCAAATTGCAATTGGGAAATGAGGTATATCATATCAACAGACTTTCTGCTAAGAAATGTCATATTTTGAAACTTAATGATAAATTAAGGTGACAAACGCTCTATATTTTTAATCTTAATGCCTACGAAACAATCGTCCATACAACCGTTTTCGACATAACCACAGGTGGATATCAATCCGTTGTAGTCTGTCTCAAAATAGACCTTTGCATTTTCTCTTTTAATCAACCATTCCTTTTTAGCCTTAGCATATATTTCGTCTAAAGTCAAGGCCTCTGCAGCTTGATCTTGGTGACTTCCCACTTCTTGCCCCTTCTCAATCCATTCCACGTTCTGGTCCGGAACATCATCAGGATCGCTAAATTTGAAATGTCTCTCAACGGCTTCTCCTTTCAGTATCGTTATAGTTGTTTCCCATCTAAAACCTGTCCAAGAACTACCAACAACAGTATATTGATAAGAGTTTCCGGATAGCTTTTTAAAATCCAACCAAGCCTTATGGCTTTCTTCATAGTTATTTTGATAGTTCAAATCATAGTCAGTAGAACAGGAAATAACTAAGCTTCCAATCATCAAGAATGCAATGATATAAATATTATTTTTCATAATTTTTTAAAATAGAGTCTATTGTGAGTTATCCCAATTGGTTGCGTCAAATTATTGCGAATATTCAATTTGCAAAGATACGAAACGAAACAGCAATTAGCTCATTCACTACGTTATGCGTTACTCGTCCTCTTTTAGGTGATAATTATGTTCTCGTGAATACTTTGTATTTGAAACGGCATGTTTGAGCTCCTCTCGCAATAATTATCGGGAGAGAGCGAGAAATAAAAACATGACCCTCTGTAAATTTATTGGAAGAGGGTAACGTCCAAATGAAAGTTCTATTAAAATTAACTGCTCTGATGAAAAGTCATGGTAAATGACTTCGACTATTCCGGATCCATATCCTTATGTTTGGCATAATGCTGCCATTTGGCAATACATTCCTGCATATCTTGCGGAATTTCAGAATCGAAACTCATAAACTTACCTGTTGTAGGGTGTTCAAAACCCAAGGTTTTGGCATGCAGCGCCTGACGTGGTAATATTTTGAAGCAATTGTCAACAAATTGCTTATATTTTGAAAAGGTAGTCCCTTTTAAGATCTTCTCTCCACCATAACGTGCATCGTTAAATAATGTATGCCCAATATGTTTCATGTGCACACGGATTTGGTGTGTACGCCCAGTTTCCAACTTACAGGACACTAAGGTCACGTACCCCAAGCGCTCAATGACTTTGTAGTGTGTGACGGCAGGTTTGCCCTTTGCTTCATCATCATCTAAATACACGGTGTTTTGCAACCTGTTTTTGGGGTGTCTGCCTATATTACCTTCAATAGTACCTTCATCCTCCTCAACATTGCCCCATACAATCGCAATATATTCGCGCTCACTGGTTTTATTGAAGAATTGCTTTGACAGATTGGCCATGGCAGCTTCGGTTTTGGCAATGACCAACAATCCGCTGGTGTCCTTGTCAATACGATGCACCAAACCAGGCCTGTTGCTGGAGTTATTGGGCAGATTTTCAAAATGAAATATCAGAGCGTTGATGAGCGTTCCCGAATAATTACCATGCCCTGGATGTACCACCATGCCGGCTTCTTTATTCACCACAAGTAAATCATCATCTTCATATACAATATTAAGCGGGATGTCTTCTGGTGTGAGCAAATATTCATAAGGGGGATGCTCAAAAAGCACACGGATCTTATCGAAAGGTTTGACCTTATAATTGGATTTTACAGGAATGTCATTGACATAGATACTACCATTTTTGGCGGCTGCCTGAATTTTATTTCGGGTTGCGTTCTCAATGAAATTCATCAAGTATTTATCGATACGCAGTGGGGTTTGACCTTTTTCTGCTGTAAAAGCGTAATGCTCATACAAATCATCATCATTTTGATCTTCTAAATCTGGGGTGTTTTCTATCATTCTTCGTCTATACCTCTATTACCATTCCCCAAAACAATATCAATTTTGGAGGTCATGGGCAGTAAATCGCCCGCGTTGACCGATTCGCCTTCAAATGAAATGGATTGCACTTCGTCTTTGCCAATATCATCAATGTAGGATATTTTGCCTACCTCAAAACCAATGGCTTCTAAAGTTGGCTTGGCTTGACGGAAAGTACGACCAACCACAATAGGCACTTCCACTTTGCGATAGCCTGAAGGATTTAGAATCAAATATATTTTTCGATCTTCTTTTACCTGACTTCCTGCTAATGGATATTGTTCTATTACTGAATATTTAGGATATTTAGGATTATAATTGGCAGAGTCTTGAATCTCCATAGTCAACTGATTGTCGTTCAATAAGATTCCTGCGGTTTCAATGGTTCTACCTGCCAAATCTGGCACCGTTACAAAACTCCCATGCTTAGTGCGATAATCTAACCACTTCAACATTAAAAAAGACAATACTATAAGAGCTACAATAGCAAGAATAATTTGTTTCAAAAACGCTTTACTCGTTAAAAATTTTATTAGACTCATGAAGTTTTGTTATAAGTGGCAAAGATATATAAATCCAACCGTTTTTTCTTTTCCTTTTAATGTGATATTTTTGTTCGTGGATTATCGTGCATTAATTTACGAATGTATAACTTTTATAACTTCTAAATATTGCTATTTCAATACATATATGTGAAATGGTATTATTAAAAGCTTTATAAACGACCATAAATATTCGTGCATTCGTGGCTAAAAAATGAATCCAAATTAGATCCCTGCTTTCGTGGGAAGCGAAAAAACCGTTTTTATTGCAAGATAAGATTCTAAATCAATTATGAACACTAATTAATAAGATTGCCTCCCGATAGCTATCGGGATCGCGGGATATAAATATGAGAAAGAACGTTGCCATCATCATGGGAGGATTTTCGAGCGAATTCGAGATTTCCCTCAAAAGCGGACAAGTAGTTTATGAAACGCTTGACCCATCAAAATATAATCCTTATCGGATACATATTTTTAAGGAAAAATGGGTTTACGTAGATGCCAACGACAACGAGTTTCCTGTGGATAAAAATGATTTTTCGATTTCTGTTGATGGATTAAAAACCACTTTCGACTGTGTTTTTAACGCCATACACGGGACTCCTGGTGAAGATGGTTTTATGCAAGGCTATTTGGAATTGTTAGAAATTCCACAGACCAGTTGCAATATGTACCAAGCAGCACTGACATTTAACAAGCGGGATTGTTTAAGTACATTAAAGCCGTATGGTATTAAAACAGCTGAATCCTATTATGTAAATTTAGGCGATGTTATTGATGAAGATGCCATTATCGCCAAAGTAGGTTTGCCTTGTTTTGTAAAAGCCAATAAAGCAGGAAGTAGTTTTGGGATTACGAAAGTCTATAAAAAAGAAGAGTTTAACAAGGCATTGGAAGTAGCATTTAAGGAAGATGATGAAGTGATCATTGAATCTTTTTTAGATGGCGTAGAGGTGTCTGTTGGCGTCATCATGTATAAAGGTGAAGTCACCGTACTTCCCATTACCGAAATTGTAAGTGAAAACGACTTTTTTGATTATCAGGCTAAATATTTGGGACAATCCCAAGAAATTACGCCTGCAAGATTGACTCAAGAACAAGAGGAAAAAGTAAGGACTGTTGCAAAGAAAGTCTATGAAGTTTTAAAAATGAAAGGCTTTAGTCGCAGTGAATTTATATTTAAAGACGGCGAACCACATTTTTTGGAAATCAATACCGTTCCAGGAATGACGAAAGCAAGTATTTTACCTCAACAAGCGGCCGCAGCCGGTATTAGTTTAGTGGATTTGTTCGGCAATGCGATTGAGGAAGTCCTTTCTTAATCCCTCCAAAGGAGAGAAACTGTTGTGAAAAGAAATTCTGTTGTATATTTGATAAATTTCTCCCCTTTGGGGAGACAAAGAGGGGCTTTATGAAACGCGCACTATTTCCTGGGTCATTTGATCCGCTAACTTTAGGACATTTTGACATCATCAAACGCGGTTTAAAAGTGTTTGACGAAGTGGTGGTTGCCATTGGCATCAATGCCGACAAAAAGTATATGTTTTCTTTGGAGGAGCGTCTAAAGTTCATAAAAGAGGCATTTAAAGATAATCCCAAAGTAAAAGTGATGACCTATAAAGGTTTGACTATTGACTTTTGCAAAGAGATTGATGCACAATTTATTTTAAGAGGCTTACGTAATCCCGCCGATTTCGAATTTGAAAAGGCCATTGCACATACCAACCGAAAACTTTCCAAGATAGAAACCGTCTTTTTACTGACCGCTGCGAGTACATCCTATATTTCTTCTTCCATTGTAAGGGATGTGATCAGAAATAATGGAGATTATACGGTTTTGGTACCGGATAGTGTTCGGGTTTTATAAGGTTCCAATCCCTTTCAAAACAAAAGAATTTTTCTCTACAATAATTGTTACAAGTCTGAGAAACCGAAGTTGAAATTGAATTTGCTGGCCCGACCGTAGCTTTAGCGATGGCGGGAAATTGAAATGTTCTTAGCTAAAAAAGTGAAGCATTAAACCCTGAATCATCTTCCGCAGTATTAAAAATTCGACAATCTTCAATCTTCAATCGTTAATCACTCACAAATTGAACTTCCTTGATTAGTTTTGGTTGTACATCTCTCTATCGTCTATTTCTCTACCCTCTACCGTCTACCCTCTACCCTCCACCAAATCAAATCAAATTATTCCGCTTAGCTTTTTGAACCGCTTCAATTTTGTTGTGCACCTGCAGTTTTTTGTAAATATTTTCGATGTGTTTGCGTACTGTTCCCGTGGAAAGAATCAAGTTTTCGGCAATTTTATTATAGTTCAATCCTTTGCTCAAGTGTTCCAAAACTTCGGTTTCGCGTGATGTCAGTTGAATATCTTCTTGATCTTTTCTATTGTCTATATCAATCGGATTTCTGAGCAATTTCAAGGTTTTTAAGGCAATGGATGGATTCATGGCTGCACCGCCATTCAAGGTTTCCAAAATACCACTATGTAAGTCTTGGGCATTGATTTCCTTTAGCAAATAGCCGTCTGCTCCGGCTTTGATGGCGTTAAAAATATTTTCGTCATTGTCAAAAACGGTCAACATGATGATTTTGATGTGGGGATATTTGTTTTTGACCAATTCTGTGGTTTCAATGCCATTTAATACAGGCATCTCAATATCCATCAAAATTAGATCGAGGTTGGAATTCTCTTCCAATTTAATCAATAACTCTGAACCATTGAAGGCCGAGAATTTAAAATTCAAATCCTCAAAAAAGGAGAGTTTCTCCTTAACGGTAGAGATTAAAAAAGAATTATCATCTACAATAGCTATTTTGATGTTCATAAATGCTTTTTTGATTGGTTAAAGTCTAAAGTTCGGATGTTTTTAATGATCTACCTATACGTCAAACGTCGTATTTATTGTCTGCAAAGGTATCTTTATAAGGACTTTGGTTCCTTTGTCAATGCCTGAGTCAATCAAAATCTCTGCTCCAATATCATCTGATCTTTTAATCATATTGTTCAACCCATTGCCCTTTTCAACCGTTTTTAGATCAAAGCCTTGGCCATCATCTGATATTAAAATTTTCAATTGTTGATTTTCGGAGTGGATTGTGACACCTATATGTTGCGCATTGGAATATTTTAAAGCATTGTTCAGTGCCTCTTGAATAATGCGGTAGATATTCATCCCATCAACAGAAGAAAATTTGATTCCTGCCTGCAACTTATCATCCGATTCAAAGCTAAAGCTCACATTTTCTGAAGTAGTATTGGCCTTATCTATAAAGTTGGAAATACGGGCCTTCAAATCCTCCAAAGAAATGTCATTTTTATTCATGGCCCAAATAGTGTCCCGTAACTCATAAATTGTGGTTGTGGTAAACTCGCTTATAAACTTGAGTTTAGCACTCAATTTATCAGGCAATTGAAAGCCATATTTGAGATTGTCCAGAGACGAAATAATAAAGGTCAGTTGCGCTCCAATATTGTCATGCAAATCTCTACTGATCCGCAAACGCTGTTCCTGTAATCTGTTTTGGGTCTCAATTTTAATCAAGGCATCCTTGAGTTCGTTTTCCTTTTGAAGTTGACGGTTTTTAAGCTTTTGTTGGTTGTAAAACAGCATTCCCAAAAGCGTCAATACCACAGCTAAACCAAGGAGCCCCCATATATAGCTGTTCTTTTTGCTCAAATCAAGTTCCTTTTCAGCTAAATCAGCGCGTTGTGAAAGGATTTCCTTTTCCTTTTTCTCGGTTTGATATTCAATTTCCAATTTTGCCACCCTACTATTGGTTTCAATATTGAGCAGACTATCTTTTAATGTCGTGAAATTTTTATAATAATGAAGGGCCGTTTTTGTATCATTTTTCGCTTCGTAATATTGTGAATACATATTTAAAGCGGTTTCAATATCCACCGCCGTCTGCGATTGATTGGCATAATGATAAGCACTATCAATATAGATTTTAGCATCGTCCACACGTTCATTTTCCAATAGAATTTGAGCAATATTGTTATAACTGGCGCCAATACCTGCCACATTCCCGATAGCTTTCTCGATACGGGCAGACTCATTGAAGTACACCAACGCCGAATCAATCTCTTGCAAATAATAGAAAACCGCACCAACATTATTGGTCGATTCTGCAATTCCTTTTTGGCTTTTCAGGGATCTTTCAATCGCTAACGAATTTTTAAAATAATTTAGAGCTTTATCCAATTCGCCTTCATTGGCATACAGAATGGCAATATTATTATAGCCTTCAGACATTCCCTTTTTATTGTTTTCCTTTTCAAATATCGCTATGGCTTTCAAATGATTTTCGACCGCTTTGGAATTCATTCCCAAATAACTATAAACCATTCCAATATTATTGATTACTGTAGCCTGCTCAATCAATGCATTTTCCTTTTCATAAATAGCCAAGGCGTTTAGATAGGCGGTCAGCGCGGCTTCATAATCGCCCAAACTTCGATTGCATGCTCCGATGTTGTTATACGCTGAGGCCAAAGCACGTTCATTTTTTACATTTATCAAGGCTTCTTCAGATAAAGCTTTCGCCTTCTGAAATTGCCCTAAATCTCGGTAGACGATGCCTAAACTATTTTTTGAGTAGGCAATCCATTCAGATTGTTTGTGTTTCTGGGCAGTTTCAAGAGCACTTTCCAACATCACCAAAGCTCTTTGTGGATCTTGTTTATATAATGCCATGGCCGAATCATTTAACTTTTCTGCATTTCCCTGAGAAAAACTAATACTGATTATAAGGAAAAATAAAAGACAGATGAACGGTTTCAAGATCATTTTATAGATTGCAACTGTTAAAATACTGATTTTTAAGAATACCGTTAGTTTCTATATGACAAAACTTATTTTGGTGCCATGATTTGGAAAGGATTCAATTTCAAACTTTCCACCAATTTCATGAATTCTTTTTTGCATATTCAACAAACCATTTCCTTTTTCCACAGTAGTCATATCAAATCCCTGACCATCGTCTGAAATTGTGAATTTTAAATGCTCCATAAACTTTTCCACCTTAACCTCGATATTTTTGGAGTTGGAATGTTTCAAACTGTTGTGAATGGCTTCCTGAATAACCCTATGAATATTCACACCTTCCATAGAGTTGAATTTTCGTTTAAGGTCTACATCTGGGTCAACCTGAAATGAAAAATCCACCTTCCCTTCAAATACATGTGCTTTGTCAATATAATTTGAAAGACGGGATTGCAAGTCCTCAAAAGTGATTTCGGTTTTATTCATTGCCCAAATGGTGTCACGCAATTCATAAATGGTTTCTGTAGTAAAATTGCTGATACTGGTTAGTTTATCCTTGAGTTTTTGATCCGTAATGTCAAATCCGTATTTTAAATTATCAATAGATGAAATGATAAAAGCCAATTGTGCGCCTATATTGTCATGCAGGTCTCTACTGATACGTAAACGTTGTTCTTGAAGTCTGTTTTGGGTTTCAATTTTCAGTAAGGCATCTTTCAATTCACTTTCCTTCTGAAGCTGTTGGTTTCGAAGTTTTTGTTGATTGTAAAACAAATAACCAATAAACGTTAAGACCACTGCGAAGGCAATCGTTCCAAAGAGCTGTGAATTTCGTTTTTGAATGGTCAAATCCCGTTCTGCCAAATCTGTACGATGGATCAAAATTTGCCGCTCTTTATCTGCCGTTTTGTAGCGCTCTCCCATTTCAGCAATCTGACGGGTTTTTGTTTCGTTAAGAAGAGAATCTTCTATAGATTTATATTCTATATAATTGTTTAATGCGCTTTTATAGTCGCCCTTTTTAACATCCAACTCATGAAAACGATAATACGCTTCCAGTTGGTATTTGCGCGTTCCATATTTTAAGGTATTACGCATGGCACTATCTAAAACCTTTTTGGCTTCGCTAAAGCGTTTGGTCTCCAAATAGATTTTTCCCAAGTTGACCAAAGTCACACCTTTTCTGGATTCAAATCCTGGTACTGCGAGGGATTTCAAAGTGTATTCTTCGGCCTTTTTATAATCTTTTAATTTAGAATAGGTGTTACCGATGTTTGAATATGTTGTTCTTGAAAAGGCCAGGTTATTAATACTTTCGCTCAATCGTGCGGCTTTTTTATTGTAATATAAAGCGCTGTCAAACAGTCGTTCATTAAAATTATCTTTTTCTGCCAATTCATCAAAGGCGATTCCAATACGTCCATAACATAGTGCTTCACCATTTTGATCCCCAATTTTTTTGGCGATTTTCAAGGCCTCTCTGTTCCACTTGATAGATTCCTTAAACTCATACATTCGGTCATAGATGTAGCCTATTAAAGACATGTCTCTTAAAACATTGGCTTCAATGTTGTTTATTTTATTAAATTCCAAAGATTTAAAACCAAGATCTAATGCTTCAGGAAATTCTGAAAACAAGGTATGGATTTGAGACTGTTTATAATAAATATCTTTTAGAGCCTGATCTGCATAATCTTCCAAAATTTTGGTGGCCTCTTGGTAATAATCCAATGCTCTTATAGATGACGACGTTGAATTTATTTTACCTTTTAAAAATAAGGCTCTTCCTCTGTATTGAGCTTGGTTGGAAGCTGTGGCTTTTTCTATGAGTAACTCAGCATAAGTATTTGCTATGGAATCTATTTTTGAAAGATAGGTGGAAGCCAATTGATAATAGAGTTCAAGCTTTTCTTTATCATTCGCAGATTTTAGACGATTTTGATATTTTAATATTTGAAGGGAGTCAGCCTTATTTAAAACCATTAGAGAATTTTGCCCATGCTTCTGTCCAAAGACGACAACAGCAAAAAACAACATCAGAATTAAAAATACCTGTCTCATTTTAAACATTTGAAAAAAAGAAAGCATCAGTATCAACCCATATTTTTCAATAATGGAAATAACTGATGCTTTCTTAAGAAAATTGATTAATAGCATGACCAATATAGTTCTAAATGTTTTTGTGATTGGTATTTTTCGACAAATAGCAATTAAAAAAGATTAAGCGTAATTATATGATAATCACGCCTAATCTTCATCCCAAGAATACAATTACTTATTAAGATCGTAGGCGTAGATAGACTTGTCGTTAGCCTTATAATACAATACTCCTGCGACATCATCCACTTGATATTCAGGCTTTTTATCCTTTAAAACAATCTCTTTATCAACATTTCCGGTATCTTTATTCACCTTGACCAAACCTACACCGTCATCCAGTTTTGTAAGAATGAATTGGGCGTTTTCGGTCGCCGCTGTAGCCTTAAAACGTTGCGACATCATATTAAACGACGCATCACCAATAGAAGCAAACATATTTGCTGCACGCTGGTTTTCTTTACCATAATCATTATAGTTTCTCAAATCGTTGCTACTGCCATAGCCTGTTTTGTTCATTCCAGCTTGTGCAGCATGGGCCATGGACAAACCAGTAGATGCCACTGCCACGACACCTCCCATGACTTTCATAAATCCGCTTTTTCCCGGAGATTTATAGTAACCATGGTATTTTTGATCACCATTATCACCTAATACCATCATATTTTGTGAAGCGCTAAGAAAAATGTTGCCATCTCTCATTTCCATTGAATTCGCAGCCTCCTTTTCATCAAATTTCACTTTTGCCAATTCTGAAACATCTCCTGTATTCGCATCTATAGCATATACCGTGTCATCTGCAGCAATAAGATATCTATTTTTGGCACTATCAAAAGTTGAAGCCACCGCAGCTGAATTTTTATATTTCAAAGGTTTTTTCCAGACTTGGTCGCCCGTTTTTAAATCGACAATATTGGCATCTTCACCAGTGATATAAATCAAGCCTTGCGGAGACTCAGCCATTACAAGTATATTCTCACCAGTTTTTAAAGGTTTATTAAACAACGTTTTTCCATCAAAAGAGATTTTGTTGATGCCACCTTGTTGAATGCCAAATAAGATCCCATCATCTTGAACATAGAAATGTTGGACATAGCCTTTTGTTTTTGGTGCTTTGTCCCACAAATCCTCTCCAGAAGATGCGCTTAAAAATGCTATTTCAGATTCATTTTTTGTTGAAAACACACTCGAACTGCCACCATCACTTTTATCACTGACCACAGCCAAGCCCTGAGGAAGAATCTGGAAATTGGAGATATTACCTTGTACTTTGCGATCGTCCTTCCAGAGTTCTGCACCATTAGAGCCAATTTTATGGATGCGGGTGTTTTTTCCATTCGACGTGGTTTCAAAACCATAGATTTCCTTTTCATAAGCATCAGCAACCATCCAATTAATTCCTTTTATTTTATTGGTCCATATATCTTCACCTGTATGTGATTTTGCAATTAAACCTTGTGCTGTTGGAAGAATTAGCATGTCTTTTAGGAGCAATGGTGTTCCGGTCATACTGACATCCTTGGCAACACCAACACGACCTGGTTTGTCCAAGAAAAAGCTAAAGTCTATTTTTGAGGTTGCAAGATCATAAACGGCAACCTTTGGTGTGGATTTTTCAAATTTATCACCTTCTTTTTGGATGCCACTTATGATCAATTTATTCTGTGGCAACACCACATCGCAAGTAAAAACTTGGTTCCAATTGTCCGTATCCGAATTGAAAATCACTTTCCCGGTCATATAATCGATTACGGCGCGTTTCGTTTTGGCTATACCAGCAAACTTAGAACCTACGCCTTGAGAAACGATGATGTATGGGGAATTGGGAACAAATTGAGTTTCTTCCGGCTTAAGTTTGCCGAAATCATTGAATTTAAAAACGGGTTGGCTTTCGGTTGGTCTAATCCCTACCAAGCCATCATTTGTTGCGACTACCAAAACACCTCCTACGGTGAGCGTCATTTCGTTGATGCTTGATCCAAGATCATAATTTTGATTGGGGGCTTCAGCTTTTTGGGCATTAACGGAAATCGTTCCGATAAAAAGTGCAAGCAGTGCTAAAATTTGTAATTGAAATGCTTTCATGTTTATTGTTTTTTAAGATTAAAGGAACCGTCTGTAATATTTTTCATACTGCCATTACTAGTACTCTTTGCTTTAAATATGAAAGTACCAATGATATGGGTACTTGTTTCTTCTGAAATTTTTATTTCACCAACAACCCCAAAGTCTTGGTATGGTGCAGTCCAAGTGGGAGAATTGGTAGGATCGGAAACTTTGGGTTCAATATAAGTGGCAGTGATGAACACATTGGAGTCTTTCAACTCATAAGTTCCCACACCTTCATAACCAAAAATAGTCATGCTAATTCCTTGAGAGGCTGTATTTCCCTGGAGTGCCAACGTATTTTGTCCGCCACCTGAAGTTTTTGAGGCAAAGGAGGTGATTTCCATAGATGAAAATTGTGCACCATCTACTTTAGCTTTTATAATGCCTGACGCAGCATCGCCACCATCGCCGCCATCATCGTCCTTTGAACAGGAAATTAAACTTGCGAAGACAATTGTTAATAACAGTAGTTTTTTTAAATTTTTCATTGTTGAAATGTTAAGGGGTTTATAATATTCCAAAATTGCAATTTAAGAGAAGGGGAAACAATACGGCATATGTCGTATATTTTGGGGAAGGATGAGCGTTGGGAATAGGGATTAGGGATGAGGGATTAGGTTTTCATTCAACGATTGATTTTTGATTTTTGAATATCGAATACTGAAGCTTGAATATCGAACGCTGAAGTTTGATCAGGTCCAGAATTTGGAACTTGGAACTTGGAAGTTGGAACTCGGAATTTGGAATTCAATTCTATTCCGAAAACAATAAAAGCTGTTTTCTTAATAAATTCTTGGATGTTTTGCCATCATAAAGTTTCTCAACAAGGTAATCGAGAACTTTGGTGTCTTCCCGAATGGCAGATAGACTGAAATCGATAAGCGATTTGAAAAAAATAAGTAAAAGCGCTGCTGTGCGTGCTGCGTCGGAAAATATTATAAAGAAAAAGAAAGCAATTATGACGGCAAATTGTTGAATCACTATTCGGACATAAGGTTTATACATCATTTCGTAAGCAGCAAACTCAAGATGTTTTTTTGGCAGCATAAAATCAAAAATAAATTTCATCAACTGTGTTCCTATTAAAATAGGAAGCACATAAGCCATGCCTTCCAGAGCCAGTATCCCACGATAATTTTCAATGATGTAAAACGGTTCCCTGATAAACGTTTGACCATCTATTCCGATGATCACAAAAACAAAAACGGATTGAATCGCTACAAACATGCCGTAATGGAACATAAAAAAAAGAACTAAAAAACCAATGGTTTTGCCTGAGCCATCGTGACGAGATGCCGCCACCATCTTAAAAACATTGAACACTCCGATAATCAGCGTTTCTAAAAAATACCCAAACAAGATCGCATAGGGTGTGATTTTTCCCATCAGAAGGAAACTTACCAAAAACACGATATTCATCCACACATACGAATTGTTGCGATTTGGCATAAAAACAGAAAACAACATTGGCTTACTTTTTTACAAATAAAATCCTTTGAAGTCTTTAATCCTATACGATGAAATACGTATTTTAAACAATATCCTATTTTCCCTCCGCAGAGGCGCGAAGGCGCTAAGTTTTTAACATTTCAAGCTTATCTATCTAAGCTCCAATTAATGTACTATCCATTTAATCTCAGCGTCTCTGTGACTTTGCGAGAGATTCAATTGACGCCTCTGCGAGAGATGGCACTTTAACCCATTTCGAGATAAACTATTTCAAGTACTCCGCCACAGCCTCCAAAGCCTTTTCAATGCCAGCCGGATTTTTGCCCCCTGCTGTTGCAAAAAATGGTTGTCCGCCACCACCGCCTTGGATATGTTTACCCAATTCGCGGACAATAGTACCAGCATTCAAACCTTTGCTTTCCACCAATTCTTTAGAGATATAGCAGGACAATAAGGCCTTTCCATCATTTTCAGCGCCAAACAACAAAAACAAATTGTCATATTGCTGACCCATTTCAAATGAAAGATCTTTGATTCCTGAGGCATCTAGATCGACTTTTTTAGCTAAAAACTGGACACCGTTGACTTCAGTCAATTCGTTTTTAAGATCGCCTTTCAAATTTTTAGCTTTCTCTTTTAACAAATTCTCGATTTGCTTTTTTAATTCGGCGTTCTCAGATTGCAAACTCTGAATGGCTTTGACCGGCTCTTGAGCATTATTCAAAAGGCCTTTGATTCTATAAAACTCACGATCGTGCTCTTGATAGTAGTCTTTTACGGCATCATTGGTAATAGCCTCTATCCTACGTATTCCTGAAGCTACAGCTCCTTCTGAAATGAGTTTGAAATACCAAATATCTGAGGTGTTCTTAACATGGGTACCGCCACATAATTCAAACGATTTACCATAACGAACCGTCCTAACGGTATCGCCATACTTTTCTCCAAATAGTGCTATGGCACCTTCCTTAATCGCTAACTCCATCGGAATATTGCGCTGTTCCTGAAGGTCTAATTTCCCATCAATACGTGCGTTGACGAAATTCTCCACATCGCTCAATTCTTCCGGTGTCATTTTTGAAAAATGCGAAAAATCAAAACGAAGATACTTTGAATGTACCGCACTTCCTTTTTGCTCTACATGTTCGCCTAACACTTCACGCAAGGCTTGATGCAACAAGTGCGTTGCCGTATGGTTGGATTCAGTTCGTCTGCGCTGTTTTGCATCTACTGAAGCTTTGAAAGTTCCCTTGAGATCTGTTGGTAGGTTCTTAGTGAAATGAATGGCAACATTATTTTCTCTTTTGGTATCCAAAATATAAACAATATCACCGTTACTGTCGGTTAAATAACCCTTATCACCCACTTGCCCACCACCTTCAGCATAAAATGGCGTCAGATTGAATACCAATTGGTACATTTCGCCATCCTTTTTAGAAACAACTTTTCTGTACCGTGTAATTTTCACATTGGTTTCAAGAAAATCATAGCCTATAAATTCTTGCACGTCATCTTCCATCAAAACAGTCCAATCTTCTGTGGACATTTCGCCGGCTGCACGTGAGCGGTCCTTTTGCTTTTTCATTTCAAGATGAAACCCTTCCTCATTCAGTTCCAGTCCTTTCTCTCTCAGAATTAACGCCGTTAGGTCAATTGGAAATCCAAAAGTGTCGTAAAGTTCAAACACCTTTTCACCCGAAATAATGTTCGAGTTTGATTCTTCAACCACTCTGTTTAAAAGCACCAAACCTTGATCTAAAGTTCTTAAAAACGATTGTTCTTCTTCTTTAATGACGTTTTCGATCAGCTGTTTTTGCGATTTCAATTCCGGAAAAGCATCGCCCATCTTCTTGCTCAGTACATCAACTAACCTATAAATGAACGGCTCTTTCTGATCTAAAAAGGTAAAACTGTAACGAATGGCCCGTCTTAAAATTCGGCGGATAACATAACCTGCTCCAGTATTGCTTGGCAACTGTCCGTCAGCAATAGAAAATGCGACGGCACGCACGTGATCGGAAATGACGCGTATGGCAACGTTAATTTCTTCCTGTTGGTGGGAATCTGTGATTGGGTTGGATGTGCCATTTTTGGACAAATCTTGATTGTTGGACACGTCACGATTGTTGGACACGTCACCATTGTTGGACAAGTCACGACTTGTCCCTACAATGGGGATATATGGTTTGTTTGAAATGGTTTCTATCTCACGAATAATTGGTGTAAACACATCTGTATCATAATTTGACTGCACACCTTGCAACACCATACATAGACGTTCAAAGCCCATGCCTGTATCAATATGTTTTTGTGGTAATGGCTCTAAAGATCCATTGGCCTTTCTATTGTATTGCATGAACACAAGATTCCATATTTCAACCACTTGTGGGTGATCCATATTCACTAAGGTCTTGCCATCAATAGCTGCCTTTTCTTCTGCTGAACGGATATCCACATGGATTTCACTACATGGTCCACATGGACCTTGCTCGCCCATTTCCCAAAAGTTATCATTTTTATTACCCATCAAGATGCGATCTTCAGAAATAAAGGATTTCCACAAATCATAAGCTTCCTGATCCATTGGCAAATTATCTTCGGCACTACCTTCAAAGACGGTGACATATAGGATGTCTTTATCTATTCCATACACATCAACCAACAATTCCCAGGCCCAAGCAATAGCTTCTTTCTTGAAATAGTCTCCAAAACTCCAGTTGCCCAACATTTCGAATAAAGTATGATGGTAGGTATCATAGCCCACCTCTTCCAAATCATTGTGTTTGCCTGAAACACGAAGGCACTTCTGGGAATCGGCAATCCGATTGTTTTTGGGTTTTGCATTCCCTAAAAAATACTCCTTAAAAGGTGCCATTCCAGAATTAACAAACATTAAGCTAGGGTCATCTTTTAAAACCATTGGTGCAGATGGTACAATGCTATGCTGTTTGTCCTTAAAAAAGTTTAAAAATGTGGAACGTATGTCTTGAGATTTCATTTTGATAAATTGATGTCTTATTTTTATATTATAACTGCAATATGACCGATTTTTTCACAAATTTATTTTAAAGTTTGCATATCGCAGGCCTAGTTTAATCGAGAATCATTTAGTTTTACTAAATTTACAAATAAAATATTTTGTAGGTTTGTTCGTTAGCTTCATGTCTAAAGACCTTTTACAGTCTTTTTAACTGTGCAAAAATAGTATAAATTAGGAAATGAGTAAGGTAAAATATTATTACGATTCTGATACCCTCTCTTATAAGAAAATAGAGCGTAGAAAAAGGAATACTTTTAAGTATGCTTCTATCTTTATTTTAGGCTCCGCATTGTTCGGTTTCCTATTTGTGTTTTTGGCGAGTCAGTTCATACAATCGCCTAAAGAGCGTGCTTTAGCAAGGGAGCTCCAACACATGGAGTTGCAATATCAATTGCTCAACAAGAAAATGGACGAGGCCCAAGCAGTATTGGCCAATGTTGAACAACGTGATAATTCCATTTACCGTCTTTATTTCGCAGCCAATCCTATTCCCGAAGAACAGCGTAAAGCGGGTTTTGGAGGGATCAATCGTTATAAGGCTTTGGAAGGTTTCGATAATTCAAAAATAATCATTGAAGCCAATAGGCGTATGGACATCTTACAAAAGCAAATTGTAGTCCAGTCCAAATCCTTGGATGAAATAGCGGTCCTAGCTGAGGATAAAGAAAAATTTCTATCATCAATTCCAGCTATCCAGCCGATAAACATTGAAGATATGACCCGAATGGCCTCAGGTTATGGCTACCGAACGGATCCGTTTACGAAAGTTAGAAAGTTTCATTACGGTATGGATTTTACCGCACCTCAAGGGACCCCAATTTATGCTTCAGGTGATGGTGTTGTGACACGGGCAGATAATTCCTCAACAGGTTATGGTAACCATATCCGTATTGATCACGGCTATGGATATGTCACATTATACGCACATTTATACAAATACAATGTACGAGCAAATCAGAAAGTGAAACGTGGTGATTTAATTGGTTTTGTTGGTAGCACAGGACGTTCTGAAGCCCCACATTTGCATTATGAAGTGTTCAAGGATGACGAACGGATCAACCCTATCAACTTCTATTACGGTAATTTGTCGGCCGAAGAATACAGTAAATTATTGGAGCATGCTTCTCTAGAAAATCAATCCCTAGATTAATATGCAGATCGATCTTCCAGAAAAAAGATATTATGGTATTGGCGAAGTTGCTAAGGCATTTAAGGTCAATACATCTTTGATCCGATTTTGGGAAAAGGAATTTGATATCCTAAGGCCAAAAAAGAATGCTAAAGGCAACCGAAAGTTCACACCAGAAGACATTACAAATCTTAAATTCATATACCACTTAGTAAAAGTGAGAGGATTTACTCTTGAAGGCGCAAAAACTCATTTAAAGGAACAAAAACAAGAAGCGCTCAGCACTTTCGAAATCATCAGTAAATTAAAAGGTATAAAAGCTCAACTTATAAAAATTAAATCACAACTCTAAAACCAACATCAAATGAAAAAATGGCTCGTTCCTGTAATAATCATTGCTTTAATTGCAATAGCACTTTACTCTTGGGGAAAAAACTTTAACAACACAGCGGTGGAACTCAAAGAAACTGCCACGAGAAGCTGGGGTGACGTAGAAAGCAGCTACCAACGTCGAAATGACCTTATTGGCAATCTTGTAAAAACAGTACAAGGCGCCGCCGATTTTGAGCGTACTACTTTAACGGAGGTTATTGAAGCAAGAGCGAAAGCAACGTCAACAACCATTGACGCCAATAATCTTTCTGAAGAAAACATGGCACAATTTCAACAAGCCCAAAGTGGATTGAGCGGTGCACTATCTAAACTTTTGGTATCTGTGGAGCGTTATCCAGAATTAAAAGCGAATCAAAACTTCCTTGAATTACAATCGCAATTAGAAGGTACTGAAAACAGAATCAACGTGGCGAGAGATCGTTTTAACGGAAATGTTGAGCCTTATAACAAACACATCAAAACCTTTCCCAACAGTGTCTTGGCGGGCCTATTTAATTTTGATGACTTGAGTTATTATAAGGCAGATGCAGGTGCAGAAAATGCCCCTGATGTGGATTTTGATTTTTAATAGTCCTCAATAAGTTAGCGCTTTCAATCAAAGCACAAATGTTTAAAAAAAGAAATTAGAATGTCTAAAATAGAAGATTTCCTAACTGCTGCAGAAGAGCAACAAGTGATTGAAGCCATCAGGACTTCGGAAAAGAATACTTCTGGCGAAATACGCGTACATCTAGAGAAGACCTCTAAGAAGGACCCCTATGAACGCGCATTGGAAGTTTTCCAGCTACTCAAAATGGACAATACAAAACTCCAAAATGGCGTATTGATTTATGTTGCTGTAGAAGATAAGACCTTTGTGATTTTTGGTGATGAAGGCATTAACAATGTTGTGGAGGATGATTTTTGGGAAAGCACAAAAAATGTGATGCAAGCCCATTTTAAAAGAGGTCATTTCAAACAAGGACTAGTAGATGGTATTCTAAAAGCAGGAAAACAATTGGAAACTTATTTCCCATGGGAAACCGGAGACAAAAATGAAATCCCTGATGATATTTCCATAGGATAATAAATTAAGTAAGCAGTATGCAATCTTCAGTCAACAGTCAATCTATAGTCACAATCAAGAAAAGCGTTTTTAAACGCTTTCTTTTTAGCTCACTGTTGATTTTATGTAGTGTCCAATTTGGATTTTCACAATTTAATATCCCTGATAAACCATCCAAAACTACTGAACAAACCAGTGTTTACCAATATATTCCTTTATTATCAGAAAGCCAGAAAAATAGTTTAGAACAAAAACTTATTAAATATTCAGATACTACTTCCACACAGATTGTGGTGGCTATAATTAGTTCTACACAAGGAGAAAACATCAATTACCTAGGTGCGCAATGGGGCCAAAAATGGGGCATTGGACAAGAAAAAGAAGACAATGGTATTTTGATTTTATTGGCGAGAGACGACCGTAAAATTGCCATCAACACAGGGTATGGCACCGAGCATTTATTAACTGATGCCATGTCCAAACGGATCATTGAACGTGACATCCTCCCCTATTTTAGACAAAATGACTATTACGGTGGCCTCAACAGAGGCGCTGATGCCATTTTTGAGGTGATGACCGGAGAATATCAAGGCACACGGCAAAGCAACACTGAAGAAGGGTTTCCGGTTGGATTTATTTTCCTTCTCTTCATCATTTTCATCATCATTATGATCTCCATTTCCAAAAACAATAAAGGTGGCGGCGGACCTGGGAACCATAGAGGTTCGGGACCAAGTATTTGGGATGCGATAATTTTGAGCAATTTAGGACGTGGCGGTTTTGGCGGAGGCGGTCGCTCTTCTGGAGGCGGATTTGGTGGTGGCTTTGGAGGTGGTGGAGGCTTCGGCGGTGGATTCGGTGGCGGTGGCTTTGGAGGTGGTGGTGCTTCTGGAGGATGGTAGAATTTAGTTGGCAGTAGGCAGTAAGGACGATAGATAGTAAGCAGTGTTCCGGCCCTCGAAAATGCTAGGTACGGGCAGTGTTCAGTGTTCAGTGTTCCCGCCTCCGCAAATGCTACGGACGTGCCGGCAGTGTTCTAAGTTAAAAACATTTTAAATTTTGAATTCAACTTCATTTTCATTTTCAATTTCAATTTCAACGTCATCATGTCTTCATACAAACCAAAAAACTACAATTCCTTATCGCCATATCTTATTGTTGACGACGCAGAAAAACTTGTCGAGCTTTTAAAAATCGTATTTGATGCCAAAGAAATAAGACGCTATGATCGTGAGGATGGCTCCATAATGCATATAGAGCTCCAACTGGATGATTCCGTTGTGATGATCAGTGATAGTACAGAAGATTATCCCGCCATTACCGCGATGTTGCACATCTATGTTCCTGATGTTTTTAAAACCTTTGATTTGGCCATTAAAAACGACTGTCTTCTGTTAGAACGACCAGTCAGTAAAGCCGATGAATCTGATACCAGAGGTGCTTTTCTGGATTATGCTGGTAATTATTGGTCAGTGAGCACACAAATAGAATTGTGAAAACTAACGTTAAGGTTACAATAGCAGTATGAGATTTTGACTCTTCACTTTTTCAATTAAAAGCTGGCCATTCGTCGATTATAGTTCATGTGACTTGCTTTTTATCGGATATTTAGTACCTTTAATAGGTGTTTTAAAGAAATTATATATAAATTCTTTAGATTTAAAGAGATTCAAACCCCAAATTGATCTACTTATGGAAACAAATGCTAATCATTTTAGTAATAGCGATATTACTATTACTTACGAACCATCTGTTTGCATCAACGCAGGACGTTGTGCGAAAGAACTTTCCGATGTATTTAGAAACTCAGTAATCCCATGGATTGACTTGGATGGTGCACCATCTGAAAGAATCATTGATCAAGTCAGAAAATGCCCTTCAGGTGCTTTGAAAGTTTTTCTTAATCAGAAAGTGGCTTAAAACATTAACGAAAAAAATCCCTTTGAAAATAAATTCAAAGGGATTTTAAAGTTTTTGATGGAGCACACCAACGAGATTTTTATTAAGCTTGACCTGTCGGTCCAAAGTTTAATGGGATGGGTGCTTGCTCGTAATCCTTTATTTCACCATGTGCGTTTTCAAAGCGCTTTACGTTTTCACCCAAAGCCTTTAGCAATCTTTTTGCATGCTGCGGCGTCAAGATAATACGTGACTTCACTTTGCTCTTTGGTGTTCCAGGCATAATGCTGACAAAATCGACAACAAATTCAGATACTGAATGATTGATGATTGCTAAGTTGGAATAAATTCCTTCTGCTACCTTTTCATCCAATTCAATATTAATCTGTCCTTGTTTTGGTGCTTCTTGGTTATCGCTCATAATTCTTACATTCCTGCGAAGGCAGGAATCTCGTCTTTAAAAGTTAATATCTCAAATAATTCGATGCGTCCATATTACAAACTTATATAACTGAAAATCATCGATTTATTAAAAAAATCCCCACTTCCGCGGGGATTAATTTATTAATTATAATTCAATTCTTCTTTAGCTTTCATCATTTCATTGAACTCTTCTTTAGAACCAACGATGATATTCTCATATCGTCTTACACCAGTTCCAGCAGGAATTCTATGACCAACAATAACATTTTCTTTCAAGCCTTCTAAGTAATCAACTTTAGCGCTTACTGCAGCTTCGTTAAGTACTTTAGTCGTTTCTTGGAACGACGCCGCCGAAATAAATGATTTTGTTTGTAATGAAGCTCGCGTAATACCTTGCAGTATTGGAGTTGCAGTAGCTGGTTGTGCATCTCTTGCAACAGCCAACTGACCATCTTCTCTTCTTACTACAGAGTTTTCATCTCTTAATTGACGCATCGTTACGATTTGTCCTGGTTTAAGCGTTTTAGAATCTCCAGCATCTTCAATCACTTTCATTCCAAAGATTTTATCGTTTTCTTCGATGAAATCTGATTTATGTGCCAATTGATCTTCTAAGAAAATAGTATCACCAGAATCAATGATTCTCACCTTACGCATCATTTGTCTTACAACAACTTCAAAATGCTTATCGTTGATTTTAACACCTTGTAAACGGTACACTTCCTGTACCTCATTTACCAAGTATTGTTGAACCGCCGCTGGGCCTTTGATATTTAAGATATCGTCTGGAGTGATAGAACCATCAGATAATGGCATACCTGCTTTAACATAATCATTTTCTTGAACAAGAATCTGACTGGATAGTTTCACCAAGTATTTCTTAACCTCGCCTAATCGCGATTCGATGATAATCTCACGGTTACCTCTTTTGATTTTTCCAAAAGAAACAACACCATCAATTTCACTTACTACAGCTGGGTTAGATGGGTTACGCGCTTCAAACAACTCAGTCACACGAGGTAAACCTCCCGTAATATCACCAGATTTAGCTGATCTACGAGGTATTTTAACCAAGACTTTACCAACATTAATCTTCTCACCATTATTAATCATCAAGTGAGCTCCAACTGGTAAGTTGTAAGAACGAATTGCGTTGCCTTTAGCATCTTCAATATGTAACGTTGGAATCAACTTCTTGTTTCTCGATTCAGAAATTACTTTTTCTTGGAATCCAGTTTGTTCGTCAATTTCAACTTGGTACGTGACACCTTGTTCAATATTTTCATAAGAAATCTTACCGGCAAATTCAGAAATAATTACACCGTTATAAGGATCCCAAGAACAAATCACATCTCCTTTTTTCACTTTATCTCCTGGCTTACAGAAAATGAATGATCCATAAGGAATGTTATGCGTACTTAGCGTAATACCTGTTTTAGCATCCACCAATTTGAATTCAGAGGTACGAGAAATCACGACATCAACAGGATCACCATTGTTATCAGTTCCTTTTACCACTTTTAAGTCTTCAATTTCAGCAATACCATCAAACTTAACGGTCAATTTATTTTCTTCAGAAATATTACCTGCAATACCTCCAACGTGGAAAGTACGTAGGGTTAACTGTGTTCCTGGCTCTCCAATTGATTGGGCAGCAACAACACCAACAGCTTCACCTCTTTGAACCATTTTACCAGTTGCAAGGTTACGTCCGTAACACTTAGCACAAATTCCTTTGGTAGCCTCACAAGTCAATGCTGAACGCACTTCAACTGAGTCTAACGCAGAGTTTTGAATGCGTTTAGCAACCGCATCACCAATATGTTCACCTGCAGCTACAATAAGCTCTTCTGTCAATGGATCATAAACATCATTTAATGATGTTCTACCGACAACTCTATCTTCAAGTCTCTCAATAATCTCCTCATTCTTCTTCAAAGCAGACACTTCAATACCTCTCAATGTTCCACAATCTTCACTGTAGACAATCACATCTTGAGATACATCTACCAAACGACGGGTTAAGTAACCTGCATCAGCCGTCTTAAGAGCTGTATCTGCAAGACCTTTACGCGCACCGTGAGTAGAAATAAAGTATTCCAAAATTGAAAGTCCTTCCTTAAAGTTAGAAAGAATTGGGTTCTCAATAATCTCTCCACCACCTGCACTAGATTTTTTAGGTTTCGCCATCAATCCACGCATTCCAGTTAGCTGACGGATCTGTTCTTTAGATCCACGAGCTCCAGAGTCAAGCATCATATATACAGAGTTAAACCCTTGCTGATCTTCACGGATACGCTTCATTGACAATTCAGTCAATTCAGCATTCGTAGAAGTCCAGATATCAATAACTTGGTTATAACGCTCGTTATTGGTAATCAATCCCATGTTATAGTTAGCCATAATACCATCAACCTGGTTGTTGGCACTATCAATCATACTTTGTTTTTCAGCAGGAATGATAATATCTCCTAAACTGAACGAAAGCCCACCTTGGAACGCAAATTTATATCCTAAATCTTTGATCTCATCTAAGAATTCAGCCGTTTCAGGAACAGAAGTTACTTTTAGAATGACCGCAATAGCATCTCTCAATGATTTTTTGGTCAATACTTGATTTATATAACCTGCTGCAGCTGGTACTGTTTCGTTAAACAGCACACGACCGACCGTAGTTTGGATGATCTTGGATACCAACTCCCCTTCTTCATTGAAATCTTTTGTTCTTACCTTGATACTAGCATTTAAATCTACTCTCTTTTCATTGTAAGCAATAGTCACCTCTTCTGGAGAATAGAACGTTATGCCTTCACCCTTTACTTTTATTTCATCAGTTGACAACCGCTCTTTGGTCATATAATAAAGACCAAGAACCATGTCTTGAGAAGGGACTGTAACAGGCGAACCGTTAGCTGGATTCAAAATATTGTGAGAAGCCAACATTAATAATTGGGCTTCCAAAATAGCTTCTGGTCCTAATGGTAAATGCACTGCCATTTGGTCACCATCAAAATCCGCGTTAAACGCCGTACATACTAATGGGTGCAATTGGATTGCTTTACCTTCAATCAATTTAGGCTGGAAGGCTTGAATACCGAGTCTGTGTAATGTAGGAGCACGGTTTAAAAGAACTGGATGTCCTTTTAAAACATTTTCTAAAATATCCCAAACTACTGGCTCTTTTCTGTCTATAATTTTCTTTGCAGATTTTACAGTTTTTACAATCCCACGCTCAATCAGTTTTCTGATGATGAATGGTTTGTAAAGTTCTGCTGCCATGTTTTTAGGCAATCCACATTCAAATAATTTTAATTCTGGTCCAACGACAATTACCGAACGTGCTGAATAATCTACACGTTTACCTAGTAAGTTTTGACGGAAACGTCCTTGTTTTCCTTTTAAGGAATCAGATAATGATTTTAACGGTCTGTTAGAATCTGTTTTAACTGCAGATGCTTTACGAGTGTTGTCAAATAATGAATCTACAGATTCTTGCAACATACGCTTCTCATTTCGTAAAATAACTTCTGGAGCTTTGATCTCAACCAAACGCTTCAAACGGTTGTTACGAATAATCACACGACGGTACAGATCATTTAAATCTGAAGTTGCGAAACGACCACCATCCAAAGGCACCAACGGACGTAATTCTGGTGGAATTACTGGTACGGCCTTCATAATCATCCATTCTGGAAGATTTTCACGGTTAGCGTTAGAATCACGGAAAGCTTCTACAACTTGAAGACGTTTTAACGCTTCAGTCTTACGTTGTTTTGAAGTTTCAGTGTTTGCTTTGTGACGCAATTCAAAAGACAACTCGTTCAAATCAATTCTTGAAAGCAAATCAATCAAGCATTCCGCTCCCATCTTTGCAATGAACTTATTTGGATCGTTATCATCTAAATATTGGTTATCCTGTGGAAGTGATTCAAGAATAGTCAAATATTCTTCTTCCGTCAAGAAATCCATTTTCTGCAATGGTTCCCCATCGGCGTTTTTACCATTACCTGGTTGGATCACTACGTAACGTTCGTAATAAATGATCATATCCAATTTCTTGGAAGGTAATCCCAATAAGTATCCAATTTTGTTTGGTAAAGAACGGAAGTACCAAATATGAGCCACAGGAACTACCAAATTGATATGTCCTACTCTGTCTCTACGTACTTTCTTCTCAGTTACTTCAACACCACAACGGTCACAAACAATACCTTTGTATCGGATACGCTTATATTTACCACAAGCACATTCAAAATCCTTTACAGGACCAAAAATACGCTCACAGAACAAACCATCTCTTTCTGGTTTGTGTGTACGATAATTAATAGTTTCAGGTTTAAGAACCTCACCACGAGATGCTGCTAAAACAGACTCTGGAGACGCTAAACCAATGGAGATTTTGTTAAATCTCTGTACTGTATTCTTATCTTGTCTTCTTGCCATTTTTTATGGTACTAACAAATTATAATTTAATTTTTATGATTGGTGCGGTACGGGACAGCTCGCGAGCTGTCCCAACGCGGAATAATTTCTGCGAAATTATTCTTCCAATCTAATATCCAATCCTAATCCTTTCAATTCGTGCATTAACACATTGAACGATTCAGGAAGTCCTGGTTCTGGCATTGGCTCTCCTTTCACGATTGCTTCGTAAGTTTTAGCTCTACCTATAACATCATCAGATTTTACTGTTAAGATCTCACGTAAGGTTGCAGATGCGCCGTAAGCCTCAAGTGCCCATACCTCCATCTCACCAAAACGCTGACCACCAAATTGAGCTTTACCACCCAATGGTTGTTGTGTAATCAACGAGTAAGGTCCAATAGAACGCGAGTGCATCTTATCATCAACCATGTGTCCTAATTTCAACATATAAATCACACCAACAGTTGCAGGTTGATCGAAACGATCTCCCGTACCACCATCATATAGATAAGTATGTCCAAAACGTGGAATTCCAGCTTCATCAGTCAATTCATTAATCTGATCCAAAGTTGCACCATCAAAGATTGGTGTTGCATAGGTTCGTCCTAATTTTTGACCAGCCCATCCAAGAACAGTCTCATAAATTTGTCCAATGTTCATACGAGAAGGTACACCAAGCGGATTCAATACGATATCTACCGGAGTTCCATCTTCTAAGAATGGCATATCTTCCTGACGGACGATACGTGCAACGATACCTTTGTTACCGTGACGACCTGCCATTTTATCACCTACTTTAAGCTTACGTTTCTTAGCGATGTAAACTTTAGCTAATTTGATAATACCTGCTGGCAACTCATCTCCTACAGAAATTGTAAACTTCTCACGACGCAATGACCCTTGAAGATCATTTTCTTTAATCTTGTAGTTGTGGATTAAATCCAAAACCAAATTGTTCGTCTGGTCGTCAATTGTCCAAGTTCCTGAAGTTAAATGTGTATAATCATCAACAGAGTTCAACATTTTTAAGGTGTACTTTTTACCTTTTGGAATGATTTCCTCTCCAAGATCATTAAAGATTCCTTGTGCAGTTTTTCCGTTTACTATAGCGAATAACTTATCGACCAATACGGCTTTTAACTCATCAAACTTTCTGTAGTAAACAGATTCTAATGCATCAATGTCTTCTTTATCCTTAGCTCTCTTACGTTTATCTTTTACGGCTCTTGAGAATAACTTTTTCTCAATAACAACACCATGCAATGATGGAGAAGCTTTTAACGAAGCATCTTTAACATCGCCGGCTTTATCACCGAAGATCGCTCTTAACAACTTTTCTTCCGGTGTTGGATCAGATTCACCTTTTGGAGTAATCTTACCAATTAAGATGTCACCTGGTTTGATCTCAGCACCAATTCTAATCATACCGTTTTCATCTAAGTCTTTTGTAGCCTCTTCAGAAACGTTAGGAATATCATTGGTCAATTCTTCGTTACCTAATTTGGTGTCACGAACTTCCAATGAATATTCATCAATATGGATAGATGTAAAAATATCATCACGAACAACTTTCTCAGAAATCACAATCGCATCCTCAAAGTTGTAACCTTTCCATGGCATGAACGCCACTTTCATGTTACGACCAAGAGCAAGCTCTCCATTTTGGGTTGCATAACCCTCACAAAGTACTTGACCTTTTTTAACTTTATCACCTTTGGTTACAATAGGTTTTAAGTTAATAGAAGTGCCTTGGTTGGTTTTTCTAAATTTCACCAATGGATAGGTTTTGGTATCACTATCAAAACTCACCATAGCTTGTTCTTCAGTACGTTCGTATTTGATCACAATTTCATTAGCGTCTACATACTCTACAGTACCAGCGCCTTCGGCATTAATCAATACTCTTGAATCTGAAGCTACTTGACGCTCTAAACCAGTTCCAACAATTGGTGCATCAACACGCAATAGTGGTACTGCCTGACGCATCATGTTAGATCCCATCAAGGCTCTGTTGGCATCATCATGCTCCAAGAAAGGAATCAATGATGCTGAAATAGAAGCCACTTGGTTTGGAGCAACGTCAGTATAATCAGCCGTTACACCATCAATTACTGGGAAATCACCTTCTTGACGGGCAATAATCTTGTCTTCAAGAATTTTTCCAACGTCATCAACATGAATATTAGCCTGAGCGATCAACATATCTTCTTCTTCTTCCGCGCTCAAATAAACTGGTTCATTTTTAATATCAACAACACCATCTGTAATCTTACGATATGGTGTTTCAATGAAGCCCATTCCATTAACTTTCGCGTAAACCGAAAGTGAAGAAATCAAACCAATATTTGGTCCTTCAGGAGTTTCAATTGGACATAAACGACCGTAATGTGTGTAGTGAACGTCACGAACCTCAAAACCTGCACGTTCTCTGGATAAACCTCCAGGTCCTAATGCTGATAAACGACGTTTGTGCGTAATCTCAGCCAATGGATTGGTTTGATCCATGAATTGAGATAACTGATTTGTTCCAAAGAAAGAGTTGATTACAGAAGACAAAGTCTTGGCGTTAATCAAATCAATTGGTGTAAACACCTCATTGTCACGAACGTTCATACGCTCACGAATAGTACGTGCCATACGTGCTAAACCAACACCAAACTGTTGTGATAATTGCTCACCTACTGTACGTACACGACGGTTAGAAAGGTGGTCAATATCATCAATCTCAGCTTTAGAGTTGATCAACTCGATTAAATATTTGATAATGGTAATAATATCCAATTTGGTAAGCACTTGCTTATCCATACCAATATCAAGATTCAATTTTTTGTTCATTCTATAACGACCTACTTCACCTAAAGAGTAACGTTGGTCTGAGAAAAACAATTTATCAATAATACCACGCGCAGTTTCCTCATCTGGCGGCTCCGCGTTTCTTAATTGACGGTAAATATGTTCAACAGCTTCTTTTTCGGAGTTTGTTGGATCCTTTTGAAGCGTGTTATGTATAATGGCGTAATCTCCCTGCTGTGCACTTTCTTTGTGTAAAAGAACAGTTTTTGCATCAGCTTCAAGGATTTCCTCAATATTATCTTTATCTAAAACAGTATCACGATCAAGCACAATCTCATTACGCTCAATAGATACTACCTCACCTGTATCTTCATCAACAAAATCTTCGTGCCACGTGTTAAGTACACGAGCCGCCAATTTACGGCCGATGATTTTCTTAAGACCAGACTTAGAAACTTTCACCTCTTCTGCAAGGTCAAAAATCTCAAGAATATCTTTATCACGTTCAAAACCAATGGCTCTGAACAATGTTGTAACAGGTAATTTTTTCTTTCTATCAATATAGGCGTACATGACGCTATTGATATCCGTAGCGAATTCAATCCAAGAACCTTTAAAAGGAATTACTCTGGCAGAATACAACTTAGTTCCATTCGCATGGAAGGATTGACTGAAGAATACACCTGGTGATCTGTGCAATTGTGAAACCACAACACGCTCAGCACCATTGATACAAAACGTACCACTTGGTGTCATATAAGGAATTGTACCCAAATACACATCTTGAACAATGGTCTCAAAGTCCTCATGTTCAGGGTCTGTACAATACAATTTTAAACGCGCTTTTAAGGGCACACTGTATGTTAATCCTCTTTCAATACATTCTTCAATAGAATACCTTGGTGGATCAATGAAATAATCCAAAAACTCCAAAACAAATTGATTGCGAGTGTCGGTAATTGGGAAGTTTTCCATGAAGGTATTGTAGAGACCTTCATTCCCTCTTTCTTCAGATTTAGTCTCTAATTGGAAAAAATCCTGGAAGGATTTTATTTGGATATCCAAAAAATCAGGATACTCCGTTCTATTTACAATAGACGAGAAATTTAATCTTTCAGCTTTTTGTGCTAACATCGATGAACGAGATTTTGATTAAAATAATTGTGTTTTTTTTATGTACCTTTAATATACACAAAAGGGTTTAGGTCATTCCGAACAATTCGGAAGACCTAAACCAAAATTTGTAGTTTGGGTTAAGCTTATTTAAGCTCAACTTCTGCTCCTGCGTCTTCCAATTGACCTTTTAAAGCTTCTGCTTCATCTTTAGAAACACCTTCTTTAATGTTGCTTGGTGCATTATCAACTAATTCTTTAGCTTCTTTCAAGCCTAAACCAGTTAATTCTTTTACCAATTTAACAACTGCCAATTTAGATGCACCTGCAGCTTTAAGAACTACGTCAAATTCTGACTGCTCTTCAGCCGCTTCAGCAGCACCGCCTCCACCTGCAGCAACTGCAACAGCAGCAGCAGCTGGTTCGATACCATACTCATCTTTTAATATTGTAGCTAATTCGTTAACTTCTTTTACTGTTAAATTAACTAATTTTTCTGCGAAATCTTTTAAATCTGCCATTTTCTATCGTTTTAATAATTTTAATAAAATATAATTTGTTTAAGTGCGTACTGTTTTGACTATCCTTCTTTTTCGGATAGTGTTTTAAGAATACCTGCTAATTTACCACCACTTGATTTAAGCGCTGAAATAACATTTTTAGCAGGAGATTGAAGTAATCCTACGATGTCCCCAATTAACTCTTCTCTTGATTTGATGTCGACTAATACATCTAATTGCTCATCACCAATGTAAATTGCTTCTTCAATAAAAGCTCCTTTAAGCAAAGGCTTATCAGATTTTTTACGGAATGCTTTAATTACTTTAGCTGGAGCGTTTCCAGTTTCTGAATACATTACTGAAGTGTTTCCTATTAAGATTTTTGGAAGTTCTCCAAAATCTTTAACAGAAGCTGCCATAGCTTTCTCCAACAACGTATTCTTTACGACCGACATTTTAATACCTGCTTTAAAGCAAGCGCGACGTAATTCTGAAGTGTTTTTCGCATTTAACCCAGAGATATCTGTTAAATAGATATGTGTATTATCTGCTAATTGAGTAGTCAACTCTTCAATAACTTGTGATTTTTCTTCTCTTGTCATAATATTAAAGTTTAACTACTAACCTATTTTAGTATCAATTGATATACTTGGACTCATGGTGCTTGACATGAAGATACTCCTCACATACACACCTTTCGCTGCAACAGGTTTCATTTTCATTAAAGTTGTCAAAAGCTCATTCGCATTATCCAATAACATTTCAGCAGTAAATGATGCTTTTCCGATTGGAGCATGTACGATTCCTGTTTTGTCAACTTTAAAGTCAATCTTACCAGCTTTTACTTCAGCAACCGCTTTGGCCACATCCATAGTTACTGTTCCTGTTTTAGGGTTTGGCATTAAGCCTCTTGGACCTAATATTCTACCTAAAGGACCTAATTTACCCATGATTGCCGGCATGGTGACAATAACGTCAACATCTGTCCAACCACTTTTGATTTTATCAAGGTATTCATCCAGTCCTACATAATCAGCACCTGCATCTATAGCTTCCTGCTCTTTGTCAGGGGTAACCAATGCAAGAACTTTCATGTCCTTTCCTGTTCCGTGAGGTAAAGAAACTACACCTCTTACCATTTGGTTTGCTTTACGAGGATCAACTCCAAGTCTTACAGCGATATCCACTGAAGCATCAAATTTGGTATAAGTGATTTCTTTTAATAAAGCCGAGGCCTCTTCAAGAGAATAAAGTTTGTTCTTATCAACTTTAGCTCTTGCCTCTTTTTTCTTTTTTGTTAATTTTGCCATTTCAGAAATTTTTAATTAGGTTTTTTACCTGTTACAGTAATACCCATTGATCTTGCTGTCCCAGCAACCATGTCCATTGCTTTTGCTTCTGTAAATGCATTTAAATCTTGCATTTTATCTTCTGCTATTGCTTTAACTTGATCCCAGGTTACTTTTGCTACCTTCTTTCTGTTCGGTTCTCCAGATCCTTTCTTTACTTTGGCCGCTTCCATTAATTGTACTGCAGCTGGTGGAGTCTTAATAACGAAATCAAACGATTTATCCTTGAACACAGAAATTACAACCGGTAATACTTTACCTGCCTTATCCTGAGTTCTAGCATTAAATTGCTTACAGAATTCCATGATATTAACTCCAGCAGCTCCTAAAGCGGGTCCTACCGGTGGCGATGGATTCGCTGCACCTCCCCGAACTTGTAGCTTAACTACTTTACTTAATTCTTTTGCCATTTTTTAATTTTTAGTGTACATCTTTTCATTGGAAGCCAAAAGACATACGATCTATTTGTAACAATTATTAAACTTTTTCAACTTGCATATAACTCAATTCCAACGGTGTTTTTCTTCCGAAAATCTTCACCATTACTTCAAGTTTACGTTTTTCTTCATTTATTTTCTCGATGGTTCCATCAAATCCATTGAACGGCCCATCAATTACCTTGACGGTTTCTCCAATGGTGAAAGGAATAGCTGCATTAGCGTCTGCATCAACAGTAAGCTCATCTACTTTACCTAACATCCTATTTACTTCAGACTGTCTTAAAGGCACAGGATCTCCACCTTTTACTTCTCCTAAAAACCCAATTACATTCGTAATAGATTTTATAATATGAGGAATCTCACCACTTAAATTGGCTTGAATCATGATGTAACCAGGAAAATAAACTTTTTCTTTGCTTATTTTTTTTCCGTTACGAATTTGTATTACTTTTTCAGTAGGCACCAAAACTTGATCTACATAATCTCCAAGACCCAAACGGGCGATTTCGTTTTCTATATAGGTTTTGATTTTGTTTTCTTGACCGCTTACAGCCCTTACAACATACCACTTTTTATTTCCACTAGTTTCAGACATTCTTTATTTGTATTTTACTTGATCCAGTCGAAATACGCTTCGATAACTCCGCTAAAAACCGTATCAACTCCCCAAATTGCCAAAGCAAATATGATTGAAAAAACAGCTACTACTATGGTTAAACGTTGCGCTTCAGCCCATGTTGGCCAAGTAACATTGTTCTTTAATTCACCAAATGATTCTGATATATAATTTACAAATCCTGCCATTACAGTTGTGTTTATTTTATAATGAGAGCTTCTAATTCTCTATTAATTTCGTTTAAACCATTTAAATCAAATGTTCTAAATTGCTCTGCACGGGTTGAGAGACTCGAACTCACGACACCTGGTTTTGGAGACCAGTGCTCTACCAACTGAGCTAAACCCGTATTATAAAAAGAAAACTATGATGAACATCCTTTTCTTTTTATTATAATTTCTACTATTAAATGACTCAGTTGCTGAGCTCACGTTTAAAGCGTGACAGATAAATATAAATCAAGGCATCCTGAAAAATCAAGACGCCTTAATGAATATTTAAATTATAATTAGTCTAAAATTTCAGTTACCTGACCTGCACCTACTGTACGTCCACCTTCACGAATTGCGAAACGTAAACCTACTGTCATTGCAATTGATTGAATCAATTCAACGTGAATAGTAAGGTTATCTCCAGGCATTACCATCTCAACACCTTCTGGTAACGTAATGTTTCCAGTTACGTCAGTTGTACGCACGTAAAACTGAGGACGGTAGTTATTATGGAATGGAGTATGACGTCCACCTTCTTCTTTTTTCAAGATATAAACCTCAGCTTTAAACTTAGCGTGTGGCTTAACAGATCCTGGCTTAACAATAACCATACCTCTTGAGATTTGAGTTTTCTCAATACCTCTCAATAAGATACCTGCGTTATCTCCAGCCTCACCTCTATCAAGGATTTGACGGAACATTTCAATACCAGTTACAGTAGAAGTTAATTTCTCTGCACCCATACCGATAATTTCAACTGGATCTCCAGTTTTAGCTATACCTGTTTCGATACGACCTGTAGCAACAGTTCCACGACCAGTAATAGAGAATACATCTTCAATAGGCATTAAGAAAGGCTTATCAATTTCTCTTGTTGGCTCTTCGATCCATGCATCAACAGCTTCCATCAATTCCAACAATTTATCAACCCATTCTTGCTCACCGTTAAGTGCACCTAAAGCTGAACCTTGAACAACCGGTCCATTATCACCATCATATTGATAGAATGATAATAATTCACGGATTTCCATTTCAACTAATTCCAATAATTCTGGATCGTCAACCAAGTCGACTTTATTCATAAATACAACAATTCTAGGAATACCAACTTGGCGACCTAAAAGGATGTGTTCACGTGTTTGTGGCATTGGACCATCTGTTGCAGCAACAACTAGGATAGCGCCGTCCATTTGAGCAGCACCAGTAACCATGTTCTTTACGTAATCCGCGTGACCTGGACAGTCAACGTGAGCGTAATGACGATTTGCTGTTGCATATTCAACGTGTGATGTATTAATTGTAATACCTCTTTCTTTTTCTTCTGGAGCGTTATCAATTTGATCAAATGATCTTGCTTCTGAAAAACCTGCATCAGCTAATACTTTAGTAATAGCTGCTGTCGTAGTTGTTTTACCGTGATCCACGTGTCCAATAGTACCTATATTAAGGTGAGGTTTTGAACGATCGAAAGTTGCCTTTGCCATGTTTAATTTATTTTAATCTTAATTTATATTAGTGTTCAAAAATTTAATTTTGCTTATTTAAAAAGAGCCAATGACGAGAATTGAACTCGTGACCTCTTCCTTACCAAGGAAGCGCTCTACCCCTGAGCTACACCGGCGATTGAGTTTGGTGGTTTCAGGTTTCTGATTTCAAGTTCAAAAAGTTGTAACAAGAAACTTGAAACTTATCCAGAATAGTAAATCCTATATCCTAAAACATAAGACTCACTCTTTGAGAGGGCCGGTCACGTATTGCGACGTGACAACATTTCACTCTTTTGAGCGGGCGATCACGCTTTCGGCGTGACGACACTCACTCTTTGAGCGGGAGACCGGGTTCGAACCGGCGACATTCAGCTTGGAAGGCTGACGCTCTACCAACTGAGCTACTCCCGCAATTTTTCATGGAAATTCCAAACAGAAAATTCCAAATTCCAATATTCAATGAACGTTTTCAAACTTTGGCTATGATTCATAACTAAAACTTGAGATTCCTGCCTTCGCAGGAATTTAAGGGTGACCCCTTATTAAAACTTTCAAAACACCGTTCTACAAAAGCGAGCTTAAAAGCCTTATCATATTATTTTGGATTACCTCCCTTCGGTCGGTGATCCGTAAGGGTGACCCCTTACTAAAACTTTTAAAACGCAGTTTTACAAAAGCGAGCTTTTGACAACTGCTTATTTAAAAGTTTTGTGGGGAGAGCAGGATTCGAACCTGCGAAGACGTAGTCAGCAGATTTACAGTCTGCCCTCGTTGGCCGCTTGAGTATCTCCCCAAAAACAATTCAAAATTTCAAATTTTAAATTCCAAATCCCAATAATTGGGAGTCGAACTTTAAAAGAGCCGATAGAGGGACTCGAACCCACGACCTGCTGATTACAAATCAGCTGCTCTAGCCAGCTGAGCTACATCGGCTTTTTACGAACTTTTACTTCAATAAAAAAGCCCGCTATTTCTAACGGACTGCAAATGTAGAGATTTATTTTTTTATTCAAAACATTTTAAGAGAAATTTTTATCAAATATGTGATCTTAATTTCTCTTTTCGCCTTTTTAACTGTCTTTCGAGAGATGAAACGGCCATATCTACCCCTTCCTCAAATGTTTTACACTGTTTCTTCACCACAAAACTATCTCCTGGAACGCTCACTCTGGCTTCAAATATTTTATTTTCCTTATCACTTGTGTTTTCGACTTTAAGATAGACATCTGATTGGATGACTTTATCATAAAACAAATCTAACTTATCCATTCTTTTCTGAATGAAGTCGATCAACTTCTTGTCTGCTGTAAAGTTAACTGATTGCGTGTTTACTTTCATCTGTTCGATTTTTTAATAAATTAAAAGCACAAAATAATTAACGTTTCATGCTTTCATTTGGTTAGACACTAGTTATTATTTTTACTTCTTGGGTGCGCATTGGCATACACCTTCTTTAATTCTGCTATACTATTATGTGTATAAACTTGGGTCGCTGCTAAGCTTGAATGCCCCAGCAATTCCTTAACGGCATTTAAATCAGCTCCTTGATTAAGCAAATGAGTCGCAAATGAATGCCTCAATATATGTGGACTCTTTTTTACTTTACTAGAAGCCAAACTAAAATACTCATTTATAATTCTGTAAACAAGTGTTTCATATATTTTTAACCCTTTTTTAGTTAAAATCAAATATTCCCTGTCTTCTATAATTTCTAATTCATTTCTTAGCTGCAAATAATTATTTGCAGTCATCACTACGCTATCAATTAACGGCACAAAACGCTCTTTATTTCTCTTGCCGAGAACCTTCAAAGTTTTATTGGCTAGATCCAGATCTTTTAGCTTAATCTGAATAAGTTCGATACGTCTAATCCCCGTTGCGTAAAAAAGTTCCACAATAAGGCGGTTTCTCAATCCTTCAAAATCAGTTTCCAATTCCAAAATTTGAATAACCTCTTCCATTTCCTTTTTCGAAAATGGAATCTGAACTTTTTTAGTAGTTTTTAACGCTTTGTGCTTGGATAGAGGGTTGGCCTTAATAGTTTCTGTCTTAATCAGAAATTTAAAATAAGAGTTAAGTGATGAAATTTTACGATTGATACTTCTATTGGAGATTTCTTGTTCCACCAAAAAAACAATCCAACTTCTTATTTGTGAATAATTGACATCATTAATGGCACTGGAGTCATATTCCTCATTAATAAATACTGAAAAACCTTCAAGATCCGTGAGATAAGCCTTCACCGTCAATTTTGAATAATTTTTTTCGTGTAGGAGGTATTCGGTAAAAGAATGGAATTGTGATTTCAGTTCAGACATTAATGATCACATTTGAATTTGGTTCATTAAATATAAGGCAAAAAAAATTCCTGCGGCTGCAGGAATCTCTTTTATTTGATTTCAAATTTACAATTATACATTTTCACGATCTCTTAATCCTTGGATGTATTGTGCTTTTTGAAAAGAAGCTCTATTTAGAACTGAAGGCTTGTCAAATTGCTTACGCGTCTGCAATTGACGTTTCGTACCGGTTTTATCAAACTTTCGTTTGTAACGCTTTAACGCTCTATCTATATTTTCTCCTTCTTTAATTGGTATTATTAACATAGTGTCTTAACCTCCTCTCTTTTAGAATTTTCAGGCTGCAAATATAAAAAGTATATTATAATTTCCAATTAATATTTAAAAATAATTAATCGAAAGTTTATCAACTTTAAAAACCACTAAACCAGAGTGAAAACAACACTTACCTTTATAAGTTACTCCTTATACAAGGAAGATCGCTTGGTCAAATCTTGAATCAACTTTTCATCTTCCTCACTTTCCAACAAGGTGTTATAGTTTCTCCAAAAGTCCTTATTATAAGGTTTTACGGCGAAAATATCCGGATCCCAAGGCTGGCTTAAAGCCATTTCAATTTGTTCTGGATCAAGAATGATTTCAGTGAACAATAATTCTTGGACCGTATAGTAAAAGCGTTCATCTGTATTGGCGTCGGGATCATTTACTTCCCCTGGCTTTGTGGGTTTGTACCCAACATTCACCAATTTTGGGGTTTCATAGTACAGATAGTTAGGATACATTTTATCTTCATACTCTCTAAAAGTCATTATCAACTTATGGTTGATCTTCGTATCGAAAAGCGTTTTGCTTCTGCTTTTTTGGGCGTCTGACGCAGCAACCAATTCATACTCCAATTTCTTAATGGCATAATTATCATAATAAATATAAAGCCATCCTTTAGCGTGGTAGCCATCATTATAGATGCCTTTGGTCTCCAGATTTATGTATTTATAACTTTCTGAAATCTCGATTTTATAAATCTTTCTATCATCGTCAACCAAAATAGTGTCTAACCTGAATTGGTGCCTGTCTAAAATGTCTTCACCAAACAAAGCACGATTATTATTGGAATTTCTTAAGACGTTCAATTTACTTTCAAATAAATTTTGGAGACCATTGATTCTGGTGTCGTTCCATTTGATGGCTTTCACCAAAGTAGATGTTTTGATCGTATCTCTTCTTAGGTTTCTTGCCATGAGATTGCCTCTATTGGCTTTTTCCTTAAGATAGGCGGTGTAGGTGAGTAAGCTATCCACATCACGCAGATCATAGCTTTTTCTGACTTGATCTACATTTATTTTAAGATTGGAGGCCGCCGATGACATATAGCTGGAATCATAAACCGTTATCGCACTTTCGATGAGCCACTTAAACTCTCGTCGGTTTCGTTCTTTATGACGTAAAAAACCTTTTTGAATATACGGTGTTTCAGGCATATTTACAGACAATCTTTCCAGGGCCCTGAGTACAATGTCATTGGCTGTTTTCGGTCTGTTTTCCGCAATCAGTACTATTTCATCTAAGGAAGCAATATCCTCTTCCAAGTAAATTTCTTGAGAATTGTCAAACTCATTTACGGGTGTTTTAAAACTTTTGTACCCGATGGATGAAATGACTAAGGTGTCGTTTTCAAATTGAATTGGCACCAATAGAACAAATTTACCATCGGCGTTACTAACCGTTCCGATGGTCGTATTTTGCACATAAATGCTGGCACTTTCGATAGGCATCAAGGTGCCAAAATCAGAAATTTTATTTTTGACTTCCTTTTGAGAAAATACTGAAAAAGAAAAAAAGCAAATTGATAACGTCAGTAGGTATTTGAAATAATTGACTTTCATGTTCAGGATGTAGATTAGTTATATATCAGACTTACACTGTTTTTTTAAATCATGATTAAAGCCAATTTGGGGTTTTTAGCTAAAATGATGAGCAATTATATTATGTCACAGGGTTGTACTCTTTTTTTACCAATCACCAATTTAGTACAATTGGGGTGAATTTTCACTAAAATGATGATCAAAATATTTATGTTGTCGGTTTATAGTCTTTTTTATCAATCATCATTTTAGCGCAATTGGAATGAATTTTTGCTAAAATCATGATCAAAATACTTAGGTCGCCGGTCTATAGTTCTTCTTATCGATCACCATGTTAGCGCAATTAGAATGAATTTTCGCTAAAATGATGATCAAAATACTTAGGTCGCCGGTTTATAGTCCTTCTTATCAATCACCATTTTAGCGCATTTGGAATGAATTTTCGCTAAAATGATGATCAAAATACTTAGGTCGCCGGTTTATAGTCCTTCTTATCAATCACCATTTTAGCGCAATTAGAATGAATTTTCGCTAAAATGATGATCAAAATACTTAGGTCGCCGGTTTATAGTCCTTCTTATCGATCACCATT
>NZ_JAGEVG010000049.1 GCF_017581925.1 Gelidibacter pelagius | reverse complement strand
TCGTTTTTTTTCTTTGCGACCTTCGGGAGCAAACGAGAATGTGGCCACAGACACACATCTCGAATTCCTACCCAGAATAATTCCCATTCCATTGGCATCCATTTCAAGATCCAATTCTACACTTTCAGAATGTTTGAGTAATTGGGCAGGAATCTTTAGATATTGCTGCTGTTCATTGTTTCGTTCAATCTCATCCTTTTCTCTCATGACATAAAAAATCGTTTAAGTCCTTATGATTTTTATAGGCATCACTTTGATCATTTACATGACTATATTTCTTTGTCAAATAAAGTGTTGCATTTTGTCCAGCCGAATCGTTATCCAAATAGAGATCGACAATTTCATAATTTGAAATATGTGTTTCAACATTTTCTATAAATGCAATGGAATTTAATACAATGACATCTAAATCTTTTATTAAAGAGCCATTCATAACGGCCAACGATAATAAATCAAACATCCCTTCCAAGATGATTAGATGTTTGCTGTTTCTTTGGAGATGGGTATATGATTTTGGGCTACTGCTATTCTTAAATATCCTATTCCGTAATTCCCATCCGTTTTTGCTATTCTGTAAACCAATAGCAAAAAATTGCTTGTCCTTAAAGGTGTACCAAACTTCACTACAATAAGAATTGGCAATCTGTAATGGAATCCGTCTCAGGTTCAGATACTGGATCAATGCTGGGTGTTTGATGTTCTGAATTTTAGTGATGGCTAACCCATTGTCATTTGAATTGAAAGGTTGTTGCTGTTGAAAAGAAAAAGAAGGCCAATCTTGATTCAAATACGCCAGAGCTTCCTTCACAGAACATTTCAAAATCCTACAGACCAAATCAATCACATTGCCTCCTATTCCTTCACCATGGTCGTACCATCGATTCATAGTCTTGGAGACTTTAAAAGAGGCTTGGGTTTCTGACCTGAAAGGACTCAGAAACCAAGCTTCTTTTTCCGCTGTCTTTTGGGGAAAGTGCCCGAGATTTGCCAGCGCCTTTTCGATGGGAAAAGCTCGGGCGCTTTCACAGTTTATTTTTCTTTTCATCAGCTTCTTCTTTTATAACTTAGTATTTACCTACCTAGTTACCTATGCCAGTAATCATAAGGCATATAACAAAAGGTAAGTTCCTTTTTACGTTACCTAGCTTACCTATTGAGGTCGTTAGGTAAGATTGAGGTAACTTCTTTTTAAATGATCTTACCTAAATAAACCCAAGCATTCTTTGGGCATTAGATCCATTAGGTAAGTAGGTAGGTTGTTTTATAGTTTTTTGGGTACTTCCAGTTCCCAAGGGCTGTTTTTGAAAATTGCTTTTGCCAAATAACCATACACCTGTCTTTGGGGATGCTTGACTTTTTGAAAGTTAAATCCCGAGAGTGCCCTTCCAAGATTGATGTGGTTCAACCGCACGTTGAGACACGATAAGGCAACCATAACATCTGTGGCCGTCACAAAATCTTCAATGTCGTCGGAGCTTTCGTAATACTTGGCAACCATCTCCTGTTCGGAAGTCAGTTTTGTATACCGTTTGTTGCGCTCTTCATTTTCGTTCACATCTTTTGCGGAGAGTTCAGGATTAAAGGTTTTATCAAAGTAGGCAAGATGGTACGCCTGAGTCCAAACGTCCTTTATAATGATTTCATTGGAATAGGAGAAATCGATCACGTCCTTTAATTCAAAGCAAAGCCATCTTACCGATCCTGTTTCATCATTGAGAAACGAGGACATGTTGGTGGAACCCATAAATGAACAGATTCTGGGTAATGTGGTGTTTTTCCGATCGTAGGGTAAACGTTCATTAATAAAGGTCTTGGAGAAAAAAGCTTTCAGGGCGTTGACATCCTTTTTTGACAGCACGGCCAATTCATCCAGATTGTATAAAAAATTTCGACATAACTGGATCCTGGCATCTTTATCATTGCTGATGTCCTCGGCCATATATTCTGCAAGTTCCGGTGGGCATAAAAATCGGCACCAAGTAGATTTCCCTGAGCTCTGCCCTTTATGGCTTATGATAAGCGCCTGCTTATTGAAGTAACCAGGTTCCAAAGCACACTTTATGGATCTTACTAACCATTTTTTAAAGTGATACAGAAAGACCTCAGGTTCGTAGATGGGCAAATAGGCCGCTAATTTTGAAATGTGGTCCACTCCGTCCCACTTGGGCAACGACTTAAAATACTCCTGAATGGGATTGTATTTTTTAATAAGTTCGGACTTTATTAGTATTTCAAGCTTGGCAGGATTGATCTCCACACCTGCTTTGTTCAATTCGATGATCAAAGAATTCAAATTGATGTAATTCCATTCTTTATTACCTTTTAACGATATCTGAAAATCGTGTGAGATCTCATTATAGAGGATGTCATATTTTCCAGATAGATAGTCGATCGCATAATCGAAAATTGTTTTCTTTTTGGGATCTTTAACAATATATAATTGCTGTTTATTTGTTTCCATAGACGTTGGCTTTAGTGAAATAGTATATTTCGCAGATTAAATGCGCTTATTCCTTAAGGAATA
>NZ_JAGEVG010000048.1 GCF_017581925.1 Gelidibacter pelagius | reverse complement strand
TATTCCTTAAGGAATAAGCGCATTTAATCTGCGAAATATACTATTTCACTAAAGCCAACGTCTATGGAAACAAATAAACAGCAATTATATATTGTCAAGGATCCGAAAAAGAAAACAATTTTCGATTATGCGATCGATTATCTATCCGGAAAATATGACATCCTCTATAATGAGATCTCACACGATTTTCAGATATCGTTAAAGGGAAAGAAAGAATGGAATTACATCAACCTAAACTCCTTGATCATCGAATTGAACAAAGCAGGCGTTGAGATAAACCCTGCCAAGCTTGAAATACTTATAAAGTCCGAACTCATAAAAAAATACAATCCCATTCAGGAGTATTTTAAGTCGCTGCCTAAGTGGGATGGAGTGGACCATATTTCAAAATTGGCGTCCTACTTGCCCATCTACGAACCTGAGGTCTTTCTGTACCATTTTAAGAAATGGTTGGTAAGGTCCATAAAGTGCGCCTTGGAACCTGGTTACTTCAATAAGCAGGCGCTTATCATAAGCCACAAAGGCCAAAGCTCAGGGAAATCCACTTGGTGCCGATTTTTATGTCCACCGGAACTCGCAGAATATATGGCCGAGGACATCAGTAATGATAAGGATGCCAGGATCCAGTTATGTCGAAATTTTTTATATAATCTGGATGAGTTGGCCGTGCTGTCAAAAAAGGATGTCAACGCTCTGAAAGCCTTTTTCTCCAAGACCTTTATTAATGAACGCCTGCCATACGATAGAAAGAATACCACATTGCCCAGGATCTGTTCGTTTATGGGTTCCACCAATATGTCCTCGTTTCTAAATGATGAAACAGGATCGGTCAGATGGCTTTGCTTTGAATTAAAGGACGTGATCGATTTCTCCTATTCCAATGAAGTCAATATAAAGGATGTCTGGACCCAGGCCTACCATCTTGCATACGTTGATAAAACCTTTAATCCTGAACTCTCCGCAAAAGATGTGAACGAAAATGAAGAACGCAACAAACGGTATACAAAACTGACTTCCGAACAGGAAATGATTGCCAAGTATTACGAAAGCTCCAACGATCTTGAGGATTTTGTAACAGCTACAGATGTCATGGTCGCGTTGTCCTGTCTCAATGTGCGGTTGAACCACATCAATCTTGGAAGGGCGCTCTCGGGATTTAACTTTCAAAGAGTCAAACATCCCCAACGACAGGTGTACGGTTATTTGGCCAAAGCCGTTTTTAAAAACAGCCCTTGGGAACTGGAAGTACCAAAAAAACTATAAAATAACCTACCTACTTACCTAATGGTCATAATGCCCAAAGAATGCTTGGGTTTATTTAGGTAAGATCATTCAAAAAGAAGTTACCTCAATCTTACCTAACGACCTTAATAGGTAAGATAGGTAACATGAAAAGGGAACTTACCTTTTGTTATAAGCCCGATGATTACTGGCGTAGGTAACTAGGTAGGGGAATACGAAGTTATAAAAAAAGAAGCTGATGAAAAGAAAAATAAATTGTGAAAGCGCCCGAGCTTTTCCCATCGAAAAGGCGCTGGCAAAACTCGGGCACTTTCCCCAAAGGACAGCGGAAAAAGAAGCTTGGTTTCTGAGTCCTTTCAGGTCAGAAACCCAAGCCTCTTTTAAAGTCTCCAAGACCATGAACCGATGGTACGACCATGGTGAAGGGATGGGAGGCAATGTGATCGATTTGGTCTGCAGGATTTTAAAATGCTCGGTGAAGGAAGCTCTGGCATATTTGAATCAAGATTGGCCTTCTTTTTCTTTTCAACAGCAACAACATTTCAATACAAATGACATTGGTATAACCCTTACCAAAATTCAGAACATCAAACATCCGGCATTGATCCAGTATTTGAACCTGAGAGGGATTCCATTACATGTTGCGAAGGTCTATTGCCATGAAGTGTGGTACAGTTTTAAGAATTCTAAGTTTTTTGCGATTGGGTTACGGAACGACAAAGGTGGATGGGAATTGCGGAATAGGATTTTTAAGAATGGATGTAGCCCTAAATCATATACGTATCTACGAAGAATTAATACAAAATTAATCATCATGGAAGGCATGTTCGATCTGTTATCATTGGCCGTCTTAAACGAAGCTTTGATAAACGATTCAGATGTTTTGGTATTGAATTCCCTTGCTTTCGTTAAGGATATTGAGGTGCATTTTTCAGATTATGATATGGTACATCTCTATTTTGATCGTGATGGAGCGGGTAGAAATGTCACCCTCTATTTAACCAATAAATACAGCCATGTCCTGGATAAAAGTGATGGCTATAAGGACCATAAGGATTTAAACGACTTTTTGTGCCATGAGAGAAAAAGATGGAATTGAACGAAATAAGGAACAGCAGCAGGTTCTAAAGATTCCTGCCCAATTGCTGCAACATTCTGAAAGTGTGGAATTGGATTTGGAAGAGGATACCAATGGAATGGGAATTATTCTGGGTAGGAATTCGAGATGTGTGTCTGTGGCCACATTCTCGTTTGCTCCCGAAGGTCGCAAAGAAAAAAAACGA
>NZ_JAGEVG010000047.1 GCF_017581925.1 Gelidibacter pelagius | reverse complement strand
AAGCATCCACAAATACAGGCAGATTCTTCATTCTATTTTCTTTCGTCTTTTTTCTTTCTTCTTTTGTCCTGGCTCCTGACTCCTGACTCCTGACTCCTGACTTCAAACTCATCCGAAAGCATCCACAAATACAGGCAGATTCTTCATTCTACTTTCTTTCGTCTTTCGTCTTTTTTCTTTTTTCTTTCTTCTTTTGTTCTGGCTCCTGGCTCCTGACTCCTGACTCCTGACTTCAAACTCATCCGAAAGCATCCACAAATACGGGCAGATTCTTCATTCTATTTTCTTTCGTCTTTCGTCTTTTTTCTTTTTTCTTTTGTCCTGGCTCCTGGCTCCTAACTCCTGACTTGTCCGAACGTATCCATAGATACGGGCGGATTCTTAGTTCTTAATACTCGGTACTTAGCTCAGAATCCTCTAAAACGGTCGCCGCGGTAAATCCTTAAACCATTTATAAACCAGCTCATTCTCTGGATTCAAAATCACCCATGCCGTAATTATAATCACTTTTATGTCGGTAACAAACGATTCATGATCTTGATACCATTTTTCAACCTCACCTTTAAAAGGATAGATTTGGTTGGTATAAAATGCCCAAGTGTCTTCTCCTCTATTTTTAACTTGAGTAATCAATTCCTCTTCATCCCTAAAAATAATGGAGCCTATTCCGGTAAGACCAGGCTTGACATTATAAATGACTTCTTGAACATCTTTTGGATACGTTTCGAAACTAACCCGCATTAACGGGCGTGGCCCTACAACACTCATATCCCCTTTAAAAATATTGATCAGTTGGGGCAGTTCATTGATTTTACTTTTCCTTAAAAAGCCACCCATTGGCGTGATGCGTGGGTCTTTTTTGGTCGTAAGGACACCTCCTGCCATATTGGGACTGTCTTTTAGCATGGTAGCAAATTTCCAAATCAAAAAAGGTCGGTTCTTGTAGCCTACCCGCTCCTGTTTGTACCAGATATAGCCCTCCCCCGTAAGTTTCAGGCCAATCATAATGGGGATCAACAAAGGTGCTAAAATCACTAAGGCGATTCCAGAGACCACAATATCGCAGCCTCTTTTAAATACTCTATACATAAACTACATTTTTTGATCTAAACTCTTTCCGGTTTCGATATGTTCAAAATCTGGAAGATGTTGTTTTAACAAATCAACAATCGCTGTTTTGTCGTAATGCCCTGAAGCCATCAAATTTTTTAAACCTAAGATCGTTTGATTGATTTCAGCTTGTGATAATTTTCTGGCATTTTTTATGACGCCTAAACTCTTATAAGTCTCTTGATCTACCACATCGGTATCTGTAAAAAATTCTTCGTACAACTTCTCGCCAGAAGTATCCGTATCAAAAAAGTAAACAGGATAAGGGTCGCCTTCTTTTGTCGTTAGTGCTTTTTGCTTCGCTTCGTCATCAGACTGACATTCTATAATTGGTCTTTGGGAAGCTTTGAAAAAATCGATGGTGATATCCTTAAAAAACGCCATTTGTTCTTCGGCCAATTTCGGAAAAAATATGTCACCCGAATTCCCGAGCATGCACGCCAACATACAGATTTGGCCACTCTCTTCAGGCGATACAAAAAAGCGTTTCACGTCGGACGGACAAGAGATGGGTTGGTTCTGAAATAAGCGTTCAATATAACCTGCCAATAGAGAGCCGTTCGAAAAAGCAACATTGGCAAAACGCGCCGTCGTGATCTGCAAATCATTACTATAGGCCATGATCACTTCCTCCATGAGTTTTTTACTCGCCCCCATGACATTCACCGGATTTGCCGCCTTGTCCGTAGAAACGCAAAAGAAATGCTCAGGCTTATGATCCATTAACAAATCTAAAAACGCTTTAGCCTTGAACACATTGTTATCGATCATCGCCTCGATAGAATACTTATCCTTTTCACTCCGCACGTGCTTATGTGCCGCAAAATTGGCTACAATATCAAACGGTCCTTCCGCCAGAAATAGTTTCTCAAAAACAGGATCACCAAAACTCATGGGATAAGTCTTGAACTCCTCTGGAACAAAGGTATTGGCATCCGAACGCAAGGTACGTGTCAATTCCGTTAACCCATTTTCGTTGGTGTCAACTACAAACAGTTTTCCTGGCTTAAACTTTAAAATGGCTTTGATGTACGAAGAACCAATGGTTCCGGCGCCTCCGATCACCAAAACCGATTTACCTGCTATTTTTTCACTTAGAATAGCGGAATTGGCTTCAATATCCTTTTCAAAAAGACTGGTTTCTCTTTTTGTGATGTATGTGTTTATGAAATTTGGAATGTCTATGATGTTCATTTGTGTGTGTGTTTTAGATGTTAGGTATTAGGTTTGAGGGATTAGCATTGAGGCATTAGGGATTAGAGATTAGTGGTGAGAGGTGAGTGGTGAAAGATGTGAATGTCCCTGAATGAAGTTGACCTTTATTCATGATTCGTTATTCGTTATTCGTTATTCGTTATTCAAAAATCAACAATCTTCAATCTTCAATCTTCAACAGTTAATCACTCATAAACCCTCTCGAATCTTGAATCTTGACTCGTGTTTCTATTTTATTTTGTCTTGACTCCTGGCTCTTTATTCTTTTCTCCCGTT
>NZ_JAGEVG010000046.1 GCF_017581925.1 Gelidibacter pelagius | reverse complement strand
ATTTAAGTGAATATTACACAGCTGCAAAGCTTTATCCAATAAGGTTTTGCGGCATTTTTTTTGGAAGACTTGCGGATTCAAGGAGCTATCGGGACAACCATCAAAACTCAATGCGCTTCGCTTTTGAGTTTTGGGTTTCACTAAAAAAAGAGAACCCACCGATGGTGAATTCTCTTCTCAAATATTATCTCCCTAATCTAAATGGCAATACCTATAGACCAGGCGTCCGCTTTTTAAAGCGTTTATCGTCAAACTCTCTACGTTTGTAAAAATTGTCGTCGTCATAAACCTCGTCATTTGATCGTCGCTGGCTTAATTCGATCTCATCTTCAATAAGAACGTCATCATCAACCCTTGGTCTGGATGCATCATGTGTTTCCAATGTTCCATACGTCACATCCTTATCAATGTCATGATGGTAGCGTCTAATCTCTTCTCGAATGATTTCTCGTAAACGAATTTCATCCTTAAAGACGTCTAAATCCCTGCTATCAGCACTTCCTGTACGTCTACGTTGATAAGAACCCAAAACTTGATTTTCATAAGCCCTATTAATGTTTCCTCCTTTTCGGTATCGCTTGGTTTCTGAAAACGTACGGTGGTCTATGATATCTGTATAAACATAATTGGAGTCTTCATTTAAATCGACCAAGCCAATAGGAATAATAATATGATTCTCGCCATCCTTATTAACAAACTCTCTTACTTCTGTCTGGACTGGCCTTCCGTAAGGATCGTATTTGGCATCAATGATGCTTTTATCCACTTCGACATCAAGATATACAACGCGCTCGGCCTCTTTATTGACCAGAAGATTATCTACCTTACCAATCACACGATTGTCAATGTCCTTAACATCCCAGCCTCTAACATCTGGGTAGCCATCTGAAATCTTATAATCAGAAAGCTCATCAATATAATAAAGGTGTTTATTTTGTTCTGCCATAATGATCTGTTTTTAATTATTCATTGCTTTTAGGACATCCCTACTCTTCTGTAAAAACTGAGTAATGTTGTCCTGCTGTTTATCCATACTGATATAACCATCCATTTCTGAGGTCACTTGTTTCAAATCAGCAACTTGTGATTGCAGTTCAGGATAACTCTTTATTTGGATGTCTTCCAATACTTTTGCAACCTTGTCGCTCGCAGTTTTAAAGTTTTTCGCAGATTCCGCGCTACTTAGCGGACTTGAAACCTTGGTGATCAACATTGAGAACTCCTTCAAATCAGTTAATGCCTGTGAATCCTCCACGTTGTTTTCATCTGCCTTTTTTGCAACTGCTTTACATAAATTGTAGTACGCTTTCTTTGTGTACGATGAATCCAAAGCGATACGTGTCGAATCACGAATCGACCCTTCAAAGGCTGTGTATTGGTCATAAGCAGTTCCAGGCGCGTAGGCGCCTCTTGTGTCTAATGGCTTAGTGTCAGGTTCTACCACCTGTTCATTGATGACACCATCATCAAAGTCGTCGTTATAATCATCACGTTCTTGATTCGCATAAACCAAATACGCAATAATCCCCAAAATGACTAGAACCACGAGAATCCATGGCCAAATTGGTTTTTTCTTTTCAATTTTAATCTCTGCCATAATTATATTTTTTAGTTAATTGGAATTTGAATTTGGACACATCTTCGTGCACTTCTAAATTTAATATTACCTCATCCTAAAACTATGCTCATTCAATTAAAGTTTTAACTCGAAAAGACTGGATGAGAAAGGCTTAAGATTTAGGAATACTATTAAATTTAAACATTCTTTCACTTACATCCATAAAATCCCAATTGATCCTGGCGTATGCATCCTTATGTGCTACTCTTAATCCTCTTCTTTAAAAATGACTTTCTCGAAGCGTCAAATTGTTTGAAATAACACAAAAGTGTTTGAAATAACACAAAAGCCTATTATTAGCGTTTATAATTATCCCAATCGCGTCTTTTCTTAAAAAACAGCCACCTAGCATTTGAAAAGATTGAAGCAATAAACTTTCTAGCTCAACTTAAAGTAGAACATCTCCAAATATTCTATTTTCTTAGGTCATTGGCTCTCGACCATTTTTTATAACGCTCGTATTGAGAGTCGTCTAGGATATCCTTTAATATTTTATCCTCCTCTTTTATTTTTGCATTGGCAGAAAGCAACTTAAAAGCGTCGTCCTTCTCAGATTCTTTCCAAGTCTGTAGGGCATTCTCATAACGCTGAATTTGATCTTCGGTCATATCAAAGGCCGAATACAAATCTTCTTTTCTTTTCGGATTGTCCAAATTCCAGTTCTCACCTAAACTATCGGTCACTTTATCTTGGTTGATATAACTTCCTTCTATGGTATCAAAATTGCCCGTGGTTTGATAATTGGTGGTATTGGTTATCTCCTTATTTTCAGGAATCGTCGTCCCAGTAGTACTGTGATCTGGAGAATTGTTCTTACTAAAATCACAGGACATTAATAGGGACGTGACAACGGGGACGAATAATTGATGATAAATTTTCATAATGTCTGATTTTTGGTTCTTTATAAATTTACAACTAAGAAGAAGTGTTTCTTTTCTCAATTGCTAAAAAAGTTGTCTGTAAAGGAATTTGTGGTGGATGGAGGGAGGATGATAGTGGGTAGTGTGGATAGTGGGTAGTGGGTAGTGTGAATGTCCCTGAATGAAGTTGACCCTTATTAATGATTCGTTATTCGTTGTTCGTTATTCGTTATTCGTTATTCGTTATTCAAAAATCAACAATCTTCAACCTTCAACAATTAATCACTCCTAAACCCTCGAATCTTGAATCTTGACTCGTGTTTCTATTTTATTTTGTCTTGACTCCTGGTTCTTTATTCTTTTCTCATGTTTCTATTTTCTATTCTCTTTTATCTTTATTCTTTTCTCCTGCTTCTTGGCTCCTGGCTCCTTGCTCTTTATTCTTTTCTCCCGTTTCTATTTT
>NZ_JAGEVG010000045.1 GCF_017581925.1 Gelidibacter pelagius | reverse complement strand
AAGAGCACCACTTAGCTGTCATTAAGAGAACTCCCACCCTGGCGTCATTGCGAGGAATGAGGCACGAATGACGCGGCAATCTCAAAGTTTTGGCGGTACCACTTAAAGATTACTAACAATTGATTATTTTTAAATTTAGGTATTCCCGCAATCGCTTAGGCTAAAGACGGGCAGGAGTGAATATTATCTGGATAAATTGGTTTATTATGAGGCTTTTCAAATGATCGGTGATGCTATAGGACGCGAAAAACAATTAAAAGCAGGCAGTAGAGGAAAAAAAGTTGAATTGATCGAAAGTATAAATCCCGATTGGATGGATTTGTATGAGGAGGTTAGGGAGTTGTTTGGGGATTGTGAAGATGAAATTTAAATACATTATTGCGAGAACTCCATCCCAAGCGTCATTGCGAGGGTTACATGAAAGGAAGCACTGCTTCATTGAATGTACATAGCGAAGCTATCGACCGCGGCAATCTGTGTCTGTTAGGCTAGCCAACCATGAGATTGCCACGTCGCTCCTTCGTCGCTCCTCGCAATGACGCATGGGGGCGTCGCTCCTACGTCGCTCTCTGCCTGGACGGCAGACAGACTTGCAATGACGCTTTGTTGTTCTCCTTGATTGGGTTTGAGATGTGGCTGGACCCCCTGCCCCTAAAGGGGTGAGGTGGGATTTGGCTTTACCTTGTCAGGGTGAGCGCAGTCGAACCCCGTTGTTATAATGAACTGTGCAGAAAGAGCCAAGAGCCAAGAGCCAGGAGCCAAAAGGGGGGGTGCAAAGTTTAACAATGACTTTTTTAACAAAAAGGTGCTTTTTAGGGCTTTACCCCGTCCCCTAAAGGGGTGAGGTAGGGGGTAGACTTCTTATGTGATTGCCTGGCCGTCCCTAAAGGGGTGAGCGAAAATTGGGCTTTTGGAGAGTGCTACTATTGACTCCGTTCGCCTAACATAGACACTAAGTATGAATAAGAAGTAAGTGATTAACTCTTGGCCTCAATTAATTTAAACTACCTTTATGGGCCGTTTGCAGTTTGCAGTCGGCAGTGGACAGTGGGTAGTGGGCGCGCTCCGCAAAAAGCTTCCCGCCTTCGCTAAAGCTTGGCAGGCGTACAAGCATTTTTCGGTTGGTAGTTATATTCAGTGGTCGCACTATTCATAACCGAATAGAATTAAAAATCTTAAATCTGAATTCTTAATATCTTATGTCTAAAGCCTCTCCGCTCATCCGTAGAAACTTTTTTGAATACGGGACATTTAAAAACCGCCATCACCGCCGCCCTAGAAGCCGGAAAAGTCATTCTGGACATCTATCATTCCGATGATTTTGAGGTGGAAGAAGGTTAAGGTTGGATGTGGTAATCTTTTTTAAGTGTGAAAAGCCAATGTAGCAACAAAAATTAAGATTGGAAGTCAACAAAATTAAGGTTTAGTGTTTTTATGTTCTTTAAAATCAGAAGGTCCTAAGTAGAATTTGAAATTACTTTAAATTATCTGTGCAATACGTCCGAATGGACTCTAAAGATTCTCGTGCCATTATTAAATCTCTTGGGTCAATTTGATAATTTTTATATCTTGAATTATGGCAAAGATCATACAGGTCATTATAACTATTCCAAATTTCAATCGTAGTGTTATGCTTTACAAATGTCTTCATTATGTCATGAGGAGTGCCTTGACAAAATCTTGAAAATACCTGCTTATACTCATTATATGAGCTAAAATCTCTTTTTTCTCCATCTTTCTCTTTTCCTGGATGGAAATATGTGTCAGGAAAAAGACTTCCTTCGAAAAATTTGAGTGAACAATAAAAAGCTGTGGTGATTTCCCAATCAGGAAAATCAGTAGATTGCTTTACATAATTGTGAGCTTTTAAGTTGTGAGATGCGTGGTCAAATGCGTTATATTTTTTCTGTGCCATATTTAAAAATAAAGCCATCAGAAGTAACATTATCAACCATTATTTCATCAGAATTAGACATAAATGAAAATGTCAAATCAATTCTACTATTTGTGCTATTAATATCCTCAGATATTTTATAAGAATTCCAACGTTTGTCTCGAGAATAAAAATCCTCCTCATTAACAATAACAAGACACTTAAAAGTATTGAAATTGATAACTTTCAAGAACATACCTTTTACATCTACGTCAATTTCTGATAATTTAGATTTTAATAATGAGGATGAATGAGCCGCTGATTGAATATTCTTCTTAAAATCAATTTCAACTTCCTTTTGAAAATCTTCACGACCGCTAACATAAGAGGAATGTAAAAGTTCGCTAATGGTAAGCTGCTCTCCAACAATACCAAAGTCTAATAGATTTAAGTCGTTTTCTGATCTCCCTATCATAAAAAGTGTGCTTTCAATTAAAGTCCAATTGCAAAATTATACTATTCGAAAACTCGTACAAAAGTAATGATTCTATTTGTTAAAAACAATAGCCTCTTACCAATTATAAGTCAGTTAAAAACACCAAATTAAATGAATAAAAAAACATTTGTCAATAAAGCATATGAGAAATTTCAATACAAAGCAATGATTGAAGTTATGCTTAATAAGGCTATATTAGTCGTAAAAGTAGATGTTTGTTTACATGCTATTTTCATAGTGTACCAAGAATCAACCTTGTAATAAGAGGTTGAATGCTGTAAATAAGATGATGATAGGTTCATCAGGGTTTTTATATAGGCGATGGACCTAAAGTGGCACCGAATGAGGGCATTAATCTTGAAGGGCATGATTTTTTTGAGCAAGTAAAACGGGGTTTTGGACGATATGAGGAATGAAAACTACCAAAGCGTCATTGCGAGGGTTACATGAAAGGAAGCGCTGCTTCATTGAATGTAGTAGCGAAGCTCTCGACCGCGGCAACCTCCTTGTTATGGCGCCACAACGAACAGATTGCCGCGTCGCTCCTTCCTCGCTCCTCGCAATGACGCATGGGGGGCGTCGCTCCTATGACGCTCTCTGCCTGGACGGCAGACAGACTCGCGATGACGCTTCTGGGGGAACGACTGGATACCGTTGACTTCTTGATAAAAGGCCACTTTTAGAAAGTAACATTGTGCTCCGGCTCCGATTGGAGCA
>NZ_JAGEVG010000044.1 GCF_017581925.1 Gelidibacter pelagius | reverse complement strand
CTTTGCTATAGCCAAATTGGGATTGATGTATGATGCCAATAGAATGGCATTAGTTGAAAATGAATACATTTTACTTTTTTTCAGAACAGTGCTTTGTTGGCTGTAGGCTTTTCAATTCCATTTTAATTCCATTTTTTATTGTTCTCAATTATACTTTTAATAAGTATAAAAGCCAAGAGTAATGATGGAATATGCCAAGAAATTATTTTTCGATTCATTAATATGGTAGTGATAATTAATAGGCTCCAAATAATTATTTTTGTTATTTTTTCAATTTTCCTTTTTTTATCGACTGGTAATTTTTTTTTAATATCTTTCTTAAGATTTGTATTCTTTTCTTCCAAATACATGGGGATTTCATCCAAAAGTTTTTCTCGTTCATACCAAACTTCAAAATCCTCAAAAAGTATTTTGGAGTTGCACAAATCCATTAATGCTACTGAAATTATTGAAATGCAAGCACCAGCAATAGAATCAGCTCCCCAAATAAATGAAAATGCAGAATCATAATTATCTAAATCTTCATCTAATGAGGACAAGTCATCTAATTCCTCTTTTTTAATAAAATAAACTTCAAAAAATGTTTTCTGCCCATTTAATTCACAATCTCCTCCAAACTCGTCAAAAAGAATAAAGTTCTCGTTAAACTTAAAATTATAACCGAGTGTTCTAATTTGAGCTTCAAGTTCTAATTTTGAGGGTATTTTTGTTTTATTAATAAAAGCTATAATAGTCATTGACATAATTCTCGGTTTTTTAGCATAATGCCAACGTTTGGTATATGCTGCCCTTTAGTCATTCATTTGATTATTCAATTTCTCAAATTCAGCTAACAGCTTATTTAGTTTTGTGTTCTGTTTTGTAATTGCTTTAGGTCTTAAATAAAACCAATTTATCGCAAACCATAGTGCGGTTATGGAATAAGTAATTATACCCCAAGTTATTGTCATTCCAGAAACATATTCAAAAAGATATAATCCAATACCTAAAGATAGCATTATAAAAAACACACTTAACATTTTAGTTTGTTGGAATACTTGTGCCTCTTTTAACTTTATAAGTTGTTGAAGGTATTCCTTGCTATTAGGCTCTGTCTTATTTTTGTTAAGTAAAGAAAATTGTTTGTTAAATGGTAATAAATATATAATTGTAGCTAAAACAATCAATATAATACCAATTTTAGTAGTTATTAATTCAGGTTGATAATAATACCAAATAAAACCAATGAAAGATATGGTTAATAAAAGTGTAATGTTTACGATTATTAGCGTTAAAAAGCTTCTTTTTTTTAATTTATTTACTTTAGAATAAAGAATTTCCACATCCGGGGTTTCTGTTATTTGTTTATTCCATAGTTGTCTAAAATCTATATTAGTTTCCATTTTTTTTAAATTTTTGTGTTAATTTTTCTTTTATTCTGTGAATCTTAACTCTAACGTTGCCTTCAGACAGACCAACAATTTCAGCTATTTCCTTTTGATTCATATCTTCTAATTCCAAGGATATTATGATTCGTTCTACTTCTTGTAGTTCAGAAATACACTGATATAAAAACTGAATATCCTTCTCTATGTTTGTGTCCAATATTTCATCTTTAATATCTAATGGTAATTCGGACTTAGGCATTTTGTTATCTTTTTGAATCTGCCGTAAGCAGGTATTAGATGCAATCCTAAATATCCAAGTTCCAATAGAAGATTCGTTTCTAAATTTGGGTAATTGTTGCCAAACTTTAATAAATGTTTCTTGAGCTAAATCTTTTGCTCTATCAGTTTCATTTACGTAACCCATACATAGCCTAAAAACTTTTTGCCAGTGTGTTTTATAAATAGTTTCAAAATTCATTATTCAGTCCATTTTTTTAATGCGTTGATAAATTGGGTTTGCTGGTCTATAAAGAGGTTGTGAGAACAGTTGTTTAAATAAACTAAATTATTTTCCCCAATTAAACTTTCAATGTTTTTTACTTGACTCTTTGAAAAGAGACCATCATCTTTACCATATAAACCGAAAACAGGTGTGCCATTCTTCACTATTTGTTTTAGATTATCTTTTAAGTCTAATGTTGTATATTTTTCATTTTGCCAAAAACCTCTTGGTGCTTCGTACGTCATTTTTGAACTATATTTTATAAGCAAAGAGTCTGTTTTAAATTTTTTATAAATATTTAAAGCTTCAATTGTTGGTTTTTTTGCATAATAAAATCCATTTTGCATAGCGTGACTAAAACAGTATGAACTGTATTCTATAGAGTTTTTATCCATTTTCTCCAACATATTTATATAGTTAAGATTAACTGAATCATTCTTACTTATATAAATTGATTTTGATGAATTTAAGATGGTAGAAAAAGTTTCTGGCATCGAAAGTGGTGCAGAGACAAGAATTATAGATTTAGTTTTATTTGGATATTTTTCAGCATATAAGTTTGCAATTATTCCACCGAAACTATGTCCTAGCAATGTTGCTGATGTTAAATTGAATTTTTGGTAAATTAAATTTAAATCATCAAAAGTTTCATTAAATGTGAATTTCGCATCTTTATCTGGTGACCTTCCTTCTCCACGTCTGTCATAAGAAATGACATAAAAACCACTTTCCGAAAGTTTTTGAGCTGTTGTTGATTCAAAACCCACAGAATTATATCCTGGTCCACCGTGAAGGAAGATTAGTGGCTTATCATTTGGATTACCAAATGCTTTTGAATAAATTGTTTGAGAGTTAACTACGATTGTAGATACAATAAATACGAATACTGCTAGTGCTTTTTTCATTTTGTTCCCTTTTAGTTTTCATTTAGATACAAGGAATTTCAAAATGTTACAAATTATTTTTATTAGGTTGCATGTAACTTACATTCATAAGCTCCAACAGTGACATATCTCCCCTAAGTGTGCCAATACGATCAACTGTAGTTATTTATCTATATCAATCTAAATTTCCAACCTCCAATCTACCACCTTTCCCTAAATTTTCCTATATGTAGAACGATGTGTTTTTGAAACTATTCTCAGGGTTATAGTGGCCGATAGTTATTGTGAGCTCGAACGGGATGCTCCTCCCAGCGGGGACAACAAGCTCATAAAACAGGTCTTTGCTATAGCCAAATTGGGATTGATGTATGATGCCAATAGAATGGCATTAGTTGAAAATGAATACATTTTACTTTTTTTCAGAACAGTGCTTT
>NZ_JAGEVG010000043.1 GCF_017581925.1 Gelidibacter pelagius | reverse complement strand
AAAGGCTCTATGAGAGTTTCTTTAAAATTACTGTCATTTTGAATCTGTTTAGGAGAAACACAAAATTATGCTAATTCCGTCGAGCTTTTAATTTTTAAAGCCACATTTTAAATGTTCTAAGTTTTTTAGTCTTGGTTCTTGATTCTTATAGCGCAGCGGTCTTGATTCTTATATCGGACGCTACAGAATCTTGAATCTTGAATTTTGATACACTCATACCCATCGCACACCTACCGATGTAATTTATTACTTTTTAAAACCTTGCGTCCCTTGCGATTTTTCATTGCGCTCCTTGCGGTTAAGATCTTGTCTTAGATCTGTTAACATTTAAATGTAAAGACGAAGCATTTATTCCCAATGGAAGGTTTTAATACCCAGAGTTTCTTGACTTTGGCAGATCAGTTAGCCCCCGAAAGCTACAATAGAACGATAAAATGGAGCCTTAAGGTTGAAATCAATAAAAAACACGTTCAAAATTGTAGATTTTCTTTAGATTTGCTCTTTATTTTAAAATCCATAAAAAACTCATAATGACAAGTCACCCCAAAATTACGGTATTAGGATTAGGATATGTAGGTTTACCACTTGCTGTAGAATTTGCAAAGCAATTTTTGGTTGTCGGTTTTGACATCAACCAAAAGCGAATTGACGAGCTGAACCAGGGCGTGGATAGAACTTTGGAAGTTGATAATGACATTCTTCAGTCTCTCTTAGTTACAGATCCTAAGGCCAAAAGCGGCCTGTTTGTTTCAAATGACACGGCAGATATCGAAGATTCTGATTTTTATATCGTTACCGTCCCAACACCAACGGATGCACTAAACAAGCCAATTTTCACACCTTTGGTAAAAGCGAGTGAAACTGTAGGTAAGGTATTGAAAAAAGATGCTATCGTTATTTACGAATCCACGGTCTATCCGGGAGTCACCGAAGATATCTGTGTGCCGATCTTGGAGAAGGAATCAGGATTGACATTTAACGTCGATTTCTTTGCGGGCTATTCGCCAGAGCGCATCAATCCGGGAGATAAGATCCATACAGTGACTCAAATCTTGAAGGTCACTTCAGGTTCAACACCTGAAATCGCAATCAAAGTCGATAATCTCTACAAAACCATTATTACTGCTGGTACCCACATGGCTCCAAGCATAAAAGTTGCCGAAGCGGCCAAGGTTATTGAAAATTCGCAACGCGATATCAATATTGCCTTTGTGAATGAACTGGCCAAAATTTTTAGATTGCTGGACATTGATACCAAAGCGGTTTTGGAAGCAGCAGGTACCAAATGGAATTTTATTAAAATGTCTCCAGGATTAGTAGGAGGACACTGTATTGGTGTGGATCCGTATTATTTGGCCCAAAAAGCGATTGAATCTGGATACAATCCTGAAATTATATTGGCAGGCCGTAAGATGAATGACAGTATGGGCAGTTACGTTGCTCAGGAAACTGTTAAAATGATGATCAAAAAAGGAGCCACCATCAAAGGATCCAAAGCCTTGGTATTGGGAATTACCTTTAAAGAGAATTGTCCAGACATCAGAAATTCCCGAGTGATTGATATCATCAAGGAATTTGAAAGTTATGATGTGGAGGTTGATGTTTATGATCCATGGGCCTCTGCAGATGCAGTAAAACATGAATACGACTTCGACCTGATTTGTACCGATACCAAATTGGCTTCCAAATATGACGCTATTGTCGTAGCAGTTGCCCATAATGAGTTTTTAAAGTTGGATCTCAAGAATTTAAAATCAGATATCGGCGTTATTTTTGACGTCAAATGCTTATTGCCAATAGAATCCGTTGACGCCAGATTATAATGTACACACATCCTTATCATACCGAAGATTTATCAAACTACAGCTTTTTAATTACCGGTGGCGCAGGCTTTATTGGATCCAATCTGGTCCAATACCTCTTGCAACATGGCGCAAAGAAAGTCCGTGTGCTCGATAATTTCTCAAACGGCTATAGAGAGAACCTTACCGAATTTATGGCGAATCCCGCCTTCGAATTGATGGAAGGTGATATCAGAGACGTGGACACCTGCCACCGCGCGGTGAAGGATATGGACTATGTGTCTCATCAAGCGGCGCTGGGCTCTGTGCCAAGATCGATCAATGATCCGGCCACCACAAACGATGTGAACATTTCTGGCTTTTTGAATATGATGATTGCCATCAAGGACAATCCAAATGTGAAGCGCATGGTCTATGCCGCTTCCAGTTCTACTTATGGCGATAGCAAATCCTTGCCAAAAGTGGAAGACACTATTGGAAAACCTTTATCGCCTTACGCAGTGACCAAATACGTCAACGAACTCTACGCCGACGTGTTTGGCAAAACCTACGGCACAGATGTGATTGGTTTTAGATACTTCAATGTATTTGGACCAAAACAAAGTCCCAATGGTGCCTATGCAGCGGTAATTCCGTTGTTTATGCAGGCCTTAAAAGATGATAAATCACCTAAAATCAATGGCGACGGCGGACAAACAAGAGATTTCACTTTTATTGATAATGTGATTCAAGCCAATGTCAAAGGCATGTTTGCTTCAAAGGCGGCCGCCAATCAAGTGTTCAACGTTGCCTGTGGCGAACGTATTGATATCAATTATTTATGGGACTCGCTTAAATCTGCCGCCGACTCTCAGTTAAAAGCAGATTATGGCCCAGAGCGCCAAGGCGATGTCCGCGATTCTTTAGCGGATATTTCAAAAGCCAAGGAGTTATTGGGGTATTCGCCACGGTATACGGTGAGGGAAGGATTGAAGATTACTTGGGATGCGTTTGCTTAAAAAGAGAGTAGAGGATAGAGGGTAGTGGATATTGCACACACCCGAGCCAAGCGTCATTGCGAGGACCCCACCCTGGCGTCATTGCGAGGACGAAGGACGAAGCAATCTCCTAGTTGTGGCGCCATAACAGACAGATTACTAACAATTGATTATTTTTAAATTTAGGTATTAGTGAATGCTTCGCATTTGCCACGTCGCTCCTCCCAATGACGAATATACAAGACTCGCATTGACCACCATTTAAAAACAAGCACCTCATGAAACCCGGTTTCATTTACATCCTCACCAATAAAAACAACACCACTTTGTATGTTGGAGTGACATCCGTCATTGTGATCCGTGTAAAGCAACACAAAGAGAAATTCAATCTAAAATCCTTTACTGCAAAATATAATCTGGATAAACTGGTCTATTATGAAGCCTTTCAAATGATAGGTGATGCCATAGGCCGGGAAAAACAATTAAAAGCAGGCAGTAGAGCAAAAAAGGTGGAATTGATCGAAAGTATCAACCCTGATTGGATTGATTTGTATGAGGAAGTTAAGGAAATGTTTGGGGATTCTGAAGATACCATTTAAATGCATTATTGCGAAGTTCTATGACTCTCGTGACATTGCGAGGACTCCAACCCAAGCTTCATTTCGAGGGTTACATGAAAGGAAGTACTGCTTCATTGAATGTATATAGCGAAGCTATCGAGCGCGGCGATCTGTGTCTGTTAGGCTACCCAACCATGAGATTGCCGCGTCGCTCCTTCGTCACTCCTCGCAATGACGCTTGTGGGGCGTCGCTCGTTCGTCGCTTCTCGCAATGACGCTTGTGGGGGAACGCAATGATGCTTGTGGGAGAACGCAATGATGCTTGTGGGGGAATGTAATGACGCTTTGTATTGAGGTTTGGAATGCCTGTTTCGTTAAACTATTAAAAATAAAAAAGCGGACC
>NZ_JAGEVG010000042.1 GCF_017581925.1 Gelidibacter pelagius | reverse complement strand
AACGAATGACCCGGCAATCTCATCAATTGGAAAAGGTTGTAAGTTTTTAAAGCACGAATCATGAAATATGAACAGACTGAAAACAGAACACTATCTACTGCCTGCGCCTGAACATCCCAAATAGAGTTGACCATTGTTCGCTATTCAACAATCGTAAATCGTCAATTTGCTCACCTCTCACCTCTCACCACTCACCACTCACGTTTCAGGTTTCAAAGTTTAAAGTTTAGAGCCATTTAAACTTCGATATTAGATATTCAACATTCTGTGTTCAATATTCTAAACTTCTTTAGAAATATCCAATTATCCAAATGATCTGACTCACCTCTCACCACTCACACAAATACCTAATGCCTAATCCCTAATGCCTAATGCCTAATCCCTAATCCCCCCACCCTACAACTGCATAATCAAAAATTCAATCAAATCCGTCGTGGTAACAATTCCCACCAACACGTCATCATCAACCACCGGTAGCGCGTGAAACTCCTTTTTGGCCAAAATTTCGGCAACTTCCTTTATACTTGCAGTAGAAGATACACTGACCACGTTTTTAGCCATCACCTGCTCTATAGTAAACATATTATAGACCAAGCTCTCCACTTCCGTTTCAGACTCATCTACAGCGTCTGCAAAGCTAATGCGTAGCAAATCTGTATAACTCAACATGCCTATGATGGCATCGCCTTTGACTACGGGAATATGTCTGATTTTGTGTCGTTTAAACAAACGCTCTGCCGTTTCAAGATCATCATCTTTTTTAAGCGTAATGATCTTAGTGGACATTATGGAAGAAATTAATGGAATATTTTTCATGACTTATTGGTTTTTATAATTCATTGATAAATGTAGCTTATAATTCTTGTAGTAAGTATGATAAATGTCAGGTTGTGGCAGAGATACGAAGGGGTGGTGGAGAGAGGTGTGGGGTTCAGAAGGAGGTTAAACTATGAATTTTCAGGGCAAAATCCTAAAAGGTAGTGTATCATATTATAATTTCCTTTTTGAACGAGAAAGAATTTACAACAAACAGTCTCATGGTTAAAGAATAATCTCAAATTGCAGTTTTAGAAGACAAATAGGATCAAAAAAAAAATCCGGCCAAACTTAAAGTTTGTACCGGATTTATGATTCATTAGTTTATAAACTAACCATTATTCCCATAGCCATAATTATAGCCATAGTTATAACTATATCCGTAAGATTTGCTTGCGCCTACGCTATTGATCACATAAGCCATGTTTTTCAACTTGCCTGATTCCGATAAATCTTTAGAGAATTTCAAAAGATTCTTTTCTGTAAAATCTGCTCTCGCAATATAAACGGTCGCATCAGCCAATTGAGAGATCAACATGGTATCGGTAACCAAAATTGTTGGCGCCGTATCTACGATAATATAATCGTATTCCTCTTTTGCTTCTTCAATAAGCTTTGTAAAACGCCCGTTGGTCAAGAGGTGTGCTGGATTTGGTGGAATAGTTCCAGATAACATGATACGGTGGTTTGGGTGCTTGTCAAAACCACTGACCAAAGCGTCTCTCCATTCAAAATTGGTGTCATGGAGGTAATTAGCCAATCCCGGCGTGTCCTTCCCTTCATGAATGTGCGCATGGATCTGAGGATTTCTTAAATCGGCACCAATCAATAATACCTTCTTGTTGATACTCGATAAGGCCAAGGATAAATTGATACTCACATAGGTTTTCCCTTCACCTTTGATGGTAGAGGTACAGTAAATCACTTTTCCTTTGCCATCATTCGATACCGGTAAAATATAATCCACATTGGAACTTAAGATTCTAAAGGATTCTGCCAAAATGGATCGAGCATTCGGGTCTTCAAAAATAAATTCCTTGTCTTTCTTGATATCCGGGATTTCACCAATCACCGGAATTCTTGGATTAATCTTGGTGATATCTTCCTTACTGTGCAGTTTGGAATCCAATAAAAAGATGAGATATAAAATGCCAAATGGAACTAATAAGCCACCCACAAGCGCTCCTAAATAAATCACTCGCGACTTAGGACTAATTGGAGAATTCCCCGTCAAAGCATGCTCCACTATTTTAATGGAGGGCTCCGTAATGGCTAAATTAATCGCTGCTTCTTCACGTTTTTGCAGCAATAAGAGATACAAACTTTCTTTGATCTTTTGTTGACGGTCAATGGCACGTAACAACTTTTCCTTTTCTGGAATTTGAGCCACTTTCCCACTAAACCGATCATTTCGTGTTTCCAGTTGCTGACTTGAAGCTTCCAACTGATTCACATAATTGGCTAAAGACCGATTGATGTTCGCCTTTAAATCCGCCACTTCAGCCACGGCCTGCTGCACTATGGGGTTATTGGTACCGCCGCTATTCAAAAACTTGTCCCTATTAAGGACTGCAGCATTATAATTAGCTATCAACTCATTAATACCACCATTATTGATCCCAATATTCGCCGGCAATAAACCGGACTCACCATTCTCAGTGAGCGACTGCTTCAATAAGCGCGACAAGGCCAACTGCTGTTCTATCTGAAAGGCTTCCTCCTCAGACTTGGTCCGTTGTTCCAAGCCTAATGTGGCATCTACTTTAATATCCACTAAATTGTTGCGTTGTTTGAAATCCTGCCGCCCCACTTCTATAGAATCTAATTCCTGCGCCAAAAACACAAACCGGTCGTCAATAAAATCCAGCGTTCGTTTGGAGATCAATTGTCTATCATTAATCCCATCCTCATCAAATACGGCCATTAAGGTATTGACGATGTCTTCTGACAGTGCCTTACTTTCACCTTTGATACTTATTTTCAACAAATCACTTTGTTTGCCTATAGGTTCTACTGAAATTCGCGATTTCAATCCTAAGGCAACGTTCTCAATGGGTCTAAAGGATACGATAAATGTTCTACCTATCAACTCCGACTTTTTATTCAAAAGACCAAGATCAACTTCAAAAGGTAATTCGTGGGTTTTACTAGTGGTTGTATGGGTGTTGAAAGACATGTTGATCCCGTCCTTCTCATTACTAATATCCAGCCCCTTTTCGGTCACCTTAATTTTGTACGAGGAACTACTGATAATGCTATCCGGATGTACGAGTTGCGTAAACTCAAACGGCAAACCTTCTTGCTGAGAGATTCTAATCGTCCCTTCCTCGTAAAAACTGGTATTCAAATTCAACCGCCTAACCACCCGATCCATCATAATATAGGAGGTTAAAATTTCAGTCTCATTCTCCAAATTGATATTGGAGCGCTTAAAAATAAAAGCGGCCGTAGGCAATTCCAGCCCATCCGATTTATCTAAGATCTTGATTTTAGAATAGGTCTGATAAACACGGGGGGCAAACCGGACATACATATAGGCGCCTATTAAAGCAATAACCAGACTCAAAACAAACCAAGGCCAAAAGCGCAAGTACCGCCTAATCTCTTGTTTAAGGTCCAAATGATCCTCCTCCTCCATTGCGTATCTATTAGTATGTAAGTCCTCCATTATCGGGTTAATAAAATAGTTATACTTAAGACTAAAGAAATCACGGTGGCCACAGTACCTACATTGCCAATAAATCCAGACGATTTCACCTTTGGGTCGTTTGGATGTACCACGATCATATCGTTGGGCTTAATAAAATAATACTCGCTGTCCATAAAATCGGCCGAGGTCAGATCTATATGGGTCACTTTGCGGACCCCATCAACTTCCCTAGTCATGAGGATATCCTGTCGTTGCCCATTAATGGTCAAGTCACCCGCCAATCCTAATGCCTGTAAAAGGGTAAGGTTCTGCTCGGTGTACGTAAACGTACCTGGCGCTTTGACCTCGCCTAAAATGGTCACCTTCGCATTGAGCAACCTCACATCCACCCGTGCATCTGATAAGTGACCCCCCGAAACCAATAAATCGCTAATGGTAGCAGCAAGCTCTTGAGGCGTTTTATCTTTAGTGGAAATATCACCTAATACAGGCATAGTCACTGTATTGTTTAATGATACCACATAGCCTTCCAACTGCATAATGTCTAAACTTCTGGATTGTACGCCTTGTACCACACTCTTATTATACGGTAGAGCCGCTTCCGGAGATAAACTTTCTACGGTGATTTTTAAAATATCATTGGGTTGAATACTGGGCGATTGGTAAGGGATGGCCCCCACACCCTTGGTATCGATATCTTGCAGATAAAGAACGTCTTTTTTAGAGGCACAGGAATTTAAAAAAAACAGTGCCGTTACAACCAATAGGAGATGTTTCATTAAAATGGTCTTGAAATGTTTAAACAATTAGAGAATATAAAGATAAGGTGCAAAAGTAAGGCGTTTTATTTAGAAATGACACAAAATCAATGGCTCTGTTCTGTAATTTTAGATTCGGATTTGCTTTTGAAGAGCCAATGGTATATAAAAGCCACAGAATATAATACCGTACCAATACCAAGCAAAAGACAGAGTTGCAGATGGATTTCAAAGTCCTTAAACAAAAGTGCCAAAACAAACAGGACGGCATTGATGAGCACAATACATAAGGTGGTCTGTTTGTGTGAATAGCCCAAATTGATATAGCCATGGTGCAAATGGTTTTTATCAGCCTTAAACGGACTCGTTTTATGGATAACGGCGCGAATAAAGAAAATACGCAGAGTATCCAAAAGTGGGAAAAACACGATGGTCAGTACTAAAATCGGGGCTGAATTATAAAAAAGTGAGGTCTGAGACATTTGTGCTCCGCTGAGAAAGCGTACCACAAAAAAAGCGACCAGAAACCCGATGATCATGGACCCGGTGTCCCCCATAAAAATCTTACGCTTTCTTGAAAAATTAAATCGCAGAAAAGGCACCAAAGAACCAATGCTAGCCACCGCAATAGTGGTCATGCTGACATCCAGGGTTTTCCAAAAAAGAAATGCAAAGGCGGCACAAGCAAACAGGGCCAAGCTTCCTGCCAAACCATCCACCCCATCAATCAAGTTGTAGGCATTGATGATCAAGATATACACAAATAAGGTAAAGAGTACTGAAACTAAGTACGGTAAGGTGGTGATGCCAAAAATTCCAAAAAAACCAACAATACGGGTGTCGGTAAAAACAATCAGCACTCCGGCGACAAGCAATTGGGCCAAAAATTTTGTTCTTGGCGCCAAGACCAATAAATCATCTTTAAGGCCCAAAAAGAAAAGCACAGTTAAACCTCCCAACAGCAACATTAAAATTTTCGTGTCCAAGACTCCGCCAATGGAAGTAATTACCACGGCCAAACTAAAAAAGATAGCAATTCCTCCTAGGGTAGGCGTCTTAACAGAGTGAGCACTTCTTGAACCGGGCTCATCCATCAGCTGTTTTACTTTAGACACCTTTATTATTGTAGGGAAGGTCAGCCAGGAAACGATAAATGCCAAAATAAACGCCCACAATAACCAAATCCCTAAATAATCTAAGGGATTAAAATAAGCAAGAAGTTCTTGAATCATGACGCTATAGGTTTAAATATCAACAGGTAAAATAGTGGGGAATTTGGGCAAAGATACATTTAAAGTATTATATGTCACAATATTTTAATCTGTAAACTCAATCTTTTCCCACTATCAATTTACGATATTTTCAAAAATAATGCTCTTTACACCTTCATATTGACGCAAAACATAATATTATTTCATTTTTCTTGAATATTATATGAGAAGAACTGTGGGATTTGGGGCAGTAGGTTTTGGGTTTCCCGCCTCCGCTTTGCTACGGACGGGCAGGCTGGGTTCAAGGTTTCAAGTTGTCGGTTGTCGGTTGTCGGTTGTCGGTTGTCGGTTGTCGGTTGTCGGTTAAAAACAACAAAAACTAAATTTATCATCGCGCTCGTTGCGATTGACTTTGCGTTCTTAGCAGTTAAACTTAAACGTATTGAGCAGCAGTCTTGAATCTTGGTTCTTAATTTCTGACTTGTCCGAACCTATCCGCAGATACAAACGGATTCTTAATACTTAATTCTTAATACCTGATACTCTATCTTTGTTCTTGGTTCTTGGTTCTTAATTTCTGACTCCTGCGAACGTATCCACAAATACAGGCAGATTCTTCATTCTATTTTCTTTCGTCTTTTTTCTTTATTCTTTTGTCCTGGCTCCTGACTCCTGACTCCTGACTCCTGACTTCAAACTCATCCGAAAGCATCCACAAATACAGGCAGATTCTTCATTCTATTTTCTTTCGTCTTTTTTCTTTCTTCTTTT
>NZ_JAGEVG010000041.1 GCF_017581925.1 Gelidibacter pelagius | reverse complement strand
CTTTGCTATAGCCAAATTGGGATTGATGTATGATGCCAATAGAATGGCATTAGTTGAAAATGAATACATTTTACTTTTTTTCAGAACAGTGCTTTAAGGGCAGCAGCTATAAATACTCCTATAAAAATTATAATGGCGAAAATTATATAAGTTAATAGGATAAGGAATACTTTCTTAAAAGTGTTTTTCTTGCTGAAGAATTGAAAATAAGCCCAAAAATTAAATGCCATTCCCAATAAGAGCGGTAACAGTATTAACAAGCCATTCCTATCGAAAATAAAGCTGAAAATAAAATAGATGAACATTTGTTGCCCCGTTATATAAATGTTTAGAACAAGATGTTCAAAGTAATTATACTTTGATTTTAAAAATGCTAAATAAGATGCTAAAGAAAAAAATGGAACCAATAGTAATATAACATATGTCTGGTTCTTAGAAATCCAATCTATTATGCTGCTATTTTCTACTTTGCCTCCAGCCTTAAAACCAGAAATAGCATCATCAATGAAAGTTTGATTTCCAAGAAAATAATGTGATATCACATATAAAGTAGATGTGAAAATAATGAAGGCTAAAGGTTTGAAATGATTTTTTCTTTTACCTTCTAAAAACTCTCTTATACAATGTCCTGGTCTTATAAATAATTCTTTTAAAGTAAATAAAAAACCACGATTTATTTGAAAAATACTATTTGGAATTTCTTCAAGCAAATATTTGAAATCAACTCTTCTAACCTTAGATTTCTGTCCACAGTTACTACAAAAATTCCCATTAATATTCTGTTCACAATTTTTACAAATCATTCAATTTTGATTTTCTTCTGAGTGCGTTTTTCATATGACTGCCAACGCTTATATGTATGAGCTATGGCGTGGACTAATCACGGACAATTCCCAACGGTCAACTGCCTGTGGAAAATCCGTCCTGCAACGCTTTTGGGTGTTGAGGAATTTCCAAGTAAGCGAGAAACAAGCAATTATTTTCACACGGTGTCGGCAGTAGTACTTTTTTTCCATTCAGGTTGATATGTTTTAATAATTTCAAGATTCATCCTTAATAATCCAATAATACCTATTCCAAAAACGAATATTCCAATTGATAAATCTTTTAGTTCTTCATATTTTGCAAAGTACATTGTATAGATTCCTAATGTAAAAGTCATCAAAACAAGAATACACATATATATAATCCAACGCTTTGCATTTTTTTGTTTACCAAATATTTTATTTCCAAGTTTAGTTCTCTTTCTAATATCGGCAAGAGAAGCAAAGCTAAACGCAATTCCAGAAAACAATAGGACTAAATTATAATTGGATATTAATTCTGCCTTGTCAAAATCATCCATTCCAATTATTATTGGTTTATATGAATAGTAGAGAGCAGCGATAATAAAAGGATATTGCAGAAAACTGGCATAGTGGAAAATTTTGAAAGTCTTGTCCATATAAATTAATTGAGTTAGGATTGTTTTGATTTCAATATTTTTCGTAACGCTCTTATTTTCAATATATTAGAAACCACAATAAAAGTCGAAACAATTGGAATGATCCACATAGAATTAAACGCTTTAGTTTCCACATAATCTATTATCATTAAAATGAAAAATATGACAATAACTCCAGCTAAAATAGCTGTTCCTGTTATAGTTGTTTTTAACTTTTTGTTTAATGTTTCAATAGATAAATGGTCACTATCTTTCATTGTTAAAATCTAATTTCGGGTTTGTATGTATGACTGCCAATTTGTATTTATAAACCCTAACAGTGATCACATCTGCCCCTCCGTGTGCCAATACGACCAACCTTAGTTATCTCATACTTATCAATCTAAATTTTCAACCTTCAATCTACTACCTTCTTCTGAACTTTCCTATAAGTCGAACAACGTATTTTTTAAACTATCCTATGGGCTATAGTGTCCAATAGTATTTGTGAGTACTCTCGGAACCCTCGCGCCAGCAGGGTGATTTGTTACGGAATATTGCAAACAGGTACCGTAAACTTATTCAATTCCGATTGATTATGTAATTCAGTAACTTTATTAAATCAACGCCCAGTTCATTTTTCAAACTTGCTGAAATTCCACATACAAGTTAGTTTTTTTGAATCTTTTTTATGTTGTAATAACTTATAAAAGATGAAACCGACATAATTAGCCATCCTAATCTAAACAGCCAAATACTTCCCAATAAAGAACCAGGTTCAGCATCTAAAATAGAACTAATAAACACGATTCCTGTTAAAATTCCAGATATTAGATATAAAGTTTTTTTGTTTTTATTGGTCATAGGATCAAGTTTGATTTTGTTTGTTATAATGAATGCCAACTTACATCTTAAGTTTGATTTTAATTTACTTCTATTTTTTGCCCCAATAATTATAAAAAATTCTACCAATTTCTGCTGAAAATTCAAATCCCGCGTTCGTTGAATTTAGTGGTTTTGAATCATCCACATTTGTACATTTTAGGCCGATAACATATTCACTTTTAGTTGTTTTGATATAAGCAACATCTCCTCGATAACCTGGTGTATATCCGGCTTTGCCATATAACTCAATACCTGCGTATATGGGTTTGTATTTTCGGAATCCTTCCATAGTTGTCACTTCTTCAACAAATGGACTCCAAGGCAAGTGACGAGCAAGTCCATTATCCTCATAATGTTTTAGCATAATGCTTTTACATAAATCAGCTGCTTTTTTCGAATATCCATATTTTTCTGGTCGAGCTAATATTTGCGCTGCAGTTGCCAATGACTTTGCCGAAGTTGATATCCACTCTCCTCTAAAAACTTCTCCGTTTACCTCAGTATCATTAATACCATTTTTTTTCAAAAATTTGTCGACCGCTTCTATGCCTCCAACTTCCCTTAATAATATATTGGTTGCCACATTATCAGAAATAGACATCATTAAGTATGCAACAAATGATAGTGAAACTTGATTTCCCACTATTTCGAAACGCAACACACCGGATCCCAAAACTTTGTCTTCTTCTGTTAGTGTTATTAGGCTGGTTGGGTCTAAAGTGCCGTTGATAACTTGTTCAGCATACGTAAGTAAAATGTAAAGTTTTGCTTCACTTGCCGCATTATGGACACTACTTGCATCAATAGCTATAATTTGTCCAGTTGTAAGATTTTCTGCGTATAAATGAGCAACTCCGTCGAAGTTTTCAATCAATTCATTTAATTGGCTTTCAAGGCTATAATTCTCTTTAACCTTAGTATTACAAGATAGAAGTAATAGAAATAAAGCTAGTATTGATAGTATAAGTGGTTTAATTTTCATCAATGATGGTTATTCTGTTGATTAGTTTTGTCAACTGACACAACTTATCATTTACAAGTGCTAAGAGTGCCCATAACCACCCTCTGTGTACCCATAGGATCAATTCTAGTTATTTATCTTTTATTGATCCAAAATTTTATTCCTCAATTTACCACCTTTCCCTAAACTTTCCTATATGTTGAACTGCGTTTTTTCAAAACTATCCTATGAGTTATAGTGGCCAAAAGTATTTGTGAGCACGAGTGGGACGCTTGCGCCGGCGGGGTTACTTTAGATTCGAATCCATACGGTTTGACTGGTTTTTAAGCACAGTACTTTGTTAGGCACTGGCTTTTATTTCTTAAATTTTTCGGTTTAAGTTTACTTGATTATTAATTTGTCAATTTCAAAATTGTCAATAATATAAGATTTCACTTTGGTCTTGTTGTTTTTCTTATCAACAATGAATTCTAATTTATTAGAGTAATCTTCATCTTCTAATAATTTAAATAATTCTTCAATATTTGGCTCAAACTTTTTCTGTCTATTATAATTCTCGCCAAAACGTATTTTATAAAAAATAGGAACCAATAAAATTAAATAATCTTTATTTTTCAAAAGATTTAAATTACCCATTAAATTTTTAAAGTCATCGTCGAATCTGAAGAAGAATGGATTACTGAAGCAGTCTTTTATTAAGTCAGTAATTGAAATGTTGTGTTTTTCAACTAAGGTCAAATAATCATTTAATATATTATGATCTGAATTGAATAAGACATTTTTCAAGCATATAAATTGAATTGGGAAATATCGAAAATTTGAAAATTTAGATTTTAAATTATCACTAAATAATTCCTTATTGAAGTTTCTTAAAAAATCAGTAGCAAATGGGATTGGATTTAAATTAAAATCAACACGATTGAAAGTAAATTCAAACATAATATAGTTTATAGGGTCTTCAAGTATTGTTTTTCTAGAAAATAAATTTATAGTATCATTATCCCAATTGTTTATTTCAATATTTTTAAATTTTTTACTTTCATGGATTAATTCTAAATATAATGAGAGAAGAATTTTGGCCTCATAGGAACTATTTTCATCTAACTTAATTTCTTTAATACATTTTTCGATCAATTGTCTTAAAGATTCATTATCGAAATGTTTTGCCAATAAGTAAAATGGAGAGTTTTGTCTATTCCTATAGTTTTCAGTGTTCTTTTCTTTTACAGTTTTTTTTAAAAGTCCATGAATAGCTTGGCTTACAATATCTTCAAATGTTGAATTACTAACATTTTGAATAGTATTGAAAATTTGCAAAAAGAAAGTTGCGGATTCCTCATTTTCTTTTAATTGATGTTTTATCAAATCATCAATTATTTCATTGTCTGCTTGATCTTTATCTATTAAATTAATCAATAACTCCAATACTATATGCCAGTATGAGCTTATGATATATTCTTTAATTAAATTGTCTCTTTCTTCTTTTTTATGTTTTTTCTCAATGTTTGAAAATATCCAAAAGGCGGTGAAATATTCGAGAAATGTTTTGTGTGTAAAATTATTATCAAAATATAACGATCGTTTTTGCGCATATACAAGAAATTGTTCTGAAAAAAGATCCGAAGTGAAGTCATCAGCTATCTTTAGTTTTTCAGTTAAACTTCGAGCTACAGTATTTTTCGCCCTTTGATATGTCACTTTACCATCTTTTTTACTTAATTCTTTATATTGCCAATACGCTAAATCTGCAAAAACAGTGTCTTTACGTTTATAAATTTCATCTGAGAGATTAATCTCCATGCCTTTACTATGATCCCATTTATCGACTAGGGTTTTCGTACATGATTGATATATTTCAAGTTTTGAATCTGGTAGTTTTAAATTGTTTCTATATAAAATAACAATGAGGGATAATAATAATGGATTAGAAATCAGTTCATTGTCAATTAGTTCCTTTTTTGCTAAAAAATCGTTTATCTCTTTTTCACGTATTTGCTCATCATCTTCTTCAATTAAATACCAATTTTTAATATATTCTTGAATTTGATTATCATCAAAATTATTTATTATTAATTTCAGCATCTCTGACTCTTTTAATGCTGTATCATCGTAGCCTATAATTCTGGAAGTGATTATAGCTTTAGTATTTGTATGTTGGGCTATAAAATTTTCTATATCATTTTTAATTAGTAATTTATCATTTAAATTAAATATCTCATCTAATCCATCAAATATTACAACAGTATTTTTTTCTTTCAATACTTGTTGAACATCTTCTGTTGAAATATTAGGGAAACCATATTCAAGTTCTAACAAAAATCTTAAATACTTTATTAAACCTTCATTTTGATCTTTCTTAAAAGCGTGATATTTTCTTAATTCTATTCTAAAAGGAATACTTTCTGTAATTGCTTTATTTTCAAAAACTAATTTTTCGTTTTGAATTAATTTCAATGATATAAATTTTGTGAAAATAGATTTTCCACTTCCTGGGTTTCCAAGTATTATTAAGTGCTTATCAAAATTGAATATTTTATCAAGAGAAATTTTAGTGTGTGATTCAAATTCTGGATTTATTTTTTGTAGAATTTTCAAGTTAACTTCATCTACATGGAATGATGGTTTAACAAATAAATCTTCCAGTTTTTTTCTTTTCCCCTTTTTTACACTTAGATCTAATCCTAAACCGATAAAGTTTAATTGAGAATAATTATTTATTAAACATGTTTTATAATTAGAAATAAAACTCGCAAAGGAAAAATTACTTTTGATTTTAGACTCTATTAATTCCTTTAACTTTTTAATTTCATCATACGATAGAGAAGAAATTCGCAAGACATCTTCAACTTTTTTATTGATCCCTATACTAATTAAAAATATCTCTTTGTTAGATAGTATTTCGTTGAAAAATTGATCCCTATAAAGTTCATCTCTTAAAAGATTTATAAACTCTAGTATGAAATTATCTGGTAATGTTTCAATATCAAATTTTTCTTCAATAACTTTTAAATCAACTTTCGAGTTAAAGAATAGTAATTTAACTAGTTCATTAAATATATCTTCATGTTTGAAAAAGTACTCTATATTACCTCCTAATGCATCTGGATGATTTGTTTGTAAAATGATCGATACATTGTTAACTTTTTCATAAAATCTATCGTTAAAAGTTTTGGAAGTTATTTTCTTATGGATTGAGTCAAAACCCTTATCCAAAAGCTTGTTTCCTAACCAAGTCCCAATTGATATTAATGTAGATGTTTCTATTATCATATTTTTTTTAGCTTGTGCCTAAGGTTTTTGTGTCGAGTAGGAAAAGGGAGTTTCACCCTTCCCCTCTCACACCCGCCTGCCGGACGGGCAGGGAACCATACTTGATAGTCTCCCATCATACGGCTCTTCTAATTTAATCTACAAATATAAGCTCATCCTCTTTCAAGTTGGCAAATTGTATTTTAAATTAGCTAACC
>NZ_JAGEVG010000040.1 GCF_017581925.1 Gelidibacter pelagius | reverse complement strand
AAGATAACCAATATCTTAAAGTGATCCGGGCAATGCGTTAAAAGGAAATCAACAAAGTTATTAAGAAAGGGAGGTTATTGCGCAGTCTGACGTTTAGTATAAAAGAAGTAGGGCTGTAAATAAGCAACTACTTTTCGGATTATCAACAAGCCAAATCTTTTGCATTTTGTTTTAATTTTTTCTCTAAAAGCCAAATCAAAAGATTTGGCGACCTCGCAAATGTGCCAAAACATTGGGTTAGCACTGACTTGCCCTATTTTTTTTATACAGTGTTGTAAAACGTTTTTCTAACACCATTCTATTAGTTTTTTCTCAAAATCAATTATAGGTATTTCTGTACAGCCTCCAATTTCATCGGCATTCACCTCTTCTTTTTTGTCAGCTAAAATCCACTTTCCACTTTTATGTTTTAAAATTAATCCATCGAAGATAATTTCTCCTCCAGTCAAATTTGTGGTTTTGTCTTGAGTGACAATGATTTTATTTCCAATAATTTCTATTTCACAAGTTCAATTTGGCATTCTACCTCCAAATTCGGCAAAATATATTTCGTACTTGAATTTCCCTTGAGGGATATTGTCAGTTACATTCAATTCCGTTTGTTTGTATAAAATTGGTAATTCAATTTTTCCGATTGAATCATTCGTAAAATAATATTGTGTTCCCATTCCATTATCAAAACCTAAAACTCCAAATTCATCATTAAAAATTACAGGTCCCATTCCATCCATAATTCCTGGATCAGAGTCATAATAATTAAAATTCTCAAAAGTTGGATAATGGTGGTTTTCAGTTTTTTTAAATTCAAATGGTCCAGCTAAAAGTTGGTCAGAATGTTTCAAATAGCGAAAATCTTTATTTTTAGTTGAATCATTTATGTTTTTATAATTATAAATAATTACGCTATCTCGCTCCCGAATACTCAATTCATAATCCGCTTTACTGACCAAAGAATCAAACTCAAAGACGGTCAAATTCCGCGTTTCTGTCCGTTGAGTCTCCTTTTTAGTAGTATCTGAACAACTAAATAGGAATATAATTATAAGTATGTTTATTGTCTTTTTCAAATGTTTTACAACGGTCTTGTATATGGCTCGTAGCGTGTAAATTAGCGATTATTTTTCGGTTAAGCACGAGCCGAATTTTTAAATTTTTCTTATTATCTTTTATTTATCAATTAGCCAAATTTAAAAATTTGGCGGACTTGCAAATATGCCTTAACTTTGATTAATCAACTAATTAGCTATGAGCTATATACGGTGTTGTAAGTAGTGCTTTCACGGGTTTCTTGGTATTTCTAAATCTCCGAGTGCTAAAATTACTCTTGGAATCTGATTCATAAAATCAATCGTAATTTTATCATCATTAAAAGTAAAATTTATATTTTCTTCATCAATATATTCCGTGTAATCTTTCAAGCATTCTTTTTGTTCTTGAGTACCATATTTTTCAATTGCACTATCTAAAAATTCTTTAAGATTGTTATACTCAATAATTTCTCTAAAAGATATTTTTCTATCTGGTTTAAATCCAAAATTCAACGTATCGATTGTTGTTGTCGGATGAGCGCCACCTAAAAATGAATTGTAAATAATTGATAAACTTAAAAAACTCTCATCAAGCTTTGTAATGTTAAATGAAATCTCAAAATATAGATATTCGCTATTTTTTAAAAATTCCAAACATTCGCCAATCCATTTTCGTGTCTCACTAATATTTTCTAAAACTTTTTGCTGAACGAAAGTGTTTATAAATTTGGCATCGAAAAATTTGTTTTGATGAAATAATGGAATTTCACATTCGTAATCAATTTTTATTGGAACATCAAGATTCAAATCTATTGAGATAGTTGAGAAATCATTAATTTCTATCAATTCGGATGGTAATTCCTGCAAGTATTTTTGCCTTTGAAATTCAAGAGATTCTAACACTTGCGTTAAAATATTTTCATCTTTCATTTCTATCCATTGAAACTTATTCAGTTGTTCTGGAACTTCACATTTGTCAATTAAAATTGGTATAATATAAATGTCATCAATTAATTTACTTTCTGCATATTCAATCGCATATTTAAATTCTTTTTGAACATAACCTCTTTTTTTGACTGAAGTAGATGAAAGTAATAATATTACAAAAGTAGATTCTTTAAGAGCTTTTTTTATTTCATAATCCCAATTAGCACCAACCTTAATCTTTTTCTTATCCAACCAAGGTGAATAGTTATATAATTCCAAAAAATCATAAATCTTTTCGGCTACTTCGTAATCCTCTTTAGCGTGACTTATGAAAACTTCTTTAAACATTATCGTGTTTTTTTTGCATTACTTACAACGGTCTTGTATATGGCTCGTAGCGTGCAAATTAGCGATAACTTTTCGGTTTAGCACGAGCCAAATTTTTTAATTTTCTTATTATCTTTTTTTTACAATAAGCCAAATTAAAAAATTTGGCGGACTTGCAAAAATGCTTTAACTTTGATTAAGCAACTGACTAGCTATGAGTTATATACGTTGTTGTGCATAGTGCTTTTTCACGTTCTGCTTTGTTTTCCGATGTTTATTATTTAGTTCGGAAGTGAGCGTTGGCTAGACATACTCTTTTGCAATTTTTGGCGTAGCGTTGGCTGGTGCGAATTGCGAATGTGTATGGCTTTTAGCGTCGGCATTTTATTCTTCCTCATCTTTTATTATTTCTGCATTTTTCGATAATGAAAATCCCTTTTGTCTAAACCAATTTTCGCTTATTCTATTATTATCACTCTTTGGTAATGGTTTTGCTTCGTGAACCTTAAAAGTTGTCGGAAGATTTACCGAATGACCAAAAATCAATGCGTGTTGGGTTGGAATAGATGGCATCCTCCTCAAAATTGTTTCGGAAATGTGTGGTGTAATTTGTCGAATATGTGATAGGTCTTCTGGATTTTGTATTCGGTGGACTATAAAATTGCTGCATTGAGATAAAACCGTTTTAGATAACTCGCTAGGTCTTTGTGATGAAACTAAAAGTAATAGTCCGAATTTCCTTCCTTCTTTAGCAATTGAATCAAAAATCTTATTTGCTTTAAGAAATGTTCCCATTGGGTTGTGCGAAATATATCGATGTGCTTCTTCTAAAATAAGATTTACTGGATATGAATTTCGAGGAATTATTTCCTTTACACTTTCGTAAATTATGCGAGATATAACACAAGATATTACTTCCACTATTTCATCTTCAACAGCGCTTATGTCAATAATAGTAATTTGGCTAGTTTTAAATTTTTGGCTTTTTACTTCATTTAGTCCAATTAATTTGTTTTTATAATCACTTATATTTCCATCATCTTTTTTGAGAAAATTGAAATCATTTCTGTCCTTGATACTTTTTACTCTTGTAATTAGTGAAGAACAATAATCTCTAATATGTCTATTACCGTGAGCTTCTTCGTATAAGAGTGCTAAATCTAAAGCATCTTCAATAATATTAAAATTGAATTTTTGATATTTTTCATAAGATGGCATTTGGAAATTATCAATAATAAAAACAGAAGTGCCATCTGCATTTTTTTGTTCTAAATATGATATTAGTTGGTTTATGCCTTTTATCTCGCCATAATGTACGGTTAAGCAATTTCTCACATTAATATCCAAAACATAGCCTCTATCAATTTGGATTTTTTTATGAGTTTTGCCGTCATCATCAACAAATGAAAATTCCTTTGATAAATTTATTTCCTCTGTATTAAATTTTTGCAGAATTGAAGTAATTCTATCCTTTTTTGAGGGACTACTAGTTTCATCTCTTAAAATCTCACTAATACAGGTTGCTAAAATGTGATTTTTGAGTTCCTTTACATCATTTTCAGAATTGAATATTGCTGCCAATCCGAGTGCATTTCTTAAGATTGGTAATTGAGTTTTTTCTGTTGCCTGAAGTAATAATGCCCATTCATCAATAGTTAAAAACCAATGTGGTAATTCAAATTCTTGAACATCTTTTTCTGTACTGCCAATGCAAAAGTTTTTTACTTCAATATCGGTATTTTCGGATATCTCACTAAAAGCTTGTTTATATTCGCCATTTACATCGAAAACAATAAATGTACTTCCTACAGCACTATGATTTGAGAGTTTAAAAATTGATTGAAGAATGGAAGAAATTGTGCAAGATTTACCACTTCCTGTATTTCCTAATACAGCAGAATGTCCAGCAAAAAATTTATCTATATCAATTTTAACTTCGTAATCTGGAAATATGGTGGAAGTACCAATTGAAAGAGTTTTATAACGTCGTTTTTCACAATCACATTTTTCTTTGTGTTCGTATGGTTTTTCACAAACTATCTCAATTTGTTCCTCAACATTAAAAATAGCATCAAGTTCTTTCTCTTTTATATAAAGCACGTCTGTATATAGTGCAGGATAAACGCTTACTCCAAAGTCGAATTTATAATAATTTGGATTTTCATCTAATGGTTTAAGTGTACCGATAGGCAATATTTCTAAATATTTTCCAGTTGTAATTTTACTTAAAATTTGTTCTTTAGGATTGCTGAAAGGTACATTTAGCTCTTTTTCTCTAACTCCAGAAACTTCTGATACTATGAAGTAATTTTGATATGGTAGAACAACGTAGCTATTAAGTTGAGCAAAGTAATGGATGTCGTCAAACCCACTAATATTGAAATTATCAATTCCGCTTAACAGTTCTACTGTAAATCGGTCAGAATTTATAGCTACTACTTTACCAATAACTCTTTCTTTGTCTTCTCTATTCATTATCTTGGAAATAGAGTTTTTATGGCATTATCGATTTTGTCATCAATTTCATCATTACTTAAGTCTGGTAATATTTGTTCAACAAAGCCCTTGAAATAATGAAGGCTTTCTTCATTTTCTAGTTTACCACCTACAATCCAAATTCTTGGGTCGTTGAGTGATTTTAGTTTTTTTATTTCGTTACTTTTTTCAAAATCTCCAAACACAATTAATCTGAAAGATGGTATTGTGAATGCTTGGTAGATTAAATTGTTTATGTGCTCATCACTAAAACTATATCCAAGAGTAATAAGAATATTGTTGTTTCTCATTAATCTTTTTTGAAACTCTCTAAACAAATCTGAATATGGACTTCCCATACTTGCATTTTGTTTTAAAGGTGTAGGATGTATCATTATAACATCTTTCTTTTTGAGGTTTTCTAAAGTTGTTTCTTGAATTTCTCTTACTCTAAAAAGTTTTGTTTGTTCTTCGTCTTGAACCCAGTTTATAGAACCGTGTATTTTATACAGGTAAATGAAATTATCAATAACACTCCATTTACCTTGAGATAAATCCATCTTTTCCGCTAATGCATAGTTGAAAATAGTTGGATTAAAATATTTTTTTATGCCACCTGAAAATCCATTGACATAATGTATTCCTAAACTATCAAGTGCAATTTCAGAGTACAAATCATAATTAGTTGTAAAAATACTTGGTTTAGGAAGATTTGTATTTCTGTACAATAATTTACGATAAAACATTTTATAAAGATTGATTAAATCAATATCAGCTTCATTGCCTCTTTTAGTTTCATTAAGACATTGTTCTAAAAGAAAATTTCTTGCTTTTTCTATAATACCTTTGACCTTTATAAATTCGTCGGTTTCACTTTGATTTGTAGTTTCGTAGAAATATATAAGACTGTGAAGTGTTCCTAGAAAAATTTCTAAATTATCTTGGAATTTGGCTGAAGTAATGTCAAGTTTTATATCTTTTTTCAGCCAATTTTTATCATCATCAGATAAAATATTTTCGTAAAAATTTGTAGCGAGTGGTGCCATTGTTGGGATACCTACTTCTTCCCATTTTTTTTCTTCTTTCTCAATGTAATAAGAGGAACAACCAGAGCCTAGAAGAAATGATAAATGCTTACCATCGAGAACTTTATTGAAAGAATCCTGTATTTTTTTTAAAAGAGCAGTTTCAGTTTTTTCATCTGCTTTCTCCTTAATTTTCTGTAAAACTTCTTCGTCTCCTTTGTAAAAATATAATTCAGATTCTGCCATTAATAATTTCTTTTTTTGGTTTTCAATTTAATCAATTATTCTCAATTTCGTGCGTTGGCAAGAAACAGCTCTTTTATTTTTTTCAGCGTTGGCGATGAGCGTTGGCAAAAAAATGAATGTGCTGTTTGCGCGTTGGCTTTTTTAGTTCAAATGTTCAATTTTAGCACGATTTCCGCATTATGCACAACGTTTATGTGTAAGAATAGTTGCGGTGGCAAGCACCTAAAATAGTAAATATTGACCGAGCCTGTGGAAATTCCGCAGGAATTTCCAAGTAGGCGAGAACCAAGCAATTATTTTTACACGGTGTTGGGTACAGTTATTTTTTAATTCGACATTTGTATTCAGATTCTATTTTTCTATAAAAATCCTTTATTGTTTCAAATCCGATTTTTTTCCTTTCTTGATTTGCTTTTTCACAATCACAAATTTCTCCAACTTCATATTTTTCACTGTACGCATAAGTTCCGTAAATCTGGCATTTAAGGTTTTTGTAATCAATTATTCTGGCAAATTGGTACGGATAAATCTCTCCATTCAAAACAGCTTCATACATATATGGTTTTAATTTTTCAACCCATTCTTCCTTAAAATGTAGTGGCATTAAGGTTATATTTTTCGTTACGTCGTATTTTCCTTTTGGTGTTATTTCGCCAATTGTCGAAAATCCAGGCCATTTATTGTTATTTTTTTTAATAATATCAATAAGTCTATTGTAATTATAGGTGTCTATTTTTTTCATTTGTTTCCAACCTCCAAAAATGGGTGCTCTGGCTTTTTGGTCTTTTCTTATCATTTCTGAAATCTCTTCTCTTAAAGGTAAATTCAGAGTTGATAGATGGTTTTTACGAATGGAATTATATTCTTTTTTAAGTTCTTTCCATTTGCGTGATTTTTTGAATTCCTGTAGTTGTTTTTTAATCTGTTTTAAAGTCAGTCCGTTATTAATTCCTTTTTTTAGGTAGTCAAAGGTTTTTTGGTTATCCTTTAGTTTTTCAGAATTGATAGAAGCTAATAGAAAATCCTCCTTAAAAGGCTTTTCAACGAGGGTAAATGCTACTTGATAAATTGAATCAGATTTTTTAAATTCCTTATCAAGGTTTGCTATTTCAGCTTTATTTATTGTTTCGTAATAATTCAGATAATTTTGAGCTGATGTTTTTTGAAAACCAAAAAGTAAAATTGTAATTAAAAATGCTGAAATTTTCTTCATTGTTCGTTTTTTTTAATTGTACCCAACGTGAGTCTGTGCATCAACTCAATTCGGACTAAAATTAATGAATCAATTGCTATTTAGAGAGCGGTTAAGGTAGTATTTCTTTTGGCTTTAAA
>NZ_JAGEVG010000003.1 GCF_017581925.1 Gelidibacter pelagius | reverse complement strand
TTAAAAGCTCGACGGAATTAGCATAATTTTGTGTTTCTCCTAAACAGATTCAAAATGACAGTAATTTTAAAGAAACTCTCATAGAGCCTTTATTGGTCAGGCTTTTAGAGGAACATTTAATTTTAATCGGACACCATTGAACCAAGATTCAAGATTCAGTAGCGTCCGATATAAGAACCAAGACCGCTGCGCTATAAGAATCAAGAACCAAGACTAAAAAACTTAGAACATTAAAAATGTGGCTTTTAAAATTTAAAGCTCGACGGAATTAGCATAATTTTGTGTTTCTCCTAAACAGATTCAAAATGACAGTAATTTCAAAGAAACTCTCATAGAACCTTTATTGATCAGGCTTTTAGAGGAACATTTAATTTTAATCGGACACCATTGAGCCAAGATTCAAGATTCAAGATCTTCAAAAATCAACAATCAACAATCTTCAACCCGCCCCTACCTAAGAAGGTACGTTCGGGCTAGTCGTTAATCGTTAATCTCATAACCTTATCACTACTAATTCCTAATGCCTAATCCCTAATTCCTCACCTCTAACCTCTCACCTCTCACCTCTCACCTCACCACTAATCCCTAATCCCTAATCCCTAATCCTTAAAACCCCCATCAACCAATACTCTTAAAAAACCGCTTAATGCGTCTCAACAGCGGGCGTCTGCCGTTTCCTTCGTGATAGGCATTGCCATAAACGCCGTAACCATAGCCGTAGCCGTACCCATACCCGTACCCATACCCGTAATTATGATTGGTCTTGTGCTTATAGAAGTTAAGGACAAAACTAATATTCTTGACCTCACCCATTTTATATTTGGCGTTGATTAAAGCCAACATCCCTTTTTTGGTATAATCCAATCGGACCATAAACAGGGTGGCATCGGCATATTGTGTCAATTCTAAAGCGTCGGTGACCAAACCTAAAGGTGGCGTATCCAGTACAATCATATCATAACGGCCACGTACTAACTCGATGAGCTCCTTCAATCGATCGCCCATTAATAGCTCTGAAGGGTTTGGAGGTACTGGCCCCGACGGAATGACATCTAAATTTTCAACATGCGACGAATAATTAACCTCATCAAACGTATTGTCTCCAATTAAATAATTGACAACACCTTTATCATTCGAAATATTAAAATCATCAAAAATTTTGGGTTTTCGCAAATCCAGACCCAACAGCAAGGTTTTCTTCCCGGACAAGGCATAAACTGTCGCTATATTAATGGAACAAAATGTTTTTCCTTCACCACTCACCGAGGACGTAATCATGATGGTTTTGCCGACACCATCCTCTTCACCTTGCTTTTTATAAATAAACTGTAAACTTGAACGAATAGAACGGAAGGATTCTGAAACTGCCGATTTCGGCTTTTCAAATACCACCAAATTGTTTTTATAATTGTATTTCCCAATCAAACCCAAGATTGGAATGCTGGACAAACGTTCTACTTCATCCGAACCGTGAATGGTATTATCCAGTAAGAAGATCACAAATATGAGGAACATGGGGATAAAAAAGCCTAACATCAAACCCATCATATAATTCAGGTTTTTGTTGGGACCAATCCGGCCGCCTCCAATATCCTTGGCTTCGTCAATAGTGCTGATGTCCGATACATTCGCCGCTTTCACGATAGCCGCTTCCCCCCGTTTAGTCAAATAAATATTATAGGCCTCTTGACTGATGTTCATCTTACGCTGAATTTTCAAAAACTCCTGTTGGTCTTCAGGCAGATTGCTCAACTGCGCTTCAAAACGCGCCATATTATTATTAATAGCATCCAAATTGATACCAATCGTCTTTTTTGTATTGCCAATAGTTTCTAAGAGCACATTCTTTTCGGCATCAATTTGCCGATCAATATCCTTAAAAATAACATTGCCCTCCTTAACCGTGTACTCTTTTGATTGCCGCTCAATGGCTAATGCAGTAATTTTAGCAACACTCGACAATATGTTATTCTCAGTAATCCCTACAGAAGTTGGTGCAGCTATTTGAGTATAATCAGTCTTTGTTCGGAGATAGTTTTCGAGCGAATTAAGATAGTTTAATTTGGTACGTTCTTCTTCCCTGCTTAAGTCTAAGGCTCTCAATTTTTCCGAAACAATATTCATTTCTTCCGTGACATCAAACAGCTTATTCTTCTTTCTGAAGGTATTCATTTCATCCGTAACATCCTTGAGATTGTCATTGACGGCATTCAAACTACTGTCAATGAATTTTATGGTATTGGTGGCGTATAAGTTCTTGCGCTCCAATTCCGTCTTGCTTAAAATTGAGGTGGTCGCATTCAAATAATCCACAATCTTGGCTTTGTTACTTCCCGCCAAGGATAAGGTTAAAACTGAGGACGAACTTCCTGAAAAAGGGGCGATCATCACACTGTTTTTATACTGATTGACTACCGAATCGAAATTTAAAAATCGCAGATAGTATTTTGAACCCTGCACGATATTGCCGTCATTCCGCTTTGTAATCGTACCATTGAAAAAAGGTAAATTGATGACTTCACCAAAGCTAAAGGTCTGCGCGAATGGTCCGACCTTAAAATTGTCGTTATATTTTGCTTTATCCGAATAGCGTTGGGCCGTAAACCCGCCTTTTTCGAAATTGGCAGTCAGTTCGAATTGTGTGTCATTTATAAATTGGATTCCAATGATGTTACCTAAAATCTGCCCTTTGGATTGATCTAACTTCACTACAAACGGCGCGTTTTTATAAATATCCTCCATACGATATTTTCCTTCCTGCAGATATTCCATATAATACTGTAAGGAATCCATCACCAACTCATTATGGGTACGGGTTTTTACAGTGGTCATTACTTTGCCCACTTTCCCCGAAACACCTCCCCAGTTGAAAGAAATACTGGTATTGGCCGTGAAAAATGGATTTTGATCGGTTTCTACTGAAATCAGCGAATCTAACTTATAGATGCTTTGTTTTCTTACATTGATAAGATACGCGACAATCAACGCAAACACCACACTTAGGAGCACAAATTTCCATAAGTGAAGGGCCTTAAACAAGTAGCCCCTAAAATCAAAGTAGGTGCCTCTTGGTTCTGAATAATCGTCGTGTTCTTCCATGATCAATTAGAATCTCGTAAGCAATAAGATGGTTGTGGTGACAAGGCTCAAAACAGAAACGATCGTAGCCAAGGACTCCCTGCCCGTGGTTCCTGTACCCCAAGTTTTTTGTTTGAGTGGCTTAACATAGATCATATCATTGGGCTGGATATAGTAATATGGCGAATTCATGACATTGATATCTGTCAAATCCAAGTGATGGATCTGTTGCCCTTGCGGGTACTGCCTGATGATCAAAACATCTTTTAAATCTCCTGTAATGTCAACTTCACCTACATTGGCAATGGCCTGAAAAATGTTGACCCGTTCCTGAAATAGTATTTGTGTCCCAGGGGATCGTACCTCACCCATAGCGGTATAGCGCAATCCAGAAAGTTTAACCGTGATAAACATATTGGCCGTTTCCTTGAATTGCTCCTCCAGAAGTCTATTTTTTATAAGCTCTTCAATTTCCGTAGTGGTGTACCCTAACACCGTCATTAACCCCAGCTCAGGGATTCTGATACTGCCATGGGTATCTACCGTAAAACCATCAAAGTAGGCACGTTCCGAGGCACTTGCATTCAAGTTCCCTTCACCTATAGGATTGAAAATACTGACATTTTCTTGGTCCAAAACCTTAATCCGAATATTCAAAATATCATTGATCTGAACGCGATATGGTTTTTGCTGCTCCACCATCATCTGTAGCGTATCCGTGGCCATATCCTTATTTTGGAGATACACAATATCTTTATGAGGAATACAGGACGTCAACAAACTACTGAGAATTAATCCCATAACCAATAAAAATCGTTTCATAGAGGGTCACATGTGTTTTGACAAATATAAGTTATCACTATGAATATCAAAACAATTATGGATTTTTTTGGTTTATTGGCAAATCAAAGGCTAAGACCGTGCAAATGATAGTAGTTCGGATGGGTTACTTTTTATTTTTAAGTCACAAAGAATAATAAGTGCTTGATTTATTAGGAATTCTATTTAATGACTTTACACAATTAGAAGCTCTTTGTAAGCTTTAAAAACTGAAGATTTACCCTCCCTTATTATTTATTCCCGTTATTTGCAAAAAAATAGACTTTGAATTACCTAACTGTTGAATCGATTTCAAAATCTTATGGCGAAGTATCGCTATTTGAAGACTTGTCTTTTAGTATCCATAAAGACGATAAAATTGCCTTTGTGGCTAAAAATGGAAGTGGCAAAACCTCCATCTTAAATATCATCTCAGGAGCAGATCAACCCGATAACGGGCAAGTCGTGATCAGGAAAGGGCTGCGCTTGTCTTTTTTATCCCAATCGCCACAATTCGAAGACGAACTCACCATAGAAGATACAATTTTCAATTCCGATTTGCCCATTTTAAAAATCATTGAAAGTTACGAAAAGGCACTTTTAAATCCAGAGGACGCCGAGGCCTACCAAAAGGCTTTTGAGGGTATGGAGCGCCATAATGCTTGGGAATTTGAGCTGCGCTTTAAGCAAATCCTGTCGCAATTGAAATTGGAAGACCTCAGCAAAAAGATCAAAACTTTATCTGGTGGTCAGAAAAAACGCTTGGCACTGGCAACAGCATTGATCAACGAACCTGATCTTTTAATTTTGGATGAACCTACTAACCACCTCGACCTGGAAATGATCGAATGGCTGGAACAATATTTTGCCAAGGCGCAAATGACCTTGTTTATGGTCACTCACGACCGGTACTTTTTGGAGCGCGTCTGTAATGAAATCATCGAGTTGGACCACGGCAAACTTTATACTTATAAAGGTAATTACTCCTATTATTTAGAGCAAAAGGAAGCACGGGTCACTAATGAAACTGTTGAAACTGGCAAGGCCAAACAGCTTTTCAAAAAAGAATTGGACTGGATGCGCCGCCAACCAAAAGCACGGACCACCAAATCGAAATCGCGAATAGACGATTTTCAGGACATCAAGGCCAAAGCGCACCAACGCCGAAACGACCATCAGATTCAACTGGAAATCAATATGGAACGCTTGGGGAGCAAGATCGTTGAATTTCATAAAGTCTCAAAAGCATTTGGTGATAAGGTGATATTGAATGGTTTTGAATATGTTTTCAAAAGAGGCGAACGCATTGGGATTATCGGAAAAAATGGGACTGGAAAATCGACCTTTTTAAATATGTTGACCGAATCCATCGCCCCAGATGCAGGGAAAGTCATCATTGGCGAAACGGTGAAGTTTGGGTATTACACCCAAAGCGGCATCAAAATAAAAGAAGGCCAAAAAGTAATTGAAGTTATCAGAGAATTTGGTGACTATCTTCCGTTGACCAAAGGACGTCAGATTAGTGCCTCACAATTATTGGAACGATTTTTATTCGACAGAAAAAAGCAATATGACTTTGTGGAAAAATTGAGTGGTGGCGAACAAAAACGTTTATACCTCTGTACGGTACTGATTCAAAATCCGAACTTCCTGATTCTGGATGAGCCTACCAACGATTTGGACATTGTGACCTTAAACGTGCTTGAGGAATTCCTGCTGGACTTCCCTGGGTGTTTGCTCGTGGTATCGCATGACCGTTATTTTATGGATAAGATTGTAGATCATTTGTTTGTTTTTAAGGGCGAAGGTGAAGTGGAGAATTTCCCTGGCAACTATTCCGATTACCGCGATTATGAAGCGTCCGCACCAGTTGTGGAAATTTCAAAAGCAGAAACCGGCACCGTGGATCAGACAAAGAACGAAGCCAAGAGACTTTCTTATAATGAGAAAAAGGAACTAAAATCGTTAGAAAGCAAAATCAGATCTTTGGAGTTGGACAAAAAAGCCTTTGAAGAAAAATTTCATGACACGACTTTAAGCCAGGATAAAATCAATAAATTGTCATTGCAGTTAGAGAAAATAATTGACGAGTTAGAGGCAAAGGAAGCGCGATGGTTTGAATTGTCGGAAAAGTTGGAGTCTTAACTATTTGTTATTTTTATTATTTATTAGTATTAATTCGCCCTAAAAATCAGTGAAAAATCAGCAAAAATCCGCGTCATCAGCGTTCTATTTAATTTTGATCGATGACCGATGATTGATGACAGATTTTTGCTTGTCCGCAGCTTTTGCAGAAGCAGAGAACAATAGAAACAAGAAACAATAGAAACCTGAAACAATAGAAACCTGAAAAAGCCTGCCCGTCCGCCTGCCCGTCCGTAGTTTTTACGAAGGCGGGTAGCGAAGCGAAGGCGGGCCTGCCCGTCCGCAGCGAAGCGAAGGCGGGCCTGCCCGTCCGCAGCGAAGCGAAGGCGGGAAACAAGAAACTCTTAAACCTTGCATCAAATCCTCTCCTACATAAAATTCCTCCTCAAATCAAAAAACCAACACGGTGTCCACTCCCCTTTTGTATATGATTTGGTCACGGCATGTTTTTATTATCGCACGAAATATGCTGAGTATGAAGCCATAGCCACCTATCGTTCAGAGTTGCTTCAGAATCCTGAAAAAATCACCATCACCGATTTCGGTTCGGGGTCTAAAGTTTTTAAATCTGATGAACGTGCCATCAATGCCATTGCCAAAACATCGGGCACCTCCTTAAAAAACACCAAATTATTGTTTCGGATCGTACGGTATTTTGAATCTTCTACCATTTTAGAACTCGGCACCAATCTTGGCATTGGTACACACGCCATGGCCTTGGCAAACCCTAAATCACAAATCACGACTATTGAAGGCTGCCCTGCGATTTTGGAAGTTGCCAATCAGCAGTTTTCAAACAAGAATCTATCACACATCACCACTGTTCAAGGGGATTTTAAATCAAAAATTAAAGAACTCACAGAAAAAAAATGGGATCTGATATTTTTTGACGGACACCATTCAAAAGAAGCCACCTTGAGCTATTTTGAGGCACTAATACCGACTGCCCATAATGATTCTGTTTTTATTTTTGATGATATTTATTGGTCCAAAGGGATGACGGAAGCCTGGGAAATCATTAAAAAAAATCCGAAGGTCACCGTGACGGTAGACCTGTTTCATTGGGGATTGGTTTTCTTTAGACAAGAGCAAGCTAAAGAACATTTTAAGATTAGAGTGTAACAACTCCGCAATTTGAACGTCAAACCAATCGTAAATCAATTATCTTGCAAACACGAAAAATTCAAGATTCCATGTTTGATATTCAAAGTTTGTTTATTCATCTTTGAACCTTGAACCTTGAGCCTTGAACTTTGAACCTTAAACACACCCATGGGAAACGTCATTCATATTAGAAACATCGTTAGAAACTTCCAATTAGGATCAGAAACCGTTTATGTCTTAAAAGGCATTGACCTTGACATAGAACGCGGCGATTATGTCGCCATTATGGGACCTTCGGGTTCTGGGAAATCGACCTTAATGAATTTATTGGGTTGTTTGGACACCCCTACTTCCGGTAAATACATTCTCAACGATCAAGACGTAAGTCAGTTGAGTGACGATCAATTGGCAGAAATCCGAAACAAGGAGATCGGTTTTGTTTTTCAAACCTTCAACTTATTACCAAGAACCACAGCATTGGACAATGTAGCGTTACCAATGATCTATGCCGGTGCCTCAAAAGCAGACCGTCAAGCGCGTGCCACAGAAGTATTGAGCGATGTAGGATTGGCCGATAGGATCCACCATAAACCGAATGAGCTTTCTGGAGGGCAACGTCAACGTGTGGCCGTAGGCCGTGCTTTAGTCAACAGGCCTTCCATCATTCTTGCCGATGAGCCTACGGGAAATTTAGATTCTAAAACCTCGTTGGAAATTCTCCAATTATTTGACGATATTCATCTTGCAGGAAACACCGTAATCGTTGTGACCCACGAAGAAGATGTGGCAAAAAGAGCGGCACGTGTTATTAGATTGCGCGATGGGATGATTGAGAGTGATGAGAGGAATTAGATATTTTAGTTGGCAGTTGGCAGTCTTCAGTTGAGCCCGCCCGTACCACTCGTGTGAACCAATTCAAGAAGAAAAAAGTACGTTCAAGCGGGTCTTCAGTTGGCAGTCCTCAGTGTGCAGTCTTCAGTAGGCAGCCCGCCCGTACCGCTCGTCTGAACTAATTATAGAATAAAAAGGTACGTTCGGGCGGGTCTTTAGTTGGCGGTAGGCGGTATCTCAACGCTGAGACCATGGATGGTCGAGGCATGTAAAAATCAAGATCCTTCAGGCAATTCCTCTAAGAATGAATAAGAAATTGTATTTTCGATCAAGATAAGCTTAGGGGTACTAAATCTCATTTGTGGCGATAAATTAGTGGCAACAAATCCGAAATTAAATTAAAATTGTTTAAATCTTTTTACATACAGCCTCGTTTTTTTTATAGTGGAATCTTCATTATAACACTGTTCGTATTCAGTTATTTCATTCCTGTTTTATTTGGAATTGCCCAACTCTCCATTCTGGTCGTATTGCTCCTGTTTTTTCTGGATGCATTGATTGTGTTTTTTAACAGTAATAAAATTGTTGCCCATCGTATTCTACCTGATAAATTCTCTAATGGCGATAATAACCAAGTAGAAATCAGTGTAGAAAACAAGTATCCGTTTATTATCTATTTAACTATTATTGATGAAGTTCCAATCCAGTTTCAAATAAGGGATTTTGAGCTCAAACTCAAAGTTAAACCCAATAAAGAAGATCGCATTGGCTATAACCTCAAGCCAACGGAGCGTGGGGAATATCATTTTGGAAACCTCAATGTTTACGCAGCAACGAGAATAGGACTGGTAGCCAAACGTTTTCGTTTTGATAATGAAGCCATGGTGCCTACCTATCCGAGTTTTAAGCAATTGCGGAAATTTGAACTGATCAATATTAATAATAACCTACAGGATTATGGGGTTAAGAAAATCAGGAGGATTGGCCATTCCATGGAGTTTGAACAGATTAAGGATTATGTTTTAGGTGATGATCTACGCACCATTAACTGGAAAGCGACGGCTAAGAAAAACAGCTTGATGATCAACCAGTTTCAGGATGAAAAATCACAACCTATCTATTCCATTATCGATAAAGGCCGCGTGATGAAAATGCCTTTTGATGGTTTGAGCTTATTGGATTATGCCATTAATGCCACTTTGGTCATCAGCAGTATCGCCTTAAAAAAACACGACAAAGCCGGAATGCTTTCTTTCTCCAAAAAGGTAGAAAACATTGTGGTAGCACAACGCCGAAGTTCCCAAATGCGCTTGATATTGGAATCACTTTACAATATAAAAACCGATTATTATGAAAGTGATTTTAGCCGATTGTATGCCAACATTAAGCGTAATATCACGCAACGCAGTCTAATCCTACTCTACACCAATTTCGAAACTTTAGATAGTTTAAATAGGCAATTGGCCTATTTGAAAGCAATCGCAAAGAACCATCTCATCGTTGTTATTTTCTTTAAAAATACGGAGCTCACCAGTATTGTTGACGAAAAAGCGGGTACCATACAGCAAGTCTATGATAAGGTTATTGCTGAAAAATTTGCTTTTGAAAAGCGATTGATCGTTCAGGAATTAAAAAAGTACGGCATCTACTCTATTCTAACCACGCCGGAGAATCTGACCATCGATACCATTAATAAGTATTTGGAGATTAAATCAAGGGGATTGCTTTGAAGGAAGTTGGCGGGGCTTAGTTGGCAGTCCTCAGTCTTCAGTCTTCAGTCTTCAGTTGGCAGTCCTCAGTATTCAGTTGGCAGCCTTCCCGCCTTCGCTGCGCTACCCGCCTTCGTAAAGACTACGGACGGGCAGGCGGACGGGCAGGCAGGTTTCAGTTCATTTCAGAAATCAACAATCTTCAACCCGCCCCTACCTAAGAAGGTACGTTCGGGCAACTCGTTAATCGTTAATAAAATTGCAAATTCAATGCATCTATTCAAGGCAACTTAGTCACGCCATCATTTCTTCGTGCTTCGAGCTTCCCGCTCCAAACTCTAAAAACAATTCACGTAATCATGACCAACAATATTTCGACTTCTCCCGATTCTTGGTCTTGGATCTTGGCTCTTGGTTAAAAAATCAACAATCACTTAGTAGAGATGCGGTTCATTTGTTTGAATTAATGCGATTACAAAAGCATCAAGGATAAAATTCCCTATCAGCTGACAGGCAGGCAAATTTCAATACGATGGTCTATGAAAATCAGTGTTATTTGTGTCTAAAGAAAATCAGGTTTTCTCAATTCAAATCGTAGTCTACAAACTAAATAGATGTACAGGTCGGCGCTCCGTTTTTTCTCGCAGAGGCTCAGGGCGCAGAGTAGATTTGCAAATCCATCATTATCTTTGAAAGAAAAAAGAGGACATTAAGTCCTTTTTTTTTATATAAAAAATCTCAAATCTCTACATATTTTAACTTTTTTTGGTCTCATCTAATTGGATTTGACTCCAATATAATTTTCGCAACTAATCAGTAATGGCTTGAGACACTCTTGTTTTACATCGGGTCTAAAGGGAGTCAAGGACATTTCGAGCCTTTCACCCTTTAGGGAGGGGTAAAGAAGGCTTGAAATGTGTCAATTTTTCTATTAGACTGATTAGTTACGATTTTTCCTTTTTGTTCACTAAAAATTATGCTTTAATTAACCAAATATATAATAGTTTTTGTAGATAGTTTTTATATTTTTATAGTTTAAATGAATAACCATGACCATTACGCAATTAACTTATGTTATAGCTATTGCAGAACATAAAAACTTCACCAAAGCGGCCGAAAAATGTTTTGTTACGCAACCCACATTAAGCACACAAATACAAAAATTAGAAGAAGAGTTAGAAGTTCTTATTTTTGATCGCAGTAAAAAACCCATAGAACTCACTGAAGTTGGACGGAAAATTGTCCAGCAAGCACGAAATATTGTCAATGAATCTGAACGCATCCAGGATATTGTTGATCAACAAAAAGGATTTATTGGTGGCGAATTTCGAATTGGAATCATCCCTACGGTTATGCCCACCCTGCTTCCCATGTTTTTAAAAACATTTATAAAGAAATTTCCTAAGGTAAAACTGAAGATTGAAGAGCTAACCACTGATGAAATTATCTTACGGATTAAAGAGGGTCATTTAGATGCCGCCATTGCTGCAACGCCTTTGGAAAGCGAAAACATAAAAGAACGCGTACTCTATTATGAACCTTTTGTAGGCTACATACCTGAACACCATCGTCTTTTTGACAAGAAATCAATTGAAGTGTCCGATCTTGAGATCAACGACATGTTATTGCTTGAAGATGGCCACTGTTTTAGGGATGGGATCATAAATCTATGTAAAGCTTTTAAGAATCAGAACGAAGATAGTTTTCAGTTGGAAAGTGGCAGTATAGAAACTTTGATCAAACTTTCAAACGAAGGATTGGGCATGACCCTACTCCCCTATTTACACACTCTGGAACTCAATGACAGCCTTAAGGTCAACCTCCATCATTTCGTAGAGCCTTCGCCAGCGCGTGAAGTCAGCATTATTTACCATAAAAGCGAATTGAAAATGCAGATTATTGATGCACTGCACGACGTGATATCTGGAATTATTCGTGGAGCGATTGCCTTTCAAAACGTAAAAATCATTAGTCCACTATCAAAATAAATAAGAACTTGCCTTTTCGATTAAGACAAGTTCAGGGCAGTCAAAACCCATTTATGGGAATAAAAAAAGCGACCGGTTGGTCGCTTTACTTTTAAGTTTTTAAATAGATTAAACATTGATTTAACTCTGGATTCTGTAGGATCAAAGATCTGATAAAGACCTTTAGCTCTTCAATTTCGTAAGGTAATAAGCGTTGAATAGCTTTTTGAACTTCTCTACAGAACAACGCAGTATCAAAACTGACTTTGCTAAGCACAGTTTTAGTGTACTCAAACATTGCTCTTGACATGATTTTTTAGTTTAGGTTATAATATTAGGTAGATTTGAATAATAGGCATCATTTTTTAGGTTGTCTAAATTTAGTAAAAAAATCAGCATCTTACCTAAGGAAGGCTAACTTTAACAAATTAAAAAGACATTTTCCTTTAAAAAAAACCATTATCCCCATCCAAAACATCGTCCAATCCAACAAGGGCACTGCTTTCTCCTTCTGCTCTCCCCCAGTTTGAAGTAGGCTTATTCAATTCATAACTCGTCAGTTCTCAATCCGTCCAGTAGCTGGGCAATTTCTCCCAATATCGGATTCAATTTCAACTTCAACATCAATTTCAATCCGTCTTATCTCCCCACTACCCACTAACCACTACCAACTACGCACTAACCACTTCATGCTTCGTACTTCAATCATCCTTCTTCCCTCTCCAAAAAAATAGTCCTCCATTGGTGGCAAACCTTTTTAATCTATTGTATCTTCGTACTTCAAGCTTCGCGCTTCAAACTTCAAACTCTTTTAAAATGAAAATCTATACAAAAACAGGTGATAAAGGCACCACCGCGCTATTTGGCGGCACAAGAGTTCCAAAACACCACATCCGCATTGACAGTTACGGTACGGTTGATGAACTAAACTCCCATATTGGCTTGATCAGAGACCAAAAAATCGACCAACATTCCAAAGAAATCTTAATGATCATTCAGGACCGATTGTTTACCATTGGCTCTACCTTGGCTACGGATCCTAAAAAGGCAACGCTTAAAAGTGGTAAAGCCCGATTGAACATTCCCAAAATTTCATCGCAGGACATCGAACGTTTGGAAAATGAAATAGACCTTATGAATGCCTCCTTACCCGAAATGACACACTTCGTTTTACCTGGCGGTCACCAAACCGTGTCATTCTGTCATATTGCCCGCTGCGTATGCCGTAGAGCGGAACGTCTGGCATCGGCACTTAATGACTTAGAGCCTTTTCAACCCGAAGCCTTGACCTATTTAAACCGTCTATCTGACTACCTATTTGTGTTGGCACGAAAGTTGTCCCATGACTTGAAGGCCGAAGAAATTCAATGGATTCCACAAAAAGAATCTTAATGAAATTAGGCCATTACATTTTTTTTGATTATATATTAATATCGAGAAATCCTGTAAGAATTATACGCTCTTTTAAATAGTGATTAAATAATTCATTTATTACTTGATTATATCAACAAAAAATATATTTTTGCAAAAATTTAAAACGAATAACAAATGTATTGGACATTAGAACTAGCATCTTATTTAAGTGATGCGCCTTGGCCTGCAACCAAAGACGAATTAATTGATTATGCGATCCGTACTGGTGCGCCTTTAGAAGTGGTAGAGAATTTACAAGCAATTGAAGATGAAGGAGACTCTTATGATTCAATTGAAGAAATATGGTCAGATTATCCAACCGATGAGGACTACCTCTGGAACGAGGACGAATATTAAATCAAGAACCACGAGACCTGTCCGACCGACACTGGCAGGCAAGTCCGTGAGACATGAATGATAAATTGTCCTTCCGATTGCGATAAGCATCAGAGTATAAAAGCCCACTAGTGGGAAATAAATCAAAAAGAATAGTTAAAAAGTCTCATTAAGAGACTTTTTTTGTGCGTTATTTTTTAATAAACTTAGCACAAACCGTATCTTTGTGAGCCTTACAGGCAAAACATCGTACAAATAACATATATTATCATAAATGCACACGGAGCATGTCGACGTGTAGCTTAAATAAAAACATCATATGAGTTTTTTAGATTCAGTATTGAAGGTCTTTGTTGGCGACAAATCCAAACAGGATGTCAAAGCCATCATTCCTATTGTAGATCAGATCAAAACCTACGAAAAAGCTCTGGAAGCTTTGTCACACGACGAATTAAGAGCAAAAACAGACTTTTTTAAATCTAAGATCGCTGAAGCGCGCCAGCCTTTTAATGATACTATTGAAAAACTTCAAAAAGAGGCTGAAGCAACAGAAGACATTGATGAACGTGAAGACATCTACCTTGAGATAGACCGCATCAAAGACGACATTTACAAGGCTACAGAAGAGGTATTGAACACTATTCTGCCAGAAGCCTTTGGTGTGATTAAAGAAACCGCAAAACGCTTTGTACACAATACTTCCATAACCGTAACGGCAAGTACTTTTGACCGCGAAATTTCGGGAAGCAAAGACTACGTCACCCTAGACGATGATAAAGCTATATGGGCAAACTCATGGGATGCTGCCGGTAAACCAATTACTTGGGATATGATCCACTACGACGTCCAACTTATCGGCGGTGTAGCACTTCATCAGGGTAAAATTGCAGAGATGCAAACTGGTGAAGGTAAAACCCTTGTGGCATCACTTCCTATGTACTTAAATGCACTTACCGGAAACGGCGTGCACTTAGTTACGGTCAACGATTATTTAGCAAAACGTGATAGTGCGTGGATGGCGCCTCTGTTCGAATTTCATGGTATGAGCGTAGATTGTATTGACTACCATCAGCCCAATTCAGCAGCGCGTAAAAAAGCATATAATGCCGACATCACTTACGGAACCAACAACGAATTTGGTTTCGATTATCTGCGTGATAATATGGCACATTCGCCTGACGATTTAGTACAACGCCCACACCACTACGCCATTGTGGATGAGGTGGATTCCGTTTTAGTGGATGACGCTCGTACCCCGTTAATTATTTCCGGACCAATTCCGCAAGGAGAGCGTCATGAATTTAACGAATTAAAACCTAAAGTTGATGCCATTGCCGCTGCGCAACGTCATTATCTAACAGGTGTTTTGGCCGAAGCAAAGAAATTGATTGCTGAAGGTGATCTTAAAGAAGGTGGTTTTAAATTATTGCGTGTTTACAGGGGCATCCCTAAAAACAAAGCCTTAATCAAGTTTTTAAGTGAGGAAGGCATCAAACAATTACTGCAAAAAACTGAGAATCATTATATGCAGGACAATAACCGCGAAATGCCTAAGATTGATGCGGAACTGTACTATGTGATTGATGAAAAAAATAATCAGGTCGAATTATCTGATAAAGGTGTGGAATTTCTTTCTGGAGAAGACGATCCAAATTTCTTCGTCATGCCAGAAATCGGAATGGAAATTTCAAAAATTGAAGCACAAAACCTTTCCAAAGAAGAAGAAGCAGAAGCTAAAGAAGAACTGTTCAGGGATTTTGGTATTAAATCAGAGCGTATCCATACCCTGAGCCAATTATTAAAAGCCTATGCCCTATTTGAAAAAGACATTCAATATGTCGTTATTGACAATAAAGTGATGATTGTTGATGAGCAAACAGGTCGTATCATGGATGGACGTCGCTACAGTGACGGTTTACACCAAGCTATTGAAGCCAAGGAGAATGTAAAAATTGAAGCGGCCACCCAAACCTTTGCTACGGTAACGCTACAGAATTACTTTAGAATGTACCGTAAGCTAGCTGGTATGACAGGTACTGCTTTGACTGAAGCTGGTGAGTTCTGGGAAATTTATAAATTGGACGTCATTGAAATTCCAACCAACAGACCTATTGCCCGTGATGATCGCGATGATTTGGTTTATAAAACCAAACGCGAAAAGTACAATGCGGTGATTGATGAAGTGACTAAGCTGTCGGAAGCAGGTCGTCCAGTTCTGATTGGAACAACCAGTGTTGAAATCAGTGAGTTATTAGGTAAAATGTTAACCTTGCGAAAAGTACCTCACAACGTTTTGAACGCGAAGCTCCATAAAAAAGAAGCCGATATTGTTGCTGAAGCAGGACAACCGGGCCAGGTGACCATTGCTACCAATATGGCGGGTCGTGGTACCGATATTAAATTAAGCGAAGAAGTTAAAAAGGCAGGCGGATTGGCCATTGTAGGTACAGAGCGCCATGATTCACGTCGTGTCGACAGACAGCTGCGTGGTCGTGCCGGACGTCAGGGAGATCCAGGTAGCTCACAGTTTTATGCTTCTTTGGAAGATAATTTAATGCGCCTTTTTGGTAGTGAGCGGATTGCAAAAATGATGGATAGAATGGGCCTTAAGGAAGGTGAAGTGATTCAACATTCCATGATTTCAAAATCTATTGAACGTGCACAGAAAAAAGTAGAAGAAAACAACTTTGGTGTGCGTAAGCGTTTATTGGAATATGATGATGTCATGAACGCCCAACGTGAAGTGATTTACAAACGCCGTCGTCATGCGTTGCACGGCGAACGTTTGCGTGTGGATTTGGCGAATATGATCTATGATACCTCAGAAATCATTTCCCAAACCAATAAAGCAGCTAACGACTTTAAGAATTTTGAATTTGAACTGATCCGTTATTTCTCTATGAGCTCGCCTATCACAGAGGCTGAATTCAGTAAAATGACCGATATAGAGATTGCAGGTAAAATATATAAGGCGGCATTCAATCATTATAAGGACAAAATGCAAAAGAACGCTGATATGGCTTTCCCTGTCATTAAGAATGTTTACGAAACACAGCGCGATAAATTCAAACGTATCGTCGTTCCGTTTACAGATGGCGTAAAGAGCTTACAAGTGGTCACAGATCTCGAAAAAGCTTATGAAACCAATGGGAAACAACTGATCAATGATTTTGAAAAGAACATTACTCTGGCCATCCTAGATGATGCATGGAAAACGCATTTGCGCAAAATGGACGAATTGAAACAATCGGTTCAATTGGCTGTCCACGAGCAAAAAGATCCATTATTGATTTACAAGTTTGAAGCTTTTGAATTGTTTAAGGTGATGATTGACCAAGTGAACAAAGATGTGATCTCCTTCTTATTCAAAGGTGAATTGCCATCAGAAACTACTGATGCCATTCAGGAAGCTCGTCAAACACGCTCCAAAGAAAAGTTAGAAACCAATAAGGAGGAAATTCCTAATTTGGATGAACGTTCTTCACAAAGCAGAGCTGCTGGAAACACACAACGACAAGAAGTGGTGGAAACCATTGTGCGCGACAAACCTAAAATTGGACGTAATGATCGGGTGACCATTAAACACGTGTTGAGCGGTGAAAACAAAACTTTAAAATACAAACAAGCTGAACCTTTAATATCTAAAGGAGATTGGGTGTTGACGGAAGATTAACCCAATTCTTGCGAAGTCAGTCCTGAAAATTTGGGATTATGAATAAAAAGAGGCTATCTCATAACACTTGAGATAGCCTCTTTTTCTACTTTACTGGCGTTCTCCTATCGAAGACATGTCACGAATTTTCAATTCTACAGATTCGTTTTGATTTAAAAATGCGAATCTAATAATATTGTTTTTTCTTCATAAATAACTGAACCATCATTTACAATACCTTCTATATATAATGTCACAGGCACTTTAGGTTTTGCTATGCTGAACTTAATATTTCCATTGGCATCCGGAATAAGTTTAGGTTTCCAGTCAACAGTACCATATTGTTTATAAAAATCATCGGTGTAATATTGATATTTCGGTACGTAGAATTTTTTCTCAACACTAAATGCCAAAGGCAGATCAACTCCTAATCCCGTTTTTCTGTTGTCTTGCAGATCAGAACCATAATAAGAATAGATTTTAACAACCCCGCTGGCGCCCCTAGCGCCATTACCCATTCCTGTTCTATTAATTTCAACATAATCCACATTATTGAGCGGATATTGATTTAACATAGACTGATCCACCAACTGTATATCATCTAAAAACACTGTCATCGGTCTAATTTTAACCTCATTATTTATCATATTATCCGCAGATGAAGAACTTGAGCTCGGTGTTCCACCAGAAGCGCCGTAGTTGGCGGTAGAATTGTTTTTCAGTCCTGAATAACCCAAGAACAATGCAAATCCGCCATCACTTTCATCAACAGTCAATCCCAAAAAATGTAAATAGTCCGTAAGCGTACCAAATGACATTCTATCTGCCTCTTCTACAATTTTAATTTTTCCATATTTATGCTCCCCAAGCTTCTGAATGCGCGTTTTGGTTTTACTTACCCGTGTAGAAACCGTTATTTCAGCCAATTGCTGCATATCATTTAACTTCTCAAATTGAATAGCATTGTTGAGGCTCGTACTGATATTATAATCAAATTTCGGATTTAAATAGACTGATTTAGCAGACAGTTTGGGAATAGCGTTTGGAAATGATTGAACATAAAGTTTTGCAGATTCCAACACATCATTACTCTTGACCTTGGACAAATACAAACGGTCATTCTCCATCGGAAAAACATTGTCTATCATAAAACTTTTATCGTTTTTGTTGACATTGAAAACTTGTGGGTCAGTCTCACCTACCGCGTGCATGAGATATGAGCTTGTGGGTTCGTTGTTTTGAGAGTTTATATTCACTTTATATCTGATGCCTTGTTCAAACGTATAATTCAGGCGTTCTGGAGCATTGAAAAGAGTGTTCCAGTTATAACTGCTCCAACCTTGGGTGATCAGCAGATTGTCCAATTCAAACTGTTTCTTAGCATCAATGTCAGTAAAGTAATACTTGGCTTGTTCAATTTCTCCATTTATATAGGGCTGTAAGTAGAGGTATGAAACAATATTATGGTGCTTATTGTAAGATATTGTTTCCTCGGGCAAGACCGAAATACTAATGTTGCTAAGCGCATCGGCATCTATGTTTTTGAAATTAAGTGCCACAGCAACGGAATCCTTTGTTTTTGATGCCGAAATCTCATTTGACTTAAGCATGTTTATGCCCTCATAATTAAAAAACAGACGCTCGGCAATTGGTTGATTATTTTCATTAAAAAGCGTCAATATATTAACTCCAGGAGAAGCGCTGGCCAATTCGATGCCTATCGTGACGGTTGCATTGTCTGTAAAGTTAACATCCATTAAAGTGCTTTTATCCCCATTGTGCCACAACAAACTGTAACCTTTATTTTTTGTTAAATCTAAACTTTCGGTATTGGTCACTATAGAGACAAAGACCTTGGACTTATTTCTGTTGAGAGAAATAATGACACCCTTTTTTTCGGTTCTTTGATTCAGATTGAAATTGAAATCCTTATTGCCATAGTTAAGCTTGATCCTGTAGTCAGTATTAATCTCTGCAAATAATGGAAATTTACCGATGCCCAATTTATTGGTTTTAAAGGCGGTCAGCACCTCATCATTTTTTCCAAAAACTGTGCCTTCTATATTGGGTACCCCATAACCCAAATTATCCTTGACTACCACACCAACCGTGTTCATGACACCATGAAGAAGGTGGCCACTTTCCGGTAAAAACTGTGCATCCAATTGGTTAGCTGTAGTTTCTTTCTCAATATATTTTTCGCTTTCCGGATCAATAATCCTAATCGATTCGACATAGTGATTTTGCTCAGTAAAATTAAGCATCCAATTGGTATAGGCTTTTATGGTGTAGTAACCAGAAGTAAATGTAGAATCAACAACAAAAGTATTTGATCCCACACCATCCATTATCCTTATCAACTTTTTTGCTATGGTCTTATCGTTTTTATCTTCGATAGAAACATAAAGGTTGGTGGTAAGGTTGGAAGGTTTTTTATCCTTCTTGTCAAAAACATAAGCAGTAAAACCGATTGCCTCGCCTTTTACATAGGTTGATTTGTTAAGGTGCAAATAGGCAACCTCTCTTGCGTCTTCGGTATAATTTTGATATGTGGGCAACACATCATTTTGGCCCACAGCTAAAGAACCAGTTAAGATCATCAACACAAATAAAAATAGCTTGTTAATTGGTCTGGGGATATTCATAACATTGATGTTTATACCGAAGATATCAAAAAAATAGCAGCACTCAAACATTATTCTCATAGATGTGGAAGCATCTCAGCACGCTTTATAGATGACTGTATCATGTTTTACGACATTTTTTAGTTTTAAAAAACTTTAGACCTAAACTAATTTTAAAAGACATGATGACATTTTAAAGAGTTCCCGATGCTATGACTTAACCACATAAAACATATCATTATGAATGATTCAAAAAACAAATTCAAATTTCTAGGTCTCGCATGCATATTTAGCCTGTCCTTTGCCGTAAATGCACAGGATTTCACCTATGGCGCCAAGGCAGGTCTTAATATTGCAAAACTTAAATTTTCTGATAATACTGACTTGGAATCACTATTGGGAGTCCATATTGGGCTATTTGGTAATTATGCCGTCACCGAAAAATTCGCCATTCAACCTGAACTTTTCTTTTCAACTGGTGGGACAAAGTGGAGCTATAGCTACATAAACGCTTCAAATAACGCTGAGGTTGAAATGAGAAGTTCCATGGGCGCAGTTAACGAGGTCTCAGGAAAGATCAAAACAAGCTACATCACACTCCCCGTCATGTTGCAATATAAAATTATAAATCATCTTTATGTAGAAGCTGGTCCTCAATACAATTTTCTACTCTCAATCAAAGAATCCGTTGATGGTGGTTCAGATGAAGATATTAAAGAATATTATAAGACAGGTACATTTGCATTTGGTGTAGGCGTCGGTTATGACTTATCAACATTTGCACCAGGCTTAAAGTTAGGTGTAAGATATACCGGGGATCTTTCAGACATGAATAAAGAAGAAGTCGGTGCAGGAAACATAAAAAGCAACATGTTTCAAGTAGGTGTCACTTATGCTTTTTCAAAATAAGCAAATCGATAAATCAGATCGAAATAAAAAAGAGGTTGTCTTAATAATTAAGATAACCTTTTTATATTTGAACCGGCAGTGGAGTCAGTTCCATCACTGATGAAATATATTCCATACACAAGGCTTAATAGCCCAAATTTTCTCCTTACTTTTCCATAAATTTCAACTTTGAAAACCCCAATAGGCAAGACCAAAAAATCTACAAAGCAAAAATGGCTTAAAAGAATTGCTATAGGTTTAATAGTTATCATGCTATTGCCCATCGGTCTTTTCACCATTGGTTGGCTCAATCGGGATAGTGTTATTGACGTGCTGCAAGCGTGGTATGCTGAAAACACCTCAGGAACATTGACCATTGGCAAAGTAAATGCCCGTTTCTTGAGTGGTTTCCCGAATGTGAGTTTTACGCTCAAAGACATCACGCACACCAATAGAGATTCAATTTCTGATCAGGTGTCAAGTCTTCAAATCGATGAAGCCAAGTTGGTCATAGGTGCCGGAAAATTATTGAGGGGCCAGATTGTTTTTAAAAACATCGCTATCAAGAATGCCGAATTCCATTCAGAAGTCATCTCAAAAAAACCCTTAGCATTTCACCAGCAACTAAAAAAAGACAAGCAACAAGCAAGACAAAAAGGTTTTCAGCTGCCTGGCTGGGTCAATCCTACGGGTGCGGATATCTTATTGGACAATGTCAAATACGTTACCAAGGATAGTGTTTTAAACAAATATTTCAATCTTCACATTCATAAAATCAAAGGGACATTTAAAGGAGATGATTTAAAGTTAAAGGGAAACTCCAATATGGATATCACCGTCAACAATTTAGGGTTCAACACCACTAAAGGCAGTTTCTTCAATGGTGCCATAGTAAAAGGCGTCTATAAATTTACTGTGGATTTAGAGAATGACCATATAGAAGTTCCAGAATTCCCACTCGCAATTGATGACCAGACCTTTCAATTAAGTGCCGATTTTGATCTTTCGGACATCACGGAATACAGGTTTGAACTGCAAAATCCCAATACAGATTTTAAAGCGATTAAAGGTTTACTTACGGATAACATTTCGGAAAAACTCAAAAGTTATGAGATCCAAAATCCTCTTGCAACTAATCTCAGACTAGTGGGCAAATTCGCCTATGGCAATAATCCTGATATAGATGCTCAATTTTCTACAGCAAATAACGAGGTGGCCATTGCTGACAAATTCCATTTTAAGAAGACATCTTTTAGTGGCAACCTGACCAATGATCTTTATAATACTGATAGTTTAAGACAAAAAAAATCTGTAAAAGATTTCAAAATAAGCTTTGATACCATTCATGCGAAATTAGAGACCATAGAGGTTGCTATCCATAATTCCTATTTCCAAAGCACACCGGAAGCCTTAAATTTTATCGACGCCAATGTGCGATTAAATGGCGCTAATGAAGACTTGGCAGCGATTATTGAAACCGACAATTTTGATTTTAAGGGTGGAAAGTTTCTTTTGGATGCACACTTTTCTGGAGACATCCAAAACCCTTTCGAATTTCTAAACAAAGCTACGGGTCTATTCAATCTGAACAATACACGGGTCGTCCTTAAAAAAAATGGGCTCCAATTGCCTGTACAATCTATTACGGTATCATTGGAAAGGGAAAACTCAGTTTTAAAGGAACTGACCATCAACCTCCCCAATGGTGAAGATTTAGTATTTAAGGGAAACCTAAAAAATATTGCTGGGATTCTATCCAAGACGCCTACAGTTCCCACGACGAGTCAGATCTCATTGAACTCTAAAAACCTAAATGTCAATGATGTGATTGCCATGGCGAAACGGTTCGTACCAAAGACCAATACGCCGGTGGACGACAGAAGAAATCTCCATGAAACCCTTGATGCCATTTACAGCCAATTTCATCCGCAGTTTAATATCAATGTCGGCTCCTTAAGGTATAATGATGTGGTGATAAACGACTTAAGCTCGAATATGGAGCTGATCAATTCAGAAACTATCCTGCTCAAGAACTTTAACTTCAAATATGATGAAGCAATAACCAATCTGAAAGGTAATGTTAGGGTCCATGGTCCACAAAGCAAATTGAAAGATGCCGTTTTTATGAATGCTGAAGCGAGTTCAAGTGGTCCCATCTCTGTATTTAAGGATTTGTTCAATATTCAACTGTTCCGGATAGATTCAGGTGATTTTAAGTTTAACGGACATGTTACCGGCAATGTAAAAGAACTCAGTGAGCTTCTAAATAATGCCAGAGGTGATCTGACCTTGACCAATACCAATCTCCACTATGAGCCTGCTGAAATAGACATCATTATTGATTCTTTGTCCCTTTTTGTTAATAATTCAAATATTCTACTTAAGGAATTTAATGTGGAGATTGATGACGTGCATTCCATAAATCTCGATGGAAGCATCAAACAATTTCCGATTTTTTTATTGGATGATAAAGAAGGGGCCAGCTCTGTGTCTTTAAACCTTACCGCACCTTTTATTGACGGCGATGAATTGCTGGCAACCATAAGTTCCTTAAAGAAGGAAGACAAGTTAAACGTCCAAAAAAACAAAAAGGCATTACATACCATATTTAAAGATATCAACAGGTTCAATCCAGAGATTCAGATAGCTGTGGATTCATTAAAGTACAAAGACTTGATCACAGAAAACATCAATTCCCAAATCTTTTTTGAAAATGATTCCATTCTTAAATTGAACCATTTGGATGTCCATTTTAAAGAGACCGTGGCCAATGTTTATGGTGAAATCATTGCGCATTCCACGCATGTTGAGCTGTCGAAGGACAATCCGTTTGATCTTGATTTTTCGGTGAAGGTGAAAGGAAAATCTGAAGACTTGAATGATTATTTGAAGACCACCAATTTCGTATTTAAATCGGGTGATTTTGAATTTATCGGGAACTACAAAGCAGAGTCCAAAGATTTGAAGTTGTTGAATGCCGAGGGATTTGGTGATCTAAAAATGGCGGGGACTTCTGTAGAATTCAAAGCGGCCGGGCTTCAAATTCCAGTAGATAGTTTGCATGTTGAAATAAACAACGATGTAGCGACACTCAAAACGCTTGATATTCGATTACCAGGGAAAAGTGAGGTCTATTTCTCAGGAACAATTGACAATTTTTCAGGATTTATCAATGGGCCACAGGATATCAATCAGCATAGTTCCAGCTTTTCCATCCATGCGCCGTATCTAGACACCTCACATATCAAGGAGTTTATTGCATCTTCAAGCCTGAATACCCAACCAACGGATACGACTTCTTTTGATCTCCAAAAGTGGAAAACCACCATGGTAGAGATCAACAGCTCATTTTACCCTGCCATAGCCATCGAAATTGACACCCTAAAACACGATAAATTCAATATCACCAATTTTGGTTCAGAACTCCTATTTGAAGAAAATAATTTAATGATTGAAGATATGCAGTTCGATAGTTTTGGAGGCACACTATCATTAGACCTCGCTTTAGGAATTGAAAATGCCGTGAACACTCCAGTTGCAATCGAAATTGACGTCGATGATATTGAACTTCATGAGTTTCTAAATAGTGTCAATTATTTCAATAATGAAGATTTAAAGCAGGCTGACAGCATTAGGGGCCTCTTAAATTACACTTTAAAAGCAACCGCATCATTGGATGAACAAGGGAAACTCAACATGGATTCCATGAATGGCGTTCTTCATTTTGAACTGGAAAACTTAGCACTCTATAATTATAAACCCCTCATGGAAGCTATTCCGCTGATGAAGGCAGAGCGCTTTAAAAACCTAAGATTCCAACCTATTGTCCAAACTTTAGAAATTAAGGATGGTGAAATAATGATCCCGAAAACAGAAATTCAGTCGTCGGCCATACACTTGTTTGCCGAAGGCCGATTAAAGTTGAAAGAATATATGAATATCTGGTTATCGGTGCCATGGAAAAACCTCAAAAGCAATGACGGTTTGTTATTGCCAGAAAAAACGACCTACGAGGATGCTGGAGCTAAATTCTTTTTGCAAATTGTTCAAGATAAAAACAGTAAAAAAACAAGAAAACAAAAGCTAAAAGTCAAATTTAAACTTGGAAATAGAAAATTGCGAAAGATACGAGCGGGTACAAAGTAAAATCCGATGAAAGTACCAGCAACTCCATTTTAAATTTTCCAAGTAGCTGATTTCTTAATAAAAAATAAAACTAGTTAAGGCTGTTCTGTTTTTTTAGAACGATTCTAAATCAGCTAAAAATGAAGATAAAATAGACTCATTATTTATCTTTAACAAAATAATTCCCCATCTTAGATACAGAATATTAACAGATTAAGAAATTAAAAGTCGTCGCAAAAAATAATCAATCGCTTAACTTCTCAGTTACGATTTATGCTTGTACGATTTTCATATTTACTTTTTTAAATAAATATGATGGATATCAGTTAAGCCACCAATCCATTTGATTATTTTTAACATACAATTCACATTAGTATGAAGTTTAATTTTAAAATACTTCCAGAAAAAGGCTCTTCGTGGCGCACTTTTGCGGTTTTTGCAATTGCCGTTGTTATGGGTATGGGTTTTTTCCTAATGCGTGAAGCCGAAGTGGTATCTTACCTGTCAGATAATCCGCAAGCCTGCGTAAACTGTCATGTCATGACGCCAGTTTATAATAGTTGGATGCACAGTTCTCATAGAGAATGGGTGTCCTGTAACGGCTGCCACGTGCCGCAGGATAATATTTTTAACTCCTATTACTTTAAGGCAAAAGATGGATTGTATCACTCCGCAGTCTTCACCGCCAGAGCAGAGCCAGATGTCATCACGATGCGTGAAGCCTCAGAAGAAGTTGTCCAAAACAACTGTATCAGATGCCATATCCAGCAAGTTACAGAAGTTAAATATGATGGCTGGCTTGATAATCATAGAGAAAACCGCACTGAAAGAGCCTGCTGGTCTTGTCATCAAGAAGTGCCACACGGTCGTATCCACGGACTATCGACAGTAAAATATAATATCGCTCCATTACCAACCGATCTTGATGAAATGGTCATCCCGGAGTGGTTAGCAAAAGAAATTGAAGCACAATAAACCGTAATTATTATGAAAAATAAAGTTCTCTTCATCGTCACAATTGTAGTCGTCTTTTTATTAGGACTGCTTGCATCCAGTATCATTAACAGGAAAAGTGAGGCGAAGTACAAATATGTACCTAGCGTTGTCATTGGGAAAAATGAACCTAGAAATGAGGAATGGGGTAAAAATTATCCAAGAGAGTACCAATCATACATGCAAACAGCCGATACGAGCTTCCGTTCGTACCAAGGTGGTTCTGCCATGGTTGATATGTTGGAGGAAGATCCGAGAATGGTTTTACTTTGGGCTGGATATGCATTTTCAAAAGATTACAATCAAGGCCGTGGTCACTTTTATGCCATAGATGACCTTCATAATAGCTTGCGATCTGGAGCACCTGAGAATAAAGAAGATGGTCCAATGCCAGCTACTTGTTGGGCATGTAAAGGTCCAGACGTACCACGATTGATGGATGAGCATGGTGTTGGGGAGTTCTATGCCGGTACTTGGGCAGAAAACGTGTCGGAAGTCGTCAACCCAATCGGATGTGCGGACTGCCACGACCCGAACAATATGAAGCTGCGCATTACAAGACCGGCACTGGTTGAAGCTTTTCAGGCGATGGGCAAGGATATCAACAAGTCCACCCACCAAGAAATGCGCTCATTAGTTTGTGCACAATGCCACGTAGAGTATTATTTCAACAAAAACAAACCAGGACATGAAGGCACCAATTACCTGACTTTCCCTTGGGAAAACGGATTTGCGGTTGAGGATATGGAAAAGTATTATGATGATATTGGATTTTCTGATTGGACACACGCCATCAGTAAAGCACCAATGCTTAAAGCACAGCATCCAGATTATGAAATTTTCCTTACAGGAGTTCATGCCGACCGTGGCGTATCATGTGCCGATTGTCACATGCCGTATAAGAGTGAAGGTGGACAAAAGTTTACTGATCACCATTTACAATCGCCTTTAAACAATGTCGCCAACTCATGTCAAGTGTGTCATAGAGAAGAAACAGCAAAACTTATTGCCAACGTCTATGAGAGACAACAAAAATCCAATGAAAACAGAATCAAATTAGAAGACGTCTTGGTAAAAGCACATATTGAAGCTGGAAAAGCCTGGGAGCTTGGGGCTACAGAAGAGCAAATGAAAGATATTTTGATGAGCATTCGTCACGCACAATGGCGTTGGGATTATACTGCAGCGTCTCATGGTGGGTCTTTCCATTCGCCTGTGGAAATAGGACGTGTATTGGGTAGCGGTCTTGCTGAAGCACAAGAAGCACGAGTCATGTTAGTACGTCTCTTAGCCACTTTAGGACATAATGAGCCTGTGGCAATGCCAGATATTTCAACGAAAGCAAAAGCGCAGAAATACATCGGACTTGATATGGATCAACTTAGACAAGACAAGGAAAAATTCAAATCGAATACGCTACCAAAATGGCTGGAAGAGGCAAAAGCCCGCGAAGCTAAAATGGGTTCCGATAAAGTAGTAAGCACCAAAAAATAATTACATCCATAAACGGATCAACAACTCTCTATAACGGCTTCTTTGAAAAGCCACATCATTCCCTATGAAATTAATTTATCGTTTCTTTTCGTCTTCCATTTTAGCCTTACTTTTACTTTTAATCTTTGCGGTGGCCATGGCCACCGCAACATTTATGGAGAATGATTTCGGCACAGACACTGCTTGGATCAAAGTTTATGATGCCCTTTGGTTTGAATTGGTCATGGTAGGCTTAGCCTTATGCTTTCTTGCCAACACTTTCAAATATAACCTATGGCGAAAGGACAAATGGGCCATCCTCCTTTTTCATCTCTCCTTCATCATTATAATCATTGGAGCCGGAATTACGCGCTATGATTCGTATGGTGGCATCATGCGGATTAGAGAAGGTGAAAGTTCCAAAACCATTATTTCAGATAAAAACTATTTACAAGTCCATATCTCCAACGGAAATAAAACAAGACACCTTCAAAAGAAGAAAGAATTCTCCCCGCTCAATGATAATAGCTTCACTATCAATACAGATATAGAAGACACGCCTGTTACGATTTCCTTAAAAGAATTTGTTGCAGATGCACTACCGGAAATTGTAGATGATCCAGAAAAGGGAATTCCTTTATTACAGATGGTCACCACTTCTGGCAACGGTAGAGAAACGCTTTTTCTAAACAAAGGAGAGGTAGAAGTTATCGGTCCCCACAAGCACAAAGTAGGATTTGAAGCGCAAGAAGAAGGGATCATTAATATTACCGAAGAAAACGGTGAATTTAAGATTTGGGCGCCTCACCCACTCGATTTTTTCGTCATGGCCGATCAAAAAGCAGGGGTCATCAAAGGAGATTCCCTTCAGCCCATGTCGCTTAAAACCTTATACAGACAAGGGGATTTATCTTTTGTACCACTTTCCTATCATGCGAAAGGCAGTATGAAATTGACCAGCACTTCAGAAAAGCCACAGGACAACGACCCAACAAAGGACGATGCCGTTGTGCTAAATGTGAGCGTTGGGGATAAAACCGAAGAAGTCATGCTTCTTTACAGAAAAGGATTTTTACCTACCACTCATGAAATTAATGTAGATGGCATAAACCTCAGTTTTTCTTATGGCGCAATGCCCATAGAAATCCCCTTCGCTATCAAGTTAAATGATTTTCAATTGGAGCGCTATCCCGGTTCTGAAAGTCCATCATCCTACGCCAGTGAAGTCACTGTTTTGGATGGTGATACTGAAATGCCCTTTCGGATCTATATGAACAATGTTTTAGATTATGGCGGCTATAGATTTTATCAGGCCAGTTATGACACGGACGAAAAAGGTACGTTATTGGCCGTAAATCATGACGTCTTGGGCACAGCTACAACCTATATTGGTTATTTTTTACTGATGATTGGAATGTTTTTTACCCTCTTCGGAAAAAGTACGCGTTTTACCATCATTAGCAAAAAACTAAAGAAACTGAAACAAATCACCACTATTCTTCTGATTGCGCTATTTAGTTCCTTGACAACATCTGCGCAAGCGCCGATGCAAAAGGATTCGATACCTTCTGTAACTGAATTGGTAAAAGCTCAAGAAATTGACAAACAACATTCAGATTTATTCGGACGTATTTTGGTCCAGGACATCGATGGAAGAATCAAACCTATCAATACCTTAGCTTCAGAGTTTTTACGTAAAATCTATGGTAAAACTACGTTTACCTATAAAGCGAGTGACGAAAAAATTAAACTGGATGCCAATCAAGTCTTCTTGGCGATGCATGTTTCCCCTGGAGCATGGCAGAAAATTCCTGTCATCAAAATAGAAGCCATTAAAGGAGGCGATTTTTTCAAACCCCTTAAAATCACAGAAGACGGCTATATCTCCTTTGATCATTTGATCAATCCAGAGGGCGATTATGTCCTGTCGAAAATGGCTGAAGAGGCACATGCCAAAAAACCTGCCGAACAAAACGAGTTTGATAAAGAAGTCATCAGAGTTGATGAGCGCTTCAATATTCTATTCAATATTTTTTCTGGCAATTATTTAAATATTTTTCCGAATAGTTTAGATGAATCCGATAAATGGTTCAGTTACACCCATCATTTTAACGACTTCCCACCAGAAGACGGTGTGTTTGTTCAAAATATTACACGAACCTACTTTAACGATATCGCCGCCCATAATTTGGCAGGCGCTACTGATAAACTTTCTTATATAGACACCTATCAATCTACATTGGGGAAACACATCATCCCTTCTGAAGAACGGATTGAAGCCGAATTGTGGTATAACCAAATGAATCTTAATTTTTGGTTGTTTCAGACCTTTTTTACTATTGGTTTGATCATGCTGGTCTTGGCGCTTTCAAAAATATTTGTTCAAAAACGATTTATAAATATTCTTTGGGATATTCTCGTGTTAATTTCATTGATCAGTTTCTTGATATTTACAGGAAACATTCTGCTACGTTGGTATATTGCACAACATCCACCATGGAGTAATGGCTATGAAATGATGGTTTTTGTAGCGTGGGTATTGATGCTCTGCGGATTGATGACCTTTAGAAAGTCTGATTTCTCATTGCCATTGGCAACCTTATTCACAGGGTCTCTCCTATTTGTAAGTTACCTCGATTGGTTAAACCCGGAGATCACCAATTTAATGCCGGTCTTAAAATCGTCGTTTTGGCTCAAGGTTCACGTTGCCACGATTGTCAGTAGTTATGCGCCGCTGGCATTATCCGCGGTATTAGGTTTTATGGCCTTGATTTTAATGATCATTAGAACGAAGAGCAACGCCTACAAAATTGATATCCGCATAAAAGAACTTACGTATATCAACGAGATTTCAATGACCATAGGCTTGTTTGTATTGACTATCGGTACCTTTTTAGGTGGCGTTTGGGCAAACGAATCCTGGGGCCGATATTGGGCTTGGGACCCTAAAGAAACATGGGCATTGATTTCAATCATTATCTATGCGATCGTGTTACACTTAAGACTGGTTCCGGCACTTAAAAGTCGCTTTACCCTGAATGTCGCAAGTGTGTTTGCTTTCGGTTCCATTATTATGACCTCTTTTGGGGTGAACTACTATTTAACAGGCTTACATAGTTATGCTGCGGGTGACCCTATCCCTGTTCCGAAATTTATTTATATTCTAACGGCGGTTGTTATTGTAGTATCGGTCATAGCTTATATAAGAGTGCGAAAGCCTAAAAGGAAAGTTGGTTAATATTTATTTAAAACACCAACCCTTAAATATTTACATTAAAAAACCTCTCAGGTTTTGAAAACCTGAGAGGTTTAATATTGGTTATAAATTCTCAACTAAATATCTTCAGAAGAGATCATCTGTATGCCCAGATATTCCATCTCCTTTTTTAATTCTTCATATTTTTTTGGATCCAATGGCTGAGAAGCATCTTCAATAAAGAAACAAGCAAAACCTTCCTTAAAGGCATCGTAAGTAGAAAAGTAAACGCAGATATCTGCCGCAAGCCCACATAAAAAAAGTTGGGACACGCCTTTCTCTTTTAAATAACCGGTCAATCCCGTCGACTTCAAATGGCCATTGTCATAAAAGGCACTATAGCTGTCAATTTCCTTATCCGTTCCTTTTCTAAAAATCGCCTCCCATTTTTGAGTGTCAAGATCCTGATGGAACTTAGCGCCCTCGGTGCCCTGTACACAATGATCTGGCCATAGCGTTTGTGGTTTTCCGTGAATTTCTATCTCATCAAAATGGGATTTCCCCGCATGATTGGAGGCAAAACTCACATGATCCTGCGGATGCCAATCCTGGGCCGCGACCACTAAATCAAATTTATGCTGAATGTCATTGATCACCGAAACGATTTTATCACCATCCGGAACCGCAAGCGAACCTCCAGGCATAAAATCGTTCTGAACATCAATTATAAGAAGTGTTTTCATTTTAATTTATTATTATAAGCTTTTCCGTAAAGTTAATTAAACATCCTGTTTTCGACAACCCAAAGTCCCGGAATAATAGGTTAAACATTTTATAGCAAACATTTATTTTAGACACGAATACTCACTAATTTTTAAACAACAATTTCGACAATCTTAAATATACCAGACGTAATTATTAGTGGTTATCAGTGACATTACTGTATCAAGATGTCTGAAAAATTTATCCGAAATGAACTACCTCGACCAAAGGTTACGAAGTATCAAATTAGAAATACTTGTTTAACTCCAACACAGAGCGTCGGGGAATTAAACCCAAAAGATCCCGCTGAAAAGTAGGATTATCCCGATAGGTATCTGGACAACTATCAATTTTTGATGTATTGCTTTGTAGTTTTTAAAAATTAAGTTTCACTAATTTAAAACTTGTGTTTTAATACCAACCTATCACGTTCTTGCTTGAGATCTGTGCTCAGACCTATTTTGTAAATGTGCGGATTCTGAAAACGCTTGTATTCTTCAGGTAGTTTCTCCAATCGGGATTTTGAATACGCTGCAATTTCACTGACAGTTCGCGCCGGCATTACTTTTTTACCGTTTTCCATTACATTTTGAAGCAACGGTTCATGTTCAAAACGGGTAAGTTCTAAGCTTTTATTAGCATCGAAGGAATGCTCCATTCGTGTTACATTTTCCTCATTAAAAACAGCAACGGCATCTGCTCCGTAGAACATACCATTCCTGTCCAACATTCTGTAAACTTGTTTTTTAGATGGAAGCGAAACCTTAATGATATTTTCAGAAAGTTTGATTCGTGGTTCGCCATTGTATTCAGACAACTTATAGACCCCATCTATCGAAGCGTCAGGTTTTCCGGTGACCAAATTAGTTCCCACACCAAAGATGTCAATAGGCGCTCCTTGATCCTTTAAACTTTTTATGACGTATTCATCCAATTGGTTTGAGGCGACAATTTTCACATAATTCAAATCGGCGTCATCCAGCATTATACGCGTTCTTTTTGCGAGATAAGCCAAATCTCCACTATCCAATCTGACACCCAACAACTGCGCTCCACTGCGCTCCATCTCTTTGGCCACTGTAATCGCATTGGGCAATCCACTTCTAAGCGTGTTGTAGGTATCAATCAGAAGGACGCAATTCTTTGGTCGTATTTTTGCGAAATCTCGAAAGGCCTGTAATTCATCTTCATAACTCTGTATAAATGAATGGGCCATGGTTCCGGAAGAGGGAATGTCATAATCCTCAGCTGCCTTGACATTACTTGTGCTGTCAAAACCACCAATGATAGCAGCGCGAGATGCATAATATCCACCAGTAGCATGAGCACGGCGCAGTCCCATATCCAAAAGCATTTCTGTTTTTGCACTATGACGGATTCGGCTGGCCTTTGAAGCAATCAAGGTCTGAAAATTGAGAATATTCAGCAAAAGCGTTTCTATGATCTGTGCCTCTATAATATTCGCTTCAACCTGCAGAATCGGACGGTTTGGAAAAACAACATCACCTTCCAAACTTGAAGAGATATTCCCTCGGAATCGAAAATCTTTTAAATAATCCAAGAAGCTGCTTTCAAATCCATGTTGCTCCAAATAGGTCAAATCGGAAGAAGAGAATTTTAAAGTTTCAAGGATATTCAAAACGTCCTCCAATCCAGCAAAAATGGAATAACCACCGTTAAAAGGATTGTTTCGAAAATAATAGTCATAGACCGCTCGCCCATCGGGTTTGGTTTTGAAATAGACTTGAGCCATGGTCAGTTGATAGAGATCAGTATAAGAAGCTGTAATGTTCATGAAGTTTAATTTTAATTGAGAGGTTTTATAATGTTAAAATATCCAATTGGTATGATAATCAATTAATTCATTAATAAGATTTTAGTAAAAACAAAGGGAACAAGTTATAATAACATTGTTCCCTTTGCAAATCATATTCCTTCTTTTGGCATTATCCCCTTTGAAGTTATACGGGTTTTTTCTCAGCTATGTTTAAAGATTTAAGCACCCCGATATGATTGTCATATAAATATACAAAAATTTTAGACGTCTCTTGATGCTGGATAAAAATTTAACATAAGTTTTTTATGCGGCTCTACTGCAATGCAAATGATCATCGAAAATCAGTCTTCATTGTCTTTCTCAATCTCTAATTGTTTAAACTTTTTAAATAATGTACGAGTGCCAATCGGATATCAGATTGAGGATGATCAATAGAGGTTTCAATGGGATATATTTTGACGATTTCAGGATGATCTTCTTTTAGAAAATCTAAATTTGTCTCCATACCCGTAAGCAGAAAACCCAACATGGCTACCCTATATACCTTACTATCCTCAATTTCATCTTCCCCAATAGCCCATTTATCATCCGTTTTCTTTATGGTTGAATTACGCAAGAGATAACCTCCACTTCCTTTATTACTTTCTCCTATCTCCAAAATCTTGTTTAGTAAACTTCCCTTCATATCCACCTCTCTAATTTCTCCACCAAAAGGCATGGCTCGCAAGATGTCATATTGAGTCACTGGTGCATACAAAATATCGTCAACACGAATTGCTCCCGCATTGATAAGCACGATATCAGCTAAAGGCGCAGCGACCTGAACAGCGTTTGCCACAAGTTCGGTCAGATTACTTGGTTGCGACCTGATTACAATTTCTCTGCCTTCAAGTGGCTCACTTTTTTCTATAACAATATCCGCAGCGTCAAATCCTAAGGAACTGTAATTTGCATTCGCAATTCCCTCCCATTTTTTAACTATGATATTGGTTTGAGGATCAAGCGCTATGCTCTCATTAATATATCTTAGCTTTGGAGACACTTTTAATTCACCTGTATTCTTATTTAATCTCAAGGTATTTACATAAGCCGATTTCGCATTGGCGTGGGCCTTCGTAATGTACACATCGCCTACTTTTTCAAACTGCATATCATGCTCATGGCCGCCCATAATTAATCCTAAGGTCGGAATTTCCTGAGCGAGTTTGATATCGTCTTCAAGATCCAAATGCGTTAAAGCGATAACCACATCCACAGAATCTTTTAGTTGAGCATACAACCTCTTAGCGGTTGTTATAGGATCAGTATACTGTACATAAGACGCTTTATTAAAAGGGAGGGTAAGCCCGATAATACCAATTTTCGCTTGGGTACCATCGGCATCTGTGACATTTAAAATGTAAGTTTCCGGAAAAGGTGCGGTTGAATTCTTGGAAAAAGGCTGAACCGTAGAACCTGTTTTATGAAATGTGTTTGAAGACACCCAAGTAAACTCTGATTCGTCAATTCGTGACTGAAGTTCACTTTCCTTAATATCAAATTCGTGATTTCCAAAAACGACAAAATCCATCTCAGCAGCATTTAATGCTTCTACCATCTGCTTGCCGCGAATGCTCTTCCCTTCATGTTTCAAGCTATTGTATATAGACGGACTCATAAAGTCGCCACCCATGACCAGAAAGGTGTTTTTATTTTTCTCCTTTTCCTGTTTTTTTAAGCTAGCTACACGTGCGATTCCACCTTCTTTTCCACCTGCTAATGGCGCTATTTCATAAACATCATTGACTTGTACAAAAACAATATCTATTTTGCCATCATCCTTATTTGAGGTGTTTTTCTGAACTACAGAACAGGAAGTTCCAAACAGTAAAATTACGAGCGACAGAATGGTAAGTGTTTTTTTCATAATAGAGAGATTTAATGCAAAATAAGCATTTACAATCTGAATAAAAACTTTAATTTCTTCAAAAACACTCAGTCTCAAGGCTTAATAGGTATGTTTTGGGGTTTACCAAACTATAAACAATGGTTCAGCTCCAGCCTAACTGTTAAATTCAATTTCCATTATTTAGAGAGGTTTTATTTTTGGGAAATTTTAAAGAAAAGGTTTATTGCTTATTAAAATCAAGAACCTCGGGGCCCGTCCGACCGGCATGGGCGGGCAGCGCTTAACAGGTATTCAAATTAAAATAACAAGGCAGAGCCTCGGGAAACTAAACCCGAAGATCCCGCTGGAAAGAGGGATTATCCCGATGGCTATCAATTTTTATTGTATTGCTCGCAGTTTTTAAAAATTGAGTTTCACTAATTAAAACCCACAGGTGGGAGTCACATAAAAAGAAAAGGGAACACGTTTAAAATAACTGTGTTCCCTTTTGCAAATTCAATTTCATTTTTCGCAGGATTTAATCGCGAAACGATGTGTCGATCTTCCTATTGAGCAGGCTCAAGAGTTCTTTTCGACTTTCTATAAGTGTAATTAGCATAAATGTTACGTTTCGCAAATCGATTTAATTTATCGCTATTGATCATTTTGATGTAAACTTGTTTGGTCACGCCAAAATACTCATAAGTAGAACCATCCTGAAAGGTGATTTCCAGCAATAGGCCTTTGTGCGTATAATCTGCAATACCTGAATTGGTAATCGTTTCTGTGTAACTATCTTTATTAGATGCAATGGTTTCTGGAGCTATGCTCACAAGAAAATGATACCCATCGATTATCTTTCGGCTTTGTACTTCAGCCTCTTCCTGCAGAGCATCGCCATTTTGGAATTTATCAGGATGCCATTCTTTCACTAAATCACGGTAACTCTTTTTTAAAGTCTTTAATTCAACTTCGTTTTCCACTCCAAAGAGTTTCTTGTATTCATTTATGCGCTTCATTTCAAAATTTTATTTGAGGGCGCAAAAGTACGGGTAAATATGACATAAATTACTAGCCTATAACATTTTAATTGAATAATAATTCTATCATAAAACTCTGTCATACATTAAACTACGATTTACATTGCGATTTTTTCTCTACTCAAATCCCGTAATATTGAAAAGAGAGGCCACTGTGACCAACAATTTTCAGATATATTTAACATTTGTAAAGTAATATTTACATTTTAAGTCGTTAACCTTAGTATAACCTATAAAGTTTAAAACTATGAATGTATTTAAAAAAATGAAATTTGGCGTTGTTGCACTGTCCCTGGCAACTGTATTTACGGCCTGTTCATCGGATGATGATGCAACAAAAGCCCCTAATCAAGGCAATTTAAAAATTGCTGCCAAAGCAAGTTATATCCCAGTAGCCAATAGAGGTACTGATAACGTGAATCTTGGGAAGTTTTTAGTGAATTTCAAAGAAATTGAACTGGAACTCCAGGACGGTTTTTACGATAGTGATGATGATATCGAGCTAAAAGGCCCTTTTGAAATCGATCTTTTATCCGGTAACAGCATTCAGTTGGTAGACATCGAAATTCCAAACGGTATCTACGAAGAAATTGAATTTGAATTTGATAAAAGTGAAAATCCCAACTCTGACCTGTTTGGTAAAAGTATGCAGTTGACCGGAGAAATCAATGGCCAAGCTTTTGTTTTCTGGCATGATTTTGAAGACGAAATCGAAATTGATTACGAAGACAGCGAACAAAAGCTGATCATCAACAATGACACAAAAGAAGTTGTCATCAACTTTGATCTCAACGCCGTATTAGGCATGGTAGATCTTTCTACCGCCACTGATGGTGATGGTGATGGGGTGATTACAATTAGTCCAGAAGATCTGGACGGTAACAATGATTTGGCAGATGCAATTAAAGAAGCTTTCAAGGCACACATTGATTTGTTGGATGATTAAGAATCAATAATCACCTATTTATTATAATAACTGCTCGGAAAAGCTAATCAAAGCTGCTTTCGAGCAGTTTTTTTTAATACTGAATTTAAGCTGGTCCCATAAGCATACTATGTTGAAGACTATAATTAAAACCTAATCAACACCATCAAATGACAGAATTAAGCATTTCAAATCGGTCATTTTAGACATTTTTGTTTCTTTAACTGCGACATTTAAAACTCCCTTTGGGTTTTGATGATTCTCTCCAAAACACCTTTAAGAGTACGAGCTGGGGCTGATTTAAGCATTCTTTTCAAAAAAGAATACCAACTTTCCATAAAACAACGTTAAGTGCTTTAAGGAGCAATCTTTTATAATTATATTTAACCCAAGTTTCAAATTTATGATCCATTATTTATGAATACGTTTTTAAAACGCCTTTTAATTATCCTTGCCTTCGTGGCAGCTGGCTTATTTTTATATTCCTATTTTGTTGAAGATATTTTCTCGAAACGAGTAAGTCCAAAAGATGTCGTAAAGTTTGAATTAAATGACACCAAATTGGAAGTACTCTATAACAGACCTTATAAAAAAGGGCGAGAGGTATTTGGTGCTTTGGTACCTTATAACAAAGTGTGGCGTACAGGAGCTAACGAGGCAACCACATTTACGACCAATAAAACTCTAATTATTGATGGGATTTCTGTACCTAAGGGTATTTATACGCTTTGGACTGTACCTAACGACAGCCTTTGGAAAGTTTATTTTAATACTAAGCAATATCCGTGGGGTGTTGACGACCAAATGCGACCAATGCGCGAACCAAAATACGATCTTTTGGAAATTGATGTACCTGTCATAGATATTGACAGTACCGTAGAACAGTTCACCATCGCTTTTGACAATACCGTAGATGTTTTAAAAATGACCATGGCATGGGACCAAACCAAAATAGAAGTCCCTTTGGAAATCAGCAACGACCAACCACAATAGGCTAAATCTTAAATATTTTGAGCGAAAAAGGTAAAACTTCAGCACTACAAGAAAATGAAGGTGTTTCTGAACCTGAAACGACCAACATAAGTGCTATCGCTGCCATTAAGAACAAACGTCAAAAACAACCTTCTGTAGCTGAACTGGTCAAAGGTATATTAGCCCAAAATCGTACTGCGCTCAGTAGGGCTATAACTTTGGTGGAAAGCACCAATCCCCAGCATTTAAAAAAAGCCAACGAAATCATACAGCAATGTCTGCCTTATGCCAATTCATCAATCCGGATTGGCATTACAGGTGTTCCGGGGGTTGGAAAAAGCACTTTCATTGAAACTTTTGGTACATATTTGACTTCTAAAGGAAAGCACATTGCCGTATTGGCCGTAGATCCGAGTAGCACTTTGAGCCGAGGCTCTATTCTGGGCGATAAAACCCGAATGGAAGATTTGGTCAAGGACGATAACGCATTTATCCGACCCTCACCTTCTGGTACTTCGCTTGGCGGTGTGGCTCGAAAAAGTAGGGAAACTATTATTCTCTGTGAAGCCGCTGGCTTCGATACCATCTTGATCGAAACCGTAGGCGTTGGGCAAAGTGAAACGGCAGTCCACAGTATGGTCGATTTCTTTTTATTGTTGAAATTGGCCGGTGCGGGAGACGAATTGCAGGGCATTAAACGCGGCATCATGGAAATGGCAGATGCTATTGTCATCAACAAGGCAGATGGCGACAATCTCAAAAACGCCAAAACCGCTAAAGTTGAATTCAATCGGGCACTCCACCTCTACCCGCCTAAAGATTCTGGATGGCAACCCAAAGTTTTGTTGGCCAGTGCGCTTAAAAATGAAGGCATTCCAGAAGTATGGCAGCTTATTGAGGACTATTTGAGCTTAGTAAAAGAAAACCATTTTTTTGATTATACGCGGAACGAACAAAACAAATTCTGGCTGCTCCAAACCATTGAAGACCGACTAAAAACTGACTTTTACAATAATCCTTCCATTAAAAAAGAATTGAAACATCAATTGGAACGCATTGAAAATGGTGAAACGACACCATTTGCTGCCGCGGAACTCTTGCTGGGTTTAAAGTAAATCTCCAAGAACATTTGACGGATTTCTCTGTGCAACTTATTTTTATCTGTGTAACTCTCCGAAATAACTTACTAGTGTGTAGTGGGTAGAGGTTCGTGGGTAGTAGTGGATTGAAGATGTTTAGTCTTCTCGACCTGAAATCTGTGTAAAAAGAAATATCCCGAAATGGTTTTCAAAAACACTCCATGAAATACTTTGTGCGCATCCGTGAAACCTGAGAACCAATTCAGGTCAACTTCCTCATGAAGTAAACATTTGAAAATTTCGACTAAGACCTAGCAATATAGCCAGAAGTTGGCAGTAATAGCTTTTCAGGATTGGGGAAGAGATTAGAACAAACCTAAGCAATGAAATCAGCTCATTCTTCTTCACTAGCTTCTGCGGAAATCTGCGAAATCCGCGGGAAACTTTAACAATAAATGACGGAAAACATCTCCCAACAATCCTCGGGATTCAATTTCAACTTCAATTTCATGTTCGACTTCTCCCGATACCCATCGGGATTCAACCTTCAACGTTAAATTCTATATAAATCTCCATAGACTCGTATTTTTTTCTAATGGAAATCACTAACTTTTCAACAACTAATTTTAAATCCGAAGCGCTCTATGACATTATTCACTAAAATTAAGTCCATCATCAATCTGATGAAAGAAGTTGACTTTGAAGATCTTGGTAGAATTTCAGAGAAGATAGATTTACCTAAAATCATGAAAACTGTTGGAGAACTCGATGATAATCAGCTCGACGGGCTCATGAAAATGCTCACTGAAAAAAGCAAAAAGGGACAGCATCAGCTTCCTCCTATTGATGGTGACTTTTACGATCTCGATTTAAAATTGACACAAGAACAACGTGCCATTCAAATGAAAGTCCGCAATTTTATGCAGGATGAAGTAGAGCCTATTGCCAATGACTATTGGAAAAAAGCCAAATTCCCTATGGAAATCATCCCAAAATTAGCTGCCCTAAACATTTGTGGTGTCGCCTATAAGGGTTATGGCTGCCCTGATCTTCCTTTTATTATGGAAGGCATCATCGCCGAAGAATTGGCACGGGTGGATGTCTCTATCTCCACTTTTTTTGGTGTTCACAGCGGACTTGCCATGGGTTCGATTTATCTCTGCGGAAGTGAAGAACAAAAAGAAGAATGGCTACCAAGAATGCAAAAAATGGAATTGATAGGCGCCTTTGGTCTGACCGAACCCAATGTTGGAAGTGCCGTAGCGGGCGGGATGGAGACCACCTGTAAACTTGAAGGCGACGAATGGATTTTGAATGGTCAAAAAAAATGGATTGGGAACGCCACTTTTGCTGATGTGACGATTATATGGGCAAGAGACGAAACCAGCAACAAGGTCAAAGGATTTTTGGTTAGAAAGGGTACCCCCGGATTCACCACCGAAAAAATAGAAGATAAAATGGCATTAAGAACCGTACAGAATGCTATCATCACACTAAAGGAGTGTAGAATTGCTGAAAAAGACCGACTCCAAAACGCCAATTCGTTCAGAGATACGGCCAAAGTATTGCGGATGACCAGAGCGGGTGTCGCGTGGCAAGCCGTAGGTTGCGCAAGGGGAGCTTATGAAAATGCACTCAAATACACCAAAAAACGCGAACAGTTTGGAAAACCAATTGCTTCATTCCAATTGATACAAAATCACTTGGTGGAAATGTTATCCAATCTAACGGCGATGAAAACCATGGTCTATAGACTTTCTGAATTGCAGGATCAAGGTCTTCTAACCGATGAACACGCCTCCTTAGCAAAGGTGTTTTGCTCTTTAAGGATACGAGATGTGGTCAGCCAGGCGCGCGAGGTCATGGGCGGCAACGGTATCTTATTGGAGTACAATGTGGCACGGTTTGTTGCCGATGCTGAAGCCATTTATTCTTATGAAGGTACCAAGGAGATCAACACGTTAATTGTGGGAAGAGCCATAACTGGATATAGTGCGTTTGTATAACTATGGATAGGACAATACATATTAATAATGTAAACTCAGATATATTCTCACTCTATCTCATAAGGATCTGATTACAAAACCTATAAACTTATAGTCTCACATCTATTTGTTATTATTTATATGAAATGATTTAAAATTTCAATTCGCTAAATATTTGATAAATTATATCGATAAACTGAGATCTTTCAACCACTTTTCCGACTTTTGCGCGCAATCTCATAGTTCTACATTTCCGGTTGCAAAATAGGTTTATCAGTAACTAAATAATTATGAGGCTTGGGCTAGTAAAACCCATAGGTGGGAATAAAAGGAATCTTATTTGAAACATATACATTTTATAGTGAATCCCGTATCTGGTTCCGGAAACCAGCCAATCCATCAGAAATTTTTAAAGAAATTTTTTGATGAGGAAAATTATGTGGTCATTATAAAAAAATCTGATTATAAAAAGCACGCCAAAATTTTAACCAAATCGTCCATTGCCGAAGGTGCACATATTATTGTAGCCTGTGGTGGTGACGGTACGATTAACGAAGTAGCCTCATGTTTGGTCAATACCAAAATCGCTTTGGGCATTATTCCGTTGGGCTCAGGAAACGGCTTGGCTTCCAATTTAAAGATCCCAAAAAATATTGAACGTGCCATCGCTCTTATCAAAACAGCATCTGTAAAGAAAATTGATGTTGGTTGTGTCAATGAACATTATTTTTTCAGCAATACGGGCATCGGCATTGATGCACAAGTCATTAGGCACTATGAAAATTCGAACGAGCGAAAATTAATTAGCTATTTAAAATCTTCTCTCAAAGCACTATGGAGTATAAAATATAAGAATAAAATCAGAGTTGAAGTTAACGGACAAACAATCCAAACCTATCCGTTTTTAGTATTTATTTCCAACTCCAATGAAATGGGCTATAAGATCAGTTTGACCCCCATGGCATCTTTGCAGGATGGCTTATTGGATGTTCTTATTGTTTCAAAAATATCTAAGCTAAAATCCTTATACTTCGGATTTTTGATCCTGCTTAAAAAACCTCATTTAATAAAGGAAGCCAAGAGTTATCAATCTAAGACAATCAAAATATATCAAGCCAATCATAGCGTTTATGAAAGTCAAATTGATGGTGAATTTTTCACTATCGATAGCGAAGCGATCAACATCTCTCTACTGGAAAAATCACTTCACGTTATTTTCTGATTCTTTTTGTCGGCCTTAAATTTAGTTATTGCATAGACATTAAGCTTATAAAACAAGGCTCCAGTCAAAACGCCAAACAACATTCCCAATAACACGTCTAAAGGATAATGAACTCCAATGTAGATACGACTGTATCCCATTAAAATCGCCCACACAATCAGAAGATAAATAAGATATTTGAATCGTTTTTTTAAGGTTAGGCCAATAAATATTGCTGCTGCCATGGTATTGGAAGCATGCCCAGAAAAGAACCCGTATTGACCTCCACAACTCGATTTCACGAGTCGCATCCCGTCAATCAACTCGGCCAAATGGCAAGGTCTCAATCTGTGAAATCCGTTTTTGAAAAGATTGGTCACTTGATCCGTAACCAGGATCATTAAAGCGACAGCCAAAAGTGTAATTAATACTGCCTTTAATCGCATTTGTCTAAACATCAAATACAGCAACAAGGCATAAAGTGGAATCCAATTGAATTTAGAAGTATAAGCCATCCAAAACGGATCCCAGGTTTTGGTCCCAAGACTGTTTAAATAGATAAAAACATCGGTATCTAATTGTAGAATTTGATCAATCATTAGGCATTGTATCTTTCAATTTCACGATCGTAAAAGTCCGTAGCCATCTGAATCAAATTCTCAGTTTCTGAAGAAATTTCCTTTTCGTCATGCTCGTCAAACTCTTCCATCCACTCCACCTCATCATCTTCCAAATTTAAAATGAATCGCGGAAATTCAGTATGAATAATATATATGGCATCGGGATAATCTGTGTTGTCGCCGAGAATGAATTTTGGTAGTTCCATGTTTTTCAAGTTAATAGTTAGGAGTATTTGAAGTGTCTAAAGTTAAAAACATTTAAAATGCCTAAAATTATAAACAATTGACGTACTTAAAGTTAAACGCATTTGATATGCTTTATGGTGAAATTTAATTAGAATGTAAAAGTATCAAATTTTATTTAGTATCTGGCTTATAACTTACTTGCAATTGGAGTAAAAATAGTCATAAGCTCCCTGGCTTCCAATCGTAGTTTTTTGAAACTTTCCGTTGATGATGGTAAAGCGGTAGACAAGTTTATTATAGTAATTACAAATTGAACTGTCCGTTTTTCAAAATAACCTCAAATTCCATATTAGTCATATCCAGTTGAATTAACTTTAAAGTTTCACTAGTTCAACCTTAAGGAACCTTTACACGTTATTTTTCAGAAACTCTAAACCTTAAGCACTTACAACCGTAGGCACTTCCAACCTAATCAATTTTTTCGTTAAATAATTGAATCTGATAAACAATAAAATCGCAGCGCAAGTCAGTCCTGCTATAAGTCCAAGCCAGATTCCGACACTTCCAAAAGCTTCTTCCTTTCCCAAATAAAAGCTAATTGGAAACCCGATAATCCAATAAGATATAAACGTGATTATGGTTGGTATTTTAACATCTTGAAGGCCTCTTAGCGCACCAAGGGCAACCACTTGTAAACTATCGCTTATCTGAAATACAGCAGACACCAAAAGCAAAGTGGATGCAATGGCGACAACTTCACGGGTGTCAATGGCGTTTAGCGGATCATCCAAATCCACATAAATGGTTGGAAGTACCTTATGCAAGAGCACAAATGCCAAAGCGAAGATAAAGGCCAAAACAACACCTAACAAAAAAATGGATATCGCTATGCGACGCAATTCCGTGAAATTTCGAAGCCCTTTTTGGTTCCCCACCCTAATCATCGCGGCGACACTTAAACCAGTGGCCACCATAAATGTCATTGAGGAGAGGTTCAAGGCAATTTGATTGGCGGCTTGTGGATTCTGACCCAATGTACCACTAAGCCATATAGCCGAGGTGAATATACCAACCTCAAAAAACATTTGCATAGCACTTGGAAACCCAATATTGATGACCTTTTTAATCATGGTTGACTCCAGAACGAAAATTTTGATATTGGTGACATAGGCTTTCGATTTATCTCGAGCTTTTAAAACCCACCAGATAAAAAACACCATCACAACTCTTGAGATCAAGGTTCCGATAGCAGCGCCCACGATACCCATTTCAGGAAACCCAAATTTCCCGAAAATCAACAAGTAATTGAGCACCACATTGATGACATTGGCTATAAGTGTCGCGTACATTGGGTATTTTGTAAGTGAAAGTCCATCACTAAACTGCTTAAAGGCCTGAAAAACAATCAATGGAATCAATGAAAATGCTACCAGATCTAGATAAGGGATAGCCAATACCACGACTTCCTCAGGCTGATCCATGATATACATTAAGGGTTTAGCCAGTAAAAGGAGTAAAAACAGAACAATTCCCAAAGCAGTACATAAGAATAAACCATGCTTTAGTGCCGATTTTCCTTTTTTGAAATTATTTTCAGTATCAGCTTCAGCCACCAAAGGCGTAATAGCTGTTGAAAACCCAATTCCGATAGACATGGCAATAAAAACAAAACTATTTCCCAAAGAGACTGCGGCAAGTTCTGCAGCTCCCAATTGCCCCACCATAATGTTGTCCACAAGACTCACAAAAGTATGGCCTAACATGCCCAACATGACTGGTGCTGCCAAGTTTAGGTTGTACTTGAATTCTTTGGTATATTGAGATAAAATCACGCTTAAATTTTAAAGGTGCAAAGGTAGATGGATTGACCATCTTTACGGCTAATTTTTTAATTTTATTTCAATGGAAACGTATCAATCAATTGATAGTTATAAACTTACATTGCAACTTTGTTAATAAGTTGTTTCTATATAATTGCACAAAATCATGATATCGGTTATTTTTACAGATATCATGTGATTATTTAGATTTCATTCATGACAGGCACTATAGAACACGAAAAGTTTTAGCTATTATTTTAGAGGGATTTAAAGATAGTATTGTTAAAACATTTCAAATCACAAAGGGGAATTTCTTCCCCTTTGTGTTTATATCATGTTTATCAATGTTGTTGTATAGCCTTTGTCAGAGTCTTATCAAGCTCTAAATAAATACATTACAAAATTTAGAATCCTGGGAATATTTCGAAGAGTTTAAAACAACGTACTCACCTGTTGCTTCGCTATTTCATACTCAGATAGCATGTCTTCAACAATTTTTGCAACTGGTTTAATATCGTGGATCAACCCTGAAATCTGACCAATCTCTAATTCGCCTTCCTCCAAATCACCTTCAAACATGCCACGCTTTGCTCTTGCCCTGCCCAATAAATCTTTGAGATCCTCAACAGATGGAGATGTCTTGTACAATTCGACAATATCATTATAGAATTTGTTTTTGACCAACCGTACAGGTGCTAATTCTTTTAATGTCAAGTGCGTGTCACCTTCTTCGGCGTTGATGACAACTTCTTTAAACGCTTGATGTGCAGAACTTTCTTCACTGGCCACAAATCTACTGCCTACCTGAACCCCATCAGCACCTAATACCATAACCGCCAACATACCCTGTCCAGTGGCAATTCCTCCAGCCGCAATGAGCGGAATGTCCAAAGCTTCGCTAACCATTGGGATTAAAGTTAAGGTGGTACTTTCTTCTCTTCCATTATGACCGCCTGCCTCAAATCCTTCGGCTACAACAGCATCAACACCAGCTTCTTGAGCTTTCAATGCAAATTTCACGCTACTCACTACATGAACCACAGTGACGCCGCGCGCTTTTAACCAAGTGGTCCAAGTTTTAGGATTTCCTGCGGATGTAAAAACAATCTTCACCTCTTCATCCACAATAATATTCATGATCTCTTCAATATTCGGATAAAGCATGGGTACATTCACCCCAAAAGGTTGATCCGTAGCCTTTTTACATTTTTGAATATGTTCCCGTAATACATCTGGATACATGGAACCAGCACCAATCAGACCAAGAATTCCTGAATTACTCGAAGCTGAAGCCAGTCTCCATCCACTGTTCCAAATCATTCCTGCTTGTATGATTGGATATTTAATTTTGAAAAGTTCTGTAATTTTATTTGACATTAAGATTTTATAAATTTAAAATTGAGTGATTTACTATTTGAACTGATATGAAGCATGTATAATCCTGAAGTTAAATGCGATACATCGATATTGGAATGGGTAGTGGAATACACCTGTTCAATTATGAGCTTACCAAGGGCATCATAAATCCTTAGAGTTCTTTCCTCTCTACTTGCTGGCAGTTGAATATGAAGCCGATTTGAAACAGGGTTGGGATAGATCTTAAATTCTTGGACGTCGCTTCCTGGTACTGAAAGTCCAAGAGAAAGCGCCAATTGAAAATTCGGAATGCCGTAGCCTAAAAAATAATCCGGTGCGGTGTATTGGGAAGCTGACAGTCTCACAAATTGCTTAATCTGCTCTGCATTGGCGTTCGGAAGTGCTTGCCACAAACAAGCAATACCTCCTGCCAAAATGGGCGAACTAAAAGACGTGCCATTATTTGCTACAATAGCATCCATTTCATCAATCACCATAGATCCTAATCCTTGTGCCACCACATCTGGTTTTTGGGTGGATTGAGAAGCATCGCCTCTTGAACTGAAGGCAGCATATTCTCCTTCACCATTTACCGCGCCAACGGTTAAAACTCCAGAAGCATCTGCTGGAGCCGTGACAATACCCCATGATTTGTTCCCTGAATTCCCCGCTGAATTAACCACTAAAATCCCTTTTTCAGAAGCGATGTTAGCACCTCTACTAATGAATGTCGTCGTTCCATTCATATCTGATGGTACATAATTATAATTGGCATTATCAAACGTATTATAGCCTAATGACGAATTGATAATATGGACTCCCAAACTGTCAGCTCGTTCTGCTGCTTCGACCCAATAACTTTCCTCAATAGGGTTTTCAAAGTCTGCCTCTTCGGTTCGGAACAAATAATAGGATGCATCAGGTGCAGTACCAACAAATTCATTTTCAATATAACCTCCCATGGTGCTCAACACTTTAGTGCCGTGAGAACTGGCAGTGTAGTCATAAATGGCTGAAGTTCTATTCACAAAATCATAGCCACCCAACAATCGGTTGTTTGTTCTTAATCTATTGAACGATGTCATGGTGTTCACATTGGCGAAGCCGGCATCAATCACTGCGATAACAATCCCTTCTCCTGTATAGTTTTCAATATGAAGCGCATCCACATGAATCATGTCCACTTGATTTTGGGCACTTCCGTAATCAAAATCTTCTAGTCCAGTCTCAATAGCAAACTTGTCTTGCTGGATGGTTGATCGAGATAAACCGGTTAAATTTTTATCTGCAAATTCAATTCTGTCCACAAATTCCCAATCAAAAAGTGCAGTAATATCCGAAACTTCACCTCTGACGTGAACCGCATTCATCCATTTTGATTTTGCCAAAACAGTGATGCCATTAGCAGATTTTAGAATAGAGATATAAGATTCATTGACAGGCACATCTCTGACATCAATAGGAATTTGATGTGTGTTTCTTCTTGTAATGGCTTGTTGGGAAAGAATAGTGATGGGATTTTGAATCGAAGCCTCTACATTTTCCTTATCCGTCAAATACACCCATGCATCTTGTTGTGCGAAGACAACATGAGAAAAGCATATAAGTAGAAACAGGAAAACGTTCACTTTCATCAGCAATAATTTAGCTAAATTATTACTGCAATTTAAGAAATAACTCCCGAACCAACTAATTCGTCATTGAGGTACCACGCCACAAACTGGCCTTCGGTAATGGCCGATTGCAACTCTTCAAAAACCACGTAAAGCCCACTATCCACCTGATGCAAGGTTGCATTTTGAAGCGGTTGACGGTATCTGATTCGCGCTTTGACCTCCATAGTTTGATCCAACGCCAACGTTAAATCCTCACGAATCCAGTGCACCTCATCATTAGAAACGAATAAGGCTTTTTTGAGCAATCCTGGATGTTCTTTTCCTTGTCCTGTATAAATGACATTCTCTTCAACGTCAGTTTCTATCACGAAAAGAGGTTCAACCGTGCCGCCAACGGCAAGCCCTTTGCGTTGACCTTTTGTGAAGTAATGTGCGCCTTGATGTTTGCCCACCACCTTTCCATCTGCGATATGGTATTCAATTTTTCGCGACATATAAGCGAGTTGATCTTCTGCAGAAGTGAATTCAGGCTCTAACTCGTTGAATATATTTTGCTCGGATGGAATTTCGACAATCACACCTTCTTTCGGTTGTAGTTTTTGCTGTAAAAACTCGGGCAGCCTAACTTTTCCAATAAAACAAAGGCCTTGGGAGTCTTTTTTGTCTGCGGTAATCAGATTCTGCTCCGTTGCAATTTTGCGGACTTCAGGCTTAGTCAATTCGCCAATAGGGAATAATGCCTTAGCTAATTGGTCTTGTGATAATTGGCACAAAAAATAAGACTGATCCTTGTTATTGTCAACCCCAGCAAGCAATTGATAGATTTCCTTTCCGTCTTTTTCAAGAGTTCCTTTACGGCAATAATGGCCGGTGGCTACAAAATCAGCACCCAAATCGAGCGCGATTTTCATAAACACATCAAACTTGATTTCTCGGTTGCAAAGCACATCCGGATTTGGTGTTCTACCTTTCTGGTATTCATCAAACATATAATCGACGATGCGTTCTTTGTACTGTTCGCTCAAATCGACGGTTTGAAATGGAATCCCCAATTTATCGGCAACCAACATGGCGTCATTGCTATCATCCAACCACGGACATTCATCAGAAATAGTCACGGAATCATCATGCCAGTTTTTCATGAACAAACCAATGACTTCATAGCCTTGCTCCTTTAATAAATAGGCAGCAACGCTTGAATCAACACCTCCAGAAAGTCCTACGATTACTCTTTTCATTTTGCAAAATTACGAAGTTTATGGCAGATTAGGTAATGTGGGAGTGAATTTGAAAATGAAGTTGGAAATTTGACGGATGACGGATGACGGGTGACAGAGGACGGGTGACAGAGGACGGCTGACAGGGGCTTATAGGTTATTTCACAGAGGATTCATAGAGAAAAATTGAGTTTCAAGGAGACACTGAAAACTATATACTTAAGCCCCGAATGTACCTAATCGCTACGGGCATCCTGAATACTGCCTGCCCGTCCGTAGCTTTAGCGAAGACGGGAACACTGAACACTGCCGACCCGCCCCGAACGTGACTTATCGGTACGGGCAGGCTGAACACTGAATATTGAACCCTACTGTTTCATCGGATTCTTACTATACACCGTAAAATCCTTTTCTTCCGTTAGAACACCTTTCTCATAAAACTTCCAGATGCCGTGTTTTTGGTCGTTTCTATAAGCGCCTTCGGCCAACATCTTTCCATCTGCATCATAATATTTCGACATGCCGTGAAGGACATCATTTTCATAGGTAAACTCCTTGATGAGCACTCCTTTTTCTGAAAACACTTTAGAAACACCATCAATTTTTCCATTGATATAGTAGGATTGCTCCGCCATTTGACCATTGGGATAATACACCAACTTTTCACCCTCAAGTTGCCCCTTATCACTATAGTGTTCAACCGTCATGATACCTTTGGTTTTATTGTGATAATACACCCATTTTCCAACAAAGAGTTTGTTGATCATTTGTCCTTCGCTTATCAATTTTCCTTTGGAGGAATAGAATTTCACAATAATATTGTCACTATTGGGGTCAAATTCCCGGGTGGCACTTAAGACACTCTTATTTCCATCCAATTTATAGAATTTAAACATCCCCACTTCCTTACCATGATCAAATGTGCCCTCATACCGGGGTTGGTCGGTCTGCTCGAAATGCACTTTCCAAAACCCATGCCGCTCACCATCTTGATCCAATTGATTTACAGAGTTTTGCGCATACGAGTCTGTTAAAAACACTGTTAAAAAGAATAAAAAGAATATATTTTGTTTAATCATTTCTTATTTTTGTTAAACAAACTAACGTAAGGTTAGTTTTTATGTCGAACAAATAAACTCAAAAAAATGAAGATTATTTCAAAAACTCTCAAAATTCTACCATTACTATTACTTGTTATAGGTTTTCAATCCTGTAGTAGTGATGATGACAACAACACTGAACCTCTACCAATGAATATTGTAGAAACAGCAGTTGCTACCTCAGACCTCAGTAGTTTGGTGGCAGCACTTCAAGCGGCCGATGGTAACTTAGTAAGTGTATTGAACGGCCAAGGGCCATTTACCGTTTTGGCTCCAACAAATGCAGCATTTCAAAAATTCTTAACGGATAATGGCTTTGCAAAATTAAGCGATGTCCCAACGGATGTACTTTCTCAAATTTTGCTAAACCATGTCATTGCAGGAAATGTGAAATCTACAGACTTAGTTGATGCTGGTTCAGGCTATGCAAACACGAGTGCAACTGGTCCAGGCGGGAAAAACTTAAGCCTATACTTTAATACCACGGATGGTGTGAAGTTCAACGGAATTTCAAAAGTCACCGTTGCAGATATCTCTGCAACCAATGGAACTATTCATGTGGTGGATGCCGTTATCGGCCTACCAACAGTAGTAGATTTCGCATTGGCAAATCCGGCCTTATCCAGTTTAGTAGCTGCCTTACAGTCTGCAGATTCTCAAGATCCTTCTCCAATTTTGATTCCTACCCTTTCAGGAGATGGTCCATTTACGGTGTTTGCACCAACCAATGATGCTTTTGCTTCGTTGTTGAACGAACTTGACCCAACGGGAGAAACAACTTTAGGTGATGTTGATCCGGCAACGGTTGAAGCCATTTTAAAATATCATGTTGTGAGTGGTAATATCACTTCGGATGCTATTCCAACGGGTGCAGTATCAACACTTGGAGGAGAGGTGACTATCAATGCATCAAATCTTACAATTACAGATCCGAACGAAAGAGTTAGCAATATCATCCCTACATTAGTAGATATACAAGCTACTAACGGTGTAGTTCACGCTATTGACAAGGTCATATTGCCAGAAATGGGACAATAGTTTCAATTTTAATTACCCTCAACAACTTTGTTGATTAATAGCAAAAATGCCTCTGAAGTTTTCAGAGGCATTTTTAATTGCAAATCGAAAAACGTTTTTAGCGTTTTCCTTGTTTTTTCTGTGCTTCAGCTTGTTCCATCATTTCTTTCATCTTCTTTTGGAACTTGCTTTCTTTTTTAGGTTTTGCTTTATTCACCTGAATTTGTGCATGGATCTTATCCTCATCCAAAATAAAGTTCTTGATGACCAACATGATACCAATACTAATCAAGTTCGAAATGAAATAATACAAACTCAATCCTGATGCATAGTTATTAAAGAAGAACAACATCATAATTGGCGAGAAGTAAATCATATACTTCATCATTTTCGCCATGTCCGGCATTCCCTCTTGAGTTGGCTGTGAAGCCATTTGCTGTCCTGTAGTCATTTTCATATAGAAGAAAATTGCAATGGACGCCAAGATCGGAAACAAACTCACGTGATCTCCATAAAAAGGTATCTTGAATGGTAAATCTGCAATAGTATCATATGACGATAAATCATCTGCCCAAAGGAAACTCTTCTGGCGGATATCAAATGCCGACGGAAAGAATTGGAACAAGGCATAGAACACCGGCAACTGAATCAATGCCGGCAAACAGCCACTCAGCGGACTTGCACCAGCTTTAGACTGCAATGCCATTGTTTCTTGTTGAATTTTAAGCTTATTATCTTTATATTTTTCCCGAATGGCATCCAACTCTGGCTTAATGATCTTAAGCTTTGCCTGAGAGAGGAATTGTTTGTACTGTACAAATGACAGACATATTTTGATCAAAATGGTCATCACTACAATAGCAATTCCATGAGACATATAAGACCCTAAGAAGGCAAATAATGGAATAAACAAGTAACGGTTGATCCAACCAAATATACCCCAGCCCAACGGTAAGATTTCATCTAAATTTCTATCGTAGGCATTCAAGATTTTATAATCACTTGGACCGTAGTATAAGTCCATGCTCTTATTAATCTCACCACCTTCAAGAGCCAATGGCAACTTACTCGTAAATGCTTTAGTAAAAATGGTATCTATATCCTCATCCTGAACTAAGTTTCTAGACGTAAAGTACCCCGTTTTAAAAGGCTGATCAGCTAAAAGAATGGATGTGAAAAAATGTTGCTTATTGGCAATCCAAGTGACGTCTTTGGCCGTATCATCAGTAGATTCGCCTTGACCCAAATAATCATCTTTACCGCCTTCATATTCAAAAATAAGCTCTGTATATCTATTTTCATAAGAGATACTTTTGGCGTAACGGTACGTCTTGGCGTTCCAATCGAGGTTAACTTCCTGTGAACTGTTGATCACATCATTTAAACCTTGTGAGCGCACGTTGAAAGCAAACATATAATCGTTTGGCTTCAGCTCATAGCGATATTCCAAAAACTTACTTTCTGAAACTTTAAGCTTCATGGAAACCACAGTATTCTCACCATTTTTAGTAATCGTTGGCTCAAAGTAAAGATCTTTGGTATTCAGATTTCTGTTATCTGTAGTAGAGAAAGAAATATTGAAAAGAGCATTGTTGTCTTTTATAAGATAAATCGGCATGGAGTCATGAGAAACAAACTCTTTAAGTCTTACTTCTGATAAATAACCACCCTTGTTGCTGAATTTTAACTCCAACAAGTCTGTCTCCACCAAAGTTTCATTGTCTGTAGCAGATGGCAATGTGGACGCATAGGCAAAAGCACCCAATCTGTTTTTTAACGATTCAAGCTTTGTGGAATCCAAAGCCGTTTTGTTGGTATAATCATCAGCAGAGGTAACGAAGGTGTCTTTTTTAACTGTTGCTTTTTTCTCGGCTTCTACTTCGGCCTGTTTTGCTTGTTCTTGTGCTGCAACTTCTTCAGGAGTTGGTTGGTTCTGCCATAGCATGAACAATAATATTCCGAAAATAAGAACGAATCCTATAATAGAATTGAGATCAAATTTTTTTTCTTCCATTTATGTGATGTTCAGACCTGACATGTTACAATAACTTTTAAGGTCTTTTTTAAGTTGGTAATTAATTCTGTTTTTGATAAGATTGGATAACACAAAAATGCAACCAAATTTAATTTTGTGTCATACTGACACGATTTTTATCTTTTTTAAAATCTACTGCAGCTTTTACAAAGGCCACAAATAACGGATGTGGATTGGCCACGGTACTTTTATATTCTGGATGAAATTGCACACCGACAAACCAATTGTGCGACGGAATTTCAACAATTTCAACCAAACCAGTGTCAGGGTTGAGACCTGTTGCCTTCATGCCGGCATCTTCGATTTGCTTTTTATAAGCATTATTAAATTCATAACGGTGACGGTGACGCTCTAAGATATCAGTCGTTTGATACACATCGTGAGCAATGCTTCCTTCTTCTAACTGACAAGCCCAAGCTCCAAGTCGCATCGTTCCCCCTTTGTCTGTGACATCTTTCTGCGATTCCATTAAATCGATCACAGGATCAGACGTATGTGGATTCATTTCAGTAGAATTCGCGTTTTTCAAGCCCAAAACATTACGGGCATATTCTATAACTGCCATTTGCATGCCCAAACAAATGCCTAAAAATGGGATATTATTTTCTCTGACATACTTCACCGCTTCAATCTTTCCGTCCACGCCGCGCTCTCCAAATCCTGGTGCTACCAAAACACCGTCCAAATGTGCGAGTTCTTTCACTGCATTTTCTACAGTTAAATGTTCAGAATGGATAGGTATTACCTTTACTTTTACTTCATTTTCAGCACCTGCATGAATAAAAGATTCTAAAATAGATTTGTAAGAATCCTGTAATTCAACATATTTTCCAATCAAACCAATGGTCACTTCACTCTTTGGATTTTTCAATCGCTTTAAGAATTGATTCCACTGGGTTAAATCCGGTACATCGCTTTGAAGGTCCAGTTTTTTAAGCACCACTTTATCCAAGCCTTGTTCCAGCATTAAATTGGGTACATCATATATCGTCGAGGCATCAATAGATTGAATGACCGCTTCTTCACGAACATTGCAAAACAACGCCAGTTTACGTCGTAAGTCCATTGGCAACTCATGTTCAGTACGGCACACCAAAATATCGGCCATGACCCCACTTTCCATTAAGGTTTTGACACTGTGTTGGGTAGGTTTTGTTTTCAATTCGCCTGCAGCCGACAGATAGGGCACCAATGTTAAATGGATGACGATCGCATTATGTTCTCCCAAATCCCATTTTAATTGACGCACGGCTTCAATATAAGGCAAGGACTCAATATCCCCAACGGTTCCTCCTATTTCTGTTATGACAATATCATACTCGCCAGATTTTCCAAGGAGTTGGACTCTGTTCTTAATTTCATCCGTAATATGTGGAATAACCTGAACGGTTTTACCCAAAAATTCGCCGCGGCGTTCCTTTTCAATAACACTTTGATAGATCCGTCCCGTGGTAACATTATTGGATTGACTTGTAGGCACATTTAAGAAACGCTCATAATGTCCCAGATCCAAATCGGTTTCTGCACCATCATCAGTAACGTAGCATTCCCCATGTTCATAAGGGTTCATCGTTCCTGGATCGACATTAATATAAGGGTCTAATTTTTGGATCGCAGTTCTGTAACCTTGAGCCTGAAGTAATTTTGCCAAAGAAGCTGCAATAATGCCTTTCCCTAAAGAAGACGTTACACCCCCTGTGACGAATATGTATTTTGTAGTAGTTGTCATGTTGCGCTGTTAAACGCAGGCAAATTTACAAAATTTAAATAGTTATTAGAGCATCTAATTTTAGTTATTTATCAGGGCAAACAATCATCTATTAAGTCACTTAAGGCATTCATGTGCAACCACTTGTAAGAGTTTACGATTTTAAAATAAAATAATAAATATCTTCAGTGCAGACCCTCGAGGTGTCGAATGGAAGCATTCTACCAATTCAGAAATAAGATTTGTGCCACTAGCCAATGCTGGAAGGTAAAAGATATATCCCGCTAATCCCATAACCATCCGCAGAGATTATCCCATTAGATATCGGGACAGCCAGCAAAATCCAATGCACTTCACTTTTGAGTTTTGCCTGCCTGTCGGCTGACAGGGGTTCCGGATCCCGCCCAAATGCGGGATTATCCCGATAGAACTATCGGGACAACCGGCAAAACCCAATGCGCTTCGCTTTTGAGTTTTGGGTTTCATCCCGCCCTGAAGCGGGATTAGTTCAACCATCAAAACCCAATGCGCTTCACTTTTGAGTTTTGGGTTTCACTAAAAAAACCTGCTCCAAGCGCAAAACAGTTGAAGCAGGTGATTATGTTTGTTACAATTTTATTAATCTACTTTTTTATCCTCTTGCTTAATTTCAAAATTATCAAAATCGCCACCATTCACTACCGTCCAGTTTTCGTAATCCTTAAAGTACTTCTTAATGGCTTTATTGACATCTTCAACGGTTAATTTTTTGACTTGTTTTTCAACATTCTCCTGGAACATCATATCTCTGTCCAAATACAAATTGTTGCTGATGACTCTCGCCAATTCATTATCCTTGGCTCTCGATACATTCTGCTCTTGTACCCAACCATTGACAGCATTCTTAAGTTCTTCTTCCGTAATACCGTCAGTGATATAGCGTGCAATTTCCTCTCTAAAACCTTGCTGCACCTTTGCTGCATTTTCTGGAGCATAAATGGCATAAATGTACATGGACGAGTTTTTATCATCCTTATTATTATCCACTTGCACATTGCCGCCTGCACCATAACTCACACCGTCTTTTTGACGTAATCGACCTGCAATACGAGAATTTAAAAAACCACCTCCAAAAATCTCTCCTGCCACTTGTAACGCAGCATAGTCATCGTTATATTCGCTTCCTTCAAAAGACAAAACACCTAAAGTGAAGGCATTTTTCTTGTCTGGGGTGAGAATTTTTTCATTTGCTGGCTTACTGTTTTGAAACTTATTACTGATTTCCGTATAAGGTTTATCCGATTTGAAATCGGCATAGGTTTTATCGAAATAGGTCTTTACCGCTTCTTCATCCATATTGCCAATAGCCACTACAGAAGTGCTTTTGTTGACTCCATAAAAACCTTTGTAATAGGCTTTTAAATCAGCTACATTCACTGCTTTTATTGCAGCAATTTCCTCATCTAAAGTCATACTATATAAAGGATGTCCCTTTTCATAACGGTTGTTCAATAAACCTATTTGTCTCGAAACTACAGATTGTGGTTCTGATTTGCGCTCTTCCAGGCTGGCCAAGTCTTGAGTTTTCAGTTTTTCCAACTCCGTGGCGTCAAATACGGGGTTTTTCAACATATCTGTCATCAATGCCAAAGTTTCCATTAAGTTTTCCTCCGTACTATTGACCGATGCTGTAACACGACCGTTGGATCCACTAAAATATACAGACGATTTTAAGGCGCTCAGCTTGTCCTCAATATCTTGTCTGGATTTTGTTTTAGTGCCTTTGTTCAGCATTTGCGCTGTATATCTTGCAGCGAGCCCTTTATTCATCAACTGATCAACGTTCCCTGTACGTAAAGAGAACGTGAGATTGACGGTTTTACCACGATTGTCTTTTTTGATCAATCCATATTCAATATTGCTACTTGCCAACGTTCCGGTCTGCAAGGTATTTTGAATATTTTCATAAGATACATCAAAGGCTTCGCCAGCATCCAATGCTTCCCTACCTTTATAATTGGCAACTAAGTCTTCAACGTTTTCTGTATGTGGAATACCAACACGTATTGGATTTTTTGTTGGGATAAAATTTCCGACAGTTCTGTTTGTAGGAATAAAATATGTTTTGATGGCCTCATTAACTTTATCAACCGTCATTTCTTCAATACGATCTCTAAAGATGAACGCCAATCGCCAGTCGCCCGCTCCAATAAATTCGCTCATATAAGTTCCCAAATAAGAGGAGTTTCTAAAAATTTGATCCATCTGCTTCAACATATTCGCCTTCGCTCGATTTAATTCAGCCTCCGTTATCGGATGATCTGCCAACTTATCCAAAGTAGTCAAGAAAATTGTTTCGGCTTCAGCTAAAGATTTATCTGAAGGCACATCAACGTTCATATAAAAGAAAGAAGGCTCTTTTGTAAATGGTGTAAAAGACCAGATCCCAGATGCTTTTTGAGTATCAATTAAAGCTTTATACAATCTGCCGGAAGGCTCATCAGTCAAAACTTGCTCAGCAATGGCCAATGCCGCAGCATCTTCATGCGAACCTGCAGGCACATGATAAAGTGCGGACACTATTTGCAAATCGCCCACCCGATTTAAAGTCACCCGTTTTTCGCCATCCTGTGCTGGCTCAATGGTCGGGATATCTTTTAATTCAACATCTGGATTTTTAATTGGTCCGAACTTTTTTTCAACTAACGCCAAAGTTTTTTCGGTATCAAATTTTCCGGTAATCATTAATATGGCATTATCCGGACGGTAATATTTTTTGTAAAAGGCTTGTAAGTTCTCAATTGGTACACGCTCAATATCCGACTTGTTACCAATGGTAGATTGTCCGTAATTATGCCATAAATAAGCAGCACTTGCAACGCCTTGCATCAACACTCGTGATGGCGAATTTTCACCGCTTTCAAATTCATTACGCACCACTGAAAACTCCGACTCCAAATCTTCTTTTGCGATATAGGAATTGACCATTCTGTCCGACTCCAAATCTAAGGCCCAATCTAAATTTTCATCGGTGGCATTGAAGGTTTCAAAGTAATTGGTTCGGTCGTACCACGTAGTACCATTTGGTCTTGCGCCGCGAGCGGACAGCTCTTCTGGAATATTTGGATGATTTGGTGTGCCTTTAAACACCATATGTTCCAGCAAATGGGCCATGCCTTTTTCGCCGTATCCTTCATGACGGGAGCCTACCATATAGGTAATGTTGACAGTGATAGTTTGTGCGGAATTGTCAGGAAACAAAAGGACTTTTAGACCATTGTCCAATCTGTATTCCGTAATTCCTTCTACACTTGCAACTTTTTTGATTTGTGCTTCCGCAGAGAGGGATAGTGAAAGACACAGCAGCATTGCAAATGCAATTCTGAATAAATGGGTGTGATTTTTCATAGTTAATGGATAATTGATTCAGTTTAAAGGTATAAAAAAAATCCCATAAATTTTTCCAATCTCCAAGCCAATAGCTTCTACGCTTTTAAGGAACAAGGACCTCGGAGTATTAAAACCCACTGGTGGGAATAATTTGACTTTCCAGAATGGAATTCATAATATATTATCCGTATTTTTAAATTCACTTAATAAAATATAAAAAATGACTTATACACAAAAAATGCTCAGAGATGATGCTTTAAAAGGAAAAACAATAGTAGTTACCGGTGGGGGTAGCGGATTGGGTAAAGCCATGTCAAAATATTTTTTAGAATTGGGCGCCAATGTTGCGATTACCTCGCGTAATCTTGATAAATTAAAAACTACTGCTGAGGAACTTGAAAAAGAAACCAACGGTATCTGTCTGCCATTGCAATGTGATGTCCGCAATTATGACGAGGTAGAAGCCATGTTGAAAGGGGCAATCAAAAAATTTGGGAAAGTAGATGTTTTGTTAAATAATGCAGCCGGAAACTTCATCTCTCCTACTGAGCGCCTTTCCGCCAATGCATTTGATACCATTATAGATATTGTATTAAAAGGCACCAAAAATTGCACCTTGGCATTTGGAAAACATTGGATTGACACGAAGCAAACCAATACTTCCGTCCTCAATATTGTGACTACTTACGCCTGGACAGGATCCGCTTATGTGGTACCAAGTGCTACAGCCAAAGCTGGTGTGTTGGCCATGACCCGCAGTCTTGCTGTGGAATGGGCAAAATACGGAATGCGCTTTAACGCCATTGCTCCGGGACCGTTCCCTACAAAAGGGGCTTGGGACCGGCTCTTGCCAGGTGATTTGAAAGACAAGTTTGACATGGCTAAAAAAGTACCCCTAAATCGTGTGGGTGAGCATCAGGAATTGGCGAATCTCGCTGCCTATTTAGTCTCTGATTTTTCTGCCTATGTCAACGGAGAAGTGATTACTATTGATGGTGGCGAATGGCTAAAAGGTGCAGGACAGTTTAACCTATTGGAAGCAATTCCGGAAGAAATGTGGGACCAGTTGGAAGCGATGATTAGAGCTAAAAAATCAAATAAATAAGAGGTTTATTATAAACTCTGGTTTTATGAACTAAAAATTTAGTTATATTTAACTCAGATAAATACAAATTAATTTAAACCATTCAATGTTATGCTAAAATCCCTCAAACTCGCAAGCCTTGTGATGTCAGTCTCTTTGATGACTGTCGCCACGGGTTTTGCCCAACAAATCAATGCGGTCAAGCAAAAGACACCTGCTACCAAGACCACTGCTACCGAAAACATTCCTTTTAACCCAGAAGTCAAAATGGGTAAATTGGACAACGGTCTTACCTATTATATTAAAAACAATGGGAAACCCGAAAACAAAGTAGAACTGCGTCTTGTAGTCAACGCTGGTTCAATTTTAGAGGATGAAGATCAACTGGGGCTTGCACATTTTATGGAACACATGAATTTTAACGGCACCAAAAATTTTGAAAAAAATGAATTGGTCAGCTATCTGCAAAGTATAGGTGTGAAATTTGGTGCACATTTAAACGCTTACACAAGTTTTGATGAAACCGTTTACATTCTTCCTATTCCAAGTGATGATCCTGAAAAACTGGAAAAAGGATTTCAGATAATTGAAGACTGGGCGCACAATGCCCTTTTGACCCATGAGGAAATTGACAATGAACGCGGTGTCGTATTAGAAGAATACCGCCTAGGAAAAGGTGCGGATGAGCGGATGCGACAAAATTATTTACCAAAATTACTTTACGGATCCAAATATGCCGATAGATTGCCGATTGGCACCAAAGAAAATCTTGAAACTTTTGATTATGAAAGTCTAAAACGGTTTTACAAAGACTGGTACAGACCAGATTTAATGGCCGTTATTGCCGTTGGCGATTTGGACGTCAAAACTTTAGAAGAAAAAATAAAATCCCATTTCGGAAAAATCCCAGCTGCAAAAAACCCGAGAGAGCGTGCCATTTATGACATGCCAAACCACAAGGAAACCTTTATCGCCGTCGAAACTGATAAAGAAGCCTCCTTTTCGCAAGTCCAAGTTCTGTTCAAGGATTATGACAGTGCAACCCCTGATCTTATTATCGCTGATTATAAGCACGCTATGGTGGAATCACTGTTTGGACAAATGCTGAACAACCGATTGGACGAATTGAGAAACAGTCCAAATCCGCCTTTTGTTTTTGGATTTAGTTATCATGGGGGCACTTATGCCCGAACAAAGGAAGCCTATCAATCGTTTGCCATGACCAGTGAAACAGGACAACTGAACGCTCTCAAGACATTGTTGGAGGAAAATGAGCGTGTCAAACAGTTCGGATTTTTTGAAGGCGAATTGGAACGTGCTAAAAAGGACATTCTCGCCCGATTGGAAAAGGGATACAAAGACAGAGACAAAACGGAATCAGCACAAATTATCAGCCAACTTGTAAACAATTTCTTGGAACAAAAGCCTGTTCCCGGTATTGCATGGGAATACACCTTCCAAAAGGAACACATGCCAGACATTACTTTGGACGATGTCAATTCATTAATTGCCAATTATATTAAAGAAGATAATCGCGTGATCATTCTGACAGGTCCAGAAAAAGAAGGTATTGCTAAAGTAACAGAAGCTGAAGTGCAGGGCGTTTTGGACAACATCAAAAATACGGAATTAACGCCTTACGAAGACAAGGAAGTGGCGGCTGCATTGATGACCGATGTGCCTCCAGCTGGACAAATTACAGATTACAAAAAAGATGAAGCTTTAGGAACCACCACTTTGATTTTGGGCAATGGCGCGACGGTGACCTACAAAATCACCGATTTCAAAAACGACGAAATATTGTTTGATGCCTTCAGTTATGGCGGCACGTCTTTATATTCTGATGAAGACTATAAAGCTACAAGTTTTGCCAATGGCGGCTTGGGCGAGGCTGGGGTAAATAATTTTGACAAAAATGAAATGTCCAAAATCCTTTCGGGTAAAATGGTCAATGTAAGACCAAGTATTGGTGCTTATAATGAAGGCTTTTCAGGAAATGCGTCACCTAAAGATTTGGAAGCATTGTTTCAGTTGACCCATTTATATTTTACGGCATTGAACAAAGATAAAGACGCCTACAATTCTTATAAGGAAAAACAAAAGGCATTTATGTCCAACATGATGTCAAGTCCGCAATTTTTTTTCCAAGTAGAAATGGGCAAATTCATGTATGGCGACAACCCAAGATATATCGGCTTTCCTACTCCTGAAGATATGGAAAATGCAGATTACGACTTGGCTTACAAAAAATATCAGGAACGTTTTGCCGATGCTGGCAATTTTCACTTCTACTTTGTCGGCAACATCGATGAAAAGAAGCTTATAGAATACAGTGAGAAATATTTAGCGAGCTTACCCGCCACACAATCGAAAGCAATGTATAAGGTAGATGATTTCAGGCCATTGACTGGACAGCATGAAAAGATTGTAGAAATAGGAAAAGATCCAAAAAGTATGGTACGCATGACCTATCACGGCCCAACAGAATATTCTGAAAAGGAGGACCATGCCCTAAAAAGCTTAGGCGAAGTGTTATCCATCAAGCTCATTGAAAAACTCAGGGAGGAAGAAGGTGGCGTCTACGGTGTTGGCGCACGTGGAAACATCAACAAAATACCTTATGAGTGGTACAGTTTTAACATCAGCTTCCCATGTGGACCAGAAAATGTTGAAAAACTTACCGCTGCAACCTTAGCTGAAGTTGATAAACTGGTTAAAGAAGGTCCTACAGATGAAGATATGACAAAGATAAAAGAAGCGCAACTTTTAGATTATAAGGAGAATTTAAAAGACAATCGCTTTTGGTTAAGAACACTAAGAAATGCCGACTATCAGGGAATGGAGGCTAAGAAGATGTTGGAATTTGAAAACACCGTGGCCAATTTAACCAAAGAAGATCTTCATAATGTGGCAAAAAAATATTTAACACAAGGCTATATTATTGGGATCCAGAATCCAGAAAAATAAACCACAAAAATTTAGTCCTATTAAAAGCAGTTTCAATTGAAGCTGCTTTTTGTTTGTTCAAGGGTCATTTAATTCCGTAAATAGACATCTGAAATTCCATACAATGACATCATCAAAGGTCCGTTAACATCCAATAATCCCATTACTTCCCATCATATCAGCCCAAACCATTTGTTAACAAGTAACATTTTTTAAACCCACAAATAATTGTATTTTTACAGCGACTAAAACCAGAAGATTTAATGGGTAAAATCATTGCAATAGCCAATCAAAAAGGAGGTGTTGGTAAAACAACAACATCAGTAAACTTAGCTGCTTCCTTGGGCGCTTTAGAGAAAAAAGTATTATTGATAGATGCCGATCCGCAAGCCAATGCGTCATCTGGCCTGGGCATTGATGTAGATAGCGTAGAAGTTGGTTCCTATCAACTTATTGAACATTCTGCAAAAGCAGAACAGTGCATCATTCCTACAACTGCACCACATGTGGATATCATTCCTGCCCACATTGATTTGGTGGCCATTGAAATTGAACTGGTGGACAAAGAAGAACGTGAGTACATGCTCAAAAAAGCCATTCACCACCTGAAGGACCAATACGATTATATTTTGATTGACTGCGCCCCATCTTTGGGACTTTTGACTTTAAATGCGCTTACTGCTGCAGACTCGGTCATCATTCCAATACAATGTGAATATTTTGCGTTGGAAGGATTGGGCAAATTGTTGAATACCATTAAAAGTGTACAACGCATCCATAATCCAGATTTGGATATCGAAGGCATGTTGTTGACCATGTATGACGCCCGACTTCGTTTGTCAAACCAAGTTGTTGAAGAGGTGCAGAAGCATTTTAGTGATATGGTTTTTGATACGATCATTCAGCGTAACGTACGGCTGGGAGAAGCACCAAGCTTTGGAGAAAGCATTATCAATTATGATGTGAGTAGTAAAGGTGCCACCAATTATTTAAGTTTAGCAAAAGAAATTATTAAAAAGAACGATTAATGGCGAAGGCAACAAAAAAACAAGCTTTAGGAAGAGGGTTATCAGCACTTTTAAAAGATCCATCAAACGATATTAAATCGGTTCAGGATAAAAATGCCGATAAAGTCATCGGTAATATTGTGGAGTTAGAATTGGAGGCCATTGAAATCAACCCCTTTCAACCACGAACCAATTTTAACGAAGAAACGCTTAGAGAACTAGCATCCTCCATCAAGGAACTGGGAGTTATTCAACCCATTACTGTTAGAAAGCTTGATTTCAACAAATATCAACTAGTCTCAGGAGAACGCCGATTTAGAGCTTCCAAACTTATTGGGTTGCCAACCATTCCAGCATATATCAGAATTGCCAACGACCAAGAATCCTTGGAAATGGCTTTGGTCGAAAATATCCAACGTCAAGATTTAGATCCTATCGAAATCGCCTTGTCTTACCAACGGCTGATTGATGAAATCCAATTGACCCAAGAGCAAATGAGCGAGCGTGTGGGTAAAAAACGATCGACCATAGCCAACTATCTCCGTCTATTAAAACTGGATCCTATCATTCAAACGGGCATGCGTGACGGATTTATTTCTATGGGACATGGACGTGCCATCATCAATATAGAGGACCAATCCAATCAGCTCGATATTTACGAAAAAATACTTTCCAATAAACTATCAGTTAGAGACACGGAAGCTTTGGTAAAGAACTATCACAACAAAAGCGAAACAAAAGTTTCTGAAAAACCAGAACTACCTACCTTTGTTAAAAATGGGGTAAAGGAGTTTTCAGAATACTTTGGCCACAAAATAGACGTTAAAGTGAGTAAGAACGGAAAAGGGACCATAAGCATTCCTTTTCATTCTGAAGAAGATTTTAACCGTATCAAAAAACTTGTCCAAAGTGCCAAATAATCGCCTTTATACATCTCTATTTATTTTATTTTTTGCCTCTTTCTTCGGATTTTCGCAAACCCCTGCTGATAGTATTCGGAAGGACATTTCCAAAGACATTCCCAAAGAAGCTGTGATTGACAGCATCGTCAGGAAACCCATGAATATTTTAGCGCCATCCCGAGCAGCATTTTACTCGGCCGTGCTACCTGGATTGGGACAAGCCTATAACAAAAAATATTGGAAAATACCTATTGTTTACGCCGCACTTGGCACAGGTATCTATTTTTATTTGGACAATGACAAAACCTACGATCGCTATCGGGATGCCTACAAACGCCGGTTGGCTGGATTTACTGATGACGAATTTTATGGTGATGGCACAACGCCCCGAGTATCCAGTGAGGGCCTTATTAGAGCACAGAATACCCTGCGTCGTAATAAAGAGCTGTCCTTGCTGATTACCTTCGGACTTTACGCACTCAACATTATTGATGCCAATGTGGATGCACATTTGCTCCAATATAACTTAGATGAAAATTTGGCTTTAAAGCCTCATTTTAAATATAGCGAACAGGAAAACTCCACCAATTTGGGAGTAACCTTGAATTTTAAATTTTAAGCATGAAACGAGCATGCTAAAGATTTTGATACCCATGAAAATGTTTAATAGCGAACAGCATGTGTCCGTTAAAAAAAAATAAATATAAACACATGAAAATAGGTCTTTTAGGTTATGGAAAGATGGGAAAAATCATCGAACAGATCGCCCTCAAGCGACAGCATTACATCACTTTAAAAGTTGACAAAGACACGGAAAACTATGTTCTCCAAAATATAGATGTCGCCATAGATTTCAGCACACCTGATGCTGCTGTAGATAATATTACAAATTGTTTTAACCACAATATTCCCGTGATTTCTGGGACTACAGGTTGGTTAGAACATTATGATAAGGTTGTCGCTTTATGTAAAGAGAAAAACGGCACTTTCCTTTACGCTTCAAATTTCAGTCTTGGTGTGAATATCTTTTTTGAATTGAACAAAACCCTTTCTAAACTCATGGCAAATCTTCCAGAATACGAAATCAGCATGGAAGAAATACATCATACCCAAAAGCTGGATGCCCCTAGTGGTACCGCGATTACGTTAGCAGAGGAAATTCTTAAGAATTCAAAATACGGCACCTGGACACTTGATGCCGCAAAACCAAAGGACTTACATATCAATTCCAAACGCATTGACAAGGTTCCAGGAACCCATGAAGTGACCTACCGCTCATCCGTAGATACCATCGAAATTAAACATACGGCTCATAACCGCGAAGGATTTGCTCTTGGCGCTGTGATAGCAGCAGAATGGATTGCAGGAAAAAAAGGCGTATTCTCAATGAAAGATGTGTTAAACATTGGTTAACTTATTGACAGTTTTTTAGTTACGATTTATCATTTACAATATATTTGTTAACGGGATTTAAAATCCAACCATTAAATCCCTAATTTTTACATTAATAACTACGATCAGATGACATTTACAGAATGGTTTATTTTCTTTTTCGTGATTCAGGTCATACATGGACTTGGCACATGGAAATTATACATTAAAGCTGGCCGACAAGCTTGGGAAGCTTTTGTACCGGTATATAATGCGGTAGTTTTAATGAAAATCATCAACAGACCTTGGTGGTGGACGATTTTACTGTTCGTTCCTATTGTCAATTTGATCATGTTTCCTGTGGTCTGGGTTGAAACAGCCAGGAGTTTTGGAAAAAACACGACTACCGATACGGTTTTAGCACTGATTACTTTAGGCTTTTACAATTATTACCTAAATTATTTTGCAGATGTCGTTCATGTTAAGGACAGAAGTTTACATCCAAAATCGGCTGCTGGCGACTGGATCAGCTCTATTTTATTTGCTATTGTTGCGGCAACAATTGTCCACACCTATTTTATTCAGCCCTTTACCATCCCGACTTCCTCCTTGGAAAAAACATTGTTGGTGGGCGACTTTCTATTTGTGAGTAAATTCCATTATGGGGCGAGACTTCCAATGACCACAGTGGCGGCACCGATGGTACATGACACCATTCCGATTTTAAATATCAAATCTTATCTTTCAAAACCTGAATTGCCTTATCTAAGACTTCCAGGTTTTCAAAAGATCAAACGCAATGATATTGTCGTTTTCAACTGGCCTGTCGATACCATGTTAGACATGCGTCATACCGATAAATTCTACTATAAACCTATCGATAAAAAGACCAACTATGTCAAGCGTAGCGTAGGGATCCCTGGCGACACACTCTCCATAAGAGATGGCTATGTGTACATTAATGGCAAACAAAATGCTCTGAACGATCGCGCACGAATTCAGTTTTCTTATGATGTGACTTTTAAAGGCCAAATCGCTTCAAATGCCCAGGTCTATGAAATCCTGAAGCGTTTTGACATGACCGATGGTCTAGGCTATGACCAACAAACCGAAAAATGGATCATTCCTGCAGCGACTGAAGAAGCAGTGGCAAGAGCAAAAAATCACCCAAATATTGCTTCCATAGAAATCAGAAAAGATTCTTTGGGTCAACGTGATTCTGGGATATTTCCTATGAATCCTGCCTATAATTGGAATAATGATTATTTCGGTCCTTTATACATTCCCGAGAAAGGAAAAACCATCACTTTAACCGCTGAAAATCTTCCATTGTATAAACGTGTCATCGATGTTTATGAAGGCCGTGAACTCTCTGTAAATGGCAATCAAATCAGTATTGATGGCCAGGTGACCAACCAGTACACCTTTAAACAGGATTATTATTGGATGATGGGAGATAATCGCCACAATTCACAGGATTCCAGAGTTTGGGGTTTTGTCCCTTTTGATCACGTGGTTGGGAAACCTGTACTGGTATGGATGAGTTGGGACGGCATTAAAAATCCGCGTTGGGAACGCTTTTTCACCACCGTTGGTGGCAATGGAAAATTAGTGTCTTACTTCATTCCTTTCTTAGTGTTATTAGGTGTTTGGTTTGGATTTAATGCATGGCGTAAAAGGAAAGCTAATAAATAGTCGATTTCTACCATGGACATCCTACTTCACCCTACCTATTTCCCGAGCATTGCACAATGTGTCGCAATGGTTCAGGCAGAAAAGGTGAATTTTGAAGTCTGCGACAATTATCAGAAACAAACCTATAGAAACCGAATGACCATATACGCGGCTCAGGGCAAAATCCCATTGACCGTTCCTGTGGTTTATTCTCAAAAAAACAGGCAGCTTTACAAGGACATCAACATTTCGAATGATGAAAAATGGCAGGACTTGCATTGGAAATCGATTCAATCGGCTTACAGTAGCTCTCCATTTTTCGAGTTTTATGAACATGATCTGGTACATCTTTTCACTGAAGAAGTAATACAATTGATGGATTTTAACTTTAAATGCTTGGATGCCATTTTAGAATGTCTGCAATATGATTTGAAGATTGAAAAAACAACTGAATTTGAACTGAATCCTTCACAAGAAAAAGATTATCGATATTTAGTCAACCACAGAAAAGAAACCGAACAACAGCTCAAACCTTATGTGCAAGTATTCGATGACAAACACGGATTTATTTCAAATCTGAGCGTTCTCGATTTAATTTTCAATGAAGGTCCGAATGCTCTATTGTATCTTGAAAAACAACAATTACCTGTATAATGCTGCAATCCTTCATACATTACGGAATTCATTTTGGACTACCTTTAGTTGTGGCGTTTATATTTTTTAGATCAAATTGGAAAACTGCCTATTTGATCATGATTGCGACCATGCTCATCGATCTCGATCATCTTTTGGCAACCCCACTATTCGATCCGGGACGCTGCAGTATTAATTTCCACCCGCTTCACACCTATTATGCAATGGCTGTTTATGTTGGATTTTTATTTTTCAAAAAAACACGGATTTTGGGCATCGGATTGGTGATTCATATGATTGCAGACGCAACGGATTGTTGGATGATGACGCTTTGAGGGTCAAGATTCAAGATTCAAGATTCAAGATTCAAGACTTGCCCGAACGTACCTTTTTAGGTATGGGCGGGTTGAAGATTCAAGATTTTTTAAGGGTAATAAAAATAGTTGAGAAATGTACTGTTTCAGCTAAATAATTTCTGTGATATTCTGTGACCCGAGCGATATCGAACTGGCGAAGCAAAACCGCGGGAGAAATCTAACATAACGATTTACAATTTACGATTTACGAAAAATAAAAAAAAGCCATATCAGGAAGTTGTACAAAGAAATATCTACGCATTTGTACATATTCATAACTCTGAATTCATAACTCGAAACCCAATTGCCAACTGAGACTATAGGCTGCAAACTGAAGACTGCCAACTACCTCACCTTCACCCTACTCATTATCGGAAAATGGTCTGATAACTTGACATCATAGGTCTTAAATCCGTTAATTTCAAAATTCTGATCCACCAGAATAAAATCAATCCTCACCGGAAAGAATTTAAAATCGAAAGTACGCCCAAAGCCATTTCCAGCTTCTACGAAAGCATCTCTGAGATCGTTACCTTTTATTTCCTTATACACATAAGAATAAGCGGTATTATTAAAATCGCCACAAATAATGGTCTTATATGGACTTTTGGACTTATGTTCCAAAAACAAATCGGTCTGGGCCTGTTGCAACCTAAATGTGCTACCGACACGTCTAAATAGATTTTCGGCCGCTTCATTTTTTAAGGGATCGGTATTGGCATCAATTTTTAAAGATTGTAAATGCACATTATAAATCCTGATTGTATCCTTACCTGTCACAACATCAGCGAAAATAGCATTATTATAGGTATTTGGGAATTCGATGGATCCTGTATTGATGATTGGAAATTTAGAAAATATGGCTTGGCCATTTTTAATCCGCTCACCTCCAACAGCTTCAAATCTATAGTATTTCTTTAAAACCAACCCATCATCAGGTCTATACTCTTGCATGCTGATGATATCTGGCTTCTTATCCTCAATAAACTGACTGATGTCTTGGGCAGCATCTATATCAGGAATCCACTTAAAAACGTTGAACAAGCGCACGTTGTAGTTCATTACGGCAATATTATCAACATCATCTACTTGTTTTGATGCTGAAATCTTATATAGCGAAGTCAGATGGTTAAAACCTATCAAAAGAACAATCAAGGATAATAAGAGTTGTTTTTTGACCTTTAAAAGCCAATAGACTACAAAAAGAAGATTAACGATAATTAAAAAAGGAACCGTGAGACTTAATACGGACAAAAAAGCGAAACGTTTAGGTTCAATATATGGTAAGATGTAGGCCAGCAAAAGCGTCGTTGCCGCAATTGAATTGAAGAAAAACAAAAACTTATCAATAAGATTCAGTTTTTTCATGGTTTTAGTCTTTGGCCTTAAACAAAAAAGCTTTTTCTTCTTCCGTCAGGCTTTCATAACCACTCTTACTGATCTTATCCAAAATGAGATCGATTTGTTTCTGCTTACTAAACTCCTTAAACTCCGATTTTTTATGACCCGCAACCGAGTTCGATTTTCGTTTGTGGACTGTTTTCAACGGTGACTTCTTTCCGCTTTTAAAAAGGTTGGCGACAGCGTCCATAAGCTTTTCGAAGCCTTTCCCAATGTCATTTCCTTTGATCAACTGAGTGGCATAAAAATACCCCAAAGCGACGCCACCCAAATGGGCAATATTGCCACCTTGGTTTGAGCCAAAAAGGCCAATGACATCAAAGGCAACAAGCGCAACGCCTAAATGCCATAGTTTTATATTGAAAGCAATCAACCTCACCTGAGTGTTCGGCATATATGCACATAAAAAAATCAATAAGGCCCTTACGCCAGCCGAAGCGCCAACCAGAGCACTAGCCGGTTTCAAGAAGTCTTGCGGAAGCACGTTATAGGCAAAAAGAAAAAAGAGTCCGCCCAGAATAATGCCCAAAAAATAAACATTTAAAGTGAGTTTAGGGCTGAATAAATTGAGCATCATTTGTGATACAAAATAGAGTACCAACATATTGAACAACAAATGAAATAAACCATAGTGGGTAAAACCATAAGTGATGATGCTCCAAGGCTTAAAGAGAAAATCACCGGCGTCTTTTGGCAATTCCAGCCAGTACAAGCTCCCGCCCGTCTTAACAATGAGTGAAAGCAACAGCCCAACTAGGAAAACAACCACATTGATAGCGATTATCTTCTCAAGCACATTGAGATGCCTCAATTTCTCTTGAATATCGTGATTTAGTGATTTCATCTGTCCCATCTGTTTTTATTGAACTGCGTTTTTTTCCAATACCACATCATTAAAAACCCAGTCAAAGCACCACCAAGGTGGGCAGCATACGCGGTATTGCTCGGACTGAAAAACGATTGTCCTGTAACTGCTGAAATGAAATCCAATAAGATAATTCCTGGAATAAAGTATTTAGCCTTTATGGGAACAGGTAAAAATATGAGCATTAATTTGGATTCTGGATACAACATACCAAAAGCGACCAAAACTCCAAAAATGGCCCCAGAAGCACCCAGCATTGACGAATTAAAAATATAAAACATGGATTGCAGCTGATCTGTTTGTACGGCGTTAACACCTTGCATAACTCTTCCTGTGCTCATCGTTTCATGAATTTGGGAAGATGTAAAACCGGCGGAAAGGATATCTGACTCTAAAGGTAAATATTGTAAATAGTAAGTTCCCAACATTACTAAAGCCGCTCCCAAACCTGCTGAAATATAAAAGAAAATAAATTTTCTTGCTCCAAAAACCTGCTCTACTGCGGTCCCGAACATCCATAGTGCGAACATATTAAACAGAATATGCATAAAGTTGCCATGCATAAACATGTGGGTAATGATTTGCCAAAATTTAAAAGCATCATTCTTTGGGAAATGCAATGCAAACAAATCATCCAACAAACCTGGTTGCATGGTCATTTTTGCAATAAAAAACAACACATTGATGATGAGCAAATGCTTAACGGTATCTGTAATTCCTCTCATTCTTTACTGATCTTTTCTTTAATTAAAATTACATAAATTTTCTGTCAACCTCATCAATCGTCATCGTAATAAATGTGGCTCTATTAGTTGGTGAAACCGATGGGTCTTTACACGCAAACAGGCTATTCACCAAATGTTCCTGTTCTAAGTTTGACAGTGATTGTCCGGTTTTAATAGCCAAGCTCTTTGCCATGGATTTTGCCAACAAATCGGTGGCACTAAAATGACTATCAGGCACCTCCTGTTCCACATCGCTAATAAGTTGTTCCAAAATCATAGACACTTCGCTATCGGGTACATTTATTGGAAGCCCGGTGATTTCAACCTGGTCTTCATCAATAACAGAGAACACAAAACCTGTAGCTTCCAAATCAGCTTTTAATTGCTTTAAAATAGTCAATTCCGACCCTGTAAAATGCAATTGCAATGGAAACAACAATTGTTGGCTCACCGCTTCCTTAACGGTCATACTTTTCAACAAACCTTCATATAAAATCCGCTGATGTGCCCTATTTTGATCGATCATCAACATGCCAGATTTTATGGTGCTGATAATGTATTTATTCTGAAATTGATACGTACTTTGCGTGGTTTCTATTTGTGATTTGTCATCAAACAAAGAGGATTTTTCAGGTTCACTTTCAAATTCTACCTGACTAAAATCTTGAGTATCACGTGTGCCTTTTGACTCTAAGCCAACGTACAAGCTATCCCAATTGCTCGGTGTTTGCTTTTTAAATGCTGTGACCTGCTTGCCGGCAATCCGCTCTTCCCGAAATGGGTTGTAATTTCTGTCCACCTCAACCGTTGGTGTTGAAGCACCTTTATCTTTGTAGTTGTAAGGCGTGTCCAGATTGGTATCATAATCAAAATCCAAAACTGGTGCAATGTTGAATTGCCCCAAGCTATGTTTGACCGACGATCTCAATATGGCATAAAGCGTATGTTCATCATCAAATTTTATTTCAGTTTTTGTAGGATGGATATTGATATCAATCGATTTTGGATCGACCGTTAGATTTAAAAAATATATGGGGTGATTCCCGTCTTTGATCAAGCCTTCAAACGCGGCGTTAATGGCATGATTAAGGTAAGGACTTTTAATAAAGCGATTATTGACAAAAAAGAACTGTTCTGATCTACTTCTTTTTGCGAACTGCGGTTTACCCACAAATCCAGAAATTGTCAAGACTTCAGTAGTTTCCTCTACAGGAACAAGTTTCTCATTGGTTTTTGTTCCAAAGATATTGACCACGCGTTGGCGGTAATTGCTTTCGGGCAAATTGAAAAGCTCACTGCCATTATGGTACATCGCAAAAACAACCTTAGGATGTGCTAAAGCCACACGATGGAATTCATCAATAATATGGCGCAATTCGACCGTATTCGATTTTAAAAAGTTGCGACGCGCTGGAATATTAAAAAACAAATGCTTCACGGCAATAGATGTTCCAGTTGGCGTAACTGTTACTTCTTGGGTTTTAATTTCGCTCCCTTCAATATTTATTAGGGTTCCGAGTTCATCTTCATCCTGTTTAGACCTCAATTCTACATGAGCAATAGCAGCAATACTTGCCAAAGCCTCACCTCTAAATCCTTTAGTATTCAAGCTAAACAGATCATCGGCAGAACGGATTTTGGAAGTTGCATGGCGCTCAAAACTCAATCGCGCATCGGTCGCACTCATGCCTTTCCCATTATCAATCACTTGAACCAAGGTCTTGCCAGCGTCTTTAATAATTAACTTGATTGATGTCGCTTCAGCATCAAGCGCATTTTCCATCAATTCCTTGACTACAGAAGCAGGACGTTGCACGACCTCTCCTGCTGCAATTTGATTAGCAACATGATCTGGTAAAAGTTGAATAATATCTGACATTAGCCTTTTGAAAAGAATATTGACAAATCGAAGCCTATGATTAACAGAAAAATGAATATTAAAATTCCGATGATAATCAGCGTTCGTTTGTTGGCCGAGGCATCAGGTGTATTTTTATAATCGTCCCAAGCGTTTTCGAATTTCCCTTTTAAACCAACTTTTCCAACCGTTTTTCTGTGTTCATCAAATTTATGCTTGATCTCAAAAGGATTCTCTTCACCTTTATAGTACCGTGGTGTGTAGCTAAACTTTTTGTTTTGACGTGTTTTAAAGATGCTCATAATTTCTAAATTTCGTAGTTACTTAAAACATACCAAATAACAATTACCATACCTAAAAAAATTAGGAGCATAGGTAATGTTCGCGCTTTTCTCTTGCGCTTTGTTCTTTGACGCCATTTGGATTCAAATTCATTCGAATTGTCCTTCTGATGCTCTTTGAGATGTCTTGGCGTGTAACTGAAACGTTTAGGTTGACGCTGATTAAATAAATTCACTATTGAACGCTTTGCCTTTGTGAACTTCAAATGTACTCAAAATACGAGGAAAAACGATGCTTTTACTGCTAAAAATTGTTAATAAAGGAGCGGGAAGCACGGAGCTTGAAGTTGGAAGTTAGGGTGACCGATGGCGGATGACCGAGGACTCCTGATCGTCGATTGCTGAAAGTTTATTAAACAGCGTTTCGCCAAGAGCCTCAGAATAGGACAAAAATATACGTGAATTCGTAGCTAAAAAAACACACGACTAGTGGCCAACCTCCTCCTGATCACAGCATCCTACTTACTGAAGACTGAAAACTGTCTACTGATGACTGAAGACCGCCTACTGATGACTGATGACTGAAGACTGAAGACTGCCTACTGAATACTGAAGACTATAAGCGACGTAATACCGCCATTTTGATAGCAGCTACAGCAGCTTCAACACCTTTATTGCCGTGTTTACCGCCTGATCGTTCAATGGACTGTTGCATAGTATTATCTGTCAGCACGCAAAAGATTACTGGAGTGTCGTGCATCACATTCAAATCTTTGATACCATGTGAAACGGCTTCACATACAAAATCAAAATGCTTGGTTTCACCTTGAATGACACAACCTATGGCAATCACAGCATCGACCTCATGCTCTTGCATTTTTTTACTACCATAGATCAGCTCATAGCTCCCTGGAACATGCCAACTAATGATATTATCAGGTAATGCCCCGTGTTCAATTAACGTGTCGAGAGCGCCTTTGTATAGGTTGTCCGTGATATTATTGTTCCATTCTGAAACAACAATCCCAAATCGAAAGTCTTTCGCATTTGGGATTGTGTTTTTATCGTAGTATGATAAATTTTGATTTTTTGTTGCCATTTCTTTACAAACTTGCTTGTGCTTTTCCTATAAAGGCATCAATATTGTTAGCCTCATTAGAGCTTGGATAGTTTTCTTTTATGGTCGTAAAGTGATCCAATGCTTTTTTGCTTTTACCTAAACTCAATGCCACATTGCCCGCTTTAAATAAAAACATTGGCGTGGTATAATCGTTTTTGTTCATATTAGCCGCCTTTTCATAGTAGCTAAGAGCGTCCTCAGGCTGATTCAATTGAATAAATGCATCTCCAATTCTTCCGTTGGCAATCGGTCCCAACATTGCATCCTTGCTTGAGAAATCACCCAGATATTTAACCGTGTTGGTGTAATCATTCAAACTATAATAGGCCATTCCAGCATAATAGTTAGCCAGATTAGCTGCTGGTGTTCCGCTGTATTCATCAATAATGTCCAACATCCCATATTTCCCTTCACCTCCATTCAGAGATAAAGTATATAATGAATCCTTAGCGGCTGCGCCATTAAGGGCTTGTTCAAAATATTGTTGAGCTTTGAACATTTCGTTCATTGCTTCACTCGCTTTAGGTTCTGCAACAAATTTGTTGTAAGCCAAATAGCCTAAAACAACAACTACAATAGTTGCAACTGCACCAATAATATAATTCTGGTTTTTTACAGCCCATTCTTCAGTTCTTGAAGCGGACTCATCTAAAGTATTAAATACCTCAGCCGTTGTTGAGTTTTCTTCTAAAGCTTCTGTCTTTTCAGCCTTCGTTTTCGGTTTGTAACCTCTTTTCTTATAAGTTGCCATATCGTCATAATTAATGCGCCGCAAAATTAAAATTTTTATTGGTATATAAAAGGTATATTATTTGTTATTTTTCAATAATTTGCACTTCCTTTCGCAATGTTGACAAACAATCTTTTTTTAAAGCGAATTTTTACATGATTTTAAACTCACTTTCCTTACTGAACTACAAAAATTTCGACAGTCAAAACTTCACTTTTGACCATAAGATCAATTGTTTCGTAGGCGCCAATGGCATTGGAAAGACGAACGTTCTGGATGCTATTTACCATCTGTCTTTTGGGAAAAGTTATTTCAATCCGATAGCGTCTCAAAATATTAAACATGGTGAAGATTTTTTTGTTGTGGAAGGCATTTTTGAGAAAGACAATCGTGAAGAAAAGATTCTTGTTTCGCTAAAAAAGTCGCAAAAAAAGATGATTAAGCGGAATTCTAAGGCTTATGAAAGATTTAGCGACCATATTGGCTTCATTCCTTTGGTGATAATTTCTCCAGCCGATAGAGATTTGATCATTGAAGGCAGCGAGACTAGGCGAAAGTTTATTGACAGTGTAATTTCGCAAAGCGATAAAAATTACCTCAATCAGCTTATCAATTACAACAAGATTTTACAACAGCGAAATGCGCTATTGAAGTATTTTGCACTTAACAACACGTTTAACGCACAAACGCTGGAAGTTTATAACGAACAATTGCACACTTACGGTTCAGAAATATTTACCATCAGAAAAGCGTTCTTGGAAACCTTTATCCCAATTTTCAAAACCCGCTACAATGCGATCAGCAATCACCAAGAACCTGTGCACCTAAGTTACAAAAGTGATTTGTTTGAAAACGATTTGAAGTCGCTTTTAAAAATCCATATCAATAAGGATAAGGCGCTCCAATACACCTCTGTTGGGATTCATAAAGACGATTTGAGTTTTGAGATTGACGATTTTCCGATTAAAAGATTCGGAAGCCAAGGACAGCAAAAATCATTCTTGATTGCCTTAAAATTGGCGCAATTTGATTTTATAAAACAGCAGAGTGGCTTTTCTCCTATTTTGCTTTTGGACGATATTTTTGATAAATTAGATGAAAATCGCGTGGCACAAATCATTGGACTGGTCAATAATGAGAATTTCGGACAGCTTTTTATTAGCGATACACATGCTGATAGAACCGAAGCTATTATCAAACAGGTGCATCAATCTTATAAAATATTTAAACTAAAATAACGAAATCAAAATCTAAAATTCCAATCGTGCTCAATAGTTTTGGAGTCTGGTACTTGAATTTTGTAAATTGAATACACGAAATCCTTATGAAAAAATATACAGTTTTAATTTTTGGCCTTATTTTATTAAGTTGTTCCAATGATCCAAATGCCTTAATCGAACATTTAGACGGTTATTGGGAGATTGATGAAGTCACTATGGCCGATGGCTCCAAACGCGATTACACGTACAATGATACTGTAGACTACTTTAGCATCTCCGATAGTTTAACTGGGTTTAGAAAAAAAATGAAGCCGAGTTTTGACGGCACCTATTCAACCTCTGACGATTCTGAGAGCCTAAATCTGAAAATTGAAAATGACAGCTTGAACATTTATTATACAACTCCTTTTGCCAACTGGAAGGAAACCGTTTTAGATGCTACTGAGGAAAAGCTATTAATTATAAATGACCAAAAGATAAAGTATCTATATAAACGCTTTGAACCGATAAATGTGGAGAAATAAAATTTCCTCTCTGCCCCGGCAGGCATGCAAAAAACTGAGTTTAAAAGATTAATAAATTCCAAAATGGCAAGACGTAACAAAGACAACCTTTCTATCAGTGACCTTCTCAAAGAATTTGTAGACACCAACAGACTCCAACCAGGTTTGGACAAAGTGAACGTCAAGGACGCTTGGGCGCAAATGATGGGTAATGGTGTCAACAACTACACGACAGCCATACAATTGGAGCGTGACACACTTTATGTACAACTCAGTTCCAGTGTTCTACGGGAAGAGCTCAGTTATGGCAACCAAAAAATCATTAAAATGTTAAATGAAGCACTCGGCAAAGAGGTGATAAAAAAATTGGTGCTTCGTTAAAAATTAACCTGTCCGGTTTTTCAAGGAATAAGTATTTCTTCGATAGGCTGATATTTCAGCAATATTTCTTATTTTCAAAGCCCTAACTAAATTGTTTTATGAAATATTTTAAGCTTCCGCTGACATTAGTGCTCACGTTGGTTGTATTTACAGGTCTCAATAGCAAATTTGGCAGCATTCCGCCTATGGGCAAATTCTTAAGTCCAAATGAAGGATTTTGGCAAAACGAACAGGATGAAAACCTCAACTCCACCATGCAGATTATTGGCTTGGAACATGAGGTCACTGTTCATTACGACGAACATTTAATTCCCCATGTATTTGCACAGAACAACAACGATCTCTATCGTGCACAAGGCTATTTGACCGCAAAGCATCGTTTATGGCAATTGGAATTTCAAACGTTTGCTGCTGGTGGACGCTTAGCTGAAATACTTGGAGAGCAAGCCTTAGATTATGACCGTCAGGAACGCCGACGTGGGATGGACTTTGGCGCAGAAAATGCCCTTCAAAAAATGCAGGAAGATCCTGAAACGCTTAGTTATATTGAAGCCTATCGTGATGGGGTAAACAGTTATATCAATCAGTTAGAGCCCAAAGATTATCCAGTAGAATATAAATTATTGGATTACGCCCCTGAGCCATGGACCATTAAGAAAACAGCACTATTGCTCATGTATATGACCAAGATGCTGGCAGGACGAGAATCTGATCTGGAACATACCAATGCCTTGGCAAAATTTGGAAAAGAGCGATACGATCTACTCTTTCCAGATTTCTATGATGTTAATGATCCCGTGATTTCCAAAGAAACCGATTGGCGTTTTATAGACGTAAAAATGCCGGAAACACCTGAAGACGACACATCTCTGGACTCCATTTCCATTACTGAAACCATTGACAAGCCCCATGCGCAAAACGGGAGTAATAACTGGGCCGTTTCTGGAAAAAAATCCTATTCCGGACATCCTATTTTGGCCAATGATCCACATCTAAGCTTGAATCTCCCAGCCATCTGGTATGTAATGCAATTGGCAACGCCAGAACACAACAGCTACGGCGCCACATTGCCCGGAGCCTTGGGCATTATCTCTGGCTACAACAATTATATTTCTTGGGGCGAGACCAATGCTACTCGTGATGTCATCGACTGGTACAAAATTGAATTCAAGGATGAGAGCAGAAAAGAATACAAACACGATGGCCAATGGAAAAAAACCACACAGCGCATTGAGGAAATCAAGATCCGAAATAGAGAAACTCTTTATGACACCATCATTTACACCCACCACGGGCCTGTCACTTATGACCACAATTTTAAGGGTGATAATGCAAAATCAGGTTATGCCATGCAATGGGTGGGTCATATTGGAGGAAACAACCAGCGTACGTTTTTAAAACTTAATGAAGGAAAAAACTATGACGACTACCTTGACGCCCTAAAAAGCTATACGGCTCCCGCCCAAAACTTTGTATTCGCATCTACCGAAGGTGATATTGCCTTATGGATCCAAGGCAAATTTCCCAACAAATGGAAAGGACAGGGCAAGTTTTTATTGGATGGAAGCAACCCGAAACACGATTGGCAGAGTTTTATTCCACAGGAATTCAATGCACATTCTAAAAACCCTGAGCGTGGCTTTGTAAGTTCCGCAAATCAGCACCCAGTAGATCCCTCCTACCCTTTTTATGTTTACAACGATGGTTACGAAACCTATAGAAATCGGGTAATCAATGATTTTTTCAGAGCAAAGGACAAATTCGACATTCAGGATTTCAAGAATCTACAGAATAATAATTACAATTTAAAAGCGTCTGAATTGTTGCCCAATATCTTCACCACAATGGACACATCTTCTTTAACTGAGGAAGAGCAAGGTATTCTGAACACCATAAAAAAGTGGGATTTCTATAGTGAGATTGATCAGCTCGCACCGAGTATTTGGAAAAGCTGGTGGACAAAACTATACAAGATCGTATGGGATGAATTCGATGCCGATAGTTTGTCATTGTTAACGCCATACACTTATCAAACCATTTATATGCTTAAAAACCATCCGCAGGATGAATTAATGGATATTCTAAGCACACCTGAAAAAGAGACGGCTAAAGACTTATTCTTGATCACATTTAAAGAAACAGCAAAAGAGCTTGCGCAATGGAAAGCAAAACACGGCGACTATAATTGGGGTGCATACAAAGCAACTTATGTTGGCCATTTATTACAAGCTTTACCTGCATTTTCACGATTTGACCTGAACATTGGAGGCGATTATAATACCGTTAATGCCGCTTCAAAAAATCACGGTCCTTCTTGGCGAATGATTGTAGAAATGACCTCGCCACCAACGGGCTATGGCATTTATCCCGGTGGGCAGTCTGGAAATCCGGGCAGTAAATATTATGATAATTTTATCGATCGATGGGCCGCTGGAGAATATATGGATTTGTTATTTATGCAAGACCAACAGGACACCAAAGATATTATCGCAAGTCAAACCCTAACTCCTCAAGAATGAAAAAGAAGCTTATCAATTTTATAGTCACGTTGATCATTGCCATTATTCTATCACAGTTTTTACCGTGGTGGCATGTTATGGTAGCAGGTTTTGTTTCTGCCTTATTTTTTAGTCTGGATCGTGCTGCTGTATTTTTTATTCCATTTTTAGCAGTCTTTCTATTTTGGATGACCTATGCGCTCTGGTTGAGCAATGCAAATGATTTTATTTTAGCCGAAAAAATTGCAGTGTTGTTGCCCTTGGGAGGCAGTTGGATTGTATTGCTTTTAGTTACAGGATTTATTGGTGGCATTGCTGCGGGAGTTTCAGCCATATTGGGAAAACAATGCAGCATGTTGGTTAAACGATAAACAGTATTTACTCATATAAACAACTTCTATTAAAACAGACGTTCAAATCCAATAAAAAGGAGACATTAGTGTAATTGAATGAAATTACAATTCAAACGTTGCTACAAACCAAACTTTAATGTTTTAGAATCAAAACATTAGCTTCAAAACGATAAATAATAGGGATTTAAAAAAAAGATGGCCTAAAAAGTACTTTGTATTCTTTTTGGCACTATCTTTGAACTATTATATACAATTAATTTAATATTTTATTACAATGAGTAAAGGAACAGTAAAATTTTTCAACGATGCTAAAGGCTTCGGTTTTATCGTAGAAGAAGGAAACAACAAAGAACATTTTGTTCACATTTCAGGATTAATCGACGAAATTCGTGAAGGCGATGAAGTTGAATTCGATCTAACAGAAGGAAAAAAAGGATTAAACGCAGTTAACGTAAAAGTTATCTAATATATAAGCTTTTTTAAATGATAAAGCCCTGCAACTGATGTTGCAGGGCTTTTTGTTTTAAGATAGTCAACAAGATTTTAGATATATATCAAAAAAAGCTTGAAACTAAATGTTCCAAGCTTTATTATTTCAATAAGTTCCAATTCCTTAAAACATCTCTCTTCCAGCAAAATGGAATGCGCTTTCAATAGCGGCATTTTCATCACTGTCACTTCCATGGACAGCATTCTCACCAATGGAAGCTGCGTAAAGTTTACGGATGGTGCCTTCAGCCGCATCAGCAGGATTTGTAGCACCAATCAAGGTTCTGAAATCTTCGACAGCATTGTCCTTTTCTAAAACAGCGGCCACAATTGGTCCGCGTGTCATATATTCTACCAATTCGCCATAGAAAGGTCTTTCGCTGTGAACAGCATAAAATTCCTTCGCATCAGCGGTGGTCATCTGTGTTAATTTTAATGCTACAATTTTAAAGCCCGAAGCACTTATTTTATCTAAGATTGCGCCAATATGTCCTTTTTCGACTGAGTCTGGCTTAAGCATTGTAAACGTTCTATTAGTTGCCATATTTATAATTTAATTAATTCTGGTTTATATTTTAGGTATGAAGGTTTAGGGATTAGGCATTAGAAATTTGGTTCTTGATTGTTAGTACTTAGTACTTACTTCACTATTCTCATTTCCTGATTCCTTCTCAGCCCCCCATATATTTCGTGCAAAAGTACGGCATTTATCACTAAAACCATAATATGAAACTTAAAAAATTGTATCTTCGCACGCTATGACCGAACACGATATTAAAGAAATTAAGGCCTTATTAATTGCGCCAAAACACATCGTCATTGTGCCTCACAAAAACCCTGACGGAGACGCCATGGGCTCCACATTGGGCCTTTATCACTACCTAATAAAGAACAATCATAAGGCGACAGTTATTGCGCCAAATGATTATCCTGACTTTTTGAAATGGCTCCCGGGCCAAGACAATGTTGTCGTTCATGAATCTGACAGAACCAATGCAGAACGTCTTATAGAAAGTGCCGATCTTATATTTACCTTAGATTTTAATGCTTTGCATCGTTCTGGCGAAATGGAAACACCTTTGGGCAATTCAAAAGCTGTGAAAATCATGATTGACCATCACCAACAACCGGATACTTATGCTGAATATATGTTTAGCGATGTATCTATGAGTTCTACTTGCGAGATGGTATATCGTTTTATAGATATGCTTGGTGATACGGATGCTATTGATGACCAAATTGCGACCTGTCTTTATGCGGGAATTTTGACAGATACTGGATCGTTTAGGTTTCCGTCAACTACCAGCACAACACATTTGGTAGCGGCAGATTTGATTGATAAAGGTGCAGATCATTCCGAAATATATAACTCCATTTACGACACCAATAGTTATGAACGCTTACAGCTTTTAGGCGTCGCGCTCAAAAACTTAAGAGTCATTCCTGAATATAGAACAGCATATATTACACTTTCACAAGAGGAACTTAATGCTGCCAATTTCAGAAAAGGAGATACCGAAGGCTTTGTGAATTATGGGCTTTCAATCAAAAATATTATTTTTGCGGCTATCTTTATTGAACATAAACAGGAAGGTATCATCAAAATATCATTACGAAGTGAAGGTGATTTTTCCGTCAACGAATTCTCACGACAAAATTTTAGCGGCGGTGGTCATACCAATGCAGCAGGTGGGAAAAGCGACCTCAGTTTAATTGATACAGTTGAAAAATTTATTAGTATATTACCACGCTATAAAAACACCCTAAATTCATGACAAGAGCCTTTCTTTTCATTCTCGTCTTAGCCATTAGCGTCAGTAGCTGCAAGTCTCCTGAAGCCAGAAGACCAATCTCGCAAAAAACGGGTTCCTTCATAAAAATATCAGCGGAGCGCAACAAAAAGCTCAATGCTGAAGAGTCTGCGCAGATCAAAAATATCATCAAAAAAGATACTTCAAAAACCTATATCGCTTCAGAAAGTGGTTTTTGGTATTATTATAACACTAAAATCGAGAAAGACACCATCACGCCTACATTTGGGGATATTGTGAATTTCGATTATGATGTTAAAGACTTCAATGGCAATGCTATTTATTCTGATAATGAAATCCATCCACGGGATTATGCCATGGATCAGGAAGAAATTTTCACAGGACTAAGGGAAGGTTTAAAACTGATGAAACCAGGTGAAACGGTTACCTTTTTATTTCCATCCCAAAAAGCTTATGGTTACTATGGTGACAAAAACAAAATTGGCACCAACACTCCAGTCATCTGCGAAGTGACCGTAAATTCAATAATTCAAAACCAAAACGATTAAAACTATGCGATTGATTAAAAAGGCATTTGGCCTCGTATTATTAATGCTTCTTGTATCGGCAACGGCCTGCAAGGACAAGTATCCAGATTTAGAAGATGGATTGTACACTGAAATTATTACCAACAAAGGTACTATGGTTCTCCGTTTGGAATACCAAAAAGCACCTGTGACGGTAGCGAATTTCGTTTCTTTGGCCGAAGGCACCAACACACTTGTGGACAGTGTCTATATTGGGAAGAAATTCTACAACGGATTAATTTTCCATAGAATTATTGACGAGTTTATGATTCAGGGTGGTGATCCTACGGGAACTGGAAGTGGCAGCCCGGGATACAAATTCAATAATGAAATCTCTGAAGATCTTTTGCATGATAAAGTAGGCACATTATCCATGGCCAATTCAGGACCTAACACTAACGGAAGTCAGTTTTTTATTACAGAAGGCCCAACGCCTAACTTAGATGGTGGCTACAATGTTTTCGGATATTTGGTTATAGGAGAAGATGTGTTGCACACCTTGGCAGGTGTTGAAACTTCAAAGCCTGGAGACAAACCTGTAGAGGATGTGATCATGGAAGAAGTCAACATTATCAGAAAAGGTAAAGAGGCCAAAAATTTTAATGCACCAAATGTATTTAAGGACCATTTTGCTGAGGCTGAAAAAGCGGAAAAAGAACGCCTGGCCAAAGAGGAAGAAGAACAAAAAATAAGAGCCGAAAAAAGTGCTGCCGCTGCGGCTGACATGAAACCTGCATTTGAAACTTATGAAGGCAAATCGAAAACTTTAGCTTCTGGTTTAAAAATGTTCAATATTACCAAGGGGACTGGTCCCAAACCAAAAGCAGGCAATACTGTCATGCTTTATTATCAAGGCTATTTTACCGATGGACGTCTTTTTGATAGTAATATAAAGTCGGTAGAAGAAAATTATGGTGTGTATAACCCGGACAAAGAGCAAAGGCAGATGTACAACCCAATGCCAATGCAAATCAGTCCTGATGCACAAATGATTCCTGGTTTTAAAGAAGCAGTCAATCAAATGCAAGTTGGCGACAAATCCTTCTTCTATTTACCATCACATTTGGCATACGGCGAACGTGGTTTTAGAATGATTCCACCTAATACAGATTTGATTTTTATCATTGAAATGGTAGAAATTCAAGAATAAAATCTTATCAATCCAATCATTACTTTTGGAAATTAAAAAAGCAGCGTTGAAAATTTTCAACGCTGCTTTTTTAATTCCTGATTCTTAATAATATCTGTGATATATTTCTTCTCGATACTTTGCGCTAAGAACTGTTATCTTACTTTATAAAACTTTCAAATCGAAAAAAACTCTCAATGTTTATTATTGATGTGTACACAAGAGAAATATTGGGATATCACTGTGGAGATAACATGTGCGAACGGAATGCAATATAAGCGCCTTGGAAATGGCTTTAAAGAAGGTTCCAAAGGCATTGCAGGGCAAGATGATCCATCACTCCGACAAAGGCTCGCAATATGGCAGCCAAGCTTATACCGAATTATTGAAAGCTGCGGGAATATCTATAAGCATGGGACTTATTGCCCAAGATAACGCTTTTGCCGAAAGAGTCAACGGAACCATAAAAAACGAGTATTTAAAGCTATGGAACATTACAGATTTTCAAACGTTAGTGTTATTAACTAAAAAAGCAGTAAAGCATTACAATGAAAAAAGAGTGCACAAAGCTTTTAATGATAAGTACTCACCTTTAAAGTTTAAACAAACTTTAGTAAATTTGGACACCCAAGAAAGACCGAAGGTGATTATTTACGCCGAAGGGAATTATAAAACCAAGGAGGCATCAAGCCACCTCGGTTTTAACCCAAGAAAAGAACCTCAGGCTCATAATTGTCCGATGGATTTTTTAATAGAAGATAATTTGAATAATTAACCAAAACGGTCAACCCTATTTAGGGAAGTACAAGGCGCCTAATTACCTCATGCCTAATTCCTAATTCCTAATACAAATTCTATTTTTTCGGAATATTCTTCAAGATCTCCAATACAAATTTCCAATATTTCTGTGTCGATGAAATCTGGGCACGTTCGTCAGGAGAATGTGCGCCTTTAATATTAGGTCCAAAGCTGATCATGTCCATCTCAGGATAATTTTGTCCCAAAATACCACATTCCAATCCTGCATGACAAGCCGCCACATGAGCTTCTTTTCCATTCAATTCTGTATACAAATTCGATAATACTTTTAAGATTGCCGAGTCCATATTAGGTTTCCATCCAGGATAATCGCCATCAAATTCAACCTCACATCCGGTCAATTCAAAGGTTGCACGCAGCATATTGGCCAGATCCCATTTTGAAGATTCCACGGAAGAACGTGTTAAACACATAATCTTGATGTCGCCATCTTTTACAATCACACGTGCAATATTATTCGAGGTTTCTACCAAATCAGGAATATCGGGACTCATTCTGTAAACCCCATTACAAGCCGCATAAAGCGCTCTCGTCAAACCTTCCTGAACGCCTAAGTCCATCATCATTGTTGGAGTCTCTATTTTGCTGATCTCTATCGTCAGATTAGGCTCCATCGTTTTAAATTCAGTTTTGATATCATCAATAACCTCCTCCATATCCGTTTCAAATGCCGCCGCATTCATTGTATCAACCGCTACAATGGCATTACTTTCTCTGGGAATGGCATTGCGGAGACTTCCCCCATCAATTTCAGAAATACGCAATCCGAAGTTTTCAAATCCGTCAAACAGCAAACGGTTCATCAGCTTATTGGCATTACCAAATCCTTTATGGATATCCATCCCTGAATGCCCTCCCTGTAATCCTTTTACGGTGACCTTATACCCTGTTTTGAACTCAGGCGTTTCTTCTTCCTTATAGGTTCTTGTTGCCGTCACATCAATACCTCCTGCACATCCAACACCAATTTCGTCATCTTCTTCAGTATCGAGATTCAATAGGATATCACCTTGCAATAATCCGCCTTCCAAGCCTTTTGCGCCCGTCATTCCTGTTTCTTCATCAATCGTAAATAAAGCTTCAAGAGCAGGATGTACAATATCAGAGCTTTCCAAAATCGCCATGATCGTGGCAACTCCCAATCCATTGTCCGCACCAAGTGTTGTGCCCTTTGCCCTAACCCAATCGCCATCTATATACATCTCGATGCCTTGGGTATCAAAATCAAATTGGGTATCATTATTCTTCTGGTGAACCATGTCCAAATGCGATTGCATCACCACCGTTTTACGGTCTTCCATCCCAGCAGTGGCCGGTTTTCTGATGATGACATTGCCCACCTTGTCTTCAAAAGTCTCCAATCCTAATTTCTGTCCGAAATCTTTCATAAAAGCAATTACACGCTCTTCCTTTTTTGAAGGTCGTGGCACGGCATTTAAATCGGCAAACTTATTCCAAAGTACTTTAGGCTCTAATTCTCTTATATCTTTATTCATATGTAGATGTTTATTATTTTTTTATTGGTCATATCTAATTCGCAAATTTTCATTCGTGTTTATGGCCGAATTTTGGTAAATGCCCTTTTCATACGCCTATTTTATGTTGTTCTACAAAGGTAGGGATTCATAGATGTTTTATAAAACTATTTTCTATTTTTGAAGCATGCGCAAATACACCAAACTTATTATTGCCCTATCCCTGATCGTACAGATTTTGCTCATAAAAATATTGGCAAACTTCCCGGATTTTGTTGAGAACTATTACAGCAACGGCATTTACCAATGGATTTCAAAAGGAATGCATTATGTATTTGGATGGATTCCGTTTTCTGTGGGAGATATTCTCTATACCATTGCAGGTATTTATATCATCCGATGGTTTATAAAAAACAGAAAGAGATTGAGAACGGATACCAAAAATTATATTTTGGACATCCTATCGGCGGTTTCTGTAGGTTATTTTGCATTTCATATCCTTTGGGCTTTTAATTATTATAGACTGCCATTGCATCAATCACTTAAAATTGATAACGATTATTCCACAGCGGAATTGGTAACATTCACCGAAGAGCTTATTTTAAAAACCAATGTCATCCATGGCATGATTGAAAAGAATGACACCACAATGGTGGTGATGCCGTATACCAAACGTGAACTCATTAAATTGGCACCAAAAGGCTACAATCAACTCGCCAAAGAATATCCAAATCTTGCCTATTGGCCAAGTAGTTTGAAGCGATCCATATACAGCCTTCCATTGACCTATATGGGGTTTAGTGGCTATTTGAATCCGTTCACCAATGAAGCACAAATTGACGGCCTCATCCCTACCTACAAATATCCCACGACCACAAGCCATGAGATAGCACATCAATTGGGATATGCCGCAGAAAACGAAGCCAATTTCATCGGAGCCATGGCAGCCATGAAACATGAGAATATTTACTTTAATTATTCGGGGTATTCCTTCGCATTGAGACATTGTTTAAATGATCTTTATTTGAGAGACCCGTCTAAATATCAAGAGCTTCTGATGACAGTCAATATTGGAGTTCTCAAAAATTATGAGGAAATGCGCATGTTTTGGCGATCCTATGAAAATATATCAGAAACGTTCTTCAAAAACACCTACAGTGGTTTCTTAATGGCCAACAATCAAAAGGGTGGCATTGAGAGTTATAGTTATGTGGTAGCACTTTTAGTCAACTACTTTGATGAAAACCCGTTGTAAACTGTTAAAACTATCTTAATAATCTGCTAAAATCTCGATATTCTTTATCTTTAGAACTCAATTTTTAACTAATCCCAACCCTATGATTAAAACAGTTTTGACTCTCATGACGTTTGTGTGCAGTTTTTCTATTCTTGCACAGGACTATTTTCCAAAAAACGACGGTGTTACGAACAAAAACACCAATTACACGGCAATTACAAATGCAAAAATCTATGTGACACCCACTCAAGTTATTGAGAAAGGAACCTTGCTCATTAAAGAAGGCAAAGTGGTAGCATCGGGAACATCGGTAACCATCCCTAAAAATGCAATACAGATAGACGCTTCAGGAAAAAGCATCTATCCTTCTTTTATAGATATGTATTCTGACTTTGGAGTTGAAAAGCCAAAACGGTCCTCTACAGGTAGAAGCTCTCAATATGACCCTACACGATCAGGCTATTATTGGAATGACCATATCATGCCAGAAAACAATGCCATTGACCAATTTAAATACGATTCTAAAAAAGCTGAAGATTTGATCAAAGCTGGTTTTGGCGTCGTTAACACACATATTCAAGATGGAATCGTTCGTGGAACTGGGACTTTGGTGGCCCTGAATTCCAGTGATGATAATGCCATGAGGATACTTGATGCCAAATCAGCACAGTATCTTTCTTTTAGCAAAAGTGTGACATCCAATCAAGCCTATCCTTCGTCAATTATGGGAAGTATGGCCTTATTGCGACAATTATATTATGATGCCGACTGGTATGCCAAGGGCAATATCACCACAAAAGACCTTTCCCTTGAAGCCTTGAACAACAACAAATCCATGGTTCAAATTTTTGAAGCAGGCAGTAGAGCTAACAATCTACGTGCCGATAAAGTGGGCGACATGTTCAATATCCAGTATGTTATTTTAGGTGGTGGCGATGAATATGAGCGTATGGACGAAATCAAGGCCATGAACGCACCAATGATCATCCCAATCAATTTCCCTGATGCCTATGATGTTGAAAATGCGTTTTTAGCTTCGACGCTTTCAATCCATAATATGAGAGCTTGGAATCAAAAACCGACCAATCCAAAATTGTTGGCTGACAACAACATCACATTTGCATTCACTACGCACGATTTAAAATCGGCCAAAGAATTCAAATCCAACTTAATGAAAGCTATCGAAGCAGGACTTTCCAAAGAAAAAGCTTTAGAGGCCTTAACTACTGTACCAGCTCAATTATTAGGAAAATCAGATAAAATTGGTTCGTTAAGAAATGGTACATACGCGAACTTCTTGATTACTTCTGGCGATATTTTCGACAAGAAAACGACGCTTTATGAAAACTGGGTTCAGGGTAATAAAAACACCATTGAAGACCGTGGAATAGTTGATATCACAGGTAAATATGAATTTACTCTTGCAGGCGAAACTTACGAAATGACCCTTTCGGGAGAATCGAGCAAGCTGAAATCAGAAATCACTGCCAATGATAAAAAACGTGGCTCAAAAATAGCTTATGCTGATGATTGGGTGAATATTGCTTTCACCACGCAAGACAGCACTAAACAAGAATTTGTTAGAGTTATTGCCAATGTAGATGCCAATAAAAATCTGACTGGAAGGGCCATTTTGCCAACTGGTGCAGAAATGAGCTTCTTCGCAAAACAAACAGAAGCCAAAAAAGATACTGCTTCGAAAAAAGAGGGTTCTGATGAGGACAAAAAAGATTCAGTGGCCACTGTATCTCCAATCACTTTCCCTAATAATGGCTATGGATTTGAAACATTGCCTAAAACTGAAACCTTATTGTTTACAAATGCTACCGTTTGGACCAACGAAAAGGATGGTATTTTAGAAAACACTGACGTTCTCATCAAGAATGGTAAGATTGCCAAAATCGGTAAGAATTTATCTGAGCGTGGTGCAACGGTAATTGATGCCACAGGAAAGCACTTGACCACAGGAATTATTGACGAGCATTCGCATATTGCTGCAGCTTCCGTCAATGAAGGTGGACAAAATTCATCGGCAGAAGTGACTATTGAAGACGTCATTGACGACACGGATATTAACCTATACAGAAATTTAGCTGGTGGTGTCACCTCCATTCAGATTCTTCATGGATCGGCAAACCCAATTGGTGGTCGTTCTGCGATCATCAAACCAAAATGGGGTCATGCGGCCAAAGATTTAATTATTTCCAACAGTCCGAAATATATAAAATTCGCTTTAGGTGAAAACGTTAAACAATCCAATTGGGGCGGGAGCAGATTCCCACAAACCAGAATGGGAGTTGAACAAGTGTATGTCGATTTTTTTACCCAAGCAAAGGAATATGAAGCGCTTAAGAAAAGCGGCAAACCATACCGCAAGGACATTGAAATGGAAACCCTTGTTGAAATCTTAAACGGCGAACGTTTTATCAGCTGCCACTCTTATGTACAAAGTGAAATCAACATGTTTATGAAAGTTGCAGAGCAATTCAACTTCAAGATCAATACGTTCACACATATTTTGGAAGGTTATAAAGTAGCCGATAAAATGCTTCAGCACGGTGTAGGTGGATCTACGTTTGCGGATTGGTGGTCGTATAAATATGAAGTTAACGATGCCATTCCGTACAATGCGGCCATTATGCATGACGTGGGCATCACGGTTGCGATTAATAGTGATGATGCCGAAATGAGCCGTCGATTAAACCAGGAAGCTGCAAAAACCGTTAAGTACGGCGGTGTTAGCGAAGAAGAAGCCTGGAAATTTGTCACTTTAAATCCTGCAAAATTGTTACATATTGATGATCGTGTTGGCAGTATCAAGGTTGGCAAGGACGCTGATGTGGTACTTTGGACCGACCATCCACTTTCGATCTATGCCAAAGCCGAAAAAACGATTATTGAAGGCGTCACCTATTTCGATTTAAAACGTGATGAAATGATGAGAGCACAAATCAAAAAAGAAAGAAGTGAACTGATCAATGATATGTTACAGGCAAAAAACAAAGGCCTGAAGACACAGCCGATAAAGAAAAAAGAAAAAGAATTGTTTCATTGTGATTCGGAATAGTTCAGAGTTCAGAGTTCAGAGTTCAAAGTTTTAAGATGAAAATTAAAAATTTGTGCATTCGTGCAAAAACAAAAACCATAAGTAAGATTTCCTCCTTCGAGGGAATGTAAATAAGTTTCATATGAAAAAAATAACATACATACTCATAGCAATTTTGTGCACCTCCTTCGGATTTGCACAGCAAACACCAGCGCCAAAGCAATCCCAACCGATTGCTATTACCGGTGCAACCGCACATTTGGGCAATGGCCAAGTTATCGAAAACAGCCTGATCATTTTTAAAGATGGTAAATTGACCACGGTGTCCAATACTTCACAAACGGATTTTTCCGGGATGGAAGTCATCAAAGCCGATGGAAAACATGTTTATCCGGGTTTTATCGTTCCGTCTTCTACCTTAGGTTTGACAGAGATTGATGCGGTAAAGGCCACAGTTGACGAAAGCGAGATTGGAGAAATGAATCCACATATCAGAAGTATCATTGCTTATAACGCCGAATCCAAAGTGGTCGAATCCATGCGCCCAAATGGGGTTTTGATGGGTCAGATTGCGCCTCAAGGCGGTCGAATTTCGGGAACTTCATCCGTTGTGCAATTTGACGCTTGGAACTGGGAAGACGCTACTGTCAAAGTGAACGATGGTATTTATCTGAATTGGCCAAGTAGCTTTACTCGTGGCAGATGGTGGCTTGGAGAAGATCGAGGATTAAAGAGCAACGATAAATACAAGGAACAAGTGGATGATGTTGTAGCATTTTTTAATGAGACCAAAGCTTATTCGGCTGGAGACAAAACCACGACCAATTTACCTTATGCAGCCACCCAAGGTTTATTTGACGGCTCAAAAAAATTGTATATCAATGTCGATGACGAAAAAGGCATCACAGACGCCATTCATTTTGCCAAAAACAATAAGGTGCAGCACCTGGTCATTGTAGGCGGCAGTGAGTCTTATAAAGTAGCCGATTTGTTAAAACAACATAATATTCCAGTCATTCTCCAACGTATCCATTCGCTTCCATCCAAAGAAGATGAAGATTACGATATGCCGTATAAATTAGCAACCTTATTGGTCAACCAAGGGGTAATGGTGGCTTTGAATGCCAACGGATCCATGGAGCGAATGAGCTCAAGAAACTTGCCTTTTTACGCAGGAACAACCGTTGCCTATGGCTTGGACAAAGAAGAAGCTTTAAAACTCATTACCTCCAACACTGCCAAAATATTAGGTATCGATAAGGATTATGGCACTTTGGAAGAAGGTAAAAGCGCCACCTTATTTATCAGTGAAGGTGATGCGTTGGACATGCGTACCAATCAGTTGACTCATGCCTTTATTGACGGTCGATTGATAAGTTTAGAAACTCACCAAACGGAATTGTACCATCGTTATGATGATAAGTATAAGGCTGAGAAGAAGTAGTGAAGTATGAAGCACGAAGTTAGCGGTTTCGTTTAAAAAAATAAAATCTGTCATTCTCGAGGTAAAGAGAGTGACAGATTTTTTTTATAGTACAATTAAAAGGATGACCTCCGTGTCTAAATAATTTTATCTCAATGTGTAAAGCTGAGACAAATCAAATCTTTGTTCTTTATTCTAACAGCGAAGCGATCTTTGTTCTATTTAGCTCTATTTACTGAATCATCTCCGCCCCTTCCGGCCTACCATAGACTCTTGAGTCCATCACAACCGTTGTTAACATCGGACTTACAAATTTTGTTTCACTTTTTACAGTAGTTGGTTGGTTGTTCGCCACGTTATACCAAGTCATAGTTTCTGGCAATAATAAACCTTCCACCTCTTGCCAATTGCCGTATTTTATAAAGTTAAAGTCTTTACTTTTTTCGTCTTTACCAAAAGTTACGGTATAGGCTAACCAAGCCATTTTATTGGTATCTTGATCATAATACATAATATATTCATCATCTGGAGACTCGCCGACGCCGCTTTCGTACGAAATTTGAATGCCTGGGTAGGTTTTGCCTTCAAAAACCAAAGGTTCTGCTTCGGCATACATAATGCCGTCATCGGCCAAGACAAATGGCATGGCGTAAAAATAGAACATCAAGTTGTAGTAAAACTTCGGATTTCCTTCATATTTAGTATTCTCCCTATTCTTCATCCAAAGCACTTCGCCATCAAAACCAATCGTATGTTTTGGCATTTCTATCAAGGTATAACGATCTTTTAAATCGGTGGTGGTAATTTCATAACCGCCCGGCTTTTCAACAGAAAACTCCAATGTTGACATCTCATTCCAGGTATCGAGGCCACCGTGGGCATCAAAAACTTTGGTGATGTTCTCAGGATAGGCACTTGTGGTCACGTCGAGCTCTTCTTCGATATAGGGTTCACTCTCAACCTTTGTTTCCGGGGTTTTGTCTTTACAAGAAACCATGACTGTAATCAGCATCAATAAATAAAATGTGTTTTTCATATAAATTTCATTTTCATTCCCTCGCCAATCTAACGCCAGATTGGAAAGAGGAAATATGATTAGTGTTTAGAAATTCCCATAAAGCGGAAATCAGTTTAGTTAAATCGTCGACAAATTAAGAATTTTAAACACGAATTTCACGGAATGTCATAAATTTCTATAAGGGTCTCAATATCACAAATCGGATAAACCATTTGAATACGACTATTGTTCTCTCATATTCAGTAAATTTGCAAAAGCAAAATACCACTCATCTGTGAATAAAGAAATATCCAGCGTTCAAAACCCTTATATCAAAGAGCTCTATCAGCTCAAAGAAAAGTCCAGGGACCGAAAAAAATCGGGATTGTTTTTAATTGAAGGCGCACGTGAAATTAGTTTGGCCATTAAAGGCGATTATCAACTTGAAACCATCTTGTATTATCCTGAGTTATGCTCTGAAACACAGCTCAACAGTCTAACCACCCAGCAACAAACGACGATAGAAATATCCAAAGAGGTCTATCAAAAACTGGCACACAGAGATACGACGGAAGGTGTGATTGCCGTGGCCCAAACCAAATCGCACGATTTAAAAAACATTGTATTCAAGTCAGAAAGCCCATTAATTCTGGTTGCAGAAGCTCCTGAAAAGCCAGGTAATATCGGTGCGATTTTAAGAACTGCAGATGCAGCGAATGTAGATGCAGTCATCATTGCCAATCCAAAAACCGATTTGTACAATCCCAATATCATCCGCAGTAGCGTGGGTTGTATTTTCACCAATCAGATTGCCATGGGCTCCACTTCTGAAATTATTGCATTCTTAAAAGAAAAGCAGATCTCCATTTACTGCGCTGCATTACAAGCATCAGAAGTGTATACCGCACAGGATTTCACAAAAGCTACCGCCATTGTGATGGGTACCGAAGCTACAGGTTTGAGTGACGAATGGCTACAACAATCCACTCAAAACATCATCATCCCCATGCAAGGCGAAATTGATAGTATGAACGTGTCCGTTGCCGCAGGAATCCTTATTTTTGAGGCCAAGAGACAGCGAAATTTTCTATGATTATCTCGCAAAGGCGCAGAAGTAATTTTAGACCGTATCCCGATTTCACAACAGTAATTTATGAATACTAAAAAATCTGAAAAATTAAAAATCAGTCCGAATTCCAGAGAAAAATCCAACACTTAATTTTTCTAAAGACTGAAGACTGCCAACTGAAGACTGCCAACTAAAGACTGCCGACTGAAAACTGCTTACTGAAGACCAAAAATATGACACCCACATCCCTATTCTACATCATCATCGCTATCATTATCATCGATTTCATAGTCGATAAAATTTTGGATGCCTTAAACGCCAAACATTATAACGATCCGATTCCTGAAGAGTTGACTGATGTTTATGATCAGGCAGAGTACCAGAAATCACAAGACTATAAAACCACCAATTATAAATTCGGGTTGATCACCTCAACTTTTTCATTGGTATTGACCTTGGCCTTTTTAGGTTTAGATGGTTTTGAGTTTGTTGATACAATTGCACGAAGTTATAGTGACAATAACATCATCATTGCGTTGATCTTTTTTGGGATCATCATGTTGGGAAGTGATCTCCTCAACACCCCTTTCTCCTATTATCAAACCTTTGTTATTGAGGAACGTTTTGGTTTCAACAAGACTACTAAAACAACTTTTATTTTGGACAAGCTTAAAGGTCTATTGATGATGGCCCTTATTGGCGGCGGACTTTTAGCCCTAATTGTTTGGTTTTACGAGGTAACCGGAACGTACTTTTGGCTGTATGCATGGGCACTGGTAGGAGTTTTCAGCATCTTTACCAATATGTTTTATGCGCGACTAATCGTGCCAATATTCAACAAACAAACGCCATTGGAAGCAGGCGACTTAAGAGAGAAGATTTCAGCTTATGCCAATTCTGTAGGTTTCAATCTTGATAAAATCTTTGTCATCGACGGTTCCAAACGCAGCACCAAAGCCAATGCCTATTTCTCAGGATTCGGCAGTGAAAAACGTGTCACGCTTTACGATACCTTGGTCAACGATTTGGAGGATGAAGAAATTGTGGCCGTTCTGGCACATGAGGTTGGGCATTATAAAAAGAAGCACATCATTTTTAATCTGATTGCATCCTTGCTACTTACCGGATTGACCTTGTTTATCTTATCTGTTTTTATTTCGAATCCGTTGTTGTCCAATGCGCTTGGTGTGGAGATCCCAAGTTTCCATGTCGGCTTGATTGCTTTCGGACTGCTCTACTCGCCTATTTCTGAATTGACCGGATTTGTGATGAACCACTTCTCCCGAAAATTCGAGTACCAAGCGGATGATTATGCGAAGAATACTTACAAGAGTGAACCATTGGTAAGCTCTTTAAAAAAGCTCTCCAAAAACAGCTTGAGCAATTTAACACCGCATCCTGCGTATGTCTGGGTGCATTATTCGCATCCGACACTTTTGGCGCGGGTTAGGAATTTGAGGAAATAGTGCATAGAAAATCATTTCTTTTTATTTATATATTTAGACTATATTGTTCAATAAGAATGAAAAAGTGGTTTTAAGCGGTCAAACGAAATACTTATTAGCACTTTTGGGACTTGCATAAAGAAGCTACCTGCAAGCTAAAAAACAAACAACCGATAAATGAAAAATCTATTTTTAATCATCATCCTTTTAACAATGATATTTTCATGTAAACAAAAAAGTGAAACCTCGATTATAGTCGAAAATAACAATACTGCAATAAATGATAGTCTAACAAAAAAATTAGAATTAGCTTATGATAAAGATGCAATTATGGGGTTTTCAGTTTCCGTAGTGAATGAAAAAGGATTGATTTACGATAAAGGTTTTGGATTTACTGATATTGATCAAAATAAAGCATACACTTCAAGTACAACACAAAACATTGCTTCAATATCTAAAACACTAATAGGAATATCTTTGTTAAAGGCACAAGAATTGGGGAAATTAAATATAAATGATCCTATCAACAAGTATTTACCTTTTAAAATCATTAACCCAAATCATCCTGAAACTCCAATCTTAATCAAGCATTTGGCTTATCATACTTCTTCTATTATTGACCTTGATGAAATTTATGCAAAATCCTATGTTTTAACTAAAAATGAACACGCTGACAATGAAGGTGTTTTTGACTATTTCAATAAACCTGAAACCAATATTTCATTGTTAAGTTTCATTCAAAATAGTCTTACACAAAATGGGAAATGGTACACAAAAAACACATTTTCAAATACTAAACCAGGAGAAGAGCGAGAATATTCAAATATTGCGGCGGCTCTGTGTGCTTTAGTAATAGAATCTGCAACTGGTCAAGATTATCGTTCTTTTACCAAAGACCACATTTTGAAACCATTAAAAATGAATAGTTCTGGTTGGACATCAACGGAAATTGATTCAACAAAACGTTCTCGATTATTTGCGAGCAAAGAGAAAATGATAGCTGAATATTCACTTATAACTTATGCTGATGGTGGGTTTCTAACATCGAGTCACGATTTAGGTTTGTATTTATCTGAACTAATAAAAGGCTATGCTGGAAATGGGAAATTACTCAACAAAGAAAGTTATAAAAAACTCTTTGAAAAACAGCACTCTTTAAACAACGAAAAAACTGAAGACTATGGTATTTTCATTGAATTCCGTGGTGGTTTTTTAAACATTAAAAATGATATGATTGGTCATAATGGGTCTGACCCAGGCGTGTTTACAGCGATGTATTTTAATCCGCAAACTAAAATAGGAAAAATAGTTTTGGTAAATACGGATACGGATTTCACAGATAATGTATGGCCCGAGATAGAGCAAATATGGAAAACGTTATCAGAGTATGAAGATATAATGAATAAATAAAAGCCAGCAGGTAATAATGTGTATAAGCAACCAGCCCGAAAGAATCGTTCTGGCGGGTGGCTTGTCCTTACCTACTTGGAAACCATTCACACTAAAAAGCGTGACAGGACGGTTTTTCCACAGGCAAGTACTCGTTTGGAATTGTCCGTAACAAACCACTCCACAGCTCATATACATAAACTTTTTACTTCAAAAAAAAATGCACAGGCAACCTTTTCAAAAGAATTAGCGTCTATTAATATGAAGGGGGGTAAACAAACGCTTATTCCCAAACTAAAAATCATTAATAAATTCTAAGTAAAAAAAGTAAATATGAAATTAAACAAATTAATAGTTTCACTTCTTGTATTCTCTTTATTATCCAGTTGTGCAGGCTCTAAAATGAATAAAACACTTCAAGAAGGAAGTATAGTTCAAAAAGAATTTAAAGTTACCGTGCCGTTTGAATACCGTCAAGGGCTTATTATCCTCAAAGTAACCATCCAAAACGAAATTTACGACTTTATTTTAGACACTGGATCCTCTAATGTACTATCAAAAGAATTGGCAGATAAACTTAAAGTTATACCATTGGGCAGTGAGGATATTACTGATATTAATAACAAAAGCCAACAACTCAACTATACCAAAATAGACGATATTCAAATAGGAGGCATTAATTTCAAAGAAACGATTGCTGCCATAGCAGACTTCAATAGTGGAGATCTTGCGTGTTTAAATGCCGATGGTTTTATTGGTTCAAATTTAATGCGATTTGCGGTTTGGGACTTCGATTTTAAAAATCAATTAATTACGATAACAGATGATGAACAGAATTTGAATGTTCCGGCAGATGCTATAGAATCAAAAATATTTATTGGTGCAGCATCTAAACCATCTATAACCACTGAAGTAAATGGAGGTAAAGCATTAAATAATCTGGTTGATTTAGGCAATAATTCAAACGCAAGTCTATCCTACATTACTTTTTCTAAGAAAAAGAAATCTCAAAAAATAACCAATTATATAAAAGGCTCAGGTTATACAGGGATAGGCTTGTATGGCAAAAGCGAGCCAAAAAATGAGTATTCTGCAAAAATTGACCAAATAAAAATTGGCAACCATAGCATAACAGATAAAGTAATGAGCGTTAAAGATGGTAAAACAAACTTGGGAATTTCATTTTTTAAAAATTATAGGTTGATTTTGAATTGGAAATCAAAAAGACTAAAGATGATTCAAGAAAGTGCTTCTCTTAATACCGAATTAAACCATTTCGGTTTTAATCCCACTTTTGAAGGAAACAAAATGTATGTTGGTTTTATTTATAATGATACTGAAACATCACAAGTTTTACAATTTGGAGACCAAATATTAAAAATAGACAGCATCGATTACAGCAATCTCACTAATGATAAAAAATGCGAATTAGTCAGTAATGGCATAATACCAAAAGGGACTAGTGAAATGCAAATAAAAGTATTAAGAAATGAGGAAGAATTAGACTTTCAGTTAAAAAAAACAAAGCTTCTTTAGACGATCGTAAAGCCGAATAGCCGTGTGTAATTAATTAACCGGTTCTTTTCTATTGACGAAAATCTTCCACGCTAAAAGCGTGAAAGATCGGATTTTCTACTTGTGATGTTTGCTAACTTACTCGCTTAATCCCCTGCTATCGCGAGCGTCCCGCTCGTGCCCAAAAATACTACCGGCCACTATAACTCATATTATAGTTTTAAAATATGTAGTTCTACTTATAGGAAAGTTTAGGGAAAGGTGGTAGATTGGAGATTGAAAATTTAGATAACTAAAGTTGCTCCTATTGGCACGATGAGGGGAGATATGAATACGTATAGTGCTTATAAATGTAAGTTGTGGTGCATTTAAAAGCAACCTTCTGGAAATCCGAAAACTTCTGTTTTAAATCCAAATTTTTGATTATATCTGTATCTAACTGGATACAGTAAATGATTGTCATTTAAAAGACATCTGAATTTGATAAGTGGATTAGAAAGCTGAAAGATATACGTGCGAAATCCAAAATACTTTTCCGAATCTAGAAACTTGAAACTGATGAGCATTTTGGATATTGTAAGCCTGTTGGAGATGGAATTAGTGAAATGCGAATTAATTATGCCAAAGGTTACAGAGTGTATTTCAAAGAAAAAGATAATAAAATCGTAATACTTTTAATTGGTGGAGATAAATCTACTCAACAAAGAGACTTAGAGAAAGCGAAAAAAATCTGGAACAGAATAAATGAGGATTGATATGGAAACAACTAAATTTGATATAGCAGACTATTTGGACAGCGAGGAAATGATTGCTGAATATCTAAATACAGTTCTTGAAGATGGAGACAGTTCTGACTTGATAGTTGCAATCGGACATATTGCAAAGGCAATCGGAATGACTAAAATTGCGGAGAAAACCGGTATGAGCAGACCAAGTCTTTACAAGGCATTATCTGACGGAGCGAAACCACAATTTGGAACGATAATGAAAGTCCTGAAAGCAATAGGTGGACAAATAAACGTGAAACCAATGTCAGCGTAAAAAAAACGCACCACAACAAGCCGTGTATAATTAATGGCTGGTTCTCGCCTACTTACGAAAATCCTCGCGGATTTTCTATTCGGTATTTATTTGCTGAATTAGGTGCTTAACCACGCCACTCATCATGCATAAAAACGCTGTGTGTAATTCCTCCCATTTCTGGAAAAAATTAATCTCTAAAAGCTAACCTTTCAAGAAAATCTAAAAACACTAAAAGTCGATTTTCAGAACATTAAAAAAACCTTACTCAGAATTCGAAGAGTTGGATGTTTTACCAATTTTTGGTACATTTGAGAAAAGTAGAAATAAAATGAGCAAAAACACATCAATATCACTCGGAAATTATTTTGAAGAATTTGTTCAAAGTCGAATCAAGGAGGGGCGATTTAAAAATGCAAGTGAAGTTATAAGGGCTGGATTGAGGCTTTTAGAAGAAGAAGAAACTAAGGTCATTGCACTGAGGAACGCAATCCAAGACGGCATTGATAGCGGAATCGCGCACGATTTTGATCCTAAAAAGCATCTTGAATCTCTAAAATCGAAAAAGAACTTAAATGGCTAATTTTAAGCTTACAAACAAAGCCGTTGAAGATTTATCGAAAATCTGGGATTATACGTTTGAAGTATGGTCAGAAAAGCAAGCGGATATTTACTATGAATCGCTAATTTCTGACTGTCAAAAAATTGCTGACAACCCAAGTTTAGGAAAAAACTATAACGAAATTACTCAAAATCTTCTTGGAATAAAATCGAATAGACATATCATTTTCTATCGAACAATGAATGATAACTATGTTGAAATCACAAGAATTTTACACGAGAGAATGGATTTAAAAAAGAGAATAAACGAATAAAAACTACACACCACAACGTGTCTAAGCAACCAGCCCGATAGAATCGTCCTGGCGGGTGGCTTGTCCTCGCCCACTTGGAAAGGTTCGTCCCAAGATACGCCACAGTTTTAAGATAAGCTTCACCCAGAATTTTTAAAAATGAATTCAGACTTCCAAACCGAAATAGTTAAAACCAAAGAATATAGCAAAGTGTTTCGCCTCTTCATTACAATACTTTTTTTGATCACAACTGTTTATCTCTTTTTTATTGACAAAGAGAACCAAAACATATATTTAAAATACGCCGCATTTTTAATATACTTAATTGGAATTTTTTATTTATTTGGTCAGTCTTTTATAAAACCGAAAACTATCGGGGTTTTTAAAATATCCGATGGGATAATCCATATTGAAAAAGATGGATTGAAAAAAAACGTGACGCTAAATCAATTAGAAAAAATCTATTTGAAATACACCGATTATGGCAGCTGGTCCACACATTCCATATTTGGAAATAAGAACTATATCGAGATCACTGAGACATCTGGAGAAAAACACAATTTCGAAATTCTTTTAAGAAATAGAACATCAAAAAATGATTTAGAGCGTATTTTAAATAGTGGCGAATTTCAAGAGAAATTTGCTTTTAGACAACTAAAGAACTCACGAACAGAATTCAAAAAAACTTAAGCCGCGTACAACCAAAATAATACCATCAGTTATTTGTCAACAAATTGATCAGTCATGAAAAAAGAAGTTTTAATCATATTAGGCAGTCCAAATTCACCTTCCGGAAAACTAAGTGATATTTCGCTATGCCGATTGAATTATTGCGTCAATCATTATAAGACAGGAAACCTCATACTTTGTACGGGAGGATGGGGCGAACATTTTAATACTTCAGAACATGCGCATGCCTTATTGGCAAAACAGTATTTGATTGAAAACGGAATACCAGAAGCCGTTTTCTTAGATTTTGCCTTGTCAGGAAACACCGTTGAAGATGCCGTAAAAGCAAAAGAAATCCTATCTGCATTGGAAAATATTAAGCTGACAATTATTACTTCCGATTACCATGTCAATAGAGTAAACCTTATTTTTAATGAAATATTGAAAAATTATACGATGGATTTTATTGGTGTGAAAAGTAATTTGGATAAGGATGTTTATGATGCGTTAGAACTGCACGAAACAAAGGCAATAAATGCGATCATTGAGAATGGGCTTTACTATTAGTTAAGATGCGTTTGGGAATAGCTCAAAATGAGTTGTAATATCTACGTCGCCATTGTTGGTGTTTTCCATAAACAGTTTCAAAACAGCTCTTGACTTCATTCTTTAAAAGAACTGGGCAAAGATGACTCAAAAAATTCTGAACATAATAGTTATATTGGTACTCCGATAAATGAACTATCAAACATTTTAAGAAACAGACCGATGAAAATCACATTTAACGAAAAAGAAAAGTCGATTGAGATAAAAGATGGATTAAAAACACAGTTTTTATTACTGAAAATCTCGCTGGGTTTTGTGCTTGCCAATTCCGTTCTTTTTCCAGTATTTGTTTTGGATAAAAAGCAATTTGAATGGATGGGCTTTATCTGGATACTTCTTGGACTTGCTATAATCGTCTTGATAGCTTATCAATTATTAAAAAAAACAGCATCTGAAAAACTGAAATTATCGGACATAAGTTCGCTAAACGAAAAGCAGTTTTTTGGCAGAAAGATGTTGCGTTTAAAACTTAACAACGGCAAAACGAGAGATTTGATAGACGTTAAAAGCCAAAAAGATATCTCAGAGATAAAAGAGTTTTTTAACACGATTGGAATTCAAACGAGTTGAATCTCTTATAACCCTACGAGATTTCCAATACTTTACACAAACAAGAATTTTTCGCAACTGTGGATGTCCTCAAATTTTTCGCCACTGTTGGTGTTTTCCTCCAACAGTTTCCAATTGTTGTTTATAAAACCTTGAATTCCTTATAAATCTCAGAGATGCTATCTTATCGATACCTCATCCACAAAAATCCAAGCATCTCCCTCTCGAATATGCCATTCTGGTAATTGACCTCTATTTTTTGCGGTGATTTTAATAATACTGACATTTTGTTTTTCAAAATCTGTTTCGATTCTTTTAATGATTGGATCTCTGTCCTTAATCGTTTCAAACGTTTGGTTGTAAACCGTTTGATAGTTTTTCCCATCTTTTGAAATCTCGATAGTGACCTCAGTCGGCAACATGACCGATGTAGAAGACAGATGTTGGAAAAAGTTCAATCCAATATATGACAAGGTCGTGGTTTCTCCTAAATCCATAATCACCTCAAAATCCTTTTGAGGAAGTCCCTGCCAGTTGGAATCGTCACCTCGCGCATTTCCATATTTATTGTCAAACAAAGCTTGATCCCCACCACCGCTGTAACTTTCATTATAAGGATTGATATAGGTTACCTTAGTTTTCTCTGTGAACTTTGTAGAAAGCAATTTTTTCAATGGAAACCCAATGGCTTCACCATTTCTAAATGTTTGGGCATATAAATCAATCGCATCAGAATAATGGATGGGCTTTGAATAAAGCTCCGAAGTCATGGAAGGCTCAGAACCATCCAAGGTATACCGAATGTCATAAATACCCAGTTCATTATTTAATTCGAGCACCTGATTTTTGTTATTTTTATCATACGTCACCTTATAGTCCGGTGAAAGCGCACTCCAGGCAAAGTTATAGCCCAAGGCTTTTAATCTATCAAAATGAACATCGATATTTTTTATGAATTCCTCTTCATTTTTCTGATCTGGAGCCGTCCAAAGCGCTTCTGAAAGTGCGGATAGTCTTGGCAACATCATATATTCAATATGGCTTAAGGATTTAATCTGCTCAGTCCAAAGATTGGCCTGTCCACCTAGGATATGATGTCTTTTATCTGCTGCAATATCATCCGGAACGGGATTGAAATTATACACTGCCAGTAAGTTATTGTAACCACCCCATGCCGGTGGCTCAAACTCACCTGTACCTTGATTATAATCAAAATATAAAGGTGCAGCGGGCGACATGACCACATCATGTCCAGCGTTGGCAGCTTCAATTCCGCCTTCAAAGCCTCTCCAAGACATAACGGCGGCTCGTTCTGGCAATCCACCTTCTAAAATCTCATCCCAACCTATTAGCTTTCTATCCTTCGAATGCACAAACTTCTCCATACGTTTTACAAAATAGCTTTGCAGTTCTTCGCCATTTTGCAAACTCTCGTCTCGCATTCGTTTTTGACATCTCTTACAATTCAACCAGGCCTCCTTCCCTACTTCATCCCCACCAATATGCAGATATTGATAGGGAAACAATTCCACAACTTCATCAATAATATTCTGTAAAAATTCAAAAGAGCCGTCATTTCCTGCACAGTAAACGCCTGTGTTTTCGGCATCTTCGCAAATAAACTCAGGATAACATTGTAAGGCTGCTTCCGAATGTCCAGGCATTTCAATTTCCGGAATCACATCAATATAACGTTCGGCAGCGTAGGCTACAATTTCTTTGATATCGTCTTTGGTATAAAAACCACCATAGATTTCGCCTTCACTATCCTTATAAGTCACCTCAAAGTCTTCCCAAGGTTTTTTATATTCCTTTACTTTCCTCCAGGCTCCCTTTTTAGTCAATTCTGGATATTTATCAATTTCAATTCGCCAACCAATGCCATCTACCAAATGCCAATGCAGCTTGTTCATTTTATGCATGGCCAAAATATCAATGACTTTTTTAACCGAATCTTTTTCCAAAAAATGACGCGACACATCCAACATCATCCCGCGCCAGCCAAACTCTGGACCGTCAGTAATATCGACAAAATTAAGTACAGGTTTCTTTATTATGGTTTTTGGGGTCAGCAACTGCTTCAAGGTCTGTATCCCATAAAACACGCCGTGGTAGGAATTGGCAGTGATTAAAACGCCCGATTTAGAAACTTCTAATTGATAGGCTTCGTCATCAGTTTCGTCGTTGTTCACTATTAACTGTATGGCATTCGATTGAGATTCAGATGAGATTTCTATATTCAAATCAAAATTCTCATCCAAAAACGACTTCAATTCAGCAGCATTCCAATTCCCTTCCTTTGAATCCTCAGCTACAATAGTGGTGTTTTCTGTAATTAGAAAAGTTCCATCTTGATAATTTATAAAATTAGGCTGTGGAATGATTCCGGTTTTTTCAACGGCCTTCTTTTTACAGGAAAACGCCATGAATAAAACACAGAGCAATAGGGCTTTGAAATATCTCATCATTTTAAAATCGAAAGTGAAGTGGTTATCTTAAGAGGGTCAAGATAATTAAATTTCACAACAGATCTCTCGTTTAACGATCTTTCAATCCTAATGATTCTTTATTGCAAGAATATTCTACGGCCTATTTTATTAAGTTATTTCCAATAAGTTTTGTATCTTAAGCAGTCCAATAATAAAATTCACTTATGAAAAATTTATTTCTATTATCCACACTAGTTTGTTTCTCGTCAGCCATTGGCCAGACAAAGATACCAACTGTAGAAAGCCAAATTAAAACTGCGCTTTATGCCGCTCCTGAAATGTATAAAGAAGGTGCAAAAATTCTGGGCTATAACCAAGAAGGCGAACTGATCACCATACGTGAGGGCAACAACGGCTTGGTCTGTCTGGCGGACGACCCCAACAAAGATCGCATTAGTGTATCGTGTTATAGCGACAAGCTCGAGGCCTATATGGCCAGAGGTCGTGAATATATTGCTGAAGGAAAAACTGAAGTAGAAAAGCGAGAACTCCGTAAAAAGGAAATCGATGCAGAAGCATTGTTGATGCCAAAAGAGCCCGCTGCAGTTTATGTGGTGAACGCCAAACAGGAAGATCACGATTTTGAAAGTGGTGAATTGAAAAACAGTAGAATTCGGTATGTATTATACAGACCTTATATGACTGCTGAAGAAACCGGTTTGCCTACCCAACCTGGATTGCCAGGCATGCCATGGCTAATGGATGCCAATACGCACCGTTCGCACGTTATGATCACACCTGCAGCCGAAAACTAAAACATCTACTTTCCTATAAAATATAAATATGGGTTTTTGCTGTATTTCAGCGAAATAACAACGACTTCTATACTATAAATCTCAAAATAATGAAGAAAACAATCTATATAATCAGTTTAATAGCCTTGGCTATCAGTTTCTTCTTGATCATTCAATATCCAGGTTCCAGCAGAATGAATATGATTGCGGGCGGTCTTGCCACTATAGGATTTGTGCTGAATATTATAGGTTCTTCATTAGTGAAAGTGAGACAAACTGTAATTTAAACCTTTGCCACTGTTGGTGATTGACCTTAACAGTGGCAAAATTATTTCATACCTTTTATATTCTCACAATAGAATACTTCGTCTTTATAATCAAGAGGAGAATTTGTAATACCCACATTTTAAATAGGCGCCTTCCTTGAACGTAACGGGATGATCACTATCGTGATAGGTTTTGTCTTGGATTACAAATTGTCGTCCAGTGGAACGAAGTGTGGATTCGTTGATCTCAAAAAAGTCATCGGCCACTACACGTGATGAACACGAAGCCAATACCAAAACACCATTCTTAGATACCAACTTAGCACCTAATCGTGCCAATTGGGTGTACTTATGTTTTGCCGTAGCTACTTCTTTTTGGCTCTTTGCAAAAGATGGCGGATCGATAACCACCACATCGTAGGTATTTCCCTCTTCAACCAATTGTTCAAGAATTAAAAATGCATCGCCAGCCAATGTCAGATGGTTGTCAACACAACCATTTAAAGCCGCATTTGAAGTTGCCAATTCCAAGGCTTGTTTACTAATGTCAACGCTAGTCACTTCTTTTGCCCCACCAGCCAAAGCATGGACTGAAAATCCACCTGCATAAGAAAAAACATCCAGGACGGTTTTGTTTTTGGCTAAGACGCCGACTCTCTTTCGGTTTTCGCGATGGTCTAAAAAATAGCCTGTTTTATGGCCTTTAATCACGTTCGCGGTGAACAGCACACCGTGTTCGACAAATTCTACTTCTTCGTTTTCCAACGTCCCGTATAAAATCATGCCGTCCTGTAAATCAAAATGATTATGTGCTTGAAGATTGCGGCTAAGTCGCAACACCACAGTTTCACATTCTGAGACCTCAATCAACACCTGTAAAATGTCCTTTAAATAAGGAAACCAAATGGCCGAATACAATTTCACAACCATCACATTGGCGTAAACATCTGCGATAAACCCTGGGAAGCCGTCATTTTCACCAAACAATAAGCGGTAACTATTGGTGCTTGTCGCCAAGAGTGGTTTTCTTAAAGCGAAGGCTTCGTTTATCTTTTCTGAAAAAAATGACTTATCAATAGCTTTTCCGCTATAATAATGCAGCATTTTAATTTGAATGGGCGACTCAGGATCGTACAAGCCAACGCCGTACAGGTCATTGGATTTCTGTCGGAATAAAATGGCGATATCTCCTGCCTCTCCTGGTTTGTTGATCTTCTCAATGTTTTTTGAGAAGATCCACGGATGGGCAGTTTGCATAACCAGCTTTTCAGCTGCAGGGTTTAATTTGACGGCTAATCGCTGTACTTGGATATTCGGAAGATCGTAGTGAAACATATTAAATGGAAAACATACAAATTTAGCCTTATAAATACTATTTACTCCCGGACATGGATATTATTTTTTAAATTGTACCACCAAATATGTTCAAATTTTATTTGAATTTTAAAACCCTGATATGGTATAGGTTTTCTTACGATTGACAAAATTAATACTACCATAAATCTTTATTCCGCTGCCTTATTTCCAATTAAACATTTGATAAAAACAATGAATTTCACTTATAAATTATGTCTCGTTATTTTAATTTTCATGTCTTTTATCAACTGTAAAAACCAAGCTGAAGCAAGAGAAGACGCAATAGAAGTCGAAAGCTCTGAGTCAAAGGTAAATCAGCAGAAACAAGACACCATCATCTACGAAACTCTTAGCAATGCTTCTGATTATCATTTATACTCACAAGAATATCAATTGGAACTTGATAAAGGTTTAGCAAGAGATTCTACAATTGCGTACTTGTGGCAACAAAAAGCAATGCCACTATTTAAACAAGGTAAATATGAGGCAGGCATGATATATATTGACAATGCTGTAAAATATGACCGACGACGCTATCAAGATTATAGAGCCTTTATTAAATGCATATTTGCCAAAACTTATAGAGAAGCCATTATAGATTTTGAAGACTATAAAAAACGTTTTGGGGATAGTTATGTTATGGATCATACTTATGACTTCCACATTGCGCTTTCTTATTTACAACTTAATGAATTTAAAAAAGCAGAAGACATATTTGAAAGAGATTATCAAAAACAGCTCGCTGAACACGGAAAAGATTGGCTGCATTCTGTAGATTTATTTTATTATGGAATAAGCAAATACGAGCAAGGAAAATACCATGATGCCATAGAAATGTTTGATTTAGCACTTGGGATTTATAATAATTTTTCGGACGTTCAATACTATAAAGCCATTTGTTTAAGTAAAATTGGCAAAATTGGAGAATCAGATGAATTACATGAATTAGCTGAAATCAACGGCAAAAAAGGCTATACTTTTAATGAGGATAATGTCATTTATGAAAGATACCCGTATCAAGTAAGATGGCGATAAAACACGAGGCCACGAACCTTATAGGTTCTTAATTTTTAATTTTTCGTAGTTGCTATAGCATTCGATCAACAGGAATTAAATACGATCTGATTTTATTACTTCTTTGATAAGCGTTTTAATTAATAGCCTAATGTTCTGCTTTATTCAGTGGGCCCTTAAAACGGTAAACTTATAGAATCCGGTTCAACAAAATCCTTGGTATATGGATTTTCAAGAAAACTCAGTCTCGGCCTTTGCGGTGGAAGGATATGATCTTTTTCTATCCCGTAAACCTGCCAGTAATTGGAGAGCAATTGGGCATAGACATCCTCATCCCAGTGTCCGAAATGCGGTGGCTTGCCCGTCTCATCAACTTCTATGGTAATCCTATCGTCAAGATTCTCTATATTGTATTCTGGTGAATATTGCATGATGTAATCAGTGTAATGAAATCTTGCATACAATTCCTCAAACTGAACTGGATGTAAAACATGACCTTCAATTTTATCGAGGACTTCTTTTTGACTCTCACCGATGACCCCATTATCTTGTAAACATGCAATAAAACCAAAACCATTCACTCCAAAAGAGAACATTAAATTAATAGCATCATCGCGATAGCTAAAAATATCAGCAGAATATTTAAGAGGAAAGACCACAATACTCCACGGTTTTTTTCCAACAAAAGAGATCGGTTCAATTATAGATTGGAGCATGAGATGAAATTCGCTAAAACGCTTTCTGAGAACTGGCGACAATTCAAAGTCCTCACCTTTCCTTAAAAGTACATCTCTCTCATAAACCATTTCATAATATAACAGACCGTAGACCATTCTGCCAGTCCATTGAAAAAGCAGTTGTTGATCGAGCGCAGCCATACCTTCATAACCTTTTTTATAAGCCTCTTGGATTTTCAGATCCAAGTCGTCAAAAGCTTTTTTCACTTCAGGAGAACACGGCAATTTAAGATCTTCATAATGATAAGACTTGGCTTTATCCATCATCTCCACGCGTTCATCGCCAAATTTAAAATAGGCCATCAGCCACTCTGGGAAAACGGTCATCTCCTCATTGGTCAAGACTCCAGAAAGAAAGCAAAAATGTTCGTCGAAAATCAAATCCTGAAAAGGATTAAAAAGCATTTGGGACATAAATAGTCAAAAAATTAAGGATTTTAAGTCTTGCAAAGTTAGCCATAAACTATCGCTTCTATAAAAGAATTTCATCAGAAATTGTTTTCAGAATTAAAGTAAAGACATAAATTTAAAAACTATCCTCAGGTTAAAATCGGAATATTTTAAAGGATTAACTAATTTTACAAAAAACAATTCGGTACGTATCAGATGAGCAATATATGATTCAATATTCGCTCTTTTGGAACAAAACCACTATATAAAAACAGATGAGCTTTCACACCATAATTTCAGAATTTAGAACAAAGCTTGCGAGTCCAGAAACCCAAGCTAAAATCACACCCACTGATATCGACCAGTTTTATAAAAAGCTAAACAGCCTTAAATTTCTGTTCTTTAAAAAATACTACAAAAAATATATTGACAATCTCAATCGGTTGAAACCGGATCCGGAGGCTAAAAACCCTGACTGGACGCTTATACAGGTCGCCATTGCAGAGAGTGAATATAAGCCCACCAAACCATTCGCTATATTTCTCCATCAACTTAAATATGGCTATGCACTAACCTCAAAACCTTTTGTGGCCTATCAAAAAAAGCAAAATCTGAAGAAACTAAATGCGCCGGTAAAAGTTGTTAAAGAAGAGACCAAGCCAAAAGCTGAAAAGGAGTGGATACGGGTGCCAATTCCGCAAAGCCGACAAAAACTTAAAGACAATTAGCTGAAATAGATTGAAATTTAAAAATTCACAAATCTGAACAAGATTCTAAGTTCTCTTTACGATAAGTTTACATCATATTGAATTGAAACTCCTTAAGGTCTTTTTTCACTAAGGTATTTCCAATACCTTTTTGGGACGTGTTGAATATGCAGTTTGGTGTTTTTCCTGGCTACGATATTTGTGGACTGAAAATAATTCTGCCATAGAGTTTGAAATTCAATTTCTGAAGGCGTAAAAAACTCAGTCGTAGTTTGTGTAGGGTCAAAGTTTGCGGGCCAAGTCAAATTCATCATTTCCACCTTCTCTAAATCATAATACAATCCATATTGACGCTTCAAATCATAGATAATCCATTTTTGATCCGCATAGCGACTTTTAAAGTGTTTGGAAATCAAAGGTAAAACATCAAAATCAGGCTCAATATTTGCAAAATAGATATCATCATTGGTCAATTTAAATCGGACGAAGGCTTCCATTCTATGCTTCTCTCTTCCTACACTTTTAGCAATTTGAGAAATTTTGAGCACCGTTTCGTTCCCAAAATCTGAATCAAGTGGGATCCTGCTTTTGAACGCCTGCTGAATATAAGTTAATAACAGAGATTCTATCTGAGCCCGCTCACTCAAAAAAGCATAATATAATCGTAAACTTCCTCTTGCTGTCGAGTTACTTTTGATGCCCTTCCACACCCGATCGGCCTTTTTTAAATCCGTAATGATTTCTGTATTCATCCCAAATAGCGACTCCTGCACCTGGTTTTTTCTTTGAAAAGAAACCTGTTTTAATTTCAATTCGTAAATTTGGAATACACAGGTAAGAAAACCATCAAATGTGCTATCATAAACAAGTGTATGTTCTTCTGAAATCATCGTTTTATTCAAATAGATTCAACTGTGGACTTAGGATTTTTTGATATTTACTTGTGCTATTTTGTAAAATAATCGATTTCAGTTGAGGCCCGCTCAAATCTCGTCTTTCAAAATCTCTGGAATCACAAACTAAAAAGTATTTAGCTCTATTCAAAGCGACGCCCATACGCTTAAGATGATCCCAGTTCAATTTTCTAAACTGTCGAGCTTGCACTATTTTATGTACCGATTTCATCCCTAATCCTGGAATACGCGCCAACATAAGTCTATCCGCCTTGTTAACATCAATAGGAAAATATTGCAAGTTTCTTAAGGCCCAACCCAATTTCGGATCTACATCCAAATCGAGATTTTGATGTTCATTATTTAAAATTTCATGGACTTCAAATCCATAAAAACGCATCAGCCAATCGGTTTGATACAATCTATTTTCACGTAACATAGGCACATCTGTTCCTATTTGTGGCAATCGTGAATCATAACTTATCGGAATATAACCAGAGTAATAAACGCGCTTTAAATTGAAATTCTTATAAAAATAATTGGAAGTCCACATGATTTGCTGATCACTTTCACCACTGGCACCAATGATCATTTGCGTACTTTGACCAGCAGGAGCATATTTCGGAGTACTCTTGATAATTTTCTTCTCTGCTTGGTATTGGATGATTTCATTCTGAACTTTTCGCATCGGCTTCAAAAAGTCCTCTCGGTTTTTTTCTGGTGCCAACAATTTCAATCCTTCTTTTGTGGGAATTTCAATATTAACACTCAATCGGTCAGCATATAATCCAGCTTCTTTCATCAATTCATCAGAAGCTCCGGGAATAGATTTAAGATGGATATAGCCGTTGAAATTCTCTTCCAACCTTAATTTCTTAGCCACCGCAACAAGGCGTTCCATGGTATAATCCGCACTTTTAAAAATACCAGAACTTAAAAACAAACCTTCAATATAATTTCGACGATAAAAATTGATGGTTAAATCCACGACTTCCTGAACCTTAAAAGCCGCCCTTTTAATATCATTACTTTTCCGTGTCACACAATATGCACAATCAAAAATACAATGATTGGTCAGTAAAATTTTCAGTAAAGACACACAGCGTCCATCTTCAGTATACGAATGGCAAATACCCATCCCAGTCGCATCCCCAAGGCCCTTATTGATATTGCTGCGATTGCTTCCACTTGAAGAACACGAAACATCGTATTTAGCGGCATCTGCTAAGATTTTTAATTTTTCTTGGGTACGTTCAAAAGACATGAAAATCTATTTAGGGCTGTTTAAATTGAATTCAAAATTAGACATTTTCGATTTTTTTGATTGTCCTTAAACCCTGTAAATCTAACTTAAAACCCTATTTATTTATTTTTCCACAAGAGAGTACTGGCCAACTGTAAAAATATATTGAGCGATCAGATTGTTTAGATTTTCTCTAAGAGAGATTCATGAAATATATAGTAATCTATTTGGCCGATTCCCACAGTATTCTATTATTTTCCTCTAAAAAAACATTGCCCGTTTCCTTTCTTTGTATTACATTTAGTTTATGACAGAAGTTGATATAGATAAGGAGAATGCTGCTATTGCAAAAGCCTACAAAGAACTACTTAAAGTAAGTTACCAAACGCTTACCGTTGCTGATAAAAAACTGATTAGGCAGGCCTTTGATGTGGCCGTGGATGCCCATAAAAATCAACGCCGGAAATCAGGTGAAGCCTATATCTTTCACCCTATTGCAGTGGCAAAAATTGTGGCTCAGGAAATTGGACTGGACGCGACATGTATTGCTGCGGCGCTATTACATGATGTTGTTGAGGACAATCCAGATTATACGCTCGCAGATATAGAAGAAAAATTCGGCAAGACCGTAGCTCGGATTGTGGACGGATTGACCAAAATTTCATCTTTAAGCAAAGAAGCGGACGTTTCAACCCAGGCCGAAAACTTCAGAAAAATGTTGTTGACGCTCAATGACGATGTTCGGGTGATCATCATCAAAATTGCGGACCGTCTCCACAACATGCAAACCATGGATTCCATGCGTTCAGACAAGCAGGAGAAAATAGCTTCTGAGACCTTGTACATCTACGCTCCTTTGGCGCACAGGATCGGGCTTTATAATATTAAAAGTGATCTCGAAGATTTAGGCCTAAAATATACGGAGCCTGAAGTTTATCATGAGATTCACAATAAAATTAAAGAAAGTAAGGAAGAGCAAGATGCCTATATTAAAGCGTTTACTAAAGTGATTGAAGATTCTTTGGATAAGGAAGGCTTGAGTTATGACATTAAAGGGCGTCCAAAATCCATTTATTCCATCCGAAGAAAAATGCTTAAACAAGGTGTTTCTTTTGATGAAGTCTATGATAAATTTGCAGTAAGGATCATCTATAAATCCGATTTTGCCAATGAAAAATTTCTGGCTTGGAAAATCTATTCTATCGTAACGGATCATTTCATTCCAAATCCCATCCGATTGCGGGATTGGATTTCTTCACCTAAATCGACTGGATATGAAGCCTTGCACATTACTGTGATGGGACCAAAAGGACGTTGGGTGGAAGTACAGATCAGGAGTGAGCGCATGAATGAGATTGCCGAAAAAGGCTACGCCGCACACTACAAATATAAAGAGGGACATGCCGAAGATGCGTTGGATACGTGGATCGATAAACTTCAGGAAGCTTTAGAAAGCAATGAAACCAATGCGGTCGATTTTGTGGAACAGTTTAAGCCGAATTTATATTCCAAAGAAATTTATGTGTTTTCTCCAAAAGGCGATTTGAAATCACTGCCGAAAGGCGCCACACCACTCGATTTCGCATTTAGTATCCATACCGAAATTGGGATGAAAACCAGAGGCGCCAAAGTTAATGGGAAATTGGTGCCGCTGAGTCATGAACTACAAAGTGGTGACCAAGTAGAAATCCTGACTTCTGAAAACATAAGGCCCAATAGTAACTGGTTGGATTATGCCACTACGGCCAGAGCAAGAAGCAAAATCAAATCGTCATTAAAGGATGAAAAGAAAGAAGTTGCAGTAGAGGGCAAGGAAATTCTAAGACGAAAATTAAAGCAACTCAAGATTAATCTAGATGAAAAATCCATCAATGAAATGGTGGTTTTCTTCAAATTAAAAACAAGTCTGGATTTGTTTTACAGAGTGGGCATTGGCTCCATTGACAACCCTATGCTTAAAGACTTTGCTTCTTCGCGAAGCGGTGTCATTATGAGCTATATCAAAAGTAAGATCCGTAAACCAACGGTAGTCCAAAACATTGATAAAGATGAAATTACCGCCAAATATGATAGTTTGGTATTTGGTAAGGAAGAAGAAAAGTTGGATTATAAACTTTCTGCCTGTTGTAACCCAATTCCTGGAGATGATGTCTTTGGATTCCTGACCATCAATGAAGGCATCAAAGTCCATAAAAAGAACTGTCCAAATGCTTTGAGCCTTCAATCCAACTACGCTTACAGAATCATGCAGGCCAAATGGATCGACTCTTCACAACAGGAGTTTGCAGCACAAATAACCTTGTCTGGAATTGACAATTTAGGCTTGGTAAATAACATCACTAAAGTCATTTCTTCCAATATGCATGTCAATATGAAAAGCATTAGTTTTCAAAGTGATGACGGTGTTTTTTCAGGTAAAATCAATGTGGTGGTAAAAAACAACACGATGCTTAAAAAGCTCATGGAGAATCTAAAAAAAATTAACGGGATTGATAAGGTTATAAGAGTTTAAAAGGTGTAAATTTGCCCCCGAAGTTTCGGCATAAATTATGAGTCAAAATACAAAACATAGCAACCAAGAAATAGTCAAAAATGTGTTCACCACATTTCTAGAGGGCAAAGGGCACAGAAAAACACCTGAGCGCTATGCCATTTTACAAGAAATTTATGATAATGAGGAACATTTTGACATAGAATCTCTCTATATCAAAATGAAAAACAAAAATTATCGTGTAAGTCGTGCGACGCTCTACAATACTATCGAATTGTTATTGGAATGTGCTTTGGTGCGCAAACATCAGTTTGGTCAAAATCAGGCACATTATGAAAAGTCATATTTTGATAAGCAACATGATCATGTCATCTTAACCGACACTGGAGAAGTTTACGAATTTTGCGATCCGAGAATCCAGTCCATCAAAAAAACGATTGAAGAGGTTTTTGATATCTCCATCACCAACCATTCACTATACTTTTACGGAACAAAAAACGAACCACCTAAAGAATCTTAAAAATGGCAGTAGATTTACTACTAGGATTACAATGGGGCGACGAAGGCAAAGGAAAAATTGTCGATGTACTCACCTCTAAATACAATATTATTGCGCGCTTTCAAGGAGGCCCAAATGCTGGACACACTTTAGTATTCAACGGAAAAAAACACGTGGTACATACCATTCCATCAGGAATATTTCATAAAGACACTGTCAATTTAGTAGGTAACGGTGTTGTGATTGATCCTGTTATTTTCAACAAAGAGTTGGACAAACTTGCAGAACAGGATGTGGATTACAGAAAATCCTTGTTGATTTCGCGTAAGGCACATATTATTTTACCAACGCACCGTTTGCTTGATGCTGCGAGTGAGGCTTCCAAAGGTAAGGCCAAAATTGGCTCTACACTTAAAGGCATTGGTCCTACTTATATGGACAAAACCGGTAGAAACGGGATTAGAGTTGGCGATATTGAATTGGCTAATTGGAAAGATAAATACCGTGCTTTGGCCGATAAACATGAAGCCATGATTGCGTTTTACAATGTGGATGTACAGTATAACCTAAAGGAAATGGAACAGGAGTTCTTCAAATCCATCGAAGTGTTGAAAACGCTGACCTTTATTGATTCTGAAGAATACTTGCACCAAGCGCATAAGGAAGGAAAAACCATTTTGGCTGAAGGCGCCCAAGGTTCATTATTGGACATTGATTTTGGAACCTATCCCTTTGTAACCTCTTCCAATACAACTGCCGCTGGAGCTTGTACAGGATTAGGGATTGCGCCGAATAAAATTGGTGAGGTCTTTGGTATTTTCAAAGCGTATACCACCAGAGTAGGCTCAGGACCTTTCCCAACCGAATTATTTGATGAAGTTGGCGAAACTATGGGTCGCGTGGGCAATGAATTTGGCGCTACAACAGGACGTTCACGTCGTTGTGGTTGGTTAGATTTAGTAGCCTTGCGTTATGCCTGTCAGGTAAACGGCGTCACCAAATTGATTATGATGAAAGGTGATGTGCTTTCAGGGTTTAAAACCTTAAAAGTTTGTACCGCATATAATTATAAAGGTGACATTATACACCATTTACCATACAATATTGAATCACAAAACGTCACTCCTATCTATACCGATTTTAAGGGATGGAACGAGGATTTGACCGAAATGACAGATGCTTCTGACATGCCACAGGCTTTGTTGGAATATATTGAGTTTTTAGAAAAAGAACTTGAGATTCCGATTACTATCGTTTCTGTTGGCCCAGATAGAAAGCAGACGATTATACGATAAGATTTAGAAACGGACCTGCCTGTACTTTCGGGCAGGTCTCTCTAATTTCACGAGTCAATACCTCATTGAAATAGTTAGAAAGATTTTCAGATTCAGACAACTACATTCGTAAAATTAGCCTCTTAAAATCACTTATCCGTAACATTCATGTCCCTAAATTAATGTTAACGTAAAATAATGCTTAAATTAAAGAGTTACTTTTGAAAATCATCTGTCGCACATTGAAAGCATTATATATTTTTATTGTTTTATTTTTAAGCTTAAGTTTTTCAGCAATATCACAGACTGAAAAACTCAAGAAAATCCGTGTTGAATATTCTGGTTTTGTCGATTCCGACAGCCTTCGCGGTCCAGGCGTTTCCGTTTTCACAAGAGATAATACCCAACAAGTCCACTTCACCCATGAAGGTATTAATTTATGGTGTGACCAAGCTGTGTACTACGAAAAGGAAGATTTTATTGAAGCCTACAGCAATGTTGTCATGATACAGGGCGATACCATAAATATGAGTGCCAAGTATGCAGAATATAGTGGAAAGACCCAATTGGCATTTGCTAGTGGCGACGTGGTACTGACGGAGCCAAAATCGGTTTTGACTACGGACACGCTTCATTTTGACCGTGTCAAACAGCAGGCCTATTACCAAAGCAAAGGCAAGGTTGTTAGGGACACTTCGGGAACAATTACCAGCCAAATCGGTCGCTATTATATGAATAGCAAAAAATATCAATTCGTACAGGATGTTGTATTGGTCAATCCACAATACACCTTAAACACCGATCATCTCGACTTTTATACCGAAACAGGCCATGCGTATCTTTATGGCCCCACAACAATTGTTGGCGAATCCAATACCATTTATGCCGAACGCGGCTTTTATGACACCAATAATGATACTGGCTATTTCGTCAAAAATTCAAAAATCAATTATGAAAATCGGGTATTTGAAGGCGATAGCATGTATTTCGATAGGAAAATAAGCTTTGCATCAGCCACCAACAATATCACAGTCACGGACACCATTAACAACAGTATAGCGCGTGGACATTATGCCGAAATATGGCGCGCCAAGGATTCGGTTTTTATTACCAAACGTGCTCTGGCCATTACGGTTCAAGAAAAAGATTCCATCTATATGCATAGTGATATCTTAATGGTCACTGGAAAACCTGAACATCGGATCACAAGAGCCTATTACAATGCCAAAATATTCAAAAGTGATTTAAGTGGGAAAGCAGATTCCATCCACGCCGATCATAAATCTGGACTGACGCAACTTATTAATTTGGCGCGCTTCTCCTCTACTGAGGCTTTTACCATAAAACGGAGGCCTATTCTTTGGAATCTGGAAAATCAGATGACAGGAGATACCATCCATCTTATTTCAAATCCCAAAACGGAGCAACTGGACTCACTGTTGGTTTTTGAGAATGCCTTTTTGATCAGTAAAGACACACTTGATGCTGGATATAATCAAATAAAGGGGCAGCGGTTGATCGGATTGTTCAAGGACAATGATCTTTATAACGTGGATATCATCAAAAATGCCGAAGTGATCAATTATTCAAGAGATGACAATCAGGAATTGATAGGGATCAACAAATCAAAATCAGGAAAAATAAATCTTAAAATCGAGGAGGACTATAAAATTATCACGCTGATTGATCAGGTAGATGGCGAAATTTGGCCAGAATCCGAATTTCCAGAAAACGCAAGAAAATTACGAGGTTTTGATTGGCGGGAAGAAGAGCGCCCAAGAAGTGTTGAAGATTTGTTTAAAGACGATCCACCGTTGGTATTGCCAGTAATCAAAGGTTTAGGCGATTATATTCCACAAGAAGATTTCTTTGATGACGCTTTATTACAGCGTGTGGAAGATGCAAAACCAAAGGACGCCAAAAAAGATGACGAACAAAAAGCCTCTCGGACCATTCCAAAGGAAGCTATTAAAAAAGCAGATTCATCAAAAGTAAATACACTGCAAAAACCCAGGAAAAAAGACAATTAAAATGACGAGCGATTTTTTAGAATACCAAGCCCAGACAACACCTCATCCTTTAGCTATGGAAGTTTCTCATGCGGAAGGTTGCTATGTTTATGACACCAATAACAAAGCCTATCTCGATTTTGTTGCAGGGGTTTCAGCTTGTAGTTTAGGACATCGTCATCCCAAAGTGGTTAAAGCCATTAAGGATCAATTGGACAAATACATGCACGTGATGGTGTATGGTGAGTATATCCAGGAACCAGCGGTGGAACTTACAAAACTATTGGCGCAGCATTTGCCAAAATCTTTAGACTGTACCTACCTCGTCAATTCAGGCACCGAGGCCATTGAAGGTGCTTTAAAATTGGCGCGACGCGCAACTGGCAGAAGTCAGATTATCGCGGCGCATCATGCCTACCATGGCAATACTATGGGTTCCATGAGTGTCATGGGTTACGAAGAACGCAAACAGGCCTTTAGACCATTAATGCCAGATGTAGACTTCATCACCTTCAACAATAAAGAAGATTTAAATCAGATTACTCCTAAAACAGCTGCAGTGATCTTAGAAACCATTCAAGGTGGCGCAGGTTTTATTGAACCTCATGACAATTACTTGACCAAGGTGAGAACGCGTTGCGACGAAGTAGGCGCCTTGCTGATTTTGGACGAAATTCAACCAGGCATAGGCCGTACCGGAAAATTATTTGGTTTTGAACATTACAACTGTATTCCGGATATTTTAGTCACTGGAAAAGGACTTGGCGGTGGCATGCCAATTGGTGCGTTTACTTCATCAAAAGCCATGATGCATACCTTGCAGGATTTCCCCAAATTGGGACATATTACAACTTTTGGTGGCCATCCGGTTATTGCTGCTGCAGCTTTAGCGACCGTAAAAGAAATTACAGAGAGTAATTTGATGGCAGAAACACTCGAAAAAGAACAGTTATTCAGAAAACATCTGGTACACCCATTAATTACTGAAATTAGAGGTCGTGGGTTAATGTTGGCTGCGTTGACACCATCGGCTGAAATTGCAAATCAACTCATATTGAAAGCGCAAAACAGAGGTTTGATACTGTTTTGGTTGCTTTTTGAATCGAAAGCTATTCGGTTAACACCACCTTTAACCATTACAAATGCTGAAATCATCAAGGGTTGCAAGGTAATCATCGAAATTTTAGACGAAATTTCATTATAATTGCTTAGGTTTGCACCCATCATAACTTACTGTTAACCAATCAACAACCCAAACTAATGAGGATGTAGCGTTGGCAATGTTAACTAATTTGTTGAAAACATTCGCCTTAATAATCCCTTTTCTCTGAGGATAACGTTACATTTAATTGAACGAACAATACAAGTGCTTATGGAGTTTAGTCAACATGACGAAGACGATAATTATTCTCTGACCAAATTTGAATCAATGCTAAAAACAAATAATGTGTTGTTTTTTGATTCAAGCGAATTTGAAAATATCATTCAATTCTATTTTGAAAATGGCAGAATTGCGCTCGCAAAGAAAGCCGTCAAATTAGGACTGGAACAGCATCCTTCATCCATAACCCTTAGACTTTTTCAGGTTGAAATTTATATTCTGGAAGACAAACTGCCACAAGCAGAAAAACTTTTGGATGCACTCCATGTTTTAGAGCCTTCCAATGAGGAAATCTATATACAAAAAGCAAGTGTTTTATCGAAACGTGATGAACATCAAAAAGCGATTGATACGTTAAAAATCGCTTTAAAACTAATAGATTCAGAAGAAGACGAAGCTGATCTTCATGCATTGATTGGTATGGAATATCTCTTTATGGACCAATTCGAAAATGCCAAATCCCATTTCATCAAATGCTTGGAGTTGGATATGGAAGATTACTCCGCGCTCTATAATATCATCTATTGTTTTGAGTTTTTGGATCTGCACGAAGAGGCCATAGATTTTCTAAACCGCTACTTGGACAAGAATCCTTATTGCGAAGTAGCTTGGCATCAATTGGGCAGACAATATTTCACTTTAAAAGATTTTAAAAAGGCGCTAGCCGCTTTCGAGTTTGCCATTATTTCTGACGACACTTTTGTAGGTGCCTATCTTGAAAAGGGGAAAGTATTGGAAAAAATGAAGATGTATAACGAGGCCATTGAAAATTACAACATGACCTTAGCTCTTGATGAACCTACTTCTTTTGCTTTATTGAGAATTGGAAATTGCTATGAAAAATTGCATTCTGATGATTTAGCCGTTCAATATTACTACAAAACAGTCCATGAAGACCCTTTATTAGATAAAGGCTGGATCGCGATAACTAGGTTTTACAACAAAAAGAAAGACTACCATAAAGCGCTTTACTATATCAATAAAGCCATTAATATTGATGATGATAATGTCAGGTATTGGAAACTCTACGCGCAAATCAACCATCGTCTTAACTTTATTGAAGAAGCAGAACGCGGCTACAAAAAAACTTTAGATCTCGGCAATTATGAATTGGATACATGGCTTGCAAGGGCTGATGTCCTCATTAATTTAGGTGAGTATGAAGCCTCGGCACTCAACCTTATTCAAGCTGCAGAGTTTTATCCAGAAACTGCAGAGATTGAATACCGATTGGCAGGGATATATTTCACTCTTTTGGAAAATGAAAAAGCCCAATACCACCTCAAAAACGGATGGCTTCTCAATCCAGAATTCTCCTTTATTTTAGAGGAATTGTTCCCATTGATAGCAAACCATCAAATGGTGCTCAATATTATTTCAAATTCCAAAAAAACCTCCAAGTAAAATTATATATCTTTACGCTTCTTATATGATAAATTAAAGATGCAAAGACGCTTTTCAGATTACCTATTCATTTCACTTAAAGGACTTGCAATGGGAGCAGCAGACGCTGTTCCAGGAGTATCAGGCGGCACCATAGCTTTTATTTCCGGTATTTACGAAGAATTGATAACCACTATTAGTGGTGTCAATTTAAGCTTGCTGACCACATTTAGAAAAAGCGGATTCTCTGCATTTTGGAAACAACTCAACGGGAACTTCTTAGTGGCCTTACTTACAGGCATCGTCATCAGTTTTGTCTCTTTTATGAGGCTTGCCAAATATCTGATTGAGCAACATCCCATATTGATTTGGTCTTTCTTTTTTGGACTCATTGTGGCCAGCATCTTCTTTGTAGGAAAACAGATTAAAACATGGAATTTGGGCACTATTGTCTCACTCATCCTAGGAACATTTGCCGCCTATTACATCACCACTTTGCCCTCCATGGCTAATAACGACAGCCCTATATTCCTGTTTTTTGCCGGAGCCATTGCCATTTGCGCGATGATTTTACCTGGAATCTCAGGTTCTTTCATACTGGTAATTTTAGGTGCCTATAAAACACTAAGTGACGCCCTACACGATTTTGATTTTAAAAGAATTGCCATTTTTGCGATTGGAGCATTGATTGGACTATTGAGTTTCAGTCGCGTTCTTAAATGGCTGTTCAAACACTATAAAAACACCACGTTGGCGGTGTTGACCGGGTTTATTTTTGGTTCCCTAAACAAAATATGGCCATGGAAAGAGACTTTGACTGTTTTGGAAAAGTCGACTGGGCAAACGATACCCGTTTCTCAAATTACTGATTATGGCACCATTGAAGTCTATCAAAGGCAAATCAATGACTTTGAAACTTTCAAAATGGTATCAGAAAAAAGTGTATTGCCATTCCATTATTCAGAGATTAACAATACCATCGATCCACAAATCGGATGGGCAGTAGGTCTTATGATTGTCGGATTTTTAACGATTTTCATCCTTGAAAAAATAGGCTCCAAAACCTCATAAATGCAAAGCACTAGAACCTTTAAAGATAGATTCTTCCTGATCATTAAGGGTTTGGCAATGGGCGCTGCAAATAAAGTTCCCGGCGTCTCTGGTGGTGTTGTTGCCTTTGTGGCAGGATTTTATGAAGAGTTCATATATTCACTACAAAAAGTAAACAAAACCGCATTCAAACTCCTTTTTAACGGGAGGTACAAAAGTTTCTTTCACTATATCAACGGTCGCTTTTTGGGCTTGCTTTTTTTGGGCATGGTCGTCAGCTATTTTAGTGTTTCAAAACTTCTGGATTATTTTCTCGTCCATTCTGAATTATATGTATGGAGTCTGTTCTTTGGCATGATCATCGGTTCAATCTATTATATCAATAAGGATTTTAACGACTGGAATTACCAAACCTTAATCTCCCTGGCCATCGGTATCATTTTAGGTGTTGCCATCAGTTTTTTGGATCCCGCGAAAGAAAACGACAACCTGTTTTTTGTGTTTTTCTGTGGAATCATAAGTGTTTCAGGGATGACTTTACCAGGTTTCTCGGGCTCATTTATCCTGATTCTATTGGGTAACTATGTGTTGTTACTAGTCGATTCTGTCAATGCACTTACTGATACTTTTTATGAGATCATTGTGGGCGATTTCAGTGTTTTCCAGAATTCTGAGAGGATTAGAATGCTCAAGGTGCTCGTTGTGTTTACTTTGGGCTCCGTTACCGGATTAGTAACCTTCTCACACATGCTTAGTTATATTCTCAAGCACTACAAAAGTATTACCATAGCTTCCATTATAGGGTTTATTGTCGGTTCTTTGGGCGTAGTTTGGCCATGGAAAAAAACCATTTACAGGATGACGGATGACGGTGGATTTATCTATGACTCAACCGGTAAGAAAGTAGTTCTAAATTATGAACGATTTATTCCCGACCTAAACAGTGAAACCTATTTGGCAATTGCATATATTGTGGTGGGAATTGCCATTGTTCTGGCATTAGAATGGTACGGAAATAAAACAAGAAAAATCAATGTCTAAATTCGGTTTGGTTGGTAGAAACATCGCCTATTCATTTTCAAAAGCTCATTTTACTGCTAAGTTTGAACGTGAAAAATTGCCTTATTCCTATGGGAATTTCGATATTCAAAACATCTCCCGATTTCCTGAAATACTAAAGGAAAACAATGATATCCTGGGTCTGAATGTTACAATACCTTATAAAGAACAGGTGATCCCATATTTGGATGGACTTCATAAAACAGCAGCAGAAATTGGAGCTGTCAACACCATAAAATTCTATCCATCTGGAAAAATAAAAGGATTCAACACGGATTATTACGGATTCATGAAATCCATCAAACCGTTTCTGAAACCCCATCATACCCATGCTTTAATCTTGGGTACAGGAGGCGCATCCAAAGCGATTGCCTACGCTTTGAAAAAACTAAACATCAGTTTTGACTATGTGTCGCGAAGTCCTAATCCCAAAGCCAAATTTCTATATTCAAATTTGACAGAGGACATTATAAAAAGCCATCAGGTTATCATCAATTGCACGCCTATTGGCACCCATCCGAATGTCAATGTATGTCCGGATATTCCGTATGACGGCATTAACAAGGAGCATCTACTTTTCGATCTGATTTACAATCCCATTTTAACAAAATTCTTGATGTGTGGTGAAATACAGGGCGCCACAGTCTGCAACGGCTCCAAGATGTTAGAATACCAAGCTGAAAAAGCCTGGGAGATCTGGACCAAATAACCTAAATATCCTAAAATTGGCTTTCTCTTTTGTATTCTAAAGCGTTGTTAGTATATTTACTTGCTTACAATAGCACGAAAATTAATCATTATGACAATGTCAGAGAAAGATAACCTGCAAGATGCAGATGGAAACGATATTTTAAATAAAGAGGACATTGCACCTGAAGAATCAGTTGCTAATGACCAAAACTTACCAAGCGATAATATCACTACAACCGAAAATACTGAATCATCAGTTACAGCAGAGGATAGTGACAACAAGCTTGAACAAACAGCTCCTGAAGCACCAAAACCTGAAGCTATAACCGAAACACCTTCTACCGAACCGGAAGATGCTGAAACTGAAAAAATTAGTTCAGAAGAAATCCCAGCAAGAAAGAAGGATGCCTATGTGGAAGAAATTGAAGAGTCCAATGCTGAAGATGCTGAAGATGACAGCAATGTTGAACGTCACAATTTGGAAGAGAAAGATTATCATTCCATGTCGATGGATCAATTGGCTGATGAATTTGAAAGTTTGATGAAAACCAAAAAGGTTCAAACTATCAAATCACATGTTGAAGAGATCAGAACAGAATTCAACTCAAAGTTCTCAGAAATTCTTGAGGAAAAGAAAGATGACTTTATAAGTGAAGGTGGCAACGAGATTGATTTCTTTTATTCCAGTCCGGTTAAAAAACGTTTCAATTCCATTTACAACGATTATAGGAACAAACTGAATGCCTATTATAAGACTCTTGAAACCAATCTGAAATCCAATCTAGAAAACAGATTACGTATTATTGAAGACATCAAAGGTCTCCTCAATGTAGAAGAAAACATCAATACCACGTATAAGCATTTTAAGGATCTACAAGAAGAATGGCGTACTGCGGGACCAATTCCAAGGGATAAATACAATAATGCATGGAACACTTACCACCATCATGTGGAGATTTTCTATGACTTTTTGCACCTAAATCGCGATTTACGCGATATGGACTTCAAACATAATCTGGAACAAAAGCTAAAAATTATCGATCGTGCTGAGGAATTGGCAAAAGACGACAATTCCAACAGGGCCTTTAGAGAATTACAGGTGTTACATAAAATGTGGAAAGAAGATTTAGGTCCGGTTGATAAAGAACACAGAGAAGCTATTTGGGAACGTTTTAGTAACGCAACAAAAACTATTCATGACAAACGTCAAGCTTATTACGCTGATGTTGACAAGGCTCATGAGGCCAATCTCGTAAAGAAGGAAGCTATCATCGCTAAAATTGAGGAGGTGGCCAAGGATGAAGTCAGCTCTCATCAAGCCTGGCAAAATAAGATCAAGGTCATTGAAGGCTTGCGTACCGAGTTTTTCAATGCAGGCAAAGTACCAATTAAAGTGAATGAAGCTACTTGGGCAAAATTCAAAGGGGCCGTCAGGACTTTCAATAAAAAGAAAAATACGTTTTATAAAAATCTAAAGAAAGACCAATACACCAACTTACAGAAAAAATTAGAACTCATCAAGATAGCCGAGGACAACAAGGACAATGATGACTTTGAAACCGTCACGCCATTGATGAAAAGAATCCAAAATGATTGGAAACATATTGGTCATGTCCCAAGAAAAGATAGTGATAAAATCTGGAAGCGCTTTAAGGCGGCTTGTAACCATTATTTCGATAAGGTCAACGCTGAACGAAATGCTGCCGATCAAGAGCAAGTGGATGCGTTTGAGAAGAAAACGAAACTGCTTGACGAATTAAAAGAATTGAAATTAAGCGGCGTACCAGAACAAGATTTAGAGACCATCAAACAAAAAACCGAAGAATGGAATGCCTTAGGCCAAGTTCCACAAAACAAGCGTTTTATTGAAGGTAAATTCAATAAAACCGTAGATGGTTTATTCAATAATTTAAAATTGGACAAATCTAAGGTTGAAATGATCAAGTTTGAAAACAAACTAGAGAGTCTTTCACAGCCAGATGACACGCGACTTTTGGACAACGAGCATCATTTTATCCGTAAAAAAATTGATGAAGTTAAGGGTGAACTCAATCAGCTTGAAAACAACCTACAATTTTTCTCAAATATAGATGAGAGTAATCCCTTGGTGAAGGACGTGTTGAAGAACATCGAAAATCACAAAGAAAACTTAGCGGTTTGGGAGGAGAAATTTAAAAAATTGAAAGAGCTGTATTAAGCACAATGTTTCATAAAAGATAATAAGTCCAATTTTTCGATTTGAAAGATTGGACTTTTTTTTGGTTAATTTTGAGAAATGGCTTTGTCAGTTTCTTTTGGCTCGTATTTGAATTGAAACCAATGCGATTGATAATAGCAATTTTTCATATTCCCGATACAAGTTAACTCAACATCTGAAAATAGTATTGTTCATCATAAGCATAATTTTTAATTACATTTGCAGACCCTATTCCTTTATTTATTGAACAAATTACTTTGAAAAGCCACAATCATGTATAAAGTTAAATTTACGCCATACCGAGAAAGTTTAGGTAAAATAATGTTTCGACAAACCAAAGACGGAAAAGGAATTTCTTCTGATGGACGCTATCAATTTTATATTGATGAGGAAATTGAAGATCCAGATTTTTGGGTGGTACAAGGAAAAGGTGTGAGAGGTTCTGAAAGTTGCGAAGTAGCTCCCGAAAATACAATATTGTTAACAACAGAACCAAAATCAGTTCTTGTCTATCCTAAAAGATACATTAACCAATTTGGAACCATTTGCTCTTGTCAAGAAGAAACCAAACATAAAAATTTAATATTAGGCCCCGCCATTCTACCATGGTTTGTTGGTTTTAAAAAATTAAAGAATAACGAGGTCACTTATTCGTTAACCTATGATGACCTAATGGCCAATGAAACCCCAGAGAAAACTAAATTGATCTCTGTGATCACAAGTAATAAAGCATTTACAAAAGGGCATCTTGAGAGAATTGAATTTGTTGAAAAGTTAAAGGCCTATTATGGAGATCGCTTGGATGTCTTTGGCCAGGGATTTAATAGTTTTGAGGATAAATGGGACGTTCTAGCGCCTTACAAATATCATATCGCCATAGAAAACTCATCGCAAAATTATTATTGGACCGAAAAAATATCCGATTGTTTTTTGGCTGAAACATTTCCTATTTATTACGGCTGTAAAAATCTCTCTGATTATTTTGACAAAGAATCCTACCAGGCCATAGATATTCAAGATTTTGACGCCTCTGTAGCTATCATAGACAAATTAATCAGTGAAGATACCTTCGAAAAAAAACGGACTTATTTAAAAGACTCTAAGATGAAGGTTCTAACAGAATATAATATGTTCGATTACGTCGCTCATTTATGTGATCAATTGAATCCAGACTTACCCAAACAAACGGTAACCATAAACAAATGTAATTCTTCAAAGGATTGGCGTAATTTATACAATTACATGATCAAACACTCACTATTTAAATGGAAGCAAAAATTGAAGGAAGTATTTAAGGGCAAATCGGTCTTATATAAAGAATAATAAAGGCCTATTGCTTTTGTTTTGTTGGAACCCAAACTAGCTTAAAAATCAAATCCTACCTGTGAAAACAGGTAGGATTTTGACCCCTAACTAAACTAAATTTTTAATCTTAACTAATACCGCTTAAAATATAATTAAGATTACCTACTTATGATTATGAAACTTTAAGATAAGTTCCAATATAATATATATACGTCCGTAGTGATGTATTTGGATTACGGAAATGAAAAAAGATTATACTTTTTTTGCTTCCTCCCAAAAGACATCCATTTCTGACAAGGTCATTTCAGATAAGGACTTGTTGATTTCTCGAGACTTAGCCTCCAAATATTGAAATCTTTTGATGAATTTTTTATTTGTTCGTTCCAGGGCATTTTCTGGATTTATTTTTAAAAAGCGTGCATAATTGATGATGGAGAACAATACATCGCCAAGTTCACTTTCCATTTTGTCGACATTTCCATTGGCGACTTCAATTTTCAATTCGTTGAGCTCCTCCTCTACTTTTTCATAAACCTGTTCGGGATGTTCCCAATCAAATCCAACACCGGCCACCTTATCTTGAATGCGATTGGCCTTTACCATCGCAGGTAAACTTTTTGGCACACCTTGCAATACACTGGTTTTGCCTTTTTCCTTTAATTTAATCTGCTCCCAGTTGCGTTTGACATCGTCTTCATTTTCAACTTTCACATCACTATAAATATGTGGATGACGTTCAATCAGCTTATCACAAATACTGTGACACACGTCTGCAATATCAAAACTATTGGTTTCACTACCTATACGTGAATAGAAAACAATGTGCAGTAAGACATCTCCCAGCTCCTTCTTGACCTCCTCTAAATCATTGTCCAAAATAGCATCACCCAACTCATAAACCTCTTCAATAGTCAAATGCCTAAGGCTTTCCATGGTCTGTTTTTTGTCCCACGGACATTGCTCACGCAATTCATCCATAATAGTTAAAAGTCGGTCAAAGGCTTGTAATTGTTCTTGTCTACGTGTCATAAAAATTGTTTTTTATCCAAAATTCAAAATTACGAAATTGATGAAGGCAATGAAGGTTAATGTTCAGAATCTTGAAAATAGAATTAAGTATGAAGAATTTATAATTAAGAAAGCTCACTAATCAAGAATCTCGAGGCCGTAGAACCACACGGGAGGGCAAGCCAACGCGCTCTGAATAAGAAATTGGGAATTTTATAGAAGTTTCAATAGTATCCCAACGAATTTCTTCAAAATAAAAACCCACAATATTCAAATGACATTGTGGGGTATAGTAAATAAAGTATCAAGTCTTTATACTTAATACTCATATCTTAATTCCTATTAAGTTTTTCTAGCACTCGTGTTTTTAGTAGAACCACCTTTCTTAGAAGATGATGCTTTTGGTGCTACGTTTCTTACCGCTGCAGGGTTAGCAGTAGTTTTGGCATGCGCTTCTTCCACTTTGGCCGCTGCTGACTTATCTTCCTCTTCTTCGTCCAAAGCAGATAATAAATCATTATTTTGCAACGCATTATACCATTGGATCACTTTCTTGATGTCGCTTGGATATACGCGATCTTCATCATAATCTGGCAAGACATCAAAGAAGTATTCTTCGAGTTTATCTTTAGAATCTTTATGACTGATAGAGGTTTGTTTTCCTTTCTCTTTATCACGCACTTTTTTCAAAACCTCACGTAATGGAACTTCTTCTGTAAGTGTGTACATCGCAATTTCACTCAAAACACTCACATTACTATGAATATTGACCGTGATGCGCTTATTGTCCAGCAAGGATTCTGCTACAAAACCGCTACGTGTTTGGGTTACTATTTTATATAGTCCTGGTTTCCCTGAAATGGATAAAATCTTGTCTAAACTCATATTTCTTATATGCTTTTTTATTTTGAAGTTGACAAATATATACTTTTGCCTTTATGATTTTGTAAAATTAACGTTTCTTTTTCATGGATGGAAAACGCATCTTATAATCCACACTAATGTTCCCTTTTGATATATTAACCAATCTACTCTTGATCAGCCGCTTTTTTAAGGTGGATAGCTTATCTGTAAATAGGATGCCATCGATATGGTCATATTCATGCTGAATCACTCTGGCAACAAGCCCTTCAAATTCCTCAACATGTGTTTTAAAATCCTCATCCTGATATTCGATCTTGATTTTTGGTTTTCTAAACACATCTTCACGAACTTCTGGAATACTCAAACAGCCTTCATTAAATGCCCATTCATCACCAGTTTCCTCGAGAACCTTAGCATTGATAAATATGCGTCTAAAATCCTTCAATTGTGATTGCTCCTCTTTGGTCAAATCTTCATCTTCAGCAAAAGGAGTCGTATCTATCACAAACAAACGAATTGGAAGCCCAACTTGTGGTGCAGCCAAACCAACGCCATACGCATCATACATGGTTTCGTACATATTGGCAATGAGTTCCTTTAAATCGGGGTACTCTGCAGTAATAGCTTCGCATTCCTTTCTTAATACGGGATCGCCATAGGCAATAATGGGTAAAATCATTGTTCTTTTAATTTACGACTGCAAAAATACAATTCTTATTATAATTTTAGATACTTAGAATAAAATTGTTAAAGCACATTATTGATTGTACAAATAACTTTGAAGAATGATCGTCGCACTAATTTCATCCACTAAGGCTTTGTTTTTACGTTGCCCTTTTTTGAGTCCACTATCAATCATGGTTTGAAATGCCATCTTTGAAGTAAATCGTTCATCAACACGTTTAATGGGCATATCAGGAATAGATTTGGAAAGTTTTTTCAAAAAAGATTGTATGGAATCTTCACTTTCAGAGACCTCGTTGTTCATTTGTTTGGGTTCACCGACAAGAAACAGCTCTACGTTTTCTTTAGAAATATAATCCTTCAGAAAAGGCAAAAGTTCCTTTGTGGCTACGGTGGTCAATCCGGAAGCGATGATTTGAAGTTCATCGGTTACCGCAATACCAGTGCGTTTTGTTCCGTAATCTATTGCTAAAATTCTTGCCATAGCAGTTCCCACGAAAGTGGGAATCCCATTTTTAAATTAGTAATGTTACAAAGTTACAGCAATTAAATGGGCGACTGAAGTGTATTTGCATATTTATGGGAGTTTTTTAACAGAGACACACCAGAAAACATCGAGCTTTGGAAAGAATAAGTTCCTCAGGTATTTGAGAAAAATTATTCTAAATGACTCTCTTGTTTACGATATTTTCACCATTAAAAAAACTGTTACGCAAAATTACACAAAGGAGACACAAAGGAGACACAAAGGAGACACAAAGGAGACACAAAGCAAAGGTATACAGCATTGAGTTGGAAATCCGTGGCCAAAAAAATCGAAGGAGCTCCGAAGGAAAGACTTAAAAACTAAAATTAAGGTTCATTCTAAAAGCAAAATCAAATCAACGAGTGATTGATAATATGCAATTTTAACCACCTCGTCTTCTGCTTCTCATCTGAAGCAGAATCCACTCCTCCTTAAAAAGGAGGAGAATTTTAGTTCGGTGCCAATTTCTAAAATAGATCCAAAAAATCTGTGGATTGTCATTAGATTCAATTCGACAAAAATATAGATTATAGTCGAATCCGCACTTCGAAGCATCCGTGTAATCCGTGTCCAAAAAACCAGAGTAAACTCATTAAATCAGCACCCCATAAGTAGCAATGACGTTCGTTACACATATCTGTCCGCAGACGAAGCAAATGGGTACAAAGTTACCCAAATCAAGGATGTAAGTATTAAGATAGAAATCCGTGCCACATAATATAAATGAACTTCGCAGGAAAGGCCTAAAGATTGAAATCAGAGTTCATTCTAACAGCAAAATAATTTCAACGAGTAATTGATAATTCTCTATGCAATTTTAACCACCTCGTCTCCTGCTTATCTTTTGAAGCAGAAGCCACTACTCCTTAAAAAGGGGGCTAGAATTTTAGTTCGGTGCCAATTTTTAAAATAGATCCAAAAAACCCGTGGATTGTCATTAGATTCAATTCGACTAAAATACAGATTACAATCGAAGCCACAATTCGAAGCATCAGTGTAATCCATGTAATCCGTGTCCAAAACGTTAAAGTAAATTCATTAAATCAGCACCCCTTAAGTATCAATGAAAGCTTTTAAACAAGGAGCACCATCCTGAGCCATCTGCGCCTATCAGCGCCTATCAGCGCCTATCAGCGCCTATCAGCGCCTATCTGCGAAATCTGCGGGAAAATTTAAAGTTCAATAAAGAAATTTTCCCAAATGAATTATACGTTTATCTTTGTGTAAATTTAAATTTAGTCATGAAACAACTTCAACAAAATATAGAAAATGCTTGGGAAAATCGTGAATTGCTCACTGATAAAGTCACCATAGAAAGTATCAGGAGTGTCATCGATTTATTGGATGAAGGCACCTTAAGAGTTGCAGAACCTACAGCAGATGGTTGGCAAGTGAACGAATGGATAAAAAAAGCAGTAGTCCTTTATTTCCCAATCCAGAAAATGGAAACTTTTGAAGTGGGCATTTTTGAATATCATGACAAAATTCCTTTAAAACGAGGCTATGCGGATAAAGGCATACGTGTTGTGCCTCACGCGGTAGCGAGACATGGCGCTTATATTAGTAAAGGCACGATTTTGATGCCAAGTTATGTAAATATTGGAGCTTACGTAGATGAAGGGACTATGGTCGACACATGGGCTACTGTTGGAAGTTGTGCGCAAATTGGTAAAAACGTGCATTTGTCTGGAGGCGTTGGAATTGGTGGGGTGTTAGAACCTTTACAAGCAGCTCCTGTGATTATTGAAGACAATGCATTTATCGGGAGTAGATGTATTGTGGTAGAAGGTGTGAGAGTTGAAACAGAAGCTGTTTTGGGTGCCAATGTATGTTTAACAGCTTCAACAAGAATTATTGACGTTACTGGTGATAAGCCCGTTGAAATGAAAGGTATTGTACCAGCGCGTTCTGTAGTGATACCAGGAAGTTATGCTAAAGAGTTTCCAGCTGGCAACTACAATGTGCCTTGTGCCCTGATTATCGGAAAACGTAAAGAAAGCACCAATAAGAAAACATCTTTGAATGATGCCTTGCGTGAATATGATGTAGCGGTATAGATAAAGCTTTGATTATTAAATTAAAAACCTCAGGCATTAAAACCCATCGGTGGGAATGAAATATCCGAATCTTGTTTCGGATTTTAGTTTCAATTCGCATATATTTATTGAGAGGAATCCTTATATAAAGAGATGTGTTTTCATTACTCCGAAATAGAATTTAAATAAGGGTCCGATTGAGGTTCTTTTAAAACCTTGATTGTTTTTAAAACAAATAAATATATGTCATACAAATTTCTAATTTATATCTCTTACAGTTATGCAGTTCCCATAGGAAATCCGCTGGAGGATGAAATTCTTCGAACTGGAAATACAGTAAAATGGTTTAGCGATTCGAGCAATGGAAAAGAAGGCTTAAAAAATAACCCACATTTACTCAACACCATTCAGGACGTAGTGGCTTACGAGCCAGATATTGTTCTAGCGGCTACTGATGATGTTCCCGATTTTATCACTGGTTTAAAAGTTCAGATTTTTCATGGTTTTTTCGCAAAGAAAAGGCCTTTAAAAAATGGAAAATTCTATCATTTCAGAATCCGAGGGTTGTATGACCTCTACTGTACACAAGGCCCAAGTACTACTACTGAGTTTACCAGACTTGCAAAGAAATTAAAGCATTTTGAGGTGATTGAAACTGGATGGAGCAAAGTGGATCCCATGTTTCCATTAGAAGAGAAGTTAACCATATCAGACGCTACAACCTCACAACTTCCAACAATAATGATTGCTTCAACATTTACTGAACGTTTAAGCTTGGCTTATGACAATAAGGTTTTTGAGGAAATACAAAGACTTTCAAATTCAAATGCCTATAAATTCATCATGGTCTTACATCCCAAATTGCCCTTACATATCTTTAGAAAATGGCAGTCATTGACCAATGAGAATTTTACGTTTTTTGACACTACAGATTTAACTCCTTTATTTTTTAAAGCAGATATACTTTTTGCCGATACCACATCGGCAATTCAAGAATTTGTACTTCAAAAAAAGCCTGTTGTGACTTTTAAGCATAAAGTCCACGAGGATTTCTTAATAGATATTGATAACGCCAATGTTATTGAATCAGCTTTTAAAAAAGCCTTAAGTCCGTCTAAAGAACTTATGGACAAAATAGAAGCTTACATCCTCAATCTTCATCCATATTTTGATGGCAAATCGAGTATGCGTGTTATTGAAACTTGTATTCAATTTTTGCACCAAGATAAAAGTCACCTTAAAAACAAACCACTCAACCTACTCCGGAAATATAAAATAAGAAAGCGTTTGGGATATTTCACGTTTAAAAGCTTCAATAAGCCATATACCTTAAAAAAACAAAATGACATCTAATATCATATAAAAACTAAAGAGGTTCGATTTTTTTCCGACTAATTTGGGGCATATATTCCAAATTGAATAACATTAAACTAGGTTTTAGTCATAAAGTATTTGCAATCTAAAAAACACGTTGCTTTAAATTTCCTAACCCAATTTGAGATCTTGTCCAAATATCCTTTAACAAGAGAATAACACCCGAATAGCAACTAAGGCTCATGGTAACCCATTAAACTTAGAGCTATCATAATTTCTCTGACGAAAGAACAACCCTTTCCTGCAGGGGCAGAATTACTTACCACTTAATAGATGCCCAAAGGTTGGATTCCATATCACAAAAAACCTATTTTTGCATTTAAACCAAATTCGATAAAATTTACCCTTTCATATGCATAAACTTACAGCTATTATCCCTACAGGCAACGAGATTCACAATATTGAAGCGGTCATAGCCTCTGTTGATTTTGCTGATGAAATTCTCGTTGTAGATAGTTTAAGTACTGACGGTACATTTGAAAAAGCTCAAGAACTGGCAACAAAAGTTATTAGGAGAGATTATCAATATTCTGCATCCCAAAAAAACTGGGCTATTCCGCAGGCAAAGTATGAATGGATTTTGTTAGTTGATGCCGATGAACGTGTGACTCCAGAATTAAAAGCAGAAATCTTAGACATCTTAAAAAATCCAGATCCAAAAACAGTAGCTTATTCCATAGGAAGAATCAATAATTTCATGGGAGAACGTGTCCACTATAGTGGTTGGCGCAATGATAAGGTCATTCGACTTTTTAAACGTGATTTTTGTAAATACGAAGACAAACACGTGCATGCTGAAATCATAGCAGATGGTGATATTGGTCATTTGAATCATAAGTTCATTCATTACAGCTATACCACATTTGACAAGTACATAGAAAAGATGAACAGGTATGCCACTTGGCAGGCAAAAGATTATGATCAAAAAACCGGACGTTTAACGCCTTATCATTTTGTAGTGAAACCTTTTTGGGGTTTTTTTAAACATTATATCATACAAAGTGGCTTTCGAGATGGCGTGGTAGGCTTGACTATAGGTTACGTACAAGGCTATGTGGTCTATATGCGATATGTCAAGTTATGGTTGCTCAGAAGAGGTAGGGAATGAATTTTAGGGGTTAGGTGAACGAGTTATGAGTTATAACATCCAAGTTCAAATTTGATTTCAACTTCAATTTCAATTTATTAGTTTTTATATATGCAAAAAGAAATTTCAAATGCTTTACAAGTTTTAAAAGACGGTGGACTCCTCCTCTATCCCACGGACACAGTTTGGGGAATAGGTTGTGATGCGACCAATCCTGAAGCGGTCAAAAAAGTATTCCAACTAAAAGGTCGTGAGGATAATAAAGCCTTGATTTGTCTGGTGGCCGATGATCGAATGCTGAGTAAATACGTTAAAGAAATTCCTCAAGTAGCTTTTGATATTTTTGAGATCTCTGAAGAGCCTATTACTATTATTTATGATGATGCCCAAAATTTAGCGGAAAATTTAATTGCAACCGACAAATCGATAGCCATAAGAATCCCCAACGACGAATTCTGTTTTCAGCTGCTCAGACGCTTTGGTAAACCCATTGTTTCAACCTCAGCAAATACCAGCCATGAAGCCACTCCGAAATCATATAAAGAAATCACATCCCATATTTTAAAAGGTGTGGACTATGTCGTAAATTTGCATCGCGAAAAAATTTGTACCAAACCATCCTCAATTATTAAGTTGAGTGCAAATGGGAGGGTGAAGATCATCAGATGATATTTTTTTAGCCACGAATAAACGAACAATGATGTTCATCAACTATTTAAAAATATCTGAATGCAAATTAGCTATTTTAGCAAATTTTCATAAAAACCTGTTGGATCATAAAAGAATCGTCTTGTAGAAAAAAAATAGTATGAGTATTATATAAACTCATGAATTCACTGCAATTTTCATACGGATAAAAAAAACATTAGTGAATTCGTGGCAAGAAAATAAAATGAACTTAGAAAACGCTTTAGAACATCCCATTTTCAAAATCATCTCCCAATCAGCAGAAGAATTAGGAATCGATGCCTACGTCATTGGTGGCTTTGTCCGTGATTTTATTTTGAAGCGTGGACAGCATAAAGACATCGATATTGTGGCTATAGGCAGTGGTATTGACCTTGCCAAACAAGTGTCAAAAAACATTCCAAACCATCCAAAGGTCCAAGTGTTCAAAACTTACGGCACGGCGATGTTGCGTTACGAGGATATTGAAGTGGAATTTGTGGGCGCACGCAAGGAGTCCTATTCGGAAGAAAGCAGAAATCCAATCGTCGAAAACGGCACTTTGGAAGACGATCAAAACAGACGTGATTTCACGATAAACGCGATGGCATTGGATTTAAGGACTTCGAGTTTCGGCGAATTGCTTGATCCTTTTGACGGCATAAACGATTTAGAGGCTAAAGTTATTAGGACACCTTTAGATCCTGACATCACCTACAGCGATGACCCCTTAAGAATGATGCGCGCCATTCGTTTTGCCACCCAACTTAAGTTTACCATTGAAAATAAATCTCTTGCAGCGATCTCAAAAAATAAGGACCGCATCAAAATCATCACAAAAGAACGGATTGTAGTGGAGCTTAATAAAATTCTGGAAAGTGATGTTCCTTCCATCGGATTTTTACTGTTGGAACAAACAGGTCTCTTGGAGTATATTTTACCAGAACTGGTTGCATTAAAAGGTATCGATGAAAAAGAAGGGCAACGTCACAAAGATAATTTTTATCACACTTTGGAAGTAGTCGATAATATTGCTAAAAACACAGATGATCTTTGGTTACGATGGGCTGCACTTTTGCACGACATTGGCAAGGCTCCAACTAAAAAATTCAGCAAAAAAGTAGGTTGGACTTTTCATGGCCACGAATTTGAAGGTTCAAAAATGGTGTACCGATTGTTTAAACGGTTGAAAATGCCGCTTAATGAAAAGATGAAATTTGTCCAAAAACTGGTATTTATGAGTTCCCGACCAATCGCTTTGGCACAAGATGTCACCGATTCTGCCGTGAGACGTTTGGTTTTTGATGCTGGTGATTATGTGGACGATTTAATGATTCTCTGTGAGGCTGATATCACCACAAAAAACCCAAAAAAATTCAAAAAATATCACAACAACTTCAAACTCGTCAGAAACAAGATTGTTGAAGTTGAAGAACGCGATCAAGTACGGAATTTTCAACCACCAGTCTCCGGTGAAGAAATCATGGAAGCCTTTGGCCTAAAACCTTCAAGAGAAATTGGCACGATAAAAGAGAGTATAAAAGAAGCTATTTTGGAAGGAAAAATCCCCAATGAACACCAAGCTGCTTATGAGTTGATGCTGGAGGAGGGAAAGCGTTTGGGACTGACGGAAGTGGGGAGAAATGGGTAGTGGATAGATAGATAGAAGGCAGTGTTCCCGCCTCAGCTAAAGCTACGAGCGGATAGGCAGTGCTCAGTAAAATAGGGTCAAATTAAAATTCATGTTCAACGTCGATTTCAATTTTAAATAAAAATGGCAAAACAAAAAGATAATAAAAAGGTCATCTATTGGCTCCTTACAGGTTGCGCATTACTCTTTATCATGGTGGTGATTGGTGGAATTACCCGATTAACAGATTCTGGTCTATCAATGTCCGATTACAAACTCATTACAGGAACCATTCCACCTTTAAATGAAGCCGAATGGCAGGAAGCCTTCGAGGTCTACCAACAATACCCAGAGTTTCAGAAGCTCCATTCACATTTTACATTATCAGATTTTAAAGGCATCTATTTCTGGGAATGGCTGCATCGTGTTATGGGACGATTGATTGGCCTTGTCTTTATTATTCCATTTATTTATTTTTTGGCAACTAAGCAACTCACCTCAAAAACCATCAAAAAATGTCTGGTATTGCTCGCTCTTGGTGCATTTCAAGGTTTTTTGGGATGGTATATGGTGAAAAGCGGTTTGGTGGATATGCCAAACGTGAGCCATTATAGACTATCAGCCCATTTAACCACGGCATTTTTAACTTTTGCTGCAACACTATGGGTGGCTTTGGATTTGAAATTCCCTGAAAAGAAACCTATCGATAAAAGCTTTAGAAACCTCATTGGAATTGGCTATATCATATTAGCAATTCAGATTATTTACGGTGGATTTGTAGCGGGATTAAAGGCTGGATTACTGCACAACCACTGGCCTTTTATGAATGAAGGCAAATTTATACACGAATCGGCCTATGCCATCGAACCTTTCTATTTAAACCTCATTGAAAACCCAAGTGGCATCCAATTTGTACACCGTACGCTTGCCTACATCGTTGTGATCATTATTGGTATTATTTGGTATCGTGGCAAACAACTATCGCTAACGCCTATCCAATCTAAAAGCATTGATAGCCTGCTTATCCTTGTTGGTGTTCAATTTTTACTGGGTGTACTGACCATTATTTACGGTGTCCCGCTGTGGTTGGGCGTTGCTCATCAAGTAGGTGCGTTTTTCCTGCTGTCCGCAATGACATTTGCGTTGCATCGCTTCAGTAGATAATAGAAAAAGTTCTACCTTTGCAGATTAAATTTTTATCCATGGTTTACAGATTCAGAATTATTCTTGACAACGACACCGATGATGATGTTTTTAGGGATTTAGAAATCCGCGAAACAGATACTCTCGAAGACTTACATAATAGCATCACCCAAGCATTCGGGTTTGATGGTATTGAAATGGCATCCTTTTATTTAAGTGATGATGAATGGAATCAAGGTGAAGAAATCCCCATGTTTGATACTGGTGATGTGCAGGGAGATGTGAGACTTATGAGTGAAACCGCCATCAATCACGTTGTTCATGAACTAAAAACCCGATTGATCTATGTGTATGATTTCTTCAGCATGTGGACATTTTATGTGGAATTGGCAGAAATAATTGAGGAAACTGAAGGCACTGATTACCCAAATCTAATGTTTGTTCATGGTCAAATTCCTTTGGAAGCACCTCAAAAAAAGTTTGAAGCCGAAGATGAGTTTGATGATTATAATGAGTTTGATGACGATTTTGACGTTGACGATTATGAGAGCTTGGATTTTGATGAGAATTGGAACTAAGTCAGACTATTTTTTATTGTTTAATTTTTTTTTTCATTGTCCATTTGAGGATTATCTCACTTATATCTTCAGGCCTATGCAATTTTGAGTCTTGAGTCTTGTTTATTGTTTCTTATTACCTCTGAACAAACTTCGATTTTCAAATTCAAATTCAATTTCAATTTCGTTCAGATTAAAATTCAAAGTTTGGGTTTCTCTTAGTTAGAAAATCACTTTCTCTTAGCTCTTGGTTCTTGGTTCTTGGTTCTTGGCTCTTGTTCTTGATTAACCCCAATTCACCTCAAATGTTTCATATTCACAGTTTCATAATTCCGTTGCACAAAATCTAGCGCATTCTTTACAATTTCACCCATATTTTTGCTTCGTTTGAATTTTAAATCGCGTGTATATTCATAAATGGTCATTTTAAGAAGTTTGATGTGTTCGGGCTTGGAAAGCGTATCGTCAATCATACAGTCCAATAATTCCTTGATGCGCTCATGATAGCTGATCAAACGTTTTGCAATAATGGAGCGTTCTTCCAACTTATATTGATCAATGGATTCTTTCTGGAATTTTTCTTGCACCAATTGCACCATAGCCAAATTCTCCTTGAAGAATTGTGGTCGGTACACATTGAACTTGCCTTCATAACTTTGTTGGTCAAAATCAATGGCCCTAATTTTATAGACCACGTGGTCAAAATCGTGCGTGGGCACAATCACGTAATTATAAGAACGCATATCTCCCAAAAGCCTGATCATACAACGTTCATTAAACTTCACAAACTCTTTCGCTATCTGTGATTTTTCGGATGGCGTACACTTAGGCAGCATGTTTTTAATGAATTCATCTCCCGGAACACCAGCAATATGTTCTTCAATCAACGTATCCTGAAACACCAGGAAATTTAAGTTATATGGAGAAAGCATGTGCTCAAATTCCAATCCATAGATTCGCGAAGCATCTGCTTTTTTTACATAGAAATACGTGTAGTTATCATTCAAGATGTTTCTGACCTTAATCCGAAAAGGTTTAGAGTTTCCAAAGGTGCAATAATCAATGGCATCCACGCTTAAAAAAGGGATAGTGCGTTCGTTCCCGTCAGAATGCAAAATGGTATAGACCTTCTTCAGGCTTAAATCTATTTCCTGGCGTTCAAATTCATTAAAGTAAACCCGAACCCAAAGGGTATCATTATCATCTTTATCATATAAAACAACCGAACCTTGAAAACGTAGTAAATCGTCATAAAAAATAGGCAGTCTAATATTTCTGTTATATTCAGAAAGATAAGCGTGCAGCTTTTCCGTTATGGGGTAAGATGGTTTTCGTAAGGATATTTTAAGATCTTCCATAATGCTTAAATTAACTCAAATGTAAAGTTAATATATTTACTGTTGTAACAAATTTACACATCACTCGTCATACGTGTAACTAATCAATCTAAAAACATCGTGGAAACCATTCTCACCATCAATAATCTTACCAAAAAATTTGGCTATCTCACAGCTGTCAAAGATCTATCTTTTACTATCAATAAAGGCAACGTTTACGGTATTTTAGGTCCAAACGGAAGTGGCAAATCGACTACTTTAGGCATTGTTCTAAATGTAGTCAATAAAACTTCAGGTGATTTTAACTGGTTCAATGGACAGATTTCAACGCATGAAGCTTTAAAAAAAGTCGGCGCCATTATAGAAAACCCAAATTTCTATCCTTATATGAGCGCTTATCAAAATCTGAAACTGGTCTGCAGAATCAAAGGTGTTGATTACAGCAAGATTGATGAAAAGCTTGGGGTTGTTGGGCTTTTGGAACGAAAGAACAGCAAATTCAGTAACTATTCTTTGGGAATGAAACAGCGATTGGCCATTGCTTCTGCACTATTGAACGATCCAGAGATATTGATTTTGGATGAACCTACCAACGGGTTGGACCCGCAGGGCATTCATCAAATCAGGACCTTGATCAAAAAAATTGCGAGCGAAGGCACCACCATTTTGCTGGCATCGCATCTTTTGGACGAAGTCGAAAAAGTATGTTCACATGTTGTCGTGCTTCGGAAAGGTGAAAAATTGTACTCTGGACGTGTGGATGAAATGATTTCCAGTCACGGGTTTTTCGAACTAAAATCAGTGCAACATGAAGCTTTGGCTTCCTTCCTTCAAAACAACCCTGACTTCTTAAGTGTAAAAGAGGAAGGCGAACTCATCACCGCTTTTCTAAAGGAACCAATGGACGCCTCAACCTTCAACAAGCTCATGTTTGAAAATGGCATCACGCTTTCGCATTTAGTAAAACGCAAGGAAAGTCTGGAAGAACAATTCTTGAAATTAACTGACAATAACTAATCCATCAAAACCAACTCCATGTTACGATTAATCAACTTAGAACTACAAAAACTGCTTTTAAACAGAGCGAGTAGAGTCTTGATATTTATCTCCTTTATTCTGCCTTTTACGGTTTTGATCCTATCCTCAATAAAAATTAATTTCTTTGGATTTTTCACTTTGGAATTGGGCGAACTCGGTATTTTCAACTTTCCGATCATCTGGCATATTACCACATTTTTTGCCTCCTATTTCAAATTATTTTTCGCTATAGTGGTGGTTAGTATGATTGGCAATGAATACAGCAACAAAACCATAAAACAAAACCTGATTGATGGGTTGAGCAAAAAAGAATTTATCCTTTCTAAGTTTTATACCATTGTATTCTTTTCATTTTTAGCGACCGTTCTAATTGGGGTAGGCTCATTTTTAATAGGACTTTATTATTCAAGTTATACAGAAGCGTCAATTATCTTTAGGGAAACCGAGTTTCTATTGGCCTATTTTCTAAAATTGGTAGGCTTTTTCAGTTTGTGCCTCTTTTTTGGCATGTTAGTAAAACGATCTGCTTTTGCGTTGGCATTTCTCTTTATCCTCTACATTTTCGAATGGATTGTTTTTTGGATTGTAGTACAGGCTTCAAGTACAGATATGGCATGGAAAGTTAAGAACTTCCTACCATTGGAGTCCATGTACAATTTGATCGATCAGCCTTTTCAACGTGTCCTCATGACCAAGTACCCAGAGAAAATTGATATGTCCTATGACTATGCGGTACATTGGTATGAACTTGTTATTGTTTTGGGTTGGACGGCACTATTTGTGTTTTTATCCTACAGATTATTAAAACAGCGTGATTTATAATATATTTGATCACAATTGACATCTTTGAAAAGACAAAATCTTAATACAACTCCAAATTCACGTTTTTTATAAAATGAATTTTGGTACAATGATCTTCGGATATACCATGGCTCGTTTTTAGTAATTTCGATTATGAAATTATCTTTTTTATGGATGGACAATTAAACCAATTTGACGATTCTTGATTTTCATTAATCTTTCAAAACCATTTTTTTATTGTCCTATATCCTAAAGCGATACCTTGTTGAAAAAACTGCTTAAAATTCTGTCTTTATTAAGTATACTTTTTATAAATCATGTTTCCTATGCCCAGGAACCAACTGACTGTATTGATTCAGTGATTATTTGTGGTAATTCCACTATTAATCTAAATGTCAACGGAGTTGGAGTTCAAGAACTAAATAATTCAAATACCTGTGGCAGTAGTGAACACAATAGTATTTGGCTTCAAGTGACTTTGGTTACCGATGGAACCTTAGGCTTTACCCTACGTCCAAATAGTACGGCCATTCAAGAAGATTATGATTTTTTTGTTTTCGGGCCCAACGTACCCTGTAATAATATTGGACAAGCGATCCGATGCTCAACGACCAATCCAGCTGCTGCCGGCCTAAGCAATAATTTAACGGGAATGAATGACAGCTCCAACGATACGTCCGAAGGTCCTGGACCTGACGGAAATAGTTTTGTCCGTTGGCTGGATGTCATGGCCGGTGACACTTATTTCATTGTTATCGATAGACCTATAGGAAATAGTGGATTCACGTTGGAATGGACGGGAACGGCAGAATTCTCTTCACCTCCAGTCAATCAAGCAGGTTCAGGAACACCGCTGGATTTGGAAAAATGTGATACTCTAACGCCTTTTGAAGATGGTTTGGCAAGTTTTAATTTGGATGTCAATACGCCTCGAATCATGGGCACACAAACTGATGTTTCCCTTAGTTACCATCTTACGGATAGTGACGCCAATATCAATATTAATCCGCTTCCAAGCACATATACAAACATCTCCAATCCACAAAATATTTTTGTGAGGATAACAAACTCTATTACAGGTTGTTTTGAAATCGTCGATTTCTCTCTTACGGTAAATTTAGGACCAAATTATGCCCCACCCACACCTTACATACTTTGCGATTCTACCGTTGATGGCAACAACAATAATGGACAGACTTTTTTCGATTTAAACTCCAAAAACCCCGAGATTTTACAAGGTCAAGATTCGTCCTCTATTAATATTAGTTATCACGCGTCGAAAGCTTCCGCAGAAATGAGCACAAATCCCTTATCCAGCCCTTATTACAACGTTGATCCAAATCAACAACAGATTTTTGTTAGGATTGAGGACGCATTCAACCCCAACTGCAGGAGTATTTCTACATTGGACCTTGTGGTCAATCCATTGCCCGATGCATTTGACGCCACGCTCATCCAGTGTGATGAAGATGGCACTCCGGACGGAAAGACTATTTTTAATTTGGCCCAAGCCAAAGATGTTATAACCGGTCGCGCTCCAAATAGAAGTTTATCTTATTATTTTAGTTATACAAATGCCGAAAATAACCTTAATGAAATTAGCGGTACTTCATTTGAGAATCTCACAAACCCACAATTATTGTGGGTCAAAGTCACCAACGATTTGACGAGTTGCTTTAGCATAGGTCAGTTGAATCTGGAGGTCAGCTCAACTTCAGCAAACAATGCAGTGCTTGAGCATTGTGACAATGACGGAAATGAAGATGGATACTATGATTTCAACCTTTCTGACGCCGATGATACCGTTTTAAACAACTTGCCAAACGGACTGTCTCTATTCTATTATGAAACTTATGACGATGCGCTTTTGGAAAACAATCCGCTTCCAAATATTTTCATGAATACAATCCCTTATTCGCAAACTATTTATGCAAGGGTCGAGAACACTAATGCTTGCTATGGCATTAGTGAGGTCAACTTGACGGTATTTAGAATGCCAAATATTGTATTGGAAGATGAAGCCATTTACTGTCTGAACAAATTCCCAGAGAAAATCACTATCACTGGAGGAATTATTGATGACAACCCCACCAACTATACTTATGCCTGGTCTACAGGTGAAAATACTTCTGAAATAATGATCGATGCTCCAGGGACCTATACCGTTAGGGTATCCAACTCAAACAACTGTTTTAAGGACAGAACGATTCATGTATTACCTTCAAATATAGCCACCATAACAGATATCAACATTACGGATGCCACCCAAAACAATACCATTGAAGTATTGGTTTCAGGAGAAGGAGACTATGAATATGCCCTTGACAATAGCCATGGCCCTTATCAGGATAGTACTACTTTTAACAATGTTCCTGCTGGCCTCCATATTCTCTACATTAGAGATATTAACGGTTGTGGCATCATTCAGGAAGATGTTTCGGTGATTGGGTTTCCAAAGTATTTCACGCCAAACAATGACGGTTTCAATGACCATTGGCAAGTGCTTGGCATCAATAGCCAGTTTCAACCCAAAACCACCATTTATATTTTTGATAGAATGGGCAAGTTGCTCAAAGAACTTAATCCACTCAGCAATGGTTGGGACGGAAATTTTATTGGAAAGCCAATGCCAACAAATGATTATTGGTTTTCAGTGACCCTGCAAGACGGTAGGGTTTTAAAAGGGCACTTTAGTCTCAAACGTTAATCAAAGCGTGGACCCTATTTCATTTAAATCTGAACCAATCAGTTAATTTCAGACGCTGGTTTTACAGGTATTGTTTTAAGACTTCCAAAATAGACCCTCGACTGTTAGTTTTTGAATTTGTATCTCCAAGGAATTTCTCATGATTACTGGCTTTAAATCCTAATAAAACCAGTGAATCCAGATTAAAAGTTAAAGTTCATTGTAGTTCATCGTGTTTTATTGTATTTCGTCTAAAAATTAGTTATTTTTCGGGCCCAATTAAATGATACTGAGGTTTCATTCCCCTAAAATGAATTCTCTCCCGACTAAACTTAACCTATAAACAATGAAATCCTTCCGAACTTCCCTCCTTGCTTTTGCATGTGTTTTATGTCACCAGGTATTTAGTCAACAAATATCTATTGATAGCAGTGTCGACCCCGAACAACTTATTACAAATCATTTAATTCAGGGTTGTGTTGAGATTTCTGATGTAGCTTCACCTATAAACGGATCGATCAACGGTTTTTCAAGTTTTGGATATTTTGAACGCGGCAACTCTAATTTTCCGTTTGAAAATGGAATAATCCTTTCCACTGGGAAAGCAGATTCAGCTGGTAATATAAAGAATGATAAAACTTTAAATGATGGTAATAGCAAATGGCTTTCCGACCCTGACCTTGAAGAAGCCTTGGGCATTTCAAATACACTAAATGCTACCGTAATAGAATTTGAATTTTCATCACTCTCCAACCAGATTCAATTTAATTATATTTTAGCTTCTGAAGAATATTATGGAAACTATCCTTGTGATTATTCAGATGGCTTCGCGTTCTTAATCAAACGCGCAGGGACCAATGACCCTTATCAAAATATCGCCATTATTCCTGGTACCGACATTCCCGTAAATACAAATACCATTCACAACGAAATTGTTGGCTTTTGTGCAGCATCAAATGAAGATTATTTTGATGGTTATGGTTTAGGGGACACCAATTATGACGGTCGAACAAAAGTGATGACTGCCACGGCAAATACGGTCCCAAATGTTGTTTACCATATCAAATTGATTATCGCTGATCAAACCGATTCCAATTATGATTCTGCTGTTTTTATTGAAGGCAATAGTTTTTCCGCCGTTGTCGACTTGGGAGAGGACATCACCACCTGCGCCGACCGCTTAACCTTGGATGGCAATATCGATAATCCGGACGGGGTTTATTCATGGTTTTTAAATAATGAACTTTTACCTGGCGAAACGCAACCTACATTAATAGCACTTCAATCTGGAGTTTACACCGTAAAAATTGATATTCCTTTAGGAAATGGGGCCTGTACAATCGACGATAGTGTGGCCCTTGTTTTAAGTTCAACCCAAACAGCTTCAGAAATTTCTGATTTTGGGATTTGTGATGATATTTCTGGAGATGGTTTTGGTGTTTTCGATCTTAATACTAAAAATGCTGAAGTTTTAAAAGCGGTTCCTAAATCGGAATACTCCATTTCCTATCATTATACATATGATAGCGCTCATGAAAACAACGACGCTATTACTGCACCTATAACAAACACCATTAACCCGCAACCCATATTTGTGAGAATTGAAGATACGGTCAATGGCTGTTTGGCATACGCTTCGTTCAATTTGGTCGTTCATCAGCTTCCTCAAATTGTAACACCAACAGACCTGTTTGCTTGTGAAGATGTTACTCAAAACGGTATGTCATCTATTGACCTAACGGAAAAAGATGATGAAATCACAAACGGACAAGCAGATTTAATTGTTGGATATTACCATACGCAATCTGACGCACAAGAAGGTATCAATGCGATTGCTTCTCCATATAACAATCAGTCAAGAACCGAAACACTATACGTAAGGGTTTCTAATGTAGAAACAGGTTGTGCAAGTACCACAACTCTCAATTTAATAGTTCTTGATAAACCTGCAATAAATACAGGCGATCACTTTTTGGATGCCTGTGATCCTGAGCATGACGGATTTTCCCAATTTAATCTCAACGACATCACTCCAGATGTTTTAAATGGGCTGACTGGTGTTTCAGTAACGTTTCATGAAATTTATGATGAGGCATTATCCGGAACCAATGCCATCCCCGATCCTTCAGCATATACAAATACGAAACAAAGTTTTCAAACCTTATACATTAGAGTGCTCGATGATGAATCAGGTTGTGCTTCTGTAACTTCATTTGAGGTTCATACCAATCTTTTATTGACTGGCACACGTATTGAAGATTTTTCTATTTGCGATGTTAAGGATGGAGATCTACCGTCATTTGACTTGAACAATATTGCAGAGGTCATTATTAATGATCTTCCCGATGTGACAATTACATTCTACGAAACCATTGAAGACCAAACCAATGCCTTAAATCCTGCCTTTCCATATATGCCAACAGCATTTCCAAAAACGCTCTATATTACTTTAAAAAACAGCAGTTGTTCGGAAATTTCGGAAATACAATTATTGCTGAATCCTGTCATCGACTTCCCATCGATAGGATCTGTTACTTATTGTGACAACGACCAAGATGGCAACACCTCTATTGATCTGAATTCATTTTCAAGTGCCATTACCAACGGCGAAGATGGTTATACCGTCCGTTATTTTGAAACTCAAGATGACGCTGATAATAACAGCAATGCACTGCCAAATTTCTATACGAATACCAGCAATCCGTTAAGACTTTATACTAGAACAACTTCAAATACTACAGGCTGTTCAGATATAAAGAGTTTTGAAATTACAGTTCTCCCTGCACCAGAAACAATTACTCCAGAAGATATCATCATTTGTGATGACGACCAGGACGGTTTTAAAATTATAGATTTAAGCACTACAATCAACGAATTGGTGACGGACAGAAATAACAGGATATTTTCTTTCCATAAATCATTAGAGCATGCCGAACTCAATACTGAGCCTCTAACCGACATTACCAGTTATAATGCCAATACACAAGCCGTATTCGTTCGGGTTGAAAACCAATTGACCGGTTGTCATTCCATAGAACCGATCAAAATTATCATCAATACTTTACCGGTTTTCACTAGTATTAGTGATTACATCTATTGTGAAAATCCCAGTGATGGCTTTGGAGAATTTATATTTAATACTAAAGACTCTGAGATTTTAAATGGACAAAATGGTAAGGTAGCATCTTATTATTTAAACCAAGAAGATGCCGATAATAGAACAAATGCGATAAATAAGACGGAGATTTATGGGAACATCAGCAATCCTCAAAGGATTTTCGTGAGGGTAGAAAACACTTCAGATATGACCTGCTACGGAACATCATCATTCAATATTGAAGTGGGTACAAGCCCAGAATTTAATGTGGCCTCAGATTGGTTTGTCTGTGATGACATCTCGAATGATTCCACTGAGATTTTCGATCTATCAGAAAAGATCGCGGAAATCTCAGCAGGAATTCAGGATAATTTGCATATTACATTTTATACGAGTTATGCCAATGCCCAGAATGCAGTGAATCCTCTCAATACAAAATATGCCAACACAAAAAACCCACAAAAGATTTATGCTCGCATTGAAAATGGTAGTATTTGTGCGTCCATAACCGACTTTAGTTTGGGAGTCATCAAAGCTCCAGACGCCAATCCATCAAAGCCAATCGTTCAATGTGACACAGATTATGACGGCCAGATGACCTTCAATTTAAGACAATCTGAAATTGATATTTTGGAAGTACGACAGAATAATCTTGTCGTTGCCTACTATGAAACTGCAGAAGATTTGGAGGCAGAGATCAACCCTATTACAGCACCAGAATCCTACAAAAATATTTCCAATCCGCAAACAGTTTATGTGCGACTTACCAATAGCATTTCAAACTGTTTTTTATCCATACCGTTAGAATTAGTTGTCAATCAACCACCGGTATTTAATCCCATTACAAGTCTATCAATATGTGATAATGAAGCACATGAGTATGACTTAATGGAAGTAGATGAACTGCTGGTTGAAAACACTTCAAATGTGAATATTTCATATCATAAAACTAAAAAAGATGCATTGGATGCCACCAACGCGCTTAACAAAAATTTTCGCCATAAATCCGCGGTAGAAAAAATTTATGTCCGAATAGAGAATGCTACAACCTTTTGTTTCACAACTCATCAATTTATATTAAAAATCGATCCATTGCCTATTGCAAACGTTGCTCCAGATTTAGAACACTGTGATGACGATTTTGATGGTTTATATACTTTTGATCTTTCGCAACAGAACACCAAAGTTCTTGGTGGCCAGAGCCCTGAGGAATTCCGAATTTCATATTATGAAACTTACGAGGCCGCAAACGCTGGCTCAAATGCGCTCAGCACCTTTTATGCTGCAACCGATTTACAGACTATTTATGTAAGAATTGAAAACAACACAACGGGTTGCTACAATACCACGAACTTCCAAACCTACGTGCACCCTCGACCAATAGTGGATATTCCTGATCAGGTTATTTGTTTGGACAGAGGCCCACTTTTGGTGAGTGCCAACACCAATATTACAGATGACATTTATTTGTGGTCAACCAACGAAACGACTCCAGAAATTGAAATTACGGAAATTGGTACCTATTGGGTGAACGTGACGACTATATTTGGTTGTGAAACAACTCAGGTTTTTAATATCATAGAATCAGAATCCGCGATAATTGAATTTACAGAAACTGTCGATTTTTCTGATCCAAATAATATTACCGTGACCATAAGTGGAATTGGAAATTATTTGTACGTGTTAAATGACAATGCTCCTCAAGAATCGAATGTTTTTGAGAGAGTGCCGATTGGTCCTAATTTAATTACAGTTATTGATTTGAACGGCTGCTCTGAAGTCACCAAAGAAGTCGTAGTCATCGATACTCCAAAGTTTATGACCCCAAATGATGATGGTTACTTTGACACATGGCATATTACAGGGGTGGAAACCCTACCCGGAACTGTCATTTATATCTATGATCGTTATGGTAAACAATTGGCTCAATTAACCTCTAATTCAAAAGGTTGGGACGGCACCCACAACGGGCATAAAATGCCAGCCTCAGACTATTGGTTTGTGGCAGACGTCAAAAAAGACAACAAGTCGTTTCAGCTCAAAGGTCACTTTGCATTAAAACGCTAAATCCAATTCGGTAAGTGCTCTATTAAAAAACAGCATTTCAGCTATAAAATTTTCATATTAACAATAAAACCCTCGATATTGAGGGTTTTTTGGTACTTTTAAAACCCGTAATTGATTGCTAACTACAAGATTCTCATTCTTTTTCTGTTTTAAGTACCGTGTTAATGTTAAAGAAAACTTTTCTAACTCCTATTATTTTTATAGCCTTCTGTTATATGCTCTCTGCACAACAGATTTCTACAACCAATACGATGTCATTAGAAGCCTTGATACAAAACACGCTAGGTCAAGGCTGTGTTGAAATATCAAATATTTCATCTCGTATCAATGGAGCGCCAGATAACATTTCGAGTTTTGGACGATTTTCAAAAGAAAACTCAAATTTTCCGTTCCAAAACGGTCTTATTTTGACCACGGGAAATGTACTTTCGGCAGGGAATGTCTTAAATACAAATCCACTTATTGAGGGCACTACTTCTTGGGGCACTGACCCAGATTTGGAAACGGCATTGGGCATTGCCGGTACAATGAACGCAACGTCCATCGAATTTGATTTCATATCTGCATCCAACCAAATTGCATTCCGATACATTTTGGCATCCGAAGAATACTTGGGAACCAATCCCTGTATTTATTCTGACGGATTTGCTTTTTTGATTAAGGAAGCCGGCTCTCCAAGTCCTTATGCCAATATTGCCATAATACCAGGCACTTCAACACCAGTAAATACCACCACGATACGTCCAGAGATTGTCGGGCATTGTCCAGCTGAAAATCCAAACTATTTTCATGATTATAATGATGGGGATACCAATTATAATGGGAGAACAACCGTACTTACTGCAACCGCAAATATAAAACCTAATGTAGCATACCATATTAAATTGGTCGTTGCAGATCAAAAGGATCCGTTTTATGATTCTGCAGTTTTCATCGAAGGCAATAGTTTTAATGCCACAGTAGACTTGGGTCCAGATATTACTACTTGTGCTACATCAACTATTTTAAATGGAAGTATCGACAATCCCTTAGCTACTTATAAATGGTTCAGAAACGGCACCTTAATAGCCGGCGCCAACACCCCTATGCTCACCGTCAATCAATCGGGAAATTATAAGGTCAGTGCAAGTGTAAAACTTAATAATAAAACTTGTGAAATAGAAGATGATATCGTCATCACCTTAAATGCACAAAAAACTTTGGCCAACATTCCAGATTATATCTTATGCGATGATCCTTCCAATAATGGTCGGGAAATTTTCGATCTATCCTCAAGGACTAATCAGGTATTGACACTACTGCCCCCATCAAATTACAACATCTCTTATCACTTCAGTCCGGAAGAAGCGGAAGCTGGGAATAATCCTATTTTATCGCCTATCCAAAACAGAGAGAGTCCACAAATTATTTTTATAAGAATTCAGGATATCGATAATGGCTGCCTCACTTTTTCCGGAGTCCGTTTAATTGTCAATCCATTTCCCACTGTTACAGCTCCCGATCCTTTGATAGTTTGCGATACCGATGGTACTTCTGATGGCATTACAGAAATTGATCTTAGACAGATGGATTCTGAACTCACAAACGATACACCCAATCTTTTTGTGAGTTATCATTTAAACGCCATCGATGCTTCATCAGGAGATAATCCAGTTGTGTCGCCCTATACAAACAGCAATCAGAATCACACATTTCATATAAGAGTTTATGATGGCAATACGGGTTGTTTCAGCACCACAACATTGAATGTGTCAGTGGTTAACCCGCCCAAGGCTGCAATTGATAAACCATATATCAATGCCTGCGAATATGGCGGGACAGGTTTTGAAACCTTTGACCTAACAAGTTTAATAGATGATCTTTTGGATAATCTGACGGATATTCCAGAAAACTTCTATGAATCAGAGGAAGATGCTGAAGCAGGGATTAATCCCATAGCCAATACTACCAATTATCAAAATATAGTAAGTGAATTGCAGACTGTCTATTTAAAAATCATTGATGGTATCACCGGCTGCTTCACTATAGTTCCTATAGAACTACATACCAATATTGTAATCACTGGATTTGTACTCGCCGATTTTAATGGTTGTGATGACGCTTCGCTAGACGGTATTGTTGATTTTGACCTGCTCGAGGTAGAATCGCAATTGCTTAATGGCTACGAGGGATTTGAAGCTATTTTCTATGAAAGCCAAACCGATCAAGAAAATAGTATGAATGCTCTCGATAAGAACGTTCCATATACTGTCGATTCTAATATTCCGCCAATCCCGCACCCTCTTTATATTACCGTCTCTGGTGACGACTGCGATAACTTTTTGACTATCAATTTAATTGTCAATCCGCCAATAACATTACAGAACCTTGATCCTGTTATATATTGTGATACCGATCAAGACGGTGTTGCCAATATTTTGTTGGAGACCTTTGACGCTTATGTGAGCCAAGGGGTAAACGGTGCCAATGTTCGATATTTTGAGACCGAGGAAGACGCTTTGAACAACGAACCCACTCTAGATCCACAAATTTATAACGAAGGCAATCCAATAACAATTTATGCACGCGTAACCAACACGATGACGACATGCTATGATGTTACTCCTTTAACTATACAAATTGAATTACCTCCAGAGATTATTGGCGACGCTGAGATTACAGAATGTGATGATGATTTGGATGGGTATTATTTTGTGGATCTTACAAGCAAAATTCCAGAACTCGTTGCCGATACCACAGGACTGACAATTTCGTTTCATAACAATTATAATCTAGCCCTTAGCGGAGACGATCCCATCCCCAATCCAGAGAATTATAATAGTCCGACACAATATATTGCAGTGCGGGTTGAAGACGATATTACAGGTTGTGCCAGCATTGCTAATCTGAATGTTTATATCAACACGCTCCCTCAATTTATACCTATCTCTAACTTCGAAAACTGTGAAGCAGCCGGCAATCCTATTGCAGATTTTTATTTTTATGAGAAAGATGAAGAAATATTAAATGGACAGACAGGGAAGCATGTTTTGTATTTTAGAACGTCTGAGGATGCAGAAAACCGTGTAAATGTCATTGATAAATTCGCGCCTTATCCAAATACTTCAAGTCCGCAAACCGTATATGTTAGAGTTGAAGCCACAACAGATCCTGGATGTTATGGCACGGCATCATTCGCTTTGGAAGTGGGTTCGCTTCCACCATTTAACGCGCCAGAGGATGAATTTATTTGTGATGACCTAAGCAATGACGAGATTGTCACTTTTGATCTCAACACAAAAATATCTGAAATATCAAAAGGCATTAATGAACCTATAGACATTACCTTGTACACCTCAGAAGAAGATGCTAAAGACAATGTTAACCCTATCACCGATTTAACAAACTATACCAACACGGTTAATCCACAACCAATTTTTGCACGTATTGAAAATGGCACCTATTGTCATGCATTGACTAAATTCTCAATAAACGTGGTTCAACTGCCAGCGGTGACCACACCATCCGATTTAGTTGCTTGCGACATTGACGCAGATGGCTCCGTCATTTTTGATTTAACGGTTGTAGAAATTGACGTTTTGGATCTCAGACAGGACAATATTATAATTACCTATCATGAATCGTTAGAAGGTGCTGAAACAGACAGTCAAATTATTCCGAACCCTGAAAATTATAAGAATACCTCAATTAATCAAACCGTTTATATAAAAATCAACAATACGGTCTCCAACTGCTTTGTCAATTTGCCCATCAACTTAAAAGTCAATTTGCCACCTGAAATAAATGATTTTAAAAACCATCTAATATGTTCCAATCCTGAGAATAGCTTTAACCTCATTACCATAGATAACCTCATAACCCCAGAATCGAATATTTCTCTTTCATATTATTCAACTCAGAAGGACGCCGATGACGATGAAAATGCAATAAGCACGGATTACATCTACACGACCACAAACGATCGGATTTATGCACGATTGGAAAACTCAGTAACCGGTTGCATATCTTTTTATGATTTTTATTTGGTCGTATTGCCTTTACCTCTGGCAAATACACCAGATGATTTGGAGAATTGTGACGATGATTTTGATGGTCTCTTTGCTTTTGACCTTTCACAACAAACGAATACAATTTTAGGCAACAGCCAAAACCTAAATAATTACGACGTTAGTTACCACGACTCTCAGAGGTCAGCAAATTCAGGCACCAATCCGTTAGAAAATATATATTCAGCTACGGACGGACAAATTATTTACGTAAGGGTTACCAATGTGACCACAGGCTGTTTTAGTACCACACAGTTTTCCGCCATTGTTCATCCAAGACCATTTGTTACTATTACTGATCAGATACTTTGTATTGACAATTTACCATTAGTTGTAAATGCTATTACGAACAACACTGCAGATACATATTTATGGTCAACTGGCGCGACTACGCCTGAAATTGATATTACCAACATTGGTACTTATTCTGTAATGGTTACCAGTAGCTTTGGCTGTCAAACCTTTCAAGAGTTTGAGGTCATGGCCTCTGAGTCCGCAACAATTGATGCCACCGAAACTGTCGATTTTTCAGATCCAAACAATATTACCATCACCATTAGTGGCATTGGCAACTATCTCTATAGTTTGGATGATGGTCCACCACAAGAGTCCAATATATTTAGAAATGTGACCTTAGGATATCACACCATTGCCATTATAGATTTGAATGGCTGTGCCAAAACCAATAAAGAAGTCGTAGTTATTGACGCGCCCAAATTTGTGACGCCAAATAATGATGGTTATTTTGACACTTGGCACATCAGTGGTATCGAAACCTTACCCGGAAGTGTAATTAATATTTTTGACAGATATGGTAAGCACATTACCACCTTGACTTCAAGTTCTCAAGGTTGGGATGGGACTTATAATGGACAAATAATGCCCTCATCAGATTATTGGTTCGTTGGAAAAATTAAAAAAAATGACAATATTTTTGAAGTAAAAGGGCATTTCGCTTTAAAGCTCTAATACCAAAAAATCGATTTAAGGAACCTCTGATGAGAATGTAGGATGATTTAAATCCCTACATTAAATCAACCAACTACCAAAAAAAAAGTCCATAATAATTTAATTATGGACGTTTATCATTAAAATGACTCCCATTGAATCATCACATAATCTTAGTAAAATGCATTATAACTAAATTTCTGACCACCGACAGAAGCACTTGCCATAAGTCCAGCTTTAGGCAGTGCGAATGTAGCAACACCGTCATTATAACTAGTACTTACTGCAACTCCTTTTTCTACAGCTACAGCAGTCGCTTCTGCTGAAAACTTAAAGTTCCCTTCTTTGAATCTGGCCAAATCAACATCAGTCTCAAAAAATATCACCTGAATAATGGCCTGTCCTCCTGCCTGGAGTCCAATATCCAATTTTTTTAGGTCTGCCATTCCAACGGCAACGCCATTTTCATAAACCACTCCATTTCCAGAAGCACCACCGATGATAAATCCGCCCTTCCCTACATTTGGAAACAAAGCGTATCCAGCAGCATTTTCAAAGTATTTGGTAAGACCAGGATCAGCTTTTATAAGGGCCTCTTTCGCATCGTTGGCGTCAGACATTATCTTTTTATCCTTTTTGGTTTGTGAAAAAGCGCTGAAAGCTACGAGCATACACATAACGAAAGTAATTTTTTTTAAAGTTTTCATATATTCTGTTTTTAAGAATTGTTAAATAATTATCTTATATCTTACTGTTTAAAGCACTATTAAAAGAGTCGCTTTGCAAGTAAGCCTCTGGTAAAAATAACCTTAAAATAGTAATGGATTTAACCTTAATGCATTTAATTTTAATCCAAACCCTTTCACAAGAACAAGTCTAAAGTATTCATAATACCTTAATTAAAATTGCAGTTATTCTTCAAAAAACTTTGGTTAAATTTGTAAAATGAAATTCAAAATCAAATCGGAATTTAAACCTACTGGAGATCAGCCTCAGGCTATAAAGCAACTCTCCAAAGGCATTGAGAACAATGAGAAGTACCAAACCCTATTAGGAGTAACGGGTTCTGGAAAGACTTTTACCGTGGCCAATGTCATTGAAGAAGTACAACGCCCTACATTAGTTTTGGCGCATAACAAAACCTTGGCGGCACAACTTTACTCTGAATTCAAACAGTTTTTTCCAGAAAACGCTGTGGAGTACTTTGTCTCCTATTATGATTACTATCAACCAGAAGCCTACATCCCTGTTTCCGGTGTATATATAGAAAAGGATCTCTCTATCAATGAAGAAATAGAAAAGATGCGATTGAGCACGACTTCTTCCCTACTCTCGGGCAGACGAGACGTCATTGTGGTAGCTTCGGTATCTTGTTTATACGGAATTGGAAATCCCGTGGAATTCCAAAAAAACGTCATCACACTCAAAAGAGACCAAGTCATTTCCAGAACAAAATTGCTCCATAAATTGGTCCAAAGTCTGTATTCAAGGACGGAAGCCGATTTCAACCACGGGAATTTCAGAATAAAAGGTGACACCGTAGATATTTTCCCCGGATATGCAGATTATGGCGTGCGTGTTCATTTCTTCGGTGATGAAATTGAAGAAATTGAAGCCTTCAACATTCAGAATAATAAGGTTATTGAATTGTACGATCAAATCAATATCTATCCAGCAAATATGTTTGTAACGTCACCTGAGGTCCTTCAAGGTGCCATCAGGGAAATTCAGGATGATTTGGTCAAACAACATGACTATTTTAAAGAGATCGGAAAACATTTAGAAGCAAAACGATTAAAAGAACGTACTGAATTTGACCTGGAAATGATCCGGGAATTAGGGTACTGTTCTGGAATTGAAAATTATTCACGCTATTTGGACGGACGCTTGCCAGGGACACGTCCTTTCTGCTTGTTGGACTATTTTCCAGATGATTTTTTGATGGTCGTCGATGAAAGTCATGTCACCATTTCCCAGGTGCACGCTATGTATGGTGGTGACAGAAGCCGAAAAGAAAACTTGGTGGAATATGGTTTTAGACTTCCCGCAGCGATGGATAATAGACCTCTCAAGTTTGAAGAGTTTGAAGCCATGCAAAACCAAGTCATCTACGTTAGTGCAACTCCTGCCGACTATGAATTGCAAAAAAGCGATGGGGTTTATGTGGAACAATTGATCCGCCCGACGGGTTTATTGGACCCGATCATTGAAGTACGTCCAAGTTTGAACCAAATTGATGATTTGATTGACGAAATTCATCAGCGTGTGGAAAAAGACGAACGGATCCTGGTGACGACATTAACCAAACGCATGGCCGAAGAATTGACCAAATATCTGGACAGAATCCAAATCAGGGTACGTTATATCCATAGTGATGTAGATACCTTGGAACGTGTAGAAATCATGCAAGATTTGCGCAAAGGTTTATTTGATGTTTTGGTAGGCGTCAATTTGCTACGTGAAGGATTGGATTTACCAGAAGTGTCATTAGTTGCGATTTTAGATGCCGACAAAGAAGGATTCTTAAGATCCAACCGCTCCTTGACTCAAACTGTGGGTAGAGCTGCAAGGCACTTAAATGGAAAAGCGATCATGTATGCGGACAGAATCACCAATAGCATGCAAAAAACCATTGAAGAAACCAATTACAGACGCGATAAACAAATTGCTTATAATACAAAACATGGCATTACACCAACGGCACTCAATAAAAGCTTAGACAACGTACTATCCAAGAATTCTGTCAGCACATACAGCTATGAATTGGAAGCAATAAAAGCAGCAGAGCCTGAAAGCCAATACTTGACCAAGGATCAATTGGAAAAGAAAATCCGAGAGAAACGAAAACTCATGGAACAAGCCGCCAAGGCCTTGGATTTTATTATTGCAGCCCAATTAAGAGATGATATTAAAGCGTATCAAGGGAAATTGGAGGAGCTGAAGGCGTGATTGAGAGATGAGTTTAGGAGTTTAGGAAATTCAAAGTTTTTCTGCGAGTCTCTGCGAAATCTGGAGGAAAATAATAAAAACACTGCAAACTGAGGGCTGCAAACTGAAAAACCACAAAACCATCTGCGAGTATCTGCGGAAAAATAGCACAACGCAAATTACCCACTGAAGACTGCCAACTGATGACTGAAGACTGCCTACTGAAAAAACTAATTATACTGTACCTTGAAAATATCAATTAAAAAATCTGGGGGTACGATTTTATTTGGAAAGCTTTCCATCAAATCCAGAACACGATTTATGGATTCATGGCTCAACCCCATTCGCAATCCGAAATTATGCAATTTCACCAGTTCTTTATTTGTAATGTTCTGACCGAGGTTCATCAATAATACCAATCTGTGGAACTGGACAATCCGTTCGCTATGCGATTTTAAATGCACATAACTCACGGGATATTCAAATAAATAAACAAGGTCTTCTTGGGATATCTCCAATTGTTTGGCCACACCTAAGAGGAATTTATATTCTATGGTTTTTATGGAAGCATCCGTTTGTGCGAATGCAATCATTTCTGAAAGAAGACTCAATTTTTCTACACGATTTATCATAACAGAGGGAACTTATTTTATATTTATAAAGTTAAAGAGAATTTAATTTTGATAATCGTTGATTATGAGTAGCTTATCGAAAAACAAACTGTAATTCATCGTATTTTTCTTACTTTCATACATTTCGGACAATTAATCAACTGATAATCAGTAAATTAAAAAAGCAATGCATTTCATCGATTTTTCACTAATCAAATCTTAGTTTCGATGACCTGCAACCGTCCTTTATTTATAAATTTGCTAATGCGAAATCAATTCCCTTACCAATGAAAATTCTTCATTTTCTATTTATTCTCATTTTTACATTTAGTAGTCTTGGTCATGCCCAAAGTACAGCTTCTGAACAAGTGTCAACTTTTCAGCTAGAAGCTCCACAATTGCAGGTTAAAAAAACTATTTGGCTATATCTGCCAAAAGCGTATGCCAATTCGAATAAAGATTATCCTGTGGTTTATATGCAGGACGCACAAAACCTCTTTGATGCTGAAACTTCTTATGTTGGAGAATGGAATGTGGATGAATATCTTGATTCCATCTCAGATAATAAGTCTCTTATTATAGGTATAGAACATGGCAACGAAAAGCGTATGGAGGAATTGACTCCCTTTCCCAACGAAAAATATGGAGGTGGAAAAGCCGATGCGTACCTCAACTTCATCATTAACACGCTTAAGCCACATATTGACACCACTTATCGCACGTTAAATGATCCTGAGCATACGACAATATTTGGATCCTCATTGGGAGGCTTAATGTCCTTTTATGCCCTTATAAAATATCCAGATACTTTTGGAAATGCTGGGATATTTTCTCCATCATTCTGGTTCAGTAATCGTATTTTTGAATTTGTATCTGAAAGTGACCTGTCTCCCAACTCGCGATTTTATTTTTTGGCAGGCTCAGAAGAAAGTATTGAAATGATACCTGATCAAAATAAAATGATAGAACTCTTGCTTAAAAAAGGGGTTCCTGAAAATCATATTAAAAAAATCATCATAGAAGGTGGACAACATAATGAGGCGCTGTGGCGACATAATTTTCCAGAAGCCTATCAGTGGTTGGTTGGGAATTAAGAATTAAGAATTAAGAATTAAGAATTAAGAATTAAGAATTAAGAATTAAGAATTAAGAATTAAGAATTAAGAAAAATCAAAAATTTAGCTTTATTAGTTTTAAAGGATCACTAAATTTATCAATATCTTATCAATAATATTTTATAAGACTAATAACATACGAATGACAAACAACGATATACTCAAAAAACTCCGTGTCGCACTCAAACTAAGAGATGACGAAATTGTGAAAATTCTTGAATTGGTAGATTTTAGAATCTCAAAAAGCGAATTGGGGGCGTTCTTCAGAAAAGAGGACCATCCTAAATATATGGAGTGCGGAGATCAGATTTTACGTAATTTCCTAAATGGCTTGGTCATTCATTTGCGTGGACCTATGCCAGCGAAAGGTGAAAAAGGAAAGCTAAAGAAAGAGGATTAACACAACTTTCATTTTTCTGATTCTTATCGATTTTCAAATAACCAGACGACTGTCAGGTTAAACTTTATATCCTACTCGTTGAATATCAATCTGGAGGAAAACTTAATGAACTTCACTTTGCCGTTTTGCCTGCCTGGCGGCAGACAGCTGGTGTTCAGTTGCTGTCAATCCCGGCAGCCTCCGTGAGGGGGATTATCCCGATAGCTATCGAGACAACCATCAAAACTCAATGCGCCCTCAGCTTTTGGAGTATGGGTCTCTTCCCGCCCCAAAAGCGGGATTAGTTCGACCAGCATACTCCAATGCGCCTTTGGCTTTTGAAGTATAGGTCTCACTAAAAAAACCTGACAGTCTCGATAGCTATCGAGACTGTCAGGTCTAAAATTATATAATGATAAATTCTAATTAAGCTAAAACCGCTTGAACTTTATCAGCAGCTTCCTGAAATTCAGTTGCACTTAAAACATCTAATCCTGAATCGTCAAGCAATTGTTTGGCGATATCAGCATTCGTTCCTTGCAAACGTACAATAATTGGCACCTTGATGTTCCCCATATTCTTGTAAGCATCAATCACACCTTGTGCAACTCTGTCACAACGTACAATTCCTCCAAAAATATTGATCAATATAGCTTTTACACCTGGATCTTTAAGGATAATTCTGAATGCAGCCTCAACACGGGCCGCGTCGGCCGTACCACCAACATCTAAAAAGTTTGCTGGCTCCCCGCCTGCTTGCTTAATTAAATCCATAGTTGCCATAGCCAAACCTGCACCGTTAACCATACAGCCAACGTTACCATCTAAATCTACATAGTTTAGACCCAAAGCACCTGCTTCTACTTCAATGGCATTTTCTTCGCGTAAATCACGTAAATCCAAATAATCCTTATGTCTGTATAAAGCATTGTCGTCAATAGTAACCTTTGCATCTACAGCAATAATCTTATCATCACTTGTTTTCAACACAGGGTTGATTTCAAATAAGGATGAATCTGATTTGTCATAAGCTGTATAAAGATTGGTTATAAACTTGGTCATTTCTTTGAAGGCATTGCCTTCCAAACCAAGATTAAAAGCCACGCGTCTTGCCTGGAAAGGTAAAATACCTACTGAAGGGTCAATTTCTTCAGTGAAAATTAAATGAGGTGTTTCTTCTGCAACGGTTTCGATATCCATCCCACCTTCAGTAGAATACATGATCATGTTTCGCCCAGTACCTCTATTTAAAAGAACTGAAACGTAAAACTCTTTCGTCTCACTTGCTCCTGGGTAGTAAACGTCTTCAGCTATCAAAACTTGATGCACCTTTTTTCCTTCAGCGGAAGTTTGAGGTGTTATCAATTGCATGCCGATGATGTTTCCTGCAATTTCCTCAACTTCTTTTAGGTTTTTGGCCAATTTAACACCGCCACCTTTACCTCGTCCACCTGCATGAACTTGTGCCTTGATCACGTACCAGCTTGTTCCTGTCTCGGTGGTCAATTGTTTTGCTGCTGCAACAGCTTCATTGGCGTTTTTTGCGACAATACCACGTTGGATACGTACTCCAAAACTGCTTAAAATATCTTTTCCTTGATACTCGTGTAAATTCATCTTTAAATGTTTATTTTGTCATTTCCTCAATCAAATAGCTATCGCGAGGAATATTTTAAAATTGTCTTCAATTTCTATAGAATATCTCAGAAATTAATGGTCACAAAAGTAATCAACATAAATGTTTTTACCAATAAATTTGACTATTGTTTGTTAGGGTTGAATTCCTTCGATAAAAAGATGTGTCACTTTTAGGGTTTTCTTTAGCTTGAATAAAAAAAAGGATTTAGCTTTACCGCTATTATAATTTAAATTTAAAATGGAACAAAAAACCTTACTACAGATTGCCAAAGACTTTGATAGTCCAGTTTATGTCTACGATACAGAAAAAATAGCAGTGCAATATAAACGCTTAACTTCTGCTTTTAATAAGGTTAAAACATTAAAAATAAAATATGCCGTTAAGGCACTATCTAATATTTCTGTACTAAAATTCTTAAGGACTTTAGGCTCAGGTTTGGACACCGTATCCATCCAGGAGGTTCAATTAGGACTGAAAGCTGGATTTTCACCAGATCAAATCATCTATACGCCCAATGGCGTTTCTCTTGAAGAAATTGAAATGGCCGCTAAACTTGGTGTGCAGATCAATATCGATAACTTGTCCATCTTGGAACAATTTGGCACACGACATCCAAAAATACCGGTTTGTATCAGAATCAATCCGCACGTCATGGCTGGTGGAAACACAAATATTTCAGTCGGTCATATTGATAGCAAGTTTGGAATTTCCATCCATCAAATTCCACATCTATTGCGCATTATAGAAAATACAAAAATGAACATCAATGGCATCCACATGCACACAGGAAGTGATATTCTTGATATTGATGTTTTCCTTTATGCCAGCGAAATTTTATTCGATACGGCTTTAAATTTCAAAGACTTGGAATTCATTGATTTTGGATCCGGATTTAAAGTACCTTATAAAGAAGGTGATATTGAGACCAATATTGAAGAATTGGGTCAAAAACTTACCGACCGGTTCAACTCTTTCTGTAAAAAATACGGAAGAGAATTAACTTTGACATTTGAACCTGGAAAATTTTTGGTGAGTGAAGCAGGCGTTTTTCTAACCAAAGTGAACGTTGTCAAACAAACAACCTCTACAGTATTTGCACAAGTAGATTCTGGCTTTAATCATTTGATAAGACCAATGTTATATGGGTCGAAGCACGATATTATCAATATTTCCAATCCCACCGGACGCGAGCGTTTCTATTCGGTTGTTGGTTATATTTGTGAAACGGACACTTTTGCCAGTAATATACGAATCAACGAGATTACGGAAGGTGATATCCTTTGCTTCAAAAATGCTGGTGCCTATTGTTTTACCATGGCCAGCAATTACAACTCCCGCTACAGACCTGCGGAAGTATTATGGCACAATAAAAAAGCGCATTTGATCAGAAAACGTGAAACTTTTGACGACATCCTGAGAAATCAAGTTGAGATTGATTTGAGTTAAGACTTCTTCTATATGCGATTTGTTCTTCGGAAGGAATAGCCGAAACTTGCAGGATATTTAATTTTTAAAACACCTCTATCAAAGACCATCATATAAGCGACTCTCAATGAACCAAATACCCACTAAGTTAATCCGTCAAATCTTTGTGATACTTCTCATTTTATTTATGGGAAGCTTGATATTTCGTGAGATGTTGCCCTACCTTACGGGAGTTCTTGGTGCTATAACCATTTATATACTTTTCAAAAAATGGATGACTTACTTGGTCAAAACCAAAAAATGGAATGCGTCTTTAGCTGCATTTCTAATTATGTTTTTATCATTTGTTGGAATCCTCCTGCCGCTTGCTGGTACTATCTGGATGTTGAGCAACAAAATAGGGAGAGCAGTTAATAATAGTGAACAAGCAGTAACCGCTTTTAAACATCAATTAAGTATCGTTCAAGATTATGTAGGTTTCGATGTCGCTTCAAAAATTGATACCACAGCAATAACGGGCTGGATTTCCAGTAATTTACAGAACGTTGTAGGTGGTACTTTTAACGCGTTTATTGCCATTGGTCTTATGTATTTCATGTTGTATTATATGTTGACCAACAGAAGAGAATTGCGAGAGTCGTTAAAAGAATATATTCCTTTAGATAAGGATAATGTAAAAGAAATAGGGAGAGAGGTACAAGCCATGGTACGTTCTAATGCCATAGGAATTCCACTAGTTGCACTAGCGCAGGGAATAATCGCCCTGATTGGATTTTTGATTTTCGGAATTGATGAACCCTTTTTCTGGTTTGTAATTGTCACCATAGGCTCAATGATTCCGTTTGTGGGTACGCTTATAGGAATTTTACCGGTGTTCTTAATTAGCCTTTCTTCTGGCGATACGTTTCAGGCTTGGGGTATTTTAATCTATGGATTTGTCGTAGTAGGGTCTACAGATAATATTATACGCCTTTATGTGCTAAAAAAATTAGATGACGTCCATCCCCTTATCACTTTAATTGGGGTTATAGTGGGAGTTCCTATTTTCGGTTTTATTGGATTAATTTTTGGTCCTTTATTGATTAGTCTCTTCATGGCTTTAGTCAATATCTACCGAAGAGAATACGGAGAAAAGCAAACTGAGTCAAAGACCGAACATCTTTAAGAGAGCGAGTCCAAACATCTTTAAGTGATAATTAAAGCATCATAAATATTGGGTTCATAAATGCAAACTATACTCACTTTTTAACCCTTAGGAGACTTACGGTAAAAATATGGTATAAACACTATTAGACAATTATAATTAACTTCCCTCCTCTAAATAATAATTTTCTAAAACTTATGAAACCACATTATCTCCTACCAATTTTAATTTCCTTTTTTTTTATCGGAACACTTCATGCTCAAGAAGCTTATTTTCAAATAGACCCCACCTTAACTCCAGACGGAGAGACCATAGTTTTTAGTTACGATGGCGATTTATGGAAAGTGCCTTCAAGTGGTGGCGATGCATTTAGGCTCACAGCAATGGAAGGAGAAGAAACCCTGCCGCGTATTTCACCAGACGGAAAATGGTTGGCCTTTAGCGCCACACAATATGGCAATAAGGATGTTTATGTCATGCCAATAGATGGCGGTGAGATTAAACAACTCACGTTTCATGATGCCGCAGATGATGTAGATAGCTGGTCGTGGGATTCCAAAGAAATTTATTTTACCTCATCGCGGTACAATCGTTATAGTGGTTATAATGTTCCTGTTTCTGGAGGCACACCAATACGGTTGTTTGAAAATTATTTCAACAATGTCCATAATGTTGTTTCCCATCCTAAAACAGACGAAATTTTCTTTAATGAAAGCTGGGAAAGCAAAAATTTCACCAATCGTAAACGCTATAAAGGCGCTTACAATCCCGATATTAAATCCTACAATCCAAAAACCAAGGCATTCAAAGAATACACCGATTATATCGGAAAAGATATGTGGGCCACCGTAGATAAAAATGGTGTTATTTACTTCGTTTCCGATGAAATCAACGGAGAATACAATTTATATACTTTTAAAGATGGAGCTACTAAAACAGCCTTGACAAAATTTGAAACTTCAATCGGTTGGCCACAGGTTAGTGCCAACGGAAATAAGATTGTGTTTACTAAAGACTATCAGATTTTCTTGTACGACGTAGCTTCAAATAAAACTCAAAAGGTCAAGATTCTAATAAATACAAATAACACACTCGTTAAAGAGCAGGATTTTAAAACTAAGGGTAATATCAGTACTATGTCCATATCGCCAGATAATAAGAAGATGGCATTCATTTCTCGTGGCGAACTGTTTGTGTCGGACATAAAAGGTAAGTTTATCAAAAAATTAAACACCAATCCCAATGAGCGTGTTAAGGAAGTAAAATGGCTAAAGGATAATCGTAGGCTATTATATAATCAGACCGCTTCTGGTTACACCAATCTATTTACTATTGCTGCCGATGGAACAGGTGAAGAAAAAAGACTTACCAACGAGGCAAAAAACAACGCCAGTATTGCTATAGACCATAAAATGGAACATGCGGCTTATATAAGTGGCCGTGATGAATTAAGACTATTGGATTTAAAAACTTTAAAAAGTACAACTATTGTGACCGATGAATTTTGGGCACTTCGTCCACCAGTCCCTCAATTTTCACCGGACGATTCCTATGTTTTATACTCTGCCTTTCGCAATTTTGAACTCGATATGTTTACTTATCATATCGCAACCAAAGAAATTATAAACTTAACCCAAACTGGGGTTTCAGAAAGTAATCCCACATGGTCTCCAGATGGAAAATACATCTACTTTCAATCTAACTTAACGCAACCTTCGTTCCCAAGAGGTATTGGAGATACACATATTTACAGAATGGCTTTAGACACCTATGACGCACCTTTTAAATTAAATAAGTTTGACGAACTTTTTAAAGAAGACGAAAAAAAGGACAAGGATAGCTCTGACAAGAAAAGTAAAGACAAAAAAGAAAAAGATAGCATCAATGAGCCTATTTCAATCACCATCAATAAAAAAGGACTGATGGATCGTATCGAACGCATCAGTCCTTCATTTGGGTCACAAAATGACCCTTATGTCATTACAAAGGATGAAACGACCTATGTGTATTATGTTTCAAATCACGACCAAGGAAAATATAAATTATGGAGAACCATTATAAAGCCTTTTGAAGAAAACAAAACTGAAAAAGTAGATGACCAAGTGATTAGGGACGGTCAACTGGAAGCCTCTAAAGACGGATATTACGCCTTGTTGAATGGCACTATCCATACCTTGGACCTAAAAAGCAACAAGCTTGAAAAAATTGAAACAGAAGCCACATTTCGAAAAAATCTGGCAAATGAATTTCATCAGATGTTTTTTGAAGCCTGGGCAGGTTTTGAGAGTAATTATTACGATGAAAATTTCCACGGAGAAAACTGGCAACAACTTAGAGATAAGTACGCTCACTTTCTACCCTACCTCACAAAACGTTCACAATTGAGTATGTTATTTAACGATATGCTTGGTGAGTTAAATACCTCCCATGTTGGATTTAATACCTCCGGGAAAGAAGATGAGACCTATTACGGCAGTTCCACTTCAGAATCAGGAATCATTTTCTCTCAAGACAACCCTTATAAAGTCGCACATATTGTTAGTAAAAGCCCTGCGGATATCACTGGAAAAGACATTAAACCAGGTGATATTTTAACCAAAGTCAATGGGAAGCCGGTAGATTTCAAAACAAATAGAGAAGCCTATTTTTCTGGACCATCCTTGGATAACGAAATGCAGTTAACATTTAAAAGAAATGGCAACGACATTACTGTAAACCTACATCCAATTGCTACCAGAGAGTTTAAAGATTTGCTGTATGATGAATGGGTGGAAGACAATCAGAAGTATGTAGATGAAAAAAGCAATGATAAAATAGCTTATGTCCACATGAAAAATATGAGCGGTAGTGAACTCGATAATTTCATGAAAGAGATGGTTTCTGAAGCCTATAGAAAGGACGCTTTAATTTTAGATTTAAGAAATAATACAGGCGGAAACGTGCACGATGCCGTTTTACAGTTCTTATCTCAAAAACCCTACGCGCAATGGAAATATAGAAATGGAAAATTGGCACCACAACCCAATTTTGGACCTGCAGCAAAACCGATAGTTTTACTGATCAATGAGCAATCATTAAGTGATGCCGAAGTTACAGCTGCCGGTTTTAAAGAATTGGGCTTAGGAAAAATCATCGGAACAGAAACCTACCGTTGGATTATTTTTACTTCAGCCGGCCGTTTGGTAGATGGTTCATCCTATCGTTTGCCATCTTGGGGTTGCTACACGTTGAGCGGCGATAACTTAGAACACACAGGTGTAGCACCAGACATTTATGTAAAAGAAGACTTTAAAGACCGACTCACGGGCAAGCAACCACAATTAGACGAAGCCATCGCCGAAATTCTAAAGGATTTAAAACCTTAATTGATGCAACTAAAAGAAAGCCTGCGGAAATTAAAATCCACTGGTAGACATAAATAGAATTAAAAAAATAACATTAAATTTTATTTTTAATAGCATACCGAATTCTTCCCAGTTAGATGAGATAACCTACATTTTTATAATCAATCCGATAAATCATGAAAAGCATTTATTTTCTTATTATTTCCTTACTTATCTGTGGCAATAGTATCGCTCAAAGGGCTCAAAACCTGGAACTTCTGGATGTTTTTAATTTGGAATATATTTCCGATCCTCAAATCTCTCCCGATGGCAACCGCATTATCTACGTCCGGAATTTTAAAGATGTTATGACAGACCGAAACTTGTCTAATCTTTGGATGGTAAATACAGATGGCAGCCAAAACAGACCCCTTACCACTGGAAATCAAAACGATTCTCAACCAAGATGGTCGCATAACGGCACTAAAATAGTGTTCAAATCGAACATGAAAGATGATCGGACAAAACTCTATATGATGTGGGTCGACTTGAAAGATGTAGTAGCGCTTACCAACACTCCTGAAAGTCCCGGAGCGGTGTCATGGTCTTGGGACGATACACAATTGGCATTTTCTATGTTTGTTCCTGCTGCCAAAAAATCACCTATCACCCTACCACAAAAACCTGAAGGCGCCAAATGGAATGCACCCCCAATTTATATTGACCAAATGAACTATAGAGGCGATGGTCAGGGCTATCTTAAAAGCGGTAACGAGCAATTGTTTATAATCTCTACAGATGGTGGTACTCCAAGACAGCTCACCTTTACTGCTGACGATCACGGAAATCCAATTTGGTCCAAAGACGGAAAATCGCTTTATTTTGACGCCAATCTTCACGAAAACCATGAGATGGAACCTAGGAATAGCGAAATTTACCAGCTCACCATCAGCACAGGCGCCATTAAAGCACTCACAACTCGGAAAGGTCCAGATGGTGGTGCAGTTTTGTCGCCCGATGGAAGTCAAATAGCCTATACAGGATTTGATGATACCTATCAAGGCTATACGGTTTCCAATCTATATATAATGAATGCAGATGGTTCTGGCAGCAAAATTGTGACCAAAGATTTAGACCGAGATATTTCTAATCCAATTTGGGAAGATAACGGCAAAGGTCTTTATTTTCAGTATGATGAAAAAGGTGATACCAAAATTGGCCATGTTGCACTCACAGGAAAAATAAGAACTATTACCAACCAGCTTGGTGGACTTTCATTAGGGCGTCCATACAATGCTGCTTCCTATTCAGAAGCCAAAAACAAGCTTGCTTATACCCTTGGCGGAACTGACCATCCTGCAGATTTAGCGGTTTGGAATGGAGGTGAAACCACACGGATTACTAATGTAAATAAAGACCTGTTTGCTGACAAACAACTGGGTAATGTGAAAGAAATCTGGTGGAAGTCTTCTTATGACAATAGAGACATTCAAGGTTGGATCGTCACGCCGCCTAACTTTGATTCTACTAAGAAATATCCGTTAATCCTTGAAATACATGGCGGTCCTTTTGCCAGTTATGGTTCGGTATTTTCAGCCGAAATCCAAATGTATGCCGCTGCAGGTTATGTGGTTTTATATTCCAACCCAAGGGGAAGTACAGGCTACGGACAGGAGTTTGGAAATTTGATTCACCATGATTATCCCAACCATGATTATGAAGACCTCATGTCTGGTGTTGATGCTGTTATCGAAATGGGCAATATAGACACCAACAATCTCTTTGTTACCGGTGGCTCAGGCGGTGGGGTGTTAACGGCTTGGATTATTGGCAAAACCAACAGATTCAAAGCTGCTGTGGTGGCTAAGCCGGTGATTAACTGGTACAGTTTTGTACTTTATGCAGATAGCCCAGCATTCTTCTACAAGTATTGGTTTGGGGATAAACCTTGGGATAATCCTGAAGCGTATTTAAAAAGATCCCCATTGTCTTATGTTGGCAATATTACCACTCCAACCATGGTGTTAGGTGGTGAAGACGATTATAGGACGCCAATTAGTGAGATGGAGCAACTATATACTGCACTCAAAATTCAACAGGTAGAAACTGCTATGGTAAGAATTCCCGGAGCGTCTCATGGCATTGCCAATAAACCAAGTAATCTCATTGCCAAAATTGCAAGTATATTGTCTTGGTTTGATAAATATAAAAGTAAAGATTAGGTTTCAATGACTATTCTCTCCAGTAAAACTCGATAAATTATTGACCTATAAAAGAGTTTTTTGATATCTTAAAAATTGCATCCATGAAGTTGAAGTATATCAACTTTATGGATGCATTTAGGTATTGTAACACTCATCTTCTGGGGTTTTGGAACCTAATTACAGCATTCCATTACCAAGTGTCAAAATATTCTTTCAATGATTGTGTTACCGAATAGGCAATCGTATTTGTGAAGGATATTGCTTAGAATGATGTATTTTATTTTCTGCTATAATGCCTTCTGATTCGTCAAAATTATTTCCTCCAGTGTTCAGATTACGAGCAAAACGGGGAAAGTTACTGCTAGAAACCTCGATTCTGATACGATGTCCTTTTTTAAAATAATTACTTGTAGCCATTGGCGTCAAATCGACTTTATACACCTTGCCTTCTTCCATGAAAACCTCTTTATCATATCCTTCTCGATAACGCACACGCTGTATGGTTTCATCAAGATTATAGGCCGTACCGTCAGGATATACATCGATCAGCTTAATAGTGAAATCCGTATCCTTAGCGTCAGAAGAAACATAAAGTGTAGACTCAATAAACCCAGTTACTTCTATACCTTCCGTAAGAACGTCTGTAGTATAAACAAGAATATTAGGATTTTCTTCTGCCTTTTGCTGATCAAATGCACCACCTTGAACGGCATTCCCCGTGCAGCATACATTCCCACCTAAAGAATTAACAGGATTCATGGGATCGTAAACAAAAGAATCTGGGTTATCTCTCGTCGCTTTCTTTTTTGTTAGCGTGCCATTGCCTTTAAGGGTGTTGGCCTTTCCATCACTATTCAAATAATAGGTCGTCATTTTAGTATCTGCCGGTGGCCATTCCTCCGCCGATTTCCAATCATTGCTACCCATAGTATAATATTGTATTCGAGGCGTGTTTTTCTTGAAATCATTGGCTTCTCCTTTCAACCAAAGATCCCACCAAGCATAGATCTGTTCGTCATAATTTAAACGGGCATCGCCTACACTACGTTGACCGACTATCGTGTTTTCGGTTGCACGGGTAAATGCACAATGCAAGGTAGGAGCAATTACCAAATATTGATTTTCTCGTATTTCAGGATCTTTTGAATTGTTGCGAACATGGTTGAATAAGGCCAAATTGGGCGTGATTGAAACATCATACCAAGAGGCGAACCAAAAACCAGGTGCACCGATTTCCATGGTATCATGATAAAGGCCTCCTTCGTACCAGGCTGGATCATTGGGTTTACGTACGACCATTTTATCAAAGACCTCCTGTTTCCCGTGCATATTCTTAACGATATCTTTAATTGGTAAATGCTTAAGCGATTCTGCCATATCCATGGGTGGTTTTTTTGGAGCCAGATCATAGAACCTTGAAATTCTGATCAAGTCTTCCTGCGTCGCACCTTCAGGGATTCTTGGCTTAAATTTATCTTGTTCTACCCCATATAACCAAGCGAAGAACAAAAGCTGCTCTACACCGCCTCGATACCAATTGCCCTGCTCCTTAATGTCACCAACCGTTCCAATTCCTGCGCCAAAACCTTGTGGAACCATGGCCGCATGTGAGGGATGATCGAGCGCGGATACAGCCATCTGCCATTCTGCCGTAGAGGAACAGCCATAAGTACCTATTTTACCGTTAGACCATGATTGATCGGCCATCCACGAAAATGCATCATAACCATCGGTGAGTGGCATCCCCAAAATATCCCATTCGCCTTCAGAAAAATAACGTCCGCGCTCATTTTGTACGACAAAGGCATATCCGCGTTTGACTGCTTCATAGGCTTGCTGGGCCGTTCGGGTTTGTTGCACGCCATCAACCCAGGTATTAAAATTATAAGGTGTCCGCGAAAAGATAATTGGCACCTTTTCTGTGGTTTTAGGCCGGTAGATATCAGTAGCTAGACGAATTCCGTCTCGCATGGGCATCATGATCTTTTGATCAATAATGGCAATTTCATCAAGTTTTTCAAAGATATCTTTTTGCTCCTGTCCATAGAATATCTGGACAGCTAACAAAAAGATAAAGACAAAGGGAATACGATAAATTTTCATAGGATTAATTTTTATTAGTGGTCGTATGTAAAAACAGTCTAATTTAAAGATAAATAAATTAAATCTTATAAGTAAAGCACCTGAAAGAACTAAATATTTCAAAATTAAATAGGACTGATGGATAATTCAGAATCACAGGGCTCGTCCGACAGGTACGGGCGAGTAAGTCCACAAATATGTATATGAAGTTGTCTTGTCGATCGAGACAAACTTTTGGAGTATAAATACCAATTGGTGGAAATAAAAAGCCCGACGAGTTATCATCGGGCTTGCTTGCTGATTTCCGAATCTGAATTAGTTCATAACCAATTCCTTGATTCTTATAATAGACTATACCTTAATAGGTTTCCGGTAACGGAATTGGCATTGTATTAAATACCTGATCTCCAGGCCTATCTATAGACAGAGTATTGGATAATCCATACCGTCTTAAATCGAACATTCTATGGTTTTCGGACCAAAGTGAATATCTTCGTTGTTTCAGCATCTCAGCTGTTAATGCCTCTGCCGTTTGCGCACCTGAATAATCAGGCAAGTTGGCCGAATTTCTGATGACGTTTAACGCATCTTCTGCATCCTGAAAATTACTGGCCAAAATACTTGCTTCCGCATAGACCAATATTAACTCCTCATTCCTAAGAAAATCGATAGGACTGGTATCAGAGTCGTATAAACGTGTTTCATGGGTGCCGTTTAGACCATCTTGTGAAGCTGGGTTTGTTCTTAAGGCAGACTTCTGCTCCACTCTCAAATCTCCAGCCTCTGCATCCGCAATCCAAGAATTATGGACTATAATCTGATCCCCATTAAGGCCAGGAACCTTGAACACCGTATTCGATTGATCGCCACCACCCAAGCCGAATATATGCTTTGGACCAATATCCAAATCTCCTGCCAGATCCAAGTAGGAGTTAGACAAAGCGGTCAGTGCCGCATTTCCGTCACCAGCATAAACCGCAGCCACGCCAGCCCATGCTCTGTTAAATTCAGAAAAGGTAGATGGCTCTTGGAAACCATTAAAACCATTACTCAATGTAAATGCAAAACTGCTTCCTGCACTGGAAAGGCTTTGTTGTCCTTCTTCCAAAAGAGCGCGAGCCTTAGCAAGACCTTCATTGAATTCTACAATTGGTCCCATGTTTTCAGGATCGGCTACGTCCAATCGTGCTTTTCCGTAAGACTTAAGTATTTGTATCAACTCTGATGCCATCATCGTCTTGGCATAACCGATGTAGCCGTTCTTTTCGCTTTCGTTTACGGCATCAGTATTGGCAACAGCTTCGAGTAAAAGATTGATATTCTTTATACATCTGTAATTCCCATTCCATGATCCTACGCTGTAAAAAGAGTTGTTGTCTAGCTGTAGGCCATCTTTGCCCAGCAAATCTCCTGTATTACGCGGTTCCGCATTAAAAAGATAAAGCTCTCTTCCCAAAACTCCATTAGAAGTAGCTTCGTTTCCTATTCCATTTCGGGACGTAGATTCAATCGCAACCACAAGCTCGTTCAATTGGCCTTTGGATGCATTCTTCAAGACCCCATCCACACTTGGCCCGTTTGGATCTACGACTTCATCAAAAGTACAAGAAACCATAAGCGAGAATAGTGGGATTATGAAGGTCACAATCGCTAAAGTTTTTATATTATTTTTCATATTATTTTTTTTAAAAATTTACGTTTAGGCTAAAGAAAAATTGGCGAGAACTAGGGTATGAACCTACCTCTATCCCGGTAGAAAGTCCGGTACCACCGTTTACGGACACCTCTGGATCATAACCACTGTAATCGCTAATGGTGAAAAGGTTTTTACCTGATACCCCCAATTTAACTCCTTCTACGGTGTTGCCAAATACACTATTCACCGTGTTTTTAGATAAAGAATAGTGAATTGAAGCTTCTCTCAACCTGAAATAACCTGCAGGTTCCACGAATCGTACCGCATTTGCTGGCATAAGAAGTCGTGCCTTACCCTCTTCGGTTTCTAGATCAGGAGTAACCAATCCTAAATCAGAAAGAAATGTCGTAAGGTTGAGATTTTCTCCTCCCTGTTTCCAGTTAAAAAGAAAAGACACATCAAATTGTTTGTAAATCGTGAAGTTATTGCTCCAACCCATTTGAAAATCAGGTTCTACATCCCCCACTTTGGTAGGTTTTATTCCTGTACCATCCAGGTTTAAATTACCGACCAACTGGGTAGCGGACTGTCCTTCTTGAATATAGAACGTTCCAAGACCAAGTCCAAATCCAGCGCCAGGTTGAGCGAATGCCGGTACGGCCAAGCGCGTTACTTCAGAACGGTTCTTATACCATTGAACGGAAGTGTTCCATTTGAAGTTCTCATTATCAAACACAAAAGCTCTTAAAGCTAATTCCACTCCAGTATTTTTAAGGTCACCAAGGTTGGTAGTTTCCTGGGTAAAACCAGAAGAGGAAGGCAATGCTCTTGTCAATATTAAATCTCTCACCTTCTTGTCGTAATAGGTCGCCTCAAAAGAGAGTTGATTATTAAAAATCCCAAGATCAAAACCAAATTCCAATTCACTGGCAGTTTCAGGTTTCACCAAGGCATCTCCTTTGCTTCCTACTACAGACTGTCCAATATTGCCACCTATGTTACTTGCACCCAAACTGGTAAAAGTAGAACCAAAGCTGGCAGGGCTCCCTGTTTCACCATAAGCTGCCCTTAGCTTCAACTGAGAAATAGACTCCAAAGTCCAAAAGTCGAAATTCGCCATGTTTATCGCCAAAGAAGCCTTTGGAAATCCATGGAATTTATTAGGGTCGCCATTTCTGGAGGATTTATCCATACGATATCCTAAAGTGGCGATAATCTGATCCTTATAGTTACCTTCTATTTGCCCAAAATATCCAAAATCTTTTTCCTCTGAGCGAAATTGATCAATGACTTGGTTAACAGATTGGTCAACACTTGTTTGGCCAGCAGCTAAAAGAGAGCCTCGGCTATTCACAAGATTCGACTTTTGATATAGATAAGCTACACCCAATTGTGTGGTAAGGTCTAAACTGCCGTTCATTGCTTCACGATTCCAAACACCAATAATTTGCGTATTCAATTGGGTAAAATTGTTTTTCCCTACAGCTATAAAACCTCCCGGTCCTGGTCGCACTTGGGATTGATGAGTTTCTGGAACATAAACATACGTCTGGTTCGCTAAATAATCCAAGCCGCCACTGGTCACAATTTTAACCCTATCTGTGTCGGTTCGCAACAAATTAGTATTTAGAGTCATCCCTTGCACGAGACGATCGTTGGTATCATCATTCAAGGCATTGTCCCTCACAAAAATAGAGTTTCCTGCAGCATTGGGGTTATCAGGATAATTACCATTTTCATCTGGGAATAGATTGGTCCATGGTCGAGTATATGCCAAGGTGTACCCATAACTTAGGCCACCCTCGTTTTCGTTTCCAGTAAAACTTCTACTGGAATTACTTCTGGTATAACTGGTAGATGAACTAAAATCAAATACATTAGAGATACGATGGTCAATATTGCTTCGCAATGAGAAACGATCAAAGCCGGTATTTTTTATAATACCTTCTTCGTCCCTATAAGAACCTCCAACATAAAATTTAGTTTTATCGTTACCACCAGTAGCACTTAAACGAGTTTCGGTTATAAAACCAGTATTCCCATAAATAATATCCTCAAAATCGTATAGTCCTCCATTTTCCGCCATTGTGGCCTCGTATTTGGCTCTTTCTGCAGCACCAAAAGCACTCTCAACCGATGCGGCCGTCCAAGGACGCACGCCTAAACGTTTAGCAATGGTATTTGTACCAATATCTTGACTAAAGCTAATTCTGGTTTTGCCCGATTTACCACGCTTGGTAGTAATCAACACGACTCCAGCGTTACCTCGTTGCCCATATATCGCAGCAGCAGAAGATCCTTTTAACACTTCTATGTTCTGAATGTCATTGGGGTCTAGATCTGCCAAACGGTTACTAGAATTCTCCTCATTCCCACGGTTTGCACCAGATGCAAAACGAAGACCAGATGGAATTTCCACATTATTATAATAGACACCATCAACGATTATGAGCGGTTGGTTGTTTCCATTAATGGAAGAAATTCCCCGTAATCTTAAGGCAAAACCTCCACCCGGCGCACCTGAGGTAGCCGTAATATTTACCCCCGGAATTTTACCGTATAAGGCTCCATCTACCGTAGATTGACTGGTAGTTCCGACTAGTTCTGCAGCAGAAACCGTAGAAACGGCATTCGCAAGGTTTTGTCGCTTAACGGAACTCGCCAATCCTGTTACGACTACTTCTTCAAGCCCGGTTGCAGACTCTTCCATGGTAACACTCAGAACTGTAGGTCCGGTCAACTTGACTTCCGTAGTGGCATATCCTAAAGAAGAAAACACCAAGGTTGAAGGAAATGAAGGTACCAAGATTTCAAAATCGCCATCAATATCGGTTATGGCACCGGTCGTAGTTCCTTTTACAATAACGTTGACACCTGGAAGAGGTAGTCCAGCCGACCCTTCCGTAACTTTACCTGTAACAGTTCCCTGAGCTGCAAGAAGCAACGGAACTGTTAAAAAGATCAAGAGAATAGAATTTTTCCAAAAATTTTGTTTCATATTCATATAATTAGTGTTAAAATTTAAAAGTTGAAGATAATAAAGTTTTCAAGTTTTAAAAATTTTATTTTCTAAATGGACTTGTTTTCCGTAAACAACGCCTGGCAAATAAACTTTAAATTAGTCTTTTGGAAGTGCCGCTCAATTGGATTAAAACGATGATGACACTATCACCACAAGTTACTATTGTAAATTTGTGAAATGCTATTTTTTTTCCTGTGGAAAATTGTCTCAAATACACTGCGAGATCAAATACAAAATAACAATCATCGATGGAATAAAATAAATTCAGTAGATTTAACTTTATCAACCATAAGCAAAGCGCCTTCAAAATGCTGACCTCAAGAGCTTTAACCTTATTAACGTTCTGTTTTTACACAAAAAAGTCGCTTTTCTTACGTCGAACCAAGTAATAATTGCATAGATCAGATTAACTTTAAAAGAAATAAAAATTAATGACTTATGAAAACTACAATTTACTTTTTATTCATTTCTGCAGCACTACTTCTAAGCTGTAACGATCAAAAAACAGTAAATACTGGAACCGATGATACATCCAGTTATTTCGACTATTCCAACAGCGATGACCAAAAAACAGGTGGTATTAAAATGATTCCTATCACCACTCCAAAAGGCACTTTTAATGTTTGGACAAAAAGAATGGGCAACAATCCAAAAATGAAAGTTTTGCTGCTTCATGGAGGCCCAGGTGGTACACATGAGCTGTTTGAAAATTTTGATGGATACTTCCCTAACGAAGAAATTGAATACATTTATTACGATCAACTGGATAGTTATTATAGCGACAAGCCCAACGATTCCACTTTATGGACCATTGAACATTCTGTAGATCAAGTGGAGCAAGTCAGAAAAGCCCTGAATCTCGATAAAGATAATTTTTACTTATTCGGACAGTCTTGGGGAGGCCTATTGGCAATGGAATATGCACTCAAACATCAGGATCATATAAAAGGACTTATTATTGCGAATATGATGGCCAGTGTTCCTGAATATGAAAAGTATGCGGCAGAGGTATTGGGACCACAATTACCACCAGAAGTGCATAAAGAAATTAAAGCCATGGAAGATAAAGAGGATTTTCAAAACCCACGCTATACCGAACTTGTGACCCAACATTATTACACCAAACACGTGTTGCATTTGCCATTGGATGAATGGCCAGAATTCATCAATCGTTCCTTTTCCCACATGAATCCTAATATTTATATTTATATGCAAGGCTACAGTGAATTCGGTGTTACTGGAAATGCCACATTAAAAGGATGGGACATTTCTGATCGGTTAAACGAACTAAAAGTTCCAACTTTGATGATTGGTGGAAAGCACGATACCATGGATCCAGAATATATGGAATGGATGAGCACTCAAGTACAAAACGGCAGAAGTTTGACGACCAACGGTGCACACCTTACACAATATGATGATGCTGACAACTTCTTTAATGGATTGATCAAATTCATAAAAGATGTGAATGATGGTAATTTCACAGAAAACTAAAAGATGTCCAAAGAGAACATAGCCAGGTTTGGACTCAGTGCGATGGGCTTTGTCTATGTTCTCGTCGGTATTTTGACAGCCATGACGGCATTCAATTGGGGCGGCCAAAAGACTGGAACAAAAGGCGCCATTACCTTTTTATCTGGTCAACCTTTTGGCAAAATCCTTTTAGCCACCATGGCCATCGGCCTTTTCAGTTATGCCTTCTGGCGAATGTATCAAACGTTTTATGATACCAGAAATTTAGGTACGGATTTTAAAGCCCTTTTTACAAGAGGCGGTTACTTTACCGGTGGTCTATTTTATGGGGCATTAGGATTCTTAGCTGTGAAATTGCTCTTTGGTGGTGGTTATGACAGTCAACAAGAGCTCGTCATTAATGCTTTAAATTCAAAATATGGAGGTGTTTTTGCGGTTATATTCGGATTGGTTCTGGCAGGTAAAGCGATCTTCGAAATTTATTTTGTGGTTTCAAATCAGTTTAAAAAGAACGTACAATCCTCAGAAATGCCCCCAAAAGCTAAAACTACTTTGTTGAAATTTGGCAGTATTGGACACTCGGCACGAGCTATAGTTTTTGGAGTCATGTCATTTTTAACGATACGAACTGGAATTACATTTCGAAATAAAGAAATGAGTACGTTAGAAGATGCTTTTCGATTTCTGAACAATGAATTTGGTGGTGTAGTACTTGGACTCGTGGCAGTCGGATTTTTATGTTTCGGGCTTTTTATGTTCGTTAAAGCAAAATATCTGTATATCAATATCCATTAATACTACCATTTATTTTTCTCCATCATTATGATTTTGGATGAAGAATCCGATCAATCAATTTCAAATTCATAGGCAATATCATCCGGAGTGTTCAATTTTCCATCAGCCCCCAAAGAAATCAAAATATAACGTTCACCAGAAGGATGCCTTTCATAAAAAAACTCTCGACCCCAATAATCCTTGTAGATGTTTTTATGCAAGGGATTATTTCTAACAATAGATGCCAATTCCTCTGGATAATGGCCTGAAGTTTCTTTCTCATGCTTTAAAAGGGATGCCACTTGTGTTAACTTTTTGGTAGTTTGTCTATCAGCATTTCCAAATAAAAAAGCAGAAAATCGTACGAAATAAAATGTAAGTACAATTATTATCCCTAACAATAAAACCTTCGGTAAGCGGCGCAACCATCTTTTTATTGGTGATCTATGTTTTTGTTCATACTTACGTTGCTTCCTTCCATTACGCCAAAATTTAAAATCCTGAAAAATCAGTAGCAATTCGGCCAATAAACCAGCAATTGATCCCATGTTTTATTTCTAACCCTTAGTTATTCAGTTCCTGTTCCATAAGCATCAAATAAGTACACCAAGGATGCCATGGTCGCAGCTCCCAACTCTAATTCTCTTTTGTTGACCGCTGAAAAAACATCAGTGGCTGCATGATGGTAATCAAAATAACGCTGGGAATCTGGTTTTAAGCCAGCCAAAACAATGTGATCAGATTTTAGTGGACCAATATCAGCACCGCTGCCTCCTTTTTCGAAATAATGAATTAAATAAGGTTTGAATAGGTCTCGCCACCCTAAGACTTTATTAAACACCTCATCACTACAATCAAATGAAAAACCTCTTGGCGTAAAGCCTCCCGAATCACTTTCCAAGGCGAAAATGTGATTTTCCTTTTTGGACTTTGCTATTTCAGCATATTTTTTACCGCCTCTAAGGCCATTTTCCTCGTTCATAAAAAGCACAACTCTTATACTGCGTTTCGGCTTAATACCACTTTCCTTTAACAGTCGGAGCACATCCATAGATTGCACAACACCTGCGCCATCATCGTGTGAACCATCACCCAAATCCCAAGAATCCAAATGTCCGCCAACAACGATATACTCATCTGGAAATTCTGATCCCGTAATTTGACCAATCACATTGTGCGATTCCACATCCGCCATCTGTTTGCAATTCTGTTTGAAAAAGAAATTAATTGACGGATCCAATGCCAACATCGTACTTAACAACTCCGCGTGATTGGTGCTTATTGCGGCAGATGGAATTCGTTGAGACACCGGCAAATCGCCATAGGTCATGCTGCCCGTATGCGGAAAATCATCCAATCGTAAGTTTAAGGAACGAACAATTACGCCAACCGCTCCCAATTTCCCAGCTTCCATAGCACCTGCATAACGCTGATCGGCACAACCTCCATAAGCCTCAAAGGTATCGATCAAATCTGCCTGCATGGCGCGATTAAAGAATACGATCTTCCCTTTAACTTGTTCTGGACTTAAAGCCTTCAACTCATCTATGCCCTGAACTTCAACAACATGTGCACGTACACCTCCTCCCGGTGTTTCAACAGAACCACCCAAAGCACAAATATTGACATGGGTCGTCATACCAGGTAGGGTTTCGATATAGGCAAATTCAGGTAAACCTCTAATCCATTTAGGCACCATGACCGGTTGCAGCCATACTTTGTCCAATCCTAATTTTTCCAATTCCTCCTTGGTATATGCCACGGCACGTTCTGCGCCTAAGGATCCCGAAAGTCGAGCACCAATCTTATTGGACAAATGATCCAACCATTCATAGCTCTTCCCGTTGGTCAGAGAATTACTGTAGATCTTTTTAATGTTTTCAGCGTCGGTTTGAGATGAAACATTGATGGAGAGTAAAATACCTAATATAACAAGTTGTTTCATCGGAAGGATATGATTGATTTATAGAAATAAATATACTGATTTATAAGAGATACTTTGCGGTTGAACTTATCCAAAGATGGAAGTTTGTATTAAACCTACAAGGTTTTAGAAACCTTGCAGGATGGAAGGTGAAGGCTTCGCATTAATAGTAAAAGCTATTCCTTTTCCAATTGCCTTTTATACAAATCGATATTGGCCTTTATGTCGTCATCTAATTCAGGCTCCTTAATATCTGTATAGGTTTTTAACGTATCATACAAAACCTTGGCTACTAAATATCTTGAGGTTTTTTTATCATCACAAGGAATAACATACCAAGGCGCATGAACTTTTGAGGTTTTATTGAGAAGATCTTCATAACAGGTCATATAGTCATCCCAAAGTTTGCGCTCATCCAAATCGCCAGGAGAAAATTTCCAGTTCTTATCCTCTCGATTCAAGCGTCTTAGCAATCGGTGTTTTTGTTCACCTTTTGAAAGGTTCAAAAAGAATTTAAATATTATGGTGCCGTTCTCAGCAATGTGTTTCTCAAAATTATTAATGTCTTCAAAGCGTCTTTCCCAAAAATCATCGTCAATATCCTCAACAGAGTCAATTCCTGGAATATTTTCATTTAAAATATAAGACGGGTGGACTTTGGTTACGAGGACGTTTTCATAATGCGTACGATTGAAAATTCCAAACTTACCTCGTTCCGGAAGTGCAATGTAATGACGCCATAAATAATCATGTTTTAATTCTAAACTTGTTGGTGTCTTAAAACTATGGACAACCACGCCACGCGAATTAAAGTCTTTAAAAACCTCACGGATCAAGCTGTCCTTTCCTGCAGTGTCCATGCCTTGCAAACAGACCAGTACGGAATACTTGCCATGGGCGTACATTTTATCCTGTATTTTACCGAGCCCCTTCCGAACGTCTTTTAAATGGTCTTTTATGTCGCTTTTAGAAGCATCTAAATCGAAAGAGGTCTTAAGATCATTTATCTTAATTGATTCTGTAACTTTAAAATCCTTACTATTAATATCCTTCATTATGGTTGCTTTTTATCTGAATTTATATTTTTGGTGTCAGCATTGACTTTATTGCCATCTGCATCTTCGTCCTTGGAAATCAATGGATGGTCTGTGATTCCTAAACCAACAATTTTAATGATACTACTCACGGCATTAAACAGCATTAAAACCACACTGATCAATCCCCCGCTCAATAGGGAGGACAGTGCTAAACTGATATAATAAATTGTAGCGTACCAAGAGCTTGGCACGTTATCAGCCTCTGTAATGGGGATGTTCAACAATTGGAATAGGATAATTGCCAGAATGAAAATGGTCGTATCAATCTTGGCAATAAGCAAAACATGCTGATAATGTTCTTTTGTTAGTTTCGATTCCGTACTAGAACTCAAACTTAACAAAGTCAGCAAAAGCGCCAAAATAGTCGCAGATGCCAAAGCTATGGTATTGCATAGCGTGTTAATTCCGGGAAGTGATGATTTGATTAAAATTTTAGCTTCATAACCACTAATATTCCCTAAAAAATATGCCCCAAGCCCCATTATAAGAGCAGAAATAATACCTCCGTAAAGTGCTCTTTTATTATATTGGGTGAGTTGTACCATATGTTTTATTTGGAGGCAAACAGTTTTACATCACTTTCACTCACTTCCTTTTCTCCAAGGATGATCAAACGCTCCACAACGTTGCGCAGCTCTCTGATATTTCCTGTCCAATCGTATTCTTGTAATTGTTTGATGGCTTTTGCAGAAAACGATTTTGGGGCGGTACCATTTTGTTCGGCTATTTTATTTGCAAAATGTTCTATCAATAACGGGATATCTTCCCTTCTGTCATTTAAAGGCGGCACCTGAATTAAAATGACGGCCAATCTGTGGTATAAGTCCTCCCTAAATCTGCCTTCCTCAATCTCCTTATTTAAATTTTTATTGGTTGCGGCTATAACCCGTACATCTACCTTAATATCCTTATCACTTCCTACACGTTGAACCTTGCTCTCCTGCAGAGCTCTCAATACCTTTGCCTGTGCAGAAAGGCTCATGTCTCCAATTTCATCAAGAAAAATAGTCCCACCATTGGCAGCTTCAAACCGACCTGCTCTATCTCTTACAGCACTTGTAAAAGCGCCCTTAACGTGCCCAAACAATTCACTTTCAATCAATTCAGAAGGAATGGCCGCGCAATTGACCTCAATCATTGGCCCAGTGGAGCGATCGCTCTTTTCATGAAGCCAGTGTGCAACAAGCTCTTTTCCTGTACCGTTTGGCCCAGTAATTAAGACCCTAGCATCGGTAGCAGCTACCTTTTCGATCATGTCCTTTATATGGGAAATGGCTTTGCTTTCACCGATCATTTCATAATTTTTGCTCACTTTTTTCTTGAGCATTTTATTTTCAACCACCAATTCCTTCCGATCCAAAGCTATTCTGACCGTGTTAAGCAATCGGTTCAAATCCGGTGGTTTTGAGATATAATCAAAAGCGCCCAGGCGCATGGTGTTGACTGCTGTATCCAAATCACCATGACCGGAAATCATCACAATCGTAGTTTCTGGTTTTATTTTCTTGGCGGCCTCCAAGACTTCTACACCGTCCATTTTTGGCATTTTGATATCACAAAGTACCAAATCATAATCCTCTTTTTTTATTTTTTCCAATCCAATCAAGCCATCTGCAGCTTCGTCTACTTGATAGCTATCGTTTTCTTCAGAAAGAATTTTCACTAAAACCCTTCTGATGCTTGCTTCGTCTTCTATGACTAATATTTTCGACATTCTTAATATTTAAAAATTATTCTTGTTCTAAAATAGAAACTTATAATTTGAACAAGGTATAAATTTGATTCGTATTTTTTTAACCCATCTGTATTTATTAGAAACTCTATAGGTGACATCACCCAATACAAAAGACCTATCGTAAAATGTTGTCATCAAACATAAAACAAAAATTGCTTTTGGTAATTTAAATTGTGAAGTCTATTTGAAACGATAATAATCGTAAGAAATCGAATCTATGACAAATATATAGATGCATTAACCTGCAACATCCAATCATCTCATATTTTCTCTAAATTCAAGTTAGAATCCAGATATCAACCAATATCATATCCACAATCCGAGCTACTTCAGTTAACCTTTGGTCAATTGGCCTTTAAAACTTCAATGATTTAAGTTTCCCATAGTTGATGTCGTTGTAGCGAGTTTCAATATCACCTGATTAATACCTTAACCATTTAAACAGCTCTTTATAGCTCGGTTTCTTACCGTACATTAAAATACCGACTCTATAAATTTTGGCCGCAAACCAAACGGTAAATATGAAGGTAAACACTAATATTGCAAAGGACAAAAGTTGTTGCCATATTGGAACACCAAACGGAATTCTCATCAGCATGACTACAGGTGATGTTAATGGTATAAAAGAAAATATTGTAGAAACAGTTCCGTGAGGATCTTCTATTACGGTAAACACTCCTACATAAACAGCCAAAATAAGTGGCATAATGATTGGCATCATAAATTGTTGTGTATCTGTTTCATTATCTACAGCCGCACCAATAGCAGCATAAAACGAACTGTACAAAAGATACCCTCCAATAAAGAAAAACAAAAACGCCACACATAAATTAAGAATTGGCAAGTTGACAAATCCAGTAATTAAGTCCTGGGCGATGTTTTGAGCATCAGAAGATGCCATTGCCTGATTGATCATTTCCTGTTGTGGGGATTGGATTTGCATCAAATCAATACCAAAAATTGCAGAAACGACAAATAACAATACGCCACCAAGAATAAGCCAAATTAAAAACTGTGTTATCCCAGCCAATGACGTCCCTATGATTTTGCCCATCATCAATTGTATTGGCTTGACTGAGGAAATAATCACTTCGATAATTCTGCTCGTTTTTTCTTCAATTACGCTACGCATGATCATATTGCCGTAAATAATAATAAACATAAACAACAAATAGCCCGCAGCGCCTCCAAAAGCAAGTTTTAGATAACTATCAATCTTAGATGTTTTCTCGCCATCAAAAGTTTCCTGCGCTATGTTTATTGTGGTTTTGGATGCTCTTATCTGCTCGATATCTACACCATCATTTTGAAGCTTGATATCAGACAGGCGTTTTTCAATTCGACGTTCCAAATTTGAAATTATGGATACGGAAGGGGACTCATCGGAATAAAAATTTACTGATTGGACGAGATTAAGGGTATCTGAACTTTTTTTAATATACAATAATCCAAAGTCCTCCTTAGCTTTCACCAACTCTTTTGCGGTTTCATACCCAGTATCACTTAAAATGGTATAAGTGGTGTGTTCAGTGTTTTCAAAAGCTTCTGCTAGAACCCTCGTTTCATCCAAAATTGTAATGGTCCGTTTTTTATCATTATTGATTTGGGACAAATATGCCACAACGGCCACAAGGGCAATCATAATGATAGGGCTCAAAAAGGTCATGACAACAAAGGACCTGTTACGCACTTTATTCAAATACTCTCTTTTGATGATGAGTGGTAAATGGTTCATTTTTAATTGTTTTTTACAGTTTGAATAAAAATGTCATTGGCACTAGGGATCACTTCAACAAAATGATGAATTTCTGCTTTTGACGTTAAAAAGCTCAACAAATCATTAGAAGATGTTTCTTGAGGTAGTTTAATATTCAATTTGATATCATCATTCAAATTTTTGAAAGTTGCCGGAAACACTTCAAATTTCTCCTTAATCATTCGGGTTACCTCTTCAGGATTGGAGGATTGCATACCGACTTCAAAAGTGTTCGTCTTAAATTGACGCTTTACATCGGTCAATTTCCCATCCAAAACTTTATTCGATTTATGAATCAGCGCAATATGGTCGCACAACTCTTCCACCGATTCCATACGATGGGTTGAAAAAATAACTGTTGCACCTTCATCTCTCAACTGTAATATCTCATCTTTAATGAGTGAGGCATTGATAGGGTCAAATCCAGAAAAAGGTTCATCAAAAATCAAAAGTTTTGGTCGGTGAATTACGGTAACAATAAACTGAATTTTTTGTGCCTGCCCTTTACTGAGTTCTTGTATTTTTTTGTTCCACCAATCGCCAATTTCCAGTTTGTCAAACCAATATTTTAGACGCTCTCTAGCTTCTTGTTTTGACAAGCCTTTTAACTGCGCCAAATAGAGTACCTGCTCTCCCACTTTCATGGATTTATAAAGACCTCGCTCTTCTGGCAAATATCCAATATCGCGGATATTCATAGGCTTTAAAGGTAGTCCGTCCAAAAGCACTTCACCAGAATCTGGCATGGTAATCTGATTAATAATTCGGATGAGTGTCGTCTTACCTGCGCCATTTGGGCCCAAAAGCCCAAAAATACTTCCTTTTGGAACTGCAATGGAGACTTCATTTAGTGCTTTAAAATCTCCAAAACTTTTGGAAACTGAATTTGCAACTAATAAGTTGTTCATAAAATAGCTTTTGTATGGTATAGTTTAAAGATGCGTAAATATATTAAATGTTAGACTTTAGACTGCTTTTTTATTTTTATTTTGAACATTATTAATATTTATAGAATTCAAAAAACCATAATGTCCTAAAAAACAAAACCCACCCTTAATAAATCAAGGATGGGAAAAAATTGCTATGAAAAAGAAAAATATCACTAAAATAAATTAGTGATATTCAAATATAGTAATTTTTATCAAATTACCAATTGGTTATGAAAACATATCTTTAACTTTCTCAAAGAATGATTTATCCGAACTTTCAGGCTTAGGCTGAAAGTGTTCGTCATTTCTCACGCTTTCAAAAAACTCCTTTTGCTCTTTATTCAGCGTCTTTGGTGTCCAAACATTAATATGTACCAATAAGTCACCTTTTCCGTAGCCATTGATACTTGGAATTCCCTTACCTCTTAAACGCAAGATCTTACCTGACTGAACACCCGATTCAATCTTGATACGCACTTTGCCCGTTACCGTATCAATTTCTTGACTGGTACCCAAAACAGCATCCGGTAAACTCACATATAAATCATAATGTAAATTGTCACCTTCGCGCTTTAAAGTGCTATGTTCTTCTTCTTGAATGGCAACCAATAGATCTCCAGAAACACCATTTCCAGGGGCATCATTACCTTTTCCTGAAACCTTTAACTGCATGCCATCAACTACACCTGCTGGAATTTTAACAGATACAGTTTCTTCTTTAAGAACCAAACCTTGGGCATCAGCGTCAGATGGTTTTTTGTCGATCATCTCTCCTGCACCACCACATGTTGGACATGGTGAAGAGGTTTGCATACGACCCAAAATTGTATTGGTAATTCGCATGACTTGTCCAGATCCATTACAGCTTGAACAGGTTTTGTAGGTTGTACCTGCTGCCTGAACTTTACGTTTTACTTTAAGTTTTTTCTCAACCCCATTGGCTATTTCTTCTAAAGTCAACGTAATTCTTATTCTCAAATTACTGCCTTTAACGCGTCTCTGTTGACCGCCAAAACCGCCACCAAAACCACCTCCAAAACCGCCACCAAAGATATCTCCGAATTGGCTAAAGATGTCATCCATATTCATGCCGCCACCATTGAAGCCACCGCCTCCACCTTGGAATGCCTGATGACCAAATTGATCATAACGCGCTTTCTTTTCAGGGTTGCTCAATACTTCATAAGCCTCTGCTGCTTTCTTAAACTGCTCTTCTGCCGCCTTATCGTCTGGATTTTTATCGGGGTGATATTTTATGGCCTTCTTACGATATGCTTTTTTAATCTCATTCGCCGATGCACTCTTATCAATCTTTAATATGTCGTAATAATCTTCCTTCATGGTATGCTGTTTCTAATCAATTCCTAAATCCTTACTCGCTTGTTTAAAATCCCGTAATTACTTTAGGAAAACGAATCACTTTATCACCCAACTTGTAGCCTTTTTCAATGACATCAACAATCTTGCCTTTTAAGTCATCAGAGGGTGCCGGAATTTGGGTAATGGCCTCATGTTCATCTGCACTGAAAACATCACCTATTTCTACAGCAATCTCTTCGAGTCCCTTACTATTTAAGGTACTCTTAAATTTATTGCGAATCAGCTCTACGCCCGTTAATAGCTCCTTTTCTTCAGTTTTAGAAATTTCATGGATCGCTCTGTCAAAATCGTCCATAACCGGCAAAAGCGACTGAATTACATCTTGGCCTGCAGTTTTGAACAATTCCATTCGTTCTTTTGTGGTCCGTTTTTTGTAATTTTCAAATTCTGCAAATAGTCTTAAAAACTTATCTTTTTCTTTGCCCAATTCCTCTTTCAATTGGTCCTCAACACTAATTTCTTCAGTTTGAGTAGCCTCATTTATAGCCTCTTCAACATTGATCTCAATGTCTTCAACTTTATCTTTTTTGCCCATATTCTTGAACTTCATTTTTTATCTTCATTTTTGAATTGGCAAAAGTACTGCCATTATTCAAAAAATGTCAAAATGTCACAATATATTTTCCATTTCTTCATTTACACAAATTTCAATCATTTGAAATGCTGACATTTTCAATATTTATCGATAGGTGCTTAAATGCATCGATTACATAATATATCATGATTGTATCACATTTCACTTCAAAGTATAAAATTATGGTGTATAGTGTCTTTGGGCTTTCTATCCTACTATCCTTACTTTTGTTTTTCGTGGTGTCGCCAGACAATGCAGAGCCAGAACCTTGGAGTGATCCCCAATCCATCCTTATGTTTTTATTTGCAGTCGCTATTTTGGCTTTTGGTTGTCTTCCTCTTTTAAAAATGAAAACCATGCGCATTGAGTCCGATCGCATCATTTATCAAAAACAGGTATTTGCTTCCCATATAAGAGAAGTGCTTTTTAAAGATTATGATTACTATAAAGTTATTTATGAAGAAACCGAAAATGGCGCGTTCGAAGCGGTATGGTTAATTAAGGATGGTATATTGATCAATTGTTTCAGTTCTTATGAGTATTCTAATTTCAAGGAGTTGAAAAGAGCATTAAACTTAGAGAATAAAGGACTATTGAATCTATCGCCAATGAAACAGTTTTTGTGTAAGTTGGGAGCAAAGATTTGAATTTGTGAATGAGCACCTCCAGTCATCTGAATTATTATGACAGTCCATTCGTTAGCCTAAATCAAATTTATAACCTGATAGAAGCCCTAAGATAATTATGATTTCAATATAGCTTCCAGTGCAGGATGGACATTGGGATAGGTAAAATCAAAACCAGCATCTTCTATTTTCTTCGAACTAACCCGTTGGCTTTCAAAAAGCATAATATGCATTTCGCCAAGCACCAGTTTCATTAAGAACTTTGGTATATTCGGCAAAAACAAAGGTTTATCAAGCGTTTTTGCGATTGCTTTTGTCAGCTCTGTATTGGTAATGGGATTTGGAGCAACGCCGTTGTAAATCCCTTCCAATTCATTCTGAATAATATAGACGAAAATCCGTGATAAATCATGAACATGAATCCATGACTGCCATTGTTCTCCAGAACCAAAGGCTGAGCCCAACCCAAATTTAATAGGCATTGCCATTTGAGGCAATGCACCCTCATTAGCATCTAACACTAAGCCTATCCTAACATTTGAAACCAATAATCCCAGTTCGGAGAACTCATTTACGGCATTTTCCCATGCAGCGACTACATCGCCTAAGAAAGTTGGAGATTGTTTAGTACAAGATTCGTCATAATATTTGGTGAGAGAATCTGGATAAAAACCAATGGCGCTTGCTGAAAGAATATGTTTGATATGGTGGTTCTGTACTTTTGATAACGCCGTTTTTAAGCACTGTAGCGATTGTACCCTACTTTCGATAATCGTTTTCTTATAACTTTTAGTCCAACGTTTTGCGATGCCTGCACCTGCTAAGTTGATAATGGCGTCAACATCTTTAAAACAGTCGCTGTCTATTTCGTTTTTATTGGGGTCCCAATAAAACCCTTTATAAGCATCCTGAGATTTTATTTTATCCTTTGAAGTTGTCAAATAATGCACCGAAATATCCTGCTCATGACATCGCTTTACAATTTCCTTCCCAATTAAACCTGTAGCTCCCGTAATTAATACCTTCATCTATTTTTGTGCTTTTTATAAAGTTAACCAATGAAAAATTGATTGTTTATCACTTTAACACAAGGTTTAACAGAATTAACAAATAAATGATATTTTTAACTTTTAGAACAAGATGATTTTCCTCTCAAAGAAGGGATTGGTATATATTTTATTCGATTCGACAAAGTTTTTTGTAAAAAGGCGTATTTAGCTCACACCTCGCTGAATGCTAAGAGCCTTTCCTTCAAAAGGGCGCATTTAGCTCGTTCCTCGCTGAATGCTAAGAGCTTTTTTCTGCAAAAGGGCGCATTTAGCTCGCACACTCGCTGAATGCTAAGAGCTTTTTTCTGCAAAAGGGCGCATTTAGCTCGTTCCTCGCTGAATGCTAAGTCGAATGCTTCGTTACACGAATCATTTCTCTTTTTCCGGGAGGACCAGGTAGTTTTTCAACTTCAAAACCAACAGCTTGCATGGCACGACGTACGCTTCCTTTTGCTGCATAGGTCACCAAAATACCCTCTGATTTCATAGCATCAAACATATTTTTAAAAATGGATTCCGTCCAAAGTTCGGGCTGTACCCGTGCCCCGAATGCGTCGAAATAAATTAGATCAAATTGATCTTTATCAGTGATATTCTTGAATAGCTTTTGTTGCTTCTGAAGTGTATAATATGGTGTTAGCCGTTTATCTATTTCCCAAGGGATATGATGCATCTCTTCAAAAAGTAAGGTTTTTTCAGGAATATGAAGCTCGTCTGCATAATTTAAAGCGGTCATCTCTTTTGCTGAAATTGGAAATGCCTCTACACCTGTATAATGGATATCTACATGATGGTCTTCTGCCTGCAACAAGGTCAAAAACGCATTAAGACCTGTGCCAAATCCTATTTCTAAAATTGAAATCTCCTGACTTTCGTTATTTGAAGAATTTAAGCGATCAAAGCAAAAAAGCAAACCATGCTTGATATAGACATGGTTTGCTTCTTGTATGGCTCCATGAATAGAATGGTACTGCTCATTCCATTCTTCAATCTGGATGGTCTTAGAACCATCAGCCGTAGTAATTATTTTGCGTTTCAATTGTTATTCGCTTTTCAACAACACACCGTCAGCCTCAAAAGAAAAGGTTACTTTAGGCTCAGTGATTGCTGCAATTTCCTCGGCAGATTTACCTGCATCTTCTGCATAATGTTGCAATTCGTCAACTGGAACTTCATTTACATAAGCCTTTCCATTGATCACAATTTCTTTTCCTGCAATATCTTTTGGCATAAAAAATCCATAATCTTTAAATTTCACCATGATTTGATTGCCATCTTCAAGATCTACTTTCATCCAACAGCCTTTTGACTGACAAACCTCATCCACTTTACCAATCATTTTGGCGTTTATGGTATCTCCAACACTCATTGACTTATAGGCTTCAGCCATATCTGCTGTCGATTTTGCGGCATCGGCTGTAATCTCTTCTCCAATCGACGTATAGTCAATAACTTCCTGTTCCACTTCTTGAGTTTCTGTCTTTTTATCTTCAGTTTTACAGGCGATTACGGTTAACGCAATTCCAAAAACGATAAGAATTTTCTTCATAATTTATTTATTTTCTGAAAGATTTATAGTGACAAATATAAGTTTTTTTTAAAACAAATTATTTGATTTTTTATACTGCAAGAAATCACTAAATTTGCAGCATCAAAAAAAATATGATGACAAAACACACTTCACACGAAATCGATATAGTAAAATCAGATACTACTAAAATTGACGCTGTTGATTTTGAGAACTTAACATTTGGTAGAACTTTTACTGACCACATGTTTATCTGTGACTATGAAAATGATGAATGGCAAACGCCAAAAATCATACCTTACCAACCTATGACCATGGATCCATCTGCTCGGGTATTCCATTATGGACAGGCGGTTTTTGAAGGCATGAAAGCCTATAAGGATGAAGATGGCAAAGTATGGCTCTTTAGACCAGAAGATAATTTCAACCGTATTAATAAATCGGCGGCGCGTTTAGCTATGCCTGAGTTTCCTAAAGATTACTTCATGAAAGGCCTGACCACCTTATTGCAAATGGACAGTGCGTGGGTGAAACCTGGGAAAGGAAATTCACTATACATCAGACCTTTTATAATTGCTACAGATCCAGCAATCTCAGCTTCCCCTTCAAGTAATTACAGATTCATGATTATTTGTGCTCCTGCGAAAGCTTATTACACCGGTAAAATACGCGTATTGATTGCTGAAGAGTATAGTAGATCTGCCAACGGAGGTGTAGGTTTTGCTAAAGCAGCGGGTAACTATGCAGCACAATTTTATCCTACTAGTCTTGCTCAAAAGAAGGGTTTCCAACAAGTTATTTGGACGGATGCCGACACCCACGAAAGATTGGAAGAAGCTGGTACAATGAACGTGTTCTTTAGAATAAATGACACTTTAATCACCGCGCCTTTAAGCGATCGTATTTTAGATGGTGTTACCAGAAGAAGTATCATTCAACTCGCCGAAGACAATGGAATTGAGGTACAAGTAAGACCAATAACGGTGACTGAAATTAAAGAGGCATCTAAAAATGGTTCCCTAAAAGAGATTTTTGGTGCAGGAACGGCTGTTGTAATTAGTCCTATCTCAGCATTCGAACATGCGGAAGAGCTTTTTGAACTTCCTAATATCGAGAATTCTTACGCTGATACCTTAAAAGATAAGATGCTCAGTATTCAGCATAATATGGCTGAAGATAAGCACGGATGGACATATCAAATTTAAAACTCAGATACCGAGTTTTCAATTTCTAAATTAAAAATTCCAAATTCCAATGAATAATCGTTGGAATTTGGAATTTGATATTTTATGCTTTTACTTTTGATGATTATGCTTTAAGAATGCAGGATTCTCTCAATATTAGGCTGGAAATAATTTGGGCCTTTTAAAACTTTTCCGTCCTCACGGTAGATAGGCTCACCGTCCTCGCCCAACTTACTCATATTGCTTTTCTGGATTTCATCAAAAACTTCTTCAATTTTATGCTGAAAACCATGTTCAATGATTGTTCCACATAAGATATAGAGCATATCACCTAAGGCATCGCCAACCTCCACAAGATCATTGGCACTTGCAGCTTCTAAATATTCTTCGTTTTCTTCTCTCATCAATTTATAACGGAGCATATTTTTCTCCAGTCCCAAATCGGCTTTTGGGGATTCCCTATACCCAATCTTAAATGCCGTATGAAATGCTTTTACTGCATCCAGTTTTTTCTTCATAATATATAGTTTTTATAGTGTTGCAATTTTTGCCAGTTGAGCTATATCTACAATGGCCCCAAATTCAGCAATAGAAAATGATGTTCAGGATTAACTTAGCTTTTTCAGAAGAACCTTGTTCAGATTCTAAAAGGTTTGACTAATTTTGCATAAAAATAGCGATATGTTAACAAATGGTCAATTGATTTTCGGGATATTATTTGCAATTGTTTTTGCCGTAATCTTGATTTATACCTATCGTAAAGATTTAAAACTTCACAGAAAACACTACAAAGGCAGTATTTGGATTCTCATTGCTTTTATCGCTTTTATTCTAATGATATTGGCCGTTAAGTATATGTTCACTTAACATAAACTGATTTAAAAACACTATCCATCAAAGCATCATTCTGAAAATTTTTCAGGAGTCAAAGTTAACTAACAGTTTCGAAAAATATAGAAATTCGAAAAATTCTTCACTGAGCCCAAGTTGCCATTAAGAATCAGAAACGTTCCCAATTTAAGTTTTAGTTTTTTTTTATGATGACATTTCAGTTGCTCTCCGATGTCATCTCATAACTAAAACATTCAAAAAGATGAGAGCTCAATTACACATTCAAAAACACGTATTAATTCCTCTTTTACTTTTCTCTCTAATTTTACTTTTTTCAAGTACATTATCAGCACAAACTTGGAATCAATTGGGTGTTGATTTTGTAGGTCCGCCCCATGTTGATTTCGCAAAAGCAGTAAGTATTAACGCCAACGGAAATACGGTTGCCTTTGGCCTGCCAAAGGGAGGTACGAGCATAGGGAGTCGTGTGCAGATTTTTAATCTTAATGGTACAAATTGGAGTCAAAAGGGCAGTACCATAATTTCTTCTTTAGGAGGAGGTGAATCGGTAAGTTTAAGCGCAGATGGAAATATAGTTTGTATTGGCGCCAACGCATCAGGTACTAACGGATCTAACTCTGGTTTGGTGCAAGTATATCAATTTAATGGTACCGACTGGCAACAAATGGGTTCCAATGTTTTAGGAGATAGCACTGGAGATTCTTTCGGATCAAAAGTTGCTATTTCATCTGATGGAAACACATTTGCAGCTTCCGCACCCAAAGTTGATTATAATAGCGTTCCCGACGTTGGACATGTTCGTATTTATAACTACAACGGAACCAATTGGATCCAAAAAGGCGGTCCAATAGTTCCCAAGGCTGATAGAACTTTGGGCATAACTCTCGATATGGATGCGACTGGCAATACAATAATCACATCAGGTGCCAACAGAGCGATTAATGGTGCAGGCGCCGTGATAGTGTATGCTTTTAATGGCACAGATTGGGTACAAAAAGGTCAAGAGATTTTAGGAGTGGGCACAGAAGGCATAGGCAGGGAAGTGGCCATAAGTGCAGACGGAAACATTATTGCCTATAGTTCATTTAGCTCCGCAAGAACTGGGCAAGTAAGGGCTTTCACATTCAATGGCACAGATTGGATACAAATAGGTAGCGCTATGGACGGAGAGAATAATAATGATTTATTTGGATGCAGTTTAGGCATGAGTGCAAATGGTACTATTCTCGCAATTGGAGCCAACGGTGTCAACGTGACAGGCGGACTACAGGCAGGCACCGTTACGGTGAACCAATTTGATGGAACCGATTGGAATCAGGCTGGCCAGGTTGTTACAGGCAATGTTAATTTTGACATGTTGGGTTCAGCGCTGGCATTGTCATCAGACGGCAACACATATGTGGCTGCACAAGCGCCTTCAAAAGCAACAGCGTTTGTTTATCGCATCAGTCAACCCCTATCACTCGACGACAATAAATTTTCTAAAATAACCCTATTTCCGAATCCGACAAATGGCAGTTTCAGCTTGAGTTTAGGGCATCAGGCAGAGACTTTAAACCTCAATATATTCAACATGCTGGGGCAAGTTGTATTATCGAAATCCTATACTTCAGTTGAACGTATAGAAAAACTGAGTCTTGAAGATCCAGGCTTATATTTTATAAAAGTAAGCAACAGCAATGGTGGTTCACAAACATTAAGATTACTTGTAAATTGATCAAATTTTTAATAAAAAAATGATGACATCTTCTATTTTTTAAGATGTATTAAAAATAACACTATTATGACTGTAATCATTTCGATCATCACGCTTATCGTTGTCAACCTTCTATTATTGAAATTTAGTGTCAATAAGAAAACGGGAAACTAAAATATAGTTCCCCGTTTTCTATTAAATGTGCTTTGAAATAAGATTCAATTCTCTTCTTTCAAAAAACTATGTGAGTTACTATAGTTCAGCATTTGGCTTGAGAAAGATTCTGGCTGGGTAACTTTTATTGAAGTAATCTCACCATGGTCATCTCTGTCTGGCATCAAAACAGGATTTACAAATCCGCTATAGGGCGCATCAGGGAATTGCGCATTTCTTTCTAAAATTTCCTTGTGTAATGTTTGATCTACCTTAACACCGTAGGTTTCCACCAGAGCCTCAACGGCTTTATAATCGCCTTCTGACTTGATGCGTTGGGTTTCACGAAGCAACTGTCCAAAAAGCTCATGCAGCTTTTCATAATCGTTGATATTGTAATAGGTTTTTCCATCACGGGTGATTTTTTCAATGACATTGTCATTTTTGCCTTTGTCAAAAACCCAAGCACTCACCCATTGTCTATTTCTCATGTGGGCTTGTTCAACATCGTCGCCCAAATTCAAGCGGATCAACTGGGTCATTAGCCCGTTGCGGATATAGCTATTATAAGCAGCCATCCCCACTTTTTTCCAATCGTCTACCAACCCAAGCTCTTGTAGTTTTGGATTGTACAGATAATAAAGCCCTACTAAATCAGCACGACCTTCTTCTAAAGTTGACGCATAGTTTTTAAGTGTTTCTTTAGTTTCACCTACACCAGGATTCAATTGCCCCGAAGCATGACCAACCACTTCATGTAAGGCCGTGTGCAACTTGCTTGCTACCTGACCGTATTCTTGCTCCAATTTTAATTCATCTTCATCATTTACAAATTCTTTTAACCTACCTGCACTTCCTGCATTATTATAGGCTTCGATAATATTGCCAAGAGAAACCGATTTACTTCCAACCGCTGCTCTAATCCAATTGGCATTTGGTAAATTAACTCCAATTGGTGTGCTCGGCGAAGCATCTCCAGCTTCACCTGCTACATTCACAACCTTATAAGTAACCCCTACAACATTTTTCTTTTTGTGAGCATCCATTAAAGGAGAATTGTCCTCAAACCATTGTGCGTTATCGGATAAAACTTTCATTTTTTGTGACATGTCAAAATCATTGATTTGAACGATGCTCTCATAAGAACCTCTATAGCCTATAGGATCATTGTAAACCTCAATAAAACCATTGATATAATCCACATTTCCTACAGTGGCAGCTGTCCATGCAACATTGTAGTCATCCCAGGTTTGCAAGTCACCCGTTTTGTAATATTGAATTAGAAGTCCCAATGCGTCTCCTTGGGCTTGGTTTTCAGCAACACCTTTCGCCAGTTCCAGCCATTTCACAACTTCATCAATGGCCGAACCATACAAACCACCTGATTTATAAACCAATTCTTTTAATTCGCCGTTTTCCTTTACCAATTTAGAATTGAGTCCAAATGACAAGGGTTTGTCTGGATTAGGCGATCTTTTATTCTTGTAAAACTGTACCACATCGGCAGTGGTGACATCTGTTCCATAAAAATTAACTGCTGATTGTGCCACATTATCTGCATCTTTAGCTTGATTGATTTTCTTTGAATCCTGATCATTAAAAATCACATCAAAAGCATCACCTTCCAATTGTGTATTGGTTGCGGTCAATAAAGATTTTAAATAGTCTTGAGAAAATTCTGCCTTTAATTTATCATTGGAATAATGGTGATGGATCCCATTGCTGAACCAAACACGTTTTAAATAGGTTTCAAAAGCTTTCCAATCGACCGAAGACTTATCCCCTTCATAATTACTATAGATGGTCTCTAATGCTTTTCTGATTTTAAGATTGTGACGGTAGTTTTGATCCCACATAATATCACGCCCTGCCAAACCTGCTTGGGTTAAATAATACACTAATTTTTGTTCTTTCAAAGTCAAGTTTTCCCACCCTGGAATTTGATATCGCAGAATTTTAACGTCGGCAAACTGCTCAACAGTATAATCAAATGCTGTGTCAACTTTTTCAGCCTGTGAAATTGAATCGTTGTTTGTTTTGGGTTCGTTTTTGCAGGCAAAAGTCAAGCTCATTGCTAGTGCAATCCCAAATATTGATTTTAAGTTCATTTGTTAATTTTTAAATTTTAATACTACAAATGTAATATTTATTAAGATACTATAAAATTGTCTATCTTTGATAAACTCTACAAAATCACCCAATGAAATTTATAAAATACCTCTTATTCTTACTGTTAATTGCTTTTATCGGAATGGCCATTTATATTGCAGTTCAACCCAATGATTTTGAAGTTACGGAAAGCACTACCATTAACGCTCCGAAAGCGGTGGTTTTCGATATCGTTTCAGATACCACTGATGTGGACTGGTCCTCATTTTGGAAAAGCTCTGAAACAATGCAGAAAACCATAGCCACCCCTAACGACTCAATTCACCAGACGTTTACAAGTAAGCGAATAAAAAAATCAGAATTAAAATGGAATTTTGTATCCAATGATGATGGCTCAACAACCGTTACTAGGAAGCTTGATGCTGACAATTTAGCGTTTATGACCAAGGCCAAATTTGCATTGTTTGGCGATAATGAAGAGGAACTTTCAGAGCAATTCAAAGCAGACCTGGAAAGTATCGATAAAAAAGTAGCAAAAAGTATGGCTACATATTCTATTAATGTTGACGGCATAACGGAATATGGTGGCGGTTTTTATTTGTACAAAACGATTTCTTCCACCGGAAGCAATAAAAGCACTACCATGAGAGAGCAATATGATGACATCAGAACATTCATGAATGCTCATAACATCTCCGCCAGTGGCATGCCATTCACAATCTATATTGAAATGAACCTGGAGAATGGCAATGTAATTATGAGCAATGCCATCCCCGTAAGTGAAAGGGTCATTATTGCAGAAGACAGTAATGTGCTTAATGGATTTATGGAACGCACCAAAGCACTTAAGGTGACTTTAAGAGGGAACCATACCAATTTAAAAGAAGCGTGGACCATTGCTCAAAAATATCTAAAAGATCAAAATATAGAAGCCTCAGAAATAAGTCCGTTTGAGGTTTATAAGAATGATCCTGCCCAACTTCCTAATCCTGCACATTGGGTTACTGAAATCTATATTCCTATTAAAGAATCCGCTGAAGACTTGTGAAACAACTAATATTGGTTTTTATTGGAGGTGGCTTTGGTAGCGTCCTGAGATTTATCATCGGGAAATATCTCAACAGCCATGCAACCGGTATTCCTTACGGCACCTTTGCAGCTAATATTTTAGGGAGTTTATTGATTGGCATTATTTTAGGTTTGGCCGTAAAGAACAATACTTTAACCCAAAACCAAATCTTATTCCTTGCCACCGGGTTTTGTGGCGGATTCACCACCTTCTCAACCTTTGCTTATGAGAATCACATCTTTTTAAAATCGGGCGATTTTATGAGCTTTGCCATCTATACTATAGCGAGTTTTGTCGTCGGATTTTTAGCTGTTTTCCTCGGAATGTATTTGGTGAAAAGTTGATCTGAGTTGTTTCGGAGAACTGCACGAAGTTTCATTTCCCGAAGATCTCGCGGATTTTCGCAGAAATGTTGCATATAAAAATTAAAGACTAAAGCAATCACCCAACTAATCACTGCTGACCGTCTACTGTCTACTACCAACTGCTGACTGAATAACTATTTCAAAAACGCCATAACACCCGCCCTCACCTCAACATCTACATAATTTTCCCGCGGTACAATTGGGCAAGAATACTTTTCATCGTAGGCACAATAAGGATTATATGCTGTATTGAAATCGATAGTCATGATTTCGCCATCTGGAATGCTCAAATCGATATAACGTCCGCCCCCGTAAGTTTCATCTCCATTGGTGTCATCTAAAAAGGGTAAAAACAGGTAATCTTCAAAGCCTGCTTCATTCAATAAATCTTGATCCTGGTAAACGCTCAAGGTGTACGACTCTCCTTTTAAATCGAAAGAAATTTCACCATATTTTAAATACGTAGGAAGCCTATCTGTTGTAGTTTTCATTTTGAAAGGCTTTTCATCGACGGATTTCGTGAAAGTTGCTTCTACCACATACAGAGAATCAAATTTAAAAAAGTCCAATCCTGTAAACTCTCTTCTATCTTTCTGTTTTAAAGGCGACTTTGAAGCATCTTTAAACTCTGCATTGAGATTTCTTTGAAACTCTGTCTCGCCTTGAATTGGTTGTTTATCCTGAGCACAACCCCATAAAAAAATGAATCCCAACAAAAATGAATATAGTGTTTTCATAAAAAAGTAATTGATTTGCAAACATACAATTTTAACTTAATGACCATAGTTTATTTCGATGATTCCGTATTTTTACAAACAAGAGGCTGGTATTTCGGAATTCGAGGATTTAGGACCATAATTACTGTTTTTTTTTATAAAAAGAGTCACAATAACCTCAAAACAAAGTTTAAAAAATGACAAACGTTTATAAAGTATTAATTATTGGCGCAGGCCCAATTGGCATAGCCTGCGCATTGGAATGCAAAAAAAGAAATTGGCACTATGTTGTCCTTGAAAAAGGTGCGTTGACAAATTCTCTATTCAACTATCCGAAAAACATGACTTTTTTTTCAACGTCAGAAAAGTTAGAGATTGATGACATACCATTTATCAGCAATAATCCAAAGCCCAATAGAGACGAGGCTCTCGAATACTATAGACGTGTAGCTACGTCCAACGAATTGAACATCCGTCTATACGAGGAAGTCATGACCATTAAAAAATTGGAGGACAATTTTGTAGTCACCTCTTCCAAAACGAAATATCACGTGAACAAAGTGATTATCGCCTCTGGATTTTATGACATTCCAACATTATTAAATGTTCCAGGGGAAGATTTACCGAAGGTCACCCATTATTATAACGAAGCCCATCCTTATGCTATGCAAGACGTAGTTGTGGTCGGCGCAAGCAACTCCTCAGTAGATGCAGCCCTCGAAATTTGGCGCAAAGGAGGAAACGTAACCATGGTCATCAGAGGCTCAGAAATCGGAGAGCGCGTGAAGTATTGGGTGAGACCGGACATCATCAATCGAATTAAGGAAGGAAGTATAAAAGCTTACTACAATTCAGAAGTCGTTGAGATTGTAGACACTGAAATAACCATTAAAACGCCAGATGGCAAAATCACGTTACCTAATGATTTCGTTGTAGCGCTTACAGGGTATAGTCCTAATTTCGAGTTTTTAATCAATTCAGGAATTAAACTCTCCAATGATAAAGCCCGCTTACCTCAATATGATCCCGACACTATGGAAACCAATATATTAGGATTATATTTAGCTGGGGTTATCTGTGGTGGCATGGAAACGCATAAATGGTTTATCGAAAACTCAAGGATTCATGCTAAAATAATCATTGAACATATCGAAACGTTAAGCACTAAAAAGATTTAAATTATGGAACAGTGGGAAAAACTGCCGGTATTCCAAAAGGCACGTGAAATCATGGATCTTGTTGGTTCCATCATCGATTCCGTTGAAAGGACCGATATTACATTTGAGGATCCGATTGAGGCTGAAATGATGCAGCACAATCTCAAATATTTGGGCATGAATGCTTCCATAATTCCTGCTAAGATAGCTGGCGCCTCATCTGAGGATATGCTCTACGACATTAGAATGGAGAATGCCACCATTATTAGAAAAGCGGCAATGGAATTGATTACTGATGCCAGAGGCCTGGAAATGCATGGGTATCCGGATACCGAATATTTAGATATCTTAAGAAATGAGGTCGAAGAATTTAGGGTATTGTTTGCGGAATGGGTCAAAACCTTCGATTGCTGGAACTATATTATTGATCGTTGGGGTCTCTTTAATCCGCCGGGAGTCAACTATGACGATGACGATCCAGATGACGACATCCCATTTAATTTTGATGATTTTGATGGATTTGATGATCTTTAAGGACGGAACTATTTTATAGGTCGCACTTCATTGTATTTTATCACATGAGACAAAACAATCTGAGTTTTAGTTTCACCATAAACAATGAGTTGGTCTATAAAGCTTTCCAAATGTTTCTGGTTCTTAAGGACCACTTCCATAACAATATTTTCATTGCCCGTTATTCTGTAGCAATTCAAAACTTCATCGTAGGTTTTCACCTTTTCCAAAAATGGTTTCAGCATGCCCATAAACGCTCTTAAGGTAATAATTGCCTTCAGCTGATAACCGGCCTCAAAGGGAGATACAAAGGCATGATAACCCTGAATAATTCCGGCATCTTCCATCTTTTTTATACGTTCAGAAACTGCAGGAGAACTGATTCCAACCTGTCTCCCGATTTCAGCGTTAGACTGACGTGCTCCGTTTTGTAAACACTTCAAAATCTTCCAATTAAGCGAATCTATACTCATTTAAAGAAAATTAACTATATTACTTTAATTATTAAAGCAAATATACCCTTTTACTTTAAGATCAATTCTAATACCATCAGATTTGTCACTAAATTTGATAAATTGCTTTTATTAATCATGTCGAACCCAATTCCATCTTACCTACCTGAAATGCCGCTTTATAAAAAGGCGATAGAAATTATTATTCTTTCAAGAAGTATTTCAACATATTTAAATCAAGATTTAGCATACTTAAAACCAGATGGTTCTGAAGATACAGACATTTATTTCTCTGGTGATATTGTACAACAATCCTCATCTTTGGCTCCTGAAATTGTCAATGCAGAAATGGAACGTCATACAGATAAAAAATACAAGCACATTGCTTCTTTGGAGCGTTTGACTAATTTACTCTATAAAAACTGTAAACGTTTAGAAAAAAGCCACAGTAATGGTAGAGAATACCTTCCTATCTTGAGAAGAGAGTTAAGAAAATTTAGAAGATTGCAGCATACTTGGATGATGACTTTGTAACACTTTAAATTCCAAACAAAACAAATTCCAAATTCCGAGTCTATCGGCAGATAGGCATATTTCAATAAGGATCTTAAAAAACACTAAAAATTGCTTAATTGCAGATTTTACAGTTTTCCTTTTCTTGCAATTCACCAATCAAATACCCAGCCTCGTTTACTTTAAAATCACAGCACTCTACAAAACCTTGGGCAACCAGTTTTCTCGCACGCTGAATCTGTGATTTCACAGTTGGTAAGGGCAAGTCTAACCGCTCAGAAATTTGAGCCTGTTTTAAACCTTGAATATCAGCTAAAATTAAAGGGCTCCTATATTTTTGTGGTAATGCTTTGATGATGCCACGCAAACAGTCTTCCCGTGTATGTTCAGAATTGGTGTGTTCTTCGACAATATCCTTTTCTTCAATTGGATGCCTAAGGTTATTTTGTCTAAAATAATCTATAACCGTATAGCGAGCAATGGAGAACACCCATGCCTTGATTTTTCGATCGTCTTTTAAGGAATCCAGTTTTACATGGACTTTGATAAATGTTTCCTGAAGCAAGTCATCAGCTATAGCGGCATCCTTTACCTTACTTAATATAAAGCGCCTGATGTCTTGTGCATATAAATCCCAAACGGTTTTCGTTTTCATAAAAGCTCATTAAAAAAGAGTCCACTTTAGTATAAAATTACTAAAATAGACTCTTATTATTAACATTTTAAACTAAGCTTAACAGTTGCAATTCTGACATGTACAGTTTTCACAGGTACAAGCCACACAATTTCCTTGTTGACAACTGTCGCAGTCGCAGAAACACTCTTTATTATTCATGATCTATATATTTTAATGTTCATCTAATAGACGTGAAAAGATTGAAAAAGATGCATTTTTTGAAACTTTTTTATAAACTTAGAATAATGGAGGAGCAAAACCCGATCCATAAACAGATTATTACTCAAAATAACGTCGCCACTCGAATTGTTTAAATATTAGAAAAGAACCCATCCTGATGCCACTTTTCAGGGTTTGCATCAATATAATTCGAAATGTTTTTATAAGATTTCTGCTGTCTAATGATATGGTCGTGAAATGACCTTTTCCAGGCGAAATCTTCAAAACCTGCAAGATGGATCATTTTTGAAGATGTTGTTTTAAAAGCCCCAATTAAACTTGACAGCGATTTTATTTTAATCGAAAGATGCTCTATTCTTAAACGATCAATTTCTATTATAAGATGGACATGATTTGGCATGATTACATAATTATGGACCAAAACATAAGGATATTGGGCCTCCAACCAATTGATTTGATTCTGGACAATCAATCCATATTCATTCAACTCCATTTTCTTCTTGGATTCTTTTGAAACCAATTTATCATGATTTTCAGAACCTACGGACAGCTCGCGTACGGACAGGTCGTGACCTGTCCCTTCCACAACCCTCCCCAAACAACAGACCATATTTTGCACACAAATTGTGACGAAATATAAATTATCTCGGGAATAATCATATCCTTTCAACCGATTTCTCTTCCGATTTTTCATTTTGATGCTACAAAACAATATTAATACTGATACTGATACTGAAAATTATGGAATATTTTCCAATTTTCCACGTACGGACAGCTCGCGAGCTGTCCCTACAAAATCCCAAATAACCAAACCATGAAATTATTAACAACACATCCATCATTAATCGCTATTGAAATCGAAAAACATGCTAATATACGCCGCTCTCAGCGCACGGACAGCGTACGGATATCGCGCGCGGACAGCTCCCGAGCTGTCCCTACATAATCCAAAAAACCAAATCACATCTATTTGCTCTATTTAAAAATCATCAAATCGATTCTTCGGGACTTTTTTCACAGATTATTGCAAACAAAAAACCTGACAGGTTTCGGAAACCTGTCAGGTCTGAATAAAATAGATCTTGCAATATTTTTAATTAAACCAAACTAATCAAGACCATTCCAGCCCTCAATTTGGCTTTCTGCCAAAAAATACTTTTCTGATTTAATGGTGTAGATCAGCCAATCAAAATAATTTTTTGATTTTCTCGTAAACTTGTAACGTAGTGTAGTTTCCATAATCGAATCATTTTATAGGTTATACTTAAATAGGTAAATAGCGACCCTACAAAATTAGTTCTGAAAGCTGATAACAGCACAATTTCTAAACACATATTAGTTGTTTTACATTTTTAACTACCTAATATGCATTGATTTACATAAATTAACGATAAACGGTTAAGTTTATTAATGAAAAAATCCTGAACGCTTTTCGTTCAGGATTGATTTTGTTTTTCGAGAAATATGATCAAATTTATGTAGAGTGGCTTAAAAAACTATAGACACGCTCACTCAATACTGTATACATAAGTTTTAGGAAAAATAATTATGGATTAACTGAATCACGATGGAACAAACGAGATCCCACCTAATACAGGGCTAAGCCTTTGGACTTCGCTCAGGTCGAAAAAATTGAAAATAATATCCGAAAAAGGAAAATGTGCTATGCAAGGACATCTCGCGAGCTGTCCTTGCTACATATTTCTGCGATACTGACCGCCCACTTCAAATAAAGCTTCGGTGATTTGACCCAATGAAGCCACTTTACACACTTCCATCAAGGCTTCAAAAATATTCTCATTATGAATGGCTTTATGCTGCAAGTCATTTAGCAAGTCTTTTGTATCATTTCCTTTGTGAAGATTTTCAAGCGTTTGGATCTGGAATTGCTTCTCTTCTTCAGTAGCTCTTATCACTTCTTTCGGAATAATCGTTGGCGACCCTTTACTGCTTAAAAAGGTATTCACCCCAATGATTGGAAACTCGCCATTATGCTTTAAAGTCTCATAATACAAGCTTTCTTCCTGAATCTTACTGCGTTGGTACATAGTTTCCATAGCTCCGAGAACGCCTCCTCTTTCGGTAATACGATCAAACTCCAACAACACTGCTTCTTCTACCAAATCGGTCAGCTCTTCGATGATGAACGAGCCTTGGATAGGGTTTTCATTCTTAGCCAGTCCTAATTCTTTGTTGATAATCAATTGTATCGCCATGGCACGTCTTACCGATTCTTCTGTTGGTGTTGTAATGGCTTCGTCGTAAGCATTGGTATGTAGCGAATTACAGTTGTCATATATGGCGTACAAGGCTTGAAGTGTCGTCCGAATATCGTTGAAATCAATCTCCTGCGCATGCAAACTACGCCCGGAAGTTTGGATGTGATACTTCAACATTTGTGCTCTTGGATCGGCGCCATATTTGTTTTTCATTGCCTTAGCCCAGATCTTACGGGCCACACGACCAATCACTGCATATTCAGGATCGATACCGTTGGAGAAAAAGAAAGACAGGTTTGGACCAAATTTGTTGATATCCATCCCTCTACTCAAATAGTACTCCACATAGGTAAATCCGTTGGACAAGGTCAATGCCAATTGCGTAATTGGATTGGCTCCGGCTTCTGCTATATGATATCCTGAAATGGACACCGAATAGAAGTTGCGCACATTGTTTTCGATGAAATATTCCTGTACATCGCCCATCAATCGCAATGCAAATTCTGTCGAGAAAATACAGGTGTTTTGCGCCTGATCTTCTTTCAAAATATCGGCTTGAACGGTACCACGAACTTGAGCAATCGTTTTGGTTTTGATATCTTGATACACGTCATTCGGCAATACCTGATCACCTGTAACGCCCAAAAGCATTAATCCTAAACCGTCATTACTTTCTGGCAAGTCGCCTTTATAGCTTGGACGTTCCACCTCTTTATCTTTATAGATTTTGACGATTTTGGCCTCGACTTCCTTTTCGAGTCCGTTTTCCTTGATATAAAGTTCACATTGTTGATCAATAGCGGCGTTCATAAAAAAGCCCAACAGCATTGGCGCAGGGCCATTGATGGTCATACTTACAGAAGTCATAGGATGCGACAGATTAAAACCTGAATACAGTTTTTTGGCATCGTCCAAACAACAAATGCTCACTCCGGCATTTCCGATTTTCCCATAAATATCGGGACGATGATCAGGATCGTTTCCATAAAGTGTGACGCTATCAAAAGCGGTTGACAAGCGTTTTGCCGGTAGTCCCATACTCACATAATGAAAGCGACGATTGGTTCTTTCCGGACCGCCCTCGCCAGCAAACATACGCGCTGGGTCTTCTCCCGTTCTTTTAAAAGGGTAAAGTCCAGAGGTAAAAGGAAATTCACCCGGAACATTCTCTTGTAAAATCCATCTTAAAATATCACCCCAAGCCTGATATTTTGGAAGGGCAACCTTTGGAATCTGTAAATGTGAAAGGGATTCTGTATGGGTTTCAATCTTTATTTCTTTACCTCTAACCTTAAAAGCATAAACAGGATTTTTGTAGGTATTGACTTTTTCATCCCAACCAGTAATGACTTCCCAGTTGTAAGGATCAAGGTTTAATTTGACCCGGTCAAATTCGCCTACCAACAGTTTTAGGAAATCTTTGTTTTCGACATCGCTTGAGTTGATCGATTGATTATCTATACCAGCTTTGTCCAATTCCGGGGTCTGCCCGATTACCGATTCGATGGTTTTGTAAATCCCATAAAGCTTTTGTGCCACTTCAACTTGTTCAGTTGCCGTTTTGTCATAAGCCCGATTATTTTCTGCTATCTCAGAGAGATATCGCGTTCTAGCTGGAGGAATTACAAAAATCTTTTCGCTCATTTCATCAGAAATGGTAAAGGTCGATTTTAAATCGGCCTTGGTTATTTCGACGATTTTATCCATAATCGCCTTATACAGGGTATTCATTCCTGGATCATTAAATTGTGAGGCAATTGTCCCGAAAACAGGTAAGTCTTTTGGATCAACATCCCACAAGAGATGATTACGTACATATTGTTTTTTGACATCACGGAGTGCATCCAAGGAACCACGTTTATCAAATTTGTTGATGGCCACCAAATCGGCAAAGTCGAGCATGTCAATCTTTTCCAATTGTGTAGCGGCACCAAATTCAGGTGTCATGACGTATAACGACACATCCGAATGCTCAATAATTTCCGTATCTGATTGACCAATTCCCGAAGTTTCGATAATGATTAAATCATATTCTGCAGCTTTTAAAACTTGAATGGCTTCATTGACATATTTTGAAAGTGCAAGATTGGATTGGCGGGTCGCCAAACTCCGCATATAGACACGAGGATTATTGATGGCATTCATCCGAATACGGTCTCCAAGAAGAGCACCTCCTGTTTTACGTTTTGACGGATCCACAGAGACTAAACCTACAGTTTTCTCTGGAAAATCAATTAAAAATCGACGCACCAACTCATCCACCAAAGATGATTTCCCAGCACCTCCAGTTCCAGTTATTCCGAGAACCGGTGTTTTGGAAGTTTTATTTTTAATATGAATTTTATCCAAGAGGTCATCTGCAACTTCTGGAAAGTTTTCAGCAGAAGAGATGATTCTTGCAATGGCCTTTGGATTTTTTTTCTTTAAATCATTTAATTCAACATCCAACACATCACCTATCGCATAATCAGAGGTTTTAACCAAATCATTGATCATGCCCTGCAAACCCATTTCCCTTCCGTCGTCTGGAGCATAAATTCTGGTAATGCCATAATCCATCAATTCTTTGATTTCTGATGGCAGAATGACACCACCACCTCCACCAAAAATCTTGATATGTCCTGCGCCTTTTTCCTTTAATAAATCATACATGTATTTAAAATACTCATTATGACCACCTTGATAAGAAGTTATCGCAATGGCATTGACATCTTCCTGAATGGCAGTATTGACCACTTCTTCTACACTTCTATCATGTCCTAAATGAATAACTTCAACCCCTGTAGATTGGATAATGCGTCGCATGATGTTAATTGCTGCATCATGCCCATCAAAAAGAGAAGCAGCAGTTACTATTCTGACTTTATGTTTTGGTTTGTATGGTGTTGCTTGTATCATTGTTGAAAATTGAAATTATACGTCCTGCAAATTTACAGATTTTATAAAACAAGTCACCTCATATTGTGAATAGTTTAAATTTGCAAGAGGGGTTGCAGCGGCATCCTTTTTTAGGCATTTATAAACTAACCAAAAAATAATCCAATTCCCCAAGATGCCTAAAAAAGATATAGCGGAAAACCCGGTTTTTATTTCAAAAACTTGCCCAAAGACTTATTATCTAAACTATTTGACATATTTTTGGACTTACTAACAATTAATTTTATTATGAAAAAATCAATAGTTGTTTTACTTACATTTTTTACCGTCTATTCTTGTGCAGAGTTACAGGGCGTTGTTGATTCATTGCCACAAGGCGGTGGAGTTTTAAGCAATACCGATATTGCATCTGGTCTAAGACAGGCTTTGGATATGGGTATTGAGAAACAAGTGACCAAACTGACCAAAACGGATGGTTTTTATAGAAATGAACTTGTTAAAATACTTTTACCTGCGGAATTACAAAAAGTTGACAAAGGTTTACGTGATATAGGACTTGGAAATCTGGCCGATGAAGGCTTGAAAGTACTCAACCGAGCTGCTGAAGACGCGGTTAAGGAAGCCACTCCAATTTTTGTGGGTGCAGTTAAGGAGATTACCTTTGCCGATGCAAGGAACATTCTTTTGGGCACTGATGACGCCGCAACACAATATCTTACCACTAAGACCCAAACATCTTTATATGATAAATTTCATCCTGTAATCAATACGTCGTTCGCTAAGGTTGGTGCTGATCAAATTTGGCAAAACCTGATCAACAGGTACAATGCGATACCGTTTACCAGCAAAGTCAATCCGGATTTGACGGATTATGTCACCGAACAAGCTTTAAAAGGTGTTTACACGATGATTGCGGTTGAAGAAAAAGAAATTAGAAATAAAGTAGGCGCAAGAAGCACAGATCTTTTAAGACGGGTTTTCGCTCTGCAAGATTCGAAATAGTCTCATAAAAATAGAAACCTCGAGAAAAATTTTTTAAGTTCAAAAGTCGATGGAACAATTCCATCGACTTTTTTTATGAATATTTTTAAAAATTTAACTTGTTCGCTATGTGGAATTTAGATATATTTAACTTTCAAATTCTTGTAGTCATGAAAACTTCATTGGAAATCAAAACGCACCAACTCAAACTACAAACACGGTATAAGCAACTTATTGAACAAGCCTACAACGTCCGTCAAACAGATCATGCTTTAAGTGATATTTCGGAATACAAAGCCATCAAGCTTTTAAATAAACTGAACCGTTTGAAATATTTACACAGAGATATAACTCCAAAAGCTCTAAATTAAACATTATCAAAACTTTAACGTTCCCGCCACGTCCTTAGCGACTTACAATACGTATTTATAGTTTAAGATCATATCCTATTAACCCATGAATACACAAAATTGCAAAGTCGGAAAAGTTAAGTTTAGCCTCAACGAGGTGTTGAACTTAAAGGAAGTAGAAAAAAACTACATAAAATTTACTGAAGAAGCCTATAATATGTTACAATTGGACGCCAGTTTGAGCGACTTTCTATACCATGAAGCTTCCAAATTGAGAAAGATCATCCTTAACTTAAAGAATGCTAAGACCACTGATGTTGATGCAGCGTTTTAAAATAATCAAACGCTTTCAGTAATCGCGATCCATACCAAGAGAACATTTCGCCATCCACCACTTGAATAGTGGCTTTTGGGAAGAATGGTCTGATCTCTTGTATGTGCTCTTCTTTGAATGGAAATGGCTCGCTGGAGAGCAAAACAAGTTCTGCGTTTTCCGGAAGTGATGCGTCGAGCACAACTTCTGGATAGCGACTGAGATGCCCAAAATAATTCTCTAAGCCATTTAATCGCAATAATTCGTCAATAAAATTATCTTTTGCAGCGACCATCCAAGGGTCTTTCCAAATAAAATAAGCGGCAGTTTTTTTAGGCCTGTCTTTTATAAAATCCTCAAAATCAGATATCTTTTCAGATATGTTGTTTATAAGGACAGTGGCAACGTCTTCTTTGGAAAAAAGTATGCCATATAATTTGATTAGATCCAAAGTATCTCCAATCGTATAAATATCACTGATGTGTACAGTGGCTATTTTCTCCAACTCCTGAATCATTTCTTTGGTGTTTTCTTCTTTATTGCACAAGATGATATCAGGCTTCAAGTCTATTATTCTATCAAAATGAACCTGTTTTGTACCGCCAACGATGACCTTCTCTTCCTTTAGATGAATGGGGTGAACGCAGAATTTGGTCATTCCAACAATTGAAGATTCCAAACCTAAATCCACCAATAGCTCCGTTTGTGATGGAACCAAGGAGATGATCCGTTTTGGAGTTTTATCTACTTCAATATGTCTATGGAGTTGATCTTTCATTTGATGTTCGTAGAGCTTTCTCAAAGAGGTTTTCGCAAAGTTTTCTCGCTGAGGCTGAGTCGCCAAGTAAAGTTCGCTTTAAAACTTCACAAATTTTCGATTTTTTAGATACTTAAGTCGTAGAAATTAAAGATATCAAAACGCGTTTAAAATCGCGGCCATTTCCTGTTGTAATTCCTTAGCCTTCTCGGCAGCAAATTCAGCAAAATCCTTTCCGTTTGATGCATAAATGATTCCTCTTGACGAGTTGATCAATAAGCCTACCGAGTCATTCATTCCGTATTTGCAAACGTCCTGAAGATTACCCCCTTGCGCGCCTACTCCAGGAACCAACAAGAAACTGTCCGGAATAATTTTTCGGACATCGGCTAAATACTCTGCTTTTGTAGCCCCCACAACATACATAAGATTTTCAGGATTTTTCCAAGTTTGCGAAGTCTCCAAAACCCGCTTATACACTTCTTTGCCCTCAATTGTTTTAGTTTGAAAATCAAATGCCCCTTCATTGGAAGTCAAGGCCAAAAGAATGGTATGTTTTTCTTTAAATTCCAAAAATGGTTCAACAGAATCCTTTCCCATATAGGGGGCAACGGTAACACTGTCAAAACCCAAGTCTTCGAAAAAAGCTTTGGCGTACATGCTGCTTGTATTGCCAATATCGCCGCGCTTGGCATCGGCAATAGTAAAAATTTCAGGATGGTTTTGATTGAGGTATTGAATCGTTTTTTCGAGAGATTTCCAACCCTTTAATCCGTAAGCCTCATAAAATGCCGTGTTGGGCTTATAAGCTACACACAAATGATGAGTGGCATCAATTACGGCTTTATTAAAAGCAAAAATAGGATCTTCTTCTTTGAGAAGGTGTTTTGGAATTTTGTTCAAATCGACATCAAGTCCAATACACAGAAAAGATTTTTTTATTCTGATTTGATCAATGAGTTGTTGTGTTGTCATACATCAAAAAAAACCTCAAAATGAGGCTTGATATTAAATTACGTCTGTACTTGCTTTTAACTTCTGGGTATTTTCTGCCAATTGCAGCTCGTCAATAATACGCTGAATATCGCCATTGACAATATTGCCCAAATCATAAAGTGTCAAACCAATTCTATGATCTGTGACACGTCCCTGTGAATAATTATAAGTTCTAATTTTAGCACTTCTATCTCCAGAACTCACCATAGAACCACGTTTTTCAGCATCTTCAGCATTTTTCTTGGCCAGTTCCATCTCGTATAAACGTGAGCGCAGTACTTTAAATGCCTTCTCTTTATTTTTGTGTTGTGATTTCTGATCCTGACACTGTGCCACCAACCCCGTTGGAATGTGGGTTAGACGCACTGCAGAATACGTGGTATTCACCGATTGACCACCTGGGCCCGAAGAACAGAAAAAGTCAATTCTAACATCTTTTGGGTTTATCTCTACGTCAAATTCTTCAGCTTCTGGAAACACCATGACCGTTGCAGCACTCGTATGAACACGTCCTTGGGTTTCGGTTTGAGGTACGCGTTGTACACGGTGTACCCCTGCTTCAAACTTCATGGTACCGTAAACATCTTCACCTGAAATGGCAAATTGAATTTCTTTAAAACCTCCATTGGTGCCTTCACTATAATCAACCACATCTACTTTCCAACTTTTGCTTTCGCAATATTTACTGTACATTCTGAACAAATCACCAGCAAAAATACTGGCCTCATCACCGCCTGTTCCTGCACGAAGTTCCACAACGGCATTTTTCACATCTTCGGGATCTTTCGGAATCAACATCATACGAATTTCTTCTTCCAGCTTTGGAATGCCGTCCTTGGCCTCATCATATTGCATCTTGGCCATTTCCACCATTTCTGGATCGCTGCCATCATCTAAAATCTCTTCGGCTTCAGCCAAATTGTTAGTCAATTCTAAATACTCCTCACGCTTATCCATCAACTTGCGCAATTCCTTATATTCTTTATTGAGGTCTATATAACGCTTCTGATCGGACATGATGTTTGGCTGGATAATTAAATCGCTAACCTCATCAAAACGCTGTTTTACTATTTGTAACTTATCTAACATAAATGGTTTAATTGTGATGCAAAAGTACAATAATTTCTTAATTTCGAATTGGGAAATTTCATTATGGCTCAAAGAAAAGCAACAAAAGAAGAATGATTTGCCACACACAAAAAAAGTTGAGTTGAAATATTTTCAAGAAATAAGTTCGTGAAAATTTCGTTTCATATTTATGACACACCGCTTAGAAGCCATATTACTGTTTTATAAACCCTTCTTTTTATGGTCTATGGGCATCAATATTCTGATTGTTATATTCACACCACACGTCTTACCAAGTATCATCACCAAACTATTGCTCACATTTTTTGTGTGGTTCTTAGTGCGTGAAACCAATGCCAAACGCAAATTGATTTTTTATAAGAATTTAGGCGTATCTACATGGCGACTATTTTCAACACTTTTTGTGATTGACATGGTAATAACCATCAGCTTTTTGCTATTAATTAAAGCATTTATATGATTATTGAATTGGATAGCGTTGAATTGTATTTTAATGAACGACGCATCCTAAATGGCATCTATTTAAAAGCTGAAACCGGCCATATCGTGGGTCTCTTAGGAAGAAATGGCTCCGGAAAAAGTTGTTTGCTCCAAATTCTATTTGGATCCTTACGACCAAAATATAAGTTTGTTAAGCTTGATGACGAACCACTTACAAAACCGCTTTATGCTTTAAATATTGCTTCTTATCTTCCCCAGCATCATTTAGCGCCAGATCATTTAAAAATTAAAACTTTATTTCAGATCATGAAATTGGATTGGGAAGATTTTATAAGCCATTTTGAGAATTTCCAGACCTATCACAACGCAAGAATAGGTAGACTGTCTGGTGGAGAACGTCGTGTCATTGAAACCTATGCCGTTTTAAAACAAAAACGAAAAATAATTTTGTTGGACGAACCATTCTCCAATATTGCACCTCTGCATATTGAAAAAATTAAAGCACTAATAATTTCAGAAAAATTAAATAAAGCCATTATGATTACCGATCATTATTACAGAGATGTCATTGATATTTGCGATGATCTATATCTTTTGAATAATGGCTGTACCAAAAAAATCGACAAATTGGCGGAGCTTGAGGATTACAAGTATCTAAATCCCGGAAAATTGAAATCATAAATTTAAGGGGCCTTGCAATCGGGCGGAGCCACGACGAATAAATAAGAAATTGTCTTTTCGATCAAAACAAGTCTGGTGGTAAATAAAACCATTAATGAAAATAAAAAAGGAGGCTATCAACCTCCTTCTCCATAGTCATTTAAAATTTTATCCACATTTTGAAGACCCACAGTCCTTGCAGGTCAAGCAACCTTCCTGATAAATTAGGTTTTCAGATTTACAGCTGCTGCACGATTGACCTTTTACCTGAGTACCATCTTCAACATAACGTTTCAAAGCTCTTGCCACACCATTTTTCCAGGTGTTGATGGACTCTGTATCCAATTGCAAACTGTTGATCAAGTCTACAACTTTATCAATTGGCATCCCGTGACGCAAGGTACTTGAAATCATTTTAGCGTAGTTCCAATATTCCGGATTGAACTTGTGCGACAAGCCTTCAATGGTTGTTTTATAACCTCTAATGTTTTTGTATTGAAAATCGTAGCGCGATGTACCGTCTTCATTTCTGTTTTTGATAATCAAGCCTTCATTTGCCCAACGAGGAATCAAAATACCATCTTCGTCATCAGCGAGACCAGTGAAAATCTCATAAGGCTTACCATCGATCAAACCGATAAAGGCAATCCACTTTTCTTTGTTATTTTGAAATCTCACCACATCGGCTTCCAAAGTTTGCGGACGCTTAGTTGGAAATGTCGTCAAGGTTTCTTGCTCTTCTTCTTTCTTTTCTTCATTCGAAATCAAAACCCCAGAACGTGAGCCATCTCGATAGACGGTAACCCCTTTACAGCCTTTCTCCCAAGCTTCCATATAAAGTTGCCCTACCAACTCTTCAGTAGCATCATTTGGCAAGTTAATGGTCACACTAATAGAATGATCCACCCATTTTTGAACTGCACCCTGCATAGAGACTTTACTCATCCAATCCACATCATTGGAGGTGGCCTTATAATATGGCGATTTTTTGATCAATGCATCCAGTTCCTTTTGCTCGTAATTTTTACTGATGTCATAGCCGTTGACCTCCATCCATTGTTTGAACCTATGGTGGAACACTACATATTCTTCCCATGAATCCCCTACCTCATCCACAAAATCTACACGAGCTTCCTTGTCGTTAGGATTTACTTTTCGACGTCTTTTATAAACGGGCATAAATACAGGCTCAATACCCGAAGACGTTTGGGTCATCAAACTTGTGGTTCCGGTTGGCGCAATAGTCAATAAAGCGATATTGCGACGACCAAATTCTGTCATGTCATAATATAGTTTTTCATCGGCCGCTTTCAAACGCTGAATGAACGGGTTGTTCTTTTCACGCTCCATATCAAAAAACGCAAAAGCTCCACGCTCCTTAGCTAAATCAACCGAAGCACGATAAGCCGCCAATGCTAAGGTTTTATGGACTTCCACTGAGAATTCATTTCCTTTTTTACTCCCATACTTAATGCCCAAAGCAGCCAACATATCACCTTCTGCGGTAATTCCAACGCCTGTTCTTCTGCCTTCTTTTGCTTTAGTCCTGATGTTGACCCATAAATTTCTTTCGGTAGCTTTGACCTCATCTTCTTCAGGATCAGCATCAATTTTCTGTAAAATGACATCGATTTTCTCCAATTCCAAGTCGATAATATCATCCATTATCCGTTGCGCTACACCAACATGTTTTTTGAAAAGCTCAAAATTGAATTTAGCTTCTTTTGTAAAAGGTTGCTCGACGTATGAAAATAAATTGATGGCCAATAAACGGCAAGAATCGTAAGGACACAATGGAATTTCACCGCATGGATTGGTGGACACTGTTTTATAACCTAAATCAGCGTAACAATCTGGAAGCGATTCATTAATAATGGTATCCCAAAATAAAATTCCAGGTTCAGCAGATTTCCATGCGTTATGGACAATTTTTTTCCAAATAGCATTCGCTTCAATGGTTTTCGAGAACTTGGGATTATCACTGAAAATTGGATATTTCTGAGTATAAGAGCTGTCCGATTTCACTGCTTTCATGAACTCGTCGTCTATTCTTACAGACACGTTAGCTCCAGTAACTTTACCTTGCTCGAGTTTGGCATCAATAAAATCTTCAGCATCCGGATGATTGATGGAAACCGACAACATTAAGGCTCCTCGACGTCCATCTTGCGCCACTTCTCTTGTAGAATTGGAATAACGCTCCATAAATGGAACAATACCAGTTGAAGTCAAAGCCGAATTCTTGACCGGGGAACTTTTTGGACGAATGTGTGACAAATCGTGACCTACCCCACCACGGCGTTTCATCAATTGAACTTGTTCTTGGTCAATTTTCATAATGCCACCATACGAATCAGATTCGCCGGCATTGCCGATCACAAAACAATTAGAAAGTGAGGCAATTTGAAAAGGGTTACCAATCCCTGCCATCGGACTTCCTTGAGGCACAATATATTTGAAATCTTTGATGAGATCAAAAATCTCCTGTTCTGACATTGGGTTTTGATATTTAGACTCAGCACGTGCAATTTCTTTTGCAATACGGCTGTGCATATCATTTGGCGTCAATTCATAAATATGACCATCGGAATCTTTAAGGGCGTATTTATTTAACCAAACTCTTGCGGCCAAATCATCACCTTTAAAATAGTCTAAGGCAGCATTAAAAGCTTCTTCTTGTGTGTAGGTCAGGGCTGGGGAGGTAAGCGTGTCAACTTTCATGGATTAATATACTTTTATCAATTAAAAAAATGTTTTATAAAAGTATAAAGAAACGAAAAATAAACAACTCGGTCTATGATCAAAATCATGAAGTTTACAAGTAAACGAATATAACTACATAGAAATCAATGTATTAAATATTTATCAACATTATAAAGTTAACAAATATTTTATATTCATGTATGCTCTCGAAAATTAGAAATTAAATGTCACACCTATGCCCAAGAGTTGCTTCCATTGCACTCTTGCACCGCGCTCAACATATTCACCATCCACCCCCGTAGGCGTCGAAATTTTGATATCATCATCGTATTTCAAATGGGAACTTAAAGATGCTTTTACAAATTGGTTGACCTTAAAATCAAAATTGACCAACCAATCCACATCCACATTTCCAAAATTGTCAATATAGTCCGTATACAAATTGAGCTTGGTAGAAATTTTAATGTTTTCATACATTTCGGTCTCAAAAAAATGGGACACCAAAATACCAACTTCGTTTCTTATACGCTGTCCTGATCTGATCAAATTCCCCTCAGCATCATAAACCGCGGGTTCAACGCCAAAAGCCCCCTTATTTGCCAAGGCCTCATCCAAGACAAACGTGGTTTTAACCGTTAAAGGTGAAAAGTAAAATGAAAACTTGTCAAAATCTTTACCATACTCAGCACCAGCACCAACGAACATATATCCAGGAGCCATAAACTTTGAGATGGGCGTTTCTTTATTAGGGTAATTATAACCATTGGTAAACTGCGACTTGAAGTTAACATGTCCAGAGAAAAACCAATTGGTTAAGGAATCCTTTCTATACCCGATTTTGGAATCAAGCTCAAGAATATCTTCAGTTTTTCTTACCTTTTGTGATTCTTGCTTGTTCACACCATAGCGGATTTTACCGCTGTTCTTCCAGAAAAAGTTTTGACGATCATAATTTAATGAGGAGTTCAATCCCAAGAGTCCAGAGATAGAATTACTACCTCCTGAATTCCAGTTGACAAAGGTCACTTCACTGATATCCAAACTGACTCTGTTTTTTTGAATCCATTTTGGTTCCTCAACAGCAGCAACCGAATCTGTATCTGTTGTTTGACCGTTTAAAAACTGACATAGCAACACTATGCACATACATAAAATCTTTCTCATTAAGTAGGGGTTTAATGGTTTAGACCAGTTTTAATATTCAAATTCTCCAAATTCACTTTTAATGGTCAACTGTTTTTTAGCGGCATTCTCCACCCTACCCACTATCTGTGCTTCTACGTTAAACGATCTAGATATTGAAATCAGATCTTCAGCGATTGAGGGAGACACATATAGCTCCATACGGTGGCCACAGTTGAATACTTGATACATTTCCTTCCAATTGGTATTGGATTGCTCCTGAATCAACTTAAACAACGGAGGAATTGGAAATAAATTATCTTTTATGATATGAAGGTCATTTATAAAATGGAGAATTTTGGTTTGGGCACCACCACTGCAATGCACCATCCCATGGATATCTTCTGAATTGTATTTAGATAAAATCTTTTTGATTATCGGCGCATAGGTCCGTGTAGGCGAAAGCACCAATTTCCCTGCATCCAAAGGAGAGCCTTCTACGGCATCAGTCAACTTAACGTTTCCTGAATACACTAAATGTTCAGGGACAGATGCATCAAAACTTTCTGGAAACTTAGCAGCCAAATACTTATGAAACACATCATGTCGCGCAGAAGTGAGTCCATTGCTGCCCATTCCGCCGTTATACTCGCTTTCATAGCTTGCTTGACCTGAAGAGGACAGACCAACAATAACATCTCCGGCCCGAATATTGGCATTATCGATGACATCAGAACGCTTCATACGTGCTGTAACGGTAGAATCCACTATAATGGTACGCACCAAATCACCTACATCAGCAGTTTCACCTCCGGTAGAATGGATAGTAACTCCAAAGGATTTTAACTCTGCAATCAATTCTTCTGAGCCATTAATAATAGCAGAAATCACCTCACCCGGGATTAAATTTTTATTTCTTCCAATAGTAGAAGACAGCATAATATTATCCGAAGCACCCACACAAAGCAAATCGTCAATATTCATGATCAATGCATCTTGCGCGATACCTTTCCAAACCGAAAGATCACCGGTCTCCTTCCAATACATATAGGCCAATGAGGATTTTGTACCTGCACCATCAGCGTGCATGATTAAACAGTAGTCTTCATCATTGGTGAGATAATCTGGAACAATTTTACAAAACGCCTGTGGAAACAGACCTTTATCAATGTTCTTAATGGCATTGTGCACATCTTCCTTAGAAGCGGATACGCCTCTTTGGGCATACCTTTTACTTACGTCTTGACTCATAACATTAATTGGAAATGCAAAAATAAGGATTGTATATTAGTTTTCCTTGATAATAGGATTTGAATTCATAATGGAGGGCGTGTCTTTTAAAAGTCTTTCCCTTTTATTTCCGTCGCCAAAGTAAATATTGGTCCCGACCAAAATCCGCCAATAAGTGTCATCAGACCCTCCTGAAATCACGCCGTCAAGTGTGTCGCTTAATACAAAGTTGTAGTCTGCCATAAGCCGTAAACCCAATCTTTTAGCGGCAATAACCTCAATCCCGGCACCTCCCTGAAATTTGGTTGCAGTTTGTGTAAAATAATTAGAAGCATTTAAACCTCCTCCAGCAAATAAAAACGGCGAAAAATTCTGATATGGAGACATGAGATATTCCAAGTTCAGATCAAAAGACATAAACCCCTCATTATAGATATCTTCAAATGCGAGGTTGAACTTATTATAGGTCAAACCTATATTGAGATGTGGAGAAAGACTTCGTTTATAACCTGCACGGAATGCGATTTCAAAAATCGGATTTGGCAAATCTCCATTGATAATTGATGTACCAATGCCTACATCAATGACATTCGCACCTCTATAGTCGAAGAAAAAAGTTTTTTTATCAAGGGTCTTGTTTACCTCCAAATCCTCGTTTTGTGCAAGCGTCTTAAAACTGACAGACGTTATGATTATTAAAGTAGCAATTTTTATAAAAAAGGGATAAGCTTTCATAATTATTTAATATGATTCAAATTTAAATCCTTCGATTTTGATATCAAAGGTTTAACAATAAATTCAGATTAACAAATACTATAACACTTGCCGTGTTTTAGCCATAAAAAAAGGACAGCTAATTCTATTGAATTAGCTGTCCTTTACTGTTTTCACTATATGATTAAATAATGGTTTTTTTCTTAATAGAAACCAACTTAAAATCCAAGTTGAGCATTCTTTTGAACCCCATCATGTACAATTACTACAGTATCTTGTTTCATAACCGGAGCATCATCATTCGAATCACCTTGAGAAAACAAATAAGTCGCAAATGCCAAAGCCGCTAGGCTCAGAATAAGTTTTTTCATTTTAATAATTATTGATTAATAGCATGACAAATATAAGAAATCAAGTGGCTGAACACGAGCTTTCAAGCATCTATTATTCCATATTATCAATAATTTCGACTAGTTGCATTTTATCAAGATGAAATACGTTTTTGCACATTGAAAAATACGTAGACCTACGTATCAAACTACTATTCAGAAGGCTTATTCAAATAAAAAAACCTCTAATTAAAGAGGTTCTTTTGAGGTTTTTCCGAAAGCTATCGGTTAAAACTAACACGTAAACAACAACTCACGGTATTTTGTCATTGGCCATAATTCATCATCCACCAACAATTCCAGTTTATCACAGTGGTATCGAATGCTATCAAACAATGGTTTTACTTTAAAACAATAGTCGTTGGCTCTGATTTCAAAATCTTCTATAAGATTTGCCGTTCTTCTCTCATCGGTCATTCTGGTAACATCAGAATTAATAGAAGAAATATGACCTGAAATATCTTCAATCAAATTCAGTTGTTCTTGAGCGAATTTTTTAAAGTCTTTCCCATAGATCTCTTTTAAACCTTTTACGTTTTTTATCAATCTATTTTGATATTGTACGGCAACCGGCACAATATGATTACGTGCAATATCTCCGAGTACGCGACCTTCGATTTGAATACGCAATATATATTCCTCCATTTCAATTTCGTATCTGGCCTCAGATTCAATTTTGTTCATGACGCCCATTTCTTCAAAAATTTTAATTGATTTTTCGGAAACCTTTACTTTCAAAGCCTCAGGAGTCGTTCTGTGATTGCTAAGACCTCGCTTTGCTGCCTCTTTCTCCCACGCTTGACCGTATCCATTTCCTTCAAAAAGAATGTTTTTGGATTTTTTAATATAGTCTCTCAAGACGTTGAAAATGGCATCATCCTTTTTCATTTCTTTTTTCTTGATCAACTTATCTACCTCGGCCTTGAAATCACACAACTGCTTTGCAACAATTGTGTTTAATACGGTCATCGGATTGGCACAATTGGCGGTAGACCCCACAGCCCTGAACTCAAACTTATTTCCTGTAAATGCAAAAGGAGAGGTTCTGTTTCGATCTGTATTATCCAATAATACGTCTGGAATCTTTCCTACAACATTCAATTTCAATTCCGTTTTCTCCTCCGGTGACAATTTCCCATTGGTAACATTTTCCAATTCGTTCAACACCCTTGTCAATTGTTCGCCAATAAAAACCGACATAATGGCCGGAGGCGCCTCATTTGCACCCAAGCGATGATCATTACTTGCTGAAGCAATGGCAGCCCTTAAAAGCTCTTCATTATCATTAACAGCCTTTATTGTATTGATGAAAAATGTCAAGAACTGCAAATTGCTCATTGGAGTCTTTCCGGGACCTAATAGATTAATGCCCGTATCGGTACTCAAACTCCAGTTATTGTGTTTTCCAGAACCATTAACCCCAGCAAACGGCTTTTCATGAAACAAAACCTTAAAATTATGACGTTCTGCAACTTTGTGCATGACATCCATCAATAACGAATTGTGGTCTACAGCTAGATTGGCTTCATCGAAAATGGGCGCCAATTCAAACTGATTTGGCGCCACTTCGTTATGTCTTGTCTTAACTGGAATTCCCAATAACATGCATTCCACTTCCAAATCCATCATATAAGCCAAAGCTCTTGCCGGAATAGAACCAAAATAATGATCATCCAATTGTTGTCCTTTTGCTGCAGAATGCCCCAATAACGTACGACCTGTCTGAACGATATCGGGTCTTGAGGCCGCTAAAGCACTGTCAATTAAAAAGTATTCTTGTTCCCACCCCAATGAGGTATTTACTTTTTTTACATTCTTGTCAAAATATTTACAAACTGCAACTGCAGCAGTATCCATAGCATACAAAGCTCTCAACAATGGCGTTTTATAATCTAAGGCCTCTCCTGTATAGGATACAAATACCGTTGGAATACACAAGGTGGTGCCATATATAAAAGCTGGAGAAGTTGGGTCCCAAGCCGTGTAACCACGAGCCTCAAACGTGTTTCTAATACCTCCATTGGGAAAGCTGGACGCATCAGGTTCTTGCTGGACCAATTGAGTGCCTCCAAATTTCTCAATGGCCAATCCATTTCCTATAGTTTCAAAAAAGGCATCGTGTTTTTCAGCAGTAGAGCCAGTTAAGGGCTGAAACCAGTGTGAGTAATGGGTCGCTCCTTTAGATATGGACCATTCTTTCATTCCTGTTGAAATATGATCGGCTACAGAGCGGTCTATCTTTGCTCCGGTTTCCACAGCTGCCATAACGCTATTAAAAGCCTCTTTAGTGAGAAACTGCCGCATCGTAGCCTCATTAAAAACATTGGAGCCAAATATTTCTGACCGCCGTTGTGTTTCTTCAATGTGAACAGGTTTGCGATTAAGAGTTTTTTTAACTGCGTAAAAACGTAATGTGGACATAATTATTTATTTAATTAAAATTATGCCACAAAAATAAAAAAAAATGAACACAAATAGGATTACACCCTAAAAAATATAGGGTCTCAGATTAAAAATTATGAGATTCGCAACAACAACCCCTCTATTTTTCGATGTAGAAGGCCAAAAAGATAAAAATAAGATAAGATGCTAACAAAATGAAACCTTTTAATCGGCCCAATTCTAATTTTTTAGGAAGAAAGATCATCGGTATCAAAATTAAGGCAAATGCCATCATCCAAATCATATCATTAGCCAATATCTGTGGGTTGTTAACTGCTATTGGTTGAATCATTGCTGTAAGACCAAGTACGGAAGCAATATTGAAAATATTGGATCCTATCAGATTTCCCAGGGAAATGGCTTTCTCCTTTTTCAAAGCCGCAATGACCGATGCTGCCAATTCTGGCACACTTGTTCCGATAGCCACCATAGTCACCGAAATGACCCGTTCACTGACACCCAATGACACCGCCATCTCCTTAGCACCGAAAACCAACCATTCACTGCCAAAATAAAGTGCAACAGCGCCTATCAGCAACCATACAGTAATTTTAAAACCTGAAGTAATTTGAAGCGTTTCATCAAGGTCTTCTACCTGCGTTTCTGGCTCACTTTTAGATTTTCGTATTAAAACAACAAGAAAGATAATTAATGAGAGCAGCAAAGCAGCTCCCTCCCATCGATTTAAAATATCGCCGCTCTGCAACATAAAATAGAGCACAACAGACAACAACATCATCATGGGCCAATTGAGTTTGTAAAAATTCTTGTCCACGGTTATTGGTGAAATAAGTACCGTAATCCCCAATACCAAACCAATATTGGCAATATTGGAGCCTATGACGTTGCCTAAGGCTATATCAGATGAACCAGCCAAAGCCGCCTGTAAACTCACTAAAAGCTCAGGTGCAGATGTGGCAAAAGACACCACTGTCATCCCTATAACCAGTTTGGAAATATTAAATTTAAAGGACAATGCCACTGAGGAGCGCACCAAGAATTCACCACCCACAACTAACAGGATCAAACCTAAAACCACCCAAACTACACTCATAAATTTTTTTTTGCGAAGATACTATATTCAAATTATGAGGAAAGCTTTGAGCTTTACGAATTTTATAAAATTTCAATATTCTCTGTTAAATAAAAATAATTGTCTAAAATCCGATTAAGCCCTCTTGTGGATATAGGCGGTCTAAAAAACAATGGTAAGACAGTATAAGAAACACTTGATTTTAATTTGGAAAAATTAGCAAAAGCAAGTATGTTTAACTGATACATATTAAAAATTTTATAACGTTAATATTGGCCAGGCACCATTGAAAAATAGGTTTAAGCCAAAATAGAACGTTTCCGGATCTTTATGGATCAAGCAAAGTTGTCGAGGATATTACCAATCCTTAATTTTAATAGTAATGACATATACTGGTGGACCTTTGAATGAATTGAACGGCAAAATGGGAATTTCTGCACCTTTTAGAAGCGTGCCAGTAATGAAATTGATCCGAACGCATAACCCTTTAAGCAAAGACGCCTTAGTTCAATTGATAGCATACCATTACAACAACGATTGTCCATGTGGCATAAAGAGCCAAGGCACTGTAGAAATGTTTGGAAAAAACCTCTACGAGTCGCAACTTGTCTATTGGAAAGAATACCGGTATACCTTAAAGGAATGTATTCAGTGGGAATATGATTTATTCGTAGTACAATCCTTGAAGGGTGGAATCATTGAGAAAAAAGCGCTCCATAATTTAAATGAAATATTAACGAATTTTCAATTTGAAGAAGCCGAAGGTTTTTTAGATGAGGAGCTGAGAATAGACATCATTATAAAAAAGAACACTATAAAAGTCGGTGGCATACAGATTAAGCCACTAACCTACAAATTAATGCGGCAGGAAGTCATATCATTTAATAAGATGGCAAATCAGAAATGGCGTAAGCCCGTTTTTTACATGTTTTATGATAAAGACGAAAACTTTATTAATAAAGACGAAGTCGTTCTCGAAATACAAAATTTATAAATCGGAAAGTGTGGCTTTCTCTTTTGATTTCTTTGGTGCAGATATAAGAACCTCCGAATGACAATATTCAGAGTACGTTGCGCGGAATTGATCGCCGTCTTTTATTATCTCTTTCAAATAATGAAATTTGATCTTTTTTTCTTGACTCGTTATGACGGGTAAATTCAGGTTGTTATTGAAATGTTTTATTTCCTTCTTTTTAGGATCCTGTTGTCTGTTTATAATAAATTCCCGATGATTATTAATTCTATTGTCGATATTCATATTTAAATCGGCAATTGAGGTCGTTTGGATATTTTCACTTATTATCTCCGAAAATTTTGGATCTATTTCATATCCAATACTATTGCGTTGAGATGCCATAGCGGCCAAGGCAGTCGTTCCTGTCCCTAAAAATGGATCTAAAACCACATCATTTTGTAGAGAATACATATTAATCAATCGATAAGGCAATTCAAAAGGATATGCAGCACTTCTTTTGCGAGATTTAGAATTATCGATTTTTTGTTTGGTGCCTTTCAAATCCCAGAGGTCGGAAAACCAAACATTTCTTTCTTCCCAAAAGAATGAACTTTCCTGTCTTCTTAATTTGTCGTCAGGCGTTTTAAATTCCCGTTTTCCCCCTTTTCTAAATATTAGCACCCACTCATGTTCCAAAGTAACGTATGCTCCTGCGGGCAGCATCCCGGAACCCATAAACTTATTTGGGGCGTTCGTTTGTTTACGCCAGATGATGTTTGGCAAATTTGGAATCTCCAATTTTTGAAAAGCAGAGATAATACGCGCATGATTTGGATATAAAGCAAAATTTGAATTTATAGTCCGAGTAGCATCACCAATATTAATACAGGCAAACCCGCCATCTTTTAGCACACGCGCTACTTCTTTCCATATTTTATCCAATTCAAGGTGCATCAATTCAAAAGCCAAATGAGGATCTTTATTTGTTAATGCGGTTGCAATTTTTGGATTTTGTAGAGCCATGATATCGTCCCACATTTCAATCATTGGATAAGGTGGTGAAGTGACTACAAGATCAATTGAATTGGATTCAATTTGATGCATGTTTTGAGCGGCACCAATGATAGTTTTATGTGTAGTGGTTTTTATATCCATTTGACAAATATAAGAAAGTTACTTAGAGTCAGATTGAAAGATTTACCAACAAATAACCTCAATTTTAATGGCTTCCTAAAAACAATTCAAAATTCACACGAATTACTCAATGACCTCTTTTTATCATGTCATCCTCTTGATTTTCACAGTCTTTAACATTCTGAACAAAAGTTTCGTTAAACTTTTTTATCCTATTAAATTATATAATAATTTTGAGTAAAAACGAAATAAAATGAAAACTGCTAAATTTATTAAAATCGGATTGGGCGTGATCTTCGTGGCTATTATCAGCCTTATTTCTCTAAAAACTTTCGCCCACAAATCAGAACCTTCTGCTGTGGTAAAAAACGAGGCATTAATTAATGAAAACACAGCTCTTGATGAAAATACGTCTATTACTATTGACAGCAATACTTCAGATTCAGAATTTGAAGACATCCAAACACTCCTTAAAGAACAACAGATTACCGCATCCTTCACCCAAATAGAGCGTAACGATGCTGGAAAAATTACAGGTATAAAAATCGAACTCACCGATACTAATGGAAATCAAGCGGTGAGCCAAATGTCTAGTAATGTTCCAATCCCACAAATTGTCTTCGGGAAAAAAGATGGTTCGCTTTATATCGCGCGAAGTAGCAAAGAACAAGGTGCAATGGCATTCTTTAACCGTCCAAACATGGCTCCTTTTGGTTTTGACAACGATTCTTTAGGGGCTCTAACGGCGCCTCAGTTTGGGAATTTTAATTTTGATGATTTCTTTAATGATGAGGATCATGCGTTCTTTTTGAATGGACAAACATTGAATTTGGACGAATTAAGAGAACAGATGAAAAAACAAATGGAATCGGGTGGTTTATTAGGCAACAATCTTTCTTGGTTTTTTGACACTCAAGACAATAATAGTCCGCTGCCGAATAAATTCAACTTCAGAGATGACCCGAATTCAAATAAGCTGATTATTATTGACGGCAAAGAATCAGATTTTCAAACCTTGGACGAATTGGCCAAATCCAATAGGTTACAAACCGTAGATCATCTACAATCAGATACAGCTATAAGTATTTATGGCAAAAAAGCTAAAGATGGGGCTGTCATAGCTACAACCAAGAAAAATCAGTAATTTCAAAGAACACAAAGTAGAACACACCTGAGACGGTGTGTTTTTTTATTCCCACCAATAGGTTTTAAAGCCACGAGCCTTACCCCGATCAATAAGACATTTTCTTATTTATATCTCGTTGGCTTTTCCGTCCGTACCGGCCCGAAGGAACCCAAGGTTCACGATTTAACACTAACAAGCAATAGAAACCTATGTTAAATAACTACAAAAACAGTTGTGTAACTATAAAAATAGTTATATTTGATCTTGATAATAGATGTTTTCAGTTTTGTTAATCATAAAATAGTTGTCCATGCAAAAGCTTACGAATAAAGAAGAAGAAATCATGCACATCATTTGGAAGCTTGAAAAAGCCTTCGTAAAAGATGTCATGGCAGTAATCACAGAAGATCAACCACACTACAACACCTTATCTACCATTATTAGAAATTTGGAAGAAAAAGGTTATGTAAGTTATCACGCCTACGGTAAGACCCATCAGTACTTCCCTACTGTAAGCAAGGAAGCTTACAAAAAACGGTTTATGAGCACTGCCATCGAGAATTATTTCAATAATTCCTATAAGAATGTGGTGTCTTTTTTCGCTAAGGAAGAAAAAATAAGCGTCGATGAACTTAAGGAAATTATTGCGCTAATTGAAACGAAAAACGCCCAAGAAACCGATTCTGATAACACCAAAACACACTAATTATGGAGTATTTATTAAAATCGAGCGCATTGATTGCCGTTTTTTACGCATGCTACATCTTGTTTTTACAGCGGGAGACCTTTTTTGATTCTAACCGATGGTTTTTACTATTTGGATTGATTACCGCCGTCTTATTTCCATTGTTGGTGATTCCTGTTTACGTGGAGATACCAACAACTATGTCTGGCGGATTTAGCGTGATTGCGACTACCGTCCAAACTGCTCCAGAACCATCTTTTGATTTCACCTCTTTAATAATGTGGATTTATGCTCTTGGCGCAAGTTTCTTTTTGGGCCGATTACTCATCCAATTCTTTTCATTATTGACAATCATCAAAACTAACGATAAGAAAAAAATTGGAAAGTACACCTATGTACAAACTTCACAGAATATAACGCCTTTCTCTTTTTTCAAATGGGTTGTTTTTAATCCAAAACTGTTTAACGAAGAAGAACTGGAACTCATTCTGCAACACGAAAAGATCCACGCATCCCAATTACACAGCATAGATACGGTTTTAGTTGATCTTGCCACCGCTCTATTTTGGTTCAATCCTTTTATATGGCTATACAGAAAAGCGCTCAAACAAAATTTAGAATTCATTGCCGATCATTATACTCAAAAACAAACCGATTGTGAAGAACGTTATCAAAAACTATTGCTTAAAACCAGCTTGCCCGAACAAAATTTAATTTTCATCAACACTTTTTATAATTCAACCGTCCGCCTTAAGCTATTTGGAAAGAAAATCACGCTTTTCACCGCTTTCGGACAAGTCAAAAAACGAATCGTTATGCTACACAAATCAAAATCAAACCTTATGAACACTTGGAAATACAGTATTGTCATGCCCTTATTGGTCATTTTTGCCATGACTTTTAATACCGAAACTATTGCACAAACTACAATTGCAGAAAAAGAAACTGCAAGAGACGATCAACAAAACATTTTAAAATTTGTGGTGACTAAAGACACCAAGGATCAACAGCTCGATTTCATTAAAGAGAAAATTGAAGATAAAGGCGCCACCATCGCATTTAAGAATGTGAAGCGGAATTCAAAACATGAGATTACTTCACTCAAGATTAAATTTGAGCACAAAAGCACGAGTTTGAATCACTCTAAAAAATTATCATCACCAATCGAGCCCATCGAAATTTCGATGAATCCATCCAATGGGGATATTCATGTTGGTGAGCAAACCCATGGACTGGGCCAAACCTTGAAAGTTGAAACGGATGAGGATGGACAGACAAGTTTAAATAAAAGCACCTCCAAAAGTTCCATAATAAATATCACTGATGAAAATGGAAATAAAGAAAAAATAATGCTTGAAGATGGTTATACTATGATCGAAAAAAGTGGTAAAAAATTCTATGTAACAAAGGACAACAAACAACTTATCATCACAACAGATAGCACAGGAACATCTCAAAAAATAAATCTCACAACTGACACCATCATCACTCCAAAATCAAACAGTCTTCAAAATAGTCCATATAGAATATCGACTGGAGTAAGTAAAATAGTTTACTCAGATGATGAGGATGATAAAGGTGAAGTGATTTTTGAGCAACGAGCCAGTGTTATTTCAGATTTAAAAAATCCGCCATTGTACATTTTAGATGGCAAAGAAATTTCCGAACAAGAAATGCAAACTGTTGACCCGAACACAATCAAAAGCCTTGATGTTATAAAAGATAATGCAGCCACTAAAAAGTATGGCGAAAAAGGTAAAAATGGCGTGATTCTTATTACATCGAAAAAGCCTGGAAATTCTAAACTGGAGGATAAAGAGATAATTACCATTGTCGAATCAAAATATGAAAACCAAAATATAATTTCTATTTCAAATAATGGAGAAAGACCATTATATATAATTGATGGCGAAGAAATCACTAAAAAAGAAATGGAGAAGATGGATCTATCAACATTTGGTACAATTGAAATTCTTAAAGATGAAGATGCCACCAAAAAGTACGGAGAAAAAGGCAAAAACGGCGTTGTCCTTATCACCACAAAAAAGAAATAACTGAAATTAAGGCCCATTAAGAAAGCCCAAATTCATAACTGAATTTGGGCTTTTCTATTTTTAAATCCTCGGTTGTTACTCTACCACAATCTTTTTGGTCAGGGCTTTTCCTTGTGATTCCAATCGCATAAGATAAATGCCGGATGATAATCCAAAATCAGAGTAAAGACTCAAAGAAACATCTTCAGTCATCCGGTGTTGCATCAATTTACGACTATCCATGCTAAAGATTTCTATTTGGGTATCGTTCTGAACTCCTGAAATATAAAGTCTATCTCTGATTGGATTCGGAAAGATTTTAAGATTCAGCGCATTGTTTTCTTTCAAACCCAATTCCCTATTCCAAACCTGTCCTCCCCTATGACCCCAAATATATTCCACCAATTCAGGCAGATCGATAAAAGGGTTCCTATTGAGTTGCCAAGTGTAGATGATATTGTTTCGGTTCATTTCAAAATCGTCAGGTGGATCATTTCGGTGCCATTCCAACAAAGTTTCCAGGTCTCCCAACTCCCCTCCCGTATCCTCAGGAAATCCATTGACAACTTCAAGTCCGTTGTAGCGTAGGGCCAAATAAAAAACACCACGTGCCACATCGCCTTTAAACTTGCCTAAAGTCCCTTTTGGCCCGTTGTATTGACCGTAGTGCAAATTGCTTCGTCTGCTATTCTCACGAGAATCTGCCGCACGAATTGCATGTGCATCACTATTTCCATGACGAAGGGAGTCTGCATTGGTATTCCAATAAACATCCTTGCCATCGAAAATCTCATCTAAATCAATACTGTAAAATCGGCCTCTACTTCGTGGATAGGTATGCTCCCTGTTCCATTTATTAAGACTTTCACTGGTTAGCTGAAAGTCTAATTTGGGGCGTCCAGTTTCTTGATACACCAACCACACTTCATTACTGTGTTCAGGATTTTGATCGGCCTCTTTTAAAATATCAATAACATCAGCATAAGTTTGTGCCCTGACCACCCCTTCTTCGGCTATAATATCTTGGATAGCTTGTTTTAAATCAGCATCTGCCAAACCATCCAAACTATCGTAATACCCATTGGGTTGCGAACTATTGACAATTCCGAACGTCGGATTGATAGGCGTTCCAAAAGCTGCCGTAGTAAAATCATTGTCTACGACTCTTATCTCCAAATGGTTATTCAAGGCTAAAAATGTTGGTGGGAATCCTGAAATAGTCACCTTCATAACCTCATCGCCTTCATCGTCATCGTCATCAATTATGGTAATAGTGGTTGTTACCGTGTTTGATCCGCTTGGAATTGTCAGGACCGTATCACCTGTAAAATCAGTGGTGTTAAAACCGAAATTATCCAGACTTAAATTGAATGTGAGATCTTCAGTCACATTTTGTTCCGTGGTGAAATTAATATCAAACGTATCTCCTTCATTATACTGCGTTTCTGGAATGCTTATCAAAATACCATTCAGCACAATCCCAGAACCATCATTCAATTGCCTTGGTGTAGGCGTTGTTGCCAAATAGGTGACTAAACCGTCATCATCCACAAAACGTTGGATGGAGTTAGTATTATTGTTCGGCCCTTCATTGATCTGTTGGATATCAAGATCAAAGGCCCTAAAAATATCCAAAAGCCCATTGGCATCCGGATCGTTGGTACCATAAACCAAAACATCAACCAAACTGTCGTCCACATAAGCCAAGGTGTATTCAGGAAAATCTTCATCATTTCCACGATAGAGCGCCACCGCATCAGGGCCGTTTTGAATTACGGAAACGGGTATTAAATATTGGGGCGTCGGAACAACAAACTTACTTCCAATAAGCAACAATCCGTTAATATCAGTTTCATAACCAGTCAAATCCAACGCCAAATAACTCGTGTTGCCACCAGATATTGAACCGTTAAAAAATACCAAAACATAACCATCCAAAGGGAAGTTGGGCGTTTCGGAGAGGAGTTCAACAAACTCCTTGTCGTCGATACTTGGAGTATCACAATCCAATTCATTGATAACCACCTGTGCGAAGGTTATAGTTGAAAAGATCAGAAAAAGAAGAATTACAGCTATATGTTTCATTATGAGGTTTTTAATAAAGATACATAACAGACTGATATGAAAAACATTGGAACTTAATAAACGATGAATTTAACAATTTCCTAAATTCAAAAAAGATATGAAAAGCGTATACCAGAAAGATGAAAACGCGGAAACTTCATGTTTTTAGGAGAAAATCCATCTGAGTTTTTGAAAAGGATCAAAAAAACACTCTTCAAAACTAACATTATGGAACACAACAACCCATTTATCATTACAAAAACAAACTTGAAACAAGACGTGTTTCATATATATGTAATAGTAACCATCATTTTAATTATAAATTCAAAGCTGAATTCATTAAAAACTGCTAAAACATTAGGAACATCATTCTTAAAACCGATATATTGAAAAGACAATTGCAATTCAAAACAAAATATTAATCTTTAAAAACACTACTATTATGATCACACTTGCCAAAATTATAATCGTTATTATTTTTTCGATTAGCTAAATGCAAAAACTAAGTAAAACTCAGTCTAGAATGAGTTTTGACCTTAGTTTTATTGAAACAACATTCATTTAATATTTTTCAAGGCTTAAATTTCTATCTTTGTTACAGATGCGATAAAAAAGCGTCGACTTTTACAAGAAGGGCACTATGAAAAAAAGTTTTTTTAAATTTTTGGCAAAGATCAATAAAGCACTACTTCCAAGCTATTCAAAACGCCAGCTTGATCTTTCTAAAGCTTCCAAACTTCAAATGGCCATCATAGGTTGGCGTGTATATGTGACCAAAAACGCATTAGATTAAAACCACAGCTTCAATCCCCAAATTCCAACTATATTTTCTGCTATCTTTGCAGAAAATAATAATAAATGTCATTTAAGGACTTACAACTCAATAAACCCATTTTAAAAGCAGTAGCCGAATCCGGTTACCAAATCCCCACCTTAGTACAAGAAAAGACCATCCCATTGGTTTTGGCCAAAAAAGATGTCATCGCCTCTGCGCAAACAGGCACGGGAAAAACCGCTGCATTTGCACTTCCCATTTTGCAACTTCTTTTTGACCATCAAGATGAAGCAAAAAAAGCAAAAAAAATCAGAGCCTTGATCATCAGTCCTACGCGGGAATTGGCGATACAAATTGCCCAAAACTTTAAGACTTACAGTGCCTATACCAATTTAAAAACAATGGTGATTTTTGGAGGTGCCTCCATCGATCCGCAAATTGACCTTCTTAAAAAAGGCGTCGACATTGTTATTGCAACACCTGGACGTTTACTTGATTTACACAAACAGGATCAGATCAATTTGGATCATATCGAAATTTTGGTTTTGGACGAAGCCGACTTGATGCTGGATATGGGTTTCATCGATGAGGTTTCCAAAATTGAACGTCTGTGTCCTGAAGGAAAGCAAATTTTGCTGTTTTCTGCAACCATGCCTTTCAAGGTAGAACAACTGGCAAACTCCATTTTAAAGTCGCCAGAACGGGTGGAAGTAACACCCACTTCATCGGTTGCTAAAAACGTGAGCCAAGTCTTGTATTATGTTCCAAAACAGAACAAAATCGAATTGTGCCTCCACTTGTTGCGCAATACAATCAAAGGCAATATTCTTATTTTTAGACGAACCAAATTTGGGGTTGAAAAACTCGAGCAGACCCTATTAAAAAACGGGTATAAAGTGGAGAGTTTTCATGGGGATAAAACCCAAAGTGACCGACAAGCTGCTCTAAGCAAATTCAAGCATGGTGAAGCCAATATTCTTATTGCAACAGACGTTGCCGCAAGAGGTATTGACATCAATGAGTTGGATGCCGTGGTCAATTTTGATATGCCAAACGTGCCAGAAACCTATGTTCATCGCATTGGAAGAACGGGTCGTGCAGAGCATTTTGGCAACTCCTATTCTTTCTGTTCAGCGGATGAAAAAGCCTATGTCAAGAGTATTCAGCAATTGATCAACCTACAGATTCCGGTTGAAGAAGATCATCCTTACCCTTTGGATCCAAAAGCGAAACCTATTATTCATACCTCTAAAAAAACAGGAAGTAAGCATAAGAAGGGACGTAAAGGGCAAGGCTCGAAAAGTAAGAAGAAACGTTGGTATTAGAAAGAGCTGGAAGTAGGAAGATTGAAGTTTGGAATTTATAGTTAGAGTTTCAATTTATAAATTGGGACATATTGATTATTGGTGGCTCATTTGAAATTGGGTATGCTGCAAGTTTAGACAAAGCAAAATATGCTACAGGCGCTGCTGCCACTTAGAGGTATATCACATTTTTAGTTTCCCTGTGTAGACCTGAACATGAACCCGCGGACTTCTTAACTTTAGGTCTCACAAAATCAGCTATCTGTAAATATTTACGCTATCATTAAACGGTTAACATTTTGTTGGCCGTTTTTTTTTATTAATAAATGTATCTTTAAAGTCTTAAACTTTTAAATAACAAACGTCGCACAAAAGACAGCCCCCTATGAATTATAAATCAACACCGTTTTATTTATTATTACTTTATGTGAGTTTAAGCTTCGCTCAAACCACCATAAAAGATGCACAAACCAATTACCCGGTGTCTTACGCTACAGTCTCCTTTAACAACGGCAACGGTTTATTTGCAAACGATGAAGGCCAATTTATTTTTACAAAAAAACTTTATCCAGATATTGATACACTCTATATTTCCGCCTTAGGCTTTAAAGACCTCAATTTGGCCACTGCAAATTTACCTGAAACCATTCTAATGTATCCAGAAGTTAATGCTTTGGACGAAGTATTGATTTCGGCTAAAATAGATCGGAAATTCAAGGTGGAAGACATCAAACCTCATCTAGATGACGATTATTACAAATGTTGGTTGCCCACTATAGAATCAGAAATTGCCGTTTACTTCAATAATCCGGATGAGGCATTGAAAAAAATCACTAAAGTTCACTTCCCTATTACTCTCGAATCTAAAGATTGGGAAAAACGAAAACGTTCCAATGCCGATAAAAAACCCTTTTCGACATTGTTTAAGGTGAAATTTTACAACAATGAAAACGGTCACCCAGGGAAAGAAATCAGCTTTCGCACCATTGTGTTCCGAGCGACTGAGAAAGACGGCGACAAATTTACTTTGGACGTTTCAGATGAAGATATTCTCATTCCACAATCGGGTGTATTTGTATCCTTACAAGTTTTGGGTTATACGGATGATAAGGGCAAATTATTGTCCAATAAAAAATATAAGGAAATCAAATCCAATGATGGAAGTATTATAAAAATTCCGACCAACTTTAGACCGCTCCTTCCTTTTACGGATAAAATTTCAGGAAATAAAACCTATGTCAAACGTGTTTTTGTCAATAATAATAAATGGACGCGATTTGAGCGAGGCAGCAACTTTCAATCAACCCTCCTCCAATCAGGACTAAATAATTACGGTATCGGACTCACTTTTAATGTTTATAAAGACTAATAACCCATGATATATCCTTGGCATCTTTACTTAATGGCAGCAATCTACGTGTTTGCCGGCACTATGCATTTTATCAAACCTAAAATGTATTTACGCATCATGCCAAGATACTTACCTAAACCTAAACTCCTGGTATTCCTTAGCGGGATAGCGGAGATTATGCTGGGTGTTGGCTTGTGTTTTCCTTCAACAAAAAACCTCGCTATATCAGGTATTATTGCGATGCTCGTCGTGTTCTTAATCGTTCATTATTATATGTTGACCAGCAAAAAAGCAGGTGCTGGCATTCCGGTGTGGGTCTTGTTATTGCGAATTCCTTTACAGTTTGGATTAATGTACTGGGCATTTTGGTATTTCCAACTCTAATTTCACCCTTTTAAATATTATCTTAGATAACTTAATCGATTTAAACCATCATGAATACTCCCAAACTTTTATTTTATTTAATCCTATTTGTTATGGCTGGCTGCGCAGAATCTAAAGAAAAAGAAGAAGTAGTTATTTATAGTTATGTAGAAGAGCCACATTCTTATGCCAAACCAAATAATGCGTTTGTCAATCACTTGAATTTAGAGATTGCTGTCGATTTTGAAAACGAAATTATAACTGGAAAAGCCATTTATGACATTGTCAATAATAATAGCACACAAATAATCTTAGATTCAAAAAACTTAACTATCGAATCTGTCATGGCCGATGGCAAAGAAACCGAATTCTCATTGGGAGCCAACGACAAAATTTTGGGACAGCCGCTGACCATTACCATTAAAAAAGACACCAAGAAAATCGAAATTATCTATAAAACCACAAAAGACTCGGAAGCTTTACAGTGGTTAAAACCTAAACAAACAGCTGATAAAACCAAACCTTTTCTATTTACACAAGGACAGGCGATTTTGACGAGAACCTGGATTCCCATTCAAGATAGCCCACAAATACGTTTGACCTATGAGGCCACTGTGCAAGTGCCCAAAGGTTTGATGGCAGTCATGAGCGCTGAAAATCCGAAGGAAAAAACTGAAGACGGTTTGTATCACTTCAGAATGAAACAGGCCATTCCTGCATACCTAATCGCATTGGCAGTTGGCGATTTAAGTTACAAAGCGATTAGCGAACGTACTGGTGTTTATGCTGAAAAATCTATGCTTAATAAAGCATTCGATGAGTTTTCTGATATGGAAAAGATGGTGTCAGCAGCTGAAAATCTTTATGGCGATTATGTTTGGGAACAGTTTGACGTCATTGTCCTGCCGCCGAGCTTTCCTTTCGGTGGGATGGAAAACCCAAGATTGACTTTTGCAACGCCAACTGTTATTGCCGGCGATAAAAGCTTGACCTCATTGATTGCTCATGAGCTCGCACATTCATGGTCTGGTAACCTGGTCACAAACACCACATGGAATGATTTTTGGATCAACGAAGGCTTTACTGTGTATTTTGAAATGCGCATCATGGAAGCCCTCTACGGAAATGAACGTGCCGATATGCTGGCCCTAATCAGCAGGCAGGATTTAGACGATGAATTGGAATATTTAAAAGACACGCCAAATGCCACCAAATTGAAACTCAATTTAAAAGGCAAAAATCCTGACGATGGTATGAACAGTATTGCTTATGACAAAGGCTATCTCTTTTTAAGAACCTTGGAAGAAACAGTCGGACGCAATAAATTTGATGCATTTTTAAAACAGTATTTTAAGGAACATGCCTTCTCAACAATGACTACAGAGAAATTTGTGACTTACCTCAACACGAATCTATTAGAAAAAAACAAGATGACCTTTAATACGGATCAATGGGTCAATCAGCCAGGGGTGCCTAAAAACCAAGCGGTCATAACTTCTGATAAATTCAAAAATGTCGAAGAAATTCTTCAAGAATTTATCGTCAACAACGAATTTGATAAAGAAATCACTAAAGATTGGACACCTCAGGAATGGGTGCACTTTATTAGAAATCTTCCTGCAACCATGACGGTGGAGCAAATGAAAACCTTGGACGATCTATTAAACCTGACCAATTCCTCAAACTCTTATATTCAAATGGTTTGGTACGAACAGGCTATAAATCATGATTATCACGGAAGAAATGTGGACGCTAAAATTGAAGATTTCTTGACATCTGTAGGCCGACGTTGGTATGTGGAAACTATTTTTAAAGCCTTCAAAAGAAATGATAGATTGGAAGACGCGCTGAAAATTTACGAAAAGTCACGGCCAAATTATCATTCTGTTACCGTGATGACCATAGATGATCTTCTGGCTTTTAAACCTGAGGAAGAAGTGATCAAATAATTTATAAGACGTTAACAAATTTGTCGGGAATAAAAGGCAGAATCTTATTCTATTGATTTCATTTTATTTCCCCCAACAGTAGTTATACCAAATAAACAATGTAATTAAATTGGTATTATTGATATTTACTCCCGTCAGAAAGTTTTGTTTTTTTTGGAATCTTCTGCGAAATCTGCGTAACCTGCCCGGCCGACAGGCGGGTCTGCGGGAAATTCATTCCACCGCAAAATCAAAATAAGTATCCGGAAATGGCTCCCATCTCAAGGTAAAATGCCACCATTCTTTAGGGTAATTTCTAAAATTGTATTTCAGCATCACATCCTGTAAGAGTTGTCGATTTCGCAATTGCGCTTCCGTGAGATTGGTATAATCCAACCAAGATAGCTCACCAAAAAAATCATAAGGGCCACCCATATCTAAAGGTTCTCCAGTATCAGCATCAATAATGGTCAAATCGATGGTACTACCTCTACTGTGCCCAGATCTTGAAGCGATATAGCCGTCCCTAAATAAAAACTGCTTGTCGACTTCTGGATAAAATTCGCGCTTTTGAATTGTGTCTGTCAAATCTTTCGACCAAGCAACAAAATGATCTACGGCACGTTGCGGTCTATAGGCATCATACACTTTTAAGCAGAGATTTTGATAGCGCAGATCCTCCTGTACTTTTTTTAAGGCTTCTGTGGCTTCAGAAGTAAAAATCAATCTGTTGGACTTATAGCCTTCAATGGGCATTCCGATAAAGTTATTGTTGGTGAAATATCGCAATTCAACTTCCAAATCAGGAATATGATCCTTAACGTAGACAAATCCTTCAGGTAATTGCGCTACTGGTGATTTCACAAATGCAAAACCTACTACAACCAACACTAAAAGCAATGCGATTTTTTTCCTCATAGTGATGCTAAGTTAAATAAAATAAACATTATGGACAGACCCTCTGTTTAAAAAAGAAATAGCATTTTATGCTTCAAAATATAAGAAACAAAAAAACCTCTCAAAAAAGAGAGGTTTTACAAAGAGCCGATAGAGGGACTCGAACCCACGACCTGCTGATTACAAATCAGCTGCTCTAGCCAGCTGAGCTACATCGGCGCAAGAGACTGCAAATATAATCTTGAAAATCATATTTGCAAATCTTTTAAAATAAATTAATCTAATGCATTGATTTTTTCAATCAGCGCTTGACCTTTTGTTTCCAATTCAGCATTGATAGCTTTAAAGTGTGCTTTTTTGTTCTCTACTTTTTTCTCATTGACTTTTGCAATCAATTCATCAAAAGTATTGATAGCTTCATCAACAATAGCTTCAGTTTTCTTTGTGTCTTTGCCAGTGTGTGCATATTCCCATACATAAGCCGCTTCAATAATATCGCCTAAAACATAATTAATATCCTTTTTTAGGTCTCTAACATTTGCCATTTTTATATTTTTTAAAATTTTTACAAAAGTAATCAATTATAACATCTCCTCTACAATGGATTGGGTATATTTTAACTACACATAAACTTCCAATAATGTTGCACCTTCGGAAACGATTTGATAAGTGCTAATCGCCGCAGGAAGCAAGATAGTCTCTCCTTTTTTTATGACTTCAGAATGGGTGGCCGTCTTGATTTCAGCTTCACCTTCCACGCAGATATAAATAACAAACGAATCGAACGTGTTTTCTTTTTGAAGCTCATTATCAACTTTTAAATAGTTGGTTGTAAAATATTGACAGCTCACCATTGGGTTGGAATGATTGGATGTCTTATCATAAGACACTCTAAAATTGTCTTCCATATCAAACCCAATGGCATCCATGGCCAAATCCGTATGAAGTTCACGCTCATTGCCAAAGTCATCTGTCCGATCCCAATCATAAATACGATACGTAATATCACTGGTTTGCTGAATTTCGGCCAATAAAACTCCTGCTCCAATAGCGTGTACCCGACCTACTTCAATAAAATAAGTATCACCCGCCTTCACCTTGTCAAAATTGAGAATATTTGGAAGCGATTTGTTATTTAAATGTTCAAGATAGAGCTCAGGTGTCATTTTCTGATTAAAGTCCACAATCAAATTGGCACCTTTATCCGCTTGCATCACATACCACATTTCCGTTTTGCCAAAGGAGTTGTGACGTTTTGCAGCCAATTCATCATTGGGATGCAATTGAATGGACAAATCTTCTTTGGCATCTATAAACTTGATCAATAATGGAAACTTATTTCCGAACTGCTTATAATTCTTTTCTCCAATCAAATCGGCTTTGTAAGTACTCAACAAATGTTTTAAGGATTGGTTTTCCAGATTTCCATTTATAACCACAGACGTATCGCCTTCCACATCGCTGATTTCCCAACTCTCGCCAACATTCGACAATTGCGAATCTTTATTCAATAAGGATTTTAATTTTTCACCACCCCAAATTTTATCTTTCAAAATGGGTTGGAATTTTAATGGATATAACGTGTTTTTCAAAATAGCTTGTTTTTGTTCAGAACTGCAAGTCCCGACAATTCGGGATGAGAATTTATAGTCTTTTATGAATTAAGTACCTGAATAGGTTACAAAATTACGAGGCGTTTCGTACAAAGTAATGGTCAGATCAAGTGATGGCTTCAATCTTGGTTTTATTTTGTCGTAGATCACAACAGCGATATTTTCGGCGGTAGGGTTTAAGGTTTTAAACTCTTCCACCTCAATATTTAAATTTTTATGATCAAGGTAATCTTCAATCTCCTCCTTTATGATGTCTTTCAAAACTTTCAAATCCATCACAAATCCGGTCTCATGATCAATACCACCGGTGACACTTACGGTCAATTCATAATTGTGGCCATGGTAATTGGGATTACTGCATTTACCGAAAATCTCGGCATTCTTCTCATCGCTCCAATCCTTTCTAAAAAGACGGTGTGCGGCATTAAAATGTGCTTTTCTGCTAACCGTAACAATCATGATTATCCTCTATTTATATGTTCATAGAACTTATCAAAAATGATCTTAAACCATTCTGTGTAAATCTCTGGCTGTTTTAGCATGTCTTCTTTTACTTCCTCCAAAGGCATCCATTTCCAAGCCGCAACCTCATCCGGATTAATAATAGGCGCGTCTTCATAATTACCGATAAGGACATGGTCAAACTCGTGTTCCGTTAGGCCATTATCAAAAGGTGCTTTATAAATAAATGAAATGGTGTCTTCCAATTCCGCCACAAAACCCATTTCTTCCTGAAGCCTACGTTTTCCGGCTTCAATATTGGTTTCGCCTTCACGTTGGTGGCTACAACAGGTATTTGCCCAAAGCAAGGGCGAATGGTATTTGTGTGCCGCACGTTGCTGCAACATCAGCTCATTTTTATTATTAAAGATAAACACGGAAAAAGCGCGGTGTAAAAGTGCTTTTTCGTGCGCCTCCATCTTTGGCATGAGGCCAATTTGCTCGTCTTTTTCATTAACGAGAATTACTCTTTCTTCAGTCATAGCTTACAAAAATACCAACAAAAGTTATAAAAAGCACCAATGTTAACTTAAAATTAAAATCGGTTTAATTCTTCTACTAAATTTGCCCTCAATAATAGTATCTTTGCATCCCATTTTAAGCAGAATATGAGTTTTAAAAAAGAAATAGAAAGACGACGAACGTTTGGTATTATTGCGCATCCAGATGCTGGAAAAACAACACTTACCGAGAAATTGTTGTTATTTGGTGGTGCCATCCAAGAAGCTGGTGCGGTTAAAAGCAATAAAATTAAGAAAGGTGCGACGAGTGACTTTATGGAAATTGAACGTCAGCGTGGAATTTCTGTCGCTACTTCCGTGTTGGCTTTTGAGTATGAAGGCATAAAAATAAATATTCTCGATACGCCCGGGCACAAGGATTTTGCCGAAGATACTTTTAGAACTTTAACCGCCGTTGACAGCGTAATAGTTGTTATTGACGTTGCAAAAGGTGTTGAAGAACAGACCGAAAAATTAGTAGAAGTCTGTAGAATGCGAAAGATTCCGATGATTGTGTTTATCAATAAACTCGATCGTGAAGGACGAGATGCATTTGATCTATTGGATGAAGTTGAACAAAAACTTGGCTTAAGAGTTATTCCAATGAGTTTTCCGATAGGTATGGGCTACGACTTTAAAGGGATTTATAATCTCTGGGAGAAAAACATCAACCTGTTTAGTGGCAGTAGTCGAAAAAGTATTGAAGAAACCATTGAAATTTCCGATTTGGAATCTAAAGAAATAGATGCACTGATTGGAAAAAAAGCAGCGGACACGCTTCGTGAAGAAATCGAACTGGTAGAAGGAATCTACCCTACATTTGATAGAGACGAATATTTAAATGGAACACAACAACCTGTATTTTTCGGATCTGCCTTAAATAATTTTGGGGTTCGTGAATTATTGGACTGTTTCGTTGAAATTGCGCCAAAACCAAGACCTAAACAAAGTGAGGAGCGTTTGGTGCAACCAGATGAAAAGGAGTTTACCGGCTTTGTATTTAAAATCCACGCTAACATGGATCCGAACCATCGTGACCGTTTGGCATTTATAAAAATTGTTTCGGGCACTTTTGAACGCAACAAACCTTATCTGCACGTTAGAAACAATAAAAAAATGAAATTTTCCAGTCCAAATGCCTTTTTTGCAGAAAAGAAAGAAATTGTGGACATCTCTTATCCTGGAGATATTGTTGGGATACATGATACGGGTAATTTTAAAATTGGTGATACGCTTACCGAAGGTGAGAACATCAACTATAAAGGTATTCCGAGTTTTTCTCCTGAACACTTTAGATACATCAATAATGCTGATCCATTAAAATCAAAGCAACTTTATAAAGGTATCGATCAGTTAATGGATGAAGGTGTGGCACAATTGTTTACACTGGAACTCAATGGCAGAAAGGTCATCGGAACCGTTGGTGCTTTACAGTATGAAGTCATCCAATACCGATTGGAGCATGAATATGGTGCTAAATGTACGTATGAAAACCTAAATGTATTTAAGGCTTGCTGGGTAGAACCTACCGATCCAAAAAATGATGAATTCAAAGAATTTTTAAGAGTAAAACATCGGTATTTGGCAAAGGATAAACAAGATCAATTGGTGTTTTTAGCGGATTCTCAATTTTCATTGCAAATGACGCAACAAACATATCCGAGTATTAAGTTTCATTTCGTTTCGGAATACAAGTAGTTAAATTCAAAAAAAACAATCTAAAGACACGCTTCGTGAATTGTTATTTGGGATTTAGGGTTTAGAGATTTTTAGTCCATCATAAAAATCTCTCCCCGTCCACTCTCTCCCTTTGGTCCCAAGCTATTAAATTTCCAACTAAAGCTCAGCATAAAGTACTGTTCCAAGACAGTACTTTGTGAGTCTTGAATATAATTATCAGTGGCAATACGTTGTGCGTTTGTATTCTGATTCAACAAGTCATAGACCTTTAAAGTTATATTTCCTTTGTCCTTTAAAACGGAATAAGCCAAGGTAGTATTCCAAAACCAGGCGCTTTTTTGAAATCCTTCTGCGACATCCCTATTATAGGTGAAACTGATATCGTTGCGCCATTCCAGTTTTTTGGGCATAAAAGTAGCTGTTCGAATGCCAACACTATGTCTTAAAAAATTTCGATCTTCAAAATCGTCCAGATCATATCGCGTATTAGTGATTGACAGTCGGTAATTTGGCCTTATTTCAAATATGTTTATCCAGGTATAAGTCACTCCAATTGAAGGATTAAGACCAATGCTTAATGCAGCATATTCAATATTATTGTTGAAATTGACCCGATTATTCGCATTGGCAAACAATCCTAAGTTCATCTTTACCGTCTGAAGTGAGTCAATTTTAAAATCCTTGCTTAAACTGGAACCAATATACGAGTTATAGTTACCGTTGACATTTGTATAGGTTGTGGTCCGAACAAAATTTTCGTCAATCTGCGATTTTGAAACCACCTGATCATCAACAATACGAGCATTGGCATAAACGTAAAACCCGCTACGCTTTTGATAATCATAATTGTTATAATCTACACTTATTCGATGTGTTTTTGAAGGACTTAAGTTGGGATTTCCTGTTATGGTGTTCAAGGGGTCAGAAACGTCTGTGAACGGTTGTAATTGTGCTATTTCAGGCGTATTATTTCCCAAATTATAGTCCGCATAAAATGAAGACTTCGCATTGAACCGATAATTGAAATTCGCATTCAACTCCAAGAAATCGTAAGTTTGATTTAAGCTTAATCCGGTCTTAATCTATCAGCATTTTCTAGTTTTGTAAAACTATAACCGGATCCCAAACTAATATTCGTCTTTTCTGAGTTATATACTAATTTAATATTTGGAGTATGCTTATGGTTCTTATTGATGAAATCTGTACTTAAAGTTGAATTGAAACTATCATACGATTGAGACTGCTGATCAAAGTCAAAAGTACTTCTGAGATCTTTTCGCTTATCTATATCATATGCATATTTAAAATCTAAAAACCATTTTTTTGCCTGCAGAGGTAATCGATAGGTAAAACCTAAATCTAACCTATTCGAAGTCCTTTCCCCATCAATAAATTGATCTCTTACAATAGCGTTGGGATCATTACCATAGATATTAGTTTCTGAATTTAGAAAATCAGAAGAATTATTCGCATTTACATCGGCATTCATATTTACCCTAATAAAACTTCCGTCTTTGCCAAAACGCTTGGTCAAACTCAAATTGTTTCCAAAATTCTTACCGATAATTTTTACAAAAGAAGATGTTTTTCCTTGATTCATCAATGTATTATTCTCATCACGTGAGGTCTCTTCCTTTTCAAAGCTATTCCTCGAATTTGAGAAGCGGAAGGAAGGTCTAACATTAATTAAAAATGTAGAATCAATTTTGATATCAAAAGCGGTATTTACACTATGCGCTTCTGTATCATTAATTGAGTTTGAAGAAGAATTTGAAAAATACCTGGAATCAGGTAAAATATTTTCACGTTCTACAATTGATGCATTATCTGAATGGCTCGAAGAATAAAAATAGTCTGCAGAAACATCATTCCCCTCACCCAATTCATCAGCATAATTCACCCCTGCAGTTTCTGATGTTGTGATACCTTGACCACCTCCAAATGATCGTCCATCAATGACAAAGGAATCACTGCCACTGAAACTCACACTGTTCACGGAACCAAACATCTTATGCAGTTCACCAAAACTAAACCCAGCCGAATTAATATTATTTCCGCCGGCCAGAACGCTTATGCGCTGTTCATTATCGAAAATATTGACGAGCCCAGCAAACTCATAACGTTCATCCGTTCCAGCTCCCGCCGCAACACGTCCAAAAACTCCTTTATTGTTTTCTTCTTTGATTGTTAAGTTGATCGATTTACTCTCCTTATCCCCTTGCTCTCCAGTAAATGCCTCTGCTTTGGATTTTTTATCTGTAATTTGGACTTTCTCAATAAGCTCCTTGGTTAAATTCCTTGTAGTAATTGTAGGATCATTTCCGAAGAATGGTTTTCCGTTTACAAGAATTTCACTTACTTCTTTCCCGTTGATTTTAATCGTTCCATCTTCGTCAACCTCTACTCCAGGAAGTTCTTTTAAAAGATCTTCAACAGTGGCATCTTTTTTGGTTTTAAACGAAGCCACGTTAAATTCCAAAGTATCTTTTTTCACGGTAATTGGTGCTCTGGACTTCACTAAGACCTCATCGAGTACATTAGCTGTTTTTAGCGGAATATTTTTCAGGTTGAGAGGATCTTTGCCGATTTTGAGAATTCGGGTATACGTTTCAAACCCTATATAGGAAATAATCAAGTTTAAGGAATCTTCATAAGTCCTATTGTCCAAAGTAAAAGCGCCGTTCTTATCAGAAATGGTATAGGTTACCAAAGTAGAATCTTTAAGAGTTTCCAAATAAATGGTTGCCGATTCTAATGGTGCCTGATCTACCTCTGAAATTAAAGTACCTGAAATTTTAAAAGGTTTACCTTGGGAAAAGGCCATACATGCCCACAATAATATGAACATACACAGAAGTTTTCTCATGCGTCTGATTGATGATTAATAGCTTTCAAGAAACGAATATAAAAGAGAAATCCAACGCAAATCTAAAAAAAACTATAAATAAAGTCTAAACTTTACTTTTTACGCATGTATATACTGATGGGAACACCATGAAAATTGAATTCTTCACGAAGTTTATTTTCTAAAAAACGCTTGTAAGGCTCCCTTACATATTGTGGTAAATTACAGAAAAAAGCAAACTGAGGTTGCGGTGTTGGCAACTGCATAATGTATTTAATTTTAACGTATTTACCTTTTAATGCAGGTGGTGGGTTATTCTCAATAATTGGCAATAACACCTCATTGAGTTTACTTGTTTTTATTTTCTTAGAGCGATTGTTATAAACTTCAACCGCAGTTTCAATAGCCTTAAAAATACGCTGCTTGTTGAGAACCGAAATAAAGACAATTGGAACATCAGTAAAAGGTTCAATCTCTTTGCGGATTTGTTTTTCGTAATCTCTCACAGTATTGGTCTCCTTTTCAACCAAGTCCCATTTGTTGACTAAAATTACAATACCTTTTCTGTTGCGTTCAGCCAACCAAAATATATTCTGAACCTGTCCATCAAAACCCCGTGTGGCATCATGGACCAAGATTACGACATCACAGTGTTCAATGGCCCTGACACTTCGCATCACTGAGTAAAATTCCAAATCTTCCTTTACCTTCGATTTACGACGGATTCCCGCAGTATCTACCAAATTAAATTCAAATCCGAATTGGTTATATTTAGTGTCAATGGCATCTCTCGTCGTTCCAGCAATATCAGTGACGATATAACGTTCCTCGCCAATAAGCGCATTGATAAAAGAAGACTTTCCAGCATTAGGACGGCCTACAACCGCAAATCTTGGTAAATCACTTTCTTCCTCTTCAACGTATTCAGGCAATGCTGCTACCACGGCATCAAGCAAATCTCCCGTGCCGCTTCCGTTAATACTGGCAATTGTAAAATAGTCTCCCAAGCCCAAGGAATAAAATTCCACGGCATTTTCTGCGCGCTTATTATTATCCACTTTATTGACGGCTAAAAACACAGGCTTGTTGACCCGTCTCAGCAATTTGGCAACGTCCTCATCCATTCCTGTCACCCCGGTTTCGACATCTACCACAAAAATGATGACATCGGCTTCATCAATAGCAAGCTCCACCTGTTTGTCGATTTCAACTTCAAAAACATCATCACTACCAACAACATATCCTCCAGTATCGATCACAGAGAACTCACGTCCATTCCACTCTGATTTCCCATAATGTCTATCTCTGGTCACACCACTTACGGCATCGACGATAGCTTCCCTCCGTTTGATTAAACGATTGAATAACGTTGACTTTCCTACATTTGGACGACCTACTATGGCTACTATACTACTCATGACTTTCAAATTGTTTGCAAAGGTAGTGTTTCCTTTCTGAAAAAAATAGAGTATTTTTCAACGCTTTAAAATTATATCTATGTCATTATCAAATGAAATTGTTCTTAGGCCGCGTTTTAAAATGGAATTAAACTACGGGAATGCGTTTATTCTCAAAACTTTTGAAGACGCAAAATCCACATCTAAAACTTATAAAATAGTTCGGGTCGACGATCATGTCTTCATCCGACTGCCCACTCATGAACAACAGTTTTGGTCGCCACAATTGCATTTGGAAATAAATGAGATAGACGACAAAACTTCTACACTCCATGGATTATTTGGACCAAATCCGACAGTTTGGACCATGTTTATGTTTCTGCATTTTTTAGTTGCAGGGCTTTTTATCGCCTTCGGCATTTGGACCTATACTAATTGGACTTTAAAAAACCCTTATGCGTTTCCAATGGGGCTGATGATTTTAATGGTGGCGGTTTGGTTTGGACTATATTTTGCCGGTCGGTTTGGAAGGGCAAAGGGGAAAGATGAAATGCATGGACTTTATGATTTTATGAATACAACTCTAAAAACGAATGGATTGATATAGAGATTATTACACGGAGGTTCGCGGAGATGCACGGAGGTCCGCAGAGAGTTTATATTATTTTTGTGAAATGAGCTTTGTATAGTAGATTTCGGGTCGAGCAATACTTCTACCTACTAACCTCTACCGACTACCCACTACCAAGTTAATACACAGAGCATTCACAAAGAGATTTTGAAAACATATACGAATCTGTATTTGTCGGTCAGTTTTGTATTGAACTTCAACTCAAAACTGAGACTGAATACTGCTTACTGAGGACTGAAGACTTAAAAAACTACTTCTGATTATACCCAAAGCGTTTCAACTGCTTCTGGTCACTTCGCCAGTTTTTATTGACTTTCACGTACAATTCCAAATGGACTTGTTTTCCGAAAAACAGTTCCAAGTCTTTTCTGGCTTCTATGCCAACTCTTTTTAAAGCAGCACCTTTGTGGCCGATGATGATTCCTTTTTGAGTTTCGCGCTCTACCATAATAACAGATCGCATGCGGATTATGGTCTCTTCTTCAAAAAACTCCTCGGTATCAATTTCAACGGCATAGGGAATCTCTTTTTTGTAATGCATCAGAATTTTCTCCCGAATGGTTTCATTTACAAAAAACCGTTCCGGTCTGTCCGTCAATTGATCTTTTGGATAAAATGCTGGCGATTCGGGTAAGAGTTCAATAATTCTACCGAAAACTTCTTTAACATTAAATCCCTCCAAGGCTGAAATTGGATAGATTTCCGCATTCGGCACTTTTTCAGACCATAATTGCACTTGTTTTTCCAATTGTTGTTGGTCGGACTTGTCAATCTTATTCAACAATAGCAACACTGGAATTTTTGAGTTGGTAATTTTTTTAAAGAAGGCTTCATCCTTAAGTTCCTGTTCTCCTATTTCCACCATATATATCAGCACATCAGCATCGTCAAAGGCAGACTTCACAAAATCCATCATGGATGCCTGAAGTTCGTACGCCGGCTTGATAATTCCTGGTGTATCGGATAAAATAACCTGAAAATCATCGCCATTGACAATTCCAAGAATACGGTGCCTTGTAGTTTGTGCTTTAGATGTGATAATGGATAATTTTTCACCCACAAAGGCATTCATCAATGTTGATTTACCAACATTTGGATTCCCGATAATATTTACAAAACCTGCTTTATGCATCTTATTGATAATTTTTACAAAGATAAGTTTTAAATTTTAAGACGAATGATTTCCACTAGTGGGTTTTAATACCGCGAGGCTTGCCTTGATCGAAAAGACCATTCCTTAGTCATAACTCGTAAGGTCGTCTCGAGGATCTTGATTATTCTGGGAGTCTCGCTCCTCTTTTTCAATTTGCTCAAGCACTTCAGAAATTGTATGCGAATCGTGCCCATATTGTTTTGAAAATTCTTTAGTAAACGCTGCTCCAAAAAAGAAGATGAGACACGAATAAGACACCCAAAGCAAGACTAAAACAATGCCCCCAGCGGCACCATAAGTTGATCCAGGATTGGCAGTTCCAAAATAAAGACCCAATAAATACTTACCAAGCGTAAAGAGAAGCGCGGTGATAAAGGCACCAATCCACACCGTTTTCCATTTGATTTTTGCATCTGGCATGTATTTGAACATCAGAGCAAATAGTGTTGTAACAACAGCCACAGACAGCACCAAATCCAACAAATAAGCAATATAGAGTACAATATGTGGGAATACTTCTTTTATATAATTACTCAACACTCCTAAAATTGCAGAAACTATAAAACTAATCAGCAATAAAAACCCAATGACCAATATAAAAGCAAAACTTCTGGCACGGTCTGTAAGCAATTTTTTGAAACTGAATTTTTCTGAGCCATCTACTTTCCAGATTTTATTGAGCGAAATCTGTAATTGGTAAAACACCCCTGTGGCTCCAAAAATAATACTGGCAATTCCAATAAGGGTAGAAATAATATTCTTCTCCGTATTGAGTGTCTCGGTAATGATTGTTTTAATGATATCGGCAGCGTCCTGTCCTAACACTTCACTAATCTCTTGTGTCAATTGACCTTGTACAATAGCAGGGCCCCAAATACTGCCCACAATATTGATCAAAATAACAATAAGTCCAGGCAAAGACAGCACGGCATAATACGCCACAACGGCACTCAAACGAAATGGATCCTCATCATTCCAAGTCTTGAAACTTTTCACAAATAAAGAAGGGAGGTGCTTTAATTTGAAGTTTTCTTCCAAATGCTCTGACTTTTTCTTTTTAGTTGATTCTGCATCCATTGGGAAAAGAATTTTTAGATTTTTAAAGTTAAAAAATTACTTTGGATACGTCTTTTTTATGTTCCGAATTAAGTCCTCTAAACCATTTAATTTTAGCTCATATACGGTTGCAAGCATCAGACCAAGTTGCCCCTTGGGAAAACCTTTGTTATGATACCAAACCACATAATACTCAGGCAACTCAATTAGATACCTCCCTTCATATTTGCCGAAAGGCATTTTGGTATGTGCAAGTTTGATGAGGAAGTTTTTATCGGGTTCTATCACAAGTTATGGATGTTTTTTATAATCGTCATAGACTTTCAAAGCGTCATCTATCTTTATTTTCCAAGCAGCCTGCATAATAATATTTCTGGAGTAGTTCGATTCTATATCATAACTATGTTGCATGACTGTCATCTCTTTATTGATGCGTTTATACGTACTATTTAGATCTCGTTTGATGTCCTTGGAAATATTTAGTTGGGTGATTTCTTTTTTGAATTTACGCGCATGTAATTCTGTAATATCAAAATGCAATTGCTCATGGGCAAGAATATGGTCAGACGATTTTTTCTTATGCACCCAAGAACGTTTTGGATAAAAATGGGCTTGTACTTGAGTGTCAAATCCTATCACTTCACCATTTCCTTCCTTAATGGAAAACCTAAATGAAATTCCAGAGGATGTTATGGCCACAATATCTCCAAGATCTTTGGGTTCCCCTTTAAAATCTGACCATTTGAGTTGAACATTTTCCTGCCACTCCAAAACATCTTCATTACTGGATGATCCGATAAGGGTCAATGCCAAAATAAAAAGTAGTTTGTAAATCATCACGCCCACTTAAAGGTGATGGCTTTTTCTATGTCTGGATGAAGACTATAAAGGACAGGGCAGGTTCTACCTGTGTTTTCAAGAATTTTTCTTGTTTTATCATCTGTTTCGAACGGTAAATCCATGATTACTTCAATTTTTGAAATCCGTCTTGGATTGCTGGCCATGATTTTGGTGACTTCAGAGGTTGCACCTGTCATATCTACACCCATATCCCTCGCCTTGATGCCCATAACGGTCATCATACAACTTGCCAATCCAGTAGCAACAGTGTCCGTAGGAGAGAACGCCAATCCCTTACCGTTATTATCAGTTGGCGCGTCGGTGATAAATGCATCTCCCGATTTAATATGTGTACACTCCGTTCTTAAATCGCCAAGGTAAACTACTTTTGAGGTCATAATTTTGCTTCTTCTATGGTAAGATCACTTGTGTATTTTACAATATAAATGGCTTCGTTGTAATAACCACCATTCAACTGTTTAGCATATCTGAATTTATTTTCAGTGTATTGGGTTTCAACGGCATTGCTTGATGCCTTGTACAAATCTTCATCAGATGCCAAGCGTAAAAGAACATCTAATGTAAGGTCAAAGCCCCTCGCTGCAAACTTATTTGGCTCAATACCGTATTTGCTCTTGTATGATTTAACAAAACTATTCTGTTGATCTGAATTCAAGCTTTTATGGATGTTTGGATAGTGAAATTTCAGACTTGCTAAATGATAATTAGACACATTTGCGCCTTCAAAGGCATCGGTTTTATTGGTAGTGACCAAAATAATGTCATGGTTCCTATTGGTCAACCCATTTAGCATGCTCGTTACATTTGACACTAAAGCCTCGTTGGCAGTCTCCAAAAAGACATAATTTTTGCCATTTGAAAAAGCGCCACTTAAATCGGTAGCCATTATATAATAAGCATCTCGGCCATCGTTTTTTCGAGAGAAGATTTGTTTTGCACTTGGAAATTCAGATTTCAACCGATTACTATTCTCTCTCTTTGAATGATCCGCTATGATGACCACATTGACTTTCGATGCATCATCTTTCACAAATTGAATGATGGCCTTTTCAAGCATCTGTGGTTCAGGAATGGTTTGAAAAACGTTGCCATACAATTGCTCTGGTTTAGTTATTGGTGAAATTACTGGAACGCCATCCTTTTCCAAGGCTCGCGCCACACGGTCTAAATTATTTGCCATTAAAGGCCCAATAACCGCGTCATAGTTAGAAAAGTCATTACTATTCAAAATTTTAGAAATTTCAGAAAGTTGATCTTCAGTATCAAAAACCTTCAATCTGGTAGAAATACCTAATTGTTTTGCTGAATCTACAGCCATTAAAACACCCGAATGAAAATCGAGGGAAACAGACAGACGTCTATCTGTTTTAATCATCTCTTTTGCTTCCTGAACTGAATCTGTATCCACTCTACTCAAGCGGAATGGCAACATGACCGCAATTTGCTTTGTTTTTAAATTCCTTAAATTTTTAGTGAGATTTGTTTCTTCAACTTGCCCAACGACTTCTCCAACAGTAACATTATGAGGGACTTTTAAAACCATGCCTTCTTTTAATCCATCGATTTTTAATTCTGGATTAAGTTTTTCCAAATCCTCTTGGGTCAAACCTAATTTTATCTTCAAACGATAATAGCCTTCACTTTTTTGGACCGTGTAATAATTAAAACTGTCATCAATGACTTTTTCATCGGTCGTGTTTGGCACATTTATTTCGTCTCCTGGCTGTAGTACTTCGTTCATACCAGGATTCAATGTTTCCAATTCTGCAACGGTGATTCCAAATTTATAGGCCACACGCCATTTCCCTTCTTTAGGTTGCACCTTGTAGGTTTTAATGGCATTACTTGGTGTTACCATTGAAACTACTGTTTTGTACTTCGGAATCCTGATCTGATCACCCCTTCTTAAATTCTCAGAATATAAGCGCTTATTGTGTTTTTTTATATCATCAATTTCAACATTGTATTCTTTTGAAAGGCTATAGAGTGTTTCCTTGCGCTTTACCTTATGGGATATATAACCGATCAACTCCTTGGTTTCCGTTGTGGCATCAGATGAAATAGCAGCTGCATTTGGAATGATCAAAACTGAGTTTAGATTCAATTTCTTCTTGGCATCCGGGTTCAAGGCATAAATATCAGAAACAGATACTTGGTATTTTTTTGCGATCGACTCTACAGTTTCTCCTTGCTTTACCGTATGCGCTTTAAACTTTTGTGCATGGGCAAACCAACTGCAAGACAAGGTAATGACACAAATTAAAATGAGTTTTTTCATTGATATAGTTTTATATTCCTGTTCTAACTCCTCTTCAAAAAGGAAGAATGGAATTTCTTAACTTCTTGTTTTTCTATTATTGATGAGATTCCTGCCTTCGCAGGAATTGTTCATTCCCATTCAATAGTTGCAGGCGGCTTAGAACTAATGTCATAGACTACTCTATTAACGCCTTTTACTTTATTTATTATTTCATTGGATGTATTTTGCAAAAATTCATACGGTAAATTCACCCAATCTGCAGTCATACCATCTGTGCTTTCCACCGCTCTTAGAGCAACGCATTTTTCGTAGGTACGCTCATCACCCATCACTCCAACGCTATTTACAGGCAACAAGATTGCTCCCGCTTGCCATACTTTATCGTATAAATTCCAGGATTTAAGATTATTGATAAATACCGCATCCACCTCCTGTAGGATACGTACTTTTTCGGCAGTAATATCGCCTAAAATACGAATAGCCAATCCAGGCCCTGGAAACGGATGTCGACCTAAGATGTTTTCGTCCATTTCCATGGAAGCACCAACCCGTCTCACCTCATCCTTAAATAATGCTCTTAAAGGCTCTACTATTTTAAGTTTCATAAAATCAGGCAAACCTCCAACGTTATGATGACTTTTAATAGTAGCACTTGGGCCTCCAGTTGCAGAAACACTTTCTATTACATCTGGATAGATAGTGCCTTGTGCCAACCATTTTACATCTTCAATTTGATGCGCTTCATCATCAAAAACCTCAATGAACACACGACCAATAGCTTTACGTTTCAACTCTGGATCGCTTACACCCGCAAGAGCATCCAAAAAACGTGCCGAAGCATCAACACCTTTTACATTGAGGCCCATACCTTCATATTGGGTCAGGACACTTTCAAATTCGTTCTTGCGAAGTAATCCGTTATTCACAAAAATGCAATACAAATTTTTGCCAATGGCTTTATGAAGTAAAATTGCAGCCACTGAAGAATCTACACCTCCAGAAAGACCTAAAACTACTTTATCGTCACCAATTTGTGCCTGTAAAGCCTCCACGGTTTCTTCCACAAAAGACTGTGGTGTCCAATCCTGTTCCAATTTTGCTATATGGACCAAAAAATTCTCCAAAAGTTGCTTGCCATCCGTAGAATGGTAAACTTCAGGATGGAATTGAATGCCATATGTTTGCTCTCCTTCGATGATGAAAGCAGCATTTTCAACGTCCTTCGTACTTGCAATTAGCAGACCGTTTGTGGGCAAATCTTTAATGGTATCACTATGGCTCATCCATACTTGACTGCCCGTATCGATATGATTAAACAGAGGTTCTTTTACCTTAATATAAGATAAATTCGTCCTGCCATACTCGCGCGAATCGGAAGGTGCTACCAATCCTCCAGAAAAATGGGACAAATATTGGGCGCCATAACATATGCCCAGTAACGGCATGTGGCCTCTAATTTTTGATAAATCTGGATGTGGTGCATTCTCTGCTCTCACAGACGATGGCCCTCCAGATAAAATGACCGCTTTAAAGCTTTCTATTTCTGTTGGAATTTTATTGAATGGATGGATCTCACAATATATATTGAGTTCTCTAACACGTCTCGCAATAAGTTGGGTGTATTGCGATCCGAAATCTAAAATAAGGACTTTGTTATGTTGCATGCGCAAAAATAAGGATTGATTTTCAGATTTACGATTTAGCAGTCATGAAAATTGTAAAATAATGAGCAGACTTTAAGACGATATCATCTTTACAAAAAAGCGACGATCTTCAATAAAATAGAGTTGTTATAAGACCTTAAAACGCCGTTTTCCGTTTGGTGGGTGCGATCAACACAAAACCTGGTGCCCGTCAATTTTAGTTTTGGGCTTCATTAGCAATAAATTAAAAAAGCTGAACAATGATGTCATTGTTCAGCTTTAATCTATTCTATTCTTTAAATATGACTAAGTAGTTCTGTTGCAAGTTCTATTTAATGATCAGCTTTTGCGTTTTAAATTGATGCTCATTATTAAGCTTTACCACATAAACACCCGTGCTCATGGTTGAGATATCCATGGTATTCTCTGTCGTATTCATATTGAGAACTTGACCCAATACCAATCGTCCATGTATATCATAAAGTTGCGCTGTTGTTGGACCGGACAATTGCCCTGTAATAAACAAGGTTTTAGGTGATGTTGTTGTATAAATACGTAAATTATCATTTGCGCTCATATCATCAATGGACAGCGTTTTAGCCGAATAATGAACATTAAAACGGTCAGCTCCATTTAAATTTGTGGTAGGCTTAAAAGTAAAAGCTTCATCATTTAATAAAGTAAGCGTATTGTTTTGGGTATCTTCCAAGTACACCTTAATGTTTGATGGCAGTGTTGAGAGCTCATCAATACTGATGCTCAATTCTGTTCCTGCTTTGGCCTTGATTCCCAACGGTACGATCACATCGTTATAATCAGTGTATGGTAAGGACTGAATAGCGATATCAAGACCTGAATTATCTTCTAACAACTTAGAAAATATTGCAAAATCAACTTTAGTAGCCGCATAGGCAGCAGCATCATAACCAACATCTAATCCTCTACTAGTCCCATCAATAAAATAAACACTGGTGGTTACTTCTTTAGAAGCGCTACTCAATTTAAGCTTGCTTAATGCTCTTGATGAACTTCCGGGTCTACCCACAATAAAATCATCTGAACCTCCCTTTCTTCTCATAGCTGTAGTAAATTGAACACTACCTCCACCTGCTTTGGCTTTAACAAAGAATCCCTGTCCAGGGGCAATTAACTGATCTGTTTCAGCAGTGGCATAATTCAAAATATTCCAATCACTAGAGTTTCCTTTATAACCATAAATAGCTTGATAAGCGCCGTCAGGCCTAAATTCATTAATGTTGATATCAAAGAAAGTTTTAAAATCTAAATAAGATGGATATGGGTTTCCGATAAGGTTCCAGGCTTCGCCCAAACCACCATCAGAAATAGCAATATTTACATCCGATTTAGTAGCCTCTCCTGTAAATGTCAAGGTGTTGCCGGTTTGTGGTGTCAGAGCTATAGTTGCAGCTCTATATCCAGTGCCAGAAATAAGTGAAAATTCACCTAAATAATCAGCACCTATATTATAATTCTCATAAGCACCAGATATTACATTATATGGTGCAAACGCAAAAACACCAGGTTGGCTTGGATTCTGAGGTAAATTTGGATTGGCTATCCTAAAAGCATTGTTAAATTTTGCATTTGTCAATGGGGAGGAAATAAGATCATTGCCTCCACCTGCAGCCGTACCCATTTTATTGACCCAGCGCCCATAATTAACTACACCATTTATTTCACCATTAACGATTAAGCTAGAATACGAATTTGATCTCGACTTTAAAGTTGTGGTAGTAGCATTTACTATTGCACCTGAATCTACAGTAAGAGATGCACCAGGTTCAACAATTAAATTATTAAATGTGATATTGGTGGCAATCACAGCGTCACCGGAAGCTATAGTAATATTATCATTTGCAGTAACCACTCCAACTGGAGTTGTAGGAGACCAAGTGCCATCGGTATAAGTGTAAGTTTCTATTTTGTCGACATTGATCTGGATGGTCTTGGCACACGGAAAATTGATGGTTGAACTAATGGCTCTAAATTCTGCGGCGGATGCAGCAGCACCAGTAGTTGATACAAGTCTCACGTAACGACCCTTCTTTTCAGGAAAACTAGCCGTTTTTAAACCTGTTGCATTATTAGTATAACTCCATGTGCCAGTTCCGACACGTGTACCAAAATTACTCAAAGAATTACTTATAAAGACTTCATAGGAGGTAATCCTACCAGTCGTACCTGACTGACGTGGCAGATACTCAATACCGGTAACATTAGATTCGATCCCCAAATCTAAAGTAATATAAGGAGAACCCGTTGCACCTGAAGCAGTTTGCCAGATAGTATTGTCATTATTGTCAGTAGCATTTGAAGAAGGGCTTATACTTAATGCGCTACTGGCTGTGGCAGTAGCACCTCTCAAAACAGATAGTTCAGCAGCTGTTGCCCAAACTTGATTAGCTATTGCCGGTGTTTTTGCAACAAAACGTAAATAACGTCCTTGTCTTGGCGTAAATCTTACAGTCTTTAAGGCATCATTGCTTGCGAATGTTCCATTTTGTACTACAGCAGTACCCCATGATCCAAGTGTGTTACTAACATAAATATCATATGTACCAATTCTACCATTTGTATCGCCGTCACCACTTCCAGTCCTAGGTAAATAAGTGAAGCCAGACAACACAGCGCCTGCCCCCATATCAAACACTAATTCATGAGGATATCTAGAAACAGGGTCGTTATAGTTACTGTGCCAGAAAGTTGTAGGGTCATTATCAAATGCCGCTGAAATACTATTATTACCGGTAGTAGTATGTTGACTGCTCACTGAAACTACATTTGGAATTGCCGTTTGTCTTCTAAAGGCTGTATTCACAGTATATGTACCAGCCTGAGAAGGAAGAATATCATTCATCGTGTTAGCGGTCACAACGACACCGTTTGGACCTGTTATCGTATAATTTGCTAAATTGGCAAATAATTCAACAGTGTCACCTTCACCAACAGTAATTTCCGTTCCACCAATTTGTCTTGGGCCACTGTTATTTATTTGATAAGAGATCTCGGTTTCCTCACAAGCTAAGGCGATAGCAACTCCCACACAATTACAGTCAGCATCTAACGCATCATTGATAGTATTTGAATTTCCGTCATCACAGGATTGGCCTTCAGTAGGACATTCAGGAGAAAAATACATTTTAGCGTCAGCCAAGCTCGAAATCTCACTTACGTCCTCAAAAAAATCAGCATGATCTATTGATGACCCATAATAGAAACTATTGTCAGGTAAATCAGATAGTGGCACAGACACCAATTCAAATGAAACCGGAGTGCTCCATCGACTCCCATCGCGGAGGTTTTTAGAAAAGCCATGAAGACCGATAAATAATAGTAGAAATGAAATAGTAGAAAAATAATTTTTAATCATAATCGTAGGTCAAAATTGATAGTTATAATAGTAAAAGATTTTGGAGCAGTTATTTAAATCTGTTTTAATTCAGGTTTAAATACAATAATAATTACCGATTTAAAATGAGACAAATAACTTTAAGGGTGCAAATAAACGTATTAATTATAGATCACTTATTAAAAAAGATATATTTTTTACGGATAATCTACCAAAATTATCGGTAATCCGCAGTCTCGTCGATAAAATCAGTTTTTTTTACGACAAACAGCTTCTACGGAAATAAATGCGATGGACAAGTGCGATGGATAATAAAATCAGTAATCTAATTCTTGTTAAGACGTTAAATATCCAGTTATGGTTTAGACACCTGAATCGAACTGGATTTCCAATAAAAATAAGATGAAGAAATAATATTATTGCAGAATTCCGAAAAGATTTTTATAGCTATAAAAACATACGACAAGATGTTGACCAAAGAATGACTTGAGGCTATAGCAGTATCCAAAATAATGCAATCATCATCCTCTTTAGCCTTTGCATAGAGAAAATCGAGATGTAGAAGATATTGCTCTTTTTCATTTGTAAAATATGAATCAACAAAAACTTTTTGCAATTAAAAGTGGTGCAAAAAAAAGAGCGAAAACTATAAAGGTTCTGCTCTTTTGGATTCATTTTTAGGCTATTCATATATTAGGAAATTTTTACAGCCTTAATAACATCTTATCTAATAATAAGTTTTTGTGTTTTGGATTGATTATCATTATTAAGTTTTATCACATAAACTCCAGTACTTACAGTTGAAATATCCATGGTATTCTCAGTAGTATTAGGATAGAGAACTTTATGCATAACCAATCGGCCTTGTATATCATAAAGATGTGCTGTTGTTGAACCAGACAATTGCCCCATAATAAATAAGGCTTTAGGAGATGTTGTTGTATAAATACGCAAATTATCATTAGACTGAATGTCGGTAACTGATAATGTTTTAGCTGAGTAATGAATATTGAAACGGTCGGCCCCATTTAGGTTGGTCGTTGGCGCAAAAGTAAAGGTTTCATCATTCAATAAAGTCAAGGTATTGTATTGGGTATCTTCCAAATACACATTAATGTTTGATGGTAGTGTAGAAACCTCATCGATGCTGATCGTTAATTCCGCCCCTGCTTTAGCCTTAATTCCCAAGGGGACAGTAACGTTATTAAAATCATTATAAGGTAAAGATTGTACAGCGATGTCAAGACCGGTATTGTCTTCCAATAAATTGGTGAACATTGAAAAATCAACTTTAGTAGCTGAATAAGCTGCCGCATCATAACCGCGGTCCAAACCTTTTGTTGTGCCTTCAATAAAATAGATACTTGTTGATGCCGTATTGGAAGCATTACTTAATTTAAGCTTGCTTAAGGCTTTGGATGCGCTCGCTGGTCTTCCAGCAATAAAATCGTCAGAAGTTCCAGTACGTCTCATAGCTGGTGTAAAGGTTATATTGCCTGCACCTGCTTTAGCCTTTACAAAGAATCCTTGGCCTGGAGCAATTAAATCGCCCTCATTGGATGTAGCCAAATTCCAAACTTCCCATTGATTTGATGCCCCACCGTTATATCCGTAAATTGCTTGATAGGCTTTACCAGATTCAAATTCATCCATATTAGAATTAAAAAATGTTCTGAAATGAAGATAGGAAGGGTATGGGTTTCCAATCAGGTTCCAAGCTCTTCCTGGTAAGGCATCTGACATAGCGACCTGTACATTTGATTTCGCAACAGATCCTGTAAAGGTCAAGTTGCTACCTGTAGTTGTAGCTGCTCTGAAACCCATTCCTGATGCTATAATAGTTGATGCATTTGCAGTGATATCATAATTTTGGTAGGCACCAGCTGCGGTATTATAAGGTGCAAATGCTCTCAACGTCCCTGATGCTGCTAACACACCATTAGCAGGTGCTGATGCAAAAGATCCAAAAGTCTGATTGACCACTGGGGAAGAAATAAGATCATTCCCACCGCCAGCAGAAGTGCCAATCACATTAACGTATCGTTCGTAATTGACAGCACCAGTAATCTCCCCGTTCAAAATCAAACTTGAATAGGTGTTAGACCTGGACTGTAAAGTTGTTGTGTCCACAGCCAATGTCACCCCACTATTGACGGTTAATCCTGCACCAGGAGCAACTATTACACTGTAACATGATAGAGAATTGGAAATTACAGCATCGCCTGAATTAATTCGGATACTATCATATATACCAAGTTCAGTAGAATTTGGATCGCTTGGGGACCAGGTGCTACCATCATATATATATGCTGTTCCAACATTTATTTGTATGGTCTTGATGCATGGAGTAATAACTTCACTGATCACTCTAATTTCTGCAGCGGATGCCCAATCGTTATTTCCTCCTTCTGAAAGCGCCACCAGGCGTACGTATCTTCCTTGCTTTTCAGTAAAACTGATTTGTTTTAAATCAGCATTGTAGGCCCAAGGCACATTAACACCTGTGCCTCCCTCGTATCCAGTAGCCACAGCACTACCCCAGTCGGTAGTTGAATTGCTCACGTAAATCTCATAACCAGCAATCATACCGTGTAGTATACCATCTTGTCTTGGTAAATACTCAAGACCAGATACAGTTGATTCAGTACGTAAATCAATTACTATCTCATGAGGGTAGGGATCATCTATAGCAGACCATTCCGTATGCCATATAGTATCAGGATTGCCATCAACGGCGTTTGAAGCATGGCCATTCTCTGTTAAATATTCTTCACTATCCACGGATATCACAACTGGATGTAAGATACCAGTTACTGTATATAGACCAGATTGTCCACTACTGATGTTTGAAACAATAGGGCTACTTAGAACATTATCGCTTGGGTCTGTTACGGTATAGGCAACACCTTCCAAATTCAGAAACAATCCTATATCATCGCCCTCGTTGACCGTAACTTCTGTTGCCCCATCAACTCTTGGACCACTGTTTATTTCATAAGTTATCGATAAGTCTTCACATAATATAACAGTCCCTACACAATTGCAATTCCCATCTTGCTCGTCATTGATCGTATTTGGATCACCATCATCACAGCTGGTACCTGTTGGAGGACAGTTTAAAGGATTAGCATAAACTTCAACTTCTGCCAAGCTCAATATGCCATTTTGACGAATCATAACATATCTAGCAGTTCCAAGATCTCTCGATAGAACTTGGATTGTTCTTGAATTTAAAATGCCAACTGAGGTATAATTTGAAATATCATAACTATCAATAATACCAACAAAAACTTCTGCACCAAAGAGTCGACCCGATTCATCAGTTCTATTGAAAATCCGTATTTCAGAGAGATCAAACACCTCGCCTAAATCTACGCGCCACCACGAATCCGGTAAATCCTCTGTATGGGTTACCGAATTACCTTCTAAATTATCATTGTCAAAAAAACCACTGGTATTACCATCAACAGCTTTCTCAGGATCACCTCCCCAATCCACACTCGATTGTGAGGTAGGTTGCCCAAGAGCCAAGTTCACCTCAAGATTCTGGGAAAAACCCTTAAAACCTAAAAATATGAGAAGAAAAAAAATTAAATAGAATCTTGTACTAGACATAATAATAAAAAGATTTGGGTTGGGCATTAGACCACTTCTTAATTCATATATGTAATTCATTAACGAATTAACTGAACGGATGCGGGACTATTGTTTGCAAATAATAAACTTAAATTCAACAACAAACATTTTTTAAGGTAAACTACCAATCTTTTCGACAAACTATTCAATCTCAGATAAATTATTTTCACCATATTCCAACCCTAATTGAAGAAGTTACACAATTTATATTGAGTATTTATCACTATCACATCCTTGAAAAAGCAGCGAAGTTATATACATAAACATAAGATCAAAAGAGATGTTATCGAATTCATTGAGTAGAGTTGACGAGTTTATCTTTAGGACTATAGGTTGATTTTAAACCGCACTTGCGTCTTAAAATGGCAATTTCATGAAAAAAAATATCAATCAATGATAAGTATAAGATGGACTCAAAAACTAGATAAGATTAATAAAAAGATTAAGTCCAAATAGAAAGAAAACTTCACCTTCATATTAAGTAGCTTCATATCGCAAACGCGATAAAAGGATTGCAGACAACTAACCCACATTAATCCAAACACAGTTGACCCATTAAAAAAGCTGAACAATGCGGTCATTGTTCAGCCTTAAAAAATTGTATTATTTAATCGGGATTAGATAACCTTAATGCACCTCCTATTTAATCACCAGCTTCTGAGTTTTAATTTGATGGTCATTATTAAGCTTTACCACATAAATACCAGTACCGATGGTTGAGATATCCATGGTATTTTCCGTAGTATTTGGATTGAGAGCTTTACTCAATACCAACCGCCCTTGTATGTCATATAAATAGGCTCTTGTTGCACCGGTCAGTTGCCCCATAATGTATAAGGTCTTAGGTGATGATGTTGTGTAGATGCGTAAATTATCATTGGCATCCATATCTCCAATGGATAAGGTTCTCGATGCATAATGGACATTGAAACGACCCGCACCATTCAAATCTACGGTAGGTGTAAAAGTAAAGGCGTCATCATTCAACAACGTCAGTGTATTGTATTGGGTATCTTCCAAATACACATTAATATTAGCTGGCAATGTGGAAACCTCATCAAGACTAATGCTCAATTGTGCGCCCGCTTTAGCTTTGACTCCCAAAGGAACGATCACATCATTAAAATCTTCATAAGGCAGAGCTTGAATGGCAATATCCAAACCTTTATTACCCTCTATTAAATTAGTGAAAAGTAAAAAATCAACCTTGGTGGCAGCATATGCGGCTGCATCATAACCTGGATCTATTCCTTTGGTGCTTCCGTCCACGAAATACACGCTTGTACTCACATCACTGGACCCTCTTGTCAATTTAAGTTTGCTTAACGCAATATTCTTATTGGGTCTGCCATGGATAAAGTCATCCGATGCACCTGAAGTTCTCATCTCCGGTGTAAATCGTACTATACCACCGCCCACTTTTGATTTCACAAAGAATCCTTGACCTGGTGCAATTTTGGGTTGTAAATTAGGATCCTCAAAACTTAAATTGTTGAGAATTGTCCACTCGCCGGAATTACCAGTATAACCATATATGGCCTGATAGGCTTCTCCAGCTTCAAATTGATCTTTATTAACCTCAAAGAACATTTCAAAATCAAGATACGATGGATATGGGTTTCCAATAAGATTCCAAGAACTTCTAGAACCGTCATAAATTGGAACACTTACAGCACTCTTAGTAGTGGTTCCTCTAAAGCTCAAGGTACCACCATTTACTGTGGCTGCCCTGTATCCTATACCAGGTACCATCGCTTCACTCCCCAAATTGTTTGTTCCTATATTAAAATTCTCATATTTGCCCGAGTTCACGTTATAAGGTGCAAAGGCATAGATTCCTACCGTAGTCGGATGCGCAGCTATTACACCTACGTTTTCTTCCACAAAAGCAGCATTAAAATTCCTCGCTACAGGAGGCGAAATAAGATCATTACCACCGCCTGCAGAGGTTCCCATCTTATTCACATAACGATTATAAATAACGGTCCCGGTTAAATATCCAGTTTCAATCAAACTGGCATAAGATGTAGAGTTTGAATTTAGAGTCAGGGTATTTCTAACAGATAAATTGACCGCGGCATTTGGATTTACCGTTAAAGCTGCTCCAGGAGCAACCGTAATGTTACGGGCAGATGTACTTTGCAAAATCATTGCTTCACCACTTTCGATGATAATATCATCAAATATACCGGATACACCACTTGGATCACCACTTTCAGACCAAGAGCCATTAAACGTGTAGATTTCTGGAGTCACCACATTTATTTCCAAGGTCTGGACGCATTCTATAGTCACATTAATCTTTATCTCCGCCGCATTGGCATGTTGCTGGAGTTCTCTTACCTCTGAATGAGCCACTAAGCGCACGTATCTGCCACGGATTTCAGGAAACTCTTCAATCTTCCATCCATAGGTGTTTTCCCATTGTCCAGTGTGGACAGGAGTACCCCAATCTAAAACATCTTCACTTACCCAATCGTCAGGTGAATCACTTACATATATCGAAAACTCAGAAATTCTGCCATTTTCAGCATTATGCTCCTCACCTACTTCATCTATTGGACGAGGTAAATATTCTAGTCCTACCACTCCTTTTTCTTCACCTAAATCTAAATCTATCCAATGAGGAAAGTTGTAATCATCCCATTTTGTATGCCAATAAGTATTAGGGCTTCCGTCAATGGCTTTTTCACGGTTACTATCTTGGAGTTCTATTTGCTCACTAGATACATCGTGGATAGACAACTCTTTAGCTGGTCCAACCTCACTCAATGTAGCTGTTACTGTATAGACACCTGATTCGATGATATTATTGATGACGCCATTAATTATTTCAACCCCATCCGGACCTCTCACAATATAATCAACGTTTTCATCATTAAGCGTCAATCTGATACTATCCCCCTCACGAATGGAAATCTCTTTGGAGCCACTGCCCGAGTTATCGCCTATTTCATACACTAAATAATAGTCGTCACAAGGGTCTGGCTCCACAACAACCTTATATTCTTCATTATAAATAGCTTGGATTTCTGCTTCGGTAAGTGCAATATTGTAGAGCTTAAACTTGTCCATACGGCCGTCGAGCTCATCGGTTATGCCGCTGCTGTTTCCATCTTCTCCTCCAGGATTATCACGCAGCTCATAAAAGCCAGAGAGTGTAAAGGCATTATATACTGATTCCGGATGATCTGTCCTAATTATTAAATTTCCCGTAAGATCAGAACTTCTAAATTCTTCACCATTCACATAAAGTATTGCAGTTTCACCATCATAAGTGGCCACAAGATGTTCCCAAACCCCAGGCTCGTACCTCTTATCAATCTCGCGGTTACCATAAAGAATAGCAGATCCTCCATGCGTAAAAAATTCCAACTTATACTGATCCGCGTGATAGCCCATAAAAAATGACGAATAATCAGAGTTTAATTCACCTAAGTGCGTAAAAACAGCCACATTCGGAATTTTGCCGTCTGGCAATCTACTATCAACATTTCTATTCACCCAGGCCATGACCGTAATTTGGTTTGTTAACGCAGCTCCTATTGTGGAAGATGTCGGAATGTCAACAATAGAATTACTCCTAAATTCCATGCCATTCATTTCAAGGGCATTTCCTGATAAACCATCGGCGGTCCAAAAATCACCAAGTGTTGCTACTGGGTTTCCATCATCGTCATGCTCTATAATTTCACCATGATTATCATTTCCAGAGGAGTCTCTAATTAAAGACCCAGTCCCTTCAAAAAAATCAAATTCCACCAATAAATGGTCTCCATTAAGCCTCGAATCTGCTTCACCTACCAAAACCGTTTCTGCAATACTCGGAACGCCATTTACATCTATAGCAAACAACATATAATAGCCTGGAGGCATGAGATTGGCTTCGGGGATATTTAAAGTGTAACTACCATCATTATTATCTGAATAGGTTACAGGCACCCGACGCTGCTCGTTATTCACACTATGGGTAGCCGAGGACATTCTTATAAACGAAAACTCCTGAATGCCCGGTGAGGCCGTCACGGTTAATGATCTTTCGTAAAATGCCTTATCTGGGGCTTTTAAAGTTGGACGCTCTGCCAAATCGCCATTACTATTAAACAAATACGGTGGACTGAATATTTCAGCATCTTTATGATTGGCTGCACAACCTTCGCCACACAAGCCGCCACCACCCATAAAAACGCGGCCATCCTTCAATAAAATGGCGGCACTATGGTAAGTTCTTGGCGTTTGCATACTGGCCAAAGTTCTAAATGAGTTTGATTCGGGATTATACATCTCCGCAGAAAAATAAGCCACATCGTCCACAAAAACTTCGGCATGATCCAAACCTCCCATAATTAACACTTCGCCATCAGGAAGTACGACGCTACTCACATATACTCTGGCGTGTTCCATTGGATTAGCCGTGGCAGTTACGGTCACATTATCAGTAATGCCCGTTGAATCAAGAGCAATCACATAGGCATTTGGATTTGGCACGGTGTTGGACGAGTATGACGCACTCCCGCCTACTTTTAAAATTTTACCGATATCAAACATGGCAGCGCTACCATTCATTGACATAGAGTCTTGAGCTCTTTGACCAATTACTTCATAAGAACCCGCTCCACTATTTCCATTTACATCAATCCAGTGCATCGTCTCTCCTGGGCCGGCATGAAAAATTTTCCCGTTAGGCGCGGCAAACAACCACGCGTGGTTATCCAATCGATATACACCTTCAGGCTCTCCATCAATATCATTTTGATTATAAAGTATTGTGCTTGACAATCCTGTTAGATGGGTCCAACCTTGGCCTTCTCTCCATATCTCCCCGTCTCTCCCTCCTGCAGGGACACCATCGTTCCATGATCCACCAATAGTAAATGCCGCACCGTCCGCTAAAGTCACCGCGCCTTGATACCCTCTCGGAATATTCATATCTACATCAGCTGTCCAAACTCCTGTTTTAGGATCATAAATACTGGTTTTCTCATCAGAGCTCCCACCAGTGACCAATAATCGTCCATCGGCCAGATTGTTAATCCCGGGGCAGAACATATCATGATAAGTCTCGGTTACCGTTCTTGGTAAAACCGCCCCTAAGCTATCATTCCCTAAAGGGTCAAAAATTTGGGTAAACGTGTACCCATCATTCATATCAAAGTCGTCATGATATTTTGAAGACCAGGTCACCAATCTCCCATCGGGCAAATTGGCAATAGCAACAGGGACAATGTCGAATTCAATGATACCACCCCATTGGCCCACTACTTGCGGATCTTGGGCAAAACTTTTAAACCCCACAAATAGCAGGAATATAGAAAATGTGAATAATTTAAGGCGTGTCATAATGGTTAGGAATAAGCAGGATTGTAAAAATTAAGTTAGCCTCTTCGACTAAGTCTTAACTCAAGGTTGATTAGGGTCACTATGAATTAATTCAATAGACGAATTGTCTACTTTTCCTTGTAAAGAAACACACTTAAGCTAAGAACGCAGATTATATTAGGCAAACTACTGATATTTTCGACGAATCCTCTCGCAAACAGACGATTGAAGTCAATAATTACATCCTAACATGATGAATGTAGTCCTATTTAAAGACAACATAAAGTGCTAAAACATAGTGTAGGACTATCATAACTATTGAGCAGAAGGATTTTAATAAAGGAATTATCAAATAACTCCCAATGAAAATTAAATACTTTTAAGGGCTTTGCTCGCTTTATTCCATCGACTCCAAAATCATCTCAATATCCCTTTCCGTAGTGTCCGGATTGATAAAACAAAAACGTGACACAGTTTCAAAGTGGTCGCCATTTTTCCATTTGGTGGGTGTGACCAATGCAAAACCTTTGCGATGGTTTTCATAAGTCCATTCGGTATAATCGTCCGGTTGCCATCCTTTTCTTCGGTACAATACGCAAGATAAACTTGGTTCTCGAACCAATTCCAGATCTGGATGGGCTGTAATCATTCTTCCGGCAATTTGCGCCAGTTCAATGCCACGCTCCACCGCTTCCCTATACCGATCCGTGCCGTGGGTAGCCAATGAAAACCATAACGGCAATCCGCGGACGCGACGTGTTAACTGAATTTGATAATCGGTGGGATTAAAGCCATGTGCACCTTCGTCCTTAAAAATATCCAAATAAGAACCTTGTTGGGAATGGGCGTTTTTTGCCAATTCCGGTTCTTTATAAATTACGGCGCCACAATCGTAGGGCGAGAACATCCATTTGTGTGGGTCGATGGTCACGCTATCTGCTTTTTCGATGCCATCAAACAAGTGGCGGACAGAATCTGCAACCAAGGCACCACCACCGTAAGCGGCATCTACATGAAACCATAAGTTTTCCTGCTGACAAACGGAGGCAATGTCGGCCATATCATCAATAATGCCTGCATTGGTTGTTCCTGCCGTGGCGACCACTGCAAAAAGGCGTTTTCTCTCGTGTTTTGTCAAGCTTCCAATAGCTGTTTTTAGATCAGCACCTGTTAAACGCTCTTCAGAATCGACCAAAAGGATATCTACATCGGCTACTTTCGCCATCGCTTTGATGGATGAATGCGCGCCAATGGAAGTAATGATCAATCCCTTTTCTCTCTGGAATTCAGGATTCTCACGCCAATGTTCTCTTGCCGTTACAATGGCTGATAAATTGGCTGCGGTTCCGCCACTCGTAAATACACCGAACGCACCGTCGGGCATACCTGTAAGAGACACAATCCACTTCATGGCTTCATTTTCACAGAAAATGCCGCCTGCACCTTCCATCCAATACGCACCATGAATACTGGACGCCGAGGTGACCAAATCGAACATAATGGCTGCTTTTGTAGGCGAGGCTGGTACAAATGCAAGATTTCGAGGATGGTCTACCGGCACATTGGCCTTTGCCAAATGGTCCTTCCATAAATTGAAGGCATATTCGCCACCAATCCCTTTTGCCGTGATCGTTTCTCCCACCAGACTTTTGAGTTCTGCTTCTTTTTTGGGCTTGCCTATGGGATGCTCCGTTGCTGAAATACGCCCAATGGCATATTTCATAATGTCCAAGGTCATCTCAATTAAGTTCAAATCAATTTTGTGCATGCTTTTCATAGCTCCAGATTTATTGATTTGAAATGTCTAAAATTAAAAACTCAGCTTTTAATGGCTCTAAATTTTCAATTAAACTCTGAATGATGTCTTCGCCATATTCCAAATAAAACTCCGAAATATTGAGATGTCGCTCTTGCAGACTTTGTCTTGGAAACAATTCATCCTGTAGGATTTTTACACGATCCAAAACATCCTCCATTTTCCGTTTCTGGGCTTTTAATAAGCGATGTTCAAGATTTTCTATGCCCTTTATTTGTTTGACTTCTTGTGCCGCAACCGCGCCCTTAAAGGATTTGTCGGTTTGCTCCGCCAAAACATATAAATCTTCAAATTGCTTCTTTAAATATTCCTTTTGAGGAGTAAAATCGATGTTGATATCGGAAATGGATTTAGTTACCTTGGTCATTAAGTCTTCTTGATTTAAGAATAAATCGGCAACAGAAACCTTCAATTTATTAAGTTTATCCTTTTGTTTTTCAGTGATGAGCAGTACAGAATTCCGAAGCAACAACATTGGAAAAGTCACGTCTTGCGCTTCAAAATTAGATTTCAATTGTAACCAATATGCCAATTCCCCGCCGCCGCCGATATAGCAAAGGTTGGGCAGAATAATTTCTTGATACATAGGGCGCAAAATCACATTCGGACTAAATCGTTCTGGATGTGCGTTTACCTCGGCAAGTAATTCATCCTTTGTCCATCGGATATCGGTATCTAAAACGCCATATGAACCATCGGTCTCTAAAATTCGTTCTCGTAAGTCTTTATTGAGATAGAATAAATTAATTTTCCTAGGGTTGACCTGTATTTTATAATTAGAAGGCAATTTATTGATCTCTTCATTTGTTTTGGTCACTTTCTCAAATGCCGTTTGTTGAATCAATTCTTCAGAAATATAGGGCAGATACATTTTTTTCAAATTGGGATCATTCCCATCTAAAATAACTAAGCCATAAATTGCAAACAGTTTATTGACCAAAAATCGGGTTGCATCTGTTAAGTTATCATGTTCCAAATAAGCTTGCTCAAATAGTTTCTTTAAGGATTTTGCATTCTCACTTTTATCCAACTGCGTTGCAAATACCTCATAAACATGGTCCAAACCTTCTAAATCCAATTCCCCAACAGCCCCTGAAGCTTCTCTGTTCCACTGCACTTTTTTGCCCTTAAAATTAAAGAAGTTGATTTCTTCAAAATCGTGGTCTTCCGTAGCCATCCAATAAATAGGCACAAAATTAAAATTGGGATAGGCTGCTTTTAATTCCTTACAAAGATTAATTGTCGAAACAATTTTATAGAAAAAATATAAGGGGCCCGTAAACAAATTCAGTTGATGCCCTGTGGTGACCGTAAATGTTGTGCCGTGCTTTAGAAGATCAATATTAGTGAGGGTCATGGAAGAAATGCTCAAGCCTTCATACTGTAACATGAGTGCCTTCACCAAGTCAGACCGATTGTTTCGATTATAATTCAGCTGTTTTTCTTCAATCTGCTTTTCAAAATTTTCAAGCTTTGGAAAGCGATTATAAAATGGTTTGAGGTTTTCCTTTTCATCTAAATAATCGCAAATCAAGGAAGAAAAATAATTGGTGTCTTTAAATGGGATATAATCAGTTGGCATATTCGTATTTAAAAATGAAATGTAAAGATAATGCTCTTAACATTTTTTGAGTCCTAAATTAAAGTTAATTCACTTTGGCTTCCTATCTTTACTCAACTAATTTATTCCACACTATTTCATTATGCGTAAACTATCCGTTTTTCTTTTTGTCCTTTTGAGTCCCATTTTTGCTTCGCAATCGCAATACCTTCAATCCCCTTCAGAGTTTCTTGGTTATGAATTGGGTACAGAGTTTTCAAGACACCATGAAGTGGTAGACTACTTTAAAATGGTAGCCTCACAACTGCCAAAACAGGTCAAACTTGAAACATACGGAGAGACTTACGAAAGACGACCGCTTTATACGGCGATTATTTCTTCCGAAGAAAACATGAAAAACCTTGAAACCATCAGACAAAACCATCTAAAAAATGCTGGTGTTCTTGAAGGAAGTGCATCTTCCAACGATATTGCCGTGGTGTGGCTGAGCTATAATGTTCATGGCAATGAGGCCTCAAGTACGGAAGCATCAATGAAAACCATTTACACCTTATTGACAGAAAAACAAGACTGGTTGAAAAACACGGTGATCATCATTGATCCTTGCTTAAACCCTGATGGTCGCGACCGATATGTCAATTGGTATAATCAAACAAAAAGCACGCCTTATGACATTGACCAACAAGCTAGCGAACAAAACGAACCTTGGCCAAGAGGCAGGGCCAACCACTATCTATTTGATCTCAATCGAGATTGGGTTTGGGCCAGCCAAAAAGAAACTCAGGCACGTTTAAAAGTTTATAATAAGTGGTTGCCGCAAATTCACGTCGATTTCCATGAACAGGGCATCAATGATCCGTATTATTTTGCACCAGCTGCAGAGCCCTTTCACGACATTATAACCGATTGGCAGCGCGATTTTCAGACGCAAATTGGAGAAAATCACGCGAAATACTTTGATGCTAATGGTTGGCTGTATTTCACACAAGAGCGTTTTGATTTGCTCTACCCAAGTTATGGCGATACTTACCCGACTTATATGGGCGCCATTGGGATGACCTATGAGCAAAGTGGCCAAAAAGGTTTGGGAATTTTGAATGATGAAGGTGATGTCCTAACCTTAGTAGACCGATTGGAACACCATTATACAACAGGTTTATCAACTGTAGAAATGGCTTCTAAAAATGCCGAAAAATTAAATGCGGAGTTCAAGAAGTTCTTCGCCAACAAGAATATCAAGTACAAAAGTTACGTATTGCACGGTTCACGTGATAAGATAGATGGACTAAAAACATTATTGGACAAACACGAAATCACTTATGGTGCCGCAGCAACAGGAAAGATTTCAGGTTACAGCTATAATGACAGTAAAAATGGCAACCGCAACGTGAATTCTGAAGACATAGTGATCAGTGCCCTTCAACCAAAAGGTCAAATGGTGCAAGTATTATTTGAGCCTCATACACATTTGGCAGATTCTATCACTTACGATATTACCGCTTGGAGCTTACCTTATGCCTACGGATTGGATGCCGTGGCGAGCGGCAATTTAGTTGGAACCACAACTATTGGAAAGACCCCAGAATTAAACACGAAAAACGCCAATGCCGTAGCCTATGTCGCCAAATGGGATCATATGAAGGATGCTGAGTTTTTAGCCGAATTATTAAAACAAAACGTCAAAATACGTTTCACAGAAAAACCTTTAACTACCAGAAATTCAGAATCTTTTGATCGGGGTGCCTTGATTATTATAAGAGGTGACAATAAAAAAGTTGAAAACTTTGATGATGTCGTAATCGCCGCCGCCAACAAGTTTAAGAGAAAAACGGTTGCCGTTACCAGCGGATTTTCAAAAACAGGCCCCGATTTTGGATCGCCAGATGTCAAGTTGGTCAATAAACACAATATTGCAGTGCTCTCTGGCAATTACACCTCGTCTCTGGGCTATGGCGAAGTATGGCATTTCTTTGAACAGCAATTACATTACCCTGTCACGTCAATTAATACCAACAACTTTTCAAGAACCAATCTCGACAAATACACTGTTTTGGTCATTCCAAATGGGAATTATAGCAGACTATTCGATAAATCAAACTTGGAAAAACTTCAAAACTGGGTCAAAAAAGGAGGTAAAGTCATTGCGATTGATGGCGCTTTAAATATTTTCGCAGATCATAAAGATTTTGGCTTGAAGACCACGGCGTCAAAAGATACAACGGCCTTAAAAAGCAACCTCATCGCTTATGCAGAACGCGAGCGTGACAACACCAATAACTTGATTACAGGGTCTGTTTTTAACACGGAGGTGGACAACACGCACCCATTAGCTTTTGGTTATGATCAAAACTACTTTACATTAAAATCAGGATCTACCGCTTACAGTTTATTAGAAAAAGGCTACAATGTTGCTTACTTAGGTAAAAACCCTAAAAAGGTATCTGGATTTGCTGGAAAGAATACCTTAAAAAATTTGGAAAACTCTCTAATTTTCGGTGAAGAACGCGTTGGTAAGGGCAGTATCATTTATATGGCTGATAATATCCTTTTCAGGAATTTCTGGGAAAATGGCAAATTATTTTTTGTCAACGCCATTTTCTTTGTGAATAATAATGCCTTCCAATTGTAGCAGAATCAACAACCTCGGGGCTCATCCGACCAACACAGCGGGCAAGCCCACGAGGTATGAATAAGAAATCGCCTGTTCTATCGGGGCAAGCCTCGGGATATTAAAACCCACGGGTGGAAATAAAATTAACAGTTAAGGCATTTATACGTCTGTTTTATTTTGTATTTTAATAACAAAAACTAACAGGTTATGAAAACTAAATTCAATTGCGTTTTCCTCGATTATAAAAACCATTTGTTATGTGTCTTATTAATTGTTTTTGGTGGAACGACTATTTTTGCATCCACCTTATTCCAGGAGCAAGACATAGTACAAACATTCTCTGAATTCAAAGGGACTGTTATTGATGGCAAATCCAAGGCTCCTTTATCCTTTGCCACTTTAACCGTTGATGGAACCAATATCAGCACAGTGACCAATTCTGATGGTGAGTTTTTATTAAAGGTACCAAACACCATGGTCGATAGTTCCATCAGAATCTCTTTTTTGGGATATCAGGTCAAAACAGTTCCGCTTTCTAATTTAAATGGGGAAAACATTCAAATTTTACTAGAAGAATCTGCAACGCAGCTTTCAGAAATAAAAATAAATGTTCCAAAAGATGCCATCACTTTAGTAAGAGCAGCATTGAACAAAAAAAGTGAACATTTTATTAACGAGGAAACTGTAATGACCGCTTTTTACAGGGAAACCATTAAAAAAAGACGTCGTAACGCTTCCTTATCCGAAGCGATAGTAGAAATTTACAGAGAACCTTACTCCTCGTCCAAATCAGATAAAATCAAACTTGTCAAAGCTCGAAAAAGCACCGACTATAGTCGGTTGGATACTTTGGCCCTAAAGTTAGAAGGAGGTCCGTTTAGTGCGCTTTATGCGGATGTGATCAAATATCCGCAGTATATATTTTCTGAAAACGATTTCAGCAACTACGAGTTTTCTTTTGATAAATCTACTGAAATCAATAACCGTAGTGTATATGTGGTGAAATTCAAGCCCCATGAGAACATTGTTATACCGATGCATTACGGAAAACTATATATTGATGCCGAAACTTTTTCACTGGTTAGCGCTATCTACAATTTGGATGTTGAAAATCGGGAGATGGCAGCAAAAATGTTCGTTAAGAAGAAACCTAATAGAGTTACTGTTTATCCCACAGAAGCAGCCTATCGGGTGGATTATAGGACTCAGAACGGAAAATGGCACTATGGTTACAGCAATCTCCAACTCACCTTTAAAGTGAACTGGAAAGGCCGATTATTTAACAACGTTTACACCTTGAACAGCGAAATGGCCATAACCGATTGGACCAAGGCCTTGGACGATTCCTTCACACGAAAAGAAACATTGCGACCAACAGTCATTCTAAGTGATGAAGCTTCGGGTTTTTCTGATCCGGAGTTTTGGGGTGAGTACAACATTATTGAACCCGAGAAATCCATTGAATCGGCCATCGAAAAAATCAACAAACAGATGGAGAGAAGAAAAGAAAATGAGTAAATGGGTGGCCAGTGACCGATGCCTGATGACCGATGACGCGCGCGACTCCCAAATTACAACCTACCACCAATTGATCACCGCTAACTGAGGACTGCCATCTGAAGACTGACAACTACCCTCTACCCTCTATTTTCTATCCTCTAAAATCACCTATTCCTTAGACTTTCTATACGCCAAATAGAACAACTGAGGCAACACCGTCAAGGAAAGTAGTGTACAAATTAAAATACCACCCACAATCATAATCGCCAAGGGTTTTTGAATTTCAGATCCCATGCCATTGGAAAGCGCAGCTGGCAATAAGCCCATGGCACCCATTAAACCAATCATCACAATAGGTCGTATTTTTTCTTTGACTCCCAAAGCAATCGCCTCTCTTAATTTGTGGCGCTCCTGCAATTTCTCATGAATAACGGTGATTAAAATCAGTCCGTTAATCGTTGATACTCCAAAGAGGATAATAAAACCAATGCCAGCCGAAATACCAAAAACCGTTCCCGTAACCCATAAGGAAATCAAACCGCCGACAAAGGCGAAAGGCAGAGTAAGCGCAGCGATAACAGTGTCTTTGACATTACCAAAATTCATGTACAACAAGAAAAGAATCAACAATAATGAAATAGGCACGACCACCATTAATTGCTTACTGGCACGCTCTTTACTTTCAAACTCCCCCGCCCATTCCACTTTGTTGTACGATGGAATTTCAACTTCTGCCTCCACTTTTTTCCGTGCTTCGGCAATGGTACTTCCCAGGTCACGTCCTTCAATACTAAAACCAACCCCGATATAACGGCTATTTCCTTCCCGATAGATAAACGCAGGACCTGTATGGAAATCAATGGTCGCTATTTCCTTTAATGGTACGTGATGGCCATCATAAACCGGCACCAGAATATTACCAATGGCCTCCGCCGATTCACGATGTTGTTTTTGATATCTAATGCGGATATCAAACATCCGTTCACCTTCATAAAAAGTAGTTGCCGCCTGACCTCCAATGGCCATGGCTACCACCGATTGGGCATCGGACATGGTGACGCCATATTTTGCCATCTTGTTGTCATGCAATTGAATCCGCAATTCGGGTTGACCGATATTTTCATACACATTTAAATCCGTAATGCCTTCAATATCTCGGATGGCATCAGCAACTTCATGGGCTTTCCCTTCCAATTCGAAGAGATCATCCCCAAAAATCTTCACCACCAACGAACTTTTTACGCCCGCCACATATTCTTCGACGTTGTCTTGAATAGGCTGGCTAAATCCGAAATTGATCCCCGGATAGGTTTCCAGATCATCTCGTATTTCTGCCATTAAATCGTCTTTTGAAATGTCGCGTTCCCATTCGCCTTCAGGTTTTAACTCAATATGAAATTCGATATTGAAAAACCCGGTAGGATCGGTGCCATCATTGGGACGTCCCGTTTGGGTCAACACAAATTTAATCTCATCGTGTTGTCTTATTTTTTCTTTCATCTCCTGTGCCAACTTCACCGATTCGTCAAGGTGAATGCTCACTGGCAAAGTTGCACGGACGTAGATGGCGCCTTCATTTAATTTTGGTAAGAATTCGGTGCCGTAATAACTGAACTTTACAGCACATATCACCAATAAACCCACAAACGCATATAAGGTTGCTCTTCCGTGTTTATCGGTAAATTTATAAAGTTTAAAAAATTGCACGTTAAAAAACTTTGACACAATGCTTTCTTTATCATTAACCCCTTTATTCAATAGTACTTTACACATGGCTGGCACATAAGTCAAACTTAAAATAAGCGAGCCTAAAAGCGCATAGCCTAAAGTGTATGCCAAGGGCGAGAACATCTTCCCTTCCACTTTCTGGAAGGAAAATATAGGCATGAGGGCAACGATGAGAATAAACAAGGCGAAAAAGATGGGTGTTGAGACCTTGCCCACGCTTTTTTTAATAATCCCCAACTTAGAGACTTTCGCAAACTTATCTCTTCCCATAAGACGGGATTTAATTTGGAGGGACACAAAAACCTGTTCCACAATGACCAAAGTGCCTTCCAGAAGCAATCCAAAATCGAGCGCGCCCATGGATATTAAATTGGCTGGCAGGCCTTGGATTCGCAACATGATAATAGCGAACAAGAACGATAGCGGAATTACCGACGCAACAATCAGCGTTGTTCTCCAGTTATAAAGAAAGATGAATACGATCAACGATACCAAAATCACCCCTTCAATTAAGTTGGTCGTTACGGTACTAACCGTGGTTTCAACCAATTCTGAACGGTCGATAAAAGGGACGATCTCCACATTTTTTGGAAGAATCCGTGTGTTTAGTTCGTTGATTCGTGTTTTTAAACCTTCAATAACGTCGGCAGGATTTTCACCTCGCAACATGATCACGATCCCCTGAACAAGATCATCATCTTCATCCAGTCCCACTTGGCCCAATCTGGGTTTGGCGGCAATAATAACTTCGGCCACGTGTTTTACCAAAACTGGCGTAGAACCGTTTACCGTAATCAAGATGTTTTCAATATCTTCAACACTTTCCAACAAACCAACGCCACGGACTGCATAGGCCTGATCGCCACGCTGAATCACATCACCACCAACATTGATATTACTTTTAGAAACCGCTTCGTAAACATCCAAGGGCGAAAGGTCATAATTTTTTAATTCGCTGGGATTGATCTGGATCTCATAAATCTTTTCTTCGCCTCCAAAACTCGCTACATCCGCAACGCCGGGAACAGATAAGAGTTCACGTTCAATAACCCAATCATGAATGGCAGTAATTTCCTTTATTTGCAAATCACTCTTCACCACATATCTAAAAATTTCACCGGTAGCCCCAGAAGGAGGTTCTATTTGTGCGTCACTTCCTTCTGGCAATGCCAAACCTTGAAGTCTATTGGAAGCGTATTGTTGGGCATAAAAATCCTCAACATCATCATCAAAAAGAACGGTCACCACCGAAAGTCCGAACAAGGATGTGGAGCGTACTTCAGCTTTTTTCGGAATGGTATTCATTTCCTTAGAAACAGGAAGTGTAATAAATTTTTCTACTTCTTCGGCACTTCTACCGGGCCATTGCGTAATGATTCGCGCTCTGGTATTGGTGACATCTGGAAAAGCTTCAATAGGAATTTTGATGTAATTTACAATCCCCGCCACCAACAACAATCCTGTTAGAAAAAATACAATGGTGGAGTTTTTTAAGGAAAACCCAACGATACCTTGGACAAATTTCTTCATGGATAAGGCTTATTTTAACGCTTTTAAGTGGTTGTAAATCAAAAGGTGATTTTTTGTGATAATTTGTTCGCCCTCTTTAATGTTATTTTCAAAATAAACCGTGTTGGCGTTTTGTATGGTCGGCGTCACCTTTCGGACTTCGATATCGCAATCGGATTTATACAGAACCAGGAAATGTTGGTTATCGTCAAAAATCAACGCATCTACTGGAGCGGCATTAGCCATCAGACCGTCTTCCTTTTCAACCGTGACATCCACCAGCATTCCAGGCATGAGTTTGCCATCTTTATTATCCATCACGATACGTGCTTTTAGAACACGTTCATTGGAATCAAACACTTGTGATACCACATTTATTTCTCCTATAAACACCTCCTCGGCATAAGGCAAAGCTTTTATTTCTACTGGCATGCCTTGTTTTACATACGGAATATTTCCAGCGTAAATATTGGCCATGATCCAAACTTCATTCAAATCGGAAATTGTAAAAAGCGGATCGCCTTCTGCCGAAACCTGCATGCCTGCTGCCACATTTTTACTGATAATGGTGCCCGAAGAGGACGCTCTCACCTGGAACACACCGCGCTCCGCACTCGCACTATATAAATTAAGTTGCGCGTTAATGTTTTGAAGTTCCGCTCTCAGTACATCCAAACTACTTTGTGCCTCAATCAAATCTCTTTGGGAGGCGATCTTATCGTGATGCATTTCCTGAACCGATTCCAATTCGCGTTGAGCGACAAGGATTTGGGATTTCAGACTTGATTTTTGTGAGGTCAAACTACTGAGTTCACTGCTCATCATTTCCAAAAGCAACTGTCCTTTTTTAACTTTATCACCTGAGGAAAAATAGGTTTTGGTCACGACACCACTCACCAAACTCACAAAGTGAACCAGCTTGTCCGGGTTTGCCTCTACTTGAGCGTTCAGTATAATGGATTCTGTAATGGTTCTTTTTTCTACAGCCACTTTAACAATATCATCTTTCATAAAATCATTGAGACAAAACGTAGTGGTCTCTTTATGAATGATATGTTCATTTTTATTTTTTGCGCAACCACTGATAAGCAGAAGCAAAAAAGCAAAAAGCGTCAGACGGTATAAATTGGTGTTGTACATTTTTTATAATTGAATAAATGGTATTTAAATTTCTTTTCCGATGGTATATTGGAGCGTTTCCAATTGCAAATGGATTTCTTTCTTTGATTCGAGGATGATTCTTTTATTTTCCAGATAAGCCTCCTGAAAATCCAAATATTGCAATAGGTTGATATTACGGCTCAAGAAATTCTTGGAATAACTTTCGAAGATTTCATCTAAATCGGTTTCAAAATGGGCTTCTATGCTTTCATAAAACGCTAAGGCAGCTCTAAAATCCTTGTAATTCTGATCAAATTCGGCCTGCGCTCTTAACCGGATGTCGCTGGAAAGAATACTGGTATTTTCAATTCCCATTTGTGCATAAGCAATCGCACCTTGATTCCTGTTGAAAACAGGTAAGTCTATAGATAACCCGAATCCGAAGAAACTCGGCCACACCCCGCCTCCACGATCGTAAGAGGCATTCAAATTGATATCGGGAATGGCCTGCGATTTTTCATAGTTAAGTAAACTTTTGAAATGCTCATTTTCCAATTCGGCCAATTTCACATCAGGTCTATACGTAAAAAAATCTTGTTGAAGATTTAAAACATCAAGATCTTGAAGTCTTTGGAGGTCAGGCGTAAAATCATCTTCATGCACAAGTAAACTTACCGGCCCAGTAATGCTCAAAAGCACTTTTAATTCCTTCTCCGTTTCGTTTTTGGCTTTGGAAAGTTCATTGATTTCTTTTGAAAGTTCCAATTGCAAGCTTTGAAGTCGCATATATTCCCCTTTGCTAATATGATCGCTCTCAAGTTGTCGTTTATAGGCCTTTAGTAATTTCTGGATCAAATCACGTTGCTTGAAAAAAATTTCAGTGTAAAGCTGCAAATACTGTAACTCGGTGAGTGTATTTCTAAACTCGTATTTCAGATTTCGAAGCAATTCTTCAAATTCCTGTTCGGCAACTTTAACGCCAACTTTCTCAACCTCCATCAATTTTCTACGCTTTCCGGCGGTGATAATTTGCTGCTCCAGCTGCACTGCAAACTGTGTGTTTTGGGCAACACTCCCAAAAACCTGAGGCAATGGTTCATCCAAATAAGACAATTGCTTATTGGTGGCCCACAGATTAATTTCTTCAACGGTCAAACTTGGATTGGGCCAAAGTTTTGCCTGTGCCACCATCGCTTCTGCCTGATTTATTTTGTAGGTCTCAGCAAGCAGTAGTAGGTTTTGCTTTAAGAAAAGTTCTTCATAGTGCTGTCGATTAAGTTTTAACGTGTCTTTTTGCTGTGATTGAGCAAAAACACTTGAACTAAAACCTATTAAAAGCACGACGGCAATTTTCGAAAAGAATTGTGCAGCATCCTGCATCTCTTTACCACCAATAATTTTGTCCTTCAATTTCATGGTGCAAAAGACTCCAAAACAAGCTTAAAAAGACCTTAAAATGGATAAAGTTTAGCTTAAGAATGCATTAATCATGTAGCATTAGCCACCATATAATGGGAAGATCAACGAAAAGGTATTTAAGTTTTCATTGTCCGTATAGTAAGAGATTTGCCCCTGGTGCTGTGAAATAATTTTAGATATAAAAACAAGCCCTAGCCCAAAACCCGACTTGCCTTTGCTATTTTCTCCTCTAAAAAAGTGTTGAAAGAGGTATTTCTGTTCGTCTTCAGTAATGACAGGGCCTTCATTAATAAAATCCAATTGAAGCTGTTTTTCATCAGTAATAATATGAATGCTGCCTTCTTTATTAGAACTGTAATGAATGGAATTTAGCATCAGATTCATAAATGCCGCTTTCAATAAACGTGCAGAACCTTGTATGGTCAATAAGCTTTCATTGTCCGTTTGCCCGATATAATCCACTGAAAATTCAAATTCTGGATATAATTGTGAAAGCTCATCCATAGTATCAAAAATCAACTCATCCACCCGAATGTTTGTTTTTGGAATGCTATGCCCGGCATCGGTTTTTGAGAGTTCCAACAAGAGGTTAATAATTTCACTGAGGTTTTTGGTGTCTTCCTTCTGACGGTTGATCTGCGACTTCAAAACCTCCAAATCCGTTTCGTTTTCCATACGTTCAAAATTGGAGACCAAAACAGCGATAGGTGTTTTTAACTCATGTGAAATATGATTAATGGCGTGTTTTTGAAAGGATACGGCCTCTTTCATCCGTTTCATCAACTTGTTGAATTGCTCTGCCAAAACCACAATTTCATTTTCTGAACGCTTGACTTCAATAGGAATATAAAGCGTATCAAAATTATAATTGGTGATTTTTTTGGTGATATCTACGATGGGTTCTGCGATAATCCGGGACAGGTAATAGGCTATTAAAACCACCACTAACGAAATGCCCAAAAAGGTAATCAGCAATACGTATCGTAAAAAATCCAATTTTGAATAACCCGATTCGTCAAAAGCTTTATTGATGCCGTAGTAAGTATTGTTGTTATATTTCACATAGACACCTACCACGTCATACAAATCGTCTTTTGCTTCTAACCATGGGTTGACGATGGTCAGCACTTTCAGGATGTTGTTGACCTCTTCCTGAGGAATCTGTAAATCGTCAATACTGGAATAAATCAAGGTTTTTGAATGGTCGAAAATCAGGAGTTTTTCATCGTAAAACTCGTTGATGCTGATCCGATCCATCGCTTGGATAATGGATTCGTCCGCTTGTCTAATTTCAGTTAAAAATTTAATGGTGGAGGTGATTTTCTGCTTTTGTTTCTGTTGAAATTCCTCCTCACGATATTCATAGAAAAGCGTGTAGATAAAAAACAGGGTCATGCCCAACAAACTGATGATTGTTGCTGAAAAATACAACAGAATTTTTCTTCTAATACTCATCAGTCCTCGAAATAATAACCATAACCGATCTTAGTTTTAATGGATTCCTTATCAAACGGACGATCGATTTTCTTTCGTAAAAAATTGATATAGACCTCTATGGTATTGGTGTTGGCATCAAAAGACTTCCCCCAAATCTCTTGGATCAACCGTTGTTTAGAGACAATTTCACCTTTAGATTCCAACAATTTGAGTAGGATTTGATATTCTCTTGGAGTTAACGAAATTTCCGTTTCCTGTCTGCTTACTTTTTTCAATCGTGTATTCACCTGAAGATCCCCAGCAATAATAATCCCATTTCCTTGACGATCAACGGAATTGTTTTGACTGCGTTTTATAAGTGAATTGATCTTTAAAATCAGTTCACGCATATAAAAAGGTTTGGTAATATAATCGTCGGCTCCCATTTCATAACCGTGCACTTTATCTTCCAATTCAGAAAAGGCTGAAATCATTAAAATGGGCGTTGCCATATTATGGGTCCTAAACTCTTTTGCCAAATCGAAACCGCTTTTACCGGGTAAATTAATATCCAACAAGATACAGTCGAAATGCGATTTATTTAGAATTCTCTCAGCCAACAATCCGTCATAAACGGTTTCGACCTGCATATTTTCTGCCAAAAGCGCATCTTTTATATTTCTATTCAGCTCTGGATCATCTTCTATGATAAGTATTTTTTTCACCCGAACGATTTTTTTTGAACATCCAAAATTAAGTAATATAAAATTGATTTCGCAATCATGTGTCTACACACAAACACAACAAATAAGGAAAATCCAATATAAATTATTTCTTTATGAGGTCCAGAATAGCGCTGTCTATACAAATTATTTTATGACGGTAGGATCTCATCAGGAAAATCAGTAATAGCGACAAAACCTTGCGCTTTAAAGCAAAAAATAAGACTTACATTTGCACTTTAAATCCTACAAATGGTTTTAAAAAAACATAGTTTTTATAAATTTTGATGATATAAAATTTTCGAATATGGAAGTTACCAAACCACATTTTCTCGATTTAATAAAGAATAAAAAATGGCGTGAATTAAAGCGTTCCTTGCAGGACATGGATGCTTTGGACTTGTCATTGATGGTTGAAAACTTCTCTAAAAACGATAAGATCATTTTATTCAGATTGTTATCCAGAGAACAGGCCAAGAACGTCTTCAAAATGCTTCCGCAGTCTGATCAGGAGGAAGTCATTGAGGGATTGTCTGAGAATTCCCAAAAACTATCAAGATTACTGAATGACATTGAGCCCGATGATAGAACTTCATTTTTTGAAGATTTACCGGAAGATATTGCCCAAAGTTTCATTCAAATGTTGTCTCCCGAAGAACGAGCAATTACCGTTAAACTTTTAAGCTATCCAAAAGATAGTATTGGACGTTTGATGACGCCTGAATTCGTAGCCATAAAAGCGGATATTACAGTTGCCAAAGCTTTTGAACATATAAGGCAGTTTGGACAGGATTCTGAAACTCTAAACGTTATTTATATCATAGATCATGAGTGGCGGTTAATTGACGACATCTCTATCAAAGATCTCATCTTGGCCAGTCCTGAACAACATGTTTCAGAGCTGCTCGATCATCGGTTTGTGTTCTTGAATGCTTTGGATGATCAAGAAGCGGCCATTCAGGTTTTTAAAGATTATGATCGGGAAGCAATGCCCGTTTTAAATAAAGAAGGTGTGCTTTTAGGAATTGTTACTTTTGATGACATTTTAGATGTTATAGAGGAAGAATCCACTGAAGATTTCCATAAATTCGGATCGATTCAAAATGTGAGTAAAAACCCTTTAAAGGAGCGTATTTTTATTTTATATAAAAACAGGATAGTTTGGCTTGTTCTTTTAGTCTTTATGAATGTGTTTTCCGGAGCGGCTTTAGCGAGTTTTGAAGATGTGATCCAACAAGTGGTTGCCTTGGTGTTCTTTTTACCTCTATTGATTGATAGTGGTGGTAATGCCGGATCACAATCGGCCACACTGATGATTCGCTACTTGGCCTTGGGCGAAATCCAAATCTCCGATTGGTACAAATTAATTGGCAGGGAACTCATGGTTTCTTTCTTACTTGGATTGACTATGGCGGCCAGTGTTGCTGCCGTAGCGAGTTTTAGGGCACCAGAAGTGATTATTGTAGTCTGCATAGCGATGGTCATAAACGTCATGCTTGGAAGTCTAATAGGCATGTTATTACCTTTTATATTTACTAAACTAAACATAGATCCGGCCACGGCAAGTGCACCATTGGTCACCTCACTATCTGATATTTGTGGGGTGCTGATTTATTTCTCTATCGCAGCACGATATTTTGGGTTTTGATAAATCGAAATAAAAAAACCAAATCTTTATCAATGAAAGACATTCAAATAAAGATTTGGTTTAATTTTAGCAGTCAATAGATGCTTTACTTTTAAGATGTCACCACGTCTCCATAAAGATCAAAATCTTCTGCTTCCGTAATTGTAACCATGGCATACTCCCCAGTTTTTAAATAATTCTTAGTGGCATCAATACGGACTTCGTTGTCGACGTCTGGAGAATCAAACTCTGTTCGGCCTACAAAGTAATTGCCTTCTTTGCGATCTATGACTACTTTAAATTCTTGGCCTATTTTGGCTTGGTTCAATTCCCAAGAAATCTGAGATTGGATTTCCATAATCTGGTTGGCACGATCTTGCTTGATCTCTTGCGGTACATCATCTTCCAAATTATAAGCATGTGTGTTTTCTTCATGGCTATAGGTGAAACAGCCCAAACGTTCAAAACGCATATCGGTAACCCATTGTTTCAATTCCTGAAAATTCTCCTCTGTTTCTCCTGGATAACCTACAATTAAGGTGGTTCTAATCGTCATTTCTGGAACTTTATTTCTAAACTCTTTCAGCAGCTTTGTCGTTTTTTCTTTGGTTGTTCCACGACGCATACTTTTAAGAATGTTATCGGAAATGTGCTGCAGCGGAATATCGAGGTAGTTACAGATTTTTGGCTCGCGTTTCATTACATCAAGCACGTCCATTGGGAATCCCGTTGGAAATGCATAATGCAAACGGATCCACTCCACACCTTCTACTTTCACAAGGGCTTCAAGTAATTCGGCAAGGTTACGTTTTTTATATAAATCGAGACCATAATAGGTTAAATCCTGTGCAATCAAGATTAATTCCTTCACACCTTTGGCCGCCAATTTTTCAGCTTCAACAACGATGTCTTCAATTGGCGTCGATCTGTGTTTACCACGCATAATTGGAATAGCACAAAAACTACAAGGTCTGTCGCAACCTTCGGCAATTTTTAGATAGGCATAGTTTTTTGGGGTTGTCGTTAAACGCTCACCAATAAGTTCGTGCTTATAATCGGCACCTAATGCTTTCAGTAGACCCGGGAGTTCCGTAGTTCCAAAATATTGATCCACATTCGGAATTTCCTTTTGTAAATCTGGTTTATATCGTTCACTCAAGCAACCGGTCACAAAAACCTTATCGACTTCACCATCTTCCTTTTTTTGCATAAATTCAAGAATGGTATTGATGCTTTCTTCTTTTGCATTATTGATAAAGCCACAAGTATTGATCACCACAATATTGCCTTCCTCTTCATGCACGACATCTTTACCGCTCGCTTTTAGTTGTCCCATAAGGACTTCGCTGTCATAAACATTCTTACTACAACCTAAGGTCACGACGTTTATGCGGTTCTTTTTAAGCGATTTCGTTCTCATATTCAAAAAAATTAAGTGTGCAAAGATACGTAATGAAAACGATTTAAGAATTACGATTTACGATTGATAATTGCACTATGGACTTAAGATGATCTATTGCACCTTGAATCTTGAATTTGGATTTTTTTTCTCCCGCAGACCCGCCCTGCTGGTCGGGCAGGTAGTGCAGATTTTCGCAGAATGCACGATGATAATGATTTGACTGCTTGAAACCTTGAAAACACTTAGCAACATTACAACTTCTCCTCCTTTTTAAGGAGGAGTGGCTTCTGCTTCAGTAAAGAAGCAGAAGACGAGGTGGTTTTTAACTTGCACTAATTCAATGCTTATACCTGTTCTACTTTATTACCCAATTGTCGCATGAGAACAAACCCTTCCGTCTTCATCCCGTATCCGCGGGATGAAGCCACCTTCCCTTTGAAAGGGAAGGAATTAATTGGACCATGTATGATTGAAAAATAGTGCTGTGAACTTAACTTCATTTTTATACAATTTCCTATTCAACTTCCTGTTTCTGGGTTAATTTTGTTCTTTGTCTACAGTTAAAAATTAGTAACATACCAAATTCCCCCCATTTTTTAAGGAGGAGTGGCTTCTGCTTCAGTAAAGAAGCAGAAGACGAGGTGGTTTTTAAATTGCACAAGCTCAATGCTTATAACGATTCTTTTTTATTCCTAATTCCTCGCTTTAAAAC
>NZ_JAGEVG010000039.1 GCF_017581925.1 Gelidibacter pelagius | reverse complement strand
CCTTTAAAAGGAGAAGAAGTTTAGATTGTTCAAAATTTTAAATTTTTTCCCATAAAAAAACCTCTCAGGTTTCCAAAACCTGAGAGGTTTGGTTCTGAAGGGTTTGTGAAGTTTACTTAAATCCTGGCAATCTGTCTATAAATTATTAACGATTAGATGTTTTGCAGTATTCGTGTAATCTGTGTAATCAGTGTCTAAATAAAAATCAAGGTCACCCGCCTGAACGGACCGGCAGGCCCGCGTTCTATCCGTTCCATAAAAAAAAATCGCCTATCCTTTTACTGAAGAATAGACGATTATTATCAACTACGGCATAAAGCCTTCAAATTATATTCAAATTATAAATACATTACAACTTCAATTTTGAGGTCTCAGAAATGGCACAAAAATTTTCAAGAATTTGAACCAGAACTTTTCTCATCGAATACTAAAGCCAGTGCTAGTGTAGCTCAATTAATTAAGATACGATTATAGCGCGAATGTTCATTAGACTCCAAGACCGTTAAAACCACCTGGCTTTGAAGGTGTGACATGGATAGAGTATGCACTTCAGAGTGGTTGCTTAACGCATGCGAACTGATCAGCTGGCCTTGAAGCGTGTACACCTTCAAATTGAGTGGCATGCCTTGCGTATTTACATGCATGGTTTTGGAGTTGTGGAAATAGTTTAAGGACACGTCATTTAAAGCATTGTCCTTTTGAGAAAGCAAGCTTTCTTTCCGATTATTTGTAAAGGTCATAAAAAATCTATCTAAATAAACACCACTGGCCATGATCTTTTTGTAACTGACGTCATTAAGATGATGGTGCGTTTTCTCCCAGTCATCATAAATATATATTGAAATGGGGTTGTCAAAGTGCTCGAGGGCGGTCAAAGAAATTTCTATAGATCCAGAATTCTTTAGGAACATGCCAAGGGGATATCTTTTCGATACATTAAAGGGGCCTACACCTTGAATTATAAAGCGTTCTGAATCAATCATCCAGTTAAGGTCATCATGCAGCTTATCTCTTTTGCGGGCATCATAGCCATAATCTAAACCATCTGTGGCACTGCCATCTTGGGTAAATCCCAACAATAAGTGGCGTACATAGCCTTCAGGGGTTTTAAAATCAATACGGACGCGCTGAATGTTGCTTTTGTTTTCCGTTTGCGCAGTAAGTGTGACATAGCAAAAAAAGGCCAAACATACGTAGGTTAAATTCTTCATAACAATAATTTAGGGATTTGGGGTGCCCTAAAATAATTAAATAAATGAGCTATACCCGTGAAAAACATTCATTTACGATGAAGCGTAATTATATGTAAGGTAATAGACACAAATCATAGTATTTTTCACTATGGGAATTCTCTCAGCCCTACGAATCACCTTTGAAATTAATCAAAAATAGAAAGTATCCAAAATCCAAATCAAGAACAAAAAAAATCGTCTATTCCAGTTGGGGAATAGACGATTGGTAATAATTGGTTGGTTAAATATTGATATTAAAATTTAATAATGATTTTCTTTTGATAACTGTTCGTGTTGGTTTCTACTTGTAGAATGTAGTTGCCTTCAGAAATGTCCTTAACCGGAATCTTAAACTCCTGTCCGAAATTCATATTGGTCATGTTCCATGATCTGACGGCTTGTCCAGCCATATTAATTAAATAAAGTTGACGTACTTCAATACTTGCTGGTGTCTTCACATAGATTTCATCCGTTTTTTGCAGATACTTCACGCTGATATCCTTAAAGTCCTGATCAATGGTGGACAAGGTGGTATCTGGTTGGAACACGATGGAGAAACGTCCGTTATAGTTGCCCGCCTCCAAGTTGGTTTGGAAACTAACCGTGTTGATTCGCGTGTAGGTATCCAGTAACCCATCATGTACATAGACATCAATTGCTTCATCAAAATTCTCTAAATCTGTCAAAGCAATCTCCACATTACCGGTGATGCCCAAAGTCATGTCCAATGGATATTTCTTATTGATGTCAAAGGCACCTACGCCTTGGATGATATACTTTTTACCTTCTATTAAAAAAGACATATCACTAGGGAAGTCGTCCCTGTTTAGGGCATCATAACCATAATCAAAGCCATCTGTTGCGTCGTTATTAGGAGTAAAAGCTAATAACAATGGTCTAATGGCAGTCTCTGGTGTCTTAAAGGCTAAACGGACTCTTTGTATCATATCGTCGCTCTCATATCCTGTAGAATCAGTAGCTCTTTTTTGGTTTTCACTGCCTCTTAAAAAGATGGATTGTCCCGGTGATTCTTTTCTGAAAGCTCTCTGACTGTTTCTGAATACCACATTAGAAGTTACTTGGTCATCTGCAGCCGTCACAAAAAAGCCTTGTGCAACAGGAATAAAATACCCAGGAGTCAAGTTGCCCGCATCACCTATCCCACTTATTATATCTCCTGGAAATGCAGTTGCCGCTGTACCTCCACTCAAATTTAATGATGCATAACCTCCTTCATAATCTCTTAAGTAGTGGGAATTGTTGGTGGTGGATTGTCTCCAGAAGGTTAATGATCCATCAATACTTTCTGTTGAACCTGTAGATCCTGGTATATTGTCATTGATAAATTCACGTGCGTCAATTGCCGAAGGATAAGGGTTTCCAACCAAAGTTTGGTTTTGTGTGCCTGCCGATGCCGTTACGGTATTTGTAATGGTCCCATTATTAGGTTGCCCCACAAATGTATAGTTTTGCATGGATGAACCGTTACCAGCACCACTACCTTTCATGGTAAACCCTAAACCAAGGTTAAAACTCCCTGTTGCCCCTTTGTGGAACCAAGCTGAATGATCACCGTCAAGACCTTCAGAATATTCATAAATCCACCTGCTACTCATTGTATTTGTCGCATTGTTGGCATTAATACCGCTTGTCCAAGTTATGGTTTGTAAATTATTCGGATCAGTAGATTTAAATAAGATGTCATTCAGGTTATACGTGGCTCCGTCAACATTTACCGGACTTCCCCAATAGTTATAATTAAATAAACTACCAGACCCTTGTTGGTCACGCTGTAAATCACCCGACCCTGCATCTACAATACTTCCTTCAGGTTGTATTAGTTGCGATTCGCCAACCAACTTTAAAGTACCATCTAATCTAAGATATTTATTGACATATAGTGGTTGGTGACTGGTTGAATTACCAATATTTAATTGATCACTCACTACATGTAAACCTAAAACGGTTGTTTGGTTAGGATTGGCCGTGGTAGGGTAACCAGCAGGTCTGTTTGCGGTTACGTTGCTTTCGGTTCTGACAATATTCCAAGTTTGTGCCAAACCAGGGACAATGTTACCAGCTCTTGTATTTGGCACTTGCTGATCTGATGTTGCTGACCAAGTAATTGCAGAATCCCAATCACTATTTCCTGATGATCGATATGGAATGGGCGCTGATTCTAATTGATTGTCAGTCATTCCATTCAACCTACCAGGAACCGGTGTACTCGAGATATCCTGAATGCTTCCAGAAACAAAGCTTGTTTGCGGACCTGTATTCATTTGGTAATACCCACTCAAATCCGTCCATTGTAAGCCTGCGATATCCTGAGGTATAACTACCCCCGAAACATTTGTGCCATTAGCCTCAATTTCTTGATTCATCATCTCACGGATTTGTGTCTCACTTAAAGCTTTGTTCCAGATACGCACTTCATCAATGACACCATTAAAATAATGGGTTGGTGAATTGTCGGTATTATCCATAGCACCGATAAGCGCTTTGTTTGAGTTGGTTATTGGTGCGGCACCTGCAGTAGATGTTCGCACTACAAAACCATCTATAAACATTCTATAGCTCGTGCCATTATAAGTGACTGCTACATGATGCCATCTGTTACTTGTGATATTTTGGTTAGCAGCTATTCCGCTTCCGTTAAAACGGAAACGTAAGTTGTTCTCAACAAGACTTAAATCATAGCCATTAGTCAACGCAGTCCCATTTCGTTTGGAAATGATCGTTTTTGTTCCTGTAAGGTTGGCAGGTTTTATCCAGGCTTCAATACTGAACGACCCATCCAAATCGTAATGATCTCCAAAACTGATATATTCGTTATCACCTTCAAATACGAGATTAGTACCACAATCAGGAATGGTTACTGTCATTGTAGCTGTTGTGTTATCTGTACATACACCAGTATTTGTTGCAGTCCATGTAAGTGTATATGTTTCTCCACTTTCTCCTGTAAACGTAGAATTATAGGCAGTAGGATCCGAAAAATACCCTGAGTTAGGCGAAGCCGTCCATTGACCAGTCACATCGTTTGCGTCTAAGGTCACTGTGTTGGTATCACAATCTGCAGTCGATAGGTTTGGTCCAGCAGAAGCTACAAAATAAGGAGTTATTTCTATATCTAACGTCTCAACTGTTGCTTCACACGGCCCGTCAGGATTGTTTGAGGTGAATGTTAAAGTGATATCTCCTATTTCCGAAGAACCAAAATTATAGGTAGCATTCGGGTCAGTTACGCTTGGTGTGAAAGTTCCGCTACCGTTCGTAGTCCAGGTACCACCAGTGGCACTACCACTTAAAGTTGTGCTTAATGGAATTGAGTTTTGAGACTGACAAACTACTGTATCAGGCGTTGTAATGGAGACTACTGCTTCAGGGTTGATTGTCAATGATCCAACAGCGCTCTTCACATCACAAGCTGAAGTTGTTTTAACTTCGTAAGTATAGTTGCCAGAAACTGATGGCGTACCACTGATAACATAAGATAAGCCATTAAACGTATAAGAAAGGCCATCAGGAAAAACATCTATACCTAAAGATGTGCTACCGTTAAGAGACCATTCAATGCTTGGCGCAGTTAATCCTCCGCCAATGTCATACGCAATTTCGTCAATGGTCGTATTTTGACATATCACTTGGGCATCTGCACCAGGGGGAGAGGTCATTCGAATGAATGTTGATAATGTTCCAAAAGAAATGTCATCAATCCCAAAATCGTTACCACCAAGTGCCGGATTTAAGTTCCTAATTTCGATATCAATGGTCATTGGTCCAGGGCCATCTGGAGATATCCAATTACCGTAAAAACGTGTCCAATTATCGGATGCTGGATTACTGTTTTCAGCTCGTCGTGGCAAACTAGGCTGGGTACCAACGTTAGTTCCATCCACATTAAATGTTAATTGTCCAGTTTCACTACTATTGTTTAAACTCATACCCCATGCTGAAAAATAATACTGAGTATTTGGTTCAACTGTAACTTGTTGCTTCCAAACAACTAGGGTGTTACCATGACCGTTTACTGCCATAAAATTTCGATCACCAGTTGTATTGTTTGTATGGTCATAACCCCAAAAATTTGAATGAACATGATTTGCATTCGTAACAATTGAATATCCATTCGTTCCCGAATCATCGTACAATTCACCACCAAAATAATAATAGCCATTCCACCAATCTCCGCCTTCATATTGTGGTACCCATTCTTGAGGAGTTTTTAAATCCTCATGATAAGTATAATCACTAGTGAATCCTGTGTTTCCAGCACTAAAGTCGCCATTAACAACAAGTTCTTGTGCAACGTTAAAAATAACCGATTCAGAACAGCCATTAGCTGTGACACCAATAACTTGATATGTACCTGCAATATCTACATAGATTGTATTGCCAGTTTGTTCAGGCGTTGTTAGCCATGTCCAATTAGTTATAGGTACTGATGAGCTCGCGACCAATTGCACCATATTACTTTCATTCTGTGGTGTGCCAGGAAGATCTTCAGGGCAATAGTTGGCGTTAATTATAATTTCTGGAGATGGAAATACATTTACTACTACTGTTTCTGTTTCTTGACAACCTTCTCCATTTGTTACTGAAACTGTGTATTGTGTTGTAGTTTCTGGTCTAACAGTGATAGTGTTATTTGTACTTGAGGGTATCTCTGCTCCAGGTGGCAAACCATCATTTGGACTCGTATTACTAGTCCATGAATATAAAAACGTTTCGCCAACGGTCGTAGCTTGCACTTGAAAATTATCAATTAATATGTCTGGTCTATTGTTATTACGATTATATCCATCAGTTACTTGAACTGCAATTTGTAATCGATTCGGATTATTTGCTAAATCAGGAATTGGAGATGTTACCTCTTTCCATTGTGTAGCTTGGTTGTTGTTGTTGATTAATTCTGTGTAAAAATGGACATAATTTCCAGTATTATTTATTCTGTAATAAAGATGAATATATTTTCTACTACCATTACTGTTCGTTCTTCTAGTTTGAAAGTATATGGAGAAATCTTGATATGTGTTCAAGCTAGCTCCCGCAATGTCAAAAATCCAATAACCTTCATCATCGCCACTGAACCAACCATCTCTATCGTCTTGCTGTCTTAAAGCGCTTCCGGCTATATTATTATTTGTGTAAGCATTAACACCAGTTGCTGTTCCACCACCAGTTAAAAATGGCATATTGTCACCGTTGGATATAGTAGAATTAATACCTGGAGCCTCTTTTCCGTCAAGAGAGTTATAATTACTTCCAGTATTAAAGTCATAGTTAATCAGTACTTGATTATTACCACCAGCCCCTTGAGCATTAGCTGTTAAGATACTTGGATCTCCTGCACAAACAGTATTTGGAGAGGAGATAACAGAAGTTATTACAGGAATAGCCAGCACCTCAACACTACTCGTAGTGGCAGTACAGCCACTAGCATCGGTAAATGTAAAGCTTACATTTCCGGCACTAACTCCAGTAATTTCGCCTGTACTCGGATTGATGGTTGCAATGCCAGTAGCATTACTAATCCAGGTCCCGCCGGAAGCAGGAGAGAGCGTGGTTGTTTCGTTAACACAAATTGTTGCAGGCGCATTGACCACAAGCGGAGGGTTAATTGTGACTGACGTAGTTGTATTACTACAGCCTGTAGCTGTATTGGTGTAGGTAAAAGTCACTGTTCCTGGTCCAACTGGGGTAATAGCACCATTATTGTCTATAGTAGCAACACCTGTATTGTTACTAATCCAACTGCCGCCAGTAGAAGGTGATGCTGTTTGAGTGTTGTCATCAGAACAAATAACGGAAGAACTCACGCTAACCGTAGGCAATGGATGAACCGTTATAGATAGGGTATTACTTACTTTAGGATCACAAGCCGAAATATCAGTTGTCATCTGTACAATGATATTGTAATCACCTGTTGGCGCAGTAGTTGGCGTAAATGTAGGAGACGTTGTTGTGCCTTCACTAACCCCATTTATAAACCATTGGTAATACTGTTCCGTTCCGCCATTAGTCGGCGTTGCGGTAAAAGTCAAGTTTTCTCCTATACAAATCTCATTGTTGGCATCGTTTGAAACAATGCTAACGCTGGCGCTTTCAGCAGGGTCAACTACAGTTACTGTAGCTGTACAAGTGGATTCATTTCCTGAAAAATCTCTAACGGTTAAGGTGACTGTATTAGCCCCTAAATCGGAGCAATTAAAATCCGTTTTGTCCAAAAACATGGTCTGGATACCACAGTTATCTGTTGAGCCATTGTCTATTTCTGCCGCAGTAATGCTTGCACTTCCAGTCGCATCGAGGGTTATGGATAGGTTTTGGCAGGTGGCAGTTGGAGCAGTGACGTCATCTACAATAACTGTCTGATTTTGTGTTGAAATGTTTCCATTTCCGTCATTATAGGTCCAAACAATAGTATAAGTGCCTTGTGAGCTGTAAGTTAAAGGGCTTATCGTTGTCCCAGTAATGTTTCCAGAACAATTATCTGTGGCTGTAGGGGCCACAACAGTCACTGAACATTCACCGGTTGCAGCTGGTAAGGTAGCCACATTTGGAACTGGCGCGGTCAAGTCATCAATAATTACATTTTGATTGACATTGATACTGTTTCCATTCCCATCGTCAAAAATCCAGGTGATGACATGGGTTCCTTGGGTTGAGTAGGTCAACGGATCAGA
>NZ_JAGEVG010000038.1 GCF_017581925.1 Gelidibacter pelagius | reverse complement strand
GGGGGTTCTGTTTTGAAAACAGGAACCCAATTCAGTAAAATATGGCAATGACAAAGCTATTTTTACTACTTTAGATTTTTATCGGACAACAATGAATTTTATTAGTAAAAACTTTCACTGGCTTAGTTTCGGAAAGTTAAGAGGAAGTTATGGAATTACAGGGAGTGACCAGATTGGAGATTACAAATACCTAAATACTTATAGCATATCAGGAAATAATTACGGAGGAATTATCGGTTTAGAGCCAAGTCAATTATTTAACCCAGATTTTAGTTGGGAAACCAACAAAAAGATCGAAGGAGCTGTGGAATTAGGTTTTTTCAATGACAGATTGCTCCTAAACACAGCGTATTATCGAAATCGCTCATCCAATCAGCTGGTTGGCATTCCATTACCACGAACTACTGGCTTCGCGTCAATAACAGCAAATTTGGATGCTGTAGTTCAAAACACAGGATGGGAGTTAGAGTTAAAGGGCAAAATTAAAAACCTTGACAATTTTAAATGGATAACATCACTAAATCTAACTTTGCCCAAAAACAAACTAATTTCCTTTCCTAATCTTGAAGGTTCAACTTATGCTAATCAATATATAATAGGACAACCATTAGATATACATAAAGTGTATCATTTTACGGGGATGAATCCACAAACAGGAATTTATGAATTTAAAGATTTTGATGGTGATGGGGCAATTACCCCAGCAAATGACAGACAAAAAATTGTCCAGACAATTCCTGATTTTTATGGAGGTTTACAAAATAGGATTAATTATAATAATTGGCAATTAGATTTTTTATTACAGTTTATAAAGCAATTGGGGTATGATTATAACTCTTTTGTAACATTACCTGGTATAATAAACAATAATTTGCCAATAGATTTTATTGATACTTGGCAGTCTCCAGGAGATAATAGTCCTTTTCAACCCTATACTGTTGGAATAAATAGTGATCTTTTAAATGCTTATAATAGATTTAGAAGTAGTAATGCGGCTTTCAGTGACGCTTCATTTATTAGACTTAAAAATGTTTCCCTATCCTATACGCTTCCATTATTAACATCAGACTCTATTAGCTCGCGTATTTATTTACAAGGGCAAAACTTATTTACTCTAACCAGATTTAAAGGAATAGATCCAGAAAACCAATCCTCAATAAGTCTACCGCCTTTACGAATATTTTCTTTAGGTATAACACTGAATTTTTAATCTAAACTAAATGATAATGAAAAATATAAAATATAACAGATTTACAAACTTGATAGGTTTATTAGTACTGCCGGTAATCTTACTTAATTGTGAGAGTTTTATTGAAGTGGATCTTCCTGACTCTCAAATTACCGGAGATCATGCATTTAGTGATATCGGAACTGCTGAAGCTGCTATAGCAAATGTTTATAGTAAGTTACGAAGTGGTGTTTTAGTTAGCGGTAATTCATCAGGGATTTCCATATTACTTGGCAGCTATACTGATGAGCTTCAAACCTATAATACAGGATTAACAGAGTTTCAGTTTTATCAAAACTCTCTTATCGCCACTAATACTTCTGTGAATTCTCTATGGACAGGAAGCTATAATCTTATTTATGCAGTTAATGCGGTAAAAGAAGGTTTGGAAAATTCTAAAACAATTTCTCCGAATGATAAAGATAGACTTTTGGGAGAAGCGCTATTTCTTAGAGTTTACATTCATTTTTATCTTTTGAATCTTTTTGGTGATATCCCATATGTAACAACAACAGATTATATTACAAATTCGACGATTGGAAAATTGCCACAATCTCAGGTATATATGTTAATGATAGACGATTTGAAAGATGCCAAGTCACTAATGCCTCCAGTAAACCATAGCCAATTCAAAACACGTCCGGGCATTGATACTGTGAAAACATTATTGGCAAGAATTTATCTATACATAGAAGAATGGGGGTTAGCAGAAATAGAGGCAAATTCCTTAATAAACTCAGAGAAGTTTGTTTGGGTAAATTCTCTTGATGAAGTCTTCTTAAAAAATAGTCCTGGTACTATCTGGCAATTAATGCCAAATCGACAAGGAGCGCCTACTATAGAGGGACAGAGCTTTATCTTTAAAATGGGTCCTCCTCCAAATAGGGCTCTAAATAAACTCATGATAGATATTTTTGAAATTGGAGATATGAGAAAAGAACTTTGGATCGGAAGTGTTTCAGGTGAAACTGAAACATGGTATTATCCACATAAATATAAGCAAAATACAAATGAGGCAACTTCCAATGAATTCTCAATTTTGTTTCGCTTGGAGGAAATGTATCTAATTCGAGCGGAAGCACGTACACATTTAGGTGATTTGGATGGAGCTAAAATTGACATTAACAAAATCCGCAGTCGTGCTTCACTGCCTGACACTTCAGCAGAGACAGCACAGCAACTTTTAGATGCTGTTATACAAGAGCGTCGCATTGAATTTTTTAGCGAATTGGGACATCGATTCTTTGATTTAAAACGAATGGGGTTGATAAACTCCACACTGTCTCCTATTAAACCAGGTTGGAATCCTACAGATACATTGTTGCCTATACCAGAATCAGAACTATTACTTAACCCTAATTTATTACCTCAGAATGCGGGTTACTAATTGCTTAATTGATAAAAAGTAATAAGATGAAAAACTTAACTTTTCAAATAAACATTTGGTATTTAATAATAATAGTAGTACCTAATGGATGGACCTGTTATTCTCAAGAAAAAAGAATGCTCACCCCTGAAGATTATAATCTATGGCATACCCTAAAAATGGGAGTCACCTCTGATGATGGTCAATGGACATCTTTCTCAAAACTGTATGAGAACAATACCGATACCTTATTTTTCAAAAACACTATTACAGATTTTCAGTACGTCTTTCCCTCAGGGCATGATGAGAAGATTACAGCAAAAGGCAATTTGTTCGGTTTTTTAAAAAGAGATACACTAGTCATTCTAGAAACATTGACAGGTAAACAAAAAGAATATCCCAATGTAGTTAAATTTCAATTTACAAAAGATGGAAATCATCTCATCTATCAATGCAATTCCAAAGTATCGAGCAGATTAGTTCTGAAAAATATCAAAACCGAACAAATTAAGCAGTTTAAAAACATAAAAGAATACAGCCTGAATCCAACACAGAAATACTTAGCTATAATTCAAACTAAGGAGGAAGCTAACTCAGTAAAATTGATAAGCCTTTTAGATCCAAATGAACAGTTTGTGTTTGCACAAAATGTTAGTTCGGATTATCAAAACTTAACGTGGAATGCTACCGGCAAATCACTTGCTTATTACATTTCCGAAAAAGGGAAAAACAAATATACGATTGATTTCATACCCAATGTAAGCAGTCCTTTATACAAGAATTGTTTAGAACTCTCTAAGGTCAAAAATATTCCAACTAATGTAAATATCATTAAAACTAAACTTTATATTTCAGAGAATGGAGATAAAGTGTTTTTTGACACTAACACTATTACCAATGTATCCGGAGGCAATACAAATGTTGAAATATGGAAATCTTCGGACAAGGAAATTCCCCCCAAATCAAAAATTAATTTTCAAAAATGGAATGTCTGGCTTCCCATAGAAAATAAAGTTTATGAAATAGAAAACGACAATCTAATTGTTAACGGCATAACAGACAACGACCAAAAGGCCATATTATTGGATAATAATATCTATCTACCCCTGTATGAACATGGTGACAGGTATAGTGATGTTTACATGATGGATTTGAATACAGGAATAAAAAAGAAAATAATACAAAAACAATTAAGAGCACATCATCATGTTGCTATTAATCCGAAGGGACATCATATTGCATATTTTAAAGATAAAAACTGGTGGAGTTATAACACTAGAACTAACGTGCACAAATGTGTTACAGAGAAAATTGATGGCATTTTTAATAAATCATTGAGCGACCGCCTTGATGATCATCGGGCTTATGGTTTTGGCGGATGGACTACAACAGGACAAATGATCGTTTATGACCAGTTTGATATATGGTTAATTTTACCTGATGGTAATAAAAATCAAAAATTAACCAATAGAGTGAACACTAAAATCAGACATCGTATCACTACCTATCCAAGTAAATCAATCAAAAGCAACTTTTTTGGATTTGTTTTAGCTCCATACAATCTTAAAGAAGGATTGCTTATTCAAACATTAAACACCGAAAAGTTAAGCGAGGGTTTTGGTATATGGAGTATAAAGAATGGTTTTCAGGAAATTGTGCATAAAGACTGCAAAATTCTATATGTAAAAAGAATTGGAAAAGGCGACAACTTCCAATTCATTGAAAGTACATTTGATACTTCTCCAAAAATAATGATTACAACCATTGGTGGAAAAAAAACAGAAATAGCCCAAGCCAATAAACAGCAAAAACATTTCTATTGGGAGAAATCGGAGTTAATTCATTATAAAGGTCCAAATGGCGAAAACTTGAAAGGAGCGTTATTTTACCCTACAAATTACAACCCCGATAAAAAATATCCAATGATTGTTTCTATTTATGAAAATATGTCACAGGCTTTAAATGAGTATGTTCCACCAACATTAGAAAATTTTACTGGTTTTAATGTTACAAACTTCACACAAGGAGGATATTTTGTTTTGCTACCTGATATTGCCTATACACTGAACAAGCCGGGAAAATCAGCTTTAGATTGTGTAACATCTGCTGTTCATAAGGCAAATAATAACCACTCTATTGATCAAAACAATATTGGGCTTATTGGACATTCCTTTGGAGGCTTCGAAACTACATATATCATTAGTCAGACAGATATGTTCAAAACTGCTGTGGCTGGTGGGGCAGTAACCGATCTTTTAAGTTTTTATCTAGATTTTGATTCATCAAACCTATCCAATATGGAACGTTTTGAAAGCGAACAATTAAGAAATAAAATTCTGTTTACTGAATCCAAATTCCAATCCGAATCACCTCTTATGAATGTAAAAACAATACATACACCAGTGTTATTATGGACAGGGGCTAACGATAAATCTGTTCCAGCTTATTATAGTAAGAAATTTTTTTTAGCGTTGTGGAGACTTCAGAAAAATGTTACCCTTTTAATTTATCCAGATGAAGGTCATGTACTGATGGATACAGAAAATCAAAAAGACATAACTCTTAAAACGATGAAATGGTTCAATTACTATTTAAAGAATGATCCTAAGGAAAAGTGGATTAATTAATAGTTTTTATTAAGGTGCCCTAATTAGGGCACCTTAAAATTATTCCTTAATCTAATCTATAAAGAGGCTTGATACAAGGCGAGTCTTCGCTACCGTACTTTCCAAAAGCTTGGTACGTATTACCATCTGTGTGTACAGTTGTACACATAAATGGTTTTATTGTATTATCGCATTTAACCTCTACAGCACAAGGTAAATCAGGTAAATTGATCCACCCCGTTTCAGGAGCTAATAGTGTCTTTTCTTGTGCACTTTCAAATGCAAAAGCACTAACAACAGCCAGCATTAGAACAAAAGCCGGCAAAACCATTTTTAAAATTTTTGATTTCATGATATTAATTTTAATATTTAGTATCTACTCTCTTACAGGTTTTCGATTTCCCCTGATACGGCCGTATATTTTCATTTTTTCAATTCAAAATTTAAAGGTTGTAAACGATATAAAACTACATGATGTTCACTAAGTCCAATTAAAATATTATTATAAATCTGAAAGCTCTTTATCTTCTCCCTTTTATAATCATATAAATAGAAACTGAACTCATAGGTATGATTTTCTAAATTATATACATCAACAATTGAAGCATCTTTAAGTATTTCTTCGGGTTCATATTTTCCTAACCTGTCTGACTTTATAAATAAATATTTTCCCGCAGAATAACTCTGATGATTTACTATCAGGGGTTGTTCAGCAAGTCTTCTTACTTGATCTGAATTTGAAGATGCTATTCTGATTACAGCATTTTTTACCGTATCAATTGTCCGCCCTTGATAGTCAATATCGAGATCTGTATCTGCCGTTACAAATTTATTCCTATAATAATACACATAGATTAAACGGTTCAATTCAGAATTGTACCTTAACATACCATCAGTGTCAAAGATTCCGTCAATCTGCTTTTGCAGTAATTTATTGGATACTCTGAAGGTATCAGAGTTATCAAAATCAATGCGTCCAATGACATTTTGGCTACTCTTATTATCTATACTTCTAAAAACAAACTGAGTTGAGGAAACTGATTCCATCTGCGAAAAAGTAAAATTGTTGTCACCTTGCCAACTTAATCGTGCTTTCCAATCCGATAGCTTCCCTTTAAAAATAACAGGCACACTACCATCAATCAGGAAAAAATAAGGTGACTGTATCCTAATTTGAGGAGAAAAAAAAGTGATTTGCTGTGTATTATCCAGTTCTATCTTATGTGTTTTTACGTTAGCCAATGTAGTATCAACACTTAGAGTATGTGCTGGAGCACTGCTGTTCCCAAGATATATACGACCTTCCGCAAACCCCGCAATATAATAGGAATTGTACTTGATATTTAAACCTTTTATTGTGGTTACAGGATGTGGTGGATACCTGCGCAAAAAACTATTATTTCTTTGTATTTCTTTTTCAGATAATAAATATAATGTACTGACAGACATAACTCCTCCAATAAAAACGCTTAGAATTGATATAATAAATGTTTTAGGTTTTTTGAAACTCATTATTCGAGAATCATTCTGTTTCTTTTCAAACAATAAGGCAAATAGTGCAAGGATGATAAAACAAACATTAAATATCAAATGCTCCGTCCATCCCAAGGCTTCCAACACCCCACCACAAGAACAAGGTACAAAATCAGTAAAGTTCAGGATGATAACTATATAAGTCGTAAACAGGACCATCATGGCAAAAAAACCATATAGAGCAATCCGTTTGGTGCGCTTAAACACTAAGAGAAGCGATATAAGCAACTCCAACAATGGCACCCCAATGGCCACCGGCTTGGCATAAGCACTCAATAACGGAGATTGCCCCAACTGGGTTTCAAACGTCTCAAAATCCAACAATTTGCTCACGGCGGCATACACAAATAAGAACGCACACAAATAAATACCAATCTCTACGAAGTAGTTTCTCAATATGTCCCATCTCAATTTCATAACTGAATCTTAAGTAGGAATAAAATTCGTGAATTGTAATGTTTTCAAAAGGATAATCGATAGTCTCAGAGGGAGTAGAATCAATTTGAATCTTGAATCTTAAATTTTGAATCGGGATTACTTCCTCAAAGCCATCGGCGTGACCCCATATTGCTTTTTAAAAGCTTTCGAAAAATGGGACATGTTTTTAAAGCCAGTCATTTGAGCAATTCCTTTAACCGGCAGGCTTGTATTCTGCAATAGCATACGGGCTCGTTTTAAGCGCTCTTGGGTTAAAAAACGGTAAACAGAAGTGCCGTACAATTGCTTAAAGCCATTTTTTAATTTGTGCTCATTGGTACCAAATTCATGGGCCAAAACCCGCAATCCAGGAAGCGGTTGTGAAATGTTCTGGAGAAGACGGTCCCGGACGCTCTGAATAATTCGAACATCCTTTTCATTGGATAGTTTAAAGGGAGGGTTTGTTTTTACACGAGATCGTAAATCTCCTGATGCTAATAAAGCCTTGATTCTGTCTTCTATAAACAATCTGTTCAGTGAAGTCTCAAAGGTGGTCACCAAAATAAAAGATACAGGCCATTCCGCTATGGAAACGGTACTAAAAGCACAAGTGCACCTTTTGGTCAACGCCCCCTGGATCTTAAAAGAAAGATCATGTATCCCGTGATAATTGTCTTTATAAAGTAGATCGCGCGCAATCAATTGCCAACTTGACAATGATTCTGCCGTTAACAGATCAGAAAAGGAAGCTCCTAATAACACATCAGATTCCTGTCCCAATAACGTATGAACGGTGTTGTTGACATACCGCACTTGAAAACCGGTATCCAGTACAAATAGCATATGTACATATTCCTTGATGGCCTCCGGCGAATCCAAATACCCTACATACCGCAAAGTATCGGCCAGCTCCTCCACCAGAAGGTTGGTCGTCATAAGCACCAATTCAATATCATCATCTTCCTCTGAACGTTCTATTAGATAGGATCCCCCTCCCACAATCAATGTCATGAGCAACCGTTGGATTTGCTGTAGTCGATGTTTATTAAACGGACTTTGCATCAGCGATAGGATTTTAGAAAATGCATAGCCTCATATTGGTTTTCAAACAACTGCGTCGGAATGAGCGGTTTGCTCCTGTGGATATAAACACGCAATAGCGCCTCTATAATCGCTCTTGTGTCAACCATTGCTACAGCTTTTAATAAAAACGAACCTTCATTCGCAAGATAATCCCGTGCCGATTTATCAGCATCCTTTATACCTTGAAGATCGCACAATACAGGAAAGGAAGCGTCTTGTTGATAATGAAGCCGTTCATTTACCACAATTTTTGCCGTGCTATAATCAAGAACAGGAAGTGGTTTATATACAAAAATAAGAATGCCATCCGCCATCCAAATTTTAGAGTAAGTAGTCTCTTTCATAAGCATGAAGATTGATTGGAACCTCTAACATAGGAAAAAAACCAATCCATTTAACGTAAAAACAACTCATAATGATTTTTCAATCAGGGTTTTACACAGAATCCAGCAAAGTTTTGTGCTCAAAAGGATAATTTATGTTCTCAAAGGGATTAATAAGTTAGAAATCCGCAGCTAAATTATGAACGTCACAATTAATTTTATAGTTTCCCTTATAAAATCAGCTGACCTATCGACAATAAAAACCTAACAATCAAACGCTTTGCAATAAAAACACTTCTAATAAGCACCATGAAATTTAAAAAAGAGTCCTAAATCTAAACTTTATCCCGCTATCATGACTAAATCAAAAACCTACATCCCAGATTACCTGCCAGTCCACCGTCATAGAACAACGACTAGGTAAAGCCAAAAAACCAGATCGACCATTCGTTACCTTTTCGGATACTGTAAACCGCCAATTCATAACGGATCACTGCAGACTGCTGACTGCCGACTGCTGACTGCTGACTGCTGACTGAATACTCCCATTAACTTTTTTCACCTTAAAATAATCTTCTGATGCAAAGAATTTGTATATACAGCAAGGATATCTGTTGGATAACGGGAAAAAGCGAACGCTATGCCAGAGACATTTTACGCGATATCCGACTGCTGCACAAAAAAAAGAAGCACCAATTGATCACTATTGCCGAGGCATGCGATTATCTAGGGTTGCCCTTTCAAGAAGTCTGTGATTTACTAAATGGTAAAAGCTAAATAACAAATCAAAAAAATCCTTCTCTTTTTAAGATAAGGTGGATTTAAGCGCAGCACAACGCTTAAAGACGGAAGTATTCAAATTTAAATAATATTAATATACAAAAATCAAATGTTTTAAAGATGACCTACTCATAAACACAAGACCACTCCCAACCTCTTCATTAATAAAAAAACCAACATCAAACTCCAAAACTCATAAATATTCACAATCCAGCTCCCCTCTTTAGACAAAGAGGGGAATGAATTCACCGTAGTGCAACGAAGGTGAAGAAAGGGGAGTTTGAAAAAAGGGTGTTAAAAAAAAGAAATAAAAAACCCTTATACCATTTTCAGTATTTTCCTCCCACAATTCCACAAGCCCAAAATTGCCTCGTGCAACTGTAACAGGATTTAATTAATAATCTGTATAGCAATTCCAAGACAGTCAACCTTTTAACTGAATGTCCCCGATTAAAGTAGAGGGTTATTCGCTCTTCAAAAATCACCAATCAAAAATCTTCAATCGTTAATCGTTAATCGCTGATCCCTACCCTCTACCCTCTACCTCTCTACCCTCTACCTCTCTACCCTCTACCTCTCTACCCTCTACCTCTCTACCCTCTACCTCTCCACCCTCTACCCTCTACCCTCTACCTTCTCTACCCTCTACTCCCCCCATAGATACTCCATAGATACTCCATAGATACTCCATGGATAAAGCATGCCATAGGCACTT
>NZ_JAGEVG010000037.1 GCF_017581925.1 Gelidibacter pelagius | reverse complement strand
AAGTGCCTATGGCATGCTTTATCCATGGAGTATCTATGGAGTATCTATGGAGTATCTATGGGGGGAGTAGAGGGTAGAGAAGGTAGAGGGTAGAGAAGGTAGAGGGTAGAGAGGTAGAGGGTAGAGAAGGTAGAGGGTAGAGAGGTGGAGAGGTAGAGGGTAGGGATCAGCGATTAACGATTACCGATTGAAGATTTTTGATTGGTGATTTTTGAACGATGAATACCGGTCAACTCTAATCGGGGAAGTTCAGCAAAAACAAACAATAACGAGCTGTCATTTATAAGCCTTTCCACCCCGGTGTCATTGCGAGCCCGCCTGCCGACAGGGCCGGGACGCAGGACGAAGCAATCTCATCAATGGGAGCCGTCAACACAAAGATTGCCGCGTCGTTCCTGCGTCATTCCTCGCAATGACGCTTGGGGGTGTGTTTTTTTTGTATCTCCCTGCTCTGGAAGGCAGACTCTCAATGTCGCTCTGGGGGTGTCGCTAATGTGTCACTCATTGCTTGATTATGTTCTTCGGTTGAGCATTTCGCAGACTTCTTGAAAAGGCAATCCCAGGTAATCGCAAGCTTCAGCGATGGTAATCAGTTGATGTTTTTCCTTTTTGAGCAAAAGCCGTATGTCGCGCATTACCTCTCTTGCATAGCGCTCACTTCGTCCCGTGATCCAACAAATATCCTTACTATAAATACAAATCCGTTTCATCTGTACATTAATAAGAGGGAGACCGACATGAATTGAAGCTGGTATGCCGTGGAAACTAATACTAAGCCCTAACACAACCATGCTAGATAATGGATCAATCAATAAAGTGTTTATACTTACACAAACTACGACGTATATCTAATTCAACTTTTTCAATAAAATGACCACTAATGAGTCAATTAACTTCAACTATTTTAAAACCCAAAACACTGGTAGTGAGTTGAATCATCGATTAAATATCTTTATAATCTTTCAAACGGTTCCTATAGGTGTTTGGATAATTCCGTTTTAGACAATTAATGTTCCTGATTTGACAACAAAAAAAAATGATTTTCAAGTGATTATACTCAATTGGCAATAGTCCATTTGAAAATTTTTATATTTTTGGTATGCCACTCCCTTAATTTTAGACTATGAAACGTGCACAACAAATAAGTGAAAATGCTTATGCCAAGTTCTGCGTGGCTGACGGAATTCTCTTTTGGACCTATAAGCCTCAGTTGGTCATTACACTTAAAGTAGCGTATAGTGTGGTTGAAAACCGAGTCCGATTTCAAAAGAATAGAGCTTTTCCGATCTTATGTGACATAAGAGGTGTGGTGGGTGTAGAAAAAGCAGGAAGGAATTATTTGGCGCAATATGGATCTTCACTGGCAACGGCAGTAGCTATTTGGGCAGATCAAACCGTATTGGATTCCATGAGCAGTTTTTATGTAACTATTAATAAGCCAAGGACACCAACAAAAATTTTCATCTGCCAAACCGAAGCGTTGAATTACCTAAACCAATTTAAATAACCAGTGGTTGCCCACAATTAAATCCGGCCTGACCATGCAACAAGAACACAACAGAAAACGGATCTATTTTATAAAACAAATGCTCTTTGCTATGGCAGACGGCAATTTCAATATGCGCATTCCGTTAAGCGGACATGATGACGAACTTGAAGCCTTAGTTGTTTTGATCAATATGGTGACAGAAGAATTTAGAGATGCCATCTTTCATCAGGGCTATATCAATCCCCATCAATCGTATGTCTATCTTGCCCAAGCCGGGGCAGTTCTCAATTTTGAAGGGCAGATACAAATGTCCAATAAAGAGTTTCGTAGTCTTATTGGTTATTCGGAGCAAGAACTACGGGAACATGTTCTCACAGATTTTCTGACACCAGAAACCTCAAACCTGTTTGAACACACATTGATTGCTTTGAACCAACCTGGTGATTCACAACAGGCGCTTGATTTGGAACTGATTTCCAAAAAGGGACTACGGGTTTTTATGCATTGCTCATTAACAAAATTTAAAGCGCAGTCACAAATTACATTAAGCTTTATTGTACCCGTCGTTCAGGAATTACATTTACATGAATACTTCAACGAGACCCTCATTAAGCAACGTATTAATCGTCAAGCCGATGCCGTCCTTATCCAGGAAATCTACGATTATATTTTGGAAAACCTTGAAGAGCCCCTACCGAAATTAAAGGCCTTGGCCCGAAATTTTGGCACCAACGAATTTAAGTTAAAATCTGGCTTTCGACAGTTTTTTAATACCAGTGTCTATAGCTTCTATAATGATGAGCGTCTAAAACGGGCCCATACCATAATATCCCAAAGAGATCTTCCTCTCAAAGAAATAGCTTTATTGACTGGATTTTCCACCTACCCCAACTTCTCTAAAGCCTTTAAAAAGAAATACGGCTATAATCCCACCGATTTATTGCGAAACGAAATCAATAAGGATAGTTCAAGTGAATAATTGCATTTATATTATTTCCAATCTGATAAGTATAAGTCTCTTATAGACAATATAAGACTTTCATCATGTGATATTTTTATAACCGTAACTATATCTATCAGGTTATGAAATCCACATCCAAAATATCAAACACAATTATTTTAATTGTTCGCCTATTGTTCATCTTATTGTTCAGTTATGCAGCAGTGAGTAAGTTGCTGGATTATGAGACTTTCGAAAGGCAGTTGGGACAGTCTCCGCTGTTGAGTGATTACGCAGGCTTAGTTTCCGTAGGTATTATAGTGATTGAGCTCATCGTATCGGGTCTGTTAATGTTCCATAAGACGGGTGTCATTGGTTTGTATTTAAGTTTTTTTATAATGGTTATGTTCACTACCTATATAATTGTGATATTAAATTTCAGCCCTTCAATACCTTGTTCATGTGGTGGTGTTTTGGATGCATTAGGATGGAGTGAACATCTAATCTTTAATGTTTTTTTTATTGGAGTTGCTTTAATTGGAATTCTTATTGAACGGAAGCAGAAACATGATTTTAACTAAGATAATACTACGTAGTGACAGGGGGAAGGTCGAAAACCTGTATAAAAGAGTAGATCATAATTTATAAATTTGAATATTATGAAAAAATTAAAAATGATTTTACCGATGTTGGCCTTTGTAATGGCTGTTGGATTGTCTTTTGGATTCGTCGATACGACAGTTTCACCTGAAAATGGTTATATTTATAAAGATAGTGCTTGGCAACAAGTTGACGTTATGTGCGGGACGGGCTCTCAAGACTGTAGAGTGAAATTTTCACCTAATGGTGAAGTTTATCAAGTTTTTGATGCTGATCTCACAACTCCGAGATCAGGAAATTCTGAAGAGGCAATTTTAATTACACCATAAATTAATTTGTGGATTTCAGCAGCAAATACACTGGGGTAAGCCTCCCCCAGTGTATTATTTCATGAATTTTGCGCTTAGCTCTTCTGATAACATAAAAACACATCAATAAGAAAGATCACATGGAATCATTACCATCCATCATACTGAATTCATACTTATTATCTTCATTGAAATATTTCTGTGCGCTGTTTATAATATCTTCAAGTGTGAGTGATTTTACATATTCGTTCATTTCTATTGGATTGACCCATTGTTTGTCAAAACGATAATGTTCGTGTAATCTTTTTATGGTTTGGGAATTTTTATTTAATTGATCCAAATTATATAGGAGATGTAGATGTTTTACGGCACTCATGAATAAATTATCGTCTATTTCTCCCAGCTTTATTTCATTTATAAGGAGATTTGCTTCGGTTCGTAAGTCCTCAAATTCTGAAGGCGTAGTATCAAAGATAAAATCTATTTCGTAACGTGATAAGGAATTATTTAACTTTCCATCCACACCAAAATTATATAGCCCTAATCCTCTTGCATATCGCAAATCTTTAAGTTTATAATTAGTTAGAACACTTAATGCTTTTAAGTTGATCTCTTCTTGCCAGTTATTCGGGTCATTGGTTTTAAGAAGGAATCTAATGCCATATTTTTGTCCTTTTATATTATTATTGTAATCGAAATGAATTACTTGTTCTACGGGTTTTCTTGTTGGGGAAACAGCAGATAATCCATTAATATTCTTTATGTTCGATTCAGATGAGTTTGGAAGGTTTCCCAAGTATTTTTTTACAAGAGGCACTACTGTTTCTAACTTAAAATCCCCACTTATTATAAAAGTAAAGTCCTTAGCGCTTCCATAAAGTTGTTTGTATATGTCATGCGCTCTATTCATATTGGTTTTAGAAATTCCTTTAAAGCGTATAGTTCCCATAGGTGTCTCTGAACTTTCGTCTGTGAAATCTTTTATCCCATGCAAAAAATCGGAAACGTGCAAACTGTAAGGAAGTTTTCGAAATTTAATTTTTTCTTTAACGACCCAATCTTTAAAAGCAGCTTTATTAGTGCCAGGTTCTTTAAAATGAAGATAAACTAATTGAAGGAGATTTTCCAGATTCTGGAGTGGAGCATCTCCTTTAATTCCGGTTTCAGAATACTCAATGTATGGTCTAACCCCATTTTTAAAACCAGAGTCAGCCAAAAAACGTTCTATTTGAAATTTATCCAGCCCTCCGACACCAGTATGTTTAACTATTAAAGGTGCATTAATTGCAGAAAAGTAGTCTTCCTTAGGAAAGCTTGATGCACCATATGGGCTAAAACCATGAACCATGATATTTTTATTATGCGCACCCGAGGAAGGCGTATAAGATTTTAAACTCACCTTAACTCCATTGTTCAATATCAGTTCTGTAGCACCAGATGTTCCGGAAATCTCTTTTATATAATCATTCGTTTTTAGATCGGCGAGAATTTCTTTTTTTATCAGTGCTTGTGGAGCTGATTTGGGGTGAAAGGGCTTTTCAGCCGCATTATGGATTTGTTCTATCCATTTCCGGACTTGCTTTTCCGAATAGGATAAAGCCTTATGACCTGAGGGAGCGATTATAATTATATCTTCAGGCATTTTATTCAGAAATTCTTTTGCAAGTTCATTGAACTCTGACAAAGAAAGTGCAGATAACCAATTGATTATTTTTTTTTGTTTATCACTTGGCATTTCTTCGCCATAAACAATATGTTTTTCCAGTTCCCTTTGCCAATATTGTGAATTTTCCAAGTTGTCATCTTTTATACGTTGCAGGAATCTGGATTTAGCCATGGTCCATTCTTTATCAGTGACTCCAAACTTCTTGGTTTGTAACATAATTTTCATACAGTCTTCTAGTGCTTGACGTTGCATTTTATTTTCTGTCGTTATTTTTATACTCAATGCTGACGGATGTGAGGTATTGGAATATCGACTGTTCGCTTTAAAAGAGTTATTATACATATTGGTGGCTTCCAAAAATCTGGAATTGAGAATTTCGGTCAGAAGCTTCCAAGAGATTTCCCGTTGTACTCCTTGAAATGTATTAAATTCTTTGAGTGCATGGGTGTCACGGAAAAATAGCTGAAATTCAACAAAATCCGGAATCAATGATTTTTCTTGATCTATTTTTTTTTCAAACTTCAGGAAATTTTTGGGACTGGTAAAATATGTGGATTTGCAGTCGTTCATTTTCCGAGGGTTCCTATTCCTTTCAATATCGATAAAACTATTTATAATATGCTGCTCCAGACTATCAATATCCTTGATATTTCCCACTACTGTAAGTGCCATTAAATCTGGGCGGTACCAATCCTTGTAGTAACGCACTAAAGACTCTCTTTTAAAATTTTTGTAATGCTCAAAAAGATTTCCTATTTCATTTCTACAAGGGAATAGATTAGTGTTAATAGTCTCCTTTATATAATAATCGGAGAGATTGCTACCGTTTCTAAATATGAGTTCTTGAATCATTACTCCTCTCTCGTTGTCTATGTCTCGTTCTGTAAACTTTAAGCTTGAGGCTATATCATGAAAAAAAAGAAGGCCAAAATTAAATGCTTTAAAATTATTTGGTTGAACATTAAATACATATTTAGTAAACTCTAAAGAAGCTGTGGCAGTTATATCATTTCTATAAACATCGTTCTTTTCTAATAACTCCGGGTCATTCTTTATCCCATTTGGTATATGATCACCTCCTTTAAAAGCCATATGTTCCACAAAGTGCGCCAATTCCACTTGATCCTCATCCTCCTGATAGAAACCAGCTTTGACATAAAAATTTAAACTCAATTTTGGTTGTGGTGTTTTTAGAGGTTTTATAAAATAGGTAAAACCATTAGGTAATTTACCATGTCTAATACTTTGATCCAATTTTTCGAAATTGCTTTCTTCGACTGACTTTTGCTGTGCTGATATGGAATTCAAATATATACTGGCACTCCATGTTAGGAAGATTAAATTTATTATTCTGTTGTGTGTCATTTTGATTCTTCATTTATTAATAACCTGTATTTTGTCCCAAATTTGGATTTTTAATACGTTCTTCTTCTGGAATTGGGAATAGCAAGTCGCTTTCCTCCCATAACGGCTTTATAGGTTCTAATGCCTTAGCGGCTGTTCCTGTACGCTTTAGGTCTAGCCAACGATGTCCCCATTCCGAAAAAAGTTCATTTTTTCGTTCTTCCAATATCAATTCGAGTAATGCTTCCTTGCCAATTTCAGGGTTGATGTTAACAATAAGCTCTAATCCTGCTCTCAGTCGTATTTTATCGATATCTGCAATAGCATCAGACAAATTTCCTAACATTGCCCTTGCTTCTGCCCTGATCAAATACTGTTCTGCAAGTCTTAAGACCATAGAATATTCGGTAATATTATTATTGCTTGATCTATCCTTATATTTATATGGAAAATTAAAGGTTCTTGTTCCTGATGAATAGAATCCTATCCAATGATGCATCCGACTATCATTAGGTTCGAAAGTGGATACAAACCTGTCGGATAATTTTATTGATGAAGTTGAAGTGCCAACAAACAGCTGACCTTCATTTGGATAGGTCAATATGTTTCCTCTACCTTTGGGAGATATTTGCCAAATAGCTTCACGACTATTTGCCAGAAATACAAGATCTAAGTTTTGGAGGATTTCAAATGTTCCTGTTTCCGCAATGACCAGACTACTTAATTCAGCTGCCTTTTCCCAATTATCCTGATAGCAATATACTCTAGCAAGCAATGCCATAACAGCAAATTTCGTAATGCGGGTGCGTTCTATTTCGTCCGACGAAGTATTCACTTTTATTAAGGCATCATTTAGATCGGTCAGTATCTGCATTTCGATAGATGCGATGGAGTTCCTTGCTGAAAGTGCATTATTGCGATAATCAGTCGTGGTGATCAAAGGTACTTCCCCGTATAGAGCGAGCAACTGTAAGTAAGTAAATGCCCGCACAAACTTTGCTTCTCCCTGTAAACGATCAATCGTTTCTTGAGAGATGTTTTGCGAATTTTCTAGTCCTTCTAAAAGACTATTGACCATATATATTATTTTATATGCACTAGCCCATAGTTTCAGATTGGCACTATTTGATGGAGAAATTTCGTTCTCTTTAAATTCAGTCAACTGGTAATTATTGGTGCTTATTGGTTCAAGAATATCAGCAGAAAGCCCTGCCAAAGCAGTTACACTATTAATGCCTCCACTTGAAAAGGTGGCGTTAAACAATTCATGATAAATTCCTGTCATAGCGCTAATTGCAGTTGTTTCGTCATTAAAAACAGTTTCGCTCATAATTTTATGTGTAGGGATAGGTACTTCTAGAAAATCTTCACATGAGGAAATGAAAATGAATAGTATCAAATTCATAAATAATATTTTTTTTGTCGTTGATTTCATGATTAAAAGTTTAAAAGTTGAGTTGCAATCCGCAGCTAATGGTGCGTAATACAGGAAGATTGTTTCCGATAGATTGCGGATCCAATCCCTTATAGTTGGTTAGGGTAATTAAATTATGTGCGTTTAGGAATAGTTTTCCTTCTGTTATTCCTATAGTACTCATTATTTGAGCTGGTAGGTTATAGCTTAGAGATATTGATTTTAATCGTAGAAAAGATGTATCTTCAATATAAAAAGTGCTATTTATAACTCGAGAATAGGCAATATAGGATTCTACTGATTGCGAAATCATTTGAAGTTCGGTGTCTTCCTTCAGCACATCAAGAATTTTTTTTGGGTAGTTACCAATAAAACCGGGGGGAAATGGATCTTTTCTACTTTTCTGCTTTACAAACTCCCATAGAAATTGTAGTGAGATACCCTTGTAGGCAATACTATTATTTATTCCAGCATAATATTTTCTTCCTTGATCTAGGATTACTATTTGATCTTCGTAGTCCAGTTTTCCATCTTGGTTGGCATCGACCATTTTATACAAACCCGTATTAGGGTCAATTCCATCATATTGATATAATAATTTAATATTTAGTGGATGTCCAAGGCGGTATTGGTTGGCATACGAAGTCTGTTCTATATTTGGAAACTCCAATAGTTCATTCTTGGGAATGGTTAGGTTGATAAAGGTTTGCCAGTGCAGTTCATTAGATTGAATATTGTTGGTGGCTAATTCCAATTCCCAACCGGTATTCTGTACAGTGGCGGGTAAGTTGGCTTGAACGGATGAGAAACCAGTTAGGGAGGGAAGTGGATATCCTACGAGTTGGTTTGAAGATCGGTTTCGGTACCAACTAATGCCCAGTCGGATTCTATCTCTAAACAGCCCAACATCCACTGCAGCTTCCAATTTTTTATTTTCTTCCCAAGAATAATCTGGGTTAGTGAGTTGTGTTGGATACAAGCCTCCTGGCGCCCGTGTGGATGCATAGGTGTCCATATAACCATAATCCCCAATTTGATCACTTCCTGTTATCCCGTAGCTCCCTCTAAGCTTGCCAAAACTTAAAATGGAATTATGATTTTTCATAAAGGGTTCTTCGGAGAATATCCATGCTCCACCGATGGCTCCGAAATTGGCAAAACGCTTATTAGCACCAAAACGTGAGGAGCCATCCCGTCTTCCGGTGAGGTTCAGAAAATATTTTTCGTTCCAGTTATATCCAATTCGCGCGAAAACCGCATGGTATTTATACGTGATTTCTTCATTTGTATTCGCAATGGTTTTTTCCGCAGAAGCCAAATTCCCGATCATTGATTCCGATACATAGCCATCAGCATTCATCAGAAGTCTATCACTTACACTATGTTGAAAAGTAATGCCAATTAAAGCATCCAATTTTCCAGTACCGATATTATTTTGATATGCCAATTGGGGTTCTATAATCCACGAGTTTCTATTGCTCTCGGAGTGGATTGAACGGTGGGAGACATACTCCCAATTTCTCGGGTTATAGGATCTTTTAGGCATTTTTATTACTTCATTACTACTCAATTCGGTATATCCTAAGTTTGTTTTAAAAAGAAAGGAGTTCGTAAGATTATAGGTCAATTCCAAATTAGAGACGATAGTGTTAGACTGGGCCTTGCTGGTATTATAGAGGCCTGCCATAGGATTGTTCCATGCGGAATATTCCCAATCCATCCAATTAAGGGTCCCGTCACTTTTATACATGCTTGGTGCATTCGGTGGAAGTGTGAGGGCGCTCGATATGAGAGAACGGTTATTAATAAAATTATTGCGGTCTACCCCGTAGTTAAGAGTGAGATTCAATCCTAATTTATTATTGTTCGAGGTGTGATTAATATTTAGTCCTGCTGTTACTTTATTATAGCTGAAATCTCCAGGAAGTATGGTTCCTTCCTTATGATAAGAACCGCCTAGACGGAAGAATGTATTTTCCTTGCCTCCAGAAGCCGATAAATTAATATCCGAGATGATTGAAGTTCCCCCGAAGAGTTCATCTTGCCAATCCGTATACCGATTCTTATCCCACAAGATGAGATCATAGGCGTTAGATTCTGTGGGTTGCTCCCCGTCATTTTGGAAGGCTTCATTCCGAATCTTCAGATATTCTTCCGTATTAAGGAGTTTCATCTTTTTAGATGCTTTTCCCATTCCAGAATAAATACGAGCTTCTAATCCGCTCTTTCTTTGGCTACCTCTTTTGGTGCTGATCAAAATTACTCCATTGGCACCACGAGATCCATATATAGCGGTAGCATCGGCATCTTTTAAAACTTCAATGCTTTCTATATTTGACAGACTAAGAGTATTTAAAGGGTCTATTCCTGTATTGCTCATATTCCCATAGCTATTAATTGGTGTGGAACTGACAGGAACACCATCAATAATATATAGAGGATAATTACCTTCACTCCTTAAACTATTTTGGCCCCTTATCCGAATAATTGGCGCACTACCGGGTATCCCATTTTGCTGCACTATTTCCACACCTGCCATTCGTCCTTGCAAAGCTTCCAAAGGACTCACAATGGGTTGTTGCTCAATATCCTTAGCTGTAACTCTCGTAATGCTCCCCGTCCTTTCCCGATCCGTGGTGGTGTAATAGCCCGCATTGATTTGCACCTCTCCTAGAGCTGTGGCATCCTCTTGGAGTGTGACATTTATGGTTGTGCGATTTTGGATTGGAATGGTAAGCGTGGTATATCCCAAATATGATATTAGAAGCGTGTCCGTTGTTTTGGCGGTAATGTTGTAGCGTCCGTCAAAGTCAGTGACCACTCCGTTTTTGGTGTTTTTAATAAGAACATTGGCGCCGGAGATGGGTAGTTTGCCATCGGTAACTTTTCCTGAGACGATGAGATCTTGAGCGGAAAGAGGCTCTAATAGCGTTAGAAAGAAGAGACAGCAGGCAAAAACACGCCTCCATCTTACTGATTTATGATTATTTATCATAGTTTTGTAATGGTTAAAGTGATACAATTATTTTAACTTAGGCCTGCTCCAATGGTCTTCGAAAACTTGGGAGTGGGCTTTTTTTTCGTAAGCTGAAGGCTTAGTGAAATCCATTTATGAGAGAGTTTGGTCTTATATCATAGGCTATATCTGTGTTTTAATTTTTAGGGAAGTAGGCCGCTGCCTTTTTTTTGCTAGCTATCTCCAACCAACAACGGCCCGTTCCCAAGACTAATTCTAACTGTTTCTTAATGTGTAAATCTGCTATTAATCCTTTGGTTGAAGGTAT
>NZ_JAGEVG010000036.1 GCF_017581925.1 Gelidibacter pelagius | reverse complement strand
ATCAAGGTTGTGCCATTGACCCGTTTTGTGAATTTGGCATCGCCCATTATACTTGGGTCAGACTGACTATTCAAAGTATAGGTTTTAGAAGCATCAGTTAATTCATTTTGCCCGATATCTCCTTGTGCGATTAAAGTTCCAAGATCGTCGGCACTTTTGTGCACATTGACATAGCCATTAAAATCTAAAAGTTGTTCGTAGCTAATTGGTGCGCCGTCATCCTTTGTACTAAACGTAGTAGAACTCATGCCCGTAGCACCATTTATTGGCTCTAAGCTAATGGCAATAGCACCACCTTCGGCAGCTGTATTGAGGTGAATATGGGCAGGGTGCATTCCTGATGTTGTACCGTCTAAATCAACTTTTACAGTGGTTGAATTGTTTGTGTTCTTTAGGAAAGTAACCATTCCTGAAATTGACGGATCGGAAACAGACATTAACGAATAGGTTTTGCTATCTCCCGTTTCTTGGATCATATCATCAACGTCATCATTACTACAACTCGTAAAAATTAAGAAGGTTACTAATAAAGAAGCTAAAATTTTTGTTTTCATGTTTTTGAGTTTTTGGTTAAATTATTTTGCTTTGAACTCTACTTACGAGATTTTGAAAGGGTCGGTTTTAAAAAATCATCTTTTTTTTCTTAATTATATTTAATAAAAATGTTAAGAACTGATTTAAAGCGATTTATGAAATATAAATTGAATGAGAAAAAGAAGTTATAATGGCTTTTTCGAATAAGTTGTAATGATTTTATAGTACTTTGGAGTTTTCCAAGACATTGGAATTAGCATACAATTCAGATCCTTTTTTAAATAGGGCCACTCAGCTTTTAGAATGGGACACCTAATAGGACACCTATTAATTTGAATTTAAACACATAAGTTGATAAGTTGTCATTTTGAGTAAATGGCTCTTAAAGCGGGTCAAACTGAACAATAACGTAACGAAAAGATAGCTCGCTATAATTTGCACTAAGGAATAGCTGTTGCTGGAAATTAAAAAATAAAGGGTCAATGACATTATGCCGAAAATGCATATGACCAAAATAGAAAGTCTATTGGTTGTCAAAGCGCCGTGCTTTAACCATAATAGTTTCAAATCCCTTCTACTTTGATACAGCCAAGTGGCAAATATTTCTCATAAGCGTTCCACAACTTAAAGATAGGAATAAATGCAAATGAAAGATAGATGAATTGTTGTACAGATGTTGTCCTGATGAAAAAACAAAAGCCACTCAATTTCTTGAATGGCTTTGTCTCACTGTGCTCCTCTTCTTGGGCTCGAACCAAGGACCCTCTGATTAACAGCAGCGGGAAAAGGGATTTAATCAAAATCAAACAATAACATAACTTATTGATTTTTAAGTTTTTAATAATTATTGATGTCATTTGGTTTCAGTTGACATCAAACAATTAAGTGCAAATTACGTGCAAATTTTTTGTAACTTTAAAGTATGCAAACTAGTATAAGCTTAAGTTTAGATACTCGCCGAAAAAGGAAAGATAATACATTTCCATTAATAATGAGAATTAGCCATTTTCAAAAAACCACTTCTATCGCAACAGGTCAATATTTAGAAGAGATACACTGGAACCAATCAAAAAAACAAGTTCGGAATTCTTACAAAGGTACTGAGTCTGTTAAATTTCTAAATAACTTGTTACTTTCTGAAGTTGCAAAAGCCCAAGAAACAATTAACCGCTTACATTACAAAGGAGAATTAGATTTCCTATCCATAAAACAATTGAAAACCAAAATTGTAGGAAAGTCTAAATACGAATCCTTTTTTGAATATGGACTGGAAACTGCAAAAGACCTTCGTGCTGCAAAACGATTCGGCACAGCGAGAAGTTATGAAGGATTAATAGGTATTCTAAAGGTGTTCAACAAACAAAAAGATTTAAAATTCAATGAGCTTAATTTAGATTTTTTAAAACGTTTTGAGCGGTTCCACCTCTCAAAGACAGGAAATACTCAAAACGGAGTGGCTTCCTATATGAGAACGATAAAAGCAATTTACAACCGAGGCATCAAAGATGATATTATTGAACGAGAATATTATCCGTTTTTGAAATATCAAATTCGAATAAATCCTACTGAAAAGAGAGCGATCAAAGTTGAATACATCAAAAATATTTTAGAACTCGACCTACCAAAAGAGCATCCTTTATTTAACTACCGAAACTATTTTATACTCTCCTATATGACCATGGGAATGTCCTACATCGACATGGTGTTTCTTAGAAAAAAAGATATAGTAGATGATAGAATAAAATTCCAACGTAGAAAAACATCAAAAATTTATGACATCAAAATTACTGATCACATGAAAGTTATTTTGAAGTTTTATATTTCCAAAAAGAAACCAAATGACTTTATACTTCCTGTGTTAAAACGGGATACTTTAGAACTTCAATACAGAGATGCCCAATGGGGTCTAAAAAGATATAATAAAGGCCTTAAAGAAATTGCCAACTTATGTGGTATAGAAGAGCGGTTAACATCGTATGTTTCAAGACACAGCTTTGCGACCCATGCCCTGTTCAAAAACATTCCCTTAGCGGCAATTTCCGCAATGCTTGGCCATACCAAATTATCCACAACTCAGATATATTTAAAATCTTTACCGAGTAACGTTCTTGATGGGTATCAAGAAGAATTGAACAGTATTTGAATTACAGTTATTAATTAGTACTCATAGTTTCTGTGAAATATTCTTATAAAACAAAATTTAACAACCTATATATGCCGTATTATACCCACAACTACATTAAGTTCTTTGCAATTTAGAGTAGGAAGGTACGAGAATGAGTTAAAAATTAGTTTGTTATATGGCTAGGATTAAGTAAATCAAAATCCCTTAACTTTATTAAAAAAATTTTACCACTGATTGAATAAATAATGGTTGCCAAACCAAAGAAGGCTGAATAATGTCTGTGGTGAAAGTGAAAAAGATTTACAGAATGGAGGTTAGATAAATTTTACCCCTATTTTAAAACGATGATATTGATTAAATGAATACATTTGTGATATATGGAAATTATGTTAATTGTCTTTTGCATATGTGTGTTTTTTGTAGAACTAATGGTGTTTTACACGCCTTTATATTACCTGACTTATAAAATTTTTCATATCGAAAAACAAGTTAATGACAATAAATTAGTTTGGATTCTCATCCTGCTTACTGTTATTTTCTCCATTATTTTCTTCCCTGTTTTCTTTAATTTCATTAGAAAGATTATCATTTAAATTATCTTCATCACTTACCTTGGCCTTTAAGTTTTGGATACTTTGTTGAAACTCTTCATATTTTATTTTTCTTTCTTGCTTTTTGTCTAAGAAATCACTCATACTGTTTAGAAGACCATCAGTTTTAAAAGAAAATTCATCTTCACCAATAGTGGCTTTAAATTCGCCATTGTTACTTAGAAGAACTAGTCCAGCAATTCCTAACACACCAGTATACGCAAGACCCTTTAAGACTGTTCTCCCTTTCGATTGTAGTTTAATTTTTATGGTCAAGTCTTCGGATTCCGAACCTTCTTCTTTTGAGAACTCTTTATAGAAGTATGTTATGCCTGATAAGAAAGTACTTAAATCAAAAGCGTTTATATCCTCATCTTGATTAACCTTTATTACTAAATAAATTTTATCCTCCTTTATAAATATGCTGGAGATATGACCTTCTATGCCTTCCGAGAATCTGTTAATATTGGTAATGGCCTGATGAGTGGACGTCATGCCTTTTAGGTCATTTCTAACATCGCTTGCGCTAATACGTTTCTCCCATGCAACTTTCCTTCTTTTTTCAGGAAACTTTTCATACTTATCTTTATGCAAAAAAGAACGATTATCGTCTGCAACATAAATATCGCTTTCAACGGTACCTATATGAAAATAAGAAGAGTTTTTATTTGGTATTACAACTAAATCACCTCGTCTAATTTCATGATGGAAATTTATTAATTGATTAGTCCAATTTGTTGCCGATCCATCTTTGTAATCAGTGTTTTTTTCAATATACATTTTGATTCTTTCGAAAGATTCAGCACTGTCTTTCTTATATTCTTCTAAATATTTGAATGGAACTGAATTAAGCCCAACACCCACATAGCTATTTGTTATAAAATCTTCAAACATCTCGCCGCCATAAGTCCTAATAAACCAATAACTCCTATCAGAATCAACTATTCTAACTTTTTCAATAGCTTTTTGAATTTCTATATCCATAATATAAACCTAAAATTTAGGAAATAAATATAAGACTTAATCCTCTCTTTTAAAGAATACTATACAGAAATTGCATTTATAAAGTGGAAGGCAAAAGTAAAAAGCCAGGAAAAGCGATAAATTAAAAACTTTGTTTTGAGCATAGATTGATTGAACTGGAACGATTCGAAGATTTTATCATCTCCAAACTATGCATAAATATTCTTTTAGTACCATTTATGTAATGCTGAGTCCAGTAAATTATCCACTGTACAGATTTATTTAAAATCTTTACCAAGCAATGTTCTTGATGGGTATCAAGAAGCATTGAATATTCTTTGAGCGATTTAAAGATCGGTACTGCCTCATTGAGCCAGTTAACCAAGAGTCAAAATTTTCATTGTAAAATAATATCACCGTCGATACCCAACTTTTGATGCAAAAGTTTGGCAACATTAAAGGTAATTTCCTTTTTACCATTTAAATATTCGCTTATTCGTGACGTACTCGTGTCCAGGAGAATAACCAGATCTTAACTTTTTAAACCCATTTCAAACATGCGCAACTCAACCATTTCCTGTAAGAACGGTAATCCAAAATTGAAATAAATTTCCTCATAGTGCTCTATTAAATCGCTCACTTCCAAGAGTTCTTTCATTTGTGGAGCATCTTCAAGTGTATCATTGCCAACCTTTTTAAGAAGTGCCTCTAATCGAATATTAGCGGCAATGCATTCTTTATGTGTAACTAACTTCATGATTTTTAAAGTTCATCGATAATCTTTATAAGCCATATTCAATTTATAAGCGCCATAGACAATGTTGACTTAATTATTTCTACGAAATTGTCTTTTCAAAATCATCACACAATTGGTTTACTATATCTTCCGTTTCTTTAATAAAGAAGGGACCCAATGCCTTTCTATTGCGCCTTATATACTTCCTGAAAACTTTAGCAAAGTCGTTGTAAATTTCTTCTTCATCAAATACGGATCCTTCATCTTTTATTTTTGCAATCAAATGCTTCCCGTTCTCTGGTAAATGTACGTAGTCAAAAAACACTTCTATTTTATTTTGGAAATCCAATATTAAAACCTCTATCTCGTCTTCTTCTTCATTTCGTTTTTCAATTACAGCCAATATGTCAAACTTGTATTGCTTACCATATTTCCCACTAGGTTCTCTTACTTCTGATTTCTTATTTCCTTTTTTCTCCTCTTCCTCTGGAGGTGCCAAAATCCCTATCATATTATCGAAGTATACATCTACATCATCAATTAATTCATTTGTGCCGGTTAATGAATTATACAATACGCTATATCTATACCAAAACTCTGTAAAACGCTCTTCACTATACTTATCCTCGATCTCAATTACAAAAGCTATTAGGTTTAAAATTTTAAAATATTTATTAATTTTATGCTTAAGCTTTTTAGCATCTTCTGGTTGCTTTCTGATTAAATCTGTTACAGCATTTTCAAAATTTAAAATAACAGAGATGTCTTTTTTATCACCTGATTGATAGGCCTTAAAAAGTTTAAAATGCGATTTAAAAACCTGTTCTTGATGTAAGTTTTCATAAACTTCTTGTAGCACTTGTTCTTGGCCTAAAGGATCAAAGTCACTTACTACAACATTACTAAAATGTTCAAATGCCTGTTTTATATTATTTACGTTTACATTTTTATAAGAAAGATCTATAATCTTGCAGTCTTTCTTGTGTTTTCCTGCCGTTCTATTTACTCTGGAAATTGTCTGTATGGCATTAATTCCTCTTATTTCCTTATCTAAAAACAGAGTATGTAATTTAGGTTCATCAAAACCTGTTTGCAATTTATCGACCACGATTATTAAACCATTTTTCTTAATTGCGAAGTTTTGTAAAACTTTGGATTCTGATAACCCACCGTTTAACGTGGATGAACTTTCATATTTTTGACCATCTGAACTATATACAATGTAGATTGGCGCCTCTTTAAAGCGCTCGTACTTTTTCTCTGTGACTAATTCGTTATAAAACTTCTTAATATATTTCCGATATTTAATAGCTGCTTTAATAGATGATGCTGCAAACATTGCTTTTGCTGTACCTCTAATATTATGATATACTGCTGTTACCAACCGTTTTGCCACAAATTTTGAAATGGCTTCAATGCGCTCTTCATCTTCGTATATTCTCTTTTTACTTATTCGATATTTTTTACCATTTGCGTCAACACCTGAATCCGGATTATCAGGCATTTCGTCATATCCCACATCACCTTCAAAACCTTCTAAAGCATCTTCTGGTTTTTCAAAATACATTTTTGCAGATACTGGAACAATGCCTTTGATTGGATTCAAAATATAGCCATCCTCAATAGCTTCTTTCATAGTGTAGCTATCAAAAGGAACCCATATTTTTTCAGCTTCGGCATACTTATTATATTCGCCAAAACGCGCTAAGGTTACATCGCTTGGTGTTGCGGTAAATCCTATGATTAAGTTTTTCTTGCTATGGGTGCTTTTATATTCCTTATTACTATCAAAACTGTTTTGTAATTCATCAAATAACGACACCATTTCTTCGTGTTGTTGACCACTATTAGAACGATGTATTTCATCAATTAGAAAAGCGATACGCATTAATGCTAATTTCTGTACTACCTCATCATCTAAAAACTCTCTAATTGAATTAAACTTTTGAAGGTTGACTACAACAATGCGTTTATCTGTATTTAAAGCTTCTAAAAAAGATTTTTTATTATTGGCCTCTATGAACATGCTATTCGCAATATTCATATTATACATTTTGCTATCCAACTGATCCCTTAACTGTACTCTGTCCACAACAATCATTATTTTATCATAGACAAACGCATCATTTTTGCGTAAATCTTTTAACATTAAGGAGGACCATCCTATAATATTGCTTTTACCAAAACCAGCAGCGTATTGTAAGAGTAAAGAATAGACGTTTTTATTATTTTGATATTTCTGTCTTTTACTTATTAATTCCTCTATTTGAACAGCTCCCAATCCTTTTTCTACAAGTTGTTGACGCAGTTTGTTTATAAAGTAATCTGGTTCGTCTTCGTGTTCTAAAAATTCGTCTATTTTATTGATGATTTTGTCTGCACCAAATTTTTGTTTAGGTCTTGGAGAGATCAATCTTCCATCGTTATGCTTGTATTCTTTTTGTTTTCCTTTTTCTGACTTTACCAATTCACGCTCAATAAAGTTATAATAGAGTATTTCCCGCTCTATCATTTTTTTACTGTACAAGGCCTTAAAAACCTCTTCAAAACGCTCTTGTTTATTAGCTTCACGATTTATTAAAGGGTAAGATTTTAATGCATCATTCACATTGGCTTTATATTTATCAAAATCGAAAGAATTATCCTCCACTTTAGATTTGACTTCATCAAACTGATTGGAAATATTTCTTACGATGAACGTGTCTTGTACATCTGTGGTTGTGATGTGAATGGCCTTTTCAAATATCTTTAAAAAGTCTTTCCGGATGGTTTGTGACAGATCATTACTTTTTGCAATATCTAAATAGTTGGTTACTGCCTTTTGGTAGTCGTTAGCGATTTTTGTTCTACCGTCTTTATGTGCGCTTTGATTGTTATAATTAGATTTCAACTCTGAATAGCCCAAATATATCCCGTTCAAGAAAAAGGTAATATCTGGACGGAAACTGAATTGTTTTTTACCTTCATAATTGAATATATAGGGTAATTCTTGGACTACTGAAAATTGATTTTCTTCAAATAATTTATCATCGTGCGTGATGCTCCCACTTGGATAAAACAGATTAATTTTAACACCTTTAAATGTGACCGATTTATTGTTATTAATAAACAGTGCCATATTCATTGACTCACCGATACGCTTATTTAAAAACTCTTGAAACTCTTGTAGCAACTGTTTTTCATTATTCTCAAATTTCTTTAATAAACTCCTGTACGCCGTCTTATTAAGTGTTGTTTCGCTAATAAAGTATTTTAAATCTTCAACTACAAAATGTAATTTAGAAACTGTATTTGCTTTTACTTCTTTGTATTGTAAACCGTCTGCGCGATTGGTAAAGAAGTTCATTAAGTATTTATCTTGTAATATTAATTCGTCCATTATTTAAATAATTTTAAGTAACTATCAAAAACATAAAGCTTATCTCTTTTCCCTCCTGTTACTTCTTTCAAAATTTCTAATTCTTCTAAATCGTCAATTAAATGGTATGCTGTTCGTTTAGAAACTCCCGTAACCTCAACCACTTTATTCACATCAATCATTGGACGTTTAAATAAATAGTGTATTATTTTTTGAGCATTATTTGCTCTTGTTCCTAAAGTTTGGATGTTTAATTCCGTAGTCGTTTTTAGTTTTAAAATAGCATCAAAGGTGTCCACGCCACTTTTAGCTGTTTCTATAACGCCTACCAAAAAGAACTTTAGCCATTGAACAATATCATTATCCGTTCTGGCCTTCATTAAATTGTCATAATACAAATTTTTATGACGCTCAAAAAAGTCTGATAGGTATAGTATGGGTTTTTTAAGAATGTCTTTATCTACTAAATATAAGGTTATCAATAAACGCCCTACACGTCCATTGCCATCTAAAAATGGGTGAATGGTTTCAAACTGATAGTGTATAATTGCAATTTTTAAAAGATCTGGAAAATAGACATCTTCATTATGCGCGAAATTTTCTAAATCGCCCATGAGTTCACCAATGGTATTATGAACAGGAGGGACAAAAGTGGCATCATCTATAGATGCCCCTCCAATCCAATTTTGACTGGTTCTAAAGACCCCTGGTAATTTGTGTTCACCTCTTACACCTTGCAATAAGGTTTTATGTGTTTCTCTAATCAACCGCGAAGAGAAAGGCAGTTTACCCAGCATTTCTATAGCTTGTTGCATAGCTTGAATATAGTTTTGCACTTCTTCCCAGTCGTCTCTTTTTTCCTGGCTCACATCCTCTTTATCCAATAGGGCTTCTTCCATATTAGTTTGAGTACCTTCTATTTTGCTACTTTGAGTGGCTTCTTTTAAAACGTGCATACTAATAAACAATTCTATGTCAGGTATATGCTCGCTATACATATCTAAACGTCCTAATTGCCTATCTGCTTTAGAGAGTAGCTGTATGAGTTCCATATCTTCTAACAGCCATTTTTTATTGATAAATTCTGGTTGAAAGCTTTTGTAATGTCCTTGATTGATATAATTGCCTGATTTAAAGTCTTTCATTTTTTATGCTTTATTGCATTATACATTTAGCTAATGCAAATTAGGACTAAAATTTACAACAACAACTTTGCTAATGCAAAATATTAATGTTTTTTACAATAAGGAACTCCCAATTGCAATATATTGCCATTTTTTACAATAAAAGATTTGTTATTGCAAGTTTGTGCTCACTTTGACTTTACCTGTCACAACTTCATTTATTAGTGTTTTACGCAACTCTTTTAAGGTTGTAATTTGGGTCTTTATATTTTTTAAGATGTTGTCTATGGTTGTTGTTTTAGCATCTAAATAGTTTGCGATTTGGGTTTGTTCTTCTAAAGGTGGTGTTGGGCATTGGAAATTTTTAAATAACGTCGGGTTTAGATGAGGAATTCCCATACCTGTTGGTATTTGCTTTAATTTATAGTCAATTGCTCCTCTTAAATGATAAAAATATTTTTTATTAAACTTCTTTTTATCTATATCTAATTTGGCAATTGTAGAGGAAACATAACCTAATTTAGATTGTAGGATTTCTCCAACTGCTGCTCCATCCCAAACAATTATTAAATCGTCATCAGTGGATTTTAAAGATTTATCAGTTGAATAGCAATATGTTGGATGTTGTACTGAATCCTTTCTTAAATATTCTAAAGACAACAAAGGCAAACTGTGATCAAATTTGAAATCTGAAGTTTCCATGTTTTTACCTTTAATTGTTTTACCAAAACTTTTATACCTATTAACTTCCCAATGATCTGGGATTTCACCAATCCAATTAACACCACTATCCTTTAGCTTCACAGTTTTATCTAAACCTTTGGTAACCGTTTCATTAATTAACGTTTTGCGAAAAGCTTTGTAGTGTTTTGTTTTTTGTTGTAGTAGCTTTATTTTTTTTTCTATTGCTGTAGTTTTGGCATCTAAATAATTGGCTATTTGGGTTTGTTCCACTAAGATTGGCTGATAAATAAAAAGATTTCTTACAGCTTCTTGGTTTATGTTTGGATCTTTTCTTGTGCCATCCGCAAATAACCTCCAATCATTTCTGAAATGTTTAAAAAAATATAAAAGGTAGTTCGAATCAAATTTCTTTGAATTAGGAAGAACAGAGCAAACAGATTGGTTAATTGTTGATTCTTTTTTAAGTATTGCATTTTTCCCAATCGTTCCAAATCCTCCATACATCGCAATCAGTACTGCATCTATTGGAAGGAATTTCATCCTACATTCAGTGATAGCTAAATCAGTAATTTTATATTCAACATCATATAATTCACCATTGTTTAAATCAGTAGTTCTAATCCAGTTATGTATTCCGTTTTCATAATATAATCTATTATTACTTTGAGGTGTCGTTCCAGATTTAGTCGATGCTATATCCTTTATCCTTTTAATATTCCAGTCTGTTGGTATTTCTCCCAACCATTCAATACCAGAATCTTTATACTTATTATACTTCTCCATTAAATTGCTAATTCTTGTTCAAGGTCAGACAATTTATTTTCTAAATCATTTAAATCGGTTGTAATCTCATGTAAAGAACGTAGTTGTTCTGGCTTATAGAATACCTTATTAAAGTTAATCTCTACACCAATAGTATTTTCTATATACCTAAAAGGTTTGGTAATATATTGTGCCATAAAATTGGCAATGTTTCGTTGGTTTTCTGTATCTATAGGTGAATAAGGTATTATTTCGTAATCTTTTTCGTAGTCTGGCGTTAGTTCTACTCTGATGCTAATATTGGCTTCTTTGGTTTTCGTTGCTTTTTTGAACGACGTTTTGACAACTATTTTACCATTGCCTAAAGCTGTTTTACTCTCTTTAGTTTCCTCTATTATGGTTTCTTTATCTGCATCAAAATAATAGCACTTTTTCGCAGTTGCCACTTTTAAATTTGCTTCCTTATAATCTAAACTATTAACTAAAGGTTTTAGCTCATCATTAAAATAATCAAATAATGATTTATGTTTTTTAGCATCAAAGGTTTCAATTTCAAAATCTGTTATTTCTATGGTTTCTTCATCAGTAATCTGTATAATTTTAGTAGGATTTAGCTTTATTGATTTAGCTCTGATTTTTTCGCCTTCTTTATTCTTTTTAACTGGTAATTGACTTTCAAATGTTTTACTATTTTCATCTACATTAGTTAGCATTATGGCTTGCTTATTGAAATAAAAATGCCATTTATCAAATACCTTGGCATAGTCAGTATCTTTAAAATTGGTTAAAGCATCTACAATAGTTTTTCTGTTTTCAAAAACCATTTCCTTACGCTTTTTACCTTTACTTTTCTTTAAGGGTTGAAAGAAATTACTGCCATTGATTAAGATGACTTTATCTTTTCGGTCTTCTATCTTATTCTTATTAAACACCCATAAGTACGTGTAAATACCAGTGTTAAAAAATTCATCAGTAGGCATTTGAATAATGGCTTCTACCCAATCGTTATCGAAAAAGTATTTACGGATATTACTTTCGCCACTTCCAGCGTCACCACTAAATAATGTAGAGCCGTTATGCACCACTACAGATAAACCTTTAGCGTCTAACTGTGATAAAATATGTTGGGTGAATAAAAATTGCCCATCTGAAATGGATGGCAACGCGTGAAAACGTTCGGTAGTATCGTTCTCTATATCCTTTTTATAGCCTTTCCAATCGACACCATAGGGTGGATTTGCTACAATAACATCGAACTGTTTTTCTATAAATGAAATATTAGTTAAGGTATTACCATACCGAATATCTGAATCCGTACGAAAACGACTTTCTATTTTTGCTAATGCGTATAAACTATCACTCCAATCCTCACCGTATGTTTTTGTTGGCCTATTATACCTTTCCTGTATTTTGTCTTCTACCCCAAACAATAAGTTTCCACCGCCACAGGTTGGATCGTATATGGTTAAGAATGCGTCATTATCTTCTATCTTAGATAAAATAATTTCAGAAATTAACGCTATAATGTCATCCGGTGTATACTGTTCTCCAGCAGTTTCAGCAGAGATATCTGCCCATTTACGTTTTATATGCTCCTCTAATGTGGTTATATCAGAGTTATTGAAATCGGTTAAATCTATTTCGCTCCATTTTTTAACTGTATCAAATAGAATCCCTTTTTTTCGTAATTGACCACTAACACCAGAAATATCTAAATATTTTTCTTCAGTATTACCTCTGTCAACTCCTAATAGCTCTTTAGTATCTGGATCAAATGCTTTTAGGTAGGTCTCAAAATCATTATCAAATGTTTTATCGTTTCTACATATTTCTGCCAACGTTTTCTGTTGCTTAATTACAAGGTCATTATAACCAAGATTTGAATCTTTAAACTCTTCTATAAAATCTTCAATATTATCAATGTCATCATAAGTACTGGCACCAAAGTCATTCAGTAATATTTTATAATGCCTTACTAATCTACTTTCCAACATGATCATTGCAAAGTAAGGCATCATATATTTAGGGAAGTCAGAAGTTTTTATACCAGAAGCAATTAAAAGGTCGGCAGTAGACCATATTTTGGATTCGTATTGTAAGATGTTTTGGCTCATTTAATTTGATTTGTTAGGAAGGCTAAAAATATAGATCTTTTATAGATAAATGGTAAAGGAAAGTAAAAAAGAGGAAGTGTAGTCTTGAATCATCTAACCTATCGTTAAATAGGCAAGAGCACCGATGCCTATCACCAAACTCACAATAAACACAACCACCGCCCAATTGGGATAAATTTGGGCCTGCTCTATTTTAGTGTCAAAGTGGTTTTGAAAGCGTTGGATCGATTCTAAATGTGATGCCATTTTTTGCTGATGGATTTCGACCATGGTTTTATACTCCGTCAAATCCATCTTGATTTTCGTTTCTTTTAACTGTGCATTTAGTTTCTCCAACTTTTCCAGAGCATTTTTAAAGTCTGTGGTCTCATTGACCAAAAGCGCCGTGAATTCTTCAAGTTTTGTCATAATCGTTTTATTTAATAGGATAACCCCTGTTGTATGGTTTTCTTGATCATGAACTTGGTCAGTTTTAAAGCTAATTTTGGCGCGAGGCCTACTGTATTTCCTGCCAATGCCACCCCAACGGTATTGTTTTTTAAACTCTTGATGCCTTCAAGGTGCCCCATTTGTTTGCCAATATTGCCTATGGACATGTTGCGGTGGACTTCACTGCCCTTTAAATTGTGCCCATCAAATTCAAAGCGGAAGCCCTGTAGATTGTTTTGTTTATTTATTGTTGGGATGACTTTTACGCCATTGGTTTCCATGGCTTTTACATAAGCATCAAATGATTTCGGTTTTAAATGTTTCATGGTCAAGTCATGTCTGCGCTTGATCTCCGTGCGAATTTCCTTTAGGTTGAATTCCTTTTCAAACTGAACCTGTTTGACCGTGGTCAGTCCCATTTGTTCAGCGACTTTTTCAGCTGCCAACTGGCTCCGTTTACCTATAAAACTGTCATTGTAGGCCACGCCCCTGAAATCAATACGGTTGACATATAAATGGATGTGTTTATGTTCCTTATCCCTATGCACAAAGGCGATGGCCTGACGTTCGCCAAGTTTCATCTCGTGAATGAACCATTTGGTAATATCCTCTAATTTGCTTTTATCCAGTTTTCTGCCATCATCTATTGTGGGGCTGAGGATAAATGACAGGGTGTTTTTGGTACAGTTATGATTCTGGTCCTGGAGCATTTTAAACTCTTTGGTAATTTCAGCTGGGGAATCGCCATGCAAAAATTCCTTGAGCACGATCTCGGCATCCTTTTCCTGGTTCCATCCATAGGACATCGATGCCCTGGTGTGTGATATGCTTTTGCCCTTTCCTATCATGATTGAAACTTTATGAGGTGCGCCTTAATTTCATTGGCCAGGGCATAAACGGTTTCGGTCAGTTTGGGATTTCGTTTTCTGTACATGTTTCCGATGGCCTTAAAATTATTATGGTATTTGATCATCATTTTATAAAGTTCGATGTGCTCCTCGCTAAACCGTTCGGTAATTTCCTTTTCAAATACGGCACGCCGGATATATTCGCTCAGGCTCAATCCTGAAGACGATGCCTTAATAGTCAAGAGCTTCTTTTCGTAAATGGAACATCTGAACTTGACCAGATCACTTTTTCCCCTAAACACTCGTTTTTTTTCTTTGCGACCTTCGGGAGCAAACGAGAATGTGGCCACAGACACACATCTCGAATTCCTACCCAGAATAATTCCCATT
>NZ_JAGEVG010000035.1 GCF_017581925.1 Gelidibacter pelagius | reverse complement strand
TTATAGAATAATAACTTCAATCGAACCTGAATGTTTATTGTTGTATGGACTGTGGAAGAAATTATTTGTCCTAATTTTGGATGGTTTATTCTGAACATATAATATCGCTTTATTAGTGCGGAATAGTTAGACGACTTATAAGGCGCTAATTCTTTAAAAAATATGCTGGACATTTTTAGAAAGGATTGGGAATGTTTTTCGTCAGCTAAATGTTTGAGAAGAATCGATTTCGAGGGCAATTGCAACGCCAAACAATCATAAATGGTCTTAAAGCTTAAATATCCATAGAGATGGGCTTTATCATTAATTTGAAATGCCAAGATGCTGATCCTGATGGCGTCTTCTACAGATGGGATAGCGATGCCGTTTATAATGCGCTTGTTTTGTAGGACCTGTTCACTGCTGATAAGATATCTGTGCTTATGACGTAAGATTTCGCTATGAAGTTCAACAGCACCAAACTTTTCTTGCGAGACTTGCCTCGGTAAATGCCGACGGTTCTTTCGCTCAATAACTGAAGTTACGGTTTCTGTATATCCATGTCGGGTCAAAATATTAAAAGCTCTTTGGAGTTGGTTTTTCGCCACCAGAAGATCTATATCTGATAGCATTCGTTCAGCGGGATCTTCAAAAGTTTCACCTGAAATTAAAGCGATACCCTTAATAAATACATGATCTATATTTTCTTTTTTGAAAATTTCAGATATTTCATTTGCCTCAGCTAACAAGACCTCATTTCTGCCCCTATTGATATCGGTGATTTCTTTTAAATAATCATTCAAATCGTCGGGAATCAGTTTTAAGAGTCCTTTTGCTTTTAGCCGACAATAGAGTGCGGGGAGCATTAAATGGTTGCTGGCAACAATCACGACCTTATTCCAATCAACAGATGTCTGTTCGAGTTGCTTCGAGAGTGCTGTGTGATTGTCGTTGAAAGTCAAAATCTCAGCAATCAGCTGCATGGTTGTGTATATGGAATTCTTAGTCAAAACATGGACGTCTTAAGATGCCTCCAAATTTACATAAACAATTATAGAAGTTTAGCTATTTATGAATTGAATAACTTCTTGAATTCGGAAACGGCAATGGTATTATTGGAGTAGGTCAGTTCATAACAGGAAAGTTCTTTAACCCATTTTAAGAAAGCTTTGGAGTTGGATGCCAATGGCGATAGCCAAGATTCAGGAATCAAGGTTTCCAAAATTCTTTCAATACTGATCTCTTTCATTTCGGATGGGGCATTCGCATCATAATTGACAATGACAATTTTGCTACATGGGAAATGAGATGCCGCTTGACCGAAGTTTATAGTCGGTGGGATATATTTAATTTTTACGTCTTTTGAGGTGCTTGTATAGATAGGGAACAAATCAAAATCTTGAAACAAAGGTTGCAAAATATTGAAGGCGCCTTTCTTAACCGAAATACCTGATGGGAAACGATATAATTCTTGATTATTCGCTGACAAAGGCGAAAAATCATCTGCCAATACGTCAAAACCATTTGCCATAAGTACTGCGGACAAGGTGCTCTTGCCGTTCCCAGAATCACCAATGATCATAATAGCTTCCTTGTCGTTGCATACTGTGGAGGCATGGAACGTAGCAATCCAATCGGATTCATTTTTGTTATAAAGAGTATTGATGAGTTGAAGTGAGAATTGACCTTGTAGCAAATGATAATCTGTTATTGCATAATGTCCTATATACTTGTTGTTTTTAAATAGATAAAGATGTTGGTCACTTTGAAAGATGTCAAACACGAAAGATGATCTTTCCTTTGCAAAAAATGCTGTATGCGCCCATTGTGGGTGGATTAAATTTTGAATACCTATAGAACCATAATTCACGGTGATGGAGGTGTTACCAAAACTATAAGTCTTTTTAAAGTCTGTCTTTTTTATATAAGCAGTGCTCGATTTATTTGAGATCTCGTTTTTTGAAGAGGTGTTTGCCGTTTTTAGCAATTCACTTATCTCAGCATAGTAAGTATTTGAGTTCCGGTTTGAAATGTTTAATAATGATTCTAATTGTTCAACAAAATCATTTTCATTTTCAGAATATAGAAAAACATCTAAAATTATCTTGAGTGGGTTGGGAATAACAATATATTGATTGGAAGCCTCAAACCACAAAACCCAACTGTCTGATATTTGGATTGAATGTGTTGGGTGAAAATTATTTTTCAAGATATAAAGCCATTATATGATTAAATGTCTTCAAATGGTGGTCCGCCAGGATCATTAGGTGTGGAATTCTGTTGTGCCTTAGCGGGAGTCAAAATAACAAACGTACCAATAGCCGTCAGTGCTGCGTATTTACCCATGCGCTGCAAAGCTTCTTTTCGGGTTATTTGAACCTTAGAGATTTTGTTTTTCATAATGCAAATATAGTGATCATTCCAAAACTTAATAAATAATAGATCGTAAATGTTGTTTTAAATTTATTATTAGCGATTTCACAGTATTTCATTAATCTTAGATTGTGTTAGTTTTATGATGTAATTGCAGATAGCGGAGTAAGAAGAAATCTATTTACTGCTTGATTCGTAATTACCGAAAGCGATTATGATAATGATCCATTGAGGTCAAAAACCTCTAAACTAGTTGCCTCGTAAACACTTTCTTTAATGACGAAGTTTATAGTATTTTAGCACTATAACCCTTTTAGAGCATCAAAATCAGGAGAAATTACCTTAACCTGTTGAGCTACCAAGGCCAATTTTCGGTACTTCTGTTACAATTACCGTCGTTGATATCAGCATATATTATAGTTTCGTCTGCGATGATTTGGGAATTTTTGTATTTGTTTCTTACGTTTGATTGGAGCTGACCAGCAACTCGTTAATTTTATTAGGATAAACTTCTGCTTTTTTAATATACACAATGAGCATGTTATGTAATTGACTTACCATTTTTTATGGTTAGGTCCATCGCATTATATCGCTACAATAGTCCATACTGTATTTTAGATGACAATATATTGGTAAGAAGCCTCAAGCCAAAAAACCCAACTATCTTTGATAGTTGGGTGAGTGTTTTGGAGAAAATATGTTATTCAATGTTTTTAAAAAGGTATTAATCAAATAGCCCCCCACCTGGATCCAATGGATCATCAGGGGTAGGTGATTGCGCTTGTGCTTTTTTAGGGTTTAGGATCAAAAAAGTGCCCACAGCTGTAAGCGCGGCATATTTCCCCATACGCTGTAAAGCTTCTTTTCGTGTGATCTCAATTTTATTATTTTTATTTTTCATAGTATAAATATAAAAATCATTCAGAAAATAAATAAATAATCATTCGTAAAATTCATTTTACTACAATTTATTACTTAACTGTATTTTCTTGATTTTGGATTGTGTTTTGTTATCTAGTTTTACGATATAAATACCTGCTGCTAAATTTGAAACTTCAAATCTATTTTCCGCTTGGTAAGGTTGTACAGAAAAGGTTTGCACGAGGCGACCGTTGAGGTCAAAGATCTGCAAATTGGTGACTTCATTTACACTGCCTTTAACAATAAGGTTGCCAGTATTCACCGGACTATAAACATCAAGTGCATCAAAGTTTGGGCTGCTAGTACTTAGGGATTTGTTTGTAAATCTCAAAAAGAAGCGTCCCATGGTTCCTGTAAGATTTGTGGTTGGGGTAAAAATGTAATAATCATTATGGGGAAGCGTGGAGGTGTTAAGAAGGGTGGATGTTTGAGCCACTCTATCTTCAAAATATACCTCAACGCTTTCCGGTAGTGGTAATGGTGCCGGCGTGTTGATGGCTCTTATTGTTACTTGTTCACCTTGACTTGCTTTAATGCCAATTGGAACATTAACCTCAGTTTCTAAAATACTATAAGGCAGAGTTTGTATCACTAGAGGGACATCTCGGTTTGTAGAATCTTCCACTAGTTTAGAAAATATAGTAAAAATTGGATTTCCAATTTGCGCACTATCATAACCACGATCATGATCTAAAGTACCTTCATTATTAAAATAGATATCTGTATGGGTAGTATTGGAACTATTTGTAATTGTTAAACGTAAACTTGCATTATCGATTGGTGCAGCAGCTCTATTTTCAATAAAATCATCACCATATCCTGGAGTCCTCGAAGTTGCTGTAAAAGTAAATGAACCGCCTCCAGTTTTTGAGGATACGTAAAAACCTTGGCCAGGAGCCATATCCCGGCGTCCGTCTGGAGCTAAGGTGGTGGCCAAGTTATGAACTTCCCATATCTCATTACTAATGTTAGAATTAGTAGGGTTACCATTATAAGCATAGATACCATCATAATTTTCGCTCTCATCAAATTGAGGCGTATTAAGTTGAATCAACTCATGCATATTAATATAGGACGGATAAGGATTTCCTATAAGATTCCACCGTCCGAAGTCGTCGGACGTGTGTGCTAGTGGTACACTAATGTCACTTGTGTTTACTGAACCTGTAAATAGGAATGCTCCACCAGTTAGTGAGCCGTCAAGTTCTGAACCTGCCCTATAGCCAACTCCAGATTCTAAGAGGGTATTCTCATTTATCACCGTATCATAATTTTGATATTTCGCCGTAGTTTTATCAAATGGACCAAAGCCTTTTTGTGTAGGTATAGTAGGATGAGATAAAAGGTTATCGTTTACTGCAGCAAATTCACCAAAAGTCTGTCCTGCAAATGGTGTTGAGATTAAATCGTTTTTGCCTGTTGTCCCACTGCCAGCCTGATTCACGTGCCTATAGTATTGCATCCTACCGCTGCCTCCAACTGAGTTCGCTATTAAGCCTGAAAATCCATTGGAATTGGATTCAAAAGTTACCAAGCCATTATTAATAAAAGTATCAATGACCAATGTGCCATCTGGACCAATTAAAGATGTTCCACCACGAACGAGTTCTATGTTTCCTGAAACATTATATTCATTATCTATGAACTCCAAATACGCATATTTAATGCCAGAAGTTGGATTTTGGTTGATTAGAGAATGGAGAATAGGTATGTTTTTATATGCCGTTGGGTTACTGATTTTGGAAGTCACACCAATGCCTCCGAAATAACCAGTGCTATTGTTGCCAACAAACTTTATTGGATAATTGATATCGTCATAGCCATATAAGCCAGCGTTGGAAGCCATAAACATACTGAAATAAATCCCTTTGGTAGCAATAGAAGTTATATCCAGCTTAGAGATTTTTATGGCGATTTCCAGAGCGTTTGAACTAGTGTGTTGAGCAGGCTGTTGTGGAGGTGGAATTAATCCCCAAGAACGACCACCTCTTCTATGATGCTGTGTCTTCTCACCAGAAGGGTTGTTGGTCACAACAAATCTGTCATTGGCGGAAAATGGAAGCGTTGGGGTTCTCTCATGCTGGCGAATTCCTGTTGTCGTTCCTTCACCATTGGTAAGTGCTGGTTGTGGATCTGCATCGAAATATATCGTAAAATAATGATCGGCAGCGAAAATGCCTGATGTTCTAAACGCTCCAAAATACATAGTTTTAGATGCCTCATCAAAAGAAACGTAGTAATCGACATTTGCGTCACCAGTTATTTTTTGTGATGGAAGAAAATCAGTAGGACTGCCAGTAAATGTAACAGTTTGTGAATATGAATAATTAAAAGTAAATAGCAATATTGCAAAAAGAATCCAATTTGAGGTGTAATTTTTGACCATAATAAATCATTTAGATAGCTATCAAAGCTGGTTTGAGGGTTTAATTGGGCGCAAGATACGAAAAGTAAGTAATCTTTTGAAACAAACAGGCGTAAAATAAACTCGGTTTAATTTGTTTTCGATAAGATATATTGTTATATAGTTTGTTAATTGTTGCAATCAGGGTTGTGTTATCATGATCTTTTTAATTTTCTCCATAGAACCTGATCTTAATTTTGCAATATACATTCCAGCCGATAAGCTGGAAATGTCCAGTTTGTTATTTTTGTTTCGCTCATCGAGGTGGCGATTGAATAGTAGTCGTCCTTGAGAGTCATAAATAGTCATGATCGTATCCGGCTTAGGCATTCCCTTGATATGTAAAACCTGTGATGCGTTGGATGTGAATATTTGAAGTCCATTCAGTCCATTGCTACCATAAGATAAGGTGTTATTCAATATATGTAAAAAGAAACGTCCAGTATCTGATAGATCGGAATATGCAGTGAAGTGATAATCATTTCTATTTAACAATGTGAAGGTCCCATTCCATGTATCTTCCAAAAACACTTCCGTTTCTTCAGGAAGTATGCTTTCAGCTATTTTTATTGTGAGGTGCTGGTCTTTAGAAGCATTTAATCCTAAAGGGATGCTTATGCTATCTGCAAGATCGGCATAAGACAGCGATTGGACTGCCATATCAAGACCGGTGTTGTTTTCTACCAAATGTGAGAAAACTGCAAAGTCTGGAGCTTTTCCACCATAAATACCGGCATCATAACCTGGGTCCAATCCTTTAGTGGATTGTGCGTTAAAATAAAATTCTGTATTGTAATTAAGAACTCCACTTGTCATATTCAATCTTAAATATCCTACTTTGTCATCGATTTTAGTCGTACCAACAGTAAACTCACTTGATTTGCCTGAAGAGCGCATATCAGGTCTAAAGCTCACCATCCCGCCACCATGTTTGGAGGCGACCATAAATCCTTGGCCAGGAGTTATTTTTGATTGAGGATGTAGCGTAAGATAGGCCAGGTTATAAACATTCCAGCCCAGAGAAGGATCCCCATTATAAGTGTAAATACCAGATGAGGCTGGAGCGAATTGTGCCATATTTGCATTTAGAAAATCGGAGGTATTGAAATACGAAGGATAGGGATTTCCTATCAGGTTCCATTCAGCCAGGTTAGAGTCTGAATGTAAAATTTCTTTATGGACTTCGTTTGTACTGACGGTACCATTGAAAGTGAAACTGCCATTATTGGTAGATGCTGCTTTATATCCTGTAGCGGCTTTAAAAGGGGCGCTGTCATTTTTCGAATAAATGGTAAAGTCCGCCTTTGTTTTGTCAAACGGACCAAATAGAAACAGTGAGTTGTTGCCATTGCTGACAATATTCGGGTTTGCAGCTCTAAATACATCAAAAGCCTCTCCCATGACCGGCGCTGAAATAAGGAGCTCATTGCCTGAGCCTCCAAGCAAAGTTTTGGTTTTCATCTGACGTTGGTACTTTGCAGTTCCTGTAACATCCCCAGTGACCATTAGGCTGGAATATTGGTCTGCTTCAGAGTGTAAGGTCACATTATTTGCGGTATATAAGTTACCGTTCACAGTAATGGCGCCTGTTTCCTTAATTACGATGCCAGCTTCAGGATTGACTCTTAGATTTTTTACCTCTACCTGGTTTGTTTCTGTATAGATGCCCTTGTAGATTAAAACGTTTTCATCACCGGTGTTTGCATTCGGGGCGCGGGGTGTCCAAGTGCCATCATTGTATTGTAATCCATCATAGGTGATCTTGCCTGCGAGACGAATTCCAGTGTTTTCGAGTCCAAGCACGGTACCCAGTCCGCCTTCTATATCTAAAGTGCCCAATGGTCCCAGCAATCCAATATTAGAGGCAAAGCCGTAGAGTCTAAAAGTTATGGTGTCTCCAGGAGCAGACCTTAATGATGTTTCAATAGTAGGGGATTGTCCTGAATTGCTGACTTTATCATGTGCATAGATGTCAGATTTAAAATCATCCAGACTTGTTCTTATTCTTATTTTGGCGGGACCATTCCCGGTGAAAAAGTGGGAAAACCCATCCGGATCTCGGTCAAAGTTGATTTGTAACTCATTGATATTAAGGATGTAGCCGGGATCGGCACTTACGGACCATTGAATATAATCTCTGCTGTCTAATTTTTTATCGGTAGTCCAATTGCCACTATTAAACGTTGGACCTCCACTGACAGTCAAACCAGGGCCTCGTGATAAGGCTTCGGCGCTTATATTGGGAACCGTGGCAGTTGTGGGTGTTTTGGTTCCTGAAAAAGCGGCAATATCCTGACCCAAAACAGGTAATGTCATAGATAATGACAAGCATATTATAAATATCGGTTTCATCAGAATTCTAATAAGCATCCACTGAGTTTTGTGCAAAAGTATAAAGGAATTTATTGAAGATGAAAATTAAATTTTTAAAAATTCATGATAAAAGTAGCGATAAAGAACTTATGTCCAAAACGCTAAAGTGTTTTAATGAAAAATGACCATTGTATTCGACTGCGAAAATAATTGGAATTAACGACTTTTGGCCTGATTAATTTATTTAAATAAAATCTGTAGTAAGCTTGACGATGTGGTATTTTTAATCCTAGGTCTATTTTAGTTATATTCTGCCTATCCACAACTTTGTTGGAGTCGGTTGCGGCAATGAGAATGGCATTAAAGTACCAGGTTTTTGCACAACCAATTAGGAATTTATTAGCGATTTTACTTTAAGATATACAGTGTTCCATAATGATAGAGATTGACGGTTTGGCTGAGTGAGAAATTCACAACTATCAACGATTATCTTTCATAAAATGCAAAATAGACGATTTACGGGTCTCCAGGAGTCATGATTTTGACTTACACTTTCATATCTTTGGACACCCGATGAAATCTAAATTCGAATCCTATGCCCTGGTACGTCCTTATAACAAAGCCCAAACAAGAACTTAAAGTTGCTGAACGTCTGCGAGATAACGGTTTTGAAGTCTGTTGTCCCACCCGAGTAGAGGTAAGACAATGGAGTGATCGCAAAAAGAAAGTTACCGTGCCTTTATTGCCTTCCATGGTGCTGATTAATGTTGCAGAAAAGGATCGGTCGCAGGTTTTTACGGTTCCCGGAGCGGTGCGCTATCTTTTTTGGTTGGGTGAGCCTGCCGTTGTGCCTGAAAAAGAAGTGCAAGTCCTCAAAGATATCAATAGTCAAAAGCAACAAGTGATTTCTACAGAAAAAATTGAAGTGGGTCAAGAAATTGACCTAAAGGCCTTTGGTTTAACCGCCAAGAAAGGTACTGTGAAATATATTTCGGGCAACCAATGTTGGGTTGTTTTACAAAATTTGGGCTATGTGATTAAGTTAAAAATTAAGTAAATCACTCCGCCCATTCTATAAATTAATCCTATTTTTGCATCCTTTTGAAGATGAAATCAGTTTTTTTGTTGAAAATGAATTGGTTTTAAATCAGATAGTTGCGTGTGTGTTGATGAATCTGTCATCAGCGAAGCTATGAAGTGACTTAAGAATCTATGATACACTTAAAATGAAAAAAATTGCACTCATTACGGGAATTACGGGGCAGGATGGTGCCTATCTTGCAGAATTCCTACTGAATAAGAATTATGAAGTTCATGGTGTCAAAAGACGTTCTTCTCTGTTGAATACCGATAGAATAGATCATTTGTACCAAGATCCACACGAAAAGGATCGAAATTTCTTCCTACATTATGGCGACCTGACGGATAGTACCAACTTAATCAGATTGATCAAGGATATCCAACCTGACGAAATTTATAATCTGGCCGCAATGAGCCACGTAAGTGTGTCTTTTGAAATTCCTGAATATACGGGGAATACAGATGGATTAGGAACCTTACGGATATTGGAAGCCGTCCGTCTGTTGGGTATGGAGAAGAAAACGCGAATCTATCAAGCCTCTACTTCTGAGCTTTACGGAAAAGTTCAGGAAGTGCCACAATCTGAAACCACACCATTTTATCCGCGTTCACCTTATGCAGTAGCCAAAATGTATGCCTATTGGATCACCGTCAATTACAGGGAGGCCTATGGGATGTATGCGTGCAATGGTATTTTATTCAATCACGAATCGCCAATCAGAGGGGAGACCTTTGTTACAAGAAAAATAACGAGAGCGGTTTCTCGAATTGCCTTAGGCTTACAAGACAAGATTTATTTAGGCAATTTGGATGCAAAAAGAGACTGGGGACATGCCAAGGATTATGTCCGGATGATGTGGCTGATCCTTCAGGCGGATGAGCCTGAAGATTGGGTAATTGCTACAGGGAAAACAACAACCGTAAGAGATTTTGTGAAAATGGCTTTTGCTGAGGTGGGGGTCGATGTAGCGTTCAAAGGTTCAGGTGTTGAGGAGAAAGCCTTTGTGACGGCCTGTCATAACAAAGAGTTTCAATTGCCATTAGGAGCAGAAGTGGTCAATGTGGATCCTAAGTATTTCAGACCAACTGAGGTTGATCTTTTAATAGGAGATGCTTCTAAGGCTAAGAATAAATTGGGATGGGAGCCTCAGCTAAATTTGCAGGATTTGGTAAAAGACATGATGGAAGGCGATATCAAACTCATGCAGAAAGAACAGTATTTAAAAGAAGGCGGTCATAAGACGCTGAACTATTTTGAATAGCCATGGATAAAAATGTAAAAATATATATAGCTGGTCATAATGGGATGGTAGGTTCTGCCGTTTGGCGTGCACTCAGCCGTTTAGGATATACCAACCTGATTGGAAAAAGCAGTAAAGAGCTTGATTTAAGAAACCAAGCGCAGGTCAGTGAGTTTTATGAGCGAGAGCGTCCAGAAATTGTGATAGATGCCGCCGCTAGAGTTGGTGGAATCTTGGCCAATAGTGAGCATCCGTATCTCTTTTTGATGGAGAATCTTCAAATTCAGAATAATCTAATCGATGGCGCCCATCAGCAGGAGGTGAAAAAATTTATTTTTTTAGGGAGCTCTTGCATTTATCCCAAACTGGCACCGCAACCCTTAAAAGAAGACTATTTATTGACGGGCAGTTTAGAACCCACCAATGAGTGGTATGCCATTGCAAAAATTGCAGGAGTTAAAGCTTGTGAGGCCATCCGAAAGCAATTCAATAAAGATTTTGTCAGTTTAATGCCCACCAACCTGTACGGTCCCCACGATAATTTTGATCTGAAATCGTCGCATGTATTGCCGGCAATGCTAAGGAAGTTCCATGAAGCAAAAACAAACAATGAACCGGTCGAATTATGGGGAAGTGGTAATCCCATGCGAGAATTTCTACATGTGGATGATATGGCACAAGCGGTTGTATATGCTGTTGAGCATGTGCTTCCTGAACATTTGTATAATGTAGGTACTGGAAAAGACGTGACCATTAAAGCGTTGGCACAGACCATTCAAAACATTGTGGGACATCAAGGCCCGATTCGTTGGGACAGTTCAAAACCTGATGGTACCCCTCGAAAACTAATGGATGTCACCAAATTAAATGAACAAGGATGGCATGCCAAAATTGATTTGAATACGGGGATAAGAATGACTTATGATTGGTTTTTGGAAAATCAAAGGTCTATAAAAAGGAATGTATTAGAATAGAAGGATAAAGAGGGAAGACCGATGACCGATGATTGGAGATTGATGATTGGAGATTGATGATTGGAGATTGATGATTGGAGATTGATGATTGGAGATTGATGATTGGAGACAGGTGACTGAAGACTGTGGACTGTGGACTGAGGACTGAGGACATGCAGACTGAAAACTACTTTATTCTTACAGAAATTAATGATTTAAAAATAAAATAAAAGCATGAAAATTAAAAACATCTGCTGTATTGGTGCAGGCTACGTTGGCGGGCCTACCATGGCGGTTATCGCACAAAAAAACCCAGACATTAAAGTTACCGTTGTGGATATCAACGCGGCCCGTATTGCGGCTTGGAACGATAAGGACCTGGATAAATTGCCCATTTACGAACCTGGGTTGGACAAGGTTGTCGCGGAGGCCAGGAATCGTAATTTGTTCTTTAGTACAGACGTCGATGCTGCCATTGAAGCTGCCGATATGATTTTTATTTCTGTCAACACACCCACCAAAACCTATGGTCAAGGGAAGGGGATGGCTGCCGATTTAAAATATATTGAGTTATGTGCACGACAAATTGCACAGGTGGCTAAAACGGATAAGATTGTTGTAGAAAAATCGACGCTCCCGGTTAGAACTGCCCAAGCCATCAAAAGCATTTTGCACAATACCGGAAATGGGGTTCAATTTCAGATTTTATCCAATCCAGAGTTTTTGGCCGAAGGTACTGCAGTTCAGGATTTAGTGGCACCAGATCGTGTGCTTATTGGCGGTGAGCAAACTAAGGAAGGTTTGGAAGCTATTCAGGCCTTGGTGGATATTTATGCCACATGGGTGCCTTTAGAAAATATTCTGACTACAAATCTGTGGTCGTCTGAATTATCAAAATTGACCGCAAACGCATTCTTGGCGCAACGCGTTTCTTCTATCAATGCCCTTTCAGAATTGTGTGAAGTCACGGGTGCTGATGTAAATGAAGTCGCCATCGCCATAGGTAAGGACAGCAGGATCGGACCTAAATTCTTAAAAGCGTCGGTTGGTTTTGGAGGGTCGTGCTTCCAAAAGGATATTTTAAATCTGGTTTATATCGCAAAATCCTATGGATTGAATGAGGTGGCCGATTATTGGGAGCAAGTCATTATTATGAACGACTATCAAAAACGACGTTTTGCTTCTAAAATTATTCAAACACTTTACAATACCATTTCGGGCAAAAAAATAGCTTTCTTAGGATGGGCCTTTAAAAAGGATACGAATGACACTCGAGAGTCGGCTGCTATTTATGTGGCTGACCAACTGATGGAAGAGCAGGCCAATATTACAGTGTATGATCCAAAAGTGACGGCACAGCAAATGCAAGCTGACCTCAATTATCTCAACACGCGAACTGAAGAAGAGAACGAAACCAATTTAACAACGGTTCTTGATCCTTATGAAGCGAGTAAAGATGCGCATGCCATAGCTGTACTAACGGAATGGGATGAGTTTAAGACCTACGATTGGCAGAAAATTTATGACGAAATGAAAAAACCAGCATTTGTCTTTGACGGACGCGGGATTTTAGATCAATCAAAATTGGAAACCATTGGATTCCACTTTTATGCCATTGGAAAATAACACAAACGCTATGTCAAAAACTATATTGGTTACCGGAGCGGCTGGGTTTATTGGCTTTCATGTGTCCAAAGTCCTTTTGGAGAAAGGGCACAAGGTCATCGGACTCGATAATATCAACGATTACTATGATATCAATTTAAAATTGGCGCGATTGGGCGAATTGGGGATTGACAAAAGGGAAGCCGTTAAAGAGCTGAATTATACATCAAGCTCTACTTATGGCGAGCGGATGATCTTTGTCAAAATGAATTTGGAAGACCGGAATGCCTTGCCAAAACTTTTTGAAATACATCATATTGACGTCGTATGTAATTTAGCGGCACAAGCTGGTGTACGGTATTCTTTGGAGAACCCGGAAGCCTATGCGGACAGTAATTTGACAGGATTTCTAAACATTCTGGAATGCTGCCGTAACCATAAAGTATCCAAATTGGTCTATGCCAGCAGTTCAAGTATTTATGGCAACAGTGACGCGGTGCCTTTTGATGAAATGGATCGTGTTGATCATCCCATTAGTTTATATGCTGCGACAAAAAAGGCCAATGAGTTGATGGCACATGCCTACAGCCATTTATACGGTTTTGAAACCATTGGCTTGCGATTTTTCACCGTGTACGGCCCATGGGGAAGACCCGATATGGCCATGTTTTTATTCACGGAAGCCATCATCAATAACAAACCCGTCAAGGTGTTTAATAATGGGGATCTCTCACGTGATTTTACTTATATCGATGATATTGTATCTGGGGTTTTGACTACATTGTTAGATACTTCTGACAATACCTCAAAATACAAACTCTATAATATTGGCAACAGTCAACCAGTGCAACTTTTGGAATATATTGAAGCAATAGAAAAAGCGCTGGGTAAAACTGCCATTAAGGAGATGATGCCCATGCAACCTGGAGATGTCAAACAGACCTATGCCAACGTTGATTTACTGAAAAAAGATTTTAATTATCAGCCAAGTACGGAAGTTACGGAAGGGATTGCGGCTTTTGTGGAATGGTATCGGAAGTTTTATAATAAATGAATTAGAATTAAGACCGCTTCGCTTGTGGTATAGAGTATCAAGAATCAAGAATCAAAGAATCAAGAATAAAGAATAAAGAACCAAGAGCCAAGAACCAAGAGACGTTTGAAATATAATTTCGAAATACTGACTGTAGATTGCTTGACCCTCTGCAAGACCTCGCAGATACGGAAACTCAATGAGTAGCGTCATTGCGAAGCCCAAACCCAAGACGTCATTGCGAGGCCCCAACCCAAGGCGTCATTGCGAGGACGAAGGACGAAGCAATCTCTAAGTTGTGGCGCCATAACAAACAGATTGCCGCGTCGCTCCTTCGTCGCTTCTCGCAATGACGCTTGTGGGGCGTCGTTCCTATGACGCTCTCTGCCTGGACGGTAGTCAGACACGGAATGACGCTTGTGGGGGAATGTAATGTCGCTTTGTATTGAGGAATGCAATGACGAATAAACGGGATTCGCAATAACAAATCAAACAACTATCAAGCATAACTATATATCAACCACCATCTCATGAAACCAGGCTTCATATACATCCTTACCAATAAAAACAACACGACTTTATATGTTGGTGTCACCTCAGCCATTGTCATTCGGGTGAAGCAGCATAAAGAAAAATACGATCCAAAATCGTTTACTGCAAAATATAGTTTGGATAAATTGGTTTATTATGAGGCTTTTCAAATGATCGGTGATGCTATAGGGCGCGAAAAACAATTAAAAGCAGGCAGTAGAGCAAAAAAAGTTGCATTGATTGAAAGTATAAATCCCGATTGGATGGATTTGTATGAGGAGGTTAAGGAGATGTTTGGGGATTGTGAAGATGCCATTTAAATGCATTATTGCGAAGTTCTATGACTCTCGTGTCATTGCGAGGACTCCTACCCTGGCGTCATTGCGAGGAATGAGGGACGAATGACGCGGCAATCTCATGGTTTTGGCGAAATAACGAACAGATTGCCGCGTCGCTCCTTCGTCGCTCCTCGCAATGACGCTTGTGGGGCGTCGCTCCTTCGTCGCTCCGCGCAATGACGGAATCAACGGACTCGTATTCTCAACCCTGGCGTCATTGCGAGGGTTACATGAAAGGAAGTATTGCTTCATTGTATGTATATAGCGAAGCTATCGAGCGCGGCGATCTGTGTCTGTTGGGCTACCCAACCATGAGATTGCCGCGTCGCTCCTTCGTCGCTCCTCGCAATGACGCTTGTGGGGCGTCGCTCCTTCGTCACTCCTCGCAATGACGCTTGCGGGGGAACGCAATGACGCTTGTGGGGGAACGCAATGACGCTTGTGGGGGAACGCAATGATGCTTGTGGGGGAATGTAATGACGCTTTGTATTGAGGTTTGGAATGCCTGTTTCGTTAAACTATTAAAAATAAAAAAGCGGACC
>NZ_JAGEVG010000034.1 GCF_017581925.1 Gelidibacter pelagius | reverse complement strand
TATCCCACGTCTTTCGTAACGATAAATTTTAGAATGTTCGACTCCTACTTGGTCGTTGCGGTAAATAATAATGTTTTTGATAAACGTCGGATTCCCCTGGAATCCATGCCATATTGATCGCATTTTGTCTCAACGACTTGTAAAAATTAAATTTTACGCCGAAAAAAGATGCTGTAGGTATCCCACGTCTTTCGTAGCGATAAATTTTAGAATGTTCGACCCCTATTTGGTCGTTGCGGTAAATAATAATGTTTTTGATAAACGTTGGATTCCTCTGGAATCCATGCCATATCGATCGTATTTTATCTTAAAGGCTTGTAAAAATTAAATTTGACGCCGTAAAAACATGCTGAAGTCATCTAACGTCTGTAGCATCTACCTCGAATGTTTATGAAAAATGAATCCAAAAGATGCCGTAGGCATCCAATATTTGTAGCCTGAAAGATGCCATAGGCATCGAACGTATGTAGCCCAAATGTTCGCGCAATTCACGACCCCGTAGGGGTCGCACCAATTAAATTCAGGTTCAATTATTTAATTCGCAGGCATCAATCCCGCGCGTTTCAATAATGCATCTGGTTGAGGTTCTTTTCCTCTAAAACGTTTATATAGCACCATTGGATCTTCAATGCCACCTTGCGAAAGCACATTTTCCATAAATTTTGTGGCAACTTCTTTATTGAAGATACCTTTCTCCTTAAAAAATTCAAAAGCATCGGCATCCAAAACTTCAGCCCATTTATAGCTATAATATCCCGACGAATAACCACCTTGAAAAATGTGGGAAAATGATGTGCTCATGCAATTCTCCTTCACATCAGGAAATAATTGACTGCCTTCAAAAGCTTTTAATTCATGCGCTTTAACATCGGCTATTGATGTTGGATCGATGCCATGCCAGCTCATGTCCAAAAGCCCAAAACTCAATTGTCGTAAGGTCTGCATTCCTTCGTGGAAGGCTGAAGAATCTTTAATTTTTTGAACTAGTTCCATTGGAATTAATTCGCCTGTTTGATAATGGGTGGCGAACAGTTCCAAAGCTTCTTTCTCATAACACCAGTTTTCAAATATTTGGCTTGGCAATTCCACGAAATCCCAAAACACACTCGTTCCCGATAAACTTGGATAGGTGGTGTTGGCCAACATCCCATGAAGTGCGTGTCCAAACTCGTGAAACAAGGTTGTGACTTCATTAAAAGTCAATAATGACGGTTTGGTTTTGGTAGGCTTTGTGAAATTACAGACGATTGAAATGTGCGGACGTTCGTTTTTATCCGCTTTTATAAATTGAGGTTTGTAACTGGTCATCCATGCACCGTTACGTTTCCCTGGTCTTGGGAAAAAATCGGCGTAAAAAATGGCAACCAATTCGCTGTTGGCGTCGGTTACTTTGTAAGTTAAAACATCTTTGTGATATTTATCGATGCTCGTGATTTCTTCAAACTCCAATCCGAATAATTTTTGAGCCACCTTAAAAGCACCGTTAATGACATTTTCAAGTTTAAAATAGGGTTTTAGCTTTTCATCATCCAAATCGAAGCGTTTCTGTTTCAGTTTTTCAGCGTAATAAGCAGAATCCCATTTTTCCAATTGGTCAATGCCATCTAAAGTATTAGCGAACTCTTGAAGTTCTTTAAATTCTCGGATAGCTGCAGGTTTTGCCTTGACCAATAACTCTTCCAAAAAGTCTTCTACTTTTTGTGGCGTTTTGGCCATGCGTTCCTCAAGGATAAAGTGGGCGTGGGTTTTATAGCCTAAAAGTTGGGCCCGTTCAAACCGTAATTTTGCGATTTGCAACACATTCTTTTGGTTGTCCAAAGCATCGCCTTTAAACGCTTTTTTTCCTGCAGCAATGGCCAACTTTTTCCTGAGTGCTCTATTATCTGCATAGGTCATGAAAGGAATATAACTTGGGTAATCCAAAGTGAATAGCCAACCTTCTTTGTCTTTGCTTTCTGCCAATTGTTTAGCTGCTTCCAATTCGCCTTCTGGTAATCCTGAAAGTTCATCTCCATTAGTTACCAGCATTTCAAAGTTATTGGTTTCTGCCAAGACGTTTTCACCAAACGTCAATTTAAGCTGGCTCAATTGCTTGTCAATAGCTCTAAGCTGCTGTTTTTTTTCTTCTGAAAGATTAGCGCCATTTCGTGCAAAGCTCTTGTATTTTTTATCCAAAAGCGTGCTCTGTTCGGTAGTTAGGTCTAACGTGTCTTTTCGATCATAAACCGCTTTGACCTTTTTGAATAGGGCTTCGTTTAAAGTGATGTCGTTGCTGAATTCGGTGATTAACGGAGATACTTCTTGAGCAATCTTTTGGATAATATCACTGGTTTCAGCAGAATTGAGATTGAAGAAAATATTGGCAATCCGATCCAATTGTTGACCGGTAAACTCTAAAGCCTCGATAGTATTCTCAAATGATGCCTCGTCTTCCGTATGGACTATCGCATCGATTTCTAATTTGGCGTCGTCAATTGCGGCTTTGAAAGCTGGCAAAAAATCAGTGTCCTTTATTTCTGAAAAAGGTGCCGTGTTGTAGCTTGTATTAAAATATGTATTTAAGATATTCATAGAATGAAATGTTCGGTTTTTTAAATATGATGTGCGATTTTTCTCGATAAACAATTGTAGACCTGACAATTAACTTATTATTCATATATCAATGCTAATATATACCTACCTTTGTATAGCAATTGTAAATAAGTTTTGAAAAAGGCCCCTTTTATAATTGATTAATAGCATGAAACCCCTGGCATACGTCGGGGTTTTCTATTCTAAATCTTGAGAAGATGCAATAACTTGAGCTTTCAAATCTTCTTTATAGGCGATAATCTTTTCTTGAACCTGTGCGTCCGAGCTTCCTATAATTTGAGCTGCTAGAATTCCAGCGTTTTTGGCCCCATTTAAGGCTACTGTGGCAACTGGTACGCCGCCAGGCATTTGAAGAATGGAGAGAATTGAATCCCAGCCATCAATAGAATTGGTGCTTTTTACCGGAACCCCAATAACTGGCAATGGCGATAAGGACGCAATCATTCCAGGTAAATGTGCGGCACCTCCGGCACCGGCAATGATTACTGATAATCCGCGTGTATGGGCGTTTTTTCCATAATCGAATAATTTTTCTGGGGTTCTGTGAGCAGAAACAATATCCACTTCAATAGCAATATTGAACTGTTTTAAAATGTCAATAGCGTCCTGCATAACTGGCAAGTCGCTTTTACTTCCCATGATGATTCCTATTTTGCTCATAATTTTATAAAGTACAAATTTTTAAGTTCCCTGTTAGCCAAGGGGAAGGCTAATTATTGATTTGTTATGTGTTTACTGACTAATGACTTTTATTAAATTCTTTACATCCTCCGCAATTTGCCGTGCTTCATTCAAATCTTCATTGACAATCGTTACATGGCCCATTTTTCGAAATGGTCTTGTTTGTTTCTTACCATAGATATGGGGGGTTACACCGTCCATAGCCATAATGTCTTCTATATTTTCATAGATGACATCTCCAGAATGGTCTTCGGCGCCCACCAAATTGACCATCACTGCGGCAACTTTATTGTCCGTTTTCCCCAAAGGTAAATTCAAAATGGCTCTTAAATGTTGCTCAAACTGAGAAGTGTAGCTGGATTCGATGGTATGATGTCCAGAGTTATGAGGCCTTGGGGCAACTTCATTCACTAATATTTGGTCATCTTGGGTTTGAAACATTTCTACAGCCAACAAACCAACGTGATTGAAAGCTTTAGAAACTTTTAAAGCAATGTCCTGCGCTTTATGGGCAATCTTAGTCCCAATTCTAGCCGGGCAGATGACATATTCCACTTGATTGGCTTCTGGATGAAATTCCATCTCTACAACCGGATAAGTCTTTACATCTCCCTCCACATTTCTACTGACAATAACCGCAAGTTCGTTTTTAAAAGGAATCAGGGTTTCTGCAATGCATTCGCCATCTTGTAGGTCTTTTAAGTCGGCTTTGCTTCGCACCACTTTGACGCCGTTGCCATCATATCCAAACTGAGCAGCTTTCCAAACAAAGGGCAAATGGAGTCCGCCATTGTCAATAGCATCTTCAATTTGTGAAAGGTAAGCAAAACGAGTGAAATTGGCCGTTGGAATATTGTTGTCCACATAAAATAACTTTTGTGTGGCTTTATTTTGAATGATTTTTAAAGTTCTGGACGAAGGAAACACTTTAACTCCTTGTTTTTCTAATGTTTCTAAAGCATTGGCATTGACATTTTCAATTTCAATAGTGAGTACGTCAACATTTTTTCCAAAATTGACGACGGTTTCATAATCCATCAAATCACCTTGGGTAAATTCATTGCAGGCAATTTTAGAAGGAGCTTCATCACTGGGATCAAGAACGCAGGTATAAATATCGAATTTTCGAGTTTCTGTAAGCAGCATTTTGCCCAATTGGCCTCCGCCAAGAATGCCGAGTTTAAAGTTTGAAGAAAAATAATTCATGTTTAAGGTTCTTACAGGAGGAAATCAGTTAAATTTATGTCGTTAATACAGCAAAAATACGCTTAAACTCTGAAAGTTGTCAAGGAAATCCTGAAATTTCGGGAGTAAATTTTAAATCAAAAGCGTATATTTGCATCTTTTAAAAACCAATTACATTGATCAAGCTTCACGATTTATATTTTAAACCCTTTATATCTGAAAAGGAAATTGATACTGCTGTCCAGAGAATGGTGGACGAGGTAGCGAATGATATAAAAGACGATATTCCTGTATTTGTTGGTGTTTTGAACGGTTCATTCATGTTTGTGAGTGATTTTGTTAAAAAATATCCAAAACCGTGTGAAGTTACCTTTATAAAATTAGCTTCGTATGAAGGTGTAAAATCAACGGAAGACATTGAGCGTCTGATTGGATTGACTCAGGATTTGACGGGTAGAACGGTTGTGATTCTTGAAGATATTATTGATACGGGTAATACTTTGGAGGAGGTTCATCGTATTTTTAAGAATGAAAAAGTCAAGGAGTTGAAAATTGCAACGCTTTTTCATAAATCAGAAGCTTACAAAAAAGATTTTAAACTACATTATATTGGTATTGATGTTCCTAATAAGTTCATTGTTGGATATGGACTTGATTACGACGGATTGGGGAGGGATTTACCTGAAGTATATCAATTAAAAACGACTCAACATATGACTAATTTTGTGCTATTTGGTCCTCCAGGCGCAGGGAAGGGAACACAGGCCGATTTTTTAAAGGAGACCTATAATCTAGTACATATTTCTACAGGTGATGTGTTTAGGTACAATATCAAAAATGAAACTGCTTTAGGAATGCTCGCCAAATCCTTTATGGATAAAGGTGAATTGGTTCCAGATCAGGTCACTATTGATATGCTAAATACCGAGGTTGAGAAAAATTCAGATGCCAATGGTTTTATTTTCGATGGTTTTCCAAGAACCAATGCTCAAGCGAAAGCTTTGGATGAATTGATGGAAGCCAAAGATTCGCAAATTAATGCCATGATTGCCCTTGAAGTCGATGATGAGGTTTTAGTACAGCGTTTATTAGGTCGCGGAAAAACCAGTGGAAGGGCAGACGATGCAGATGAGCAGATTATCAGAAATCGTATCAAGGAATACTATAAGAAAACCGCCATTTTAAAAGATTATTATACTGCTCAGAACAAATATTGTGGTGTAGATGGGGTTGGAAGTATCTCAGAAATTACAGAGCGTTTGAATAAGGTGATCGATTCCTTGTAGTTGATTGCTAAATAAGGTGTTCCGGAGCTTTGCTGTTCGATTATTGCTGAACGCTAAAGCTTTGTCTTAATGGACACCTGTATATATTAGATTTTAATTAAAAAGACTCCCATTTTCGTGGGAAGTGAATATGACCGAAGGAAATTTTGTTGATTATATAAAAATGAACGTTCAATCTGGAAACGGAGGCAAAGGTTCTATGCATTTGCATCGTGAAAAATATATCACCAAAGGAGGTCCTGATGGTGGTGATGGTGGTCGTGGTGGTCATGTAATTATGAGAGGCAATCAAAACCAATGGACTTTATACCATTTAAAGTTTAAAAAACATATTAGGGCCGAACATGGGGGGCATGGGAGCGCTTCAAGAAGCACTGGCGCTGATGGGGATGACGTTTATATTGATGTGCCATTGGGAACTGTGGTGAGAGACGCTGAGACCAATGAGGTCATTTTTGAAATTACCGAACACGGCGAAGAAAAAATCATCGTCGAAGGCGGAAAAGGCGGACTCGGAAACTGGCATTTCAGAACCTCTACAAATCAAACCCCACGCTATTCGCAACCAGGTATTCCATTGCAGGAACGCGATATTCTTTTGGAACTTAAGATCCTGGCTGATGTTGGCTTGGTAGGCTTTCCAAATGCTGGAAAATCAACTTTATTGTCGGTTGTTACATCAGCAAAACCAAAGATTGCCGATTATGAATTTACGACACTAAAGCCCAACTTAGGGATTGTGGAGTACCGTGATTTTCAAACTTTTGTCATGGCAGATATTCCCGGAATTATTGAAGGCGCTGCAGAAGGTAGGGGACTAGGCCATTACTTTTTAAGGCATATTGAGCGCAATTCAATTCTCTTGTTTTTGATTCCAGCAGATGCCAAGGATATTCTCAAACAATACGAAATTTTACTGGACGAATTGCGTCGCTATAATCCGGAAATGTTGGATAAAGAACGTTTGATTGCGATTTCAAAGAGCGATCTTCTTGATGCTGAGCTTGAAGCAGAGCTCAAACTTGAACTCGATAAAGCCTTGCCGATAGATTATATGTTCATCTCCTCTGTAGCCCAAAAGGGAATCACTGAATTGAAGGACAGACTTTGGAAGATGTTAAATGTTTAGCTTTCAATCCTGATGAGCTCTATGGCATAAATGCTGCTTTTTCATCATCTCAGTTATAATTGTTGTCCATTTCAAGCCCCTGTTTATTTGGAGATTTGTAAAGGCGGAGTGTCAGAGGGCAGATGGATTGTCAATCAGCCATGGGTTTTTATACATGGATATTACCCTTCAAAGAATTGTTCCCGATCGATTCCATTACCTCATAGTTCCTATGCATGGAATGTCTGGCGACATTACACTACCTATTTAATGGATAACTACCGGGCTTACTGGAAGATTTTTTGCTGTGCTTGAAATTTTAAAGTGACAAAAAACTTGCCACAACCGAACTTGACCTCATTAAACAATTTTCCACATAAGTATTTTCTGTTTCAAGACATATGCACACAACTTTTGGGAAATCCTTATGGATCGGTTTTATTATACCAACATTTTAACAGCAGTTATAATTGCGTTTAATAGAGGATAAAGAATGTTCCTTGTACGCTACAGGAATTTTGAATTGTTACAGTATCCTCAATGACATTTTGGACTTCAATATATCATTTCTTACGTGTCTACTATCTGCAACGGCTATGGGATATATAAAGATTTTATGTTGCTTTTAACAGAAATAATAGGCTTTATTAAAATTCATCCAAATTTATTTAGGAATTTTAACTTTTTATTGTGATGTTTGAAGGTAAATAATTAAATTCATTAAGTATGAAAACACAATTACGTATAATTTTAACACTATCGATGGTGTTATTTGCTCATATCTTATATGGGCAGGACAAAGTGATTTCAGGAAAGGTGACGGATGAGTCTGGACTGCCTTTACCGGGAGCTACGGTGATTATTAAAGGCACCTCAAAAGGTGCATCGTCGGATTTCGACGGAAATTACTCCATAAATGCCTCGCAAGGCGATGTTTTGGAGTTCAGCTTTGTTGGATATAACAACAAGGACGTAACCGTTGGAGCGAGCAATGTGATAAACGTTTCGCTCGAACCTGGCAACGTTTTAGAAGAGGTTGTTGTAGCCGCTTTTGGTATCACCAGAGAGAAAAGATCGATGGGTACCGCCACTCAGAGCATTAAAGCTGAGGATCTTCAAAGAGCAGGTTCTCCAAACGTTATTAACTCGCTTTCAGGAAAGGTTGCCGGTGTGCAAATTAGTCAGGCAGGCGGGCAGCTTGGATCGTCCTCCAGAATTGTTATTCGAGGTAACAGTTCTTTTGGCGACAACCAGCCCTTAATTGTCATTGACGGGGTTCCTGTTTCCAACAATTCTACTACTGGAAATGCAGTTGACTACGGTAGTGGTTTGAACGATATTAACCCTCAAGATATTGAGGACATCTCCGTTCTAAAAGGAGGAGCTGCAGCAGCATTGTATGGGATGCGTGCTGGGCATGGTGTTATTCTTATAACAACAAAGAATGGTTCTGCAAGAAATCAAGGCATGACAATTGATTACGCTGGAGGTTTTAATGTAGATCAAGTTTATAGTATTCAAAAATTCCAAAACAAATATGGACAGGGAAATCTCGGTTCTGAGTTTTATAACAATCAATATGCTCCTGGGATGTCCTATCAGGAATACGCTACTGGAGGCTTTAATCCAGGTGTAGGCTTTTCCTATTTAGACGGCATAGGTGGAGGTGTTAATGATGGTGTTGACGAAAGTTGGGGGCCAAGATTGGACATTGGGTTAATGATCCCGCAGTTCAATAGTCCAATTGTCAACGGTGTTCGTCAAGCTACGCCTTGGGTCTCAAATCCGAACAATATTAAAAGCTTCTTTAATTTGGGTTACACTATCAACCAGAATATTTCTTTGACATCGGTTTCTGAAAAATCACAAACTCGATTTTCAATCGGACAACGTGATCAAAAAGGAACACTCCCTAATACAGATCTTACACGTTATAATGCAAGTGTCAATACTGTCATGAATTTTAATGAGTATCTGGAATTTAATCTAACTACAAACTACACACACACTAGAAGTGATAACCTACCTGTTACAGGCTATAACGCAGGGAATCCATTACAGTCATTCGGGCAATGGTTTGGTCGTCAGGTGGATATATCAGATCTGAAAGAAAACTGGAAGACGACTATGCTTAATGGTATGCCATATAACTGGAATAGTAATTACCATAATAACCCGTATTGGAGTATGAATAAAAATACCAACTCGTCTATTAAAGATAGAGTTTTTGGTAAAGCAGCGATTATTTTTAAACCAACAAAAGATATCAATATTGAAACTCGTGTTGGAATGGATTATTTTAACGCCAAGCAGAATCCTGTACAATACTCAGGCTCAAACGAAACCCTGCTAAACGCTAGAACTGCAAGTTTCCACGGAGGCTGGTTCAGGTTAAATAACCAAACTCAAATGGAACTTAATATTGACCTTATTGCCACTTATAACAAAAATTTTGGCAAAGTTTCCTTTAACGCTTTGGCTGGTACAAACTATCGCAACCTTCGATGGGAATCAACTACTATTGGAGCAAACCGATTGACTGTTCCTAATCTATTTACCGTTGCTAACGTACAAGGTAGTCCTGTAACCGGCATGAGTCATAGCTGGATAAGGAACAACAGTGTTTATGGTTCGGCTTCTGTAGGTTATGACAATTGGATATTCGTTAATGGAACCGTTCGTAATGATTGGAGTTCCACAATTGAGGAAAGCTTTTTCTATCCATCAGTTGATGTAAGTATACTGCCTTTAGACCTGTTTAACGCTAAATCCAGCACCCTTTCCTTCTTGAAATTAAGAGGTGGATGGGCCAAGGTAGGTTCAGCTACAGGTGCATATAGAACAGATCCTTATTTCTCTGCTAGTTCTAATACCATTTATGGCGTAACCCAGTATTCTCAAACAACAACTTTTCCTCCTGTAGGTCTTAAACCAGAACAAGTGATAACTTCTGAGTTTGGTCTTGAGGCGCGATTATTCAACAACAGAGTTGGTTTGGATTTTGCCGTTTACGACAAAACAACGACAGATCAGATTATGAGTGTTGCAATTTCTAAAGCTACTGGATATAATTCAATGCTTCTTAATGCTGGCGAAATTAATAACAAAGGTATGGAGCTTCAGTTAAATACCGGAATCGTAAGAAATGAAGATGGCTTTAACTGGGATCTTATCTTAAACTGGGCAAAAGACAAGAGTAAAATTATTGAATTATACACGGATCCCGATACCGGGCAAAGTTTAGATGCATTTACAATTGGCAGCGAGTGGAGTGCTAATGTTCAGGCTAGACCAGGCCAACCTTGGGGCGTTATTTACGGAACTGGAATGGTTAGAAACGATAATGGAGATATTTTAGTGGGGGCTAACGGTCTTCCGCAAGTAAAAGGCAATATGAAAATAGGAAGCGTTACCCCAGATTGGATTGGCGGTATCAGAAATGAATTTTCATACAAAAACTTAAGTTTTGGATTCTTAATTGATGTCCGCAAAGGAGGTGATATTTTTAGTGTATCGCAAATGTTTGGAGCTTATGGTGGTCAGTTAAATATAACTGCAGAAGGAGATCTACGTGAAAAAGGGGTCATTCTTGGTCAAAATTATATGACAGACCAAACGTTTGTTAAGGCAGCAGATGGTTCGGCTAACGATATTACAGTATCGGCTCAAAATTTCTTCAAGAGTTATTACAGCAACCAAGAGTTAGCAGTTTATGATGGCTCTTACGGAAAACTACGCGAAGCTCATCTTACGTATAACTTACCTAAGAGAATGTTAGGCAATAATCTCTTTAAGAGTGCGAGCTTTTCATTAGTAGGTACAAACTTGGCCATACTTTGGACACATAAATCAAATAGAACTGGTGTAGATCCTGAGAACTCTACAGGATCAGGCAATGGTGGTGTTGGTTTGGAAAGCACAAGTTTTCCTCCATCTCGCAGTATGGGGGTTAAGTTAAATTTAAAATTCTAAAATAAATACTATGAAAAATAATATAACTATATGCTTTGCATTCGTCATTTCGATGACCCTGTTTTTATCAGGTTGTACTGCAGATTTTGGTGAAATAAACACTGATCCAGACCGGGCAAAAGACGCTCCAGCAAACAACGTATTGGCGTTCGTCCTAACATATCATTCGGATACTTTTTATGATTCTTGGAATAACTTAAATGAACCATCAACATATGGTGGTCAAATCGCTAAAATTCAATACATTGATGAGGCACGCTATAATTTCCGTCCAGGAGTGGTTGAAAACAAATGGTATTATGGATACCGTACGCTTCAGAACATTCAGGAAATCAAGATTAAAGCTGAGGCTGACGGAGCTACTAACCTTTTAGCTGTAGCCAAGGTATTGGAGGCGTATATTTTCCAAGCCATGACCGATACATGGCGCGACATTCCATATTCTGATGCCCTTGGGATGAAGGATGGTATCCTGTTGCCATCATACGACAAACAGGAAGAAATTTACCCAGCATTGCTGAACACCTTGGAGGAAGCCAATAGCTTGTTTAATCAAGGATCAAGTGATGTTGTAGGAGACGGCGATTTGTTATTTCATGGTGATATGACCAAATGGCAAAAATTCTGTAATTCACTACGCCTTCGTATGGCTATGCGTATTTCGGATGTGAGCCCTTTAGGTCAATCGACTGTTGAGACTATTATGGCTAATCCGGCCGCAAACCCTATTATGGAAAGTAACGATGATAATGCATTTTACGTATATCCAGGAAGCAGTCCTTATGAAGATCCATGGTATGAGGATTCAACAGGACGTGATGATCATGGTATGTCAGATGTCTTGATTGATGCCTTACTAGATCTCAATGACCCTCGTCTTCCAGTGTATGCACATCCAGCTGAATCTGATAATCAATATCGAGGATTTACCATTGGAGCCGCCGAACAGCCTAATTTATCTACTATTTCAAGGATAGGCGCGCGTTTCCGTGATGATCCATCAGGTTTTATACCTTACATGCGTTATGCTGAGACTATGTTTCACGTTGCTGAAGCAGCACAGAAAGGCTATAGCGTAGGCGTGGATGCTGAAACTGCGTATAATGCGGCAGTAACTGGATCTCTGTTGGAAAATGGAATTGCACAAGCTGATATTACGGCATACCTGACGGGAGATGGTGCCTATGACGGTACACTCGAAACTATTTATTTACAAGAATGGATATCTTTGTTTAAGCAGGGTATGGAGGCTTGGTCCTTATACCGCAGGACTGGAGTGCCAACTACACATTACGTAGCGCCGGGTACTACATATACCGGGCACAATTCACCTCCTTTCCGTTATCCTTACCCTAATAATGAAAGTAGTCTTAACGGTACCAATGCAAGTCCATTTATTGGTGAAGTAGTAGATGATTTCTGGGGAAAACAGATGTGGTGGGATACCAGAACTGGTGTTAATTAATAATACTATATACCTATAACTAAAAATCCGGAATGCTACCAAGCATTCCGGATTTTTTTTTATCATATAATTCAAAATTCACTATAATATTAACACTTCATTGTAAAACCAAGCATACAAGTATATACGTTTAGTTAATTTATTTTAAACGAAGCGCACCTATTGTTGTCTTATTTGTCAAAACCTAGATTATATTTATGTCTGATAATTAAATTGGTAGAAAATCTGTCCTAAAGATAACTTCATGAATCCTAAATTAGATTAGGAAGACTTATGGTAACAATATTTGAAAACTCATATATAGATTACAATGAATTATAATACTTAACTATACGCTGTAATTGATCATCTTTCGTAATGTTTTTCACTTTATTTTCTTTGAGAAATAAAAGTATTTCTTTTTGTTGATCTGACAATACATTGATTAAGTCTTTTTTACTTTCAATCTTAACGGCTGGTTTATTATCAATAGAAATGTAGTATAAATCAGATTTAGGTATAAATTTAGCAGATCTTGAAGGTCTAATGCCATCTCCTTTGACTTCTTCTTGAAAAAACACTTCTGGTTTGGCATAGAGCGTTGCATTTCCTTCTTCTACAATTTTAAAAAAGGAAGATTTTATCTGTTTTTTATTAACATAAGAAATATACTCCATTTTATATTTACCAAAATCGATTAACTCTAAAGTTTCTGGATTAGAAATGGCTAAAATCTTAGCTTCTGGGGTTTTAAACTCCAAATTATCACTATAGATGTTATATCTAACCGGAATATCAATAATCTTTTGTTTTGAAGTTGTGTAAATGGTTCCATTAGTAAAGTTTTCTTCCAGATATGGAGATCCCTCGATATCTAATTCTGAGAGTATAATCGTTAAATCTTTCTCGGTCATTTCTACTATTCTAAAGTAATCCATTGTAGGAATCACATTATAATTGTATTGTCCTTTAACCTGAATCGAAACGATTAACAATATGATCAAAATAAAGAATTTCCTTTTCATCGGTTTAGTTTTAGACATTGTTATTGACGGATCTAATTTCGTAAACAAGACCATATTAATTTATATAAATATAATGATTTTCTTGGTAGAAGCTGGCTTGTTCTTTGGTTTGACACGGTGTAGAATTTAGCTTCAATTAAGATTCGAATAATTAGTATTAGGAAATGAAAGTTGCTGTAAGCCTTGTATGAGCGAGTACAATCAATACAGCATGGATTAAATTTTATATTTTATTAAGAAAACGATGAATGAAAAACACCTCAAAAACATTATTGGTAGCGCTGATAATAGTGACGAACGTATCTTTTTCTATTTTAATCCAAGTCCTGATTTTAATTTCTGTCGTTAAATTTTCGATGGAAACCATCCCAGACTTAGAGCCTCAAACCAAAGGTCTCTTGAGGCATGTTGAAATATTTACAGGTATTATTTTAACTCTCGAATATGTCCTAAGGATTTACGTGGAAGATCGAAAATTGAATTTTTTTCAGTTTCTATGGATTATTGATTTTTAGCGATTCTTCCTTTCTATCTTGCTGTTGGCGTTGATTGACGATCATTACGGGCATTGCGTTTTTTGCGTTTGTTCAGAATTTTAAAGTTGGTCAGATACAACAAAGCCATGAATCAATTTTCAATAACCATTAAAAGCGTTAGGGAGTAAGGTTTTCTATTTATTTCTTCAAAAATTAATTACAACCAGAGCATTTCTCATCTATTTTTGATAGTTTGTTGTGGGTAATAATCACTTTAACTATTGTTGGGTATGGGAGTGTGCACCCCATTACTGTTGGAGGAAGGATGTTTACGTTTTTTTATTTTGAGGATAGGTTTGGGAAGTGTGGCCGTTCCTACATTGTTTTGTCGGCTCTTACACATTCTTATGATGACCCTGTAGATTCTCTTGATAAATCGGAAGATAAATAGAACTCAATTTTCTTAAAGATTTAATACAATTTTAGTAAATCTTATGAAGCCTTGGATTTTTCGTTTCGTAACTTTGGTTAAAACGATATAGAATGAAAAATTTAAACGATAAAGTTGCCTTAATCACAGGTGGCAGTAAAGGAATTGGCTACGGTGTAGCAATGAGTTTGTTGAATGAGGGTGTTAATGTGGCCATAACAAGCAGAAATGAAGCAAGCGCGAAAGCTGCAGCAGAGGAACTTACAAAGAATTGCAAAACAACTGCAAAAGCGATTGGTGTTGAGGCCGATGTCAGAAAATATGAAAGCCAACAAAACGCGGTAAAACAAGTGTTGTCTGAATTTGGACAGTTGGATATCGTCGTGGCTAATGCAGGATTGGGGCATTTTGCGTCTATTGAAGACCTGACACCAGAGCAATGGCAAGAAACAATAGATACCAACCTTTCAGGGGTGTTCTACACAATTAAATCGAGCGTTGATGCGCTAAAAAAATCCAAAGGCTATTTTATTAGTATCTCCAGTTTGGCGGGAACCAACTTTTTTGCGGGCGGTTCAGCATATAATGCGAGTAAATTTGGGGTTACGGGTTTTACGCAGTCGGTGATGTTAGATTTGAGACAACATAATGTTAAAGTGAGTACGATTATGCCGGGCTCGGTTTCAACACATTTTAATGGCAACGAGCCAGATCCTAGCGACGCTTGGAAAATCCAAAGTGAGGATATTGGTGAACTGGTAGTTGATCTTTTAAAAATGAATGAACGTACCTTACCGAGTAAAATCGAGGTAAGGCCAACTATGCCACCGAGTAAATAGTGTCAGATAATAATAGGTCTATGTAGAAAATGCCTCTTGCAATTTTATCTCTTTTGATATGGAGATATGTTGAAGAGGCATATTTTTTATTACCTTTAAAATAAAAAATCATGAAAAAGTTACTCCTCCTACTTGGGTTTTCCTTGCTTGTTTTGTCCTGTGCTTCTGTGCGCGTAAATTACGATTATGAGAAAGCCACAGATTTCAACGGCTATAAATCCTATAATTATTATAGTGATATGAATATGGGGATGAGCGAATTGGATTCAAAAAGGCTTTTGGATGCCTTAGATGCCAGTTTACACGCTAAAGGCTTGAGCTTGTCAGATTCCCCTGACTTTCTTATTAATATCAAAAGTAGCACCTATCAGGAAGCGCAACGCAGCAATATGGGCGTAGGTGTTGGCGGCGGAGGTGGAAATGTTGGTGGTGGGATTTCTATAGGTATCCCTGTTGGACAAGCAAAGGTGAACAGGGAGATCATATTTGAATTTGTTGATGAAAACAAATCAGGATTGTTTTGGCAAGCCATTAGCGAAAGTGCATACAAACCAAACGCTAAACCAGAATTGAAAGAATCTCAGTTTAAAGCCGTTGTTGATAAGGTGTTATTAGGATATCCACCAGCGCCTAAAAAGAAATAATTAATAAGTGATACTATAGATTTATTGGTGTCTATTGGATAGCTCTTGTGTCCAACCTTTAAAAACTCTGCCTATTAGTTAATTTATTGGTTTACAGTAGATTAGGTTTAATTGTTTTTTGATATCATGTAGTTCATCGAAAATAATTGGTTTTTCATCGATAATATTATACATTCGTCGTGTAAATCTGCCAACCAAATTTATTTTTATGAAAACTATCAAACTTACTCTTTCGCTATTTTTAATTAGCGTTCTATCTTTCGGACAAATTTCTCCTCAAGAAAAAAATGCCCTTATAGAACTTTCTAAGACCACCAAAGGTGATGCTTGGCTTAAGACTTGGGATCTCAATGCGCCTGTGGATACATGGCATGGTGTAAAGGTGGTTGATAATAAGGTGGTCTCGCTTAATTTGGATTTCAATAATTTGGAGGGGACTTTACCAAAGGAATTGGGTGATTTAGTTCACCTTGAGTATTTAAGCTTATTTCGAAATTCCATCTCAGGAACTATCCCAACAAGTATCGGGAAATTAAAGGCTTTGAAAGAGATCAACTTAGCTTTCAATAAACTTCAAGGTACTATTCCTACTGAGCTCACCACGCTGGCATCATTGGAATCTTTACAGTTATTCATGAACGAATTGTCAGGGCAGATTCCAAATAAGATTGGGAACTTATCCAAATTGAAAACCTTAGAGTTGTACAATAATAATTTAAGTGGATCCATTCCACAATCTATAGAAAATCTTACAAATTTACAAATACTTGTCATAAGCAGTAATACCTTAACGGGAAAACTGCCTTCCAATTTATCACAACTCAAAAAATTGAAATCATTGAGCGTTTTTGATAACCAATTATTGGGTACGATTCCTGATTCAATCGGCGCGTTAACCAATCTTGAAGAATTGGTATTATCAAACAATGCATTTTATGGTGATTTACCCACTCAAATGGTAAAGTTGAGCAAGCTTAAGGTTCTTCTTATAGGAAACAATAGTTTTAAAGGAGAATTGGCGCAATTGGAAAAACAGTTTCCTAATTTAATTGCGTTTGATTATCAAAATACAAAGCCTGGTGGGGTCCTTGCTACTTTAGACACAGAGGATTAGCATTAGCATCAAAATATGACAGACTCCCAACATTTATTTGTTGGGAGTTTTTTATGAAATAAAGTTTTTATAATCAGAAAAAAGCTATTATATTTGCAGTCCTAAAATGAGGCAGTCGGCATTATGAACCGAGAGTTAAAAGCTAAGAGAATCATTTTAATTTATATCGCGGGATAGAGCAGTAGGTAGCTCGTTGGGCTCATAACCCAAAGGTCACAGGTTCGAGTCCTGTTCCCGCTACTAAGCAAGCCCCCTGAAATTTTTCAGGGGCTTTTTTCATTTTATACTTTCAACAATTCATTTTATACTTTCAACAATGGACTTTACTATGGATTTTGTTGTTTATGTTCTATGGTCTCCAAAGTATCGGAAGCGCTATGTTGGAATGACC
>NZ_JAGEVG010000033.1 GCF_017581925.1 Gelidibacter pelagius | reverse complement strand
GATAAAATATTATGCGATGTATGAATCGAGGAAAGATCGCATAAATGCTATGGAAACAATCTATTTTAACATCTCTTAAGTTGACGCCTATGCGCCCAAATGCGGGATTAGTTCAACTAGCTATTTTGCCTGCACACTTCGTGCTTGATGAATCGATTAAGAGCAATGGTTCTCAAGTTTGAATATCAGATCCCGCCCAAATGCGGGATTAGTTCAACCAACTATTTTGTCTTCACACTTCGTGCTTGATGAATCGATTAGGAGCAATGGTTCTCAAGTTTGAATATGAGATCCCGCCCAAATGCGGGATTAGTTCAACCAACTATTTTGTCTTCACACTTCGTGCTTGACAAAATAGGGTTTCACTAACAAAAAAGTTAATTTTACATTATGGAAAATGAAATTATCAACAGAGTAGCCAATAGTAAATTGGTAGTTGTAAACTTAGAGGATTATTATCCAAAGGGTCAGCGTACCGTTTTTGATATCAAGAATTGGTTGTTTCAGGAATTAGTACTTCGTGAAAAGGATTTTAGAGCGCATGTCAGTGAACATGATTGGTCGCAGTATCAAGACCATTATGTGGCTTTGACCTGTACTTCAGATGCTATTGTACCGGCATGGGCTTTTATGTTGCTGACCATACATCTACAACCCTATGCCAAAACAATCGTTGTGGGTAGTTTGGAACAACTTGAAACGTCAATATATCAAGAGGTCATCCAAAATATAGAGACCGATGCGTTTGTAGATCAACCGCTCATCATTAAAGGGTGCACAAATAAACCTGTTCCTGCCAATGCGTATATCATGCTGTCACAAAAATTAAAACCTTTGGCAAGATCTATTATGTATGGAGAAGCTTGTTCTTCAGTGCCTTTATACAAAAGAAAATAATTATCGACTTGAAGAAAGATTGATTTAATCGTATCTTTGCACGTTTTTAAAATTAATCTAAAGAATTTAAAACCGTAAATTATGAAAAACAAAGTAATTTTAAGTTTCGTCTTAATATTGACCATGTCTTTTGGTTTTGCACAAACTAAAGAAGAGTTACAAGCTCAAAAGTCAGAGAAACAAGCCGTGGCTGATGCAGCACAAGCTGAGGCAAATGCGATCCAAGCACAAATAGATGCACTTCCTGGCTGGAAAAAAGGGGCATTTGGAGTTATTGGTGGAAGTTTATCAAACTTCAACAATTGGTATGCTCAAGGAGCGCCTAACAATAGTTCTGGAAACATTGGGATTAACTTTAATGCTTACGCCAATAAATTGGAAGACAAGTATTTTTGGAGAAACTCTTTAACGGTTAACTTGGCTTGGGTCAAATTGGATGATAAAGATGATCCAAATGATAACGACAGTTTCAAACCAACTACAGACGTGTTTAATATTTCGTCATTATACGGACAAAAATTAAGCGATAAATGGGCTGCTTCAGCATTGGGTGAATATAGAACCACTATTTTAAACAACTTTAATGATCCTGGATATTTGGATGTGGGTGTAGGTTTTACGTGGACCCCGCTTGATAATTTGATTGTTGTGATCCATCCATTGAACTACAACTTCGTATTTGCAGATAATGATGCAGTATTTGAATCATCTTTAGGTGCTAAAGTTATGGCAGACTATACCAGAAAAATTGGAGCAATTGATTTTAAATCTAACCTATCTGCGTTTTTCAGTTATAAAGGATCTGATTTGTCCAATTGGACATGGACCAACAATTTCAGCTATACGCTTTGGAAAAATATTGGTGTAGGTTTTGACTTTGCCTTAAGAAGCAATAAGCAAGAAGCATTAAACTACGCACTTGGTCAGTATACAGGACCAGTTGGAAGTGAGCCGACTTTTGGCAATGTTGATAATGATTTGCAATCCTATTATACAATTGGTTTGACTTATAAATTTTAGGAGAAAATCTGAAGTTATATAAAAAATGCTACCTGTTTTAGGTAGCATTTTTTGTATAAAATATAATGGGACTACTCTTCTTCCTCGACATAATCAGGATAAAGGAAATCGTTGTATGGAAAACGGGTGACGTGAATATTTCTCACCTCATCATAGACACGTTTTTTAAAACTTTCTAAATTCTTTTTGTTCAGGGCTGAGATAAAAATGGCGTCATCCCCAATTTTGTTCATCCAAGTCTTTTTCCATTCTTCTAATGTATAGTTGTCCTTGGTTTTAACGGCTATTAAATCGTCTTTGTCAAAAGGTACTGGTTCATAGGCATCAATTTTATTGAAGACCATGATGGTGGGTTTATGTCCACTGTCTATTTCGTTCAATATTTTACGTACGGAGGCTATTTGCTCTTCAAAGTTATGGTGCGAAATATCTACAACGTGTAGTAATAGATCTGCTTCCCTAACCTCGTCCAGAGTGCTTTTAAAGGATTCAACGAGTTGTGTCGGCAATTTTCTGATAAATCCAACCGTATCACTTACCAAAAATGGCAGATTGCCAATCACCACTTTTCTTACTGTGGTATCAAGGGTAGCAAACAATTTGTCCTCAACAAAAACCTCACTATTGCTAATGACATTCATTAAGGTAGATTTACCAACGTTGGTATAGCCCACTAAAGCGACCCGAACCAAGTGCCCTCTATTGCCGCGCTGAACTGCCTGTTGTTTGTCAATGACTTTGAGTTTATCCTTTAATAGGTTAATGCGATCTCTAACAATACGACGGTCAGTTTCAATTTCTCGCTCTCCTGGACCACGCATCCCAATACCTCCTCGCTGACGTTCCAAGTGAGTCCACATTCCTTTTAATCGTGGCAGTAAATATTCGCATTGCGCCAATTCAACTTGTGTTCTTGCGTAACTCGTTTGTGCGCGCTGGGCGAAAATATCAAGGATAAGGTTCGTTCTGTCCAATACCTTGCAATCTAAAATCTTACTTATATTTCGTTCTTGGGCGGCCGATAATTCATCGTCAAAAATGGCAGTATCAATTTCGTTTTCTTTGATAAAAGTCAAAACATCTTGCAATTTTCCTGTCCCGATAAACGTCTTGGGATGAGGTGCTTCCATTTTCTGAGTGAAACGTTTAACAGCCTCACCGCCTGCTGTAAAGGTTAAGAATTCCAACTCATCTAAATATTCTCTAGCTTGTAATTCATCTTGGTCCTTGGTTATGACCCCAATTAAAACGGCTCTTTCTAATTTAATATCTGTTTTTTCTAGCATAAATGTATTTAAAACACAAAGTTACATAATTGATTGGCTATCATTTAGTATTTTTAAAACTTAAATTCATAAAGTGAGCCTTCAAACCCCCAACTCTGAGACTTATACCATTGCATTCTATAATACTGAAAACTTATTCGATTATATAGATGATCCATTGATCAATGATATCGATTTTTTAGAAACATCAAATAAAAACTGGAATAAAGAGCGATATCATAATAAAATTTTTAAGACGGGGATGACCATTTCTAAAATAGGGTTTGATGATCTTCAAAAGCCACCAACATTAATTGGTTTGGCTGAAGTGGAAAACGATAGGGTCTTGAATGCATTGGTAAAAAGCGCCCATCTAAAAGACTACAATTATGGTTTTGTGCGTTACGACTCGCCAGACGAGAGGGGCATTGATGTCGCTTTATTATATGATACCGACAGCTTTACTCTTGAACACTCTGAGAATATTGCGCTTGATGTTAAAAGTGAGCTCGGCATCAGAGATTATACCAGGGATATTCTTAAGGTAAGTGGTTATTTGAATGGTGAAAAAATCCATCTTCTTATTAATCATTGGCCGTCACGTCACGAAAGGTCGGATACCACTGGACATAAACGGATGTATGCAGCACACAAGGTTGTTGCACTTATTGATGCCATTCTACAGGATGATGCTGAGGCAAAGGTGATTATTATGGGCGATTTTAATGATAACCCAAGGAATGAAAGTATCCAATATTTAAAAAATACAAAATCACTTTTCAATCCTATGGAAAAGCTTATGTCTTACACCAGGGGAAGCGCCAATCATAATTCAAAATGGATTTTATTTGATCAAATTTTGATGACTAAGAATTTTTTGGAACCAAAAGCGGAAGGACTAAAATTTTTAAAAGCGGATATTTTTGATGAAAAATTCTTAACACATTATGATGGTAAATATAAAGGTCAGCCTTTTAGAACTTACGTTGGAAAAAAATATAAGGGTGGCTTTAGTGACCATTTTCCAGTGTATATTCAGTTGAGAAAGAAAGTGCTATAATTGTGCATTTTTCTTAAAAATAACTGAGGTTAACTCTGCATAAGCGTAAATTCCCATTCAGGATTTTGCAAAGATTTGAAGTAAAGCCTATTTATAATTTTACCTTCAAAAAACTTTTAGAAACAGCATCGCCAAAAACACGGCCACAACAGGAATTAGCCACAGCGTAAAAATGCCATAATTCGATTTCTTCTTTTGATTGGCATTCATGATTTTTCGTTTTTTGCCGCTATATTGGATCCAGTTTATAAAGTATAGAAGCAATGAAGCCAAGACAAACAGTACCCAGGCTTTTGTGGCCGACATGGTTGCCACGTGCATTTGGTTGAAGAGCTCCGCAAAGAACACACCTAAAACAAGCAAAAACGAGGCTTGTACAATGGTAATGTAGACGATAGCAATGGTATTGGCCTTTTTCTTATAAGTTCCATTTTTATAATGGTTAAAACTATTGAAAAATAGTTGGTCAAATAGGGTCATAAAAAGTTGGTGTCATTAAGATTTAATCCTTTTCAAAAATATAAATATCATCAATTAAGTAAGCACCTGACAATGATGTTGTTCTTCCGTTGCCCTTCACTTTAAAGGCAATGTACAAAATTCCTTCATAAGACGAGAGATCAATTAAACCAGAATCCACGAATTCATTCGATGGTGTGCTTTGTGATGGTAAAGACGCGTCTAAGAGTTGCCATGTAGCGGACAGAACATTCGTACCGTCAAAATCAGTGGAAATCATAACTTCCAAAGTGTTGCTGGCAGATCTGACCTCGTTTTGGGCAGCTTTAAAGTTGAGGTAGGTATAAGCTTGTGAATCTTTATTAATTCCAGGTGTAATCAGCCATCCAATATTAGAAGCATTTCCGGACCCAAGAGGGTTAAATTCGGCATATCCGTTACCATCAGAGCTGCGCTCTTTCCACTTCACTTTTCCAGCTTGGGCAAAATTAGTCCATCCTTCAAAATCTAAATCGGTATCGTCATCGGCCGATTCAAAATCTTCTTTGAATACTATGTCAAAATCCTCAATGTTCAATGGTGTGCATCTACTTTCGGTCATGGTCACACCACTCAAATCATTCAATGCTAAGACTATCGCGCTACCGTCAAATGTTTTTGTAATGACTCCCGTAATTGTCCCGTTTCCAAAAGGAAGCAATGCATCCTTAAAAGAAGCGAAAGAACTCGTTTCCAAAGAAAAATTGGTATAACCAATGTCATTTGTGCAAGCTTGCATTTCTCTGAGCGTATCAAAATCCTGAACGGGATCAAAATAGCGTTTACCTTCTAAATTATCAGCGAATTCCACATTATTGAATTGTACATAAAGCCCCAAATGACTAGTATTAACTTCTGAAAAATTAAGTTGTAATGGTGTCAGTTCTAAGGTGTTTTGTGAACGAAATAGATGCTCTGCACGTTGGTTTTCGGTCAAACGTTGGACGGTAGTTCCATATTGATCTGTGGCTGTTTCACCACCAATGGCAACAACCCCATTGCCAACGCGTTCCTCTCCTATATAAAGGCCCTTTAATTTGATGTAAATCTCTCTTCCGAAATTATATTGGTTATAAGTCTCCACTTGATTGAGGATTAATTTGATGCCAGCTGTAGGGTTTTCTGGCGCATTTTGAAGAAATACTTCTTTAAAGAAGTTACCTTCTTTATCCGAAGAACTGACGTAGCCTTTGATATAAACATCGGTTTCAATTAATACGGGCTTTCTATAATTATTGGCATATTCCAATTTCAATTCTACCATTGAAACTTCAATGGCGCCACTTGACAAAAGTGCTTCCAAACCTTTGTTTTCTTCAATGCCCAGATCATTGGGAACCTTAAAATCATCGTCTTGTACACAAGAGCACAGTATGACGCTCATCGCAATCATGATGGAAATCGTTAAAATTCTATTTGTCTTAAACATAATCTTTTTGTTTTTTCTGTTCATTTTTAGAATCGGACGTGAACGTTCAAAAAGTATGTCGTTCCACGTCCATACCAATATTTTGATCCAAATACCGGAATCTCATTGCTGGCGTCTTTTTTTAGCACCCTATAATTAGCATTTCTACCTTGCTCAAAGCCTCCGGTTTTGTGCGCTACATCCAGAATATTGTTAATACTGGCAAAGAATCCCACAAAATAACTGTTGATCCGCCATGATTTTCCGCCCACGAGGTTGACAATCATATACTCATCAAATTTCTCTTGTTTCAAAAGCTCTCGTGCCACCTCAGGGTCATAATCGTTAAACGGCAAGCCATCAGCATCAGTATAAAAATTGCGTGTTCTAATTAGCGGACTGATATCGACGTACGCCTTATCAAAAAAGTTTGCAGTTGCGCCAAACCACCAATAATCTGGATCGCGATATTCAAAACCTAAGGAATATGCGATTTGCGGTCCACCGGCAAGTTTATAGTTTTTAAGATTAGCCTTTCCAAAATCAATCCCGTTAGGGTTTGTGAAGCTTGAAGAAGTCAAATATAAATTTGGATTGTTGGCGTAGGTAAATTGGCCGAAAGAAGCGACACCTTTTAGTTTTATGGATGGGGTCACTTGTGATTCAATGCCAAATTCTCCACCAAAATGTCTTTTGTCAATACCTTGTGAGATTTCTTGGACAAATGCTGAAGTTTGGTTTTCTGAGATTTCAAAACTGCTCAGGCCATCAGCGTAGTAAAAAGAGATTTTATTGGCATCTTCAATTTTCGAGTAATAGCCAGTCAATTTTGCCTTTACAATTGAAGATCGGAAGATATAACTAGCATCCACAGAAGTGATTTTTTCTTCAGTAATGTTTTTTACGACGTTGTGATTTTCTCTAGCGTTGGAATACGTATTTCTAAGCGTCGGTGCTTTTGAAAGATATCCCAGATTTAAATCCAATACGTGTTTTCCAGTAATTTTATAGGTCAATCCAGCTTTTGCTCCCAAACCTGTAAAGCTGAGTTTTTCACCTTTTCCGAGAGAATTATTCGCATAAATTTCATGTTGATAAAGTCCTTTACGCTGGTAGGTTGTATTGGAAACTCTTAATGCGGCAAAATAATCGACTCTTTTGTATTTGAATTGGGCTTGGGCAAATCCGGAAATCACATTCGCAAACAGATTGTAATTGTATCTAAACCGATCGCCTTCACCAACAATTCTATTTGGATTTTGTAAATCGTATTGAATATTGTCAAAAGAATCGACATTCAATACACCGGATGCCCCTAATAAATCTTTGACCTCGGCAAAATTTTCAGATTTTAAATGGCGATAATTGATGGTGCCATTTAAGGTGATATGGTCAGTTATATCAGAAGTAAGGATGGAGTTTAAAGTGAATTGAGTGTCATCATTTCTGTCCTCATATAGAGAATACGCTGCGTTTAAACCACTGCCATGATTGGTGATATTGGCATCATAAATTCGGTTCCAATCTATTTGGCCGTCTTTTAAAAAAGCTTGCTCCAATTGATAGGCCTTGGCATAATCGGGTCCATTTTTATCGGCTAAAGCATAACTCGGAAGTTTTTGATAATAGGAAGGACTTGGGTTGGCACCACCAGGATAGTCCAGTCTACTGTTTCCTATTTTACCAAATTGGTAGGCAAGATTAGTATTAATTGTGATCCTATTGCTGATATCCCAATAGTGATTCAACATGACGATTGGTTCACTAACTTCTTTGATACGAGAGTTGCGTTTTTCGCCATTTTGATAACCCCAATATTCGTTGTATTTAGTACCTTTTAAATCATAAACCTCCTGGGTATTTGGAGATGATTTTCCGCGTCGATTGGGCGCATAAAAAGAGGTGAAGTTGAAGCTATGTTTTTCATTTATTTTCTTCTCAATAGAAACAAAAACTGAATTGGCATCATATAATGTAGCGTCCTGATATCCTTCTTCTCCCCAGCGCCTCCCAATAGCAGCAGAAGCCGACCAACCGCCTTGCATAAGTCCGGTAGCATAACTTGCAATAACACGTTGGGTATAACTTCTGTCAGATGATGAGTAGGTTATGCGGCCGCCTTTTCTGTATTCAGATGCTCTGGTAGTGATGTGGGTTGATCCTAAGGCGCCACCAAACGTATAATTTGATGGCGATAGGTTTGGTGACAGCTCTTGATTTCTCAACACGTCATTTAAGCCGCCCCAGTTGCTCCATTCTGGTCGTCCATGATACAACTTATTCATTTCAATACCATTGATCAATACAGAGCTGTTTTCCGAATCGAGACCTCTTAGTTTAAAGAACGACGAGCTAAACTCGAACGCGACAGTACGTTGAAAAACATCTTGAGAAGATTGTAAAAGTCCTGAAATATTATCTGCGCCGCCTGTACTGTCATCGTTCAATTCGTCATCTGATAGAGTTATGGTGTATAGGTCAACGGAATCGGCAACATTAATATCGAGCATCATATCTCTGATGTCCAAGGTATGCCCTTCGTTCACGATGATCGGGAAGCGCTTTGTGATATATCCTGCTTTTTCAACCTTGAGTATTTGTTCTCCAAGTGGAACATTAGAAGTGAAGCTGAATTCACCTTCGGCATCTGTGTTTGCCGTTTGAGAGGTTTCTTCAATGGTGATGATGACATTGGGAATAGGAACATGAGTGGTGCCATCAATAACACTTCCTTTTACCGTAGTTTCTTGCGCAGCGGCTATAAATACAGAGAAAATTCCAAATAATAAAATTGAACTTTTTTTCATAAGAACATTTTTTTATTACCACCAGTGGGATTTTAGCACCCCGAGGTTCTTGATTTTAGTCTTGAAAACCTATCTGCTATACTGCATCTGTATTTGGTACAAAATATTTTTATTAGAATAGCAAAAAACTAAGTTTGACCTGATCCTGATTAAGATTATATCATTTTTCTTTACTGTCTAAGTATTAGGCATTTAAGATAGTCAAAATATGTTATGTTTATAATAAAGTTTTACATTTGGGATAATCTTTAGTGGCATTTTAAAAAGGTGTAAAAGATGAAGTTTAGAAAATTGGTATTGACATTGATTTTTTTAGTGTGTGTTACTAATCTTTGGTCTCAAGAGGTCAAAAAATTTAAGATCCATACTATTGCCTTTTATAATTTGGAGAATTTATTTGACACGATTAATGATCCTACCAAGTTTGATGAGGCAAGTCCCATTATGGAAATGAACACGGGTAGGTCAGAAGTGTACAAAAAGAAAGTACACAATATGGCGCGTGTGATTGTGGATATTGGTACTGATGGAGCAGGCAATGCTCCGGCGATTTTGGGCGTTGCCGAAATTGAGAACCGAGATGTCCTGGTTGATGTGGTGAATGACCCGCTACTATTGGGATTTGACTATGGGATTATTCATTACGAATCTCCCGACAAACGTGGCATTGACGTGGGCATGATTTATCAGAAGGCAATATTTCAACCAATACATACAAGTAGTCATACCTTATATATTTATGACGACATCACCAGAAACCGTGTGTATACGAGAGATCAGCTTTTAGTGAGTGGAAATTTGGAAGGCGACTTGATACACATTATTGTCAACCATTGGCCTTCGCGAAGTGGAGGAGAAGAACGGAGCAGAAGCAAGCGTGTTGGTGCGGCCAAACTCAATAAACGGATAATCGATTCTTTGCAGATTATTGATCCGTATGCTAAAATTATTATAATGGGCGATTTGAATGACGACCCCATCAACGTCAGTGTTAAGGACATTTTAAAAGCAAAAGCAGAAAAAAACGAGGTCGAATTAAAGGGCATTTACAATCCTTATGAAAGTTTTTACAAAAGTGGACTGGGTACGAATGCTTGGCGGGATGCCTGGAGTTTGTTTGATCAAATTATGATGACACAACCGTTATTGGAAAAGGATTATTCTTCCTTCAGATTTTATAAAGCCTTTATCTACAACAAAAATTACTTGACCACAAAGCGTGGTCGTTGGAAAGGCTATCCTTTTAGAAGTTTTGCCGATGGTGGTTTTACAGGAGGCTTTAGTGACCACTTTCCGGTATATATTTACTTGATTAAGGAAGTTGATTAAACCTTGATTAATTTTAGTTGAGTTTTTCGAAAAAAAACGTTTTACTCTTAAAGAGTTGAGAAACCCAGAGGGGCGACATCTTGACAATCGTAAACATTTATGAGCTAAGTATTGATAACTTCTCAAATCCAATCTGATCGTAGAATATAAAAAAGCCACCTTCAAAAAAGTGGCTTTTAAAATAATATATGTTAATCGGTTTACAAATCAAACTTAATCCCTTGTGCTAATGGCAATTCATCAGAATAGTTAATGGTATTCGTCTGACGGCGCATATAGACTTTCCATGCATCAGATCCAGACTCGCGTCCACCACCTGTTTCTTTTTCACCTCCAAAAGCACCACCAATTTCAGCACCTGATGTTCCGATGTTGACGTTCGCAATTCCACAATCTGAACCTAAATAAGACAAGAATTTTTCTGCTTCTTTTAATTCGTTGGTCATAATAGCAGAAGATAACCCTTGAACCACGCCATTTTGTTGTTCAATCGCATTTTCAACACTACCAGAGTACTTCATTAAATATAAAATAGGGGCGAAAGTTTCGTGTTGTACAATTTCAAAATGATTCTCAGCTTCAATAATTGCCGGCTTCACGTAGCAGCCACTTTCATAACCTTCACCTTCTAATACGCCACCTTCAACCAGGACTTTACCACCTTCAGATTTTGCTTTTTCTATAGCGGCCAAATAAGTTTTTACAGAATCTTTATCTATTACTGGTCCAACATGATTGTTTTCATCCAACGGATTACCAATCACAATTTGTCCATAAGCACCAACAATGGCGTCTCTGACTTTATCGTAAACCGATTCATGAATAATTAAACGGCGTGTTGAGGTACAGCGTTGTCCTGCAGTACCCACAGCACCAAAAACAGCACCAGGAACCACAACTTTTAAATCGGCAGTTGGAGTAATAATAATAGCATTGTTACCTCCTAATTCCAACAGAGATTTACCAAAACGTTCCGCAACGGTCGTACCCACTATGCGTCCCATTCGTGTTGAGCCGGTTGCAGAAACTAAAGCAATTTTAGGATCTTTAGTCATAAACTCTCCAACTTTATAGTCGCCATTGATGATACATGAAATTCCTTCAGGTAAGTTATTGTCTTTTAAAACACCTGCAATTATATTTTGACATGCTATAGAGCATAAAGGTGTTTTTTCTGAACCTTTCCACACACAAACATCTCCACAAACCCAAGCAAGTGCTGTATTCCAAGCCCAAACGGCAACCGGAAAATTGAAAGCAGAGATAATGCCAACAACACCAATAGGATGCCATTGCTCTCTCATAACGTGACCTGGACGCTCAGAAGGAATAGTTTTACCGTTCAATTGGCGTGACAATCCAACTGCAAAATCACAGATGTCAATCATTTCTTGAACTTCGCCGTAACCTTCCTGTAAAGATTTGCCCATTTCATAAGACACGAGCTTCCCAAGTGGTTCTTTTAATTCTCTCAATTTATTACCAAACTGACGTACAATTTCGCCACGTTGAGGTGCTGGTATATCTCTCCAAGCTTTAAAAGCTGAAGTTGAGGCCTCCATAACCTTTTCATAATCTTCTTTGCTGGTGGTTTTAACTTTACCAATCAGTTTTCCATCTACTGGAGAGTAGCTTTCTATAATCTCGCCGTTAGAAAAATTATTCGAGCCTGTTGACGTGCCCTCATTTATATCTTTAACGCCTAATTCCTTTAGGGCTTTTTCAATTCCAAAATCTGTAGCAACTGCTTGCATATATGTGTTTTTTTATTAATTAATGATTCTTGCGAAGATAACAATAAAATGTCGCTTTTTGAAGCCTGAGCTTCTTAAAAAAATGCTAACTTTAAGGCTGATTTTCAATTTGAATCCTATGAAAAACCTGATTTATTTTCCTCTTTTGATGCTTTTGTTTTTAAACTGTAAAGACGATCAAAAAGCTTCTGCTCCAGAGCATCAAACAAAAACCGAGTCGCCACCTTCCAAGGATGTCAATTCTAAAAAAGCCAACGAGTTTGCCATTGTCATCCATGGAGGTGCCGGAACTATTTTGAGAGAAAATATGTCCGCAGAGGATGAAGCTGCCTATAATGCGAAGTTGGAGGAAGCTATTAGAGTTGGCTATGACATTCTAAAAAACGGTGGCTCAAGTTTGGATGCGGTTGAGAAGACCATCAACGTTTTAGAAAATTCGCCGTTGTTCAATGCAGGAAAAGGTGCCGTATTTACAAACGCGGGCATTAATGAACTTGACGCTTCCATCATGGACGGCAGAAACTTGGATGCTGGAGCTTCTGCGGGTACAAAAACGGTAAAAAATCCTATCAACTTAGCACGAGCAGTAATGGAGAAATCACCTCATGTGATGTTATCTGGAGAGGGTGCTGAGCAGTTCGCAAAAGAACAAGGGTTGGAAATTGTTGATCCGTCTTATTTTTATACCGAAGCACGTTTCAAAGCATTAGAAAGAGTAAAAGCTTCTGAAGAAAACGAAACAGCCAGAGATAAATCGGCGTTTTATGACCCCACAATTAAAGATTCAAAATTTGGAACTGTGGGCTGTGTGGCATTGGATAAAAGCGGGAATCTCGCTGCAGGAACATCAACTGGAGGTATGACCAACAAACGTTGGGGACGGATTGGCGATGCGCCGATCATCGGTGCTGGGACTTATGCAAATAACGCCACCTGCGCTGTAAGCAGTACCGGTTGGGGCGAATATTTTATACGTGCTATGGTAGCTCATGATATTTCAGCATTGATGGACTATAAAGGCATGAGTTTACAGGAAGCCGCCAAAGAAGTCATTCAGAAAAAAGTACCAGATCTGGGTGGTGATGGGGGTATTGTTGCAGTAGATAAAGATGGAAATATGGTGATGGAATTCAATACTGAAGGCATGTACAGAGCGTCTATGGATGCTTCTGGAAACCTAACCATTGGAATTTACAAAGACTAATTTTTAGAATTAGTTCTATATTTACACCTGCCTTAATCTACATAATTTCCATTTAAAACCATGAATTGTATGTCCTTTAAAAATTTTATTACATGTGTCTTTGCACTACTTCTCGTGGTTTCTTGTAAAAAAGATGGCACTCCAAATGAAGAAACCGATAACCTTTTCAAGTTCCGTGATTATATCAGTTACACCACTGCTGGTCGTGTATCTATTGCCGATCCTATCATTATCAATCTGACCAAAGATGTGGAAGGCTGGACTATTGGACAGGAAATTTCCGATAAGATTGTCACCATCAAACCTCATATCCAAGGAAAATTATTGGTAGAAAATGCACACGCTTTGGTTTTTAAACCAGACGAAACGCTTCAACCGGATACGGAGTATAGTGTGACGGTTAAGCTGGACAAGATTTATAAAAATCAACCCAAAGATTTTGGCGCCTACACGTTTCAATTCAAAACAATTGCACCAAACTTTAATGTCGTCACAAATAACTTACAGTCTTATAGCAAAAACTGGCAGTATTTGGAAGCGGCTTTAAAATCGGCAGATTTTATTGATATCAAAGATGCCAAACAACTTGTGGAAGCTTGGCAAAATGGTAAGAAACTCAAGTTGCAATGGAATGAGTCCATTGAAAAATCCAAAGTTTTTGAATTCAAAATTGACAGTATCAACCGACTTATTGAAGATAGCGAGATTTTGGTCAAATGGAATGGAAAAGCAATTAAGGCAGATAATTCGGGAGAGAATAAATTCAGTATTCCAGGCATCAATAATTTTACCATTGTTAATGTTGAGGTAGTTCAAACACCAGAACAGTACTTATCGCTTAATTTTTCTGATCCTTTAAAAAAGCAACAAAACTTTGATGGTTTGGTCACCATTCAGAATTCCAAAAACCCTAAATTTATTGTGGATGGCAACGTATTGAAAGTGTATCCAAGCTCAAAATTGGTGGGTGATATTTTGGTAGATGTTTTTCAGGGTATTTCTAATACAGATGGTTTCAAACTAAAAAAACAATTCTCAGAAACCATTTCTTTTGAAGAATTAAAACCACAGGTGCGCTTAATTAGCAACGGAACAATTCTACCTAATTCCAACGAATTAAAATTCAATTTTGAAGCTGTCAATTTAAAGGCGGTTGATGTACGCATCATCAAAATATTTGAAGATAATGTGCTGCAGTTTCTTCAGGATAACCAATTGCAAAGCAACAATCAATCGGCAATAAAGCGCGTGGGAAGACGGATTGCCAAACAATCTATCACCCTACAAAATGATGCGGTTGAAAATGACGGCAAGTGGAAAGCCTATAGTATTGATCTTTCTAAATTTTTCAATGCCGATCCTGGTGCAATTTATCGTGTCGAATTGAGCATCAAAAAGGAATATTCCATGTTTAATTGTGATAATTATGCCAACGTTGAAAATTCAGACGCCGATTATTATGACGACTATTACTACGATGATTATTATTACGAAGACAATTACAATGTGAGCAGCACTGAAGATGAGGATCTTCGCGAAGAGGAGTATTGGGATAATTTAATCTATAGTTACCGGAACACCAACTACAATTGGAATGAGCGTAACAATCCATGTCACGAGGCGTACTACAATGAGAATCGTATCGTTTCGCAAAACTTACTCGCGTCCAATTTGGGCGTTATCGCAAAACAAGGCGCGAACAACACCTATTCTTTTGCGGTCACCAATATTTTGGACACCAATCCAGAAGCTGGCGCCATGGTGCGCTTGTACAATTTCCAACAACAGGAAGTTGGAAGAGCCACTACCGACAGCGAAGGTTTGACCACATTCAAGACGAATAAATATGCAAGTTTCGCCATTGTAACCAAAGGGAAAAATACCACTTATATTAAGTTGGTTGATGGCAACTCGTTGTCATTAAGCAAGTTTGATGTATCTGGAAACAGCTTACAACGTGGACTTAAAGGCTATATCTATGGCGAACGTGGCGTTTGGCGTCCTGGAGATTCATTGTTTTTAACCTTTATGTTGAACGATAACGACAACAAATTGCCAAAAGGACATCCGGTTAGAATGGAAATCACCGACCCCAGTGGTAAACTGATTTATAAGAATATCAATACAGAAAACATCAATAATTTCTACCGATTTACCGTGCCAACCCACAGTGAGGATAAAACGGGAAATTATAGTGCCAAGGTGTCGGTAGGTGGCGCTTCGTTTTATAAGAGTTTGCGTGTAGAAACAGTAAAACCCAACCGACTAAAAATTAAAATAGATTTTGAAGATGAAGTGCTTTCGAGCAACGCACCTCTAAATGGCACTTTGGATGTCAAATGGTTGCATGGCGCACCTGCAAAGAATTTAAAAGCGGAGATAAAAGCCAAATTCAGTACCTCTTACGAAGGCTTTAAAAATTATAAGGATTATGAATTTGTTGATCCTACTCGTTCATTTTCTTCGGAGGAGATGAATGTTTTTGAAGGGAATTTGAATGAAGACGGCATCGCAAAAGTCAATAAATCTTTGAATGTTGGCAAAAATGCTCCAGGATTATTGAACGTTCAATTTTTGGTCAGGGCTTTTGAAAATGGCGGCGATTTCTCGTTGGATGCCTTTACAAAAACCTATGCACCTTACAATTCTTTTGTCGGATTGAAATCCCCAGAAGGGAATCGCTACGGATCATTCTTTACGGATGAAAACCAAACTTTTGACATTGTTACTGTGGATGCAAAAGGCAATCCCGTAAAACGCGAAAATCTCGAAGTTAAAGTCTATAAAATCGAATGGCGTTGGTGGTGGAACTCTTCTTATGATAATCTATCCAGTTATGTGTCCAGCAATTACCATCGCTCTTATTTGGATAAAAAAGTGACTACCGATGCTAACGGGAAAGGGAAATTCACCTTAAACATTCCAGAAAATGAACGCGGACGGTATTTGATCAGGATTACAGATCCAGAAAGTGGTCATGCTACGGGAAGAACGGCATATTTCTACAAGAACTGGTACCAAAATTCGCCGGATACAGATAAAGAAGCGGCAAAAATGTTGGTCTTTGCGGCGGATAAAGAAAATTATAATGTTGGGGAAACCGCTAAGATTACATTCCCTTCAGGAACGCAAGGCAGAGCACTTGTCAGTATTGAAAATGGATCAGAAGTGTTGTCCTATAAATGGGTAGTGACTACGCAAGGTGAAACAACGGTCAATATTCCGATCACTCCTGAAATGGCGCCTAATGTCTTTGTCAATATCTCGTTATTGCAACCACATGCTACCACAGCTAATGATTTACCAATTCGTTTATTCGGTGTGATTCCAATAATGGTTGAAAACCCAGCCACCATATTGTACCCAGAAATCAAGATGCCAGATGTGCTTCAGCCAGAACAAGAGTTTGAAGTGGTGGTCAACGAAAAGAATAAGAAATCAATGACCTACACCATCGCTATTGTAGAAGAAGGTCTTTTGGATCTCACCCGATTTAAAACACCAAATGCCTGGGATGAGTTTTTTGCGCGCGAAGCCTTGGGCGTAAAAACCTGGGATGTTTTTGATGATGTCATTGGAGCTTACAGCGGTAGCATTGATCAAGTGTTTGCCATTGGTGGGGATGCCAATGCCGCCGCCGGAAAAAATAAAAAAGCCAACCGATTTAAACCGGTGGTTACCTATTTAGGACCTTTCACCTTAGGTTCAGGCGAAAAGAAATCGCATAAAATAAAAATGCCAAACTATATTGGTGCAGTTCGGGCCATGGTCGTTGCGGGCGATGCTAAAACTGAAGCTTATGGCAGTGTTGACAAATCGGTGCAAGTCAAAAAACCATTGATGGTCTTAGCCAGCTTGCCAAGAAAATTGAGTCCTGGAGAAAAAGTAACCTTACCGGTTACGGTATTTGCCATGGAATCTAAAGTGAAAAATGTCAACATTAGTTTAAAACTCAGTGATGGTATTTCAGTGGTTGGAGACAAATCCAAAACGCTCACTTTTGCAAGGCCGGATGAGCAAATGGCATATTTTGAATTGGATGTCAGTAAGGCAAAAGGTTTCAATACGATTGAAGTGATTGCAAGTGGCAATGGCGAAAAATCAACTTACAAGGTTGAAATTGATGTTTACAATCCTAATCCAATTACTTCAAAATCATTGGATGAAACTCTTGAAGCCAATGCTGCTAAAACAATGGATTTCTCAACCTTTGGTGAAATGGGAACTAATAGTGCAACCGTTGAATTCTCAACTTTGCCACCTATGGATTTCTCAAGGCGTTTACAGTTTTTGGTTCAATATCCGCATGGCTGTTTGGAGCAAACCACTTCTGGAGTCTTTCCACAATTATATTTGACCGATATCTTCGATTTGACCGCTCAGAAAAAACAGGAAATCCAACAGAATATTGAAAACGGGATTAAGCGTTTGGGTAATTTCCAATTGGCATCGGGAGGCATGAGTTATTGGATGGGAGAAAACACCGCGAATGATTGGAGCACAACCTATACAGGGCATTTTATGTTGGAAGCTGAGAAAAAAGGTTTTGTGTTGCCATTGACGTTTAAGAGCAATTGGTTGCGCTACCAAAAACAGGCAGCAAGTGATTGGCGTCCAAGTTATCGAACAGCAAATACTGATTTAGCCCAGGCTTATCGCCTATACACATTGGCATTAGCGGGAAGTGCAGATTTGGCAGCCATGAACCGTTTGCGTGAGTTTAGCGAAATTTCCAATGAAGCCAAATGGCGATTGGCTGCAGCCTATGCTTTGGCAGGCCAAAAGGAAGCGAGCGATAAGATTGCGAGTACGGCAAATATCAACTTCTTGCCTCCAAAATATAATTATTATACCTACGGTTCTGTAGATAGAAATAGAGCAATGGCTTTGGAAACAATGGTGTTGACCAAAAATCCTAAAATGCGCGAATTGGCGGAGGATCTCGCCAAAGATCTTTCCAGTAATCGATGGATGAGCACGCAAACCACAGCCTATAGCTTATTGGCGATGGCAAAAATGGTGGAAGCAAACGGAGGGAAAGCATTAAAAGTGGAATATACGCTGAATGGCAAATCTGAAACGATCGATACCAAGAGTGCCATTGCACAACGCGAATTGACGGTTAAAGAGGGCAGCAATACCTTCAGTTTTAAAAATAACCAAGCCAATGTGGTCTATGTTCGCGTCCTGAATTCTGGCAAATTACCGCTCGGCGAGGAAATTTCGGAACAACGCGGGTTAAGTGTTTCCGTGGTCTATAAGGATTTAAATGGTAATGTTATAGACATTGGAAAATTAAACCAAGGTCAGGATTTCGTGGCTGTGGTTAAGGTGAGCAATCTTAAAAATCAAGATGTAAATGATGTGGCATTGACCCAGATCTTTCCATCGGGATGGGAAATTGTCAATACACGTTTTACCGATTTTGGAGATACGACCACAAGTCAAGCAAGATATACAGATATCCGGGATGATCGGGTAAACTTTTATTTCGACTTGCCAAAACGTGGTAAATACGACACCAAAACATTTACCGTCATGCTGAACGCATCTTATTTAGGAACTTATTATTTACCTGGTGTTCAAGCTGAAGCCATGTATGATAATGAGTTTTTGGTAAGAAGTAAAGGAAGGTGGATTGAAGTAAGCCAGTAAAATTCCTGCGAAGGCAGGAATCTCAGGGTTTTTAAGACCGAAAAATCGATACTGACTTAACCACCTCGACTTCATCCCGATTCTCGTGATGAAGCCACTCCTCCTTTTAAGGAGGAGAAGTTTAGATTATGATTAGATTTGAAATTGCGCATACGTTTTTAAATAATGCTGAATCAAAAAAACTCCTTCCTTTTTAAGGGAAGAGCTTGTCCCGATTTTTTTCGGGATGGCCTAAAGCTCAGAATAGAGCTTTAGGCCGGAAGGGTTTTTTATAAAAAACAGAAGATTTTAAACTCTATTGAATTAATCATAAAAGCTCTAATTTTAATATTTAAGCTGTAATAAAATAAAACCAAACAAATAGTAACCATTAAAAAGTAAGAGACATGTCAGAACAAGTTCAATTAGTACCTAACAATTCTTTAATCACAAAAACACCAGAGGAAGGCAGACAATTAGCCGTAAAAATGGCAAGACTTATCATAAAAGTAACGCAGCCAGATGCTACGGTGAGAGAAAAACTTCGTCCCGTATATGCTGAAGATGCAGCAATGCTAATTGCAGTAGGACAGACAGTTGCTACAGAATTTGCGACTATTGCGGCCGCTAATAATTATTGGAGATGAGTTTGTTAAAAGATAATTTGAACTTTTAACAACCACCTCGTCTTCATCCCGATTCTCGTGATGAATCCACTTCTCCTTTAAAAGGAGGAGAAGTTTAGATTATGATTAGATTTGAAATTAGGCGTAGATTTTTAAATAATGCTGAATCAAAAACTTCCTTCCCTTTTTAAGGGAAGAGCTTGTCCCGATTTTTTTCGGGATGGCTTTAAGCTCCGGAGAGAG
>NZ_JAGEVG010000032.1 GCF_017581925.1 Gelidibacter pelagius | reverse complement strand
GAATCGCTTATCCCGCTTTCGGGCGGGATCTCTTCAATTTAGTTCCAAGTTGAATTTCACGTTTCCATTTCACAAAACTTGTACGAATCGCTTATCCCGCTTTTGGGCGGGATCTCTTGGAGCTGGCTTCAAATAAAGTTTAGATTTCCTTTTCGGAAAATATGTGCGAGTCGCTTATCCCGCCATCGGGCGGAATCTCATCGAGTTTGTTCCCAAGTAATTTTTCTTTTCCTTTTCACAAAACTTGCGCGATATGCTTGCTCTGAGCGCAGACGAAGGGGTTATCCTGCTTTCAAATCCGATCTTTGGAAAGGGAATTTAACCTTAAATTTTTTAATTTCTATTTCATAAAACCCTCAAAAACACTCAAATTGTCATTTTATTCCAATAAAATTCAGATTGCCCAATTCGTGTTGCTATCTTTGCCCGTTTTATAACTTTTTGGACAAACTATGTTTCTACAGACCCTTGACATTTTAGGTACGATTGCTTTTGCCATTTCTGGTGTATCTGTAGCAATGAATAAAAAAATGGACCCTTTTGGTGTCCTCATTATTGCCTTTGTGACCGCAGTAGGTGGCGGAACCCTAAGAGATGTTTTAATTGGCGTCACTCCAGTTACCTGGATGACCGATATGACTTACGTTTATGTGATCTTCATTGCTACTGTTTTTACGGTGATTTTTAAACAGAAAATCAATTATTTGCGTACGTCTTTATTGTTGTTTGATACGATTGGGATCGGGCTTTATACAGTTGTGGGGATTGAAAAAGGTTTATCGGCTGGCTTACATCCCTTTATATGTATTTCATTGGGGACGATAACGGCTTGTTTTGGTGGGGTGCTCAGAGATATTTTGTCTAATGAAATTCCTGTTATTTTCAGAACAAAGGAAATTTATGCGACCGCCTGTATTTTAGGAGGTATCACATATTTTCTTTTGAGACAACTCCCAATTGATGATAATGTCGTTTTTATGATTGCGGGTGCTGTGGTTATTTCTGTCAGGTTAATTGCGGTGAAATTTAATATCAGTCTGCCTAACTTGTATAAGAATGACCACAACAGATCAGTTTAGACTTTTGAAAAATTGAACTGTAAAGTAAAAAACGATTATATAGGATTTTTGTTGGTCTCATAGAAAGTTAAAATTATGTGTTTAAGTGCATCTCGCTTTAGCTTCTAAAGATTTAGACACGATTTTCACGGATTCTTTCCTATAAAGTTTTGAGAAAATATTATGCGTTCTATTTCACAAATGTAGTAGACTTTCAGTCTTCTTTTTAAAATATATAAAACTTTGTTTTATAGCTGTTTGTGTTTTTATTTTAAAGCTGTTTAAAAGATCATCGGCAGTCATAATTCGCTTATCCTAAAAAAAAAGCCACGTTCAAAACGCGGCTTTCAATAGTATAGGAAATTCTTTAATTAACTCTTCGGAACTGGGAAACCTCTATCTCTCATCAAAGCTTCGATCTTCGCATCACGTCCTCTAAACAAACGGTAGGCTTCTGCAGGGTCCATAGAGTTTCTAGGTGCGAATAAATACTTTACCAATTTCTCAGAAAGCTCTTTATCATAAAAACCACCTGGAGCGTCTCTAAATGCTTCAGAAGCATCAGCCGTCAATACATCTGCCCACATATAGCCATAATAAGCTGTGGCATAGCCTTCACCCGAGAAGACATGTCCGAAGTGTGGTGTTCTATGTCGCATGACCAATTCTTTGGGCATACCTAATTCATTTAAGGTCTCACGCTCAAATTTGTCGATGTCGATATTTTCTGGATCAGCCAAATGCAACTTCATATCGATTAAAGCTGATGCTAAATATTCTGTTGTTCCAAAACCTTGGTTGAATGTGGCCGCTTTTTTGATCTTTTCAACCAATGCTGCTGGAATAGGCTCACCGGTTTTGTAATGTACCAAGAATTGATTGATCACTTCATCGGTAGATAGCCAACGCTCTAATAGCTGCGACTGGAATTCGGTATAATCTCTAACGCCGCCGTTTAAGGTTGGATATTTTACGTTGGATGAGAAGAAATGCAGGGCATGTCCAAATTCGTGAAAAAATGTAATCGCATCGTCCCAAGACACTAAAACAGGCTCACCAGGAGCAGGTTTTACGAAATTGGAGTTGTTGGACGCCAATACTGTTTCTTCACCGTCATAGGTGGTATGGCTACGGTAAGTAGTTGCCCACGCACCAGAACGTTTCCCTTCTCTTGCAAACGGATCTAAATACCATAACCCAATATGTTTTCCAGAATCTTTGTCGGTCACATCCCATACTTTCACATCCTCGTGAAAAACAGGAACGCTTCCTTCAGCAACTGGGGTGAATTTATAATTGAACAAACGGTCGGCCGTGTAAAACAAAGCTTGCGTCAACTTATCCAGTTGTAGATATTGTTTTACCTCTTCACTATCTAAATCATATTTATCCTGACGAACTTTTTCAGCGTAATATCTGTAATCCCAAGGCTCAATGGTGATGTTATCGCCACTGGCATTAGCCACAGCTTGCATATCAGCGACTTCTTCTTTAACTCTCGAAATAGCAGCAGGCCAAACAGCCATCATCAAATTCATGGCGTTTTCTGGTGTTTTTGCCATTCTGTCCTGTAAGCGCCATTCAGCATAATTGTCGTAGCCCATCAATCCAACACGCTCTTTACGGAGTTCTAGGATTTTTGCAATCAAGTCGTTGTTGTCGTATTCATCGCCATTATCACCACGAGAATAATAATTGGTCCAAACTTGTTTGCGCAATTCGCGTTCTGTAGAATAAGTCAAAAATGGATCGATTGAGGAACGTGTGTTGGTAATGGCATATTTTCCTTCTTGACCTTTGTCTGAAGCAATTTTAGCCGCCGATTTGACAAAAGATTCAGAAAGTCCGCCCAATTGGTCTTCATTCAAATAGGTGACATAATTTTCTTCATCGTGTAAAACGTTATTTGAAAACTTGGTGTAGATAGATGAGAGTTCTTTGTTGATTTCGGCATAACGCTTCTTTTTTTCTGCATCTAAATTGGCGCCGTTCATTTCAAAACCTTTGTAGGTCAAATCAACCACACGCTGTTGATCAGCTTCTAAAGGTGTTGTTTGTGAAGCATCATATACGGCTTTAACTCTTTCAAATAATTTCTCGTTCTGAGAGATTTTTGAACTGTAGTCAGAAAGCTTAGGTGCCAACTCCGCTTGAAGGTCCCTAAATTCAGGAGACGACATATTACTGCTCAAAATACCGTAATAGGTAAACACGCGGGTTAGATCTTTTGCGGAACGTTCCATTTCAACAATTGTGTTCTCGAAAGTTGGTGGCTCAGGATTGTTGGCGATTTTCTCAATATCCTCCAAACCGAGTTCCATGCCTTTTTCAACAGCTTCCTTGACATCTTTAACGTTCATTTTGTCAAAAGCAGGTACACCGTCATAAGGACCTGTCCATTCCTGTAAAAGGATGTTGTCAGTATTAGCCATGCTGGTTTCATTTTTTTCGTTGTCTTTACAACTTGTAAAGGTAATAAGGACACATAAACTCAGGGTTTTAATGTGTTTTAGGTTGTGTTTTGTCATTAGTTTTAGTGTTAATTTTAAAAGTTTCCAAGATATCGAATTTAAGACTCAATTTTCTTAATTAATCTATAATTTCCACCTTTCGGATGTAGATGTTTGCTAAAGGCCATTCTGAACCATCGGTTTCTTGTGCGGCAATCGTATCTACAACATCCATCCCATCTATGACTCTTCCGAATACCGTATAGTTGCCATCTAAATGATGTGCACCACCTTGCTGCTGCACAATAAAAAACTGATATGGAGACGCTAATTTATATGGATTTTCAATCTCACTACTTGGCATGCTGATAACGCCCCTATCATGCACATAGCCTCGTTTCGTGTCTGTGGGTAGAAGGTATTGGCCGATTTTTCGACGTTTTTCGGCGATGGCTACATCATCGCTATTGCCGGCTTGAATGACAAAGTTGTTGACGATACGATAAAATTGGGTGTTGTCAAAATACTTTTGCTTAGTTAAAAAGACGAAGTTTGCACGATGGAATTTGGTTTCATTAAATAGCAAAATATCTATCGTTCCAAAATCGGTAGTGATGCGCACTTTGTTTTCTTTGTTTTCCTTTTCGTACTCGAGGAAAAACTCCATCGCATTTTTGTCGGTGAGTTTTGGGAATTTACGCTGCTTTTTTGCAGGTGTATTTTTTTTGACTGGAATGTCTTTGGAAGACAGGGAATCTACAACTGAATGACTATTTTTTTGGCGGGATTGTTTATCTTCACAATTAACCAAAATGAAAAACACGCCGATGAACATTAAAATTCTCATATCTAAATGAATTTTGATACTTTTTTAAAATCTATTTCAAAAATAGAACATATTCCACTTCCGGGACTTGATTCGCAGTTGAAAATGTCGCCAAAATACCGAAATGAATTGATTGAGAAGCAACGAACACTCAGGAAACATTCACGAAAGGCAGGCGTCATGGCTTTGTTTTATCCAAATCTTGAGAACACCACGATGTTGATTTTGATTTTGAGAAAAACCTACAGAGGCGTTCATTCTGCTCAAGTGGGATTTCCGGGAGGGAAGCTGGAGCCGGAAGATCCTTCATTGGAATATGCTGCACTGAGAGAAACTTTTGAGGAAGTAGGCGTGCCCATTAAAGATATGAAGGTTTTAAGGGCGTTGACCGATCTTTATATCCCGCCAAGTAATTTTACGGTCTATCCTTTTTTGGGCGTGACACTCAAGACCCCTCAGTTTTTGAAACAAGACGATGAAGTGGAGGATTTGATTGAGGTTACTTTAGCTGATTTTATGAATGACGACAACGTGAGTTCTCAAATGCTCATGACCTCGTTGGAAAAAGAGGTTGAGGTGCCGGTGTTCAAATTGAACGGACAAACAGTTTGGGGCGCAACTGCTATGATGCTCAGTGAAGTAAAAGACTTGTTAAAAAAAGTGCTCTAAGCTGTGGATTTTACTAAATTTGTTTTCTGAGGAAGGTTGGAGGCGAAGGCATCTCAAATACAATTTCTTAATCGTAAATAAAAACAATGGGATTATTTAAAAGAAACCCTTTTGGGCATATACTTTTTGTAAAAAAATGGCTCATCCGTATTCTTGGAGCTGCGACACACAGGCGCTTTAGGGGGTTTAACGAACTGCAAATTGAAGGTTCTGAGGTTATTAAAAACTTACCCGATACCAATGTGCTGTTCATCTCCAATCATCAAACCTATTTTGCTGATGTGGTGGCCATGTTTCATGTATTCAATGCGAGTTTGAGTGATCGTGATGATAATATCAGGAACATTGGCTATCTATGGAATCCAAAATTGAACATTTACTATGTTGCCGCCAAAGAGACGATGAAGGATGGCCTATTGCCAAAAATATTGGCTTATGTGGGGTCTATCAGCATTGAGCGTACCTGGAGAGCAGAAGGTAAGGAAGTGAATCGTCAGGTCAAAATGAGTGACATTACGGCCATTTCCAAGGCTTTGGATGATGGGTGGGTGATTACTTTTCCACAAGGTACGACTACGCCTTTTAAGCCCATTAGAAAAGGAACAGCGCACATTATCAAACGTTATAAACCTATTGTTGTGCCAATCGTCATTGACGGCTTTAGACGTTCTTTTGATAAAAAAGGCATCCGTATCAAAAAGAAAAATATTCTTCAGTCCATGGAAATTAAAAAACCCTTGGAGATCGATTATGAAAATGAAACTATTGATCAGATCGTAGAGAAGATAGAGTACGCAATTGAGCAACATCCGTCGTTCCTGAAAGTCATTCCGCAAGAAGAAATTATGGCGCAGGAAGAACTACACAAACTTAGAAAATGGAGAGTACCAGAATAGACATGCGATTGGAATTCGATTGTGACGTCTTCTAAACTCAGATTTTTATACAGTATACTAATTAAATAATTCTTGACGGTTCACCTATCGGGTTATAAACCACCTACTGACCTGATCTTCCATTTGTTGGTGATCGTAGTTTAAATCGATAGGTGAGCTCAGTTTTACATCTCCAGTTTTTTCAATTCTCGGTAATTCCTATTGAGTTTTCTCAACAACAAGCCGTAGATCAGCCAATAGAAGAATAGCAAGATGCCAGCAAAAACTGCAAGAACCCCGGCCACAATCAATATCGTTTTGGCATAGAACATAAAGAGCTCTCCATTGGCAGCGGCTGCTTGAGTCTTTCGTATCAAGGCTGTATCTTGGTCAAATTCAATATACAATACTACCACAGTGGAAAGGACCATAAAGCCCAAATTAAAAACCACATAGTTTTTAACGGTTCTTCTTGTTCTTAGGATGTTTTCCATGAGTACTTTCGCGCTGTCAGTCACTGAAATACGTCTAAAATTTTTGTAGAATAAATAGAAGAAATAGATCAAGATCACATAACCTATCACGGTCAATGGAATGATCAGGTAGTCAGAGTCAAGTCTGTCAAAGTGTTGTGCGCTCTTATGGTCTTTTAGAAATACAGTGACGGCTGTCCAGAGTGCAAACTCCAAAAGACTGATGATGAATATCCATTTGACAATTGATGATGACCGTTGCAAGATCATTTTATAGATAGCATTGGCAGAAACATGAGGGTATTGGGTATCCTCTTGCTTCCAGTGTTTTTTTAATAATTCTAATTCATCCATATATTTACGGATTAAGTATTGTTCTTAGTTTGTTTTTGATCCTGTTCATTTTTACTCTCGCATTAACCTCACTAATCCCTAAGGTTTCACTAATTTCTCGATAATCCTTTTCTTCTAAGTATAGAAAAACGAGCGCTTTTTCAATATCATTCAATTGATGGACGGCTTGATAAAGCAATTTTAACTGTTGTTCTTCAGTGTCATCATATTCTTCAGCCTTGATCTTAAACTGAAAAGTTTCCAATTCATACGTATTGACTGTACGCTTGGATTTTCGGTATAAGGTGATGGCGGTATTCAACCCAACACGATACATCCATGTGCTGAATTTTGCATCGCCGCGAAACTTGGGATAGGCTTTCCAAAGCTGAATGGTAATTTCCTGGAACAAATCATTGTGCGCTTCTCTATGGTTTGTATATAGCCTACAAACTTTGTGCACAATGTTTTGGTGCTCCTCAAGCAACGCGACAAAACTATGTTCTAATTCTTTGTCCAAATCCGATGGTTAGTTATACTGTTAGTAGAGAAAGAATGGAGATTGTTACACCAAATAGTGTGTTTTTTTATAAAAATAACACATCGATTTTAGTGTTGAAGTTTAACTTCGTTAATAGTGTCTTTATGTGCTGATTTTTATGTTTTTAACATGTTACTATAGAAGATGTCTATGGTTGTTTTAGAAGTCCCATGACAATAAAATACTGCGCCAAGGCATAAGTTAGCATGATACTTATACTGGAAAATCTCAAGGGCATGTAAAATTTATTCAAGGCTAAAATGCTATCTGAAATCACGAACAATATAGCACCTAAAAACACCAAAAAGAAACTTATTTTCGAAACTTTTCCCCGTCTTAAAAATGCGGCAATGACCATCGCTAAAATGACAACAATATAAAAAATGACTGGAATCAATAGATCACCCAGACTGTTTTTGAGCAGATAAAAAAGCCCGATGGCATACATTATTAATATTGCAATTAGACCTACGGGATTGGTTTTAGTATTTCTTTGCTTCCAAAATATCACGATATAAAACACATGTGCCAATAAAAAGGAAACCAATCCGAGCATGAAAAAATTTGGAGACAGGTCAACAAACATTAAAAATATATCGCCCATTAAAGAAAAAACCAGCGCTATTAAGGTCGTGATTTTAGTTCTTGAAGTGAGGTTTTTGCTGTTGAAATAAAAATAAACGATTAAAACAGTGAGCAAAGAAGGTTTTGTGAAGTAGTGCCATGTTGACAAGCTTTCTGCGCTGCCGCAGATGAGTTCTGCAATAAGAAGCAGGATAAACAGGGTGGTAAATTTTTGTTCGATTTTGGTCAGCATCGGTTGGATTTTGGTCCTAAGATACTTAAATGATGGAAATTCTGACAATATAAACCAAAACTCAATTCGTCCCTAAATTATGACAGTTCAGAACTTAAGAATTTCCAATCTGTTTCAATACATCCACATTTGTGCCATAAATCAACCCGCTCCTACCGCCCACCATAACTAATTCATTCGGGCAGGAAAAGGCAAGTTCGGGCGAGTCAAACGATTATTATGAAAGCACTAATCTCATTTCTCTTCTATTTCACAATTATAAATAGTTTTGGACAAGCCACAGTTTCTGGAAAAGTTACGGATGCCAAAGGAGTACCCATTGAAGGCGCCAATGTGTATCTCGAAGGCTCTTATGATGGTGGAACAACAGATGCTTTGGGGGCCTTTTCATTTGCTACAAGCAAAACCGGGACACAAACACTGGTCGTTTTTTTTCTCTCCTATGAGACCTTTAAAAAGCTTGCTGAGGTCAAAGCAATGACGGACTTGCAGATCAAACTTCGTGAAGACGTCAATACCTTGGATGCCGTAGTGCTTTCCGCGGGAACATTTGAAGCGGGTGATAATGGTAAGGTTTCTGTATTAAAGCCGCTGGATGTAGTGACAACTGCGAGTGCCTTGGGCGATTTTGTAGGTGCCTTACAAACCTTGCCGGGAACCACAACAGTAGCGGAAGATGGACGCCTTTTTGTACGTGGTGGAGAAGCCGATGAAACGCAGATTTTTATTGATGGCATTCGGGTGTTTACGCCTTACACTCCCACAACTAATAATACACCGACACGTGGACGCTATTCACCGTTTTTGTTTGATGGTATTACTTTTTCCACAGGTGGTTATTCGGCCGAGTATGGTCAGGCACTTTCCAGCGTTTTGTTGCTCAATACCATTGACGAAGCGGATCAGAACAAAACCGAAATTGGTATTATGACCTTGGGAGGAGCTCTGGGCAATACCCGAAAACGGGCAAGAAGCTCGTTGAGCGTGAATGCTTCTTATATCAATTTGGCACCTTACATTACGTTGTTTCCTGATCGAAATGATTGGGAGAAACCTTTTCAATCAGCATCTGGTGAAGCAGTTTATAGACGACATTTTGATAATGGGCTTCTGAAACTTTACACGGCTTTTGAAGCCTCCAATTTCGAACTGATCCAAGAAGACATCAACTATGCCGAAGGTGTCCATTTTAAATTGAAAAACAGCAACCTTTATTTTAATGGCTCTTATCAAGGCATGTTGTCCGATGTATGGTCCGTTTTTGGCGGTTTGAGTTATACACACGGTCGGACAGATGTAGGAATTATAGATAGTGATATTGACAATACAGAAAATTCGTATCATGCCAAATTTAAGTTGAAACGCCGCTTCAGCAATCGGTTGAAGTTGAATTTCGGTGCTGAATATTTTTCGACCCATTTTAATGAAAACTATCAAGATGATAGGATAGCGTCAAGTAATTACGGATTTACAAATGATATTGCAGCTGCTTTCGCTGAAGCAGATGTCATTTTCTCGAAGAAGTTGGCGCTGAAAGCTGGGGTAAGGATAGATTATAGCCAATTGTTCAAAGCTGCTGAGATTGCGCCGCGATTATCGTTAGCTTATAAAACATCAAAGAGAAGTCAGGTCTCATTGGCTTATGGTAACTTTTATCAAAACCCCAATAATGACATTTTAAAATTTGATCAAGCACTCCAGCCGCAGAATACTGAACATTACATCTTCAATTATCAATATAATGCTGAGGGACGTATTTTTAGAGCTGAGGCCTATTATAAGAATTATAAACGCTTGGTGAAATACGATTCAGAGTTTATCGATTTTGATACCAATTTTGATAATTCTGGTAGTGGTTATGCCAAAGGTATCGACTTGTTTTGGCGGGATAATAAGAATATCAAGAATGTTGATTATTGGATAAGTTATTCATTTTTGGATACCGAAAGAGATTATAAAGACTATCCGTATGCTTCACAGCCCAACTTTGTCAATGTGCACAACCTTTCTGTAGTGGGTAAATATTGGATCGATAAATGGAAAAGCCAAGTCGGTTTCAGTTATGCATTTGCTTCCGGTAGAAAATATACAGACCCTAATGCCGACGGATTCTTGAATGCGAAAACGAAATCCTATAATAATTTAAGCCTGAATTGGGCGTATTTGTTGAGTCCACAAAAAATTCTTTATTTTTCTGTGAATAATGCGCTGGGTTTTAAAAATGTCAATGGGTATCAATATACAAATACGGCGGACATGAATGGCGATTTTTCAAGAAGAGCCATGCGTCCAGCAGCAGATCAATTCTTTTTTGTGGGTTTCTTTTGGACCATAAGTGATGATGGTACAGATAATCAATTGGATAATTTGTAAATAATAGCTGTGGGATTATGGTTGAATTCGTATGGAATCATGGATAGTTTTCAAATCGGTAGAGCTCCCAACCGGATCGTTGCTGTTCCATACACTTTCCAATACAGCTACGCCCTGATAGCCTAAATTAAAAACTTTATGAATATTGTGTGCATCAATGCCACCCATGCCAATAATAAGTTTATCGACATCGCCGACATCAATTTGGCTGCCCTCAGAGTTTGGTTGATTTTCTGAGGAAAATATCTGACTTAATAAGTGGTAATCAAATTCGAAGTCGCTGTCCACTAAATCATTTAATTCACTAAAAGAAGAGCTGATGGTTTTTCCGAAAAGTTTTAAATCTTTAAAGTAACGGGTGGGTGTTTCAATATACTTGCGTCGTTGTTGTTCTTCAAAGTGGATTCCTTTTAGATCAAAATCATTTGTCAATTCATGAAAATTGTGGAGGACGATTCTGTTGTGATAATCTGAGTTTATCTCTTTTAAAAAGTCAACATGTTCTTGATAGTTTTTGTTAGGTTTACTTAAGTGATAACATTCTAAATCAGACTCAAGAAGCTGGTTTAGAATTTGAGTTTCGTCTTCTATATCTTTTTTGGGTGCTATAAGTACAATCATAATCTATCATGAATTTTTGATGATATGTCAAAATGGCTATAAGGTGTTTTTGTGATTTCTTTTTCAGTTAGTTCTTACTTCTCAAACAATTTTTTCAAGCTGAAAAACAATATTAAGCGAAGTTATAAAATCAGGTTGATCTAATGTTGGTTTTAAATTGATGTGTGATTTAATTAGGATCATTTCTTAAACCTTAGAGTTGAACATTTTCATGACTCATTCTTTTTGTTTTAAGCTTTTCAATTTGCTTCTTTGCTTTTTCTAAATCCTCTATTGAAGCCGGTTCGGGCTTTTGTGGTTTTGCGCCTTCGGGTTCAAATGATAATTCTACGTAATAAGGAAAGTGGTCGGATTCTATCGATTCACAATTTCTCAGGGTTTTTAACCTAAATTCGGGAGACACAAAAACATGATCTAAGGGCCATCGTAGCAAATATTTTTTGGCATTAAAAGTATTGTAAAATCCTCTACCAACTCTAACATCTAAGAGTTCACCCGTGTTTTGAAATAAAAGTGTTGTTGGTGACCAAGGAATATCGTTGAAATCGCCGATAACTATAACGGGAACCAGTGATTCACGTGCTAACTTTGCGGTCATCATAAGTTCGGCATCCCTGTCGGTCGATAAGGGGTTTTCTTGAGGCATCGGTGGTGTGGGATGAACGGCAAAAAGTTGGATGACATCTCCAGAAGGTAATTTTAGTTTACTGTGGATAGAGGGGATCGAATCGGTGACCATAAACTTGATTTCAGGGTTGATGAGTTCAAATTTGGAATACATCAGAATGCCATAGGTATTATCTAAAGGCAGTTCAACTTTGTATCGATAATCTGCAGACAGGTGTTTTATAATGGCATCCTGCCAACGGTTATTAGCTTCTGTAAACACCATGACATCCGCATTTAACTCTTTAACAATAGCGATCAAGCCGTCATTATATTCGTTCTTCTGCAGGACGTTGGCCGTGAGTAATTTGATTTTTTGAATGTTTGGATTGCTGGCGGCATTGAGTACTTCTTTTTTGTAAAACGGCGTATAAGGAACAATCTTTGAAAATTGAAAAATGAAGCATCCGATAAGTGCTGTAATAAATATATAGTCTTTTAGGTTTTTGAAATCGAATTTTATAAAATAAACAAGAATGGCAATAAAAGTGAGTGTTGTGAGTTGGATAAGCGGGAAGTCAAACATCCGAATCCACCAATAATCTGCAGGGACTAATGGCAGCAATGTGAAAAATATGGCAGTAAAACCAAAGCCGATAAGAAATTTCTTTAGATTCAAGTTTTGAGATTTTAGGATAAAGTACTTAAAAATTACTCAATAATTGGACTGCTACATCAGAATAAGAGGATTAGCGTTAAATTTTTTACGTATTGAAATACACATATACCTTTCAATTATTGAAATTGCAGAAAACAATTTATTATGAAAACAGCATATCAAAAATGTATCGAAGCCTGCCAAAAATGTTTGGTAGATTGTCAAAACTGCCTTGTCGAAATGGCGGGAGTCAAAAGTATGAATGACTGTCCGAAATGTTGTGTAGAATGTATTGATGCGTGTTTAGTGTCCATAAAAATGATGGCCGCAGATAGTGAGCATGCCGCCGAATACTGTAAGCTATGCGCAGAAATTTGCGACTGGTGTGCGGAGCAATGTGCTCAGCACGATCACGAACACTGTCAAAAATGTGCAGAATCTTGCAGAAAATGTGCGGAAGAATGCCGAAAAATGGCAGCGTAGTAATATCTTAATTTTTATTTTTTTCCATGGCAATACTCGGTAATATAATTAAAGGAATCATTGACGTTAAAGATTCCTTGACTTCAGAAAAAAATCCTGTTGAAGAGCAACAAGACGTTTTAAACAAGCTTTTGAGCAAAGCAAAGGATACAGCGTTTGGCAAGCATTATGATTTTGAATCCATTTTAGAATCAGAAGATCCAGCCGTTGCATTTGCAAACAAGGTGCCCTATTTTGATTATAACAAAATCCAAGAAGAATGGTGGTACCGACTTCAAGAAGGCGAAGAAGATGTGACCTGGCCTGGGCATCCTAAGTATTTTGCCTTAAGTTCTGGTACAACTGGCAAATCGAGTAAGCGTATTCCTGTTACCGATGAGATGATTGATGCCATAAAGAACAGTGGGATCCAGCAAGTGTTTGCTCTGAGTAATTTTGATTTTCCGGCTGATTTCTTTGAAAAGGAAATCATGATGTTGGGGAGTTCTACAGAATTAAAGGAACACAATGACCATTTGGAAGGCGAAATTAGTGGGATTAGCGCGAGTAAAATCCCGTTTTGGTTCCGACCTTATTATAAACCTGGCGAGGAAATTTCTAAAATTGACGATTGGGACGCGCGGGTGCAGCGGATTGCTGAAAACGCAGAAAACTGGGACATTGGAGCCTTAAGTGGAATTCCATCGTGGATTGAACTCATGCTTCAAAAAGTCATCAGTTATCACAATCTGAACCATATCCATGAGATTTGGCCAAATCTGCAAGTATTTACCTCTGGAGGCGTAGCTTTCGGACCTTATGAAAAAAGTTTTAATGCCCTAATGGGGCAGCCTATCACGATTATTGATACCTATTTGGCGTCTGAAGGTTTTGTAGCCTTTCAATCAAGACCAGAAACGGAGGCGATGAAATTGGTCACCGATGAAGGGGTTTATTTTGAATTTGTACCTTTCAAACCAGAATATATCAAAGAAGATGGCTCCTTGGTTAAAGACGCACCGTCCATTACTTTAGAAGATGTGAAATTGGATCTGGATTATGTGTTGTTGATGAGTACGGTCAGCGGTGCTTGGCGTTATGAAATAGGAGATACTATAAGGTTCACAGATGTGGAACGGGCAGAAATTAAAATTACCGGCCGTACCAAATTTTTCTTGAATACCGTTGGATCGCAATTATCGGTCAATAAAATGGATGATGCGATGAAGCATCTCGAGTCGGAGTTTTCTACAAAAATCCCCGAATATACGATTTGCGCAAAACGTGGAGATGATGATGAATTTTATCACTGTTGGTACATCGGTACGGAAGATGAACTTGATGAACAGCAAATTGAGGAAAGCTTGGACAATTTTTTAAAGGACGCCAATAAGAATTATAAAGTGGCCAGAAGCAAAGCTTTGAAAGGCGTGAAGGTGACCTTGGTGAATCCTTCAATATTTCACGACTGGAGTGGCGCCAATAAGAAAAAAGGAGGTCAGGTTAAAATGGAACGGGTCATGAAGGAAGATAAATTTAAGGAATGGGAAAAATTTGTTATTGAACAATAGCTTTGGCTTCCTTATTTCTCTTTTCGATAATATCCATAATTTCCTCGGGGGACAAATAGTACTTTTTAATGCGCAGTTTATAGGCATCTTGTATGTCTGCATTGTTCAAGATAAAATCCTTGGTCTTTAAAATATAATCTTCCATATTATGTCTCACGGCATAAGTATCTGCCGCACGTTCAGCTTCTACTATATGGCTGTCTGAAAGAAGATATTTAATGCCAAACCAAATCAGATTGAGCTTGCTTCTATTGGCGTAATCCATCACATGCCCCAATTCATGGCCAATCCAACCAATTAATATATCTGAAGGAATATCTTTGGTCAAGAATTTTTTATCCGAAATCTTAAAGGTTTCACTGATAAGAATGACATATCTCCTGTTTTTACGAGTTCTAAAAAAGCTACCAAATGTAGGTCTGGCCTGCATGGTCGATTTTTTTATGTTCTTTTTAAATCTAAACTCTATTTGTGTGTCTTTGAGGTCAGGATAGTATTCTAAAGCCGTGATAATTTCTTTTGAGATGGAATCAGGAATAATATGTTGTGCGTTCATCGACGTGCTAAGGGTTATGATTAAATAAATGAAGTATTTCATAAGAGAGACCATAAAATACATCTATTTTCATAGAAAATCATCCCGTTTTAGGTTTATTTAACGAAAATCCATAAGGGTCAATCTTTGATTTTTTTGAGTTAATATAAGCATAACTATTATGTCGATAAATGACTTTAATTATAGTTATTTACCGACAGTAACAGAAGATTTTTTGCTCCACAATTGATAAAAGACGGTTTTCTCCCAACATTGGGTTTTAGTATCCCGAGGTTCTGAGTTAAACCGTCTTTTTATATTTAAAAACTCTTGATGAAATTTTAATAGCATTCGAAACAGTTCAAATAATGACCGTTAAATTTGACGCCTTCTGAACCCTTTAAGGGTGATGTTGGATATGGTTTTTCAGTCAAGATACGCTGAAATTCCTTTGCGTAATCCTGAAGGCCGTCTCTTCTGCTTTTGAGCTTGTTTTCAATTTCGAGACCATCCAATTCGTAAATTTGTGCAGGCCATTGGCGTACAGCATTTTCGATAACTTGATCTGTCAGTAATTTTTGTAAGATCTGTGCTTCTTCAATAAAAACATTTACGGTTGTGCTTTTTAAAAAATAGGCATCAAAATCATGGATCAATCCCGGCAAGTATTCAATATCTTCATTAAAAGGGCGCATTTCAGGCGTGACATTTTTATTGGATATGATGCTCGGGACAATGCCACCGATATTGAAAAAAGCATTGTCCCTGTCAGCGGGTAGCGGAATGGCAATCTGTTTCCCCGCTTCTTCTTTAATGACCCAGCCCCATTGTTTAGCATGTCTGTCCCAATCGCCAATAAACAGGTCAAACAGTCGTGCCCTGACCAAGGCATGTTCATCTAACTTAAGTGTATCGCCGAGTTCTAATTTGAGTTCTTGTAAGTCGTCTGTTTCAATAATGGTACGAACATTTTTTATAGTCGTCCAATTGGTTTTGCTTTCAGTTTCATGCTCGAAAAGGAAAAGTTTATTGCCGTAGTTTTCATTATAATCTTTTAAGGCCTTTTGTTTCGGAATGAAATAAACTTTTGGAGATGTATGTAAAATGTGGGCTGCATCGGCCAACAGGGCCACGGCAGTTGCTGCATACGGATGTTGTGCCGAAATGCCATCGATAATGATGTTTTCCAAGCCCAAGGTTTTTGCAAATTCTGGAATCAGTGGGCCTGGGGTTTTATTGATACTTCTTAGCGCGTATTTATTTCCGATACTATCCTCAAGTTTTAAGGACTTCGTTTGATTGCCACCACCTTCTTTCACGATGGTTAGTCCGCCTAAAAGCGTGTCCAAAAACACCACGGGAACTTTTATCGGTGTTGCCCAAGCGTCACGATAATGCTCGCCTTGCATCAACTTTTTCAAAGCGTTGGCTTCGTATAGGGAGCTTGCAGAAATAATTAGCGAATCATAATCCTTGAAATTAATTGAATTGACGTTGTCAAGATTGACAATGGTTGAGGTCTCATAATTTTCTGGTGTGCTTTTTAATGACCAATAGAGTAGAATGATAAAAAGAACAAGTATGACGCCAATAGTTATTAGGATTTTTTTCATGGGATGTTCTGTGTTTATAGGATTTGAGGGTAATTGTCTAACTCACGTGTGTTATGAACAGTGAAAAAAAATGATAATTATTTTTGATTCTCAGGGCGCCATTTAATATTGCAGCCAATACTTGGTTCTTGATCTTGGGAAATGGGGTGGTTAGTCAGGAGAGCATCGAGTGCGTTTACGATGTCTTTTCCTGTCACCGGGATGTCATTTCCTGGTCTTGAGTCATCAAGTTGACCTCTATATACTAACTTCAAATGCGAATCAAAAACATAAAAATCAGGAGTGCAGGCCGCATCATAAGCTCTGGCTACATTTTGGCTACTATCAAATAAATAAGGAAATATATAAACTTCGTCAATGGCCCTTTCTTTCATGAATTTGGGACCGTCCTGTGGATATCTTTCAACATCATTACTGGAAATGGCCACAAAATTGATGCCTTTGGATTTATATTCTTTTGCCAATTCTACCAATTTCGAGTTCACATGAATTACAAATGGACAATGGTTGCAAATAAACATGATGACAGTTGCTTTTATACCTTTGCAATCATCTAAAGTGAGCTGTTCACCGCTTACCGTGTCCAATAGTTTGAAATCAGGTGCCTTTGTGCCAAGAGGTAACATGTTTGAGGGGGTTTGAGCCATATTTTTTCTTTATTTATCTTGTGGATGTATTTAAGTTTAGCTACATTTTGAGCATGGAAAAGATAGTAACTTTTGAGGAGTTCACCAAAGTTGATTTACGTATTGGAACTATTGTTGAGATCAATGATTTTCCTGAGGCAAGAAACCCTGCCTATCAATTGATTATTGATTTTGGAGCCCTGGGAATTAAGAAATCTTCCGCTCAGATCACCACATTATATTCTAAGAAAGATTTGCTGAATAGACAGGTTGTTGCTGTCATAAACTTCCCAAAGAAACAAATTGCGAAATTTATGAGTGAGTGCTTAGTCGTAGGAGCTATAAAAGATAATGATGTGTTTTTATTGCGACCAGAAATGCCGGTAAAAAACGGCTCAATTGTAGCCTAAATTGTGGAACTATTGAAGGAAAACGGCAAATTGAAATTGTTATGGTTGCATGGTATGAAGAGTTATATCCGATTGGCTTTGTTTTTTTATTATAAAAAAATTGAGTTCAACTTTGAGGAACAGCTTCTTCCAAATCGACCCACGCTCTTTTTAGGGAATCATCAAAACGGATTGATGGATCCGATTCTAATTGCCACAAGAAAAGGACAATTTTCTTATTTCTTAACACGCGCCAGCGTTTTCCAAAAACCATGGATTAGCAAATTCCTGCGAAGTCTCTTGATGTTGCCGGTTTATCGGGTCAGGGATGGTTGGGATAGTTTGTCGAAAAACAAAGCCATTTTTAAAACCTGTTCGCAATTGCTTTATGAAAATAATGCCATCGTGCTTTTTCCAGAAGGGAACCATAATATCAAACGTCAAGTAAGAACATTGAGTAAAGGTTTCACCCGAATCATTGCCGAAACTTTAAATGACCATCCAGATATTGAGATCAATTTAGTGCCAGTAGGTTTTAATTATAGACGAGCTGAAGAATTTGCAGACCATGTGATCTTAAATTTCGGAACCCCAATATCATCAAAAAACTATAAAACACCAGATACCAATGCTACCGTTTTAAGAATGAAGGTAGATGTGTTTAATGCGTTAACAACACTCACAACACATCTTGATGGCGATGATTACGATGCTAAGCTGCAAAGGCTGGAAGGTTTAAATGCGAACTTTCTAGATCCTACAATAGTGAATCAAATTGTTGCCACCCAGCTTAAAAATTGCGAAGCACAGCCAAAACAAAAGCAAAATCCCATAAAAGCGATTGCTAAAATGGGATTGTGTCTTTCTCTTTTTTTACCTTATGCGATCTGGAAACTCATTCTGGAACCTAAAATAAAGGAGCCAGAATTCATTTCTACTTTTCGCTTTGCAGTGGCCATAAGTTTAGTGCCTGTTTTTATGCTTGTCATAGCAGTTGTCTTATGGCTCAGCTTTGGAGCATTTTATGCACTTTTGTACCTCGCATCTGTCTTCGTTTTAGATGTGATGGCAGTTAAATTATAGTTCGTCTCTAAAAAATATGGCATTCATCATTAGTTTATTGGTCCCAAACCAAAACGCCCTGAAATTGGTGTTGTCGGTAAACGCGACTACTTTACCTCGTTTCATGCGCTGCATTTGGTAAGGCACGCTCAAAGCCAAACTGTCTAAGTTGGTTTTAGAAACATAGCCACTTAACAACGGGTTTTTAGTGTATTGTATTGGGTTGTTGTAGCTCTGTTTATCTGGGTTGACAAATAATGTGGAATTTCTGAAAACAGGAAGTTTTTCATTTTTATATCCAAAATTGATCGGATGGGAGCGGTCCAATTTCACTTCAAAAATAGAGCCTCCAATCACTTGTGCACCACTGTAATCTCGACGCTGTTCAAAAGTTATGTTTTTCGCCACACGTTCTGATTTTTTAAAATCCAATTTCATGAATTTGTTGGTATTCAACCAGCGTAGTGTATTTTTAAAGCCAATGAGCGTTCCGCCATTTTCTACCCAAGTTGATAGTTTTTCAGTGTCACTTTTGCTGAGACTACCACTCGGCATGATGATGGTGTTATAGCGACTTAAATCAGCCCGGCCTAAATTGTCAGTGTCCAATTTAGTTAAAATCATATCATAGCGTTGATCCAAAAGGTGCCAGATTTCGCCTGCATCATAAGAAGAAATGCCATTGCCGACAAGAAGCGCTATTTTTGGAAGCGTAAGAGGTCTGAATTCATTGCTCCCTAGATTGACCCCTTCAGTTAAACCCGTTGAAGCTGCATCTATTTGTACATGACTTTCTTTGGCTAATTCATTTAAAAACTGATAAAGTTCATCAGCATTTTTTGATTGGTTTTGAACAGGAATCATGATGGTGCCATAATCATATTTTTTGTCCTTACTGCCAAACTGCTTCATCGCGACCTTGGCGCGTAAATCATTTTTGAGGATTTCGTTGAGCACTTTTGGCGTGTAATACTCATGCCATTCCATTAGATAGGCATAATCACTTTTAGCGGAGACATTTCCTGGTTTCATCTTTAAATCCAAAACCTGTTCGCCCAAATGTGAAGATGGTACGCCTTCAACATAATCTAAGTTAAACGCCAATGGTAGGGTCCATGCAGAGACATCGTAAAATAAACTGTCTTGAAAAGTTGTGCGTTTTTCAAACATGGCGTTGATCAATCGCGTGTTTTTTTGGTTTTTTGGCACGACATAACTGTAGCCTTTTTTGAATTGTTTACCATCAATAGTGGCATCGTTCTTAAGCTCGTAGATTTCAATCTGATGTCTTCTCAGTATTTCGGCCAATTCGTAAGTTTTGGCAGCGTCTTTTGCATCTCCAAAAATAATGTTTTTCGCTTTTTCTTTGTTTCCTTCACCACGTGCATTATTGAAAAAATCATGCTGGTATTTTAGGATTTCCTCCCGCATATGATATCCTGCGTCCAAAGTGGATAAAGCGGCAGTAAATTGATTTCGGATGGTGAACGGGAAGGTTAAAATGCCATTGTCACTTTCCTGAACATGACCTCTTGAGCTGGCCTGTTCAAAAAGAATACCGATACTTCCATTAATATCAGGGAAGGTGGAACCTTTGCCATAGTAGAAATCATCAAAACTTTCTTCGGTATAATAGAAGGAACCAATTTTATCAAAAGCTTTAGCGTGATAATTTCCAATCTGTTTGGTCAAATCCTGATTTAGTTGTGGCGTCAGAGGATGGGTTCTGCTTGGAATTCCAGGTTGAAAAAAGAAAGAAGAGTTGGTCCCCATTTCGTGATGGTCGGTCAGAATATTTGGTAACCATTTGTGGAAAGTCTCCAATCTTGCTCTTGATTCTGGCAATTGGACCGGCAACCAGTCCCTATTCATATCAAACCAATAGTGGTTGGTTCTACCTCTTGGCCACACTTCATTATATTCACGATCATTTGGATCAGGGTTTAGGTTTTTGCTTTTATTGGAGTTTGCCCAAAAAGCGAAACGTTGTAAACCATCAGGATTAAATGATGGGTCGAAAAGTACGACCATATTGTCAAGCATGTTTTTAACTTCGCTACTTTCTGCGGCAGCGAGATAATACGCTACTAAAAGTGCGGCATTGGAGCCGCTCGGTTCATTCCCATGAATGGAAAACCCTTGGTTGATCACAATAGGCATATTGCTGGTGTTTACTGATGTATTGTCATCAGTTGCGGCGATGTGTTGTTGACGGATGGCGTCAATATTTTGATGGTTTTTTGCTGAGGTAATGGTTAACAGAACCAAAGGCCTGCCTTCATAAGTCGTACCTCTGTTTTCAAGAGTAATCCGATCTGAACTTGCGGCCAAGGCTTTCATGTATTCCACCAACTTATCGTGAGTGATGTGCCACTCGCCAACCTCATGACCAATAACAGACTGTGGGGTAGGAATCGATTTGTCGTAAGTAGTGTTTTGTGGTAAATAATAGGATAGGTCAGTTTGCTTTTGTCCAAAAATGAAGCATGACGACAAAAGACACAAGGTGAATAGAAATCTCATTCTCATAAGTATTTTAGTTAAACTATAAATATAAAAAAAACCGCTACCCAAAGTAGCGGTTCTTATAATAATTTTGTTGTTTGTTGGTTTAAATATCCTCGAACTTGATATCTGTAAACCTTTCAGCAGATTTCATTGTTTCTGAATCTGAAGTATCGTCTTCAGAAACTGAATCTTCTTTTTTGAAATCTTTTTGATGGCGTTCGCTGATAACTTCGTCGCCTTTTTCATCAATGACATAGTCTGTCATTTCTTTTAAAATCTCATTAAATTCACTAAAATCCTCTTTGTAAAGGTAGATTTTATGCTTTTTGTAGTGAAAAGAACCATCATCATTCGTGAATTTCTTACTTTCCGTGATAGTAAGGTAATAATCTCCAGCTTTTGTGGCCCTAACGTCAAAGAAATAGGTTCTTCTCCCTGCGCGCAATACTTTAGAGAATATTTCCTCTTTCTCCATCATTCCGTGATCACTCATATTTTTTTATTTTAATTAGTAACGGTTTACGTACCAAAAATCTAAAAAAAAAGATTAGTAACCAACAATTTCCGATATTTCTTTTAATTAATGATAAAGAATCGTCTTACTTCAATCTCATTAAGTCTGTTGTGAGATTGAGAATAAGTAATTTAGTTAGTAGGATCGATTCAATTATTCGTTTTCAGTAAGCTGCTTTAAATAGAGTTCTTTGTAATATCCGTCCACATCGATCAAGGAGTTGTGGGTCCCTTTTTGAATGATCTGGCCTTCGTCAAGAACAATTATTTTATCGGCACTTTTCGCAGAAGAAACGCGATGGCTGACAATGATGGTCGTCTTGCCCTTAGTGATGGTTCTGAGGTTATTGAGGATTTTTTCTTCTGTTTCAGTATCTACAGCAGATAGACAGTCATCAAACAACAAGATTTGTGGCGACTTGATGATTGCTCTTGCAATAGAAATCCGCTGCTTTTGTCCTCCAGATAAAGTAAGGCCTCTCTCTCCTAAAACAGTATCATAGCCTTTGGTGAAACCTTTGATGTTTTTGTGGACATCGGCATTTTTAGCGGCTGCGATGACCTCTTCTTGTGTGGCATCCTCTTTCCCGAACATGATATTGTTTTTGATGCTATCTGAAAACAAGAATGCTTCCTGTGGGACATATCCAAGATGGTCCCTTAAGCTCGTGAGATGAAGATTTTGAATAAGTATGTTGTCGATTCTTATTTCACCAGAAGTCACATCATACAAACGACCAATAAGATCCAAAACGGTAGATTTTCCAGAGCCAGTCTTACCAATTATAGCCATAGTTTCGCCTTGGTTGATCTTAAAGCTTACATTTTTTAAGGCTTGAATATTAGTGTCAGGATAGGTGAAGGATACATCTTTAAACTCAATATTTCCTTCAATATGAGAAGGTTCAGTAGCCGTGTTCTTTATTGTGGGTTCCTGTTTTAGAAATTCATTGATCCGTTTCTGTGAAGCTTCTGCCTGTTGGACTACTGAAGTTACCCATCCCACAGTAGCTACGGGCCAGGTCAATAAGTTAACGTAAATGATGAATTTAGCAATGACACCTAAACTTTCTATTTCACCATCTATATATTGCTTACCGCCAATATAGATAACGATGATATTGCTCAAGCCTATTAGAAAGATCATCAGAGGATAAAACAGGGCTTGGATTTTAGCCAAATCAATGTTTTTTTGTCTGCTTTCTGCGGAAAGCATATCAAAATCGGCATTCGTGCTGCCTTCAATTCCGTATGACTTGATCACACTAATCCCACTGAATGTTTCTTGTGTAAACGTAGAAAGTTTAGCAAGCCATTGTTGGACAATGGTGCTGCGTTTGTGGATGGCTTTACTTAAAATATAAATAAAATAGGAAAGGATAGGTAATGGAATTATGGTGTACAGCGTAAGTGTGGGTGCTGATCTGAACATTAAAATAATCGCAATGATAAAAAGTGTTACGGTATTGATGCTATACATAAGAGCTGGTCCGGCGTATTCTCTGACTTTACCGACATCTTCACTGATCCGGCTCATCAAATCACCAGTTCGGTTCGATTTGTAAAAATCTAAGGATAATCTTTGGTATTGTTGATAAACTTCGTTTTTAAGATCGTACTCTATCTCCCGTGAGACATATATAATAGTCTGACGCATGGCAAAGGTGAAAATACCACCAATGATTGCTGCGCCAATAATATAAAGGATATTTATGAGCAATTCACTTTTAACGACTGCTATGTCTGTGGTGATGCCTTTTCGGTAATTGTCAATGACATCTACTGAATTACCTACCAGTTCTGGGGTGAAAAGAAGAAAAATTCGAGCAACAATCGTTATTAAAATCCCTGCTAATAATTTATATCTGTACTTATAAAAGTACTTATTGACGTGTTGTAATTCTCTCATTTATTGTTATTGGTCGCTTGAGATGTAAGAATCTCATAAATAGCGACTATATTTTTGCTATTCCTCGAGGTATTGCTTTATTTTTGAAATATCTAATAAAAACGCAGAACTAATTTTAATCATATGGATTTAAAAGTTATAAGTTCTAAGGAGCTTTCAAAATCAGACCCTGTATTCGGCCAACTTTCTTTCGATAATCACGAGCAAATTGTTTTTTGCCACGACAAAGATACTAGTTTAAAAGCAATAATTGGCATTCATAATACGGTTTTAGGACCTGCTCTTGGCGGCACCAGAATGTGGAATTATGCCACTGAATCGGATGCGCTAAATGATGTATTGAGGCTATCAAGAGGAATGACCTTTAAATCTGCAATTTCTGGATTAAACTTAGGGGGCGGCAAAGCGGTGATTATAGGTGATGCGAAGACTCAAAAAACACCAGAATTGATGCGTAGATTTGGTGAGTTTGTGGATTCTTTAGGTGGGCGATATATTACGGCAGAAGATGTTGGCATGTCTACTGATGATATGGATGTCGTTAGGGAAGTAACGTCACATGTTGTCGGAGTTTCTGAAAGCAAAGGTGGTTCTGGAAATCCATCTCCAAACACGGCTTATGGTGTTTTTATGGGGATGAAGGCTGCCGCGAAATACAAGTATGGCTCTGATGTATTGGAAGGTAAATCAGTGCTTGTGCAAGGTGTTGGAAGTGTAGGTGAGGCTTTAATAAAGCATTTATTGAAGGAAGGCGCCAAAGTGATCGTTACCGATATTAATCAAGAACGGCTGGAGATTGTCAAAAATAAATATGACGTTGTCATTTATGAGGGCAACGATATCTATAGTCAAGCCATGGATATTTATGCCCCTTGCGCTTTGGGAGCGACAATTAATGATGATACCGTCAATAAAATAAAAGCGCAAGTTATTGCAGGTTCTGCAAATAACCAGTTAGCTGAAGATAGACATGGCGAGATGTTGCAAGAAAAAGGTATTGTTTATGCCCCGGACTTTTTAATCAATGCCGGAGGCCTTATTAATGTTTATGCGGAAATTGAAAATTGTGATAAGCAAGAGACCAAGCGTAAAACCGAAAATATTTACAATACTACTTTGGAGATTTTAGAACGAGCTGCCGAGAATGGCGTAACACCAAATGCTGCTGCTTTAAAAATAGCTAAAGAGCGCATTCTAAAACGAAAAAATGAACAATTGAAATAAGCTTAAGATATCCTTGTCATTTTTTTTTGAAGTTATAAATTAATACTATTTTTGCACGGCGAAACAGCACATAAGCTTTTCGTCTTTTTTTAATTTAATAAGTTCTTACAAATGCTAAACAGAAGACATATTCGTATAAAAGTGATGCAAACCCTTTATGCGTTTGATGGGGGTGAAGGTGACGATTTCAAGAAGGACGAGAAGTTTCTACTCCAAAGTCTTGACCAGATGTACGATTTGCATCTCATGATGCTATCACTTTTAATTGAAGTCCAAAAGAGGGCTGAAGATTACCAGGAAAAGTCTCAAAGAAAAATTTTAGCAACACAAGAAGAGAAAAATCCCAATAGAAAATTTATCAACAATCAAGTTCTGCAAATCCTGAACGAAGACGTCGCGCTTCAAATTGAGATTGAAAAACGCAAGATTGATTATTGGTATCTGGATTTTGAATATGTGGATATCATTTTTAAAAGCATCATAGAGAGTGACCTTTATAAGGATTATATGTCCAATAAAGTATCTGATTTTAAGGAAGATAAAAACTTTATAATTGATGTGTTCACTGAAATTATAGCTCCAAATGACAAGCTCTATGAATATATAGAAGATAAGAAACTGACTTGGTTGGATGATCTACCTGTGGTTAACACGGGAATTCTAAAGATGCTCCGCAAATTGAAAAAGGAGAATAAAGCCAACTATTTTACACCAAAACTATTTAAAGATACTGAAGATAAGGAGTTTGCCACGGCATTATTCCAAAAAAGCTTGTTGAATAAATCAAAATTCAATAAGGAAATTGCCGCTAAAACCCAAAACTGGGACGCCGAACGTATTGCTAATTTAGATGCGGTTTTACTTCAAATGGCGATATGTGAGTTTCAAAAATTCCCGTCTATCCCAGTGAAGGTGACAATTAACGAGTATATTGATATTGCCAAGGAATATTCTACGCCAAAGAGTAGTTTCTTTATTAATGGTATTTTAGACAAGATTGTTAAGGAATATAAGGAGAATGGCGAATTAAATAAAATAGGGCGGGGGTTGATGTAATGGGAAATAATTACTACTTTTACACCCTCAAATTTATTTTAAACTGAACATTTTAATCAAAAAAAACAATACAATGAAAAAATTAATGTTAGGTGTTAGTGCATTTTGCTTGGTTGCCTTTATGTCGTGTAAAGAAGATGCTACGGCAAAAATCAAATCAGAGAACGTTGCAGAAGCAGCACAAAGAGATGCTAACTCAGGAAATTTTGCAACCGTTTCATTTGAAGAGACAGAACATGATTTTGGTACCATAAAAAATGGAACACCTGTAGAAACTATCTTTAGATATACAAACACAGGAAGTTCTCCATTAGTGGTCAGTGATATCAAAAGTACTTGCGGATGTACAGTGCCTTCAGACTGGACAAGACAAGTTGCTCCAGGAGAAACTGGCGAATTTAAAGTGAAATTTGACGGAAAAGGAAACGGTGTGGTTACAAAATCCATCACCATGACCACCAATACAGAAAAAGGTGCTGAAACAGTTAGAATCAAAGCCATGGTTGAAGGTGATCCTAATGCAGCAATGCAACCAGGTGTTCAGCAAGCAGGTGGGACACAATCTATTATGCAACAGCCTGTTCGTAAGTATAGCACACAACCTGGTCACGAAGGCCATAATCACGACTAACTAATTATAATTAAGAATTAATGGGAGAAGGAATAAGTTCGTTTTTACCTTTTATTGCGATGTTCGCTGTAGTGTATTTTTTTATGATTGCACCACAAATGAAGCGCGCCAAAAAGGAAAAAAAGTTTGCAAGTGAATTAAAAAGAGGCGACAGAGTTATTACCAAAAGCGGAATGCACGGTAAAATTGTCGACTTAAATGATAAAGATAGCAGTTGTGTTATTGAAACCATGGCAGGAAAAATCAAGTTTGATCGTTCTGCAATTTCAATAGAATTGAGTAGCAAGCTCAATGTAGATCCTGCAACTACAACAACAAAATAAATCTTTGTTTACAAATTTAAAAAGCCATTTCAATTGAAGTGGCTTTTTTGTTTTGGGCTTTTTTCATTTTTTGATAAATTTAAGATTTCGCTGCGCTGCAGCTTTAATTGATGTATAATCGTTGTGCTACAAAGATGGCGCAACTACGTTGCTACACAAATTGCGAAACCTACGTGGTTACAAAGATGACGCAACTACGTTGCTGGTATGCAATT
>NZ_JAGEVG010000031.1 GCF_017581925.1 Gelidibacter pelagius | reverse complement strand
TCATTGCGAGGAATGAGGCACGAATGACGCGGCAATCTCAAAGTTTTGGCTGTACCACTTAAAGATTACTAACAATTGATTACTTTTAAATTTAGGTATTCCCGCAATCGCTTAGGCTAAAGACGGGCAGGAGTGAATGCTTCGCATTTGCCGCGTCGCTCTCTGCTTGGACGGCAGGCAGGCTAGCAATGACGCTTTCTTGTTCTCCTTGATTGGGTTTGAGATGTGGCTTGACCCCCGGCCCCTAAAGAGGGGTTGTGAGATTTGGCTTTTATTTGCTTTTTCAAACTCCCCTTTCTTTACATTCGTTTTACTGCGGTAAATTTAATACAGCCAGCGCGCCAGCTCGCCCTTCGCTAAAATAGTCCACTGGACTATTTTTTAACGCTCGGTCGCCTCTTAACTAAAGAGGGGAGCAACATTATGAGATTTTATTGAATTTTGGCTTTTATAACGTATACCAATTTCTCCATCAATTATTCTGATGTATTTATTTGAGAAATTATCTTGGGTTATTAAAACTAAACCTGTGGCTCCTCCCTTTAGTCGACGGAGGAGAGGTTTAGACGGAGGGTTTGTTTGTTTCTAACAAGATTTGTTTTATTTTTGGCTTGACCCCCGTCCCCTAAAGGGGTGAGGGAAGATTGGGCTTTTGGAGAGTGCTTCTATCGACTGCGTTCGCCTGACATAGACAATAAGTATAAAAAAGAAGCAAGCTATAAACTCCTGGGCTCAATTAATTTAAACTACCTTTATGGAACGTTTGCAGCCCGGCAGCCCGCCCGTATTGTCGGCCTGTACTAATTCCAGCAAGAAATGGTATGTTCGGGCGAGTCGGCAGGTTTCCGTCGGCAGTCGCTAATTTTTAACTCAGTACTAGTTGGAATCAATAGTCGTCACTACGCGTAACCGATAACAATCAGCACTAAACCATCGCAAATCTGAATTCATAATATCTTATGCCTCACACCTCTCATCCCGTCCTTAGCGATACTGCGAAGACCAAACATTTAAAAACCGCCATCACCGCCGCCTTGGAAGCAGGAAAAGTCATCTTAGATATTTACAATTCCGATGATTTTGAAGTTGAACTTAAAGAGGATCACTCGCCTTTAACCAAAGCTGATACTGCTGCGCACCATGTTATTATGGCGCATTTAAGTGCTACGGATATTCCAGTACTATCTGAAGAAGGGCAGTCCATCCCATACGCTATTCGAAAGGATTGGAAACAACTTTGGATTGTTGACCCCATTGATGGCACCAAAGAATTCATTAAGCGCAATGGCGAATTTACGGTCAATATTGCCTTGATTGAAAATCAAAAACCAGTATTGGGGGTCATTTTTGTTCCCGTATCAGGAGATTTATATTTTTCCTATCCGCCGCCAAGGCGGGAAGATGAAATTGAAGTTGAAGCTGAAGTTGAAGTTGAATTTGAAGTTGCTCGTTTTGCGGACGAGCGGCCGATCCCTGGCGCCTATAAAGTCAAAGTAGATCTTAATCACTTTGATGTTGATGCACTTATAAATAAGGCTGCAAAACTCCCTCTCTCCAAAACAAACAACATATTTACCATTTTGGCCAGTCGCTCACATCCTTCTGAGGCCACGGCAACGTATATCCATCAGTTGCGTGAAAAACATGGTGCGGTCAAGGTGGTTGCCAAGGGCAGTTCCTTAAAGTTTTGTTTGATAGCGGAAGGTCAAGCGGATTGTTACCCAAAATGCGGACCCACCATGGAGTGGGATACGGCAGCGGGACAAGCTATTTGTGAGCAAGCTGGGGTGGAGGCTGTGGCTTGGGACACGCAGGATCTTTTGCGCTATAATAAGAAAGACCTATTGAACCCGTGGTTTATAGTACAGAAACAAATGACGAATTAAAATGGGATTTTCTTAATAATGTTGTAGTTTTGCAGCCCTTTAAAACGCTTTTTGAGGGTTTTGTTGTTTTATGTAAAAAACTGATTGTCATCGCATTGATTTTTTTGAGTGTGACTGATAGGGGCGAAGCCGTGCTTAAAGCAGAGTTTTTCCTGAGAATGTTTTTGGAGACAATCTAGTAGAGCAGGGTGTTATATGTATTGATAAATTAAAAGGTTTAAACAAACTAAAATGAAACGATTGTTATTAGTGGTTGGTACCCGACCAAATTATATAAAGGTTACTCAATTTAAAAAAGTTGCGGATGAAAAATTCGACAATCAATTTGACATAAAAATTGTCCATACGGGCCAGCATTTTGATAAGGCTATGGCTGATGATTTTTTCAAGCAATTGGATATTTATCCAGATTACGCATTAAATATCCCTCAGAATAGTGCAAATAACCAAATTGGCGAAATTATTATTCGTTTGGAGGAAGTCATAAATAAGTTTAAGCCAGAACTTATTATAGTGCCTGGTGATGTCAATTCTACACTTGCAGCTGCTATCACTGCTAATAAAATGGGGGTGCCACTAGCGCATTTAGAAAGTGGACTACGTAGTTTTGATAGAACAATGCCGGAAGAAATTAATAGGCTTTTAGTAGATGAAATTACCGATCATTATTTTGTGACTGAACAGAGTGGCGTTGATAATTTAATAAAGGAAGGGAAAGATCAAAATAAGATTCATTTTGTTGGCAATACAATGATCGATACACTTGTAGCTTTTGAAGATGACATTCAGAATGAAAAAGTATTGGAGGATTATACCTTAGAAAAAAACAATTTTCTTTTAATGACGATTCATCGTCCAGCAACTGTAGATAATAAAGAAGGACTCTCACAATTGGGTAATTTACTGAAACACTTAGGGGAAACAAATACGATTGTTTTTCCCATGCATCCCAGAACACAAAATAATATTAATAAATTTGGATTAAAAGATCAGTTTGCAGATATACCAAATTTAATTAAAATAGGACCATTGGATTATTTTGGTTTTCAGAACTTAATTCATAATTGTAAAATGGTAATCACAGACAGTGGTGGGATTCAAGAGGAAACTACTTTTAAACAAAAACCTTGTTTAACATTGAGACCAAATACCGAGCGACCAATTACTACAGAAATAGGTTCTAATACTTTGCTGGATTTTGAATTGGAAACTATTTTAGAGAATGTAGATAGTGTTCAAAATGGCACCTATAAAAAAGGTGAAATACCTAAATTTTGGGACGGCAAAGCTACCGATCGTATTTTGGAAGTTATTCAAGGATTATATGTATAGTAATTACGTGTGCAGAAGTTTTAAGGTTATAGACTTTAAAACTGTAGAAGCTAAAAAAAGCCGATACTGTGGCATTATTGGTAGCACATAATGAATTTAAAGACCTAACTTTTACTGACGCACAAATTGTTTTGGATTATTGTGGGGTGAAAAACTCTTTAATTATATGAAAAATTTTAATGTTTAAAATTAAATGAAATACTCTATTTCGATTTGTGATATTAGAGTTACGTTGATTATAGGATTCGTTCGAAAGTTTTTGAAAAAAAAGTATTTATTCCGTCACACATTTGTTATATAGATGATGTGATGTATAATTCAGATAGAAAAGAATTAAGATTATGAAAATTTCAGAATTAAAAAACATTTATCCAGAGACAATAGGATTTTATTAATGCAGTCATCAAATAAAAGAATTGCAAAAAACACCCTTTTCCTATATTTCAGGATGTTCTTATCCATGGGAGTTGGATTATATACTTCTCGTTTGGTTTTGGATGCCTTGGGCGTTGTTGATTATGGGATATATAATTTGGTTGGGGGTATTGTAACAATGTTTGCTTTTCTTAATTCCGCCATGGCCTCATCAGGTCAAAGATATTTATCCTTTGATATTGGTAAAAATGATTTGGATCGCTTGCAAAAAACTTTTAATGCAACATTAAATATTCATTTTCTGATAGCGCTAATTATATTGATAATGGCAGAAACTGTTGGATTATGGTTTGTGTTTACTAAACTTGAAATTCCTGATGATAGAATTATAGCCGCTCACTGGGTTTATCAATTTTCTGTTTTTACATTAATATTGAATGTGGTTCAAGTCCCTTATAATGCTTTGTTAATCGCGCGTGAACATATGAATGTATATGCTTATGTAAGTGTTCTAGATAATGTATTAAAACTATTAGTCGTTTTAATTTTGATACGAGCGGATTCAGATCGTTTAATATTATATGCAATATTAACATTTTGCATAGCATTTATAATAAGGTTTATTTATAAAATATATTGTAAGAATAAGTTTAAAGAATCCGTATATAAATTTTATTATGATAAAGAATATTATAAAGAATTAATAAATTATTCGAGTTGGAATTTATTTGGAAGTATAGCGGCCATAGCAAGTGGACAAGGTAGTAATGTTTTACTGAATTTATTTTTCGGTCCTGTAGCCAATGCCGCATACAGTTTAACCTTGGTTGTTCAGAATGTTATAGGAGGTTTTATTAGAAATTTTCAAATAGCTTTAAATCCACAGATAATAAAAAACTATGCTCAAGGAGATAGTAAAGCCTCACTTAATCTGATCTACAAAAGCGCTAAGTTTTCATTTTTTGGAATGTTAATCTTAATCTTACCCTTCTTATATAATATTGAGTATGTAATGAATTTGTGGTTAAAGGAAATACCACCGTATTCAATTGATTTTATAAAATTGGCATTAATTTATGCTATAATTGAAACCATTTCTAATCCATTAATAATTGGAGCACATGCAACTGGTAAAATGAAGTGGTATCAAATAATTATAGGCAGCTTAATATTTTTAACACTACCTATCACATGGATTGTGTTCAATTTATCTAATAATCCAATAAATGTTTATTGGGTGTTAATAGGAAATTCAATTATTGCTTTAGTTTTTAGAATGTTGTTCTTAGTGAAGATGATTGGACTAAACATTAAAAGTTTTATTCTACAAGTACTTTTAAGAATAGTACTAGTATCATTTGTAATGATGTTGTTGCTTTCAAATCTTAAATTGGAAAAAGCAGACAATATATATAACTTATTATTTCAGGTTATCTTCGTGTTTTTAACAACAACAATAACTATCTCTGTGTTGGGTCTAAATAACCAAGAAAGATTGTTTCTAACCAATATTATAAAAACTAAGTTTTTTAAAAAATAACATTTAGTTTAAAATGAATAAAATAAAAGATTTGGCTCGGTTATATTATATCAAACTCTTCCATTATATAAAGATAAGGGTTGATTTTATTATTAATTATGTTATAGACTATAAGCTGTATAAAAAACACTCTATAGTATTCCATAAAACTAGTTTAAAAAATAAGGAGGCAGATCTTATATTAAATTACCACTCACTTGAAAAAGGGATGTTGTTTAAAGATATGAAAAAAGGATTTGCTACTAATCGTATTAACAACTTGCACAAAGTTTTAAAGGATCCAGAAATAATCAATAACATCAGTCGAAGCCAAATTAAAGTAGGTTATCAAATAATGTGTCAATATTATGAGTTGCATCAAGAAAAAGGTTATGATATTGAAGAGTTTTTTAATCATGAGCAATATAGGTTTTATAAATTAGTCATAGATAGTAATGATCAAACTTGCTTCAATGGTATTATTAATTGGACAAAAGAGGGGTTTTTTAAAGAAAATAATAAAGAATTTAAAAAATTCGCTCATTCAAGAAAAAGTGTGAGAGAGTTTACTGGAAGAAAATTCACACATGATATTCTCAGTAAAGTAATTGAACTGGCAAATACTGCGCCTTCCGTTTGTAACAGACAAGCTTCGAATGTTTATTTATTAGAAGATAAAACGAAAATAGATAAAACTCTTAAAATTCAAGGCGGATTTACAGGATATTCAGAAAATGTAAGTCAGTTATTAATTTTAACCAATGATCGTAAATACTATTATACAATAGGAGAAAGAAATCAACTATATATTGATGGGGGTGTTTATTTAATGAACTTATTATATGCTTTGCATTATTACGAAATAGGAAATTGTCCTGCCAATTGGGGCAAAACCTATAAAGACGAAGAGAAACTATCTGAAATTATTGATTTGCCTGAATCTGAAAAAATAATTTGTTTTATACCAATAGGTGATTTAAAAAATAACTTTAGAACCACACTTTCACAAAGAAGAGTTATTAGTGAAAATTTTATAAAATTATAACATCTAAAAATTAGCCCTAAAAATACATCCACTTAGCCATAATTAAAAGAATATTATTTAGAATTGCCTTACAAAAATTGTTATGGATATGAGGCATAAAAAGATTACTATAAAATAGAATTATGATAATCCGCATTCAAAAATAGAAACTTAGACTGGTAAATATGTCAAAGCTAAACCATAGGATTATTCCTAAAAAAAAAGAAAAATTTTTGTTAAAATTTAGTTTTTTCTTTAAAATCCGTACAATTTGCTAGTCGAATTACACGAAAACAGAATTTATATTTTGGAAATACACAAGCCATTGGTACAATTTGATAAAGCAATGAGAAATTATTTAAAGATTTTAAGTATCATAACCAGAATAAACTACAAATTGAGATAATTAATAAGATTTGATAAGAATATGTTTTTATAGAAGATCACTTATAAACTAAAAAGACATAAATTTTCCTAATCAAATAAGTATAGTTTTAAACTATAGAACTAATAATTTATTAAATATATATATAATTTATGAAAATTGGTGTTTTAACTTATCACTATTCAAAAAATAATTATGGGGCTGTTTTACAAACCTTTGCCTCTGTTTTTTTACTCAAGAAATTAGGTTTGGATCCAACCGTGCTTGATTTGAGACCTAAAGAAGATCGTTTAGATAACAGAAATGTGAAATCAAAAATTTTAAAAGCTATAAGAGGAGACAAAAAGTTCGATAAATTCCGAAAGAATTATATGAAGTTCACAACTCCGTTATTCACTTATGAGGATTGTAAAAAGCAAAACGCCTTTTTTGATACTTTTTATGCAGGTAGTGACCAAATTTGGCGGCCTGTAATGGCAAAAGATAGATTGTATCGGTATTTCTTCGATTTTGTAGATGACGATAAAGATAAGATTTCATATGCAGCAAGTTTTGGAACCCATATATGGGAAGGCACTGAAAAGGATACTGCAAAAATATCTAATTTGTTAAAAAGATTTAAGGCTGTTTCGGTTAGAGAAGATTCAGGAATTAAAATATGTGAGAATGAGTTTAATGTAAATGCAACCCATGTTTTGGATCCAACTTTTTTACTCAATCAAGATGATTATAATATGATCATTAAGGACACAGGCAAAAAAATCAAAAATCAACCGAAATACATTGGATTATATCTTTTAGATGATATAAAAGGTGAAGGGATGATCCCGAAAAAAGTGCAAGAGCAGAAAGGATTAGCAACTAAAAACATATATAGTGAGACTTTAAAGATCTTGAATTATAATTTTTTCAGATATAATGAAGTTGGTGAATGGTTACAAGGAATAAAAAATGCAGAGATAGTTATAACAGACTCATACCATTGCGTTATTTTCTCTATTATTTTTCAAAAAGAATTTATCTGTGTAATTAATGAAAGAAAAGGGGTTTCGAGAATAGAAAGTTTATTAAAGATGTTAGGCTTGGAAAACCGAATGTATAGCAAAAATGATCTTTCTGTGGAATTAAATAATCCTCCTATAGATTACACAGCGGTCTCAAAGAAGCTTGATCAACAAAAAGAAGAATCGCTCAGATATCTGAAGGCTGCACTTAATTTGAATTTATAGTTCATGAAACTTGATATTTTAATCTCAACTATTGATGAAGGAATAACCAACGTCGAAAATGTTATTCTACCTAAGAGAAAGGGTGTAACTTACATTGTCTCACACCAATATAGAGATGCTAAATATAAGAATATTCCTAAGGCTTTAACAAGAGACGATGTCATTGTTTCTCACATACCTGGACAAGGTGTGACAAAATCTCGAAATCATGCCATACAGTTAGCTTCTGGTGATATTGCTTTATTTTCTGACGATGACGTCACATACACACCTGAATATTTCGATACAGTAATCAAGACCTTTCAATCGAATAAAGATTTAGATGTCGCATTGTTCAAAATAAAAACACCAGCTGGATTTCCAGAATACAAAAAGTATCCGACGGAAATAGAGAAGCTTAATAAACTGCCCTTCTCAGTGGGCACAATAGAAATTGCGATTAAAATTAATAGTATAAAGGATAAATACATCCTTTTCGATGAGCGATTTGGTGCAGGACAGCCACTATTAATAGGTTCTGATGAAAGTATTTTTGTTTTAGACTGTTTGAGAAAGGATTTAAACGTGTGGTTTTTTCCAGATTACGTTGTGGAACACCCCTATGAAAGTTCCGTTAAGAAATATAAAAAGTTTGACAAACGTCTAGTTAGTGTCACAGGGGCATACGATGCGCGCATAAATGGCATCAAGGCAATTCCTAAAGCCATTGGTGGAACGTTAAAAATTATACCGGACTTAATTAAAAACAAAAAGTCTCCTCTGTGTTATTTGAGAGAGCGTCTATCTGCCTCATTATATATATTACGAACTAATAAAAATAATTTGAAGTTTTAATTATATAAAACTTATTTGGAAAGTCTGGTCTGGAAAGTCTGGGCTTCTATAGTTAAATAATATCTGATGAAGAAAATATTAATTGTCTCTCGTTCTTTTTACCCAATGAATTCCCCTCGCTCTTTCAGAACCACTGAATTAGCCAAGGAGCTGTCACGGCAAGGACATGCGGTAACGGTATTGACTCCTAAAAGACCTGAGCACACCGTTTTTGAACAGGAGCATAATTTGACCATTCAGGATCTAGGCCAGCCTAAGAGGAAAGATGTTAATCTTACAGGAAAAGGAATAGCCTTAATATTCAAAAGAGGTTTACGAAGAGGGCTGCAAGTATTGTTTGAATACCCAAGTATAGAACTATACTTTATGATCAAAAGCGCTTTGCAAAAGAAGAAAAGAAATAAAGAACATTATGATTTACTGATTTCCATTGCAGTTCCTTATCCCATTCACTGGGGGGTGGCTGCAGTCTGGAGAAAGAAAAACAATCTAGCAAAAACTTGGATTGCAGATTGTGGCGATCCTTTTATGGGTCAAGAAAATGATACTTTCAAACCAGCTTTTTATTTTAAGTATGTCGAAAAATGGTTTTGCAGAAAGGTAGATTATTTAACTATTCCAATAGCTACTGCCATTAATGCATATTACCCGGAATTTCATGATAAAATAAAAGTAATCCCGCAGGGTTTTAATTTTGATGAAGTCAAGTTAGCGCATTATGTTAAAAATGAAATTCCTCATTTTGCGTATGCGGGAGGCTTAATACAAGGACGAAGAGATCCAAAAGATTTTTTGGAGTTTTTAGTGAATTATCCGCATCCTTATAAGTTTGATATCTATACGCAACAACGCAGCCTCGTACAAGCGTATGCTGATAGGTCTAATGGACGTATTGAAATTAAAGAATACATGCCAAGAAAAGAGTTGCTCTTTGAATTGAGTAAATTAGACTTTATGGTCAACTTCGAAAATGCAGGCGAGAAGCAAATACCAAGTAAGATTATTGATTATGTGATTATCAAAAAACCCGTCTTGAGTGTCAATAGTTTTGATTTTGAGCAGAAACCGGTAGAAGAGTTTTTAACAGGTGATTATTCAAGTGCTTTAAAAATTGAAAATCCTGATCAGTATAAAATAGAAAACGTTGCAAAGGCATTTTTAAAACTATGTTAATTTGGCACAGGTAGATAAGAAGATTTTTCTGGCTTTATGGATATTTAATCCATTTGTGAGTGCAATTTACTTGTTTAAAAACTTCAAACAAAACCGAAGGATCTATCCGTATTTGTTCTTGTCGTTCTTTTTCGGCTTATCCTTTGTTGTTTCAACTACTGGTGCAGATTCTGAGCGATACGCATTACAATTATTGCAATATCATCGACAAAATATTTCTTTGTTTGAGGTAATAGGTGATTTTTATAACGAGGAGGGAACAAAGCTCGATATTTATCAACCATTAGTCACCTGGTTTATTAGTTTATTTACTGATAATGTTAAAGTGCTATTTGCATTTTTCGCACTAGTATTTGGATATTTTTGGTTTAAAAGCTTATTACTTATCCGATCACATATTCAAATACCGCTTAAAGGTCTTGTTTTATTGACCTTTTTGTTTCTGGCATTTACCAATCCAATTTGGTTGATTAACGGCGTACGTATGTGGACAGCGGTAGGTTGTTTTTTCTATGGATTGGTTGTTTTACATTTAGAAAAAGATAAAAAAGGTTGGTTTTATTTAGTGTTACCAATGTTTATTCATTTTTCTTTGATTATTGCCTTGGTTGTGTATATTTTGTATGTTATTATCCCATATAAAAATAAAACAATTCTTTTTTTTGCTGCCTTTCTCTTTACTTTTTTTTTAGGCGAATTAGATTTAGATATCTTCAGAAGTTACTTTGAGCAAGCACCTGAGTTTTTGGAGAAAAAGGGAAGTTATTTAAATGAAGATTATGTTGAGAGGGTTAGTGAGGCCAAAGAGCAATTTGCATTCCATGTAATTTTGGCTCGTCATTTATCAAGGTACAGCATCTTAGCAATTACCATTTTAATGTATTATTACTATTCAAGAAATAAGAGGAAAATAACAGATGATTATTTTAATGTTATTTTCACACTTGGTTTGTTTTTCGCATCATTTAGTAATTTGGCCTCTAACATTCCTTCAGGAGGTCGTTTTGTTGTACTGTCAAATTTAATTGTTTTAACTGCGTTCTTGTTTCTTCTAAATCAAAGGATAAGGATGAATAGGGCAATTAAATTACTTTTAAGCGGCTCGATAATCTTTGTTATCATATTTAGGATACGAGAAGGTTTAGATTATATAGGGCCATTTTTCTTTATAGGAAACCCAGTGGTAAACTGGTTTGTTGAGGACATTACTTTGATTGATGCCATAAAATCTTTGTTGTAAGATCTAATTAACATGATTCAAGCATTTTGATAGATTGATTCAAATAATTACAATTGTAATAAACTATTTTCATAATGTTAAAGACCCTTATAAAAAACCTTTCCAATCTTCCTGGCTGGCGTACCAATCGAAAGATTGTAGTCATAGAGTCGGACGATTGGGGAAGTCTCCGAATGTCATCACAAAATTCATATAATTCCTTGCTCAAAGCTGGTTTAAACATCAATACTGGCGCAGGAGCCCGTTACAATTTATATGATACACTTGCATCAAAAGAAGATTTACAACATTTATTTGACACTTTAAGATGTGTTAAAGATAAAAACGGAAATGCAGCTAAAATAACCGCAGTAAGTTTAGTGGCAAATCCTGATTTTATAAAAATAAAAGAAGATAATTATAAAAACTATTATTATGAGCCTTTTACTACAACCCTTGAACATTATAATAAAACTGGAGCTTTTGAATTATGGAAACAAGGAATAACGGAAAATATTTTTGTGCCTGAATTTCATGGTCGCGAACATTTAAACACACAATCCTGGTTGCGTGTTTTACAAGCGAGTGATAAAGAAGCTCTTTTGGCTTTTGATCATCAAGTTTGGGGCTACAACAGAAAAAATGGAATTGGTTTTCAAGCAGCTTTTGATTTGGAATTTGCATCTGATTTGGAAGAGCAAAAAGCCATTATTACTGATGGGCTGAAACTTTTTGAAAACTTACATGGTTATAAGGCCCAATTTTTTGTGCCGCCCAATGGACCAATAAATAATGAGCTTGAACAGGTTGCCGCTGCAAGTGGTATTCGCTATATGTCTTCTCCTAAAATTCAGCAGGAAGTATTGGGCGAAGGACGAACCAAAAAGCATTTTAGATACCTTGGGAAACAAAATAAACATGGGCAAACCTACATCACACGCAATGCGTTTTTTGAACCTTCAGGTTCTTCTGTAAATGAGGTTGATAGGTGTTTGGCTGAAATCGAATTGGCTTTTAAATGGAAAAAACCTGCCGTCATTAGTTCGCACCGCGTGAATTATATTGGAGGTTTGGACGCGACCAATAGAGATACAAGTTTAAAGCAGCTGAAGGACTTGCTGACCATGATCATAAGAAAATGGCCTGAAGTCGAATTTATGACCTCTTCGGAATTAGGAGAGATAAAAGCTAAGAAATAATGATTAGTACATTAAAAACAACATTAAGCAAAAATATTACCAATGCCAGAGGTTGGAAAACCAGTCGGAAAATTGTAGTGATTGAATCTGATGATTGGGGAAGTATTAGAATGCCTAATAAAGAAACTCTTGAGCAGTTATCCCAAAAAGGTTTTGCTGTAGAAAAATGTGCGTATTTAATGAATGACGGTTTAGAAAGTAATAATGACCTAGCTGCTTTATTTGAGTTTTTAGAAAAACGAGCAATTACCCCTGTCATAACAGCTAACTTTCTAACTGCAAATCCTGATTTTGAAAAGATAAAAAAGTATAATTTTGAAGAATACTTTCCTGAAAGTTTAGAAGCTACCTTAGCTCAATACCCAAATCATTCAAAGGTAAAAGACTTATGGATTGAAGGAAATTTGAATAAATATTTTGTATCTCAGCTTCATGGACGTGAACATCTTAATATAAGTCAATGGATGACGGATTTAAGAAATGGTAATAAGGAAACATTAGAGGCATTTAATCATAAACTGTTTGGCATTAGTGACAATGTTGTTAAAGTTAGAAGAAAAAGTTATCAAGAGGCTTTTGGAATTAAAAATAATAATTTTATTGTGGATTATAATAAAATTTTAAGTGAAGCGTACTTCGATTTTGAAAGACTATTTGGCTTTAAATCAAAAACATTTATTGCTCCTAATTATACTTGGGGTGAAGATGTAGAGGAAATCACAGCAAAGTTGGGTGTGACTCATCTCCAGGGAATTGTATCACAAAGAATTCCTTCTGAGAAAGAAAATAGAATCATCCTTAAAAGAAACTACTTAGGAAAGCAAAACAAGTTCGGCCAAAAGTACTTAGTGCGTAATGTATCATTCGAGCCTTTTTCAGATCGAAATAAAGATTGGGTAACGAGTGCTCTAAAAGATATTAAAAATGCTTTTTTCTGGAATAAGCCTGCGATTATATCAATGCATAGAGTAAATTTTGTTGGAGGTATTAATCCTTCTAATAGAGAAAGTAATCTGATTTTATTTAATAAGTTACTAAATAAAATTGAAGATCATTGGCCAAATGTAGAGTATATGTCTTCAAATGAATTAGCAAAATTAATATAAATGAAAATATTTATTACAGGTGATTTTTGTCCTATAAACAGAGCTGATATTAGTAACTCATCTTCCAAGGAAATATTAGATGAAGACTTCAAAAAACTTATAAATGAAGCTGATTATTGCATCACGAATTTAGAATGTCCTTTAACTACTTACAATACTCCGATTTCTAAAACTGGACCTGCGTTAAAAGCAAATCCTGAAAATATTCGTTTTCTTAAAAAGAATGGCTTTAATTTAGTTACGCTTGCCAATAATCATATCATGGACTTTGGTAGTAAAGGATTAAAAGATACCATAGATCACTTAAAATCAAATAAGATTGATTATTTAGGAGCGGGGAAAACTGATAATAATATAAGTACTATTTTTAAAACCCAAAATGATATAACTGTTGCTATTATTAATGTTTGTGAAAATGAATGGTCTACCGAGGAAAGAGATGGATACTCAGCGTATGGTTTTTCTGAAATAAGTATGTTTTATGCTATAAAAAAAGCAAAACAAAAAGCTGATAAAATAATTATTATTCATCATGGTGGGCATGAAATGTATAATTTGCCAAGTCCTCGCCTTAAAGCAACATTTCGGTTTTTTGTGGATTGTGGAGCAAATGCCGTTATAAATCATCATACACATTGTATTAGTGGGGATGAAGTATATAGAGGAGTACCTATATTTTACTCTTTAGGGAACTTTATATTCGATTATCTTAATCATAGAAATTCGATTTGGAATTATGGAATGGCGGTAACTTTAAACTTTACTAAAGAAAAGATTACTTTTGAAAAGCATTATTTTGAACAGTTTAATCATGATCCAAAAGTGAGACTTATAAATGAAGGAGACCTTCCTCATAATATACAGGAATTAAACTCTCTAATTGCTAATGATAAAAAGTTGGAAAAGTGTTTTGAAATCTTTGTCAAAAAACAAGAAAGATTATTTAATTCTTTTATAGAACCCGTTAAATCAAAATATATCTTAGCTCTTATAAATAGGGGAATAATTCCAAGTGTTTGGCATCACAGAAAGAAGAAATTATTATCAAATTTAATTCATTGTGAATCCCATCAAGAGGTTTTAAAAAGAATATTGAAGAGATTATAGAAAGTTCAAGATGATTTAATGAATTATTGGTTTTTTTACAAAATGCGAATAAAAATATATAGTTAGAGGATGATTTCTTAGAGAAAAGAAATTTATAAATTTTAATTATTTAGTTTTTGTAATAAAATTGTTTGAAAACCTTATAATACGATTTCTGAACAGTAGAAATAAATAAATAAATGTCTAAATGATTTATGATAAAATAAAGTTTGATGCCTATAGAATCTATCCGCATAAGTTTTCTTTTAAGTCTTTTCTAAAAGCCTATCGAAATCAAGGATTTCGTTTTATATTCTTTCATAGGTTATATAATAATATTAAAAACCCTTTGTTAAAGATAGTGGTTAAGATTTTTCTAAGACACTACTGTTACAAATTCGGATTTCAAATATCCACAAAAACCAAGATAGGTAAAGGCGTTTATTTTGGACATTTTGGAACAGTTGTGATAAATGCAGATGCTCAAATTGGAGAGTTTTGTAATATAAATCATAATGTCACAATTGGCAGACAAAATAGAGGGGTTAAGAAAGGTTCGCCCACTATTGGGAATAAAGTATGGATTGGAACCGGAAGTGTGATAGTTGGAAATATAATAATCAATGATAATGTTTTAATTGCTCCAAATGCATATGTTAATTTTGATGTTCCAGAGAATTCAATTGTAATGGGAAATCCTGGAAAAATTATTTCAAAAATGAATCCAACAGAGTGCTACATAAATAACATAAAGGAACTATAAATGATAGCTATTCATAATAATTTAAGAAATGCTTCTTTTCAAAAGCGATGGGTAAAATATTGTCAGGAAAATGAAATAAAATTTAAACTAGTAGATTCTTTTTCGAATGATATTGTAGAGGAAGTTAAAGAATGCTCCGCATATATGTGGCATTTCCACCAACAAGATGAAAAAGATATTGTGATGGCGAAGCAGTTGCTGTTTGCTTTGGATCACAGTGGATTTAACGTTTTTCCAAATTTCAAGACAGCTTGGCATTTTGATGATAAGGTAGGACAAAAATATTTATTCGAATCCTTAGGACTAAATTTAGTAAAAACATGGGTGTTTTATGATGTGCAAACAGCCCACAATTGGATAAAAGAAACTTCGTTCCCGAAGGTGTTCAAACTTCGCGGAGGTGCGGGTTCGCAAAATGTTCAGTTAGTGGATTCGAAAGAAAAGGCGTATAAATTGGTAAAGAAAGCATTTAGTAATGGTTTTCCCTCCTATGATAATTGGGGAAGCTTGAAAGAGCGCTATAGAAAATGGTTATTAGGAAAAGCACCTATTAAAGAAGTTATTAAAGGTTTAATACGTTTAGCAAGGCCTCCTAGATACTCTGAAGTAATGGGCAAGGAAATCAGCTACATATATTTTCAGGAGTTTATTCCAAACAACGATTCAGACATACGGATAATTGTGATTGATGGAAAAGCTTTTGGTATCAAAAGAATGACTCGCGAAAACGACTTTAGAGCGTCAGGAAGTGGTAATATTATTTATGAAAAAGGCGCCATCGATGAGATTTTTGTCAAGGCCGCCTTTGAAGTTAATAAGAAGTTGAAAGCGCAATGTGTTGCTTGTGATTTTGTTTATGATGAAGATAAAAAACCATTATTGATTGAAATAAGTTACGGTTTTGCCAATGCTGGATATGATGATTGCCCTGGTTTTTGGGATGAAGAATTAAAATGGTACGAAGGTAAATTTAACCCTTATGGTTGGATGGTTGATTTGGTTTTAAAGCAGGCAAATGAAAAATAATCATCTTAAAATCTGTTTTCTAATCCCCTCCGTTGCCTCAGGTGGCATTGAAATGTATCTCTTACGTTATTTAAATTTTATTAAAGATACGAGTCAAATTACAGTTCTCGTTCGTTCTAGCCAAAAAGGTGAATTATATGACGAATATAAAGCCACAGGAGTGAAATTGGTGTTTTTGCCATTAGGTTATTTAAGTCTTTCCAAAACTATAAACCATTATCAATTTTATAAAAGTCAGAAGTTTGCTGTCATTTGTGATTTTAATGCCAATTTTGCCGGGCTTCCTATGGCATTAGGAAAGATTTTAAAAGTGCCAAGACGTATAGCATTCTATAGACAGGGTAGTAATCATTTTCCACCTAGCTTTATAAAAAACAAAGTCAATTCTTTTATGAATCACTTGGTTTATAAAAACGCCACCCATATTCTTTCAAATTCCAATGCGGCATTGGATTTCTTTTTCCCAAACCGAAAGGCTTCAGATACCCGTTTTAAAGTCATTTATAATGGCGTAAATATTGAAGAGTATGATTTGCCAGAAAGCAAAGCATCCATTAGAGAACAATTGGGTATCCCACAAGAGGCTTTTGTAATTGGTCATGTGGGAAGATTGGATAAGGCAAAAAATCATGATACGGTTTTAAAAGTGTTTCAGCAATTGCAACAAGAGCATTCAAATTTTTATTTGCTTCTATGTGGGCGAAACACTGCGGACTTGATACCGCAATTAGAAGCGTTAGGAATAAAAGACAAGACTTTTGTACTTGGTTATCGAAAAGATGTGCCTAGGGTTTTAAAAAGCTTGGATTGTTTCTTGTTTCCTTCTATTACTGAAGGTCAGCCTAATGCTTTGATTGAAGCAATGGTTAGTGACTTACCTGTTATTACTTCCAATATTCCTTCTATTTTAGAAACTTTACCTAAAGAAGCTAAAAATTTGGCACAAAAGCCAACAGATAGCGAAGCATTAGCTAAAACGTTAATTGCCATTTGTTATAATAAAACCGAAGGTTCAAAATTTCAATATCAAGAATGGGCAAAAAAGAAGTTTGATGCAAAAAAGAATTTCGGTGAATTTAATAAAATATTAAAATTATGAGTAGAAAAGTTTTGTTTGTGCATGATGGACCGATGAGTAAATTTGGAAACAACTTATATTCTAGAGATGATAAGAACAAGTTGGTTTCTCGATACCTCTATTTTGGCGAACAGGTATCTTTTTTAATGCGAAGCACTAAGCTTAATGATAAAGATGTTGGAAAATTTATTGAAATGACTCATCCAGCTTTTAATTTTATTGAAATCCCGGATTTTAAATCGTTGCGAACTTTAAAAAATAAACGCAAAGTTAATAGTATAATTAAACAAGCCGTAGCAGAAAATGATATAATAATTATAAGATTACCCAGTGCAGCAGGCGTAATTGCATTAAAGGAAGCAGAAAAGTTAAATAAACCAATCTTAATTGAATTTGTAGCATGTGTTTATGATGCGTTATGGAATTATGACTGGAGAGGAAAGCTATTGGCTTATCCTAAGTTATATCAGTATCAAAAATTGATGAAAAATGTAAATCATACAATTTATGTAACTAATAACTTTTTACAAAGTCGATATCCGTCAAATGGAAAATCTATTGGATGTTCAGATGTAGAACTTCAAGATTCTGAAGTTAAGGATTCAGACAAGAATGTGCTATCAGAAAGATTAGAAAAAATAAATTCATCTAGTAATAAAACTCTAAAATTAGTTACAGTAGGTGCTGTGGACGTAGTTTACAAAGGACAAGCAGATGTGATAAAGGCTATCGCTATTTTGAAGAAAAAAGGAATATTATTTAAATATGATATAGTAGGTGCAGGAAACCCAACGAGATTACAATTGATTATTGATGAATTAAATTTGAATGATGAAATAAAGATTGTTGGTCCACTGCCTCATGATAGAATTTTTGCAACAATTGTAGATGCAGATATTTATATACAACCTAGCAAACAAGAAGGGCTCCCTAGAGCAGTTGTAGAGGCGATGAGTATGGCTTGTCCAGTCATCGGAACTAATACGGGAGGGATTCCAGAATTAATTGATAAACAATGTGTTTATTCAAAAAACTCAATAAAAAAATTAATTCTATTGCTTTCTAATGTCTCGGAAGATTTTTTAATAAAAAATTCAACTTTAAATTTTAAAAATGCTTTGAATTATCAGCAAAAATTATTGAATGCAAAAAGGAATGATTTTTATGACGTTTTTTTAAATGATAATAATTTAATATAAGATCTAGTATGAAAAATAAAATACTAGTAGTTCCAGGTAACACTGACTTAAACAGAGGAGATCAAGCTTTGGTATGGGAATCGATCCGTTTGTTTGAGGATTTGTATCCAGATCTTGAAGTCTATCTTTATGAATCTGGATCTAATCAAGAGGAGAAGAATCTTCAAAAAGCCCAAACTCAATCGCGTGGCTATAATTTTATAACACGCATATTATTACATCCTAGAGTTAAAGCAAGCAGTGCAACTACCGATTCAAAAGAAGTAAATTATTCCAAAATCACATATATTAAATGGGGATTTGTGGCAATCTTTGATCTGTTTAATACATTACTGCTGATTTCTAGATTTAGTTTTTTGAATAAACTAGGGCGTTCCTCTCTGTCTCTAGAACAAAAGAAATCTCTGGATTTATTTCCGTCTCTCAAGGCATTAGTGGTAAAAGGCGGAGGGTTTTTGCACAGTTATGGAAAATTACAAGATCCTTATGTCATGTATTATTTTCTTTTTGATCTGATGCTGGCACATCGATATAATGTAAAAACTGTTGTATTACCTAATTCAATCGGCCCCTTAAAAAATGGATTGGCTAAATATCTGGTCAAAAAGGTTTTAAAGAAATCTTCGTTTGTATCTGTTAGAGAGGAAGTATCTTATAATTTTGTTCAGGAACAATTGGGAATTAAAGCTTATAAATATCCTGATTTAGGATTTTTTCTAAAATCATCTACTTTTGACGCTAAAGCTTATCTGCTTAAACATGGTATTAGTACTGAGGATAAGAATATTTTATTAACGCTGAGACCGTATCGCTTTGACGGCTATAAAAATCCAGACAGACTTTATCAAGAATATCTCACTGAAATTGGTAAACTGGTAAAAGAGCAAACGGAAAGAGGTTATAAATTTACTTTTATGGCCCATACTCTTGGCCCAAGTAATCATGAAAATGATACTTTGGCTTTAAAAGAAGTTCTTGGAGTATTGGATGCACAAATTGGTAAGAATGTATCTTATATTGAAGATTATGCACTCACATCGCAAGATATTCAGAAGATCTATTCAAACTATGATATCTTGATCGGAACACGATTCCATTCGGTGATATTTGCCTTAAACGAAATGGTACCGTGTGTGGCTATTGCCTACGGAGGAAATAAGAGTTACGGCATTATGCAGGATATGGATTTGGCAAATTTTGTAATCGGCATAGAAAAGGTTAATTCTGAAAGTATTTCTGAGATGATTTCGGAAATTGAGTCAGAAAAAGAAAACTATGTTCAAAAAATCCAAAGTTATCATTCGTTTTTAGAAAAAGAAAGGGAATCGCTATTGGCATCATTAAATACCGTTTTAAATGACTAGTAAAATTCTATTTGTGGCCACCATCCATAAGCACTTTAGGGCATTTCATCTTCCTTATATCGATTATTTACAAAAACAAGGTTATGAAGTCCATGTGACGGCAAACGACGGGGTAACCCGTGTGGATGAAGCCGATAAGCAATTTGATATTCCAATTAATAGAAATCCATTTTCGTTTGATAATGTAAAGGCGGTAAGAGAGTTGCGGGCAATTATTGATCGCGAAAATTATAGTCTCATCCATTGTCATACGGCTATGGGTTCGGTGGTGGCTCGACTGGCAGCAAAAGAATTCAGAAAAAAAGGCTTGAAAGTGCTTTATACCGCACATGGGTTTCATTTTTATAAAGGATCGTCCATAAAAAATTGGTTGTTATTTTATCCAATGGAAAAGTATTTATCTGCCTTTACCGATGGGATAATTACCATTAATCAAGAGGATTATAAATTGCTAAGCGAAAAGAAATTTAAAAATAAGTTGTCGTTTTTAACCTCTGGCGTTGGGATTAATACTGGCAGGTTAGATAATATTGACACTACGGTAAGCGAACTTAGAGTTAAGAATAATTATGAAAACACAGATTTTCTATTGCTATATATTGCAGAGTTCATTGAAAGAAAAAACCATGAATTTTTTGTAAATAACGCTTTAGCCTTAAAAAAAGATATGCCTAATCTCAAAATATTGTTTGCAGGAAGAGGAAAAAACCTCGAAATCTTTAAACAATTGGTTAAGGACAGGCATATCTCAGATTTTGTACATGTACTTGGGTTTAGAACAGATATGGGCGAGTTGATAAAAATGATTGATGTAGGAGTTTCTGCCAGCAGTCAAGAAGGATTACCTATGAATGTTGCTGAACAACTTTATATGGGCAAACCTGTAATTGCAACAAAAATTAGAGGGCACATTGATTTAATTGATCATGGGGAAAATGGGTTTTTGTACAACTTTGGTGATTATAACGAATTTAAAGATTACCTTATTAAGTTGTATAATGACAGGGAGTTATATCAGCGAATGAGTAAAAGTGCTCACGCCAAATCTCAAAATTATTTATTGGATCATTGTATTGTTGAAATGTCTGAAATTTATAAAAAGTTATTGCCTATTTAATTTTTATCCGTATATACTGCCGAGATTTCAATACGTAAAATTTAGGTTATGAAAAAAGTCATATTGATCGGGACCGGTGGGCACGCCGCTGAAGTGAGAGAATACATTCGGTATCATAATCGCGTCAATCCAATTGGAATTATTGAAATTTTAGGTTTTCTCGATGAAAATGAAGATTTGCATCGCCAATACAAATATCCAGAACCCTATTTGGGTACTGTGGACGACCACCAAATAAATACGGATATCGAATACATGTTCTGTTTTGGGAATATGATTTATAAAGAAAAATTGGTCAAACATTTTAAAGAACAAGGCGCAACGTTTTTAACTTTCATTCATCCAACAGCACTTATTGCCGAATCTTCTAAAATAGGTGAAGGTGTCCTTATTTCCCATAATGCCTCAGTAGGACCAATGGCTGTGGTAGGCGATTTCAACATCCTTAATTCGCGTTGTACCATTGGCCACGACACCATTCTTGGCGATTACAATTTTATATCACCACAAGTGTCCTTATCCGGCAATACCAAAATTGGCAGTCACAATATGTTCGGTGTCAACAGTGCAACTATTCCCGGCGTGAGTTTAGGAGATAACAATGTCATAGGTGCGGGTTGCGTAGTTACAAAAAATGTAGAGGATAATAGTGTGGTGGTAGGCGTGCCAGGGAAAGTTGTCAAAACAAGAAATATCTAGGGTTAAAACGCATAAAATCTTCCATACTTATGTTGGGTTTCCATATGTAAAAACCGATAAACCATAGGATATTTTTAGTAAATTTGTTTCTTAAAGACTTTATAAATGGATATTCAAACAACAAAGTTAGAATTACTTAAGATTATCTTGGAAAATGAAAATTCTGAATTTATCCAACGTATTGCCGATTTTGTAAAAAAGGAAAAAAGCGACTTTTGGAATGAATTAAATTTGTCTGAACAAAAAGAGATACAACAAGGCATTGAAGATTTGGATAACGGAAAAAGAATTTCTTATGAGTCCTTTTTAAAGAAAATTCCGTAGTAAATGAAAGTGTTCTTATCTAAACTGGCCGAAACAAAACTCTTAAAACTTTCGGAATATTTATTAGAACATTGGAATTTAAAAACGAGGGATTTGTTTATTTTGAAGTTGACAGAAAAAGTCAAACAAATAGCCTTACAACCACAAAGTTGTCCTAAATCATCTGAATTTGAAAACCTATATAAGTGTGTTGTCACTAAACAAACAACATTTTATTACCGGGTAAATTTGGATAAAAAAAGAGATTGAGATCATCACTATTTTTGATTCAAGACAAAATCCAGAAAAGCTAAATGATGATATTACATAAAAAGCGCGAAAACCTGAGTAATTAAAAGGCAATTCCCAGAGATATTGCATACGTCTATCTCCTAATTACAGTTTTTGAAGTATTTTTGCACATTAAAATATGGTTCTAGATAAAATTATGGCAATGGTTTTTATGATGCTCATTTAATTATCATAATCAGGGTTATGTTTGAAAGGAATGTGAACTAAAGATTAAAATATAATAATGGATTAAGCTATGAAAGAACAATTAATAAATATCGTAAAGGAAGCCTTGGATTTGGATCAGGATGTGATGATAACCGACCATTTTGAAAGTTTTGACACTTGGGATTCTCTTGGAAAGTTATCGTTAATTGCTTTAATTGATGAGCATTTTGAATTGCAGCTCTCTGATGAGGAGTTCAAATCATTTGAAACCATAGAGGATTTATATAATGCCTTGTTGGCAAAAAAGGCTTAGAAAATGGCTAAATTAAAGTTTAATGGGATTACCATTGTTGGAATGGCAGGTGCCGTTCCAGCAAATACCATTAAGAATAGAGCATATACGGAATTTTTTGATAAGGACTCAGTCGGTGATATTGTAGATAAAACAGGTGTTGAAGAGCGTCGTTTTGTTACGGGAAACACTACAGCTTCTGATCTTTGTTTTGCTGCGGCAAAAAAAATAATTTCAGACTTGGCAATTGATAAGTCGGAGATTGATGTCTTGTTATTTGTTTCACAAACGCCTGATTATAGAATGCCAGCTACAAGCATCATTTTACAGGATCGTTTGGGCTTATCAAAGGATACTGCAGCTTTTGATATTGGATTGGGGTGTTCTGGTTTTATCTATGGTTTATCCATGGCTTATGCCTATGCTCAACAGCCTGGCATTAGAAAAGTTTTATTATTGGATGGCGAAACACGCTCTAAAGTGTATCATCCGAAAGATCGGAAAACGGGTTTTATTTTTGGTGATGCCGGTGTGGCAGCCATTATTGAAAAGGACGATCGTGTTGGAGAATCGGTCTTTTCATTAAATTCTGATGGTTCTTTACAGCATTTGATAAAAATTGATGCCGGTGGCTATCGAAATCCAAGTACTCCTGAGAGTCTTAAGGAAAAAGTAGTGGATGAACATGGCAATATAAGGACTGACGAACATGGCTATATGAATGGCGCCGATGTTTTTAATTTTGTACTTCGTGAAATTCCTAAGCATATCAAAGAGACCTTGAAGTTTGGTGAAGCTAATTTAGAGGATTTTGATTTTTACGTTTTCCATCAGGCCAATAAATTCATGAACGATTATTTGGTTAAGAAATTAAAATTGGATGTAGATAAAGTGCCTTCTACCATTTCGAAATATGGCAATACGTCTTCAGTATCGATTCCGATAACTATTGTAGATCAATTGAAAGACCAATTTGATGGATCAAAAGGCTTGTTCTTATGTGGTTTTGGTGTGGGAATGTCCTGGGCTACAGCACTTGTGCCAGTTAATTGCATGAGAATCTCTGAAATTGTTGAAGTATCGTGAATCCATTTACCTTAGAACATAAAATTATTATGGTTACGGGTGCTTCTTCGGGTATTGGAGAAGCTACTGCAATCGCTTGCGATGAACAGGGAGCTACTTTATTGTTGCTTGGACGGAATGAAGAGCGACTAAACCACACGTTAAGCAAATTATCATCTCGGAATCATAAAATCTTAGCGATCGATTTGGCGGAATTTGAAGTAGTAACTGCACAACTTCCAGTTTTTTTACAAGACGTGCCACACCTTGATGGTATGGTGCATGCTGCGGGGATTACATCAACTTATCCTTTTAAATTATTTAAAACAGAGCAACTGGATAACATTTTAAAAGTGAATGTTCAAGCGGCATTTTATTTAACTAAGTTGGTGTTGACTAAATTAAATAAGGAAGGATCTAGCTTGGTGTTTATCAGTTCTATTATGGCAAGTGTTGGTGAAAAAGCAAAAACCATGTATGCCATGAGCAAGGGTGCGGTAAGTGCCGGTGCCAAATCATTGGCTATTGAATACGCTTCAAGAAAAGTCAGGGTCAATACCATAGCACCAGGTATTGTGAATACACCAATGACTGCTAACGCTACATACAAAACAAACGAAAATTTGTTGGCGGAAACCTTGGCAAAATACCCATTGGGTTTTGGTGAGCCAGAAGATGTTGCACATGCCTGTGTGTTTCTTCTTTCTGATGCTTCCAAATGGATGACAGGCACGGAAATTACTTTGGATGGTGGCTATTCGGCAAAATAAATAATCAACCCTTTTTAAAGAGTTAGTTATCTTTTCAAATTGTTTTGATATTTGGTAATTTTGTGCCGACAAAAAATTCGGTTTCTATTTAACTTTACTGAATTGAAGACAACACCTTAAGATCGATGAAACATATAATCATTATTGGATGTGGATCTCACGCTGCCGAGCTTGTTGAGTATATCAGTTATATAAATGAACAATCAGAAACACCTTTATATAATATAAAAGGGCTTATAGATAACACAAATATATATTATGAGCATTATGGATATCCCTATGATTTTTTGGGAAGTATTGATGATCATCAAATAGATACTCAGGTAAAATATATAATGGGCATTGGAAATATAGAGATTAGAGCAAAGGTTTTGCAGGATTTCCAATTAAAAGGTGCAAAGTTTATAGGTATTATCCATCCAACTGCGTTGATTTCAAAATCAGCCATTATTGGAGAAGGTACGGTCATCTCACATAATGTGTCTATTGGTCCAAAAGCTGAAATTGGTGCTTTTAATGTGATTAATTCACGATGTACTATTGGTCACGATGCTAAAATAGGAGTAAATAATTTTTTGAGTCCCCAAGTGGTTTTGGGAGGATATTCAAAAGTAGGTAATGACAACCTACTGGGCACAAATAGTTGTTTGATTCCCGAGGTTGAAGTGGGGAACAATAATAAAATCATGGCAGGAATGGCTGTTACCAATAAGGTATATGATCATGAGACGGTTTTCTATAGATTTAAGGAAAAATTGGTAGTTCGGAAAGAATTTATCGATAAACCAGACACTACCGAATAATACAGTATCTTAAAAGCAGTTTGGATATCACATTAAATCATATTAAAAATTTATAGACAGTTGATGTGCTATTTTTTAAAATAGACCCACATTGGCCCGTTACAGTTTTATGACACAAAAAACACCTTCAGGTTTTTATCTTTTCACAAAACGAATGTTTGATTTAATGCTCGCACTGGTCGGATTTATAATTATCTCGCCCTTGTTCTTATGTATCATGATTCTTTTAAAAGTCACTGGCGAAAAGGAAATTTTCTACCTACAAGAGCGCATGGGCCTAAACAATAAGCCGTTTTATATTTACAAGTTTGCCACCATGCTAAAGGACAGCCCCAACATGGGCAACAAAACCTTGACGGTAAGGAATGATCCGCGGATTACCAAGGTAGGACGCATTTTGCGCATCACAAAAATTAATGAATTGCCACAAATTTTAAATGTGATAAAAGGCGATATGTCATTGGTGGGACCACGGCCTTTATTGGTGAAAAGTTTTCAAAACTACACACCCGAAGTGCAAGCCGTAATCTATAAAAACAGACCGGGCATTACCGGGTTGGGATCGTTGGTGTTTAGGGATGAAGAGCGTTTGGTGACGGCATATAAAAAACTTGGGAAAGATCCTGTACAATACTATCGCACTTATATTTACCCCTATAAAGGTGCTTTGGAGCAATGGTATTACCACAATGCTTCGATGTTGGTCGATTTTAAAATCCTGTTCTTAACCTTCTGGTCGTTAGTTAACAGCAATTCAGAAATGGTTTATAAAACGTTTAATAATTTGCCGGTAAAACCAGCTTCATTGACCTTATTGGGCATTAAGGAACTGTAGAATATACGATGATTGAGTTTTTGAAGGGTTTGCCAAACTTGATGCTGTATTTTATTGTTTGGGGACTTTTTGCATATTGGCTTAAAAGAAATAAACACAAATTGGCCACTTTAGTAATTGCCTTAGGAATTGTAATGTTTTTGGTGTGTTCTACCAGTTATGTGCCCAAAAAATTGATTGCTTCCATTGAAAGTGCTTATGCGCCCATTGATCTTCAGCTCCTTGACCGTTCAAAGACTTATTATATCCACGTGTTAGGCTCTGGTGCTACTACGGATTCAAGATTGCCGGCATCCATGAATTTAAACCAAGAGACACTCGTTAGGTTGGCTGAGGGGATTCGAATATTAAACTCTTTAGATCAGGCTGTTTTAGTCACTTCAGCAGCTTCTAAAAATAGACCCAAAAGTCAAGCAGAACTTAGTAAAGAAGCCGCCATGTCTTTGGGCGTGAATGAAGCCAAAATTCAGATGTTGGAAACGCCTACCACAACGTTAGAGGAAGCTCAGGCTTTTAAAAAAGAATTTGGTACAAACAAAAACGTCATTATAGTTACCAGTGCGCTTCACATGCCAAGAGCTGTTGAAATTTTTAAAGATCAAGGGCTTATTGTGATTCCTGCACCTTCAAGTTATGATTACAAAGCGGATGGTCACCGTTATAATGGTGTGACTTTACCGTCTTTTAGCTCGCTTGAACTCATGAATCGTTATCATGTGGCTCAACTTAAACATTTGTATTATAGGGTGTTTATGAAGAAGTGATTTCATTTTTCGAAAAAAGAAAAAAGAAGATAGAGACAAGAGTCAGGAGTCAGGTTTCAGGAACTAAGTAGGAAGAGCCAAGAGCCAAGAGCCATGAGCAAAGACTTGATTTGGAAGGGGGTGCAAGTTTAGTAGTTTGAATGAGTCCAGTGTAACCAAGCTGTTGAGGTTTAATTCTAAGCTGGTTAAAGTACAATGCCCTCTAGACCTTTTAAAAGATTATGCGAGATTATAAAAACATTCAAAATAAAAAACACATTCAATGATACCATTATCAATTCCGAAAATCGAGGGCAATGAGTCCAAATATGTCTTAGATTGCTTAAACACCGGCTGGATTTCTTCAGCGGGAAGCTATGTGAACCAATTTGAAGAGATGATTGCCAACTATGCTGGCGCAAAATATGGCGTGGCCTGTATGAACGGTACTGCAGGACTTCATATTGCCCAAATATTATTGGGAATCACCGAAGACGATCATGTGATTGCCCCGAACATCACGTTCATTGCGACCCTTAACGCGATAAAATATACCGGAGCCACCCCGATTCTTATTGATGTGGATCCGGAGAATTGGCAGATGGATTTAGAACTGCTCGTCAATTACCTGAATACGCAAACCGAATTAAGAACGACAGAAGCTGGCACCTTCAGTTTTGATACGACCACCAACAAACGTGTACGTGCCATCATGCCCGTTCATGTCTTAGGAAATATAGGAGATATGGACAGCATGGTGGCCATTGCCAAAACCTACCATCTCGATATCATTGAGGATAGTACGGAAGCCTTAGGAAGTACCTTCAATGATAAACACGCAGGTACTTTTGGGAAGCTTGGTGTGTTTAGTTTCAATGGCAACAAAATCATCTCCACAGGCGGCGGTGGCGTTATCGTTACCGATGATGAAGCCTTGGCCAAAAAGGCGAGACACTTAACCACCCAGGCCAAAGTGAGTGCGATGGATTATATCCACGACGAGATTGGCTATAACTACCGCTTGGTGAATGTGCTTGCGGCGATCGGCGTGGCCCAAATGGAGACCTTTCCTGAGACTTTAAAAGCTAAAAAGGCCATGGATGCCTTTTATAGAAGCCAGTTAGAAGGCGTTGCGGATATCAAATTTCAGGAAATACCAAAAGGCACAGATCCAAATTGTTGGTTGTTTACCTTCACGACGTCGCGTATGCGGGAATTATTGGATTACCTCAACAAAAATGGGGTACAATCCCGTCCGTTTTGGATGCCCATGAATCAATTGGACATGTTTAAAGAGGATATCTACATCACTGAAAAAGATGTTTCCGCATCGGTGTATCAAAACAGTATTAGTATTCCGAGTTCAGCTGGGATAACGAAGGAGCAATTGGAGAGGGTGGTGAGGACGATTAAGGCGTTCTATCGGAATTAGTATTAAGTATTGAGTACGAAGTATTAAGAAGTGGGGCAAGAAGCAGGAGTCAAGAGCCAAGAGCCAAGAAGCAAGAAGCAAGAGAAAAGAAAATAGAAAATAGAAAATAGAAATTAGAATCAGGAATTAGGAACCAAGAGCCAAGACAAAATTAAATAGAAACCTATTAAGTATTGAGTATTAAGTATAAAGAGATAAGAATCAAGAGCCAGGAGCCAGGAGCCGAGACAAAAGAAAATAGAAAATAGAAAATAGAAACATGAGTCAAGATTTAAGATTCGAGAGGGTTTATGAGTGATTAATTGTTGAAGATTGAAGATTGTTGATTTTTGAATAACGATAAGATTAAAGAGCCAAGAGCCAAGAAGCAAGAGAAAAGAATAAAGATAAAAGAGAATAGAAACGGGAGAAAAGAATAAAGAGCCAGGAGTCAAGACAAAATAAAATAGAAACACGAGTCAAGATTCAAGATTCGAGAGGGTTTATGAGT
>NZ_JAGEVG010000030.1 GCF_017581925.1 Gelidibacter pelagius | reverse complement strand
AAGCTTGATCACTGTTGGATAAGTGGGCTTATAATCGTCCGTTAAGTGCTCTAAAATCGTGTGACTGATATTTACTTTGTCTTTTAGTAAAATAACTGAAGTCCCTGCAGCCATATCGCCCAAACGCTGTGATCGTTTACTGAATAGAATGACAAAGAATCCCAAACCAAAAATATAAATATCCACAATTCTGAAAAACCAGCGCACGACATAATCAGCGAGAGAAGCTTGATAGCCATCAATCTTTACCACTTTTATTTTCATGACCTTCTTTCCAAGCGTCTGACCTTCCAGAAGCGCTTCCAAGACCAAAGTATAAAAAACAACGGGCAGACCAAGTAAGGTATTAATGCCAATCTGCGACCATTGATCCATGTCCTGAAATGCACCAAGACTCATGTTTAAAATGGTGATATAACCAATCTTTATGAGCATGTCAATGATAAACGCCATCAAACGTTCGCCCACCCCTGAAGCTGTAAAATTTATTTTTACATTTTGGGTAGTGTTAATTTGTAACTCTGACATTTTATATATTATTTTAACGACTATATGAGAGAAGTTGCGTTTATCAAGCAAAATAAGGAAAAATGGCTGAGTTTTGAAACCGCTATTTTTAATAATGATTTTAAAAATCCCGATGAACTCGCGTCACAATATATACAATTGATCAACGATTTGTCCTACGCGCAAACTTATTACCCCAAAAGTAAAGTAATTACGTACTTAAATCAATTAGCGGCCAAAGCTTTTCAGAAAATATATAAGACCAAACGCGAAGATAGTAATAGAATCGTCGCTTTTTGGAAAACTGAGGTGCCGTTGATCATGCATGAATATCGAAAATTTGTGTATATCGCTTTCATTATTTTCACCATTTTTACGGCTATTGGCGCATTTTCAGCGGCTAATGATGGGGAGTTTGTACGCTCCATTTTGGGCGATGAATACGTCAACATGACCTTAGAAAATATTGAAGCAGGCAATCCCGTAGCGGTTTATAAAAGCGGCAGCAACTGGGGAAGTTTTATAGGCATTACCGTCAATAATCTACGCGTTGGCATCATTGCTTTCGTATTGGGTGTTTTTGGTGGACTTGGTACTATTTACATCTTATTTAAGAATTGCATTATGTTAGGTTCTTTTCAATATTTTTTTTACGAAAAGGGCGTGTTTTGGGAAAGCGTCAGAGGGATATGGATCCATGGTTCCATGGAGATTTTCGCCATCGTCATTGAAGCAGCCGCAGGCTTGATCTTAGGGGCGAGCATTTTATTTCCAGGCACACATTCAAGGTTTACATCTTTTAAAGAAGGGGCCAAAACGGGAGTGAAAATAGTCATCAGCACCTTCCCTTTTACCTTCTTTGCTGGATTTTTAGAAGGGTTTATCACAAGATATTCCCAAGAAATGCCCAAATTAATCTCCGTTGGTATTATCTTGGTCACTTTAGGATGTATTAGTTACTATTATTTAATATATCCGTTTGTTGTCAAGAAAAAACTCGATGCGCAATTGATTCCCATAATCGCTTAAATGAAACTTCACCTGACGCTTATTTTTACGGTCTGCATGATTCTGCTCCATGGAAGCAATTCTCTTTGGGCCAAAACATCTGCGCAACAACCTCAAAATGAGCGTCAATTCAATGAAGGTTTCAAGGATAATTATTCTGGTCGAAACTATAATTATGAAGGAAAAGCTACAGTGCGCTCCACCTCAACCAAACATGGAGATGCTTCCAAATATTCCCAAGACAGACCGTACGTAAATGAAGACAATGATGCGAATAACTTTTCTCTTGACTTCAACGCATTCAATTGGTTGTTTATTCTCATTCTGATCATTGCCGTGGGGTATCTGGCCTACACACTCCTAAACGATGGCAGTAGCAAACTATTTTCTTCAAGACATAACGAAAAACTACTTTCACACGGTGAAATAACCGCAGAAAACATAGTGCATACTGATATCAAAACACTCATCACCAATGCCGAAAAAACAAATGATTACAGATTGGCAATCAGATATTACTATTTATTGGTATTAAAGCAACTGACTCTCAAAAACTTCATTAAATATGAAGATGACAAAACCAATGCAGATTATATGAATGCCATCGCATCCAGAAAATTTAGCAAAGATTTTGCTTATACCTCCTACATTTACGACTACACCTGGTACGGCGAGTTTGCATTAAATAAGGAGCAGTACCAATTGGCCAAAAACAGTTTTGTTCAACTTATTAAAGAAGTCAATTCATGAACAGAACCTTAGTCATCATCCTCGTTATTGCCGCAACTGTTATTACCATTGCCATCAGTTTGGACTATAGCAGCAACCGCACCGTAGATTGGACTGAAAGCTATAACGAAAAGAGCAATAAACCCTATGGCGTTAGTGTGTTCTATAAAGAACTACCGAAACTATTTGGTAATCAAAAGCTAAAAACGATTTACTACTCACCTTATAATTATTTTTATGCGAATTCAGAGGATGGCTATGGCGATCACGTAGCAGAAGGGAATTATATATTGGTTGGCAATTCCGATTATTTGGACGTTGCAGATGTGGAAGAACTCTTGATCTTTGCAGGTGGTGGCAATACACTTTTCATGTCAGACTACCACTTTCCACAATCGTTGTTGGACACTTTGAATTTGGCTGTAAATGTTATTAAAAACCAAGACAGTATTGTAGCGCTAAACTTCATGCATCCTGATTTAAAGTCCAAAAATACTGAAATTGATAAAAGCGATAGTGCTTCCTACTTTTCAAGGTTTGAAGCTGAAAACCATAAAAATTTGGGCTATGTTAACAATGATCTTAATTTGACCAATTTCTTGGAAATTCCTTTTGAAGAAGGTACAATTTATTTACATTTGGAACCAAAAGTCTTTACTAATTACAATATTTTAAAAGACGATCGTTACCGCTATGTAGAAGGCGCGCTCTCTTATCTACCAAATGAGAGTATTTACTTTGACTCTTACACCAAGTTTTTTGATTCCTATTACGGTGATGCTGAAGAAAAATCGAATTTAAGTTGGTTTTTGCAACAGACCTCCTTTAAATGGGCGTGGTATTTGACACTGCTATTGACCTTATTATTTATGATTTTCAATGCCAAAAGAAGACAGCGTATCATACCGATTATAAAACCCTTGGAAAACACCACCGTGGGATTTGTGAAAACAATCTCCAATCTTTATTTTGAAACCCAAGACCATAAAAATCTAATCGATAAGAAAATCACCTATTTTTTAGAAAAAATTAGATCAGATTATAATTTAGACACCACCAATTTAAACGAAGAGTTTATCACCAAACTCTCTCAAAAATCTGGCAAGAACAAAGAAACCGTTAAAAAAACCATTAATTTCATCAATTGGTTACGGACTAAAAATGAGTTTTTTGAAGATAATCTCTTAAAACTTAATAAACACATTGAAGAATTTTATTCATAAAACTATGGAAGAACTAAATCCTATTGAAGGACAAACATCGATAGAGCACACTCCTACTCCGGAAGTTATTCAGGAAGAAACCACCCAAGACTTGAAATTCACCAACCGTCTGGATCTTTCAGAATTGCAAACGAATGTGCAAAAAATGAAAGCCGAAATAGGCAAGGTCATCGTGGGTCAAACCGACATGGTCGATATGCTTTTGGCTTCCTTGCTTGCCAAAGGCCATTCGTTGATTGAAGGTGTCCCAGGTGTGGCAAAAACCATTACTGCAAAGCTGATGGCTAAATCATTGAGCGTTGGATTTAGCAGGATCCAATTCACACCAGATTTGATGCCGAGTGATATTTTGGGAACTTCAGTATTCAACCTAAAATCGACGGAATTTGAATTTAAAAAAGGCCCTATTTTTAACAATATGATCTTAATTGACGAAATCAACAGAGCTCCAGCGAAAACGCAGGCAGCGCTATTTGAGGTTATGGAAGAGCAGCAAATCACCATTGATGGAAATTATTATAAATTAGAATCGCCCTTTATGGTTTTAGCTACTCAAAATCCGATAGAACAAGAAGGCACCTACCGATTGCCAGAGGCCCAATTAGACCGTTTCTTATTTAAGATCGATGTGGGCTACCCAAATCTGGAAGAGGAAATTGAGATTTTAATGCGGGAACACAACTTACAAGATGGTGTTAAGACTGATGCGGTCACCCCATTTTTAACCGCTGAACAAATTATCAAATATCAAGCGCTGGTGACTCAAGTATTAGTGGAAGAGCATTTGTTAAAATATATTGCCGATTTAATTGTCGCCACGAGAAATAACCAATTCCTGTATCTGGGTGCTTCACCGAGAGCTTCCATCGCGATCTTAAAGGCCAGTAAGGCCTTCGCAGCCATGACGGGTCGCGACTTTGTAACACCTGAAGATATTAAACGCGCCGCAATTCCAGTGTTGCACCATAGGGTTATTGTTGCGCCAGAACGAGAAATGGAAGGAATTACGAGTTCGGACGTGATCAAACAGATTATTGAGAATGTGGAGATTCCGAGGTAGTTTTTAGTTGGCAGGTTTCAGGTTTCAGGTCTGTAAAAAAACTAATTTTATCAAATTGACAATAAACTGATTTTATAAAAACTTATCATTTACTATCCAACTATAAAGTGTGGAGAATTCTTTATGGATAAAAATTTCACGATAAAATCTTAAAAAAAACTCTATAATTTAGCCTCTAATCCACTACCTTCTTAATTTCTACCCACTAACCACTTCGTGCTTCGTGCTTCGTGCTTCATTCTCCCCGCTTCTCCCCTCTCATCTTCAACGTCCATTCGAAGTTAAAATTCGAAACCTCAAGTCCTTCTTCATTCGTGCCAACAGAATTCATCCAAATAGTTTGGCCCTCACCCGTTTCTATGGCTTTTTTTATGGCTTCGTCAACTTTCAGTCCATCTGTACATCTAAAATTAATACGTCCCGTCGCTTTCTTTGTAAATGCCGCATTATTAGTCGCCACCAACATTGAAATCGGTTTGCCGCTATCTTTAATTTTTGACATCACCAATGCTCCGGTAGTCAACTCCGCCGCCATTCCTTGCACCGCCCAAAACATGGAATTGAACGGGTTTTGATTGATCCATCGATGCTTGACACGAACTTTGCATTGCTCATGATCAATATAGGTGGCCCTTACACCGCAAAAAAATGCGGCAGGAAGTTTAAAACTTAAGAAAGCATTGAGTTTTCTGGGAGATATGTTCATTTTCAAATTTTGATTTGTGCTAATTTATCGATTTTATTTCAAACTGCAATTTGTTAAACTTTTGTTAAAATATAGTACTTGGCTTTGCATAATACCTTCTTTAAGATATATATTTGCATAAGCCACTATTATATACAAATAAAAATGATAGACAATCACCAAAAAAATATCGCCACATTCATCCACTTATCAACTTTCTCTAGATTCTTCATTCCTTTTGGGAATTTTATTGGTCCGGTCATCCTATGGATTACCAATAAAGAGAAGTCTGAGTTTATTGATGCACATGGCAAACAAGCCATCAATTTTCAAATTAGCATTTTATTATATGCCATAATTTTAGGAGCCTTGACAATTCCGTTTTTCATTTTTGGTCTTTTGGGCCACATGGACTTTTGGAATTTTGGTAACTTTGATAATTTCCATATCGGGTTTCACAAAGCCTCTCCCCTACTTTTTATAGCTGGTGGCATTGGATTTTTGGCCATTATCGGTTTTATTTTGGAACTAATATTTATTGTCATTGCCAGTTTAAAAGCCAGAGATGGCGAACTTTATAAATATCCTTTAACAATTAATTTTTTAAAATAACATTTCATCATCCACATCAAGTATGCGGTCATCAATCAAAAAACGAACAGTTTTACTTAATTAAATCAAATGAGGGCATCACATCAACATTGCCAAAACATCATCAATCGAACGCAAAAAGTTTTCATACTTCCAAATTAGGAGCATAAGACTTTAAAAACACAGAAAAGATATATGAAAATTGAAAATACAAAAGCACAAATGCGTAAAGGTGTCTTAGAATACTGCATCCTCTCCGTCTTAAAAGATGAAGATGCCTATGTTGCAGAAATTCTGGCGACACTTAAAGACGCTAAGATGCTTGTAGTGGAAGGAACAATTTATCCACTATTGACAAGGCTTAAAAATGCCGGCCTTTTAGATTATAGATGGGAAGAATCAACCTCGGGACCACCTCGTAAATATTATAATCTAACAGAAAAGGGCAAATTATTTTTAAAGGAATTAACGACCACTTGGAACGAACTAAAAAACGCAGTCAACTTAGTAACCACCACAAAACAATCAACAAATGAATAAGACAGTCAACATCAATTTAGCGGGTATATTTTTTCACATCGATGAAGATGCATACCTAAAGCTGCAACGTTATCTTGAGGCCATCAAACGTTCATTTACGGACTCTCAAGGTCGATCTGAAATCATCGCTGATATTGAAGCACGCATCGCCGAACTTTTCAACGAACGGGTGAAAAATGACAAACAAGTCGTCAGAATAAAAGAAGTGGATGAAGTGATTTCTATTATGGGACAACCCGAAGATTATTTGGTAGACGATGAAATCTTTGAAGATGAGCCCAACAGCGAGTTCCAACAAAAAAGCAAAAGCACCTTGTCTAAAAAACTATTTAGAGACAAGGACGACTCTTATATTGGTGGTGTTGCCTCAGGAATTGGCCATTATTTAGGTATTGACGCTATTTGGGTACGCCTTATTTGGATCTTATTGGCTTTTGGGTCTGGAGGCACCTTTATTTTCATCTATGTCCTGTTCTGGATTTTGGTTCCTGAAGCTTTGACCACTGCTGAAAAGTTGACCATGACAGGAGAACCAGTCAACATCAGCAACATCGAAAAAAAAATCAAGGATGGATTTGAAAATGTATCGCAAAACGTTTCGGATGCCGTAAAAAACATGGATTTGCCAAAACAGAGCAATAAAATAAGAGCAAGTTCAAAAACATTTTTTGATTCACTTGGCGAGATTATTTTGTTTCTCTTGAAAATCGTAGGGAAATTCATCGGTATTATTCTAATAATTATCGGTGCCTCTACTTTAATTGCGCTTATAGTAGGTCTGTTTTCGGTTGGCATTGCAGAAGCCATCCATGTTCCTGGAATTGATTTTCTGGAAGCTACAAATGCTGCCAATATTCCTTTATGGGCAATGTCTCTCCTACTCCTTTTTACCATAGGCATTCCTTTCTTCTTTATTTTTTACTTAGGATTGAAAATATTGATCAACAATTTAAAATCCATCGGACAGGTTGCCAAATTTTCATTATTAGGGCTATGGCTCATGTCCATTATCGGTTTGGTCATTGTCGGACTCAAACAAGCTAATGAATACGCTGAAGATGCCATTGTACAACAATCTGAAAACTTCAATATTACTGCTAAGGACACTCTTTATTTAAGGATGGTCCACAATAACTTATACAGTAAACAATTTGGAAAACATAGAAATCAGTGGAAGCCGGTTTATGACCAGAACGACAAAAAGCTACTTTATTTGACAGATGTTGAGTTGACTTTAAAATCTACCAGAGATTCGGTTGTATCTATCAGAATTGAGAAAAGTTCGAGAGGCAACTCGTATCAAAATGCGAAAAAGAGAGCAGAAAAAATCAACTACAATTACAATAAAACAGGCAATACACTAGAACTTGATGGCTATTTAACCACTGCTTTTGAAAACAAGTACAGAGATCAAGAGGTAGAAATTACCATATACCTGCCAGAAGGAACCGTTCTGTTTGCCGATCAGAACACTTACCCATTTCATAGAAATCACTATAGCCGATCTTCATTTAGAAACAAAAATCTCGACAACACGAGAAACATCAACAATAACAATATCATGATGGATGGGATGGAAGGCCAATATTTACAGATATTGAACAACGAGATTAAATGCTTGGATTGTCCGGACGACTTGGACCTTAATGAGGATCTCAACGATGATGCTTCCGAGTTTAGAATTGATGAAAACGGTATTAAAATTAAAAGTAACGTCAATTCCATAGAAATAAACCAAGATGGAATCGAGTCGAAAAACGAACGTGTAAAGGTTAATATTGACAGAAATGGCATACAAATCACCACGGACGACAATTAACAATCGGTCACGATAAATCAACAGTTCAGTCGGTTTAATTATCGATGGACTCAGATTTAGAAGACATTTGATAACAATAATTAAATCAAACTATCATGAGCACATTAATCAAAATCATTGTTGCTGCCATTCTAAGTCTTTTTTTAAGTTCCTGTAATTTCGGATTAGGTGTTACGGGAAATGGCAATGTCATTACAAAAGAACGCACTATCTCTGGTAATTTTGACCAGATTCAAGTAAGCCGCGGATTGGATGTTTATCTGGGCCAAGGTCAAACGGAAAACATTAAGGTTCAGGCAGATGAAAATTTGCATGACATCATCATCACTAAAATTGAAGATAATATCCTTAAAATTTATGCCGATAAGAATATCAGTCGTTCATCTTCGAAAAAGGTAATTGTCAATTTTAAAAATATTTCTAAAATTTCCTCCTCCAGTGGGAGCGATATTTATGGTACAAGCCTTATTTCAGTCGACAACTTAGAACTCAACAGCTCTAGTGGAAGTGACATGGAATTAGAAGTAAACGTGAACAGTTTACATTGTGAAGCGTCTAGCGGCAGCGACCTTAAAGTAAAAGGCGTAGCTAACACTTTGGTTGCTATAGCCTCAAGCGGCAGCGATATCAAGGCGAAAAACTTGGAGACTGCCATAACAAATGCAACAGCCTCTAGCGGTGCAGACATACAGGTGAACGTTTCACAAGAATTGAACGCAAAAGCTCAAAGTGGAGGTGATATCACCTATATGGGAAATCCGGAAACCATCAATAAATCTGATGGTGTTTATGCAAGTAAAAATTAGCAATAACAGGCGAATACAACCAATTTATTAACTTGTTTTTAGAACCATTTCAAACCTTATTAAATGTTTGGGATGGTTTTTGTTTATATTTGTTAGTATAAACACTAACACAGTAAAATGAATAAAATCATTTTTGCATTTTTATTGGCGATAATTTCCAGCACTTCGATCTCAGCTCAAGATGATGAGAAAATTAAAGGTGATAGAAATGTAACTATTAAGCAAACCTATATTGATCCGTTTAATTCGATTATTGTAGGCGAAGATTTTACAGTTGAAATCATCTATAACAGTAAGGCTTCAGTTGAAATAGAAGCAGACAGTAATCTCCATGAACACATTCTTTTTGAAGTCGTTGATGGCACCTTGACATTTAAGACCGCTAAAAGGATCACCTCCAGTAAACGAATGAATATTAAAGTTAATTATACGGATGGATTGGAGACTATTGAAGTTATCGAAAATGGAGAAATCCGTTCCTTAACTTCTTTGGAACTGAAAAACACGACCTTAAAAACAACAGGATCATCACGTGCCTATCTCAATATAAAGACTAACGAATTTAATTACACGGCATCAGATAAGGCCAAAGTAAAACTGAATGTCAATGCTACAAATGCTGTAATCGTTCTTAGTGATAACGTAAGAATGGAGGCCTTGCTCAATTCCAAATCTGCCAAAATAGACCTTTATCAACGGGCCAATGCAAAGTTGGAAGGAACACTTGAGACCACTCAATTGCGTGTAGACAATTCATCTAGTTTTAATGGAAAGGAGTTTCTGACCAACACCTGTAACTTAATTGCCGATATGAGCAGCTCTGCGACCATTCGTGTCAATGACACCATAACGATTGAAGCCACGGGGAACAGTGAAGTTTATCTGTACAATGAGCCCAAAATTACGCTCACTAAATTTACGGGGAATTCAAAATTACAGATGAGAGATCGGTAATAACCTCAGTTAGATGCACTAAGTATCGAAAATGTTTTCTTAATCATTAACTCACATTCATTTTTCTACATTTTCATTCTTAGTCCTAAGAATTAAAAAGGGAAAACGCAATGCCGATTTTTTGTTTGCCCCCTCTCTAACGGGCGCAAAAAGTCTCAAATGGTTAATTAGTTTAAGAATAAGCCATCTTTTGGTCCCGATAACTAACTATCGAGGGGCAAGGCTTAATTGGATTTTAAATGAGCAATCTCATCTTTTTTTAGGATTAATACCAAATTAACAATGTAATGTCATCTTCTAATTTATTGATCTTACAAATTCCTTGATTTTGTTATGTGTATTGACAGAAATTGAAAGATCATTTTCTATCCAAACGTGCAAATGGTCTCTATATACCATTCCAAGATAGTTAGCAGTTTCTTTAAAAGGCATGATAAAGCCTTCAAACAATTCATCATCACGACCACAACTTATTACCGCCATATTTTTACCTCTAAACCGTCTTCCTATATCTTTATTTTCATCCGTTAAAAAATCTGAAATACGATCAAAAAATGTTTTTAATTGGGCACTCATGGTGTACCAATATATTGGTGTTGCAAAAACCATAATGTCATATTCCAGAATTGATTTAAGCAAATTATCAAAATCGTCTGAGGCGTTTCTGAATTCATAATCATAATAAGAAAAAACGTAATGGTTTAAGTCTATTAAATCTGCATTAGAATTAATAGAAAGAAATTCGTCCACAACTCTTCTGGTGTTTCCAAATGAACGTGAGCTTCCCATAATGATAACGGTCTTATTTTTCATAATAAACTTTCTCGGAGGAAACCCTTGACGCATTCAACGGATAAACCTGTTTAGATTCTGAAGCGAGCTTCAATGCATTTAACAAAAGATTTTGATAATAACCTCAATGACAAACCCAATGCGCCTTCAGCTTTTGAGTTTTGGGTTTCATCCCGCCCAAAAGCGGGATTAGTTCAACCAACAAAACTTAATGCGCCTTCGGCTTTTGAGTTTTGGGTTTCACTAAAAAAAAAGGCCTAAAGTTTAGTTCTCAACCAAAACTTTAGGCACTTATTTATATTTAGCATTTAGAATTCTAAATACCTATAACTTAATAGTTAGTAGCCGTATTCACTTCAAAAGACGAATCGATTGACGCCAAATAACGTTCAGCATCCAAAGCTGCCATACATCCTGTACCTGCCGCGGTAACCGCCTGTCTGTAAACATTGTCCGCTGCATCTCCAGAAACAAAAACACCATCTATATTGGTTTTGGAAGTACCCGGGATATTGATAATATAACCTGTTGGATCCAAATCCAAATAGTCCTTAAAAATATCTGTATTGGGTTTATGTCCAATAGCTACAAAAAATCCTGTGGCTGGGATCTCAATAACCTCATCTGTAATATTATTCCGCGCTCTCACACCAGTAACAACCTGTCCATCGCCTAATACCTCTTCGGTATTGGTATTGTATATAATTTCAATATTTTTAGTATTCTTCACTCTTGCCTGCATGATTTGGGAAGCTCTAAACTCATCGCGTCTTACTAGCATCGTGACTTTTTTACAAAGTTTTGATAGGTAATGTGCTTCTTCACACGCTGAATCTCCAGCGCCTACAATGACAACTTCTTGATTTCTATAGAAAAAACCATCGCAAACTGCACAAGCAGATACACCTCCACCCAATTTTAAATACTTTTGTTCTGAGGGCAGGCCTAAATACATCGCTGTGGCTCCTGTAGAAATAATGACCGTCTCACAATGGATTTCCTTGGTATCCTGAACCCATACTTTATGTATATCACCTGAAAAATCAACTTTTGTTATCCAACCATCCCTAACTTCAGTTCCAAAGCGTTCGGCTTGTTTTCGCAACTCTATCATCATTTCTGGTCCGGTAATCCCGTCTGGGTATCCTGGAAAATTTTCAACATCATTAGTTGTTGTCAATTGTCCTCCCGGTTCCTCTCCTTGATATAGTACTGGAAACATATTTGCTCTTGATGCATAAATAGCGGCTGTATATCCAGCTGGTCCTGAACCTATAATTAGGCATTTTACTTTCTCGATTGACTCTGACATAATTATAATAAATTTAGAACTTACAAAAATAGATATTTTGTAGCAAAACTGCCATTAATATCATTAAAAGTTATTATCTAACAATTGGTTTTGACAATATCATATTTCATCATTTTTTTATATATTTAAGCTTCGGCAGAAGCCGTCGACTACCTAACGTAATAACCTGTATTACAGCGGAGTGCACAAAGGGGTTTAAAACTTGGAAATACAATAACTTAAATTATAAATTTCAATGGGTGTGATTTCAACAAACAAAAATGAAATAAAATTATATTTTCATTCTGAAAATTCAATTGGGAAACAAATACAAGCGTATGTTTCAGCTTCTGAACGAAAAGTCTTAGCAATAGACATTTCGAAAACCAAAGTTACAGGCACACAATGGACAGAATTAGCAAAAGGTTTAGGACTTCCGATTTCGAGTCTTATCAATCAGGAACACCCAGATTTTATTAAGAATTACGGAGATCATCCCGATTTAGGCGATGACGATTGGTTAAAACTACTTGACAAAAAGCCAGAAGTGCTCACAACACCAATTGCAATTATCGGCGAACGTTATGTACAGCTACAATCACCCTCCGACTTCATCAAATATATAGAACCGGACAGCAAAAATGTTAAATAAACATACTCTGGACAAGTCCATGAGGCACCAAACCGGCTGACAAATTAAAACTTAGATGCCGCCCATTCCAATAGTTATCAGAAGCGATATTGGTTCAACTATCAAAACCCAACGCACTCAGCTTTTGGGGTGTGGGGTTCATCCCGCCAAGGGGCAGGATTAGTTCAACCAACATATTCCAAGTTACCTTCGGTTTTTGGAATATGGGTTCAGATCCCGCCCAAAAGCGGGATTAGTTCAACCAACATATTCCAAGTCACCTTTGGTTTTTGGAATATGGGTTTCACTAAAAAAAAGACCATTACGTGAGTAACGGCCTTTGCTATTAAAAAAATACAAAGTGTATAATTATTAATTCACAGCATCTTCAACATCGTCAGCAACATCATCAATTGCATCTCCAACATCATCCGCAGCTTTTTCAATACCGCTCTTATTTGTTTCTCTACAACTTGTAAAAGTTGTCATTACAGTTCCTAAAGAAAATAGAACCATAAAAGTCATCATTAATTTTTTCATAATTTTAAATTGGTTTTAAGTTATTAAAGATAAAAGATAGTTTTTATTTTTTTAATCCACCTCTCAAGAGAGATAAAATGAATAGAACTATAAAAATAAAAAAGAAAATTTTAGCTATTCCCGCAGAAGCTCCTGCGATGCCGCCAAATCCTAAAATACCGGCGATAATAGCAATTACTATAAAAATAATAGTCCAACGTAACATAATTTCGAGTTTTTAAGTTAATGTATTATAAAGGTAAACGATAACACTGCAAGCACTTGACGCAATTAAATTAGACTTTAACTCATAAAGCATAGGCAGAAAATCGTAGGCCATTTGTCAGGATTTAAGTATGAAATTTTTCGATTCATAAACTTCATAATCAAAATGTAATGAATTATGGTCATCGCATAACTTTTTTATCTGATCTAAAGTCGTTGAAGTATCAAACCATTGTTTTAATTCACTATCATTAAGAACAAGAGGTTTTAAATTTGAAATATTTGGAATATCTTTAAAAGACTCACTGATTTCGGTCACTACTAAGGAACATGTTATAAACCCATCACTCAGCTCATTAAACACACCTGCAATGGCGAACGGCTCATAATCTGGAAGATGGACATGACAACGTTCAACGGTACCATTCGTCAACCAAGTGGTGAAAAATCCTGTAGCAATAATGACGCACCTTCTGTTTTGAAGTAGATTGGAATAAATTCCACTACTGTTTTCGAGGGTTTCCAATTTAACATTTAAGGTATTGACCACATCTTGAAAAACGCTCCAATTATCTTCAAAATTTTCTGGTAGAAGCCCCCAAATGGCATAAGTCGCTTTATCAGGATCAGAAATTGTTACCACGGAAATTGTTGATTCCTTCAAACCATCAATCACACCTTGCGGCTTATATAGGTTTGGAAACTCAAAGCGGACGTGAAACTTTTCTTCAATTGAATTCCTATTTGCGATATTTGATATTTTATAAAACATTACATCAATTTTCAATATGTAAGTAACTCATATTAACTTATGTTTTTTGACTTGAACGCATCAATTAATGACCCAAATAATGTAGACCTAAAAACTTAAAAAAACACATCGATGTTCTTAACAAAAAAAGACACCTAAAATAAGTGTCTTTTTTTATACGATTTTTTGTTTGGTAGGTATTAACTCAGATCTTCCAATCTTTTAATATTTACCAATCCGTGCTCAATGGCATTCTTTTGTCTTTGCAATAATTCCTGTGTAGACCCTGGAAGAGCGGTCTCTTTTAAGACATCTTTATATTCATCTACTGATGCTTTCTCGCCTCGGATGGCTTCTTCCAACATGGCCTCGTCATCATCTGTGGAAAACCATGATTTCACTTCCATCCAAGTGCGGTGGGCCGCTCCTGTTACACTGCCACCTTTATCAGGTTCTTGCCCGAAGCTTTTTAATTCCGATTTTAATTCATGACCAAAATTGTAACGCTCTTTAGCCTTGTTGGAAAAATACGACTTAAGCCCAACATGTTTCGCATTCTCAGAGGCTTTTTTGAAACCCTCTTCAGCGTCGTAGTTTTTTTCTAACAAATCATTTAATCGGTTCCCTAATTTATCTGTGTAATTACTCATAATATCTGATTTAAAGTTTATTTAAAGTTACTATTCATATCCATCATCCATTAATTCATAACACAAAATAGTTGACGCTTTTAATCTGTCATTGTGCATTTAACCTTTCATTAATATAGTAGATAAAGATGAAGTAGGGATTGAGAATTAAAAAGCACTTGATGGCGATAGACGATGGAAGGTTTCATTTTTTCAACCAATATCGAATGATGATCCTCTATAATCGTGTTAAAGAGCTTGATTTTAGCGCAAAAGAAAACCTCAGCATTTTTGAAGTGTTGCTGAGGTCGTCCTTCCTAACTAACCAACCAGTGTATAGAGTATTAAACTCTATTTGAATACTCCAAAATTACGGAGATTTGACCTATCGTAAGAACTCATTTCAAATAATAGTTAACTGTATTACATGAGACGTTTGGAAACTTAAAATTAATTTAAATTTGTCCATGTAATTTCAAAGGAATAGATTTACTTGATTAACACTATTTATATTTGTCCAACACTAAAGTGCTCATATAGTTTTGCCATCGTTAAGTTATTTAGATTGAAAATCAACTTGTTTAAATATTTTGAGAAATTATGATCGAAGTAATACTCAGTGCCGAGAGTACCGAAGGTGTTGTAAAACAGATGCAAGCCTATTTTGGTGGTGAGATTACTGAGCGTTGGGGCGAACACACCTTAATGTTTGATAATCAAATCGCAAAAGGCTGTGTCAGATGTATTACATTTGATTGGGGTGTCAGTTTATTGGAGATAGACGCTCTATTTTATGATGACATTTTATTTATCAACGATAACGGAAATTCCAATCCCATTCATTTCTCATATTGCTCCCAAGGCTTTTATAAAAATCGGTTTGAAAATGAAACTGAATTCCATACTGTAGAACAATTCCATTCGTCAATTATCGTTTCAAAAACAGACCTTAAACTTCACACCTTTTTCCCAAAGGAAATTCATCTAATTCTTAATGACATACGCATCATAAGAACAGAGTTCCTGAAAAAGCGCAACAATCAACTTTCAGAACTCAATGAAAATCTTTATCGTGTTTTTGTAGATGACAAGGATGAAACTGCTTTTGCTTATTACAGTCCGATCCATTTAAGGATGGAGGATTATGTAAAAACTTTACGTGATTTAAAAACTGAAGGAATGGCCCGTGTTTTACACATTGAAGGTGAGGTGTATCACTTGTTGTCCATGCATATTGCACGACACGACAAGTATCAAAGCAATGAGGCTATACCCAATTCTCTTTTAAAGGACGAATTGAAAATTATAAGACGTCACGCCAAGAAAATATTAGATGATCCGTCATTAAGCTATAATTTAGATCAGATTTCTCGTGATTCAGGCCTTTCACAAGCCAAATTGCAAGAAGGATTTAAATTTCTTTACGCGAGAACGGTCACTGAATATATAAGACATGTGCGTTTGGAGGCCGCGAGAGATTTGATGAATACCACAGATTTGAATATTTCTCAAATAGTGTACACTATAGGTTTTACAAGCCGTAGTTATTTTTCAAAAATATTCAAGGAAAAATATGACATGACACCGCATGAATTCAAAAAGCAAGTAGTTGTTGTAAATATGGAAGATGAAGAAATGTAAACCTGCTGATGCTACCTTCTAACTAATCTTCTCAATAGAACCAAAACACCATATTTCCCCGCATATTTCAGACCAGTACTGACCCAATTAAGAGGTTTCATATCTTCTTGAAAATCATTCTTCAAGCCTTTGATTTCTTCCCAAGCGATCTGTCTTTCGAGATTTAGCTTATTCAATTCGTAATCAATTTCATCAAAAGATTTATAGGTTTTCATGGATTAAGCTTTATAGAATTTGATTTGAATCTTACTAATTATCTTCGCATCAACCAGATATCTAACCTTGTATATAATAAATGCTATTATAAAGAATAGTGCACCTACAATGAGATATCCCAATGCCGCATTTCCTAGCACATCACCTATGGCGATGGCCCCGGCAACGGCCAATAAAATCAAACCTATAAATAATACAGCGCCAATAATTAGCGCTTTCCCAGCCATACTAATGGTATAGGTTAATTGCTGAAAGATTTTTAACTTGAAATATTCGAAAGATTTATCAACATATCTCTCACCAATATCGGAAGCTTTATTGGATGTATTATTTATAGATTCAAAAATATTCATAGTGTAAAATTATGATTTCTGTAGTTTCTTGTTTTTTTCTTTTAAAGTTGCAAGTTTACTTTCCAATGTAGTAATTACATCTTCAGTCTTATGGCTTGCATCAGACACAATATATTCTACTTTTTCATCTAAGGTCATCTTTTTTGCTTGTACAGAATCAACAAAGCTATCTTTTAAATGCGATGCTCTATCAGCCAGATGTGATGCTTTATCAGCAATCGTATCTCTTGCAGCCATAGCGCCTTCAGCAAATTTATCTTTTGCAGCTAAGGCTTCGTCTGAAATTCTTTGTCTTGTATTCACTCCCTTATCTGGTGCAAACAAGATTCCTAATGTTGCTCCAATTGCAGTACCAGCCAAAATGCCGATAAGCGTATTATTACTATTATTTCCCATAATATCGTTTTTATTTTAAATTGTTAATATTGATTTTTTGAGTTTCACCAAAATTATAGCAGAAAAAACACAACTATTATCTCAAAACAATAAATTTTTGACTATTACACTATTGCTGTTGCAGTCTTTAAAAATTTCGTATATTTTTGGTAATGACCCTTATTATAGTATAACAAAAGTAAGTCTGATAACCTAAATGTTAAGGTCATTTATAACGAATTTAACATTAAAAATCTCCATTATGAGCAATTCCATTAAAACTATTAATCCATTTAACAACGAACCTATTAAAGAGTATAAAATTCATACTTCTGAACAATTGGCTCAAATTTTAGACAACTCCAAGAACGCCTTTGGTAAATGGCGGCAAACATCTATTAAAGAGCGTTGCAGACTCTTGATCAACATAGCACAAATTTTAGAAGACGATAAAGAGGATTTAGCCAAACTCATTAGCTTAGAAATGGGCAAACCAATATCACAGAGCATATCCGAAGTAGAAAAATGCATCACTTTATGCGATTTCTATGCTACTAATGCCGAAGATTTTCTGGCAGATGAACTGATCGATACAGATGCCTCAGAGAGTTTTATAAGTTATGATCCGTTAGGTACGATCTTAGCCATCATGCCATGGAACTACCCTTTTTGGCAGGCTTTACGATTTGCTATTCCAACTTTGACGGCAGGCAATACCACCATTTTGAAACATGCTTCCAATGTTACAGGCTGTGCATTGGCCATTGAAAAACTTTTTGAAAAAGCTGGTTATCCTCAAGGTTGTTTCAGTACAATTATAGCCAATCATGATGCAATTGAAAAACTCATAGCAAATGATATTATTAAAGCAGTCACCTTAACGGGAAGTGAAGAGGCTGGCAAAACTATTGCAGCGATCGCTGGTAAACATTTAAAGAAAATGGTTTTGGAATTAGGTGGCAATAATGCGTGTATCATATTAGATGATGCCGATTTGGATAAATACATGGATACGATAGTAAATGCCAGAATGCAAAATGCAGGACAAAGTTGCATTGCTGCCAAGCGATTTATTGTTACAGAGCCTATTTATGACGAATTTTTAAAGCAATTTAAAGACAAAGTAGCCAATCTAAAGTATGGTGACCCAATGAATGAACAGACAACCATTGGAACTTTGGCGCGAGCTGATTTAGGAGAAGTTTTAAAAAAACAAATCGATGGTTCCGTTGCCTTAGGCGCAACCGTAATTTCGGGCAACAAACAAGATAAAGCATATTTTGAACCGACCATACTAACTGATATTACTACGGACATGCCCGTTTTTAAGGAAGAAACATTTGGTCCTGTTGCCCCGATCATGAAGGTTAAAAACACTGAGGAAGCATTTAAGATGGCCTCTGAAACAAGATTTGGCTTGGGCACCATGGTATTCACCCAATCTATTGAAACTGCCCAAAACTTTATTGATACTATAGAAGATGGCGCCTATTTTGTTAATGAACTGGTGAAATCTGATGCACGGCTACCGTTTGGAGGCACAAAAGCATCGGGTTATGGAAGGGAACTCTCAAAGGAAGGCATCCATGAATTTGTCAACCGTAAGACAGTTTTTATTAAACACTAAAAAACCTAACAGACCAATAACTCGTCTGTATTATAAAGTAGAGTTTTAATACCAAAAATTTAACCACAAGTAAAGAATACTTTTAAAAAGCAAATAGAATAACGCATTGTGAACTTGGCCTAACTCTTTGCATTAAAAAATATAGCAAATTAACTTTTATACTTTTGACAAGATAATTGATACTGATGAGCTCTTTAAGAACTAAGCTGGCAAAATACGCTATTATATTTTTTAAAGAGATACAGTCAGAAAACCCACCACTTCCATCGCTATCATCGTCTGTTTATTTTTACTAAGTGATTTACCTTACTTTCATTTTTAATGGTTGTACGACTATCTTAATCTTTCTTGTTCAGGAGACACCATTGCACCCTGATGCGCCATTTAAGTACAACTTATTTGAAAAATGTCACATAATTTTTGTAAATTAGAGAGGCATTGTTTCTAATCATTAAAACCTGAGCGCTATGAAGATTCTATTCTTATTGATATCATTGATTACCCTGAGTGCTTGTAACGAAGGTAAAAGCGCAGATAACACTATTAAATCGGAGGCGCAGGACGACCAGGCGCTGAAACTTAATGGCACTTGGGAAATGGTGAGCTATTATAATTACGTTGATAACGAAATTGTTGATTCTTTTCAAACCAACATTGGTTATAAACAGGTGAAAATGTACACGGACCGTAAAGTCATGTGGAGCAAAAATGTTCCGGGAGATTCAACGGAATGGTTTGGTTATGGAGATTATACGGCAGACGATAACGAACTTACTGAAATATTAGAATACGGTTCAGAAATGATGCGAAGGATTATTGAAGAGAAACATGAATTCAAGTACGAACTGGTACTCGATAAAAACAAATTCAGTCAGATTGAAATTGATGATGAAGGCAATCGCCTTTATTCTGAAAACTACAGACGGATTGAATAATTGAGCATATTCACGGATAATATTTTTGTTCCTACCAGTAGATTTAATATCCCAAGGCTTGTTTGTCTGGGCTGAAAAGGCTATTCCGCATTCATACCTCGTGGGTTTACCTCGTTATATTTAATTTCAATATTACATATACTTTGGATTACCTCAGCTTTCTCTTAAAGTAAAAACCCATCAATCCAATAAAATTTCTAGGATCTGAATTGCAGTTTCACTAATTCGTGTACCAGGCCCAAAGATAGCAATGGCACCTGCATCAAATAGATATTGGTAATCTTGTTTAGGAATCACGCCACCAACAATAACCATAATATCATCCCTTCCGTAGTTTTTCAACGCTTCGATGACCTGCGGCACCAAAGTTTTGTGCCCTGCTGCCAATGAAGATATACCCAGAATGTGAACATCATTTTCCACGGCTTGCTTGGCAGCCTCTTCCGGTGTTTGGAATAGCGGACCAATATCCACATCAAAACCAACATCAGCATAACCAGTGGCTACTACTTTTGCACCTCTGTCGTGCCCATCCTGTCCCATTTTTGCAATCATGATACGCGGTCTGCGTCCATCTTGTTCTGCAAATTTATCAGCAAGTTCTCTTGCTTTCTTAAATGAGCTATCGTCTTTAATTTCTTTACTGTACACGCCTGAAAAGGATTTAATTTGAGCTTTATAACGACCGAATTCAACTTCAAGAGCATCACTGATCTCACCCAGAGTAGCACGCAACCTTGCTGCTTCTACGGCTAAAGCCAATAAATTGGTATTCCCGCGAAGGCGGGAATCTTTTATATCAGCTTCAGAATCGGCATTAGAATTTGAAATAACTTTTGCCGCTGCCGTCAAATTGGCCAAGGCTTCCGCAACCTTTTCTGAATCACGCTCCGTCTTCAATTTATTTAAACGCTCTATCTGTGAAAGTCTGACCGTTTGATTATCGACTTCAAGAGTTGATATAGGATCTTCTTTGTCCAGTCTGTAATTATTAACGCCCACAATAATATCTTGCCCCGAATCAATCCGTGCCTGTTTTCTGGCAGCAGCCTCTTCTATTCTCAATTTTGGAATGCCCGCTTCAATAGCTTTGGTCATACCTCCAAGTTCCTCAACTTCTTCAATCAGTTCCCAAGCTTTTTGGGCGATATCATGAGTCAGCTTTTCAACGTAATAACTTCCTGCCCACGGATCGACTGTTTTTGTGATTTTGGTCTCGTCCTGTAAGTACAATTGGGTGTTTCGCGCAATCCGTGCTGAAAAATCCGTTGGCAATGCAATCGCTTCATCCAAAGCGTTGGTATGTAAACTCTGAGTGCCACCAAAAGCCGCAGCAGCCGCTTCAATAGTGGTACGTGCAACGTTATTAAAAGGATCTTGCTCGGTTAAACTCCAACCGGAAGTTTGGCTGTGGGTGCGTAGCGAAAGTGATTTCTCATTTTTAGGATTGAACTGTTTGACGATTTTTGCCCATAGCATTCGGGCCGCACGCATTTTTGCGATTTCCATAAAATGATTCATGCCAACGGCCCAAAAGAACGATAACCGTGGAGCAAAGGTATCAATGTCCATGCCTGCTTCAAGCCCTGTCCTAATATATTGTAAGCCATCTGCCAGTGTATAGGCCAGTTCAATATCGGCCGTTGCCCCTGCCTCTTGCATGTGGTATCCGGAAATGCTAATGCTATTGAATTTAGGCATGTGTTTACTAGTGTATTCAAAAATATCAGACACTATTTTCATAGATGGTGTTGGCGGATAGATATAGGTATTCCGCACCATAAATTCCTTTAAAATATCGTTCTGAATGGTACCTTCCAGCTGTTCTGGCTTCACACCTTGCTCTTCTGCAGCCACGATATAAAACGCCATAATGGGCAAAACAGCACCATTCATGGTCATGGAAACCGACATCTTATCCAAAGGAATCTGATCAAAAAGAATTTTCATATCCTCTACCGAATCAATGGCAACACCGGCTTTACCAACATCGCCCACCACACGAGGATGATCGGAATCATAGCCTCTATGGGTCGCCAAATCGAAAGCTACCGATAACCCCTTTTGTCCCGCGGCCAAATTTCGTCGGTAGAACGCATTACTTTCTTCCGCCGTCGAAAAACCAGCGTACTGACGAATGGTCCAAGGTCGGCGCACATACATGGTGGAATATGGCCCACGGAGGTTGGGCGCCATTCCTGCAATAAAATTGAGATGGTCTACATTTTCTAAATCCGCTTTGGAGTATGTGGATTTGATAGGGATGTCTTCAGCGGTGAGGAAGGTTTCTGGTTTCTTGTTTAAAGTTTCAGGTTGGGAATTGTTTACAGATATTCCTCCGTCATCGGTCTTCGGTCTTCTGTCTAACGTGATATGTTGTAAATTCTTTCTACTCATTTCTTTTGTCTTAAAAGATATTAATGTCACTGTCTTTAAACGAATGACATATCAATTTAATCACAATTTTAGATTCCTACATCGACGGAAGATTTCTGGTTTACAATTTCAGGATTACAAGATCAATCTGCCATTACTCATCGGTCATCGGTCTTCCGTCTTCCATAAGTTCCTTCTACTCATCTTCCAATCGCTTTTGTTCCACAGTTTCTGCTAATCGTCTTTCAATAATAGGCTCAATCAAGGTCTTAATTGGATTTTTCTTAACGAAAGGATACAATGCCAACTCATGTTTCATTTTATCATCAGGGTTGGGATGCCTATTAGTTCCCAATAAGATCAATTCTCCTTTATCAAATTGGCCCTGCTCTTTTACAGCACTTTCCTTAATCTTCTTTTGGATAATCCCTTCTTTAAGTTGATGTAAAAACCCACCATTGGCTTCAATATCCTTAAATAGCTCCAAAGCTTTTTCAGCAAGTTGCTGGGTCAGGCTTTCTATATAATAAGCACCATCTGCAGGGTTATCCACCTTATCAAAATAACTTTCATGTTTTAAAACCAATAATTGATTTCTCGCCATGCGCTCGCCAAATTCATTGTCTTTATGGTAAATAGCATCGTAGGGTAAATTACAAATCATATTGGCGCCACCAAGAATGGCACTCATACATTCCGTTGTTGTACGCAACATATTGGTATTATAATCGTAAAGCGTCTTGTTACGCTTTGTTGGAATTGCAAATATGTAGCACTCAGTGTTAAATCCGTAAGCTTCCGCCAAAGTTGACCATAATTCTCTTAAAGCACGAAGTTTGGCGATTTCAAAGAAATAATTACTGCCTACTGCAACATTGAATGTCACTTTAAAAGTTTGCTTTTCCTTATCCGAAAGGACAGCGTCAAAATGATTTAAATATTCGTTGGCATGCGATAGCGCATAGGCCAATTGCTGCACCATATTAGCACCAGCATTTTGATAAAGGTCCATATGAACTGTAAAAGCATTCGTATCCTTTACAATCGCTTCCAACTCAGCGTGGTCTGTTTTCAGATTTTTGAACCAATTGCCTGATTTGGCGAGGTTGCCAATAATATCCGTGCCGATATTGATGTTGGCCATATTAGGTGTAAATGAAAATTGTTCAATAAATTTTGCAGACAGAAATTGACATTCGAAAAAAACAGGGATATTGGTTAAATTGATATTGACCAAAAGATCTTTTACTACGATGGCTTCAGAAGGCAAAATAAATTTGATACTTTCTGCCCCGCGTGCAATGGCATTGATAGCCTTAAGGTTTGATTTTTCAACATTCGCCACATAAATAGTTTGACAGATCTGCCATTCTGTAGCTTTTGTACGAGAAATATTTGGTAGTTCCTTAAATTCGTCAGCATGATAAAAAGGTTTCACATGGATACCATCATCCGTCTTCCAAATAAGCGTTTCATTATAATCGGCGCCTTTTAAATCGTATTGTATGAGTTGCTTCCATTGTTTGGAGGATACTTCCGAAAAGTCTTCAAATAGCGTTTTAGTCATGGTCATTTTGATTTCCTATACTATCCTCATATTCGATAATATAAATTTCCTCATTTTCCTTCTTCATATAATATTTTTCACGTGCCAAGCGTTCCAGACCCTCTTCTGTACTCAAGGCCTTGATACCCTTTTTGTCTTTTAAGATCTCTTTTTTATAGTAATCGCGCTCATTTTCCAAAGCGTTCATTTCTGAATTCAATTCGTGATGGATCAAAAAGGAGTTGGCATCAAAAAATAGCATCCATATAGCGAATCCCACAAATATGATCACATATAGATTTTTAAAGCGATTGATATGTTTGCGATTGATCTTCAAGTTATACTAAACGTTGGTTAATTATGGATTTTACGATATCAACCGCCACAGTGTTGTATTTGTTGTTGGGAATGATGATATCTGCATATTCTTTCATAGGCTCGATAAACTGTTGATGCATCGGCTTTAAGGTATTTTTATAACGTGCCAAAACTTCATCCAAGTCACGACCCCGTTCAGAAATATCGCGTTTCAGCCTTCTGATCAAGCGTTCATCGCTATCGGCATGTACAAAAATCTTGATGTCAAACATTTTCCGTAATTCCGGATTGGTCAAAATCAAAATACCTTCCACAATCATCACTTTTCGAGGACGTGTTAAAATTGTATCCCCTGTTCTATTGTGTTTTAAGAACGAATATACGGGTTGGTGGACATCCTTTCCTGCTCGTAAATCCCTCAAGTGCTTTTCCAATAATTCAAAATCGATGGAACGTGGGTGATCAAAATTAATTTTCTCACGTTCATCAAAGCTTAAATGCGTGGTATCCATATAATAGGAATCTTGTGAGATCACGCCTACTTCACCCTCAGGCAATTCATTTAAAATTTGGTTGACGACGGTGGTTTTACCGCATCCTGTACCCCCAGCTATTCCAATAATGAGCATCCTTTGTTTTTTAGATTTCAAGGCAAATTTAACCAAATATAAAGAACTCCTATGGCTCTATTTTGGAAACTTCAGTAACGGTTACCATTTTACCATCTTCATTTCCCCAGGAATTTAGAATATAATTCATCACATCTGCAACTTCATCATCATAAAGCCCTAAAGCCGCCATGGCACTGTTGTATTTCACGCCATTTACCGTAATTTCACCAGACAGTCCATATTTTACTGCCTTAATACTTTCTTCTCGCTTTTTCATTAAGTAATCAGAATCTGCTAAAGGTGGATAAACTTCGGGTACACCTTTACCGTCTGGCATGTGACAGCTCATACAAAAATCATCATAAATGGCAGCACCTCTTACCATACTCTCCTTGAGTTCAGGGGTTTGTGCTGGAGCACTATTGCAAGCGAACAACAGACTTAAAAATATAAATGATAGGTTTGTTTTTATCATTTTTTGTTAGGCAATAATTTAACAATTCCTAAATTTTCAATGCCTACATAAATATAACCATCAGGACCTTGGTTAATAGTTCTTACACGTCCCAAGCCATCTAAAAATCGTTCTTCTTTCACTACTTTCCCATCTTTCAATACCACTTTATCCACGTATTGAAATTTTAAAGAGCCCACCAATAAATCACCTTTCCAATCGGGATATATATCACTGGCTATAAAAGCCATTCCACTGGGTGCTATAGAAGGATCCCAATAATGAAGCGGTTGCTCCATACCTTCTTTTTCAGTGATATCTGTGAACTTTGTGCCTACATAATTTATACCATAACTAATGACAGGCCAACCGTAATTTGCACCTTTTTTAATGATATTAATCTCATCACCACCTTTTGGCCCATGTTCATGTGTCCAAACGGCACCAGTCACAGGATGCAGCACCATCCCTTGAGGGTTTCGATGTCCGTAGGAATAAATCGCTTTCTTAGCGTTGGGTTCATTTATAAATGGGTTATCGGCAGGAATTGAGCCGTCGTCATTTAATCGATATACTTTACCTCCATCCCTTGTAATGTCCTGCGGATTTACGTCTCTGTCTCCCCTATCACCAATAGTAAAATAAAGATAACCATCATTATCAAATACAATACGTGAGCCAAAATGTTGCCCTTTGGTCGTATTAGGTGTGGCCTTATAGAGTAATTCCTTATTGGTAAGCGAGTTGTTTTCAAGTTTTGCGCGCATCAATGCGGTATTGCCACCATTGCCTTCACCTTCTGGAGAAGCGTAAGTGATGTAAATCCAACCGTTTTCGCTATAATTAGGATGCAATGCAATATCCATCAATCCGCCCTGACCTCTATTGGAGATCTTTGGGAGTCCTTGAACTTCGGTTTTATTACCATCTTTAAAATGAATCATCTTACCTTCTTTCTCATTGATCAACATTGAGCCGTCGGGTAAAAACACAAAGCCCCAGGGAATCGTTAATTCAGAAACCACCACTTCATATCCATGATCATTATTAATCGGATTTTTATCCTGAGCACAGGATATAAAACCTATAAATGCAAATACCAAAATAAAATAATTCTTAATTTTCATACAATTAGTCTTTAAAGTCTAAATTTAGAAATAATAATTGTTACTATTTAAAGAAAAGGTATATATTTGCACCTCGATTTTGAAGAATCGAGCGATTATTGAAGATAACCAATTCGGGGTGTAGCGTAGCCCGGTTATCGCGCCGCGTTTGGGACGCGGAGGTCGCAGGTTCGAATCCTGCCACCCCGACAAACCTAGCAATAGGACAAACTAAAACACTGTTAATCGTATGATTATCAGTGTTTTTCGTTTTTAATGATATCACTTGATATCATATAATATCAACTAAAAGGTGTACAATTCGGTGAACACTTTCTTACCAAAATTGTCGTAAATTTAAAGGACTTTAAAAACGATTTGACTTTTGTCTTTAAAACATTTTTGTTTAACCAAAGACATCAACAATGCAGACAAACACCACCTTTGCCGTGATTTTCTATACTAGAAAATCCCGAAGCAACGCGGAGCAATTGAATATTTTTGCACGCATCACCGTCAATCAAAAACGTTCAGAAATCAGTTTAAAAAGGTGTACACTTTTAAGGGAATGGGACAGCAACAAAAACAGGGCTCGTGGAAGCTCCTACAAAACAAAAGTGCTCAATACCTACTTAGACCAGGTATACAGCCACTTATTGGACTGCCATAAGCAATTACTGGAAGAAGGAAAGATCGTTACCGCCAACGCCGTGAAAGCGCGTTATTTGGGTCTGGACGAGAACCATAAGACATTGACCGAGCTCATGACGTACCATAACACTAACATGGTCAGCATCCTGAAATATGGCACCATGAAGAATTATTACACTACAGAAAGGTATCTGCTGAAGTATTTGGGCAAAGTTTCAAAAGTGGATGACATTTACCTGAAACAATTGAACTATCGGTTCATTTGTGATTTTGAGCAGTTCCTGAGAGCTTACAGAAATGCAAAAAAAGAATTAGTGCTGTCCAACAATGGGGTTATGAAACATATGGAACGCTTTAAAAAAATGGTCAACCTTGCCGTTAAGTTGGAATGGATTCCAAAAAATCCGTTCAACCAATTTCAGCTTAAGTTCGATAAATTTGACAGACAGTTCCTTACTGAGCGCGAACTCGAACTGATTGAGAATACGCATTACACTAATGAACGGTTGGAACGAGTTAAGGACTATTTTATATTCTCCTGTTACACGGGACTGTCCTATGTGGATGTCAGGGAACTGACCCTGAACCATATTACTCGGGGCATCGATAACAACTATTGGATCTTTACCAAACGTGAAAAAACAAATGAAACGGTCAAAATTCCCATTTTGCCCAAAGCCTTGGCAATTATTGAAAAATATAGGGATGAAGCCGAAAAAACAAACAATAAAACCATCCTTCCACTCAGCTCCAACCAAAAGACCAACAAATACCTAAAGGAAATAGCAGAGGACTGTGGTATCCATAAGAATATAACGTTCCATGTTGCCAGACATACCTTTGCAACTACCGTCATGCTCTCCAATGGCGTTCCCATTGAGACCGTATCAAAGCTCTTGGGGCATAACAAGCTGTCAACAACACAGATTTACGCCAGGGTCGTAGAATCAAAGATAAGCGAGGACATAGACAATCTGCTGATAAGGTTTGAAACGAAAAAGTTGGAACCAAAGGCCCAAACCAAACAAACATTTTTTTAAGGATAATGAATTTCCTTTCAATGCGCTCCTCACAAGGCTACGGGAGTGTATTGAAAGGAAATTTCAGCTAAAATTAAATTTCAAAATCACTCTCTCCCTTTAATTAATAAATAACGTACCCTTTTGATGGATAGCTTTTACGCACTATGACGTTTCTAACCTTTCAAAACCTCCAAAAGTCTAAAATTCAAGTACAGTTTTTCCTTACCCACATGCTCGCTCCTTAAAAATCCTTCTTTTTCTAATTCCTTGAGATAATTTCCAACAGTCTTCAAGTTACCCAGTCCTGCATTTTCCAAATGGTTTCTTTTTGTATATGGCAACCTAAACAATTGCTCCATCAAGTCCTTTGAATATATCCTAGGCAGTAGTTTCTGGATTTCAGTTCCCATGGTATTCATGAGTTTTTCAATTTCAGCAATTTGTTGCCTTCCCTTCGAGGCGGTTTGTTCGACCATATCTAGCATGTACAATATCCAAGCCTCCCAATTGCCTTCCTCTGTGACGTTACGAAGATTGGTGTAATAGTCGTTCTTATGTTCAATTATATAGCTACTGAGATACAGCGCTGGCAAATCCATGAGCCCTGCCAATTTTAGATATAGCAACAGAATAATTCGTCCTGTACGACCATTCCCATCAAAAAACGGATGGATAGCCTCAAACTGATAATGGATGATTGCCATTTTAATTAGAGGATCCAGATCATCTTGAGAATGGATAAAATCTTCTAGGTTTTTTAATTTTCCTCTAATAATATTTTCCCCTTCCGGTGGTGTATAGATTACTTTATTCGTCACAGGATTTTTCAATTGTGTCCCGGGAGCGTTTCTTATGCCGGAGTTATTTTTCTTGATTATCCGCATGATGGCGATAAAAAGATTGGTGGTGAGCATAGGTTTTTTCGTTATCTCTTCCATTCCATACCACAGTGCGTCCTTATAGTGCATTACTTCCTTGGTTGCTGGGTTATCATTTTTTTTCTCTGCAATTGAGGCTTTGAACAATTCGTCTTGGGTTGTTATTATATTCTCAATGGCAGAACTTGCCCTCGCTTCCTGCAAATTGATAGTGTCAATGAACAATATGGGGTTTGGCAAGTTGGTTATCGCTCCTTTCAATTCGGATAATGCCCTACTTGCCATGATGGTTTTTTTGAGAATAGCTATGCTTTCTATTTCTTTTTGTGGTGGTAGAAGTGGTAGACTATTATATGGTGCACTCGGATTATATAAGGTTTTATCTTCCATACTTTGGTTGTTTATACGAGGGCATCGAACACCTTCGACATTAATACAGGTGTAAATATAGTCAAATATCGCCCTCGTTTTTGAATTAAGGATAATTATTGCCCGCGATAATATTCTTATCAAACCTCTTGTAATAATTTGACTGCATAGTCTGGTTGTGTAGAAAGGGCAATTCAGATAATCAGCACAACGGTAACTATAATTATTACAGTCTGCCAACATATAGAAAATAGATTTTGATTTCCTCAGGTTTCAATTTCAAAAACAGAATTTTAATTTCACGAAATCATAGTGCCCAAGTATCTATTTCAATTCAAACGGCTTTGGCAAAAGGGCTTTTGGCTGGCTTTGTTTTTCAAAAGTTTCTTCCAATTTTTTTAGTAATTTGGAGTTCACACATGAAATCAAAAACCCCATATAATAAAAATTTTACTTTAAAATCATTCTTGTCTTTCTGAAAGCTTTACACGTTTCCACTTTTTCCTTGTAGAGATAGTTGCTATTGAAAAGAAAAAAATTAGCATTATGTACGATCTACAATATGTGAATTGAATAGTTTTCTGAAAACTCTTATACACTGTTGGACAATATCCAATTTCCCAATAAAAAACTCGATAATTAATCAATTGTCGCAAATTCTTCCCTGTTTACTGGCTGTTGGAGGCGATTTGTTGCAAATTAATGAAAAGGGAAAAATGGATGTGTTTCTATGTGACTGATAATCAGTATATTGATGTAAAGTGGTTATATGTAACATCGCGAAGCGTGTTACCCTCTTGCTATTCCCCTTAGTTTTACATTAATAGTTTTCATAGAGGTATTTATGATTGAGTTGTCTATTTAATTACTAACTTATT
>NZ_JAGEVG010000002.1 GCF_017581925.1 Gelidibacter pelagius | reverse complement strand
AAGAATCGTTTTTTTTTTGCTTTAAACCTTAATTATCGTCATTGTCAGTTTTATCCTTTATTTTGACGTCACCATCATCATCAGTTTTGATTTTGACTTTTCTGTTTTCAGTTTCCATTTTAATTTTGTCGCCATCTTTACTGACATCGATATCAGCACCTTCATCTTTCATTTCGTTTATGATTTTCTCTTTCTCCGTCTCTTCTCTACAAGATGTCAAGGAAAAGGTCATAAACAACGACATAAATGACATAAAAATTATTTTTTTCATAATACTAGTTTTAGTGTTGGATGTAAAATTAACAAGCAATCACCGAACACTTTAACTCTAATCAGTAATTAAGTAACTCATTTATTTTGACTTTGACCTTTTCAGTACTCGGAATCATCGTCTCCTCCAATATTGAATTGAGTGGAATTGCAGGCATATTCTCACTTCCGATGGTCATCACTGGAGCATCTAAAAACTTAAAACAATCTTCCTGAATTTTACCTGCCAAAGCTCGTGCAAAAGAATTATTTGAAGGTTCTTCGGTAACCACAAGGCATTTTCCTGTTTTCTTGACGGATGTCATAATAGTTTCTTCATCCAACGGGAACAAGGTTCTCAGATCAATGATTTCAATTTGGTCACGCATCCCTAATTCGCCTGACGCATTATATGCCCAATGCACACCCATTCCGTAAGTCACAATCGTTATGGTTTCTTTTCCTTCTTGCTTCCAGATTTCTTGAAGTACCCAAGCTTTTCCAAATGGCAATACATAATCCTCACTCGGCTCAACAGAAGTAGCTCCTTTTGTGCCTGGCACCTTACTCCAATACAAACCTTTGTGTTCTAAAATTACGACTGGATTGGGATCGTAATAGGCCGCCTTCATCAAGCCTTTTAAATCGGCACCATTGCTCGGGTAAGCGATTTTAATGCCTCTGATATTAGTGACAATACTTTCTACCGAAGAAGAATGGTAAGGACCACCACTGCCGTAAGCACCAATTGGCACACGCAAAACCATGCTCACAGGCCATTTTCCGTTGGATAAGTAGCAGCTTCTGCTCACTTCTGTGAATAATTGGTTTAAGCCTGGCCAAATATAATCGGCAAATTGAACTTCAACAATGGGCTTTAGTCCAACAGCACTCATCCCAACGGTTGACCCAACAATAAAAGCTTCTTGTATTGGCGTATTGAATACACGACCATCTCCGAATTTTTGAGCTAAGGTTGCCGCTTCTCGGAACACTCCTCCAAGTCGCCCGCCAACATCCTGTCCGTATAACAAACACTCTTTGTGCTTTCTCATCAACTCTTCCACAGCAAACAGGGCACAATCGACCATCACGACTTTCTCTGCACCTTTTGGAGAACGCTCACCCTTTTCTTCAGTAATTGGCGTTGGTGCAAAATCGTGGGTAAATAAATCTTCTGGTTTGGGATCTTCGGCCAGTAGAGATAGATGGTAATCTGTCTCTACGATCGTATGACATTCTTTTTCTATGGTTTCTAAATCATCGTTTGAAAACCCATGGTCCAATAATTGTTGTTTCAACACTGGATAAGGATCCCGTGATCTGGCTTCTTCTAAATCATCACGATACCATTCCATTCGCACACCCGAGGTATGATGATTCAACAAAGGCACTTTAGCATGAACCAAAAATGGCCGACGTTCTTTACGAATGGTGGCAATCACTTTTTCAAGGGCTTCATAACTTTCGATGAAATTGGCTCCATCAATAGTTATGGCTTCCAATCCCTTGAAACCTTTAGCATATTCAAACGCATCTTGCGCTCTGATTTCCGCTGCATTGGCCGAAATATCCCATTCATTATCTTGAACCAGATATAGGATGGGCAACTTTTTCAAGACGGCCATTTGGAAGGCTTCAGAAACTTCGCCCTCGGTTACGGAGGCGTCGCCAAGAGAGCAGACTACAATTGGCGCATTCCCGCGAAGGCGGGAATCTTCTGAATGAACAGACGTATCATAATCATTGGAAAACTCATTTCCCTCAAGAATTGATTTTTTCGTTGTTTCGTTTTCTTCCTTAAAGAGATTACCGTTTTCTCGATATTTAAACCCCATCGCAACACCAGTTGCTGGAATGGCCTGCATTCCAGTGGCTGACGATTGGTGCGGGATTTTAGGTTTATCAAAATCCCGTAAACTTGGATGTGCGTAATAGGTACGTCCTCCAGAAAACGGATCATCCTTTTTAGCCAACAATTGCAACATCAAATCGTATGGTTTCAATCCAAATGATAGCAACATCGCATCATCCCTATAATACGGAAATGCATAATCCTGTGGCAACAATTGCATGCCCAGAGCTATTTGAATCGCTTCATGGCCTCTTGAGGTGGCATGTACGTATTTGGATACTTGCTTGAAATTGGCTTCGTACAATTCTGACATAGCCTTGGCTGTACAAAGGTGTATAAAAGCTTTTTTCAATAGATCTTTTCTTATATTTTTTGACACGAATTCTATAATTTATGTTGAGATCTCACAGTACCGAAACATCGGAATTAAATATGTGAGATTTATATTCATACTATATTTTTCAATTTATCGCTTTGAAGCCTTTCAGGTTTTGAAAACCTGAAAGGTTTGGTGGACGATTTAGGATCAGACCTGACAGGTTTCTAAAACCTGTCAGGTCTTGTTCATATCTATATTTCTCTATTTACATCAAATTGCTCGAAATAATCGGCAACGCGACGCACAAAACTACCGCCTAAAAAACCATCAACCACACGATGGTCAAAGGATAGAGACAAGTACATCATGCTTCTAATCGCAATCTCATCGCCTTTTTCAGTGTCTATCACTTCAGCTCTTTTTTTAATGATCCCCAAGGCTAAAATGGCAACTTCAGGTTGATTGATGATGGGTGTTCCCATGACACTACCGAAAGTTCCTACATTGGAAATGGTAAACGTACTGCCTTTAATGTCATCGCCTCCAAGTTTATTTTCTCGAGCTTTATTGGCCATTTCATTGACGTTTTCAGCCAATGTTCTTAAATCTTTGGTGTTTGCATTTTTCACAACAGGAACAATCAAATTCCCACTCGGTAAGGCCGTTGCCATTCCGATATTGATATCTTCTTTCACGATAATGTTATTCCCATCCACAGAAGCATTGATGTTTGGAAAATCCTTAACAGCTTTAGAGACGGCTTCAACAAATAATGGTGTAAAAGTTAAACGTTCGCCATATTTTTCTTGAAAAGCTTCCTTATTAGCGTTTCTCCAGTTGACCATATTGGTCATATCGGCTTCCACATAAGCGGTGACGTGCGGTGATGTATGTTTCGAATAGACCATATGATCAGCAATCATTTGGCGCATCCGATCCATTTTTATGATTCTACCCTTGCCTTTATCGAAATTCAATTGTGGAATTCGGTAAGCCGTTGGATCTTGCATTACAGGTTGCGCAAACTTATAGGGTCTTCCCTCCTCAATATAATTGAAGACATCGCTTTTTCGTAATCGTCCCTCATGTCCAGTTGCTGGAATTCGAGCAAGTTCTTCAAAACTGATATGTTGTTCTTTTGCTATTTTTTGGATTAGCGGTGAGAAGAAATGATTTGAAGTTGAAAATGAAATGGATGTTGAACTTGAAGTAATTCGTCTTGAAGTAGATCTCGTCGTTTCTGGTTTGTTTGGTCTTTCCTTTGTTTTTTCTTCAGAAACTTCAGATTGAGAAGGAAGAACATCTTTCTTATCAGAAGTTATATCTTCCGAAGCTTCAAAAATTGCAATGATTTCTCCAACTGGAACAACATCTTTTTCTTTAAATAATGTTTGTATTAGTGTCCCAGATTTTGGCGCTGGAACTTCGTTGTCGACTTTATCAGTAGCAACTTCCAAGATAATATCACCTTCTTCAAAGCTGTCTCCTTCCTTGATGAGCCAACTGATGATGGTACCTTCGGTGATGCTTTCGCCCATTTTGGGCATCCTTAATTCCCACGAAAGTGGGAATCTCTTATTTTCTTTCATTTCGATAATTATTAAAATCCAAATTCCAGTTTATACTCAAATCCATCCAGCTTGGATTCATACTTTCAATCAGTTGTATTTTCCAATCACGTTTCCATTTCTTCATCCTTCTTTCTCTTATTAGAGCTTCCTTATCATTGTCAAATATTTCAAAATACACCAATCTATCACAGTTATATTTTGCCATAAATGATTCCTGGTAAATCTTAAGCTTATGTTCTTTTACTCTTTCATCAATATTATTAGTTACACCAACATAAATGACACCTTGTGGCTTATTAGACATGATATAGACGAACCATGATTTCATTGTTTTATGCTTTAGATTCCTGCCTTCGCAGGAAGTTGGTTAATTCCCACGAAAGTGGGAATCTCTTTTCTTTACTCATTATTTCTTGTTTTCAAACCGACATGAATTCAAACCTACAAGGTTTTTGAAACCTTGCAGGTTAGACGTTTTGTTGTTATACTTTTTCCATCAATGCTATTCACCATATCATGATGCTTGAGCCTTTAATCACGAGATTCCCGCTTTCGCAGGAAGTGTTCTCGAAGCGTTTTATAAACATCTTCCTGTATTTTCATGTTTTCAGGAACTTCTCTTAATGGCTCCACTTCTCTTAAACTCTCATGACATTCGGTTGGTAATTGCTGATAGAGCTGTGTCCCTTTGGTTTTCCATGCAATCATTTCGTCACTGACTTCTTTAATCACTTTTGCCGGATTACCAACGACCAAACTTCGCTTTGGAATGATGGTTTCTGCTTTTACAAAACTCATGGCACCTACGATGCTTTCATCGCCAATTTCAGCATCATCCATAATTACTGAGTTCATCCCAATGAGGCAATTTCGACCCAAATTAGCCCCGTGAATTATGGCTCCATGCCCCACGTGCGCACTTTCTTTTAAGGTGATGGACTTTCCCGGAAACATGTGCACCGTGCAATTTTCTTGAACGTTGACACCATCTTCCAGAATAATTTGTCCCCAATCGCCTCTAATGGCAGCTCCCGGACCGATATAGCAGTTTTTGCCGATGATGACATTTCCTGTTACCGCTGCTAAGGGGTGCACGAAACTGGATTCGTGAATGACGGGGGTGTATCCTTTGAATGAGTAGATCATAGTCCTATTCCTGCGAAGGCAGGAATCTTTTATTTTATTTCCTAAATTTTCTGTAGTCGAGATTCCAATTCATACTAATATCCATCCAACCGGGATTTATTTCTTCTATAATGCGAATTTTCCAATCTCTTTTCCATTTTTTTAATTGTCGTTCCCTATTCGCAGCACAACTTCCCTTCTCATACTCTTCTATATATATATATATCAATTTGTCACAATTATATTTTGAAGTAAAGGATTTAGGATAATATTTTAATTGATGTTCTTTGACCCGTTCTCTAATATTGTCGGTAACACCGATATAAATCACTCCTTTAGGCTTGTTTGCCATGATATATACGTATCAATGTTTCATATTTCTTATTATGAGATTCCTGCCTCCGCAGGAATTCACTCATACTCCTTCAACTTCTCCTTCGTAAACTCCGAAAGCACCAATCGCCCGCTTATTTTGGCGCGTTGTAGCAATAGTTGATCCCAATCTTCAGTACCTCGCCAAAACATCGTTTTCATTTCGGCCATGGCTTTTGGATTGTAACCGCACATGTTTTCCGCGAATGTCTTTACAGCCTCATCCAATTCTTCAGCGGAATCGAATACTTGGGTATATAACCCTTTTTGCTTCGCCCATTCCGCGGTATAAAAGGTGTTGGCGTCCATGGCTATTTGCGACATTCCACTTAAACCCAATTTACGTTGGACTGCAGGCCCAACCACAAACGGTCCGATGCCAACATTCAGTTCGCTTAATTTGATTTGGGCATATTTAGTTGCCATACAATAATCGGTGGCTGATGCCAGTCCTACACCTCCACCAACCGTTTTTCCTTGAATACGTCCGATGATGAATTTGGGGCATTTTCGCATGGCATTAATGACGTTCGCGAATCCCGAAAAGAATATCTTTCCTGTTTCCTCATCATTGATAGCAACAAGTTCGTTGAAACTCGCACCCGCGCAAAATGTTCTATCGCCTCCGCTTTGTAGGACGATGACTTTGATATGCTCGTCTTCACCAGCAGCATAAATGGTTCTTGCCAATTCTGACAATAGATGTCCTGGTAAGGAATTTTGCGCAGGATGGAAAAATTCGATATATCCTACTCCGTTTTTGTTTTTTAGTGTTACGTATGGCTCCATATATTAGAATCAAGATTTTTAGAATCAAGAATCAAGACTGTTTTGACTCTTGAATGATGTTTTATGATGAAACCTTTCAGGTTTTGAAAACCTGAAAGGTTTGTCCAAAGTTTAAATTAATCCAAATTGTTCAAAGTGATGGTTAAGGTGTTTCCTTTCCAACAAGTACGATTCATAACGATTCAACTCACCAAAAACTAAGTTTTTCAGTTTTGCTTCTGGATTTTCTTTAAAAAACTCCAAATACTTTTCTCTTTGTTCTTGGAACTTTTGTTTGGCAGTCTCCAAGTCTGGATATTTTAAATCTTCAAGTTTGTCTTTCTCGAGTAATGGAAAATTCGTGTTTCTTGGAAATTTCTCATAGGTATAAAGACTCGCATGAATTTTTTCCAATATCTTTTCCGGTGTTGTGACATCAAAATCCTGAATCTCTCCAGAGGCGATCTTGTAGGTATATTCCAAATGCTCCAACATGTGTTGTGGGGTCATGATACCCCATGTTGGTTTCATGTCTGGAGTTAACTTTGAAAGCAATTCTTCAATTTTATCATCGGTCATTTCTACAAAAACCTCTTGTTTCTTTTGAACCATGGTTAAAATTGTAGCGACAGCTACCAATTCATCTTCCGCATCAAATACCTCAACAAACCATTTTACAATACCGCTGGGATGCTCAGCCGAAGCGACATCTCTATCCACTTTTTGTTTACAGGTTAATCGCACATAAATAGTATCGTTATGATATAATGGGCGTAAGAATCGACAGTCCTCCAATCCGTAATTTGCGGCTACAGGTCCTTTATTTGGATAGACAAATAACCCAGCAGCTGCAGCGATGATGAAATATCCATGGGCAGTTCGTTTTTCAAAAATACTTCCGTCCAAAGAGGTGATGTCTGTATGTGCATAAAAATGATCCCAAGTAAGATTCGAAAAATTGATAATATCCGTATCAGTAAGGGTTCGTTTATGGGTTTTTAACGACATTCCAGGTTGAATGTCCTCCCAATGGTATTTGAAAGGATGTTGGTCGGCTTCAATATATTTGGCTTTAGCTTGATAAATTCCAGTGATTTCAGTCAATGTTGTCGGTGATCCTTGAATAGCGGTACGCTGTAAGTAATGCTTGATTCCTCTTAGACCTCCCATTTCTTCACCACCTCCGGCACGTCCTGGACCGCCATGCACTAAGTTTGGTAATGGTGACCCATGACCTGTACTTTCCTTTGCCATTTCACGATTGATGACCAAAATCCGTCCGTGATGGCTTGCCGCGTTAATCACATATTCTTTGGCGATCTTATCATCATAAGTGGCAATGGATGACACCAATGAACCTTTCCCCATTTGCGCCAAAGTAACGGCTTCTTCTATATCCTTATAAGGCATAATAGTACTTACAGGACCAAAAGCTTCGGTTTCGTGAACCGATAAGTTTTTAAATGGATGGTCTTCGCGTAGCAAAATCGGACTTAAAAAGGCTCCTTTTTTAGCATCGGCACCAATGGTTTCTATTTTATCTAAATCGCCATAAACAATACTGGCGGTTTTCGCCAATTCCTGAACGCGATTTCTAACTTCTGTCACTTGATCTTTACTTACCAAGGCGCCCATTCTCACTTCCTTGAGACGTGGATCACCAATAGTGACTTTGTCCAAGGCTTTTCCTAAGGCAATCTGAACATCTTCGACCAAATCTTGCGGTACTATAATTCTTCGGATTGCCGTACATTTCTGTCCGCATTTGACCGTCATTTCATTTCTGACTTCTTTAATGAACAAATCAAATTCCGGTGTTCCAGGAACAGCATCTTCTCCTAAAACAGAGGCGTTCAAGGAATCTGCTTCCATATTAAATGGTACGGATTCTTCAATGATACGTTTATGCGATTTTAATAGGCGACCAGTGGCTGCAGACCCTGTAAAAGTCACCACATCTTGAGATTCGACCGTATCTAAAATTGTTCGTGCTGATCCTGTAATTAATTGTAATGCTCCTTCTGGTAAAATGCGTGAGGCTATAATTTCACGCACCACAGCTTCCGTTAAAAACGAACCATTTGTTGCAGGTTTAACAACTGCGGGAACACCTGCCATCCAATTGGATGCGCATTTCTCCAACATGCCCCAAACCGGAAAGTTAAAGGCATTGATATGAACAGCCACCCCACGTTTTGGCACCATGATATGATGTGCCATAAACCGTCCGCCACGTGATAAATCGATAGGCTCTCCTTCTACATGATAGGATTGGTTAGGGAATAATTTTCTTAAGGATGCATTGGCAAAGAGATTACCAAATCCGCCTTCAATATCTATCCAGCTATCCACTCTGGTTGCGCCGGTTCTATAGCTCAGTTCGTAGAAACCTTCCTTTCTTTTGGTAAGATATAATGCGAGACTTTTCAACATGTTCCCACGTTCTTGAAAGGTCATTTTGCGAAGTACTTCGCCGCCTTTGGTTCTTCCGTAGTGGAGAATTTCAGCAAAATCCAGTCCTTGAGTGTCTGAAAGCGCAACGACTTCGCCAGTGATGGCATCGTACATAGGGGTGCCTTCTCCTTTACCTTCTATCCATTGTCCTGTGACGTAATTTTGTATTTTTTTCATAGTAACTCCCACGAGTGGGCATCTTATTATTAAACTCCTTACTTCTAATTATAATTCAATTCAAAACTAAACCGCTTTTATTCCAGATCTTAATATTTTAAAATATCGTTCAAGGTTTTTATTGTGTTCTTTAGCTCTTCTTTAGAAGCGGTTCCCAATTTCTTTTTGAATCTATCCTTTGATAGTGCTCTAACGTGAAACACCATAATTTCGGAAATTTCAGACAACCCATTCTCCATGGAAGGATTGATAATTGGATTGCCTTGAAAATTATGAATTGAACTTGACAGGGGACAAACGATAATAACATCAAGATTCTCATTCATTGCAGGACCACTGATTATGATAGCTGGTCTATTTCCAGATTGCTCCCTTCCCTTGACCGGATCAAAATAGACCTTCCAAATTTCACCCTGTTTCATTCCTTTTCTAAATCAGTTATCATCTTAAAGTAATCTGCCATTCCTTCTTCAGCCATATCCAATATTTCTTGTGATTTATTGGCGCGTTGAAACGATTTGACATATTGTGCTCTTGTTATTTCTTCGAGATACAACTGTAATGCTTTTTCGATAAGTTTATTCTTTGGCATTTTAAGTTCCTTTGCCAATTTAGAAAGCTTTTCAAGCAATTCGTCCGGTAATGATGATGTAAATGTTGCCATTTTATATTTATTTTATATAAATATAGATAATATTTATAGATTAATCAAAGCTACAAGACTGGTTATTCAAACCTACAAGCAGGTTTAAGCTCTTGCAGGATTGATACCCACATTTTCGATAATAGCAGCATAACCTTGTCCAACCCCAATACACATTGTAATCAAGGCATATCTTTTCCCGGTCTCTTTCAACTCTAACGCAGCAGAATACGCCACTCTTGTTCCCGTTACACCGAGCGGATGACCAATGGCAATGGCACCTCCGTTAGGATTCAATCTTGGGTCGTCATCTGCCAACCCCCAAACCCTTGTACATGCCAAAGCCTGTGCTGCAAAAGCTTCGTTGAGCTCGATGATGTCCATGTCATCCATCGTCAAACCTGCTTTTTCCAATGCCTTATTAGAGGCTTCCACTGGACCGATGCCCATGACTCTTGGTTCGACACCAACCACTGCTGAACTTATAATTCTCGCCAATGGTTTTAAATTGTATTTTTTCACAGCTGCTTCAGAAGCGATAATCGTTGCGGCGGCTCCATCGTTAAGTCCTGATGAATTCCCGGCCGTGACGCTTCCTCCCTCAGTTTTGAATGCACCACGCAATTTCCCTAAAACTTCTAAAGAGGTATTCGGTTTTACAAATTCATCTTTTGAAAACAGAATGGGATCCTTCTTTCGTTGAGGAATTTCAACAGTCATGATTTCTTTAGCTAAACGTCCGTTTTCTTGGGCTTTAGCTGCTTTCATCTGACTCCAACAAGCAAACTTATCTTGATCTTCACGGGAGATCTTATATTTGTCTACCAGATTTTCTGCGGTTTGTCCCATGCCTTCTGTTCCATATAATTTTTCCATTTTCGGATTGACAAAGCGCCAGCCAAAACTGGAATCGTACATTTTAGCATCGGATCCAAATGCGCTGGATGGTTTGGCAATTACATACGGACCGCGGGTCATGTTTTCCACACCTCCGGCAATAAAGACATCGCCATCACCAGCTTTTATGGCGCGATTGGCATGAATGATTGCCGATAATCCTGAACTACATAAGCGGTTGACCGTTTCACCTGGAACTGAAAATGGTAAACCAGCCAATAATGAAGCCATACGCGCCACATTTCGGTTGTCTTCTCCAGCTTGGTTTGCACAGCCCAAAATGACATCGTCATACGCTTCTTTTGGAATGTTTGGGTTCCGTTTGACAATTTCTGCTATGACCAAAGCTGCTAAATCGTCAGTTCTTACTGCCGATAAAGTGCCTTGATAACTTCCTATTGGCGTTCTAATTCCGTCAATGATATATGCTTCTTTCATAAGCTTATGTCATTCCCGCGAAGGCGGGAATCTTTTCTTTTGTTTTGTTATTAATTTCCAAACCTACAAGGTTTTAGAAACCTTGCAGGTTGAATTGTTACTTGTTTGTTTAATTCAGTATTTCCGAAAACGTATCGCCTTGTCTGATGTCGCCCGTTTTATAACCTTTCATAAACCAATGCATACGTTGCTCGGAAGTACCATGGGTAAAGCTATCTGGTTGCACGCTACCTTGCGTTCGTTTTTGAATAGCATCATCACCTACAGCGTTTGCAGCGCTTAAGGCTTCTTCGATATCACCTTCTTCCAGATATTCTTTGTTATGATACGCCCAAACACCTGCGTAAAAATCGGCTTGCAGTTCTTGTGCTACCGAAAGCTGATTGGCTTGTGCCGCACTGGACTGTTGTTGCATCTGTCTTACTTTTTGAGAAGTGCCGAGCAAAGTCTGAATATGGTGGCCAACTTCATGTGCCGTGACGTAAGCAATGGCAAAATCACCTCCTTTGGCTCCAAATCTTGTTTTCAATTCATCAAAAAACACCAAATCCATATAAAGTTTATGATCGGCAGGACAATAAAAAGGTCCTGATGCAGAGCTGGCATTTCCACAGCCACTTCTTACCGCATCTGTAAATAATACCATTCCTGGTTCTTTATAATCGCCAAGATTATTCTCTCTAAAAATTTGGTTCCATACATCTTCTGTATCTGCTAAAAGCGTTGCAGCAAAGTCCCCCATTTCTTTCTCCTCTGCAGTTAATTCCCGTTGCTCACCGGGTTCTGATACAGATTGAGATTGATTGACTTGATCTAAAATTGGAGCCAACACTTGCCCTGTTTCACCTCCAAAGAGCTGCAGCAAAACAACCACTACAGCTATTATACCACCACCAGCAGCTAATTTGCCTTTATTGGACATGCCTCTACGGTCTTCCAAATTGCCACTTTGTCTTCTACCTTTCCATTTCATATGTTTTGTTGTTTAAAATTATTAGTTATTAAATTTAAAACATTCTTTGTTATTCTTCCCAATCTTTATTGGTCCTATATACGACACCTTTGAAAAGAGCCACTAATTCATCGCCTCGCTTGACTTCGATGATATTAAATCCTAATTTATTTTTCACCTTCTCAATTACGGACTCAGCCACGATATAATCGCCTTCATTTAATGCTTCGATATGATTGATACTCGTTTCAATGGAAACTGCGTATTTACCATGAGTATTGGCCGCAAATCCGAAAGCAGTGTCTGCTAATGAATAACTGATGCCACCGTGGGCCTTTCCCATGCTATTTAGCATTTCTTTTCTAATCGTCATCCCAACTTTGCAACGACCAATCTCACATTCTAAAATTTCAATGCCGAGGTAGGTGCTGTAGGCATCGAGTGAGAGCATTTTGTAAGGGATGAGGTTTCCGTTTATTGGCATTAGGTATTTGGAATTAGGGATTAGTTATTTGCGTTTCTTTCTAAAATCTTCTTTCTTAAAGAAGACATCATTTTTGTCAATTCTGAAATCAACTTTCTATTTTCTTCATCTTCATCAAAATTAATATATAACCTTCGTTTGGCTTTTGTACTGCAACTAACACACTCATTTGCGCTATAAATGGCATAATTTATATGCTTAACAAATTGTGCATCAGAACCAGGATAGCCTTCTGCAATATTTAAAGCAATCGAATCGGCTGCTCTTCTGAACTGTGATGATAAGGCGTACAATTCGTATGCTGGAAACTTTTTGACTATCACATCAACGACTTCCCCAAAGTCCATCGCTTTCTGATAAACTTGTAAATCTTCAAACTTAAAATGAAATGCACTTTTCATACTAATACCAAATGCCTAATACCTAATCCCTCAATAACTCTAATAAAAAAATGTTAGTCCCTCCGTTTCCTCATACTTCAAACCTCAATCCGTTAGTTTTCATCCTCCTCAACAACGGACTACACCGATACCTATCCTCACGATACTCATCATATAATTCATCCATTTTTGAAACACACCAATCGATTCCTTTTTCATTTGCCCACGCCAATAAGCCTTTAGGATAGTTGACACCCTTGGTCATGGCATTATCGATGTCTTCTGCGGAAGCAATGTTCATGAATAACGCATCTGCGGCTTCATTAATAAGCATAACCAATACACGGTCGAAAATTTGCTGCGTTAGTTTTTTGTCATGAGAGTCCTTCTCTCGATAATAATCGCGTTCAGGAATGATTATACCACCATTTTTATCATAATCGTAATAACCTTTTCCTGATTTCCTTCCCAAATAGCCGGCTTCAGCAAAACGTTTTTGGGTAAAGGCTGGTTTGTATCTCGGATCGAAATAAAAGGCAGTAAAAACAGTTTCTGTAACTGTATAGTTAACGTCGTTTCCAATGAAATCCATTAATTCGAAAGGCCCCATTCTGAAACCCCCTAAAGTTTTCAAACTCTCATCGATGGTTGCGAAATCAGCAATACCTTCTTCGTATATTCTTAAAGCTTCGCCATAAAAAGGTCTTGCAACCCGATTGACTATAAATCCGGGCGTGTCTTTTGCCACGGCAACGACTTTTTTCCAATCGGATATAATTCTTGTCGATTTCTCCAAAACTTCTTTTGAGGTTTGAATAGCTGGAATTACCTCAACCAGTCGCATCAATGGCGCAGGATTGAAAAAATGGATTCCTATACAACGTTCTGGCTTTTTTAATGAAGCCGCAATCGATGCTATCGATAAGCTTGAAGTATTGGAAGCGATAATACACTTTTCAGAAACATAGGTTTCCAGTTCTGAAAACACTTTTTTCTTGATGTCCAGGTTTTCAACAATCGCTTCGATGGTCAAATCGGAGTCTGATAGGTATTTTAAATCATTGACGTAGGAAATGTTGTTTTGGATTCGGGATTTTTCGTCAGCATCAATACGATCTTTTTCAATCAATCGTGATAATATTTTTTCCAAAGCTGCTTTTGCCTTGTCCAATGCGAATTGATTGGTATCGTACAATTTTACTTTGCAACCCGCTGTTGCAGCTACTTGTGCGATGCCACTTCCCATGGTTCCTGAGCCGATGATTCCTATTTTCATGAATAACGAATATTGAATTTTAAATACTGAATATCGAAGTTTAGTTTAGTCATCCTAATCAATAATTTAAACCTGCCAGGTTTTGAAAACCTTGCAGGTTGAGAAATTGCTTTATTTCCCGATGAAATTCGGTTTTCTTTTTTCAACAAATGCAGCAACGCCTTCGGCGTAATCTTCGGTTTGCGCTGCTTCAATTTGTAATTTAGATTCTAATGCTAACTGGGCCTCCAAGTCGTTGGTCATGGAAGTATTGAATAATTCCTTGATCATTCCCAAAGCTTTTGTAGGCATATTGGCAAGTTTTAAAGCCAGTAGATTGACCTCTTCTTCAAAAGTCTCTAAAGGCAGAACTTTATAGAGCATTCCCATTTTTTCAGCTTCTTCTGCAGACACTTTATCGCCAAGCATAGCCAATGCCAATGCTTTTTGAAATCCGATAAGTCTTGGCAAGAAGAAAGTTCCTGCACTATCAGGCACCAAACCAATGAGACTAAATGCTTGTATAAAACTGACCTTTTCATGAGCCACGACTATATCGCAAGCTAAGGCAATATTTGCTCCCGCTCCTGCCGCCACACCGTTGATTGCGCCAATGATTGGTTTTTTAATCGAGCGGATTCTCGTGATTATCGGATTGTAATGCTCTTCCAATATTTTCTTAAAACCGGGATTTAATTCTGGCGATGTCACTTCTTTTAAATCTTGACCCGCACAAAATGCCTTTCCGTTTCCAGTCAAAACGATGGCTCGAACCTCGTCGTTTTTTTCACAAGCATCAAGTGTGTCTTGTAACCGCAATGCCATTTCGCGATTAAAACTATTGAAGACTTCTGGGCGGTTGAGCGTGATATAGGCAACCTTGTTTTCTATTTTTAATAAGATACTTTCGTTCATACTTTCTATTTAAAAACCTACAAGGTTTTGAAAACCTTGCAGGTTAATTCATTCTACTTTAAACATTTAAAATAATCAAAGGGTTCTAAGCAGTCATCGCACTGAAACTGTGCCTTACACGCTGTTGAACCAAATTGGCTCACCATTTTTGTATTTGTTGAGCCGCATTGCGGACATTTTACCAGGCGTTTGCCGTGCAGTAAAACATCTTTGTCGGCTTCAGCACCTAAGGGAGCTGCAATGCCATAATCTTCCAATGCCTTTCTGCCTCTTGGCGTAATCCAATCGGTGGTCCAAGCTGGGGATAAGATCAATTCTACTTCCGATTTGTATCCTGCATCTTTTAAAGCCTTTTTAATGTCGTCACCAATAACATCCATGGCAGGGCATCCACTGTATGTTGGTGTGATTTGAACTTTCACTACATCATTTTCAAAAACAGCAGAACGCACGACGCCCATATCCATAATAGAGAGGACTGGGATTTCCGGATCGGAAACTTGTTCCAATATTGGAATCAAAGCCCCATCCACCTTCCCCGAAGGGGAAGAGTTCTTACTCGAACGCAATATATCTTTCGCTTTATTCATAACAGTTTCCTCCCGTCGGGAGGATTAAGGTGGGCTTCTTTTTTACCATTCCATATTAGGGTAAGTGCGTTGCATGTATTGCAGTTCCGCCAATAAAAACCCTATATGTTCGGTATGGATACCCATTTTCCCTCCTTTTTGGAAATACTTAGATTCTGGAATGGACAAGGTTGATTCTTCTAAAATCGTATTTACTTTTTCGTAATAAGCTGCTTTTAATTTGGTGACATCTACACCGATACCTTCTGAAACCATCGCTTTATCAGCTTCAGTTTGATGGAACAATTCATCAGTATAGGTCCATAAATCGTTAATTGCTGCTTGCATTCGGTTGTGACTTTCTTCGGTGCCGTCGCCTAAACGCCTGATCCAATCCGATGAAAATCGCTGATGGTACCTTACCTCTTTAATGCATTTTGTAGCGATTGCCGCCAAGGTCATATCCTTACTTTTCTTCAACTCTGTTAAAAACAGTAAGTGATACACATCAAATAAAAAGTGACGTGCCATAGTATAAGCAAAATCGGTGTTGGGCTGTTCTACTAAAAGCACGTTTAGATATTCGCGTTCTTTTCGAAGCATGGCAATGTCGTCTTCAGTTCGTCCATCGCCTGCGATTTTGGCGGCGTATTGATAATAACTGCGCACCTGTCCGAATAAATCCAAAGAAATATTGGTACAGGCAATGTCAGTTTCCAAACTTGGGCCGTGGCCGCAGAGTTCGCCCATGCGTTGCCCGAGGATTAGGGAGTTGTCGGCGATGCCGAGCAAATATTGATAGAGATTATCTTTCATTTTAAAAAATTGATGATTATCGATCACTGAACTTCTACATTCAACAATCAGTATTCACATATCGCGAATCGTTATTTAGAAAAGATTTCTGCCTTCGCAGGAATTGAGTTACATATATTCAACCTCATCAGGCAATTCGTAAAACGTTGGATGACGATATACTTTATCTTTTGCTGGCTCAAACATTTCACCATTGTGTTCTGGATTGGATGCGGTGATGTTTTTGGATTCTACAACCCAAATGCTGACGCCTTCATTTCTTCTGGTGTAAACATCACGTGCATTCTCAAGTGCCATGTCTGCATCTGCTGCGTGGAGACTACCAAAATGACGATGCTCCAGGCCGTTTTTACTTCTTACGAAGACTTCCCATAATGGCCAATTCTTTGTTGTTGTCATAGTTTTGTAACTTAATATTATGTTTCAAACCTGAAAAGTTATAATTCAAACCTACAAGGTTTTGAAAACCTTGCAGGTTGTTATACTGCTTCTTTTTCTTTTCTTTCCGCTTTCTTCTCTGCGTGTGCCATGGCTGCATCTCGCACCCATTCGCCGCGTTCCCATGCACCAACTCTGGCTTTCATACGCTCTTTGTTCATTGGACCATGACCTTTGACCACTTGCCAAAATTCATCCCAATCAATCTCACCAAAGTCATAACTACCACGTTCTTCGTTCCATTTCAAATCGGGGTCGGGAATGGTCAATCCGATCAAATCTGCTTGTGGCACGGTTTGATCAATGAATTGCTGACGTAATTCGTCATTTGATTTACGTTTCAGTTTCCATTTCATGGATTGTTCGGTATGCACAGATTCTGCATCTGTAGGGCCTAACATCATTAAACTCGGCCACCACCATCGGTTTAAAGCATCTTGTGCCATTTCCTTTTGTTCAAGTGTACCGTTTGCCAACTTAATCATGATTTCATAACCTTGACGCTGATGGAAACTTTCTTCTTTACAAACTCTTACCATTGCTCTTGCATAAGGACCAAAAGAGGTGCTGCATAATGGCACTTGATTGATGATAGCTGCGCCATCGACCAACCATCCAATTGCGCCCATATCGGCCCAAGTAACGGTTGGATAGTTGAAAATACTTGAGTATTTCGCTTTTCCAGTATGCAATTGCTCATACATTTCTTCACGTGTAATGCCCAAGGTTTCGGTTGCAGAGTAAAGGTACAGACCATGACCTGCTTCATCTTGGACTTTTGCCAACAAGGCTACTTTTCGTCTTAAAGAAGGGGCTCTGGTGATCCAATTCCCTTCGGGAAGCATCCCTACGACTTCTGAATGTGCATGCTGCGACATCTGACGAATATGCGTCTGACGGTACTTTTCTGGCATCCAATCTTTCGGTTCGATTTTTTCGTCTCTTGCGATACGTTCTTCGAATTGCTTTTCTAAATTTCTTATTTGCTCTTCACTCATAAGCCTCACCCCAGCCCTCTCCGATGGAGAGGGAGCTTATAGGGAATTTGATTTTAAGTTATTAAATTTAACGTTATTTTTGCGTCGTAATTTCTTTTTATTTAAACCTACAAGGTTTTCTTCCTTCGGCGGAATGGTGGAAACCTTGCAGGTTGTTCGCACTTTATCTTTCTAACTATATTCTGTTTCCTTCACAATCTGCGTTAGGGATTACTCGCCCACTCTTATTTTATATTTTGGGTCTCGTGAATGCTTCGCATTTGAGGCATTGTTGGAGCTCCTCGAAGAGAGCGACTGCCGAAAGCCCGACCCGCCGCGGCGGGTAACGCCCAAATTACTATTATCATTTAAACCTTCCAGGTTGCTGCCTGCTAAACGTCAAAATCGACAACAACCTTATCGCTTGTTGGTACCGCCTGACAACTCAATACATAATTCTGTGCCACTTCCTTATCGGCGAGTGCGTAATTCTTTTTCATTTTCACCGAACCTTCTATGACTTGACATTTACAGGTGCTACAAACGCCGCCTTTACAGGCAAATGGCAAATCGGCTCCTGCTGCCAATGCACCATCCAAAATAGTATCGAAATCATCATCCATGATGAAATGGAATTCCTTTCCACCATCGATAATCGTCACTTGTGTACCATCAATTCGTTGCTCAAGGACTTCTGCTATATGTTTATTTTCTTCTTCTGAACTGCCCGTAAAAAACAATTCGAAATGGATATTATCCTTAGGCATTCCTGCCGCTTGTAACTCATCACGAATCAAGAAAATCATATCTTGTGGGCCGCAGATGAACGCATGTTGCGTATCAGGTATATCAATAAAGGTTTTGGTCAGCACCGCCAATTTTTCTTTGTCAAAGCGACCGTTCAAAAACGGAATATCACGCTGTTCCTTCGTTAAAAAATAAAAGACCTGAAACCTGCCAAAGAATTGATTTTTAAGCTGTTCAATTTCTTCTTTAAAGATAATGGATTTTACGGTCCTGTTCAAGTAAAACAGCTTAAAGGTACTGTTAGCCTCCTCGTGTAAATGCGTTTTAATGATGGACAACAGTGGTGTAATACCACTTCCTGCGGCAAATGCGATATAATTGTTATGGGATTCAACATCCACATCAACTGTGAATTCGCCATGTGGGACCATTACCTCAAGAATATCTCCCTTTTTCAATTCGTTAAAGGCATAATTTGAAAACACGCCGTCCCGTATGGTTTTAACAGCAACTTTCCATTCGCCATCCAACGGACTTGAGAACAGCGAATAATTACGCCGAATGTCCTCACCATTGATTTCTTTTCGCAAAGTCAAATGTTGACCTTGTCGGTATTTAAATTTTTCCTTTAACACATCAGGAACATCAAAAGCAATGACTACGCAATCTTTTGTTTCCTTGTATATATCTGCCACTTTGAGGTTGTGGAATTCTGCCATAATAGTGCCACGCCTTAATGCGCGATAAATTGTTAATATTCGAAACTTTACAAAACTAAAAGATTACATCTTTAAAGTCTTCAAATCTATCTGCCTACAAATTTTTCGAAAACTTGTCAGCTATCAACTAACGCTTGTTAGTTTGAATGACAAATTTACAAAATTTATTGTAAACTATTTGTTAATTCCGTTGATGAGAACCTCGCTCAAGTTTTGGGCTAAGGCTTTTGCGTTAATTTCTTCTTTTTTGGGGATCCATAAATACAAGGAGCGCAGTGTAGAAAGTATTGAGAACATCACTACTTCAGGGTTTGTATCGACAATTTCATTAGAAGAAATTCCATCTCTAATAATCTCTACAAAATCTTGTTCATAGCGCTCTCGTAATCCCAAATAATAATCCAGTTGGCCTTCTAAATGCATCCAATCATTGTTGAGGGATGCCATTCCATGAGGGTTCTTTGTTGTAATATCGACGTGGAGTGCTACAATCAGTTTCAACTTTTCGATGGCCGTCTGATCTAATTTTTTAATTGCATCCATACCTTGTGTGAATTCTTCAGCCAAAGAAATGATGATAGCTTTTAGAATTTCCTGCTTAGAGTTGATGTGATTGTAAAGGCTTGCCGCTTTCATGCCCATGGCCGTTGCCAAATCGCGCATGGTTACAGCACTATACCCTTTGTCTTTAAAAAGTTCTGTGGCTGTGTTTATGATTTCATCTCGACGGGTACCTTCGGTGTTCAAGTTCCTATGTTTAAAATTCAAGGTTTCTTCAATATTTCGTAAATTTAAACAAAAGAAAACTATGGGAATTTTCGATTTTATATTCGGTATCAAAAAAAGACAAATTAATGAACTTTTAAAAAAAGGAGCCATTATTCTGGATGTGCGGACTCAAAGGGAATGGGACAATGGCCATATTAAGAACGCAAAACACATTCCATTGGATGAGTTAAAAAATCGGATTGGGGAAATTAAAAAAATGAACAAACCAGTAATTACCTGTTGTGCAAGTGGCGCCAGATCTGCAAAGGCCGCCGAATATTTAAATTTGAATAATATTATTGCCACCAATGGTGGAGGTTGGTTAAGTTTGAAAAATAAATTATAGTTTGATATTCTGCAAATCGTCAGAAGATTTAATGGAATTACCTTCATATTGAAGTGTCCAGCCTAAAGAACTGGTCAGGATATAGAATTTTGACAATTCGCTGATCAGACGATTTTGTGCATTGCTTTTCAAATTGGAGGCTTCAATCTTTTTCATCAATTGCACCCTGACTTTATCTTTGATCTTATTATAATCTTCCGCTTTAAAGGGATTTAAATAATCAGCTGTGATATCATAATACTCAAAATCTGGACTGATATTAATCTCTTCTTTTGGAATACTTAAAATTCTGAGTGTTTTGGAGGCTTCATCCAATTCATATTCAATAAGGCTTAAATCGTAGGACACCGTTACATCTGCATTGACCACTACCAGTGCCTTCTTTTCAACACTGACCAAGTTGGCAAAAATAGCTTTTGAATTTTTATAGGTAAACACCTGACTGAAATGCCCTTCGGTGACCACTAACTTGCTGACATTCTTAATCTGCTCTTGGATGAGTGCAGAATTTTCCTGTAGAATCGTTTTGTCCTTATCATTAAAAATAAAGCGATAGCCGAACAAAACGACCAACACTAAAATTAAAACGTACAGGAGTTTGCGCATTGTTTATTTGTTATTTATATAAACCTGCCAGGTTTTAGAAACCTTGCAGGTTGGTTTTAGAAATCTTTCAGGCTTATGGATCTTACTTATTGAGCTCTAATTTTTCGGCAAAATAATCGCAGAAATCCATCATAGTTGCAGACATTTTTTCATCTTCTGTAGCGCGATGAAAAGTGTTGCTCATTTCGACCAATGTTTGATGGAAAAATAGTTTCATTTCATCTACAGGCATATCTTTCGTCCAAAGATCGATACGCAAAGTCTCTTGCGCTTCACTATCCCATACTGAAAGCATCATGGCCTTGGCCTCTTCGTTGTTGATTCCACCATCTGGTGCCGTCCAACTTAGTTTTTCAGGAACGCGGTTTTCATCCAGTTCAACGTGTAACTCAATGGTTGATTTTATGGTTTTTGACATTATTTTCGCGGTTTAAATTTAGAATTATTAAAAATTTCGTCAGCATTCATTTGCAACATCTCCATGAATGGAACGTCATTGTTTTTCATAAAAGATCTTACGATTTGCCACCCTAAGTATTGACCTATTTTACCTGGCGACTCACTGTCCAATTCCAAATAAAATTTAGAAAAAGGCGCATCGGCAATAAAGCGACCAGCCAAACTATTGTCCGTACTGAATAAAAGTTCCCGTTCAATAAAATAGCGCCAGATTTCACTTTCATTTGCATTCGCCCAATCCAATTGCGCTTCAGAATACCCAATTTTTACAGCATCAGATTTGAATGGAATCATCTTATCCTTAAAATATAACTGCTTTCCGAAATAGATCATATCATCCAGAAGAGTTTTTGGATTATTTTGAAATATGTAATTCTCTGAATAGTTTGCTGCCAAATCGCTCACTATTTGAGAACGCTTCATATTTACGGTCAAAAACCTCTGAATACCTTCGTAAAAGTGATGCTCAGAACCTAAATACGTATCTAAAGAAATCAGTACAATTGTATCTGTGACAATCGTTTTATTTCTGTAATCTACATCTGAAGTTACGGTAATCACTCTTGGCACTTTAAAGGTTTTATCGTAATATTTCAAATGTTGAAAAAGTGATGCGATATCATGATGAACATCATCAAAATTAGAATAGGTTTTTTCAACTTCGTTTGACAGTTCCTTCTGAAGCGAATCATTAATGCGATCAACCCATATAGAATCAGGGATGCGTTCTGAAAACAAAAAAGGATAATCAGATTTCAACTTGGGTAAGTCAACAGTTTTAGCATTGGCAAAATCCAAATCAAATCGTTCTACTTTTAGGTCTATATCAATTTTAGAAATTTCACTTTCTATCTGATCACTTTCTTTACAAGCGTTAAAAACAAACAGCAGGGCCAATAGAAAACCAATATTCTTCATAGATGTTTTAAACCTCTTTAATTTTTATTACTTAGACGATTACTTTATTTTTGTGGTACAAAGGTAATATTCTTTGTGTTAAATCCTCCAAAAAATGCAAACTGAAAAAGTTATTGACCACATTGTGAATTGGCTAAAAGATTATGCCAATAATGCCAAAGTAAACGGTTTTGTGATTGGTATTTCTGGCGGAATTGATTCGGCTGTTACTTCCATCTTATGTGCCAAGACAGGTTTGGACGTGTTATGCCTTGAAATGCCCATACATCAACCAAAAAGCCATGTATCACGAGGGCAAGAACATATAAAACAATTAAAGAACAACTTTGCGAACGTAAAGGATACATTGGTGGATCTCACTCCAGTTTTCGATCAATTCAAGGCCGAAGTGTCTGTCACTAAAGAACAAGCTACCGTTGACATGGCACTTGCGAACACGCGGGCAAGATTAAGAATGACAACATTATACTACTATGCAGGACTACATGGCTTATTGGTGGCAGGCACTGGTAACAAAGTAGAAGATTTCGGGGTTGGTTTTTACACAAAATATGGTGATGGTGGTGTAGATTTGAGTCCAATTGCTGATCTAATGAAATCTGAAATCTATGATCTCGCGAAAGTATTGGGTGTTTCAGAAGCCATTATCAAAGCAGCTCCTAGTGACGGTTTGTTTGGCGATGACAGAAGTGATGAAGACCAGATAGGTGCGTCCTACCCGGAATTGGAATGGGCAATGACCATGAAAGAAAATGGAAAAACAGCCAATGATTTCGAAGGCAGAAAACGAGAGGTCTTTGAACTTTTCTCAAAACTAAACAGAAACAACCAGCATAAAATGGTTCCTATTCCAATATGTGAAATACCTGAAAACTTAAAATAATTTAACAATTTCATTATGAAATTCATTGAATGTTATCAAAATCAGCGGAATATCATGTTTTTTTTCATACATTTACGAAGCGAATCTCCACAATCTTAAACTTATCCTCTTAAGTGTATAGACTAACTTAATTAACTAACAAACAACAAATTATGATTAAGGTATTGGTTGTGGACTACCATCCCATTGTAAGAAAGGGCTTGAAACTGTTTTTTGAATCAGATCCAGACATTGAAGTCGTTGGAACTGTTGGCACAGGCATTGAAATCTTCGAATTTATAAGACGTTATCCGGTAGATGTGATCATTTCTGAAATTGATCTTCCAGAGCTCAATGGCATCACAGCCTTAAGAGCTATTAAAAAAGAGCATGAAAATGTAAAAGTCATCATATTCAGTTATCACCCTGAAGAAATCTATGCAATCAGCACTATTAAAGCAGGTGCCTCCGGTTATCTTTCAAAAACGGTAGACACAGAAACTATTAGAGAAGCCATTATTAAAGTACATAATGGCGATATCTATTTGAGTGATAACATGGCGAAACATTTGCACTTTAACGAAACCCGTAACTCAAAGAGCAAACTTTACAAACGCTTATCCACACGGGAAGTCGAAGTTTTGAAGCTGCTTTCCACGGGGAAGAAGAACAAAGAAATTGCTTTGGAACTCGATATCAACGAAAAAACTGTCAGCACGTATAAAGCCAGACTTTTCAAAAAACTGAATGTCACAAATCTTGTGGATTTAATCCATCAAGCGCAACATATGGGCACCGTTTAAATTTTTCCGCCAACCACTTTTCCTAATTTTTTAGACAAGAGTGTTTTTAACCTTAAATAATCCCGGACATCTTCCATGATTCCCATGGCATTATTTTGTGGTTGAGAAATTTCCATCTTATATTCCATCACCTTTTGATCGATCAAAAAGCATCTTAAACTCAGAATCGTTTGGGTCACCAATTGTGCTATGGATTGATCCTTATTTTTAGGAATAATATGGTTGCGCTCCCAATCATGGAGGCTATAGCGTTCATCATTCATCAATATGGTGGTCACCTCATTGGCCATTTTCTGATCGAGTCTGTTGATAAAATCCTTCAGTTGAAACTCTTTCGATTGGTGCAATGCCTCAATAATAACATAATATAAACTCTTGAAATGTTCATCAGAAAACTGCATTTCATCCTCCTGTAAATCGAGATATATTTTCTCAAACACCTTCGCCTGATGGATTATTGGCTCCATTTTCAGGTCGCCAGCATCATCTTCCTTCATGACTAAATCTTCAAACTCTTCCGTTTCGTTACCATAAAGCAACAAGATTTCTATAATCTTCTGCTCCAATACATATTGATGGTTCACTTTTTTTTCAGGCTGTTCTGAGCGCACCACATCAAAAGCTTTTTGTTCCGTTTTATGTTGTCTGTTGGCTTCTTGAGTTTCCTTTTTACCCATCTGAGCCAAAGTACTGAACAAGACCGCTTCACTGATGTCCATAATATTGGAACATTCTTTTACATAGATCTCCCGTTTGATCGGGTCAGGAATCTTTGAAATACTATTGACAATTTCCCGAATGGTATCGGCCTTTTTTATAGGATCGTTTTTGGCTTCCTCAACCAATAAGGATGCTTTAAACTGTATGAAATCTTTGGCATTGCCCTCAAGATAGGACGCAAGCTCTTCAGGAGTATTCTGTCTGGCAAAACTATCCGGATCGGCACCGCTTGGAAAGGAACACACTTTGACATTCATGCCTTGTTCCAAAATCAAATCAATACCTCTTACGGCGGCACGAACTCCTGCAGCATCACCATCAAATAGCACGGTGATGTTTTTGGTCAAACGATTTATCAAACGAATCTGTTCCGGCGACAACGCTGTTCCAGAAGATGATACCACATTCTTAACACCAGATTGATGGAACTGGATGACATCAGTATATCCCTCTACCAAATAGCAATTGTCTTCTTTGGCGATGGATTGTTTGGCATGGAACAAACCATACAAGATTTTACTTTTGTGATAGACTTCACTTTCTGGAGAGTTAAGATATTTTGCAGCCTTCTTATCAACACCCAAAATTCGACCTCCAAAACCTAAAATCCGTCCACTCATACTGTGGATGGGGAACATAACCCGACCCTTAAACCGATCAAATCGTTTCTCGTCTTTGACAATGGTCAATCCCGTTTTTTCAAGGAATTCGAGTTGGTAACCTTTCTTCAAGGCTTCGTCAGTAAAGGCTTGCCATTCATCCAACGAATACCCCAAATTGAAGGTATTGATCGTGTCAATTGTAAAGCCACGTTCCTTGAAATAACTCAAGCCAATTGCTTTCCCTTGATCTGTTTTATGCAGTGTATTTTGAAAATAAGTATTCGCAAACTCATTGACCAAATAGAGGCTTTCCCTTTCATTGGCAACTTCCTTTTGCTCATTGGTCTGCTCGGTTCTCTCAATCTCGATATTGTATTTTCTGGCGAGGTACTTAAGAGCTTCAGGATAAGTAAAATGCTCGTGTTCCATAAGAAAGGTCACGGCATTTCCTCCTTTACCACTACTAAAATCCTTCCAGATTTGCTTTACGGGACTCACCATAAAACTTGGTGAACGTTCATCGCTAAACGGGCTCAAACCTTTGAAATTACTCCCGGATTTTTTGAGGTTGACGAAATCGCCAATGACCTCCTCAACACGGGCGGTTTCAAATATTTGGTCTATAGTGGATCTTGAAATCAAAGTTGTAGATGTAATTTTTTGTAAAAATAGCACAAAGAAAGCAAACATTTAAGGAATGTGCGCTTTGAGTTTTCGGAAAACGAGCTAAGTCAAAACTGTTTCTCAAACCTGATCTCATTTTTCAAAAAGATGTCATATAATCATCTTAAACCTCTTTTTAAAAACACAATTATGGTAAGTATTTGTTCAAGACCTATTTTGTACATATATTTGTACCTAATATGATACAATTATTTATGTTAATCACAACCGTTTCAGAATTCAGAAAAGATATTAAGAGCTACTTGGACAGAGTGGTTAAAAACTTCGAGACGCTAATCATCAATCGCGGCAAAGACTCAGGAATTGTAGTGATGTCATTAGAAGAGTACAATTCATTAATGGCAACCAACCACGAATTGTCTTCTCGAAAAAATGAACTTCGATTAGATGCAGCCATTGAAAAGCTGAAAAACGAAAAATCGTTCGAGAAAGACCTAGTTGAGAACTAAAATGAAATATGTATTTGTTGATGAGTCTTGGGAAGATTATTTGTATTGGCAAAAAACAGATAAAAGGAAAGTAAAAAAAATCAATGAACTTTTAAAAGACATTGCACGGAACCCTTTTGAAGGTCTTGGTAAACCAGAGCCACTCAAGCATAAATATTCAGGCTTTTGGTCAAGACGAATTGATAGTGAGCACCGACTGATCTACCAATTCAAAGAAAATGAAATATTGATTGCAAAATGTCGATTTCATTATGATTAGACTTCTTCCTTGCCATCACCGAAAGAAAAAAAGGCATTGAATAACTTTCAACACCCTTTTTGACTAACACAATAGAATTAAATTAACTAAAAATCCCAACGTAATCCCAAGGACACATTTCGCTGAGCAACAGCTTGATCTTTAAACAAATCATTGAGATTATATTTGGCATAAACACTGAAATCACCAACGCCAACATAAGCACTTACACCATAAACAAAATTAGAGGTGTTGTAATCTGATTTAAATTTATCCTTTTGATTTTTTCCATCTTCTTTATACTTCAATTTTTGCATTGTCCCCAAATTGACACCGGCAAACCCACCAATTCCAACTTTGAATTGATTACCTGTTAAATATCTGATACGGTTACCATAATCCTTAAATCTTGAAGGCCCAAACTCAAAATGGATTGGAACGACTAAGCTTGTAGTTCTAAGTTTCGCCTTTTTAATTTCATACGGAAACGGTTCCAACGTCGTCACCTCTCCGTTCTCAACAAAGTATTGATTGTCTTTTATGGACAATTTATTCCATTGCACGGAAAGTCCATACGTCATTCTCGCAAAATTTGAGTTTTTCAAGAGTCGGGTTTTCCAGAGCCAACCCAATTCCACAAATCCAGAGCCTCCTATTTGGTAAGGTGAGTCATCCAAACTTTGACCTTCGATAATCGTGTTGTTAAAGCCAATGGCAAACAAAAAATCCTTGGTCGTACGAATATCATATTTTGGAGGCTCGTTCTTACTGTTTATACTAATTCCTGTAAAAGAACCAATACTCACGCCTATTTCATTTCTGTTCTCGCTTTCTAACTTATAGCTGGCATCGTTGCGTTGAAGAAGTGCTATTTTATTATCAATAATGGCCAAGCGATTTTCAATGTTCAATGCTCTCTTTTTAGCCATCTCATTCTTTAAGACTTCTGCGTTTTCTTGGGAAATCTCGCCTCTTTCAAGACGTTGATTAATCGTCTCTACTTCGGCTTTTAAAGATGCTTTTTCTTCGTTTACGATCGTTTCCTTTAACTGCTTAAGATTCTCGATCTTGAAGTGATTGTCTGGGTTTTGGAGTGTGTCCTGTGCATGGGATATGTTCGCAATTAAGCATAAAGTGATCAGCACAACTAGTTTTGTGATTGTGTTCATAATGTTCGATTTTTGATTGATGATTAATTTTGACTATAGGGATTCCTGCCTTCGCAGGAATTGGATTAGTTATTTCGCTCCGCAACTGCAGTTTTTACGGTTTCATAACTTGTTTTTAAAGCTTCAAAGATTTTATTTCTAAATGATTGCTGTAAATCGGATTCAACATCCTGTAGCAGTGCATTTGCATCAACAGTTAATGTACCTTCATTGATAATGGTCTGGTATCTTATTTCTTTCTGAGCTTGTACTAACAAGGCATCAATATCAGCATCGGTAACAGTTTGACCTTTACTTTTTAGATCTTGAATTTGCGCTACAATCTCAGAGACTTTTTTATCCTCTAAACTTTCATTTTGAAGATTTGTATCTAACGGCTCAATGATTTCTTTCTCGATTTTAGCAACGGAACTATTTTGCTCTAATGGTAGTGTTAAATCATTCTGTTTTTTTAGAAGCTCTTCTTTAGCTGTATTTTTCTCAACCGATTCGCGCATTTCATCATCTTGTTGAGTTGTCGCTAATTGTTCCTTCACTGGCAATTTCTCCATCGGAATGAGATGTTCATCAACCTGTTCTTGCGTATCTACTATAACTGGATTTTGAATCTCAGCGCTATTCCCGTTAAAAAAAACGTTCACCGTAAATAATATGGCTACAACACTAGCTGCAATACCCATCCACCAATACATTGTTTTACTCTTGTTTCTATCGGCGGCATCCAATTTGCCAGCTAAAGTGTCCCACGAAGTAGTAGATGGTTTGATTGTTCTTTCCTCAAGCGTTTCCTTTATATTATCTTCCCATTTCATCTGTACCATTATTTATAATGTTCGACTTGTTGATCTTTTGTTGCAAAAGCTGTCTTGCCTTAAACAACTGCGATTTTGAAGTGCCTTCATTGATATTCAGCAAACTCGCTATTTCATGATGTTTGTAACCTTCAATGGCATACATAACAAAAACCATTTTATAACCTTCGGGCAATGCGTCAATATGCTGTTGGATCTCATTCACTTCGATTGCCGTTTCAATATTGTTAACCTGCTCATGATTTACCTCAATATCTTCAACCGAAAACTCAACCTTCTTTTCTTGCCTCAAAAAAGAAATAGCTTCCCTGACCATGATTTTCCTGAGCCAACCTTCAAAACTGCCTTCATTCTTAAAGTTTTTCAAATTAACAAAAGCTTTAAAAAAACCGTTTAGCATCACCTCTTCCGCCTTTTGAATATCCTTGACATAATATCTACAAATACTCAACATTTTTGGCGCATGCACTTCATAAAGCACATGTTGCGCCTCACGATTGTTTTTTGCTGCTTTTTTTATGAGCTCGATATTGTTGTTATGTAATTGAATGACTTTCAAAAATTGGTTCTATTAGGTCTTCTATTTATAAAGACGCAAAAAGTGTGTAAAAGGTTGCCTGGGGAATTATTTATTTAGTGAATTCTTTAAAAACAAGAATAAATCCGTTCATAATCAATAGGTTATCTTGTTAAATAAATGTCTCTTATTTTAAAAACATGAACTACTTCGTGCTACGTGCTTCGCGATTCAAGCTTAACCCCTACTTCTTTCGATCAATAACATAATTGACCATAAGCAGCAAAGATGCTTTAAATTGAGATTCGGGATAGGCATTTAAAAGTAGCAAAGCTTCGTCTTGAAATTCCAGCATTTTAGAAACAGCATACTCCAATCCGCCTTTGCTTTTTACAAATGCAATGACCGCCTTAACGCGCTTTCTGTCTTTATTATGGTTTTTGACCGAATTGATCAACCAAGACTTTTCTTTTTTAGTAGAATTATTAATGGCATAAATAAGCGGAAGGGTCATTTTACGCTCCTTGATATCGATACCTGTAGGCTTTCCGATGGCTTCATTACCATAATCGAATAGATCGTCTTTAATCTGAAATGCCATTCCGATGAGTTCTCCAAACTTACGCATGGTTTCCACATCAGGAGCATTGGGTTTTACAGAAGCCGCACCAAGACTACAACAAGCAGCAATGAGTGTTGCTGTTTTTTGCCGAATGATTTCGTAGTAAACATCTTCGGTGATGTCCAATTGACGTGCCTTTTCTATTTGAAGCAATTCTCCTTCGCTCATTTCCCTAACGGCCACGGAAATAATTTTAAGCAAATCAAAATCGTTGTTATCAATGGAAAGCAGTAAGCCTTTAGATAGTAGGTAATCGCCAATAAGCACGGCAATTTTATTCTTCCATAAGGCATTGACCGAGAAAAAGCCCCGCCTTCTATTGCTATCATCTACCACATCATCGTGTACCAAGGTGGCAGTGTGGATCAATTCAATAACCGCAGCACCTCTGTAGGTTCGTTCGCTAACATTGCCATTATTGACCATTTTGGCAACGAGAAACACGAACATAGGTCGCATTTGCTTGCCTTTTCTATTGACAATAAAGGTTGTAATTCTATTTAAAAGCGCCACTTTAGAAGACATGGAAAGTAAGAACTTTTGTTCAAAAAGTTCCATTTCATAGGCAATGGGCTGCTTTATTTGTTCGTCAATTTTCAAATGGAGGTCGTCATGCGTATTTCTATAACAAACGTACTAAAAATGGGAATGATATACTATCTAAATTTTCAGAAAGCTGAGTTTTATACGATAATGAGTACAAATAAAACAAGATGCAGCTTTTTTAAGACTTATTTGCCAACTGTCCACAAGCCGCATCAATATCCTTGCCTCTTGAGCGTCTTACCGTCACGGTGATATTGTTTGCTTCCAACATGGAGATGTACATGTCTATCGCAGCATTATCCGCTTGTTGGAATTCGCCATCATCAATAGGGTTATATTCAATTAAATTGACTTTACTGGGTGCAAATCTGCAGAACTCTATCAAGGCTTCCACATCCTTTTTAGTGTCATTGATACCATCCCAAACCACATATTCATAGGTAATAAGGTTTTTGGTTTTGGCATACCAATGCTCTAAAGCCTCCCTCAAATCGGCCAACGGAAACGTTGCATTAAATGGCATAATGGAGGTGCGGATCTCATCAATGGCAGAATGCAAGGAAACGGCAAGACCAAATTTGACTTCGTCATCGGCCATTTTCTTGATCATTTTAGGAACCCCTGAGGTGGACACCACAATTCGTTTAGGAGACATCCCCAAACCTTCAGGTGAGGTTATCTTGTCAATAGCCTTCAATACGTTATTATAGTTCATGAGAGGCTCTCCCATGCCCATAAATACAATATTCGTCAAAGGTTTATTGAAATACAATCGACTTTGTTTATCAATAGCAACAACTTGATCAAAAATCTCATCAGGGTTCAGGTTACGCATGCGTTTAAGACGCGAAGTAGCACAGAATTTACAATCGAGACTACAACCAACCTGCGAAGATACACAAGCGGTGGTACGCTTCTTTGTTGGAATCAGCACAGACTCAACAATCAATCCATCATGCAGACGTACTGCATTTTTAATGGTGCCGTCATTACTGCGCTGCATCTGGTCCACCTCAATATGATTGATGACAAAATTGTCCTCCAACATAAGTCGTGTCTCTTTCGAAATGTTGGTCATGTCCTCAAACTTGTGGGCGCCTTTGTTCCACAGCCATTCATAGACTTGATTGCCTCTAAAATCTTTATCGCCCTGTGCGACGAAAAATTCTCGAAGTTGTTCTTTCGTTAATGCGCGTATGTCTTTTTTTGTTGTTTCCATTGATGATGCAAAAATAATGAAAGGTTTGACGAATTGCGAAGAGGTCAGGGTATAATTTGAGAAAGTTCGGTTACAACGTCCAATTGAGACTTAAATTGAAGATGAAATTGAAGTTGAAACTTTCGAACAATTGTAGACATCGGCCTACTGAATACTGAGAATGCTTACTGCTGACTGCTGACTGCTGACTGCCGACTAAAAAAAAGCCCCATCCAAAAAGATGAGGCCCTAAGTATATTGATCTGCCAATTAAAGAATTAACATCGCGTCTCCATAAGTATAGAAGCGGTATTTCTCTTTAACAGCCTCATCGTAAGCCTTTTTAATAAAATCATGACCTGCAAAAGCAGAAGCCATCATCAATAAAGTAGATTTTGGCGTATGGAAATTGGTGATCATGCAATTGGCAATGCTAAATTCATAAGGTGGGAAAATGAATTTATTGGTCCATCCTGAAAACTCATTCAGTGTACCACTTGATGATACTGAACTTTCAATAGCTCTCATGGCAGTTGTACCTACAGCGCAAACTCTCTTTTTACGAGTTTTAGCATCATTGACAATATCGGCAGCTTGTTGGGTAACAAAAGCTTCTTCACTGTCCATTTTATGTTTGGACAAATCTTCTACCTCAACTGGATTAAATGTCCCCAATCCAACATGTAGTGTCACCTCAGCAAATTCGATTCCCTTAATTTCCAAACGCTTTAATAAATGCTTAGAAAAATGTAAACCTGCGGTTGGTGCAGCAACTGCGCCTTCATTTTTTGCGAAAATAGTTTGGTAGCGCTCCTCATCTTCTGGCTCAACCTCTCTTTTTATGTATTTCGGCAATGGTGTTTCTCCTAGCAATGTCAATTTTTGACGGAATTCCTTATACGATCCATCATAAAGAAAACGCAAGGTACGTCCTCTGGATGTTGTGTTATCAATAACCTCAGCCACTAAAGTTTCATCATCACCAAAATACAATTTGTTACCAATTCGTATTTTTCTGGCTGGATCAACCAAAACATCCCATAAACGTTGTTCTTCATTAAGTTCTCTTAATAAAAAGACTTCAATTCTTGCTCCTGTTTTTTCTTTATTGCCATATAAACGGGCAGGAAAAACCTTTGTGTTGTTTAGGATCATTACATCGCCTTCATCAAAGTAGTCAATGAGATCCTTAAACATTTTGTGTTCAATGGTTTGTTTTTTTCTGTCCAAGACCATCAAACGAGATTCATCTCTAATTTCTGTTGGATGTTCAGCCAATAGCTCTTCAGGAAGTTTAAAATTAAAGTGGGATAATTTCATGTATTTATGTGTTTTTTTTAAATGATCAGATCTGTTTGCCAACAAATCTTAAAAATACCCTTTTCTATCAAATCGTTCGCCCTGAACTTAGTCATAAGTACGTCACAATGCGATTTGTATAGATTTTTGCAGGCTGCAAAGATACAATCTCAAACTAGGCCTTGTCAAGTAAATGACCGTTTATTATTTTGTAATTTTAAAACCGACACTTTTAAGGTCCTCCCAGAAGGTGGGATATGATTTTGAAACAACCATCGCGTCTTCGATTTGAAGATTTGTTTTGAGACCTAAAGGAGCAAAAGCCATGGCCATCCTGTGGTCATGATAAGTAGCGATAACCTCCCCTAACCCTTGAGTAGTGAAGTCTTTACTTTCTGAACTAAATACCTGATTAGGTTCTAATGACAAACTATTTTCTGTGATGGAAACTGTTGCACCTAACTTTTCAAGTTCTGTTTTCAGAGCTACAAGCCTGTCCGTTTCTTTAATTTTCAAAGTATGTAAACCCGTTAAATAACAGCCTATTCCGAGTCCAAAACAGGTTGCGGCGATGGTTTGGGCAATATCAGGAGCGTTTTTAAGATCGCAAGTCATAGTTTTCAGCTGACATTCTGATTTTTTTAAAAGTGTGATCGTATGGTCTCCAAATTTTGTTTCCACACCAAAATCAGTATAGATTTCGGACAAAACAGAATCGCCCTGCAAACTGGCCTTTTTGTAAGAGGATAAAGTGATTTTAGTCCCCACAGCACTTAATGCCACAATACTATAAAAATAAGATACTGATGACCAATCACTTTCTACCGTTAAATCCCTTTGTTGAGCGCCTAGATTCGCAAGCGGATTGATCTTTATTTTATTATTCTCAAAGGAGGTTTTCACTCCAATTTGATTGAGCAAATTCAAGGTCATATTGATATATGGCACTGACGTAATTTCTCCCTCTAAGGTTAATTCCAAACCATTTTTCAGTTTTGGGGCTATCAATAATAGCGCAGAAATATATTGACTGCTTACATTGGCTTTTAAAGACACTTTCTCTTTAGACAACAATTTACCATTGATTTTTAACGGTGGACAGCCTTCAGTTTCCAAATAAGAGATATCGGCACCCAACGTTTTTAAGGTTTCAACCAATACCTGTATCGGACGTTCTTTCATTCTCGCTGATCCCGTAATGACAACTTCTCTTCCTTCCTGTGTCGCAAAAAAAGCAGTCAAAAATCGCATTGCCGTACCAGCATGAGAAATATCAATAAGGTTTGACGTCGATTTTAATGCTTCTTGCATTACTTCGGAATCGTCAGAATTGGAGACATTTTGAATCTTTAGCTCTGGATAAAGTGCTTGTAATAATAACAATCGATTCGACTCACTTTTTGAACCTGTAATGACAATTTTTGGGGGATTATCTACAATGGTAGATTTATGAAGAGCTAACAACATTGGATTTACGATTTTTGATTTACGATTGACGATTTTCACCTGCCATTCCGCAGCATTCGCGGAGGCGTGATTTACGATTTACGAAAATAGAAAAGCTATTTCACAAAGCTCCATAAAAGAAGCACGAAGTTTCACAAAGATTTGAGGATTGATGATTTTTAATTAACGATTAACGAAAATAGAAAAGCTATTCCACAAAGTGACACAAAGTAGTACGAAGTTTCATGAAGGAAATCCTAAATTGATTGGTGATTCACTAATGCCGAAATGAACAATTCATATGAATCCTAAACTTTGAACTAAAAAAAATTATTTCAACTTATATTTTTTTTAACACTACTTTTTCGGTTTGCTTTTCTACCATCAGCTGATAAAATTGTTTAAAATCAGAATATTCATTTGGAAGAATAAGGGACTGGTTGATATCCAAAATAACTAAAAACTGGAGCATCCTACCATTTTCCTTTGCTATATACTTAAACTCACCTGCATTTCCATGAAATTGAACTACGGTACTTTCTGGTATGGATTCCACAACATAGCCATCAGGAATCATCATGTTAATTGTGTATCTCTCGTTAAATGAATACACAAAATCAATAGGATACTCTCTTTTGTCATCCTTAAACGGGTTTTCTTTTGGAGCAAAAAACAACATTGGTGTCAGGAATACCTTATCGCCTATTTGCTCTATCCCACTCTTCAGATTGTAATCATAAACATACATTATCGGATTATCTATAACCTCCATATCAGTAATCTCATAATTTGACACTTCTATTTCACCTTTATCCTTTTCAATAGCCATCAATTTTTCTTCAGCATTATAATTTTGATATTTACCTCTGAAGTTCTTGGCTGCAAATGAGGTCATAAGACCTCCTATCTTACCATCAATAGATAGATCATCGTTAATTTTGGCATTTAAGGAAATGCTCTCTTTTACGATTTCTTTAGGTTTTAGATCAAACCAAGCTGAACTGCCAGCTTCTCTAATAATCCTGCCCTGCCAATTGATTGCTCTTACTGGAAGTACATTGGGCGTCGCAAATTTATCGGTGGCATCCAAAACAATGACATCATTGGGCACTTCTACCGCGGCAACAACATAATTAAAGCCACCTGTTGCAGGAAATAACGGAATATCATTACTTCGCGTACTGATCAACATGGGATTGGCATTTATTTTGGCATATCGCAACATGGCAGTGAGCATTAAATTAATATCCGCCACATTACCAACTCCCTCTTTATAAGCTGTTTTCACGCCATTATCTGTGGTGTATCCGTTATAATCATTCCACTTAACTTTCGATTTTACAAAATTATAAATGAGGTTGATTTTTTCAGAATCATTAGTGACACCTTCGATCAATGAAGAAATATCCTTTTCAAAATAATTGCCCTGTTTTAACTGACCTCCAAAGTCTCTATCCTCAAAAATTGTCTTGGTCACCTCATCCCATGTGGATGCATAATTTGTAATTTGACCGCCAGGATCTTTAGAAAAGGCATATTCCCATATTAATTTTGTTCTGTAAGTATTTAGATTACTAACATAATTTTCATTTTTTAGCGCCGGAATATTTGACAATTTAATTTCGGTTTTATTCTCCTTAAACTCCCATTTCCTCGAGGAATAGCTTGTAGTTGAAACACCATAACCTGATCTGCTCTTAGTCTGAATATGTTCTGTTCTGTTAACCTGAGATTCACTGATTCTTGGGATATAGACCGCTCTCGGATTAACATATCTATTAAAATTATAAAATTCAGGAATTCTGACATACATATCCAATTCCTTTATAGGAATGCCATATTGCAAGTTAATGTCACGAATAGTTATGTACGGTGATGTAATCTTATATTCAAATTCTATAACACATCCATCTTTAATATTTGGCATGGTAAACTTTGATGTTTTCCAGTATTTATTGTTTTTTTCATCAAACATGCCATCTTTCTTCAACTTGGCCTCGTCTATCTTTCCGTTCTCAAGGTTATAGGTTACTGCTTTTAAATTACTGATATTTTCCCCTTTTGATCCATTATCTCTCAGCTGGATCTCTTCTGTAGCCCAATCATAACCATCCTTGTTATAAATCTTAATACGTTTATATATTTCAGTAACCTGTACAAATCCTTCACTTTGTATATAATTGTAATAGGTTTTTTGATTTAGGAATAAAATCGCAGCATTTGCTTCTGGATTTTCAGGATACGCGGTTTCCTGAAGTTCACTCTTAGAGACTTTACCAAATCTATAATCTTGGGCATTGGACCAATTAAAAGCGATAAGAATAAGTAGGTAGGTAATTTTTTTCATGGGGCCATGTTAAAAGGCTAAACTAACCCTTTTTATCAAATATCAAAAATGGTTACCTACAATCTTTGGCCTTCTACTATGGTTACAGAGCTATTATTAATGAGTTCCACTTGCTCGGTGTCAATGGTAACACTTGCATTTGAAACGCTTTGTATGACTGCTTTCATGAACTCCTATATCCCCAACAAAAAGTTTAAAAATCTTAATTATTGCATTTTATTTCAAACCAATGAATATTAGCTTTTCAAACCTACACGATTTTTAAAACCTTGCAGGTTGGCTGGCAAACGGAACTCATAATTCAAAAGTCATTTCAACTTCTCATTCCCATGATGTCTGTCATGATCCCGCTTTGTTTTTAAGTCCATTTTCTTGTCAAAAGCAGCCTGAAGATCAATTCCTGTTTGATTGGCCAAGCATAACACAACGAAGACCACATCTGCCAATTCCTCACCGAGATCTTTGTCTTTATCGCTTTCCTTTTCACTCTGCTCGCCATATCGACGCGCGATAATCCTGGCTACTTCGCCCACTTCTTCGGTAAGTTGAGCCATGTTGGTCAACTCATTAAAATACCGGACACCATGAGCTTTAATCCATTCATCAACTATTTTTTGCGAGTTTTGAAGTTTCATCTTATATTTTTTTTAACACTACTTTTTCAGTTTGCTTTTCTGTCATCAGCTGATAGAATTGCTTGAAATCATCATATTCATCTGGAAGAATTAAGGATTGATTCAAATCTAAAGAAATCAAAAATAGCAACATCTTCCCATTTGCCTTTGCAATATACTTAAACTCCCCTGCATTTTCCTGGAATTGCACCACGGAACTTTCAGGAATGGATTCCACAACATAGCCGTCAGGAATAATCACATTAATAGTATATCTATCGTTAAATGGATATACAAAATCAATTGGATATTCTCTTTTATCTCCCTTAAACGGATTCTCCTTAGGCGCAAAAAACAGCATTGGTGTTAGAAATACCTTATCGCCTATTTGCTCGATACCATTCTTCAGATTATAATCATAAACATACATGATCGGATTATCCAAAACATCCATATCAGTGACTTCATAATTTGACACTTCTATTTCACCTTTATCCTTTTCAAGAGCCATCAATTTTTCTTCGGTATTGAAATTCTCATATTTACTCCTGAAATTCTTGGCCGCAAATGAGGTCATTTGGCCTCTGACCTTACCGTCAATAGACAGATCATCATTAATTTTCAAATTTAAAGATGTATTCTCTTTGGCTGTTTCTTTAGGACTAAGATCAAACCACTCTGAAGTGCCAGACTCTCTAATGATCCTACCTTGCCAATTAATTGCTCTTTCTGGAAGAACATTGGGGGTTGAAAACTTATCGGTTGCGTCCAAAAGAATAACATCGTTAAGCAGTTCTACGGCAGAAACAACATAATTGAAGCCACCAGTTGCCGGAAATACAGGAATATCATTACTTCTTGTACTGACCAACATAGGATTGGCATTTATTTTGGCATAACACAACATGGCCGTGAGCATTAAATTAATGTCAGCTACGTTGCCAACTCCTTCTTTATAGGCCTTTTTAACACCATTGTCTGTCGTATACCCATTATAGCCATTCCACTTAACTTTCGATTTTACAAAATTATAAATAAGGTTAATTTTCTCAGAATCATTGGTAACCCCTTTGATCAATCCAGAAATATCTTCTTCAAAATAATTGGTCTGTTTTAACTGTGTACCAAAGTCGCTATCATTAAAGATCGTTTTTGTGACCTCATCCCAATTGGTGGAATAGGTTGTAATCAATCCTCTGAGATCTTTGGAATAGACGTGCTCCCAAATTAGTTTTGTTCGATAAGTGTTAAGATTACTGACATATACTTCATTTTTGAGTGCGGGAACCTTGGATAATCTAATTTCCGTCTTCATTTCTTTGAATTCCAATTTCTCATTTGAAAAATTCGATTTACCGGCGGTCACTTGTCCGCGTGAAGGGTTACTATCTTTACCACTAAATTGAATATGTTCAGTTCTGCTTACCTCATACTCCTTAATTTTTGGAATATAGGTGGCTCTTGGATTGACATATCTATTGAAATTAAAGTATTCAGGAATACGAACGTACATATCCAATTCCTTTATGGGTATACCATATTGCAGATTAAGATCATCAATATTTATGTAAGGTGATGTTGTTTTGTATTCAAATTCCAACACACATCCATCTTTAATATTTGGCATGGTAAACTTTGAAGTTTTCCAAAATTTATTGTTTCTTTCATCAAAGATGCCATCCTTCTTTAACTTGGTCGCCTCTATCTTCCCATTCTCCAAGGTGTAGGTTACTGCCTTCAAACTAACCACAGATTCTCTTTTTGAACCATCATCTCTTAATTGAATCTCTTCAGTAGCCCAATTAAAACCATCTTTATTATAAATTTTTATCCGCTTATAGACTTCTGTAACTTGTATAAAACCTTCACTTTGCACGAAATCATAATAGGTTTTTTGATTGAGGTATAAAATTGCGGCATTTGCTTCAGAGTCTCCGGGATATGCGGTTTCTTGAAGCTCATCTATGGATACCTTTCCGAATCGGTAATCTTGGGCATTGGCCCAATTGAATGCAATAACAATAAGGAAGTAAGCGGTTTTTTTCATGTGGCTAAGACTTTTTTATAAGGATAATTCTTGATTGGTCTTGTTTGACAACTTCTAAATAAAAATTTCTGAAATCCTCATAATCCTCCTTGACATAATCACCTTTATTCAAAATAAAACTGCGTTTAAACAGTAAGGTATGGTCGTCATTTTCAGTAATGGAATAGTTGTATTTGCCGAATTTATTTTCAATAAGAAGGTCATTTTGAAGCGCTTCAACTTCATAGTTTTCTGGAATCGAAATGACATATTCATCCATATCATGAAAGCCACGCTCGATTTCAAATGGCAGTTTTCGATCTCTATAACGCGTTGGAACATTGGAAAGCACGTTGAAAAAGTTTGGACTCAAAAACAAACGATCACCCGTTTTTGAGGCATATTTCTTTGCGGTCAACTCAATGTTTTCAGTAAACCTTATCGCGTCTTTATCGTTGTTGTAATTCATTGAAAGAACATCAATATTATTGATATGTCTCCAATAATCCTTATAATGAAGTGTTTGATCTTTTATGGTTCTGTACTGAATCCTTTCATGATGGCCATATTGGGTGCCGTAGGAATTTAGATTGATTTTAGCTTCAATATCGCCGTCTTCAGTCAAGACGATATTTGCCTTGGTATCCAATAGATTTTCTGCAGCAGTATAAATTTTGGTGCGGACAACTTCACCACCATCAGGCCTGATCACAAATACATTTCTGTCATCAGTAAAATTGGCATTGTATCCAAAAGGAGAGGTTTGACTTGTGCATTCCAACCAGATATTTGTTCCTTCATAAGGAAGATTTAAAATAACGTGATTGGATTGCCCAAGAAAAGAGGCAAAATCCTTATTGATATCCACTAAATTATCCGGTGATGCATAAACTCTCGTATAATAAGACTCAACACCAACAAGATCCAACAAGGCTTTGGTATAATTAGATAATCCTTTGCAATCGCCATATTTGACTTCATCAACTTTTAGGGCATCAATAGGCTGGATTCCTCCAATACCTTCTTGAACACTGATATATCTTGTGTTATTTTGAACATATTGATACACTACCTTGGCCTTATCGATGGGATCGTCAAGTCCTGAAACCAAAGTCATTATTTCATTCCTGGTTTTTTCAGAAACGCGAGTTCTTCCCGACAACAATTGCTCATGCATCCATTTCCCTAAACCTTCCCAATCGTTTGAATTGCCAACATATCCTTCATAGGAAAAATTTTTTAAATTGAGCATGGCATACGGCGTTATATCCTTCAGGTTAGGACTATACGCTTCATAAGCGATGGCCTTAAGATTGTTGGCTTCATAATGGATTTCGCCATCTTTGGATTGATTGACAACGCCAAAGGCTTCAAAATTGGCTTCAGATTTATTTAATTCGTTGGCAGGGTCATATCGAAACACGTATCGGCTGTATTCTGTACTCGTTGAAAAGCCTTCTATTGGTCGCCATCGTCTTATATATGCTGTGTAATTGTATTCAACCTCGGTTTCAAAAAGCACAGTATAGGGATAATCAACTGGGGTGTATCTTAAATATTTAACACGACTGTCAGAATAAAGTGTACCTCCATCAACGGCGCTGACATCTTCAAAATCGTTTCTTTTGATTTTTTTAACTTCTTTTCCATGGGCATTATAAATTCGCGCTTCCATCTTTTTGATGGAAACACCTTTATCATATCCCAAAAAAGCGTCGACTTTAGAGTTTCCTGAAGAATTCAGAATGGTGACAATCCGTTTATTGGTATGAACCATTTTATTGGTTGCCTTTACTTCAATATAGGAATCATCCCATCTGACGACGGCATTGGCATTCTCTCTTAAAGCAAAAGGTATGGTTTGGGAGTTCAATAGTTTATCCTCCTGTGCAAGACAGAAAATCGGAAAAACCAGAACAAAAATTAAGCGGTAAATTCTGATCATGGGGGCCATGTTAAGCCGCTAAAGTAGTCTTTTTTAAGAGATGTCAAAATGGTTACTCCACATTTTTAGAATCAATAATTATCGTTACCGGACCATCGTTTATGAGTTGTACTTTCATGTCTGCACCAAATTGACCGGTTTGTACTTTTTTACTTAGATCTTCTTCGATCTGCTTTATGAAATTTTCATATAATGGAATTGCGACATCGGGTTTTGCTGCTTTGATATAACTGGGCCTATTGCCCTTTTTAGTGGAGGCATGGAGTGTAAACTGGCTGACGACAATAGCCTCTCCGTCAACTTCAATAAGCGATCGATTCATCACGCCATTATCATCTTCAAAAATACGAAGATTGGCAATTTTCCTTGTCAGCCATTGAATGTCCTCTTGCGTATCATCATCCACTATTCCCAACAAAATCAGCAATCCTGACCCGATGGCAGCTACTTTACTATTGTCAATGGTGACACTTGCATTTGAAACTCTTTGGATGACTGCTTTCATGAAAATCTATATTCTTATAGGGTGATTTAAAATGTTGATTTTGTTTTTGATTCTAGCTTATTTTAAACCTACAAGGTTTTTGAAACCTTGCAGGTTGGATGGCTCACGGCCAACGGAATACTGAGGATTGAGGACTGCCAGCTGAGGACTGAAGACTGAAGACTTATTTCATCCATTCCTCGGTACGATAATGTTCATCATCTCCTTCCAAAATTTGTAGATAACTTCTATAGCGTGAAAAGGAGATTTCATCTTTATCCAATGCTTCTTTTATCGCGCATTGAGGCTCTTCAATATGTAAACAATTATTAAATCTGCACTTATGTTTTAAAGCAAAAAACTCCGGAAAATAATCGCCAATTTCTTCCCTATCCATATCTACAACGCCAAAACCTTTGATTCCGGGCGTATCGATAATTTTAGCTCCGAAGCTCAAATCAAACATTTCTGCAAACGTTGTGGTGTGCTGTCCCTGCATGTGCTGCATGGAGATTTCCTTTGTTTTCAAATTTAAGCCTGGCTCAATCGCATTCACCAAGGTCGATTTTCCAACACCAGAATGCCCAGCAAACATGCTGGTTTTATCTTTCATCAAAGACTTCAGTTGATCAATGTTTTTCCCGGTTAGAGCAGACACTTCGATACATTCATAGCCTATTTTTCTATAGATAGAGGATAAGTACTTTACTTCCATCACATTCTCATCATTATAGGTATCCATTTTATTGAACACCAGAACTGTTTTAATGCGATAAGCCTGCGTGGTAACCAAAAACCGATCTATAAAGCTCGTTAATGTTGGAGGATTGTTTATGGTGACAAGCAGAAACACTTGGTCGATATTGGCGGCAATAATATGAGTTTGTCTGGAGAGGTTGACCGACTTGCGCACAATATAATTCTCCCGATCGTGAATGGTATGGATAATTCCAGTAGTGACATTGTCCAATACCTCCACATCAAAATCCACAACATCACCAACCGCAATTGGATTGGTGCTTTTGATGTCCTTGATTCTGAACTTTCCTTTTATACGGCAATCGTAAAAGGCACCGAGTTCTGTTTTTACGGTGTACCAACTTCCTGTGGACTTATAAACGGTTCCTGTCATGCATCAAATTTAGTCAACAAAATAACGATTTTAAAATTAAAGAAAAATGTATATTAGCTACTTAATTTTTAAACCAACCTACTTATTATGAAAAATTTATTCATTCCAATTTTATTATTTGCATTTCTCATTAATGTCAATGCCCAAACCAATCTCTATGAAAATCCCGAATTTGACGATATTGCTAAATCACATCGAATCATAGCTATAGTTCCATTTAAAACTAAGGTAAAATTAAGACCCAAGCAAATGAAGGATATGACAAGTGAACAATTAGATCGCTTGGAAAAAGCTGAAGGCGAAGGCATTCAAGCTGCATTATACTCTTGGTTCTTGAAACGAAAAAAAAGAGGTGACATGAATACCGTAGACATTCAAGACGTTCGAACTACTACTGCAATATTAAATAAAAAAGACATCAATTATGATAATATATTGGACTACACTCCACAAGAACTAGCTCAAATTCTTGGTGTTGACTCCGTAATTTCTGGTGATTTTGAAACCAACAAACCTATGTCAGAAGGAGCCTCGCTGGCATTAGGTCTGCTTGTGGGTTTTGGTGGCGCCACAAACAGTGCATTAATTAACATGAGTGTTCATAATGCTGAAAACGGCACATTATTATGGAATTATAACAAAAAGGTAAAAGGAGGTTTGGGAAGCAGCTCAGAGGATTTAATTAATGTCCTTATGAGAAAAGCTTCGCGAAGATTAAGTTATACTAAAAACTAACGCTTGAAAACTTTAAGGTTTTATTTGTGAACGTGTATCCTCAAATTCTCCTGAGTATATAAATAAAAATAAGGAGGCTGTCTTACTATTAAAGCAGCCTCCTTTTTAATTATGAATTAATAATTTTTTCTTGGTGGTTAATGGATTCTTGGTGAATAGCCTTGAACATTTTAAGGATAAACTCTTCGCTCAGTCCATTTTGTTCACCTTCCAACACCATATTTCCCAAAATCTCGTTCCAACGTTTACTTTGTAAAACCGCCACGTTTTTTTGCTTTTTTAGGGCACCAATTCCATCAGAAAACTTCATACGCTTGCCTAACATTTCAATAAGTTGATTATCTACCACATCAATTTGTGCTCTTAAATTACTCAAGTTAGTATTGAATTCCTTTTCAGGATCAGACTCTTTTCTGATACGCAAATCTCTCATAATTTGAATCAAAGTCTCCGGCGTAACCTGTTGCGATGCATCACTCCATGCCGCATCAGGATTGGTGTGTGTCTCGATCATAAGTCCGTCAAAATTCAGATCTAAGGCAGTTTGCGACACGTCAAAAATCATATCACGTTTTCCTGTGATGTGCGACGGATCATTGATCAACGGTAAGTCAGGGAATTTAGTTTGTAATTCAATGGCCAATTGCCATTCTGGATTATTTCTGTATTTCGTTTTTTCATAAGTTGAAAACCCCCTATGGATTGCTCCCAATCTTTTGATATCAGCAGTCGCCAAACGCTCAATCGCACCCAACCAAAGTGGCAAGTCTGGATTTACCGGATTCTTTACCAAAACAATCTTGTCTGTTCCTTTTAATGCATCAGCAATTTCTTGAACAATAAATGGACTCACTGTAGAACGGGCACCAATCCAAAGCAAATCGATATCATGCTCCAATGCCAGTTCAACATGTGCTCTATTGGCGACCTCAGTTGCAGTTTTAAGACCTGTTTCTTCTTTAACTTTTTGCAACCATTTCAGTCCCAATGCACCAACGCCTTCAAACATTCCTGGACGTGTGCGTGGTTTCCAAATTCCAGCCCTAAAATAACTAACATCTGTATCTTTCAATTGATGGGCAATACCCAATACTTGTTCTTCTGTTTCTGCACTACATGGGCCTGCAATGACCAAGGGATGATCCAATTTCAAATCATCTAACCATGTTCCTAATTCTTTCTTGTTTTCCATAATACTTATTAATTTCCAAATTTTAAAATTCCCGGTCTGCCGACCGGCAGGCAAATTCCAAGGTTTACTCTATAAGCTGATAGTATTGGAATTTGGTACTTTGATTTTTATTTATTTAATACTATTGTATACCGTTTAATATTTCTTTTATATAATTCGTGTTTTTCATTTCTGAATAAATAGCCTCGAAGTCATCCTCATGCATGAACTTCCTAAATTCTTGGAGGTTGATGATGAATTCATCCAAGGTTTCGAGGACGTTGGCTTTGTTCTGTTTGAAAATTGGCGTCCACATCTCAGGGGAACTCTTTGCCAATCGGACGGTTGAAGCAAATCCACTTCCCGCCATATCAAAAATATCACGTTCGTTCCGTTCTTTATCAATCACAGTTTTACCCAACATAAACGAGCTGATATGCGATAGATGCGACACATAGGCAATATGCTTATCGTGAGCTTCAGGATTCATATAACGGATGCGCATCCCTAAATCTGAAAACAACTTCAATGCTTGTTCTTGAAGCTTGAAAGCCGTTTTCTCAACCTCACATATAATATTGGTCTTATTTTGATACAATCCCAAAATTGCTGCTTTGGGTCCAGAATACTCCGTTCCTGCAATAGGATGTGTGGCCAAAAAATTGCGACGCTTTGGGTGCTCTTCTATGGCTTTGCAGATTTCAGCTTTTGTAGAACCCACGTCCAACACCAAGGCATCGTCTGAAACCAAATCCAACACTTTTATAATCTCATTGACCGCGGCATCTACAGGTATAGACATAATTACCAAATCGGCATTTTTCAAATCTTCATAAGTAGCTTTAGCATCAATAACATTCAGCTGCATGGCCTCTTCCAAATGGTTTTCATTATGATCTATCCCGAAAATCTTTACCTTATGATCGTGTTTTTTAATATCAAGGGCTAAACTTCCCCCTATCAATCCAACACCTATGATGTATATGTTTTTCATTACTAATTATGTCGTCCCTTTGGGACATTATTTTACGATAATTATTTTTTTACAGAGCTACAAAGGTTTCGCGCCTTCGGAGCTTTGATACTCAATGTCAATTGCAAACTGCCTACTGCAAACTGAGTACTGAACACTACCTGCCCGTCCGAAGCTTTTGCGGAGGCGGGATCACTGAACACCAACCCCTAACCTCACCCTTGCAATTGCCTCTTGTAATTCCTCAATGGGCGCACATAGTGAAAACCGAATATAGCCTTCACCATTACTTCCAAAAATGGTCCCAGGAGCAATAAAAACAGAATGCTCTTTCAGGATCACATCAATATACTCTTCAGCCTTAATATGTGCCGGCAATTTTGCCCAAACGAAAAGACCGGTTGCACTTTCATCATACGTACAATTCAATGCTGCCGCCAATTCCCAAACTTTTTGACGCCGTTCTTCATAAACGCTATTTAAACTTGTAAACCACATTTTTGAACATTTTAAAGCCTCAATAGCACCTTTTTGGATGCCATAAAACATTCCGGAATCCATATTGCTTTTCACTTTTAAAATAGCATTGATATATTCTGTTTTACCTAAAACCATCCCAACACGCCATCCTGCCATATTAAATGTTTTACTCAACGAATTAAGCTCCAAACAAACCTCTTTAGCATTCTTATACTTCAAAATGCTTCGCGGATAGTCATTCAACACAAAACTATACGGGTTATCATTGACCACCAATATATTATGCCGTTTTGCAAATACGATGATATCTTCAAATACCTTATTGCTTGCTGTAGCTCCCGTTGGCATGTGAGGATAACTGATCCACATCAGTTTCACTTTGGATAAATCACTTCGTTCCAAGGTTATTAAATCAGGGCACCAATCATTATCAGCTATCAAATCATAAAAAATAGGTTTTGCACCCACCAATTTTGTAACTGATTCGTAAGTTGGATATCCTGGATTTGGAATCAAAACTTCATCACCTTCATTTAAAAAAGCCATGGAGATATGCATGATACCTTCCTTACTTCCCATTAAGGGCAACACTTCAGTCAGTGGACTTAAAGAAACGCCAAAATGTTCCTTATAAAAACCTACCATCGCCTCCCTCAATTCTGGTAAGCCCTGATAGCTTTGGTATTTATGAGCTACCGCATCGTTCATGCTCTCATTGATTGCCGCAATAACACGTGATGGTGGCTCCAAATCCGGACTCCCAATCCCTAAATTGATAATGGGTTTCCCTTGGGATTTAAGTAAGTTGACTTCTCTCAATTTTTTTGAGAAGTAGTACTCTTCAACAGTATTTAATCTATCTGCAAAAGTGATCATTGTCGTGCATTTTTATATTCGCCCAAAACCTTAAAGTTTTGAGCCATTATTTCCATTATTGATTTCGCTTTTTGATAATCCTTATACGCATCAAATGTGATATCCACAAAAAACGCGTACTTCCAAGGGGTTTCAATTATTGGCATGGACTGGATTTTGGTGAGGTTCATTCTACAGTCGCTCATCACATTCAGAACGGATGCTAAACTGCCCCGTTTGTGGTCCACGTCGAACTTTAAGGATGCCTTATTGATCTGGACTTCTTGAGCTTCAGAATTAGTGGTCACTGCAATCACAAATCGCGTTTCATTTTGTTTTATGGTTTGAATACTTTCTGAAACGATCTCCAATTCAAACAACTCCGCTGCCAATTGACTGGCAATTGCCCCTACATTTTTGAGTTGTTTTTGCTGAATTCTCTGTGCTACCTCAGCCGTATCTTTATCTTCCACCAATTTGATATGCGGATGTTGTTTGAAAAATTGTTTACACTGCAACAAGGCCATGGGGTGTGAATACACCTCATGGATATCTTCAATTCTTTGCCCTGGCAATGCCATTAAATGATGCTGAATATCCAAATAATGTTCGCCGATGATATGGAGTTGGTTATCGTCTATTAAAGCATAATTAGGAATGATGGAGCCAGCAATCGAATTTTCAATGGCCATAATAACCGCATCGGTTTTCTTGGTCAGAACACTTTGTACAGCGCCATCAAATGTCATGCACTCATCAATATGCTGTATTGAACTGTCAAAATATTGTAAAGCGACAATATGGTGAAAGGACCCTTTAATTCCTTGTATGGCAACAGATTTTATCATGTGTTGGCTAAATTATATTTAACATTTTTTATCATTTTTGCTGATATTTCAAACTTTTAAAAACAAAAAAGTCCCGATTTTCATCGAGACCTTTATATTAAATTTATTGTTCATAAATTACACATACGAAGTCTCGTCCCTTTTGCTAAAAAAGAAATAAAACCAGTTTTGATATGTATAATTAGCTGTTTGCATCATTTGATTTCGCTAAAGTAGAGAATAAATTTTATAAACAAAATATTTTTTCAATTCTTTTTGCATTACAACGATTTCGTTAAAACTTGGCATGTCTAAAATGCTTATTTTTGAGCAAATAATTTGAAGTATGTCCATTGAAGTCAATAATATCACCAAACTATACGCCGATCAGAAGGCGCTGAACAATATTTCCTTTAAAGTAGATAAAGGCGAAATTGTAGGATTTTTAGGTCCCAACGGAGCTGGAAAATCTACGATGATGAAAATCCTGACCACCTATATTGATGCTTCAGAAGGTGAGGCAAAAGTAAATGACTTTGATGTTCAAACCCAAGCTCGCGAGGTTCAAAAACGCGTCGGCTATTTACCGGAGCACAATCCGCTTTACTTAGAAATGTATGTCAAGGAATATTTGGCATTCAACGCGGATGTTTACAAGGTCTCAAAATCGCGAATCGAAGAAGTTATTGAACTTACGGGACTAACACCAGAAGCCCACAAAAAGATAGGACAACTTTCAAAAGGCTATAGGCAACGTGTCGGATTGGCCAACGCTTTATTGCACGATCCAGAAGTATTGATTTTGGATGAACCAACTACGGGATTGGATCCAAATCAATTGGTTGACATCAGACATTTGATCAAATCGTTAGGAAAAGAAAAAACAGTCTTTTTGTCCACTCACATTATGCAAGAAGTGGAAGCCATCTGTGACCGCGTGATCATTATCAATAAAGGCGAGATTGTTGCTGACAAAAAGCTTTCAGAATTAAAAGCCAACCAAGAGCAAATTATCGAAGTTGAATTTGATTATCGCGTTGAAGATGTTTTGATGAACCGTTTGAAACATATCCAATACGTCAAAAATACGCACGACTTTATATATGAATTGACTTTTTCCACCAAAGAAGATATGCGTCCAATGGTATTTGATTTTGCGCATGATAATGGCTTAAAAATCTTACAACTCAATCAAAAGAACAAAAATTTAGAAAGTCTGTTTCGGGAATTAACTGTAGATTAAAACATTATTCAAAAATCAAACGCCCTTTATAAAATGTCTCAACCTCCACAATAGGAGGTTCATTTACCACAATAACATTGCCTGTACTTCTTATTTCTCCTCTTAAAGATGCCTGCGGATTAATAATCATGTCATTACTACTGCGCTGAAATATCCTGATATTTTGGGCAATTAAGTTACGGCCTTCAAAACGAGAGTCACCGGAATAAAATCCGACGACCAGATTTTCGACCGTTCCGCTTAAAAACAGATGGGACAAGTTATTAGTTATCACGTTTAGGTTCGAGCAATTGACCTCTAATCTGAAATCGCCAACCGTATGGTATTGGTCTTCAGCTTCAAAATCTTCAGAGATTAACGTCAAATTGGGATAATTCAAAACCCCATCACTCAAAATAGGTAGCCCTGTACTCGATCTGAGATCAGTAATATTGGGAGCACTGACATAAATTTTAGTAATGCCATAGTCTCGTGTGATGTTGCAAGCGTTGTGATCTTTCAATAGCAGTACATTGTCTACAACTTTCACTTCAATGTCATCTCTCAAATATTCGCCAGTCTCCACGACGACTTTATGTTCGGGAGCTTCTTTAAGAATCAGCTGTACGCGTTCAAAAACAATGATCTTACTGAACTCAGGCACATTAATCTCCATCTGAATCATTGGTCCGGCATTCTGCAAACAATCAGGCATCACCTTGGCATTGCATGACAGCAATACTATTGCAAATAGGATGTAAATGTATTTTTTCATTATATTTCTTTCCGAATAACTACTATTGATCAAACCATCTTTCTTCGCGCTTCCTGCTTCGTTCTTTTCACTTCGAGCTTCGTTCTTCCCACTTCCTACAATCTCACCCCCACTCCAAATTCAATCGCTTCCGCCTTTGCGCCATGTGCTTTTAAGGTAATCGCTCCAAAAAACTGATCTCCAAAATAACGCTTTAAACCAATTCTGTTATATACTCGGCCTTCAAAATCATAAGGATAATACACATAATAGCCCAACTGAGTAATTACGGAGAGTTTATTGATATACAACTCATGTCCAACAAACACCCCTAAACGTTTATAATCTGTATCAGGGTCCACATTACGTTCTGGATAAGCTACCGAGTAGTAATAGATCAATTCCTTCAGAAACTGGGCAAAAAACACATCCGTTCCTAAATGAAACGCACTTTTCCTGTTAATTCGTTTATCAGCATAGAACGATACGTTATAAAATGGGTATTGGCCACTACCAATGATATCGCTCTCATTGACACCTGTCCTAAAAGCGATATTATACTTGATTTTTTCAGTGAACTTTTTATCTTCAGTTGAAGGTTGAAAGCTGGATTCTTTTTCATAGTTCAACATGTAATTGGCGCCAACATTGAAAACGAAGGTATTAGTGGAGTTGTTTGGCGCCCTAACATTGGCATTGGAGTAATGGATAACTGAAATCCCCGCCTGAAACCCCAAACCCTTATAAACATTCTCTTTTTTATAATTGAGCATGAGATAAGTAGAGCTCATCAAATCGGAACCATAAGCCCCGTTCATATAATTGGTTTCCTTTCTATATGGATTGGTTGTGTAAGCGATGCCCTGTCCAATCCTGAAGTTCAGATTACGATTCAAAAAATAGAAGTTGTAATGGGCATGCAAGCTATAATTCTCACCCAAATATTGGTTTTTCATATCCTGATAGATAAAAGAAAATCCCCAATCCGGATAATTATAACGACTTTCCCAAGGCTTGAATCCGAAGGTTTTTTTATTATAACTTAAAATCAGACCTGTGGGATGATCTGTGATGAGATGTGCAATATCAGGATTATGCTCTAATATTGTCCCGTAGAAATAATTGGCATCTAAAGTGAATAAACCTGGATCCTCTTGAGCGAACAGAAATGAACTCGACAAACACAATACACCAACTATTAAATACTTCATTCATTTGAGTTATACGGCAAATTTAATAGAATATTTAAAACCGAGATGCCTGAAGGAATCTATCTTTTTACATTAAGGCTTTAAGTCCTGCTTCAAACTCAAAAAACTTGCGATGCAATGGTTTGAATATTATCACTTTTCCCCATAGAATAGTAATGTAATACAGGAATACCTGCTTTTTGCAACTCTTTTGATTGTTGGATGCACCACTCAATGCCCACTTGTTTCACTTCTGAATTATCCTTGCATTTAATAACTTCAAGAATTAAGGCTTCAGGCAGATCAACATGAAAACGATGTGGCAACAAGTTTAACTGTCTCTTCGTTGCGATCGGTTTTAAACCAGGAATGATGGGAATAGTAATCCCTTCATTTCTGCATTTTTCTACAAATTCGAAGTATTTCTGATTGTCAAAAAACATCTGGGTGACGATATATTCTGCACCACTTTTGATTTTCTTCTTTAAAAAATGAATATCACTGTCCAAACTTGGAGATTCCATATGTTTTTCCGGATAGGCAGCAACACCTATGCAAAAATTTGTTTTTGAGGTGTTTTGCAGGTCTTGATCCAAATAAATCCCGTCATTGAGCTCATTAATTTGTTTGACCAAACCATTGGCGTACTCATGGCCTTCTTTTTCTGGGGTGAAATAGGTTTCAGTTTTAACCGCATCACCTCTTAAAGCCATGACATTCTGAATGCCTAAAAAATCAAGGTCAATCAGAAAATTCTCGGTGTCTTCTTTAGTAAAACCTCCACACAAGATATGCGGAATCGCATCCACTTTATACCTATTTTGAATGGCTGCACAAATACCCACAGTTCCAGGCCGCTTCTTGACCACTTGTCGTTTAAGCAATCCATTTTCTTGTTCTTTATAAATATATTCTTCTCGATGGTAAGTCACATCAATAAATGGCGGATTGAATTCCATTAACGGATCAATATTATCAAAAATAGATTTGATATGCTGTCCTTTTAATGGCGGTAAAATTTCAAACGAAAATTGCGTATTGCCGTTGGCTTGTGCTATATGTTCTGTTACTTTCATGTTTACTCCCCACGAAAATGGGGATCTTTTTTTGCCACGAATACACGAATGTATTTCAGCAGCATATTAATATTTATAATTTTATCCGTTTTAACGTTACGGTTCCTTCCCTTTGGGAAGGTTAGGATGGGCTTAAATTCGGACTCAACCACTTTTCAGCTTCTTCATTAGAAACGCCTCGTCTTTTCGCATAATCTTTCAATTGATCGTCCGTTATTTTGCCCAATCCAAAATATTTGGCTTCCTTATTTGCAAAATAATACCCCGAAACACTTGCTGCAGGCCACATCGCCAAACTATCGGTGATTTCTACACCAATATTTTCTTTGACCTGTAATAATTTCCATATGGTTTTTTTCTCCAAATGGTCAGGACAGGCTGGATATCCAGGGGCAGGACGGATGCCTTTATAGCTTTCTTTGATCAATTCCTCATTAGATAAATTCTCATCGGTATCATAGCCCCAATGGTTAATTCGGACTTCCTTATGCAAATATTCCGCAAAGGCTTCCGCAAGACGATCCGCAAGTGCTTTGATCATTATGGCATTATAATCATCCAAATCTTCTTCAAATTTTTTCGCTAATTCCGCTGTTCCAAAACCGGTCGTAACACAGAAGCAACCCATATAATCTTTTTTTCCTAAATCTTTTGGTGCTATGAAATCGGCTAAAGCGATATTTGGAACACCTTCTCGTTTATCCAACTGTTGACGAAGGGTTAAAAATGTAACTTTCGTCTTTCCTGCTTCGTCATAAATTTCGATATCATCATCATTTATGGTATTAGCAGGGAACAGTCCAAAAATAGCTTTCGCCTTTAAAAGTTTTCCGTCGAAGACTTTTTTCAATAGTTCTTTTGCATCTTTAAATAGTTCAGTGGCTTGCTCTCCCACAACCTCATCGGTTAGGATATCGGGATATTTTCCGTGCAAATCCCAACTTCTAAAAAACGGACTCCAATCGATAAAATCCTCCAATTTTGTCAACTCAAAGTCATCAATAATCTGAACGCGCAACTGATTGGGTTTAATAATTTCTGCCTTATTCCAATCGACTTTATATTTTCTGTTTCGCGCTTCCTCAATCGTAATATAATTCTTTTGTTTACCACGTTTTAAAAACTGCTCACGGAATTTCTCATATTCTTCACGAATTTGTTCTTTATACACCCGATTGTCCTTTTGGAGCAAGCTACCTACAACAGTCACTGCCCTTGATGCATCATTGACATGAACAGTGGTATGTCCATAATTTGGTGCAATCTTAACGGCTGCATGTGCTCTGGAGGTTGTGGCACCACCAATCAATAACGGAATGCTGATGTTTTTCTTTTCCATTTCTTTGGAGACATAGACCATTTCATCCAAAGACGGGGTTATGAGTCCGCTTAATCCAATAATATCGACGTTTTCTCTAATGGCCGTTTCAATAATTTTTTCGGGTGGCACCATCACACCCAAATCGATGATTTCATAATTGTTACAGCCCAAAACAACACTGACGATATTTTTACCAATATCATGCACATCACCTTTTACGGTGGCCATTAAAACCCGACCGGCAAACTCCTGTTTTCCATCCTTTTCTGCTTCAATGAAAGGTTGAAGATAGGCAACAGCTTTTTTCATCACACGAGCCGATTTGACCACTTGGGGCAAAAACATCTTCCCACTACCAAACAAGTCACCAACCACGCCCATCCCAATCATTAAATGGCCTTCAATGACTTCTATTGGTTTTGAGGTTTCTTGACGGGCCTGCTCTACATCTTCTATGATAAAAGTTTCAATCCCTTTAACCAAGGAATGGGTGATGCGCTCTTGTAGTGGATCATTTCGCCATTCGTGTATGGACAAGTCGCGACTTGTCCTTACGCGACTTGTCCTTACAGACTCAGCAAAATCCAATAAGCGCTCTGTGGCATCATCACGTCGGTCAAACAACACATCTTCAACGTGCTCCAATAAATCCTTTGGAATTTCGTCATAAATCTCCAACATGGTCGGATTGACGATGCCCATGTTCATTCCGTGCTGAATGGCATGGTACAGAAATGCCGAGTTGATGGCTTCACGAACAACTGTATTCCCCCTAAAAGAAAACGAAACGTTACTCACACCACCAGAAACATTAGCATACGGAAGATTCTCACGAATCCATTGGGTAGCCTTGAAAAAGTCGAGAGCATTCAAACGGTGCTCCTCCATTCCTGTCGCCACCGGAAAAATATTGGGATCAAAAATTATATCCTGAGGTGGGAATTTGACTTTGTTCACCAAAATATCGTACGAGCGCTTACAGATTTCGATACGCCGTTCTAAGGTATCGGCTTGCCCATCTTCATCAAAAGCCATCACTATGACGGCTGCTCCGTATCGCTTCACCAATTTGGCTTGATAAATAAACGTCTCCTCTCCTTCTTTTAGACTTATGGAATTCACTACCGATTTTCCTTGAACCACTTTCAATCCCGCCTCAATGATTTCCCATTTAGAACTGTCAATCATGATCGGTAATCTTGAAATATCAGGTTCAGAGGCAATGAGGTTTAAGAACTTGGTCATCGCATAAACGCCGTCCAACATGCCTTCATCCATATTGACATCAATAATTTGCGCGCCGCCTTCAACCTGATCTCGTGCCACATCTAAGGCTTCACTGTAGTTTTCGTCTTTTATAAGACGTAGAAATTTACGTGATCCTGTGACGTTGGTGCGCTCGCCTACGTTTATAAAGTTGCTTTCTGGGGTGACAACCAAGGGTTCTAATCCGGAAAGTGTTAAGTATTTGTGTTTTTTGCTCATTTTCATTCTATTCATTTTACCCTTCCGTCTTTAGGCTTTTTACAAAGCCTAAAGCCACCTTCCCTTAAATCCCGATAGGTATCGGGAGGAAGGAATCAGGCTTCTATTCTTAATTAGACTTCTATTCCTATTTGGCGAGGTTTATAGTTTTTTGCGGTCTCCGCTATTTTTTGAATATGTTCTGGTGTGGAACCGCAACATCCTCCAATAATATTGATCAATCCATCTTTGAGGTATTCTTCAATAAAAGCGTTCATTTGATCAGCAGTCTGCTCGTATTCCCCAAAAGCATTTGGTAACCCTGCATTGGGGTGCGCAGACGTATAAAATTCTGTTTCGTTGGATAATCGTTGTAAATAAGGTTGTAATTGATCTGCTCCAAGCGCGCAATTGAATCCGACGCTGAGCAAAGGAATATGGGAAATGGACAGTAAAAACGCTTCCACTGTTTGTCCAGAAAGTGTCCGTCCAGAAGCATCTGTAATGGTTCCTGAAACCATGATTGGAATATCGAGGTCTCGTTCTTCTTTGACCTCATCAATAGCAAACAAGGCGGCTTTGGCATTTAAGGTATCAAAAATCGTTTCTACCAGTAAAATATCGACACCTCCATCAATCAAAGCTTCCACTTGCTGTTTATAGGCAATCCGAAGTTCGTCAAAGGTGATGGCTCGAAATTCTGGCCTATTGACATCTGGTGATAAACTTGCGGTTTTGTTGGTTGGCCCAATGCTTCCTGCTACAAATCGCGGTTTATTAGGATTGGCTTTGGTAAATTCATCGGCAACTTGTTTGGCTATTTTAGCAGATTCGAAATTCAGTTCGTAAACCAAATCTTCCAAATTATAATCGGCCATGGCGATGGTAGTTCCTGAAAAGGTGTTGGTTTCTACAATATCTGCTCCCGCCTCAAAATATTTACGATGAACATCAGCAATAGCCTGTGGCTGGGTTAATGATAGCAAATCATTATTGCCTTTAAGTGAGCTTGGATAATCTTTGAAACGTTCGCCACGAAAATCTTCTTCAGAGAAGTTATTGCGTTGCAACATGGTCCCCATGGCACCATCGAGAATAAGAATACGGTCTTGTAAAATTTGATTTAAGTCTGACATTGTTTAAAGTAAAAATAAAAAATGTCATCAGGAAAGTGAGGAGAAAAAACACTTTGGTTATCTGTCTTAATCCTGAAACAATTCAGAATAAAGTAGAATTTAGCACCTTCTTAAATTGAGATTCCTGCCTTCGCAGGAATTCGTAAGGGTTGCTAAGGCTTCAACGGGTCTAATCCCTCTGCCTTTCGTGATAACAAATTAATAATAGTATGAACAAAGGGCGAATTTAGTGTATAAAAAATAGTCCACCAACTTTTATTCAAATAAATCTGAAGATAAATACCGATCGCCAATATCACAGATGACGGCAACAATGATTCCCTTATCCAATTTTTCGGCGATTTTCAACGCAGCAGCAACAGCGCCCCCGCTACTCATTCCTGCAAAAACACCTTCTTTTCTAGCCAGTCTATTGGTTGTTTTTTTTGCATCTTCCTCAATCACCTCAATCACCTTATCCACTTTCGAGCGATCAAAAATTCGGGGAAGATAAGCTTCCGGCCATTTACGGATGCCAGGGATTTTAGCACCATCTTTTGGTTGTGCGCCAACAATGGTGATGTTTTTATTCTGCTCTTTTAAAAACGTGGACACGCCCATAATGGTTCCGGTGGTTCCCATAGCCGAAACAAAATGTGTCACTTCACCATTAGTATCACGCCAAATTTCTGGACCGGTGGTTTTATAATGGGCTTTCCAATTGTCGTCATTGCCAAATTGGTTTAACATAAAATAGCCCTTGTCTTTTTCGAGCTTTTCAGCGACGTCTCGGGCTCCCTCGATTCCATCATCTGCGGAAGTCAGAATTAATTCCGCACCATAGGCCCTCATGGTTTTGATCCGCTCTACGGTAGAATTCTCAGGCATGACCAACACCATTTTCACACCTAACAACTGAGCTATGAATGCTAAGGCAATTCCTGTATTCCCGCTTGTAGCTTCTACCAAAGTATCTCCTTGTTTAACATCACCACGTTTTAAAGCTTCCGAAATCATATTTAAAGCAGCACGATCCTTCACACTACCTCCTGGATTTGTGCCTTCCAATTTCAAAAATAAACGTACTTCCTTTTTGGAAATAATATTTTTCACTTCAACAAGTGGTGTGTTACCAATTTGGTCGATTATCGATTGACTTTGAATCATTTTTTGCGTGTGCTAATTTTTATTTCTGTTTGATAGGTGACTAACGAATTTTCAGGAACCGATTGGGTAATCCATACGTTCGCCCCAATAATGCTATTTGCGCCAATAACAATATCGCCTCCCAAAACAGTTGCGTTGGCATAGATGGTCACATTATCTTCAATGGTGGGGTGACGTTTTGTTTCCGATAGACTCTTTTTTATTTGAATGCCGCCCAAGGTCACCCCTTGATAAATTTTGACGTTGTTTTTAATGATGGCCGTTTCCCCGATAACAATTCCTGTACCGTGATCGATAAAAAAAGAATCTCCGATTGTTGCACCGGGATGAATATCCACGCCGGTTAAACCATGTACGTGTTCACTCATCATTCTTGAAATAACAAAATAGTTTAGCTTATATAGCGCATGACTTAATCTATAAATAGCAATGGCGTGAAACCCTGGATATGCCAGATACACTTCAGTTAAACTCTTGGCCGCAGGGTCATTTTGTTCTATGGCAATCGCGTCCAAATCAAGTTTCTCACGTATAGATCCGAATTGACTTTCAAATTGCGCCCATGTTTCTTCACCGTCTTCCAATTTCAGCTTTGTCGTAATCTTAAGAAATGTGTCTTTTACAAATTGACAATTAAGAGTCCGATATTCTTCATCAAATAGCATATAAAACAAGGCCTTTGTGAAGGTCTCGACAGGATCCTTTAAACAGATATTATAAGTCTGAAATTGATTTAATTGATTTGAAAGTATACTCATATGATCAATATTACGCATTATTCATGAGGGTAATATCAAAATTAAACAATTATTTACAGCAAATTATAGAATAGCTTGTACAACTGCTTTTGGTGCTTCTTTACGTGTGCCATCAAATCCATTAATACCGCTAACCGTAGTATATTTAAGCACATATTTTTTACCAGGATTAATGATTTGATATGCCGATTGACACATTAGCGTCGCTTCATGAAAACCACAGAGAATCAACTTCAATTTTCCAGGATAGGTATTAACATCACCAATGGCATAAACTCCTGGAATATTAGTTTGATAGTCAAAAGTATCGACCTTGATGGCGTTTTTCTCAATTTCCAAACCCCAATCTCCTATTGGTCCCAGTTTTGGAGAAAGTCCAAATAACGGAATGAAATGATCTGCCTCATATAAAATTTTCACACCTTCACGTTCAATAGTAACACCCTCTAATCTTTTGTTTCCGTGTAATGCAGTCACTTCAGATGGCGTGACGAGATTGATTTTCCCAAGAAGTTTTAGTTCCTGAACTTTTTCTACGGAGTCCAGAGCCCCTCTAAATTCATTACGTCTATGAACGAGCGTCACTTCTGATGCGATATCCGCCAAAAAAATACTCCAATCCAAAGCAGAATCACCACCCCCAGAAATCACTACTTTTTTGTTTCTATATACTTCAGGATCCTTGATATAATAGTCCACCCCTAAATCTTCATAGTAGGCGATATTTTCAATCAATGGCTTTCTTGGTTCAAAACTACCCAAACCACCAGCGATAGCGACAATTGGCGCATGATGCCGAGTTCCTTTGTTAGTGGTTACAATAAAACTACCATCTTCTTGCCTTTCTAAAGTTTCTGCGCGTTCGCCCAAAGTAAACCCAGGTTGGAACTGTTTACCTTGTTCCAAGAGGTTATTTGTCAAATCTCCAGCCAAAATATCCGGCACTCCCGGAATATCATAAATGGGCTTTTTAGGATATAATTCTGAACACTGCCCTCCAGGTTGTGGCAATGCATCAATTAAATGACATTTGAGTTTCAATAATCCTGCTTCAAAAACGGTGAATAATCCTGTAGGCCCAGCACCTATTATTAAAATATCTGTTTTAATCATGTTATTTACTTATTAAAGTTTCGGTAATTTTGTTGAGTGCATTCACTTTTTGCTCAAAATTGCCTTTAATTGTTTTTCTGTATTGGTTTAAATTTTCTACCAGAATATTGACATCGTCAGGAATGACTTCTTCAAAAAACTGACGTAAGCGTTTCGCTGTGGTTGGCGATTTCCCGTTTGTGGAAATGGCTATTTTAACATTGCCTTTTGTGACTATTCCTCCTAAATAGAAATCACAAAATTCAGGGGTGTCTGCAACATTGACCAATAGATTTCGGCGTTTGGCATCTTTATAGATTTTTTTGTTGACCTCCACGTTATCAGTTGCTGCAATGACCAAATCCTTATCACATAAAAACGCAGCGTCATAAGCCATATAGATCAAGTTGATGTTGAATTGTTCTGCGAGCGCTTTCACCTCATCCCTGAAAAAAGGGGCCACCATTTCCACATTGGCATTGGGGCTCGATTTTAATAAAAATGTGAGCTTCTCTAAGCCGACATTACCACCGCCAACAATTAAGGTTTGGATTTTATGCATTCTTAAGAAAATAGGGTATAAGTTATTTCGTTCCATTTTTAAGCTGTTATGAGTTGTTGGTTGACTTCTGTATGAATAGAATTTAGCTTGACCCGCTGATTAACAACGTCACCAATCACAATGATTGCGGGATTGGACAAGTTTCGTTTTTCAACCACATCACAAATTGTTGAAATGGTTCCAGTACCAAATTTCTCATTTTCCGTAGTGCCGTTTTGGATAATTGCCACAGATGTATTTTGCTTTCCTTCCGAAGAAAACACGTCGACTATTTCAGACAATTTCCCCATGCCCATTAAAATGACCACCGTTGCAGTAGATTGCGCGGCAAGTTTGACATCATTTGATAATTGGTGGGATTTTGTGGTGCCAGTAATCACCCAAAAACTTTCGGAAGCACCTCGTTTTGTTAATGGAATCCCTTGGTAGGCAGGCACCGCCAATGCTGATGAAATGCCAGGAACGACATAGGTTTCTATTCCATATTGTCGCACAAAATCAATTTCCTCAGCACCACGACCAAAAATAAAAGGATCACCACCTTTCAATCGGACCACATGACCATGGGATTTTGCCCGCGCCACAATCAAGTCGTTAATTTGATCTTGTTGATAGGCATAACAGCCCTTGCGTTTGCCCACAAATATGAGTTCTGCCTCTGGGGATGCATAGTCTAATAACGCCACGTTGATCAAGGCATCGTATAAAATGACATCTGCAGATTCTATCGCTTTGATGGCTTTAAGGGTGATCAGTTCTGGATCTCCAGGACCTGCGCCTACTACTGTTAATCTTGGTGTTTTCATGTAAATATTTATTATACCTACAAGGTTTTGAAAACCTTGCAGGAAGTTTTGAAAACCTTGCAGGATGTTTTTAAAACCTGTCAGGTTTGTTTAAATAGTTATGGCCTGTTTTTGTTTTCTAAAAGCTCTTGCTTTATTTAAAAATACCGTTGCATTCTCAATATAATTTTGGGCGAAATCTTGCGTTGGTGCATTCTTTCTTATTTGATAAATGAATTCCGAAAAGGTAGTTCCCAAATCAATTTTTTGGGATTCAACAAATTCAGCATCAAACTGACTTATAATTCCGGCTTGGGTATTTGTGACAATGTCTTCAGATATTAATAGTGCCTTTGCAGCGTTAACCATGGACGTGTAGGCTAAATAAATGGCATTGGAATATACTTTATGTCCTAAAGCTTCCTTGGCATTATCAATTTTCTCTTCACTTTCCAAAAACAAGGTTTCAATCAAATCGATCATCACTCCTGCACATTCTCCAATGCCAATGGCTTTAATATAGTCCTCATTAGTTCCCCAATCGATGAAATCGTCTTGGGTTAAATTGGTCACATCTGACAGGTCGGTTAACAGGCTATAAAAGTATTTTTCGCCTTGTGATAAATAATAATCCAAAAAGGATTCCCCATTGGCATTGGCTTCAAAATCATTTAAAATACGACGCAAGGCTTCTGGTCCTCTCTTACTCGGGACTTTCACCACTTTATCAGCGTACACTCCTTTTCCGTTGCCCAAATTCCCGCCGCCAAGCAAAACTTGAAGTGCAGGCGCCACTAATTTATCTGGAGTTCGAACTGACATGCCCTGAAATCCGATGTTCGCCATATTGTGCTGACCACAGGCATTCATACAGCCGCTAATTTTGATGACTAAATCTTCGTTCTTTAGGTAGTGTGGATACTCAGTCTTGATCACACGCTCCAGTTCTTCTGCAATACCGGTACTGCTTGCAATTCCTAAATTACAAGTATCCGTTCCTGGACATGCCGTGATATCGACTGCTTTATTATAGCCTACTTCCGTAAAACCTAATTTGTCCAATTCCTGATAGAAATAGGGCAACAACTCCTCTTTCACAAAAGGGATGAGAATGTTTTGACGTAGGGTCAATCGAATTTCTCCAGCAGCATATTTCTGAACTAAATCCGCTAACAAACGTGCTTTGTCCGTATAGAAATCACCCAGCAATATCTTAATACCAATGGCCACATAACCCTTCTGTTTTTGTGGAATAAGGTTGGTCGCTTTCCAAACATTAAAAGCTTCTTTATCTTTAAGGACCACTTTTGGCACTTCAACAGTTACCGGGACAGATATTGGATAATCTTCAACATTAATAGGAATAGTGGTATTTGCAATGGCTTCCTGTTCTTCATCAACCAAAGATTTGAATTCCTCCAATCCGATAGCATTGACCAAGAACTTCATCCTTGCCTTGGCCCGACTTTTTCGCTCGCCATGGTGGTCAAAAACACGTAGCACCCCTTCCATCAATGGAATTATCCGATTGGTTGGCAAGAATTCATAGAGTACATCTGCAAGCCGTGGTTGTGAGCCCAAGCCTCCCCCTAACATCACTTTAAAGCCTCTGATGCCATTTTCCTTTTTAGCAATAAAGCCTAAATCGTGCATGTAGGACAGGCCTGAATCTTCATCGGAAGCCGAGAAGGACACTTTAAACTTCCGTCCCATTTCCTGGCAGATAGGATTTCTTAAAAAGAATTTAAAAACAGCATCGGCATACGGCGACACATCAAAAGGTTCATTGATATCGATGCCGGCAGTTTCACTTGCAGTCACATTTCTAACCGTATTGCCACAGGCTTCACGAATGGTCATCGTATCTTTTTCCAATTCTTCCCAGAGTTCGGGAGTTCTATCAATATCGACATAATGGATTTGGATATCCTGCCGGGTAGTGATGTGTAAGCGTCCTCGGGAATATTCGTCAGAAACATCCGCAATTCGTCGTAACTGTTGACTCAGAACTTTTCCGTAAGGCAATTTGATCCGTACCATTTGGACACCTTGTTGGCGCTGTCCATAAATACCTCGTGCCAAACGCACACTTCTGAATTGATCCTCGTCAATCTTGCCATATTTGAAGAGTTCAATTTTATTGGCTAAATCGATAATGTCTTTTTCAACGACTGGATTTTCTAATTCTGTTCTAAAACTTTGCATAAAAATGCCCTGCTAACCTCCCATCTGTACTGCACTAAATGCAAGTTCTGGAAGGAATTCTGACTCGGGTAAGCGAGAATACTGTTAGTGATTTGTGATTATGAGCAATCCTCTTAGTTCACCAATTTGGTGTTTACGTCTTTTACTGAATAAAGCCTGCTCCAACGGTATTATTGGATTGTGAATCGATTAAAATGAAAGAGCCATTGGTACGATGGTTTTTGAACGGATCGAAAAAAATAGGCTTGTTCAATTTGAAAGTTACCGACGCGATATCATTCATTCCCAGAGCCTGGATATTGTCTTCAATTCCTGAATAATCGGGATGGATTTTATGATTAATGGCATCCACCTTGGCCAAAACTTTATTGACCCCGTGTTGCAATACATATTTATTCCCTGTCACTAAGTTTTGAGAATCCATCCAAGAAATGGTTGCTGTGAATTGCTTATCAATAGTTGGTAAGTCAGCGGCTTTCACCAACATATCCCCGCGACTCACATTGATATCATCTTCCAAAGTGATGGTCACTGACGAGCGTCTTGAAGCGGTTTGGTACAATTGATCATATACAATAATCTCTTTTATTTTAGATTTCGTTTGGGATGGCAAAGCGACCACTTCATCACCAACACTTAGTTCCCCACCATATACTTTACCGGCATAACCTCTAAAATCATGAAATTCTTCAGTCTTCGGTCTTATAACATACTGTACAGGAAATCGTGGCGTGCCAACATTGTAAATATCTTCAGTGTCCAATTGTTCAAAATGTTCCAATAGAGTTTGTCCTTTGTACCACGGTGTGTGTTTTGATTTATGGACAACATTGTCACCTTTTAGCGCACTCACCGGAATGAAGGTGATATTTTGCTCTTGATAATCCCGTTTATCCATTAAGCTTTTGAAATCAGCTTTGATCTTGTTATAAATTTCTTCGGAAAAATCAACCAAATCCATTTTATTGATGGCGACGATCACATCTTTTACACGCAATAAATTATTGATAAAAAAATGCCGATTGGTCTGTTCAATCACACCTTTTCGGGCGTCAATCAAGATGATGGCCGCTTGCGAAGTAGAAGCACCTGTAACCATGTTTCTCGTATACTCCACATGACCAGGAGTATCCGCAATGATATAACTCTTGGTTTGTGTTGAGAAATAAATATGAGCGACATCAATGGTAATCCCTTGTTCTCTTTCGGCTACCAAACCGTCTGTTGCCAATGAAAAATCAAGATAATCGTAACCTTTCTGTTTACTGGTTTTTTTTATGGCGTCGAGCTTATCACTCGTTAATGATTTTGTATCGTATAGAATTCTACCAATTAAGGTGCTTTTTCCATCATCTACACTTCCTGCTGTTGCTATTTTTAAAACTTCCATTCCTCTCCCCAACCCTCTCCAAAGGAGAGGGAGTTCTTTACGGGTGTATTTTAAACTGTTAATATTTAGTATTTAATTTTAGAAACCTACAAGGTTTTTGAAACCTTGCAGGAAAGTTTAATTCAATTTATGCGCAAACTTGCTCATTCCCCCTTCGGGGGTTAGGGGGATTAAAAGTACCCCTGCTGTTTACGTTTTTCCATCGCAGCTTCTGAGCGCTTGTCGTCAATGCGCGCGCCACGTTCTGAAATGGTGGAATCTCGGATTTCCTGCACTACAGAAGCAATATCCGCGGCTTCAGAAAGCACGGCCGCAGTGCAGCTCATATCCCCAACCGTTCTAAATCGGACGACACGATCTTCAACCACTTCATCTTCGTCCCTGTATACCACCTCGTCATCAGAAGACCAAATCAACCCGTCTCTTAAAAACGTGGCTCTGGTATGTGCAAAATAAATGGAAGGGATTTCAATAGTTTCTCTTTCGATATACGACCAAACATCTAATTCTGTCCAGTTGGAAATCGGAAAGACCCGTACATTTTGGCCCAATTGAATCTGTCCATTCAGCATATCGAATAATTCGGGACGCTGATTTTTCTCATCCCATTGTCCAAAATCGTCTCTCACAGAAAAAATACGTTCCTTGGCTCTTGCTTTTTCCTCGTCCCTTCTGGCACCCCCGATACAGGCATCAAATTTGAATTCTTCAATAGCGTCTAAAAGCGTCGTGGTTTGAAGGCTATTTCTACTGGCATATCTACCAGATTCTTCTTTTACTTTTCCTTGATTAATGGAATCCTGCACATTTCGCACAATCAATTCCAATCCTAATTCTTTGACCAGTTGATCTCGAAATGCAATAGTTTCAGGAAAATTATGGCCGGTATCGATATGCATTAACGGGAACGGAATTTTCGCAGGATAAAAGGCTTTTTGCGCCAATCTTACCAAAGTGATGGAGTCCTTTCCTCCAGAAAACAAGAGCACAGGTTTTTCAAATTGCGCTGCTACCTCCCTAATAATGTAGATGGATTCATTTTCTAAGGGATTGATTTTTGACGTGTTTAAGAGAAGCTCCTTAGCCTCATAACTATCGGGATCCGAAGGGGAAACCTTTACTGGGTTGGTTTTTTCTGTAATTTTCATTTTTCTTACGTTATTCTGTTGACTGTGAATACGACTGTGAACTATTTTCATGCATGTAAGCCACATTCTCTATTTTCCAATTGCTTTGTAGGATCGAAATATTTAAACTCGTTTGGCAAATTATTATCGATGTGATACTTATCAAGTTCTTCATCTGTCCAATAGTAGAACGGACTTACTTTTAAAATGCCATCAGCACCTTGAGAAACAATATCAATACTATCTCTAAAAGTAGTTTGTCCTTTGCGCAAATTTGTAAACCATAAATCAGGTTGATGTTCAGACATAGCTCTTTTGAAAGGTTCCAATTTTACCTGTTCCGTAAAGATTTTGTGATTCGGATCATCGACGTGAGGAATTCCCAATACGATATCCCGATGCGCAGTAGTTTGTTTTGGCACGTATAAGTGCACGTTCAACTCGAGCTGATTTATCACTGATTCAGCATGGTTGTAAGTTTGTGGCGTATTATAACCCGTATCGCACCAGATCACTTTAATATCCCGTTTCACCTTGGCAACGGCGTGCAGAATGGCAGCTTCATAAGGTCTGAAATTGGTGGTCACTACTGGGTGATCAGAAACCGAAACGGCCCACAAAATAATTTCCAAAGGTGATTTTCTGCGTAGATCTTTATTGATCTGTTCTAAATTTGTTTTCATTATTTTCCCCATTTTATAGTATTCCAAGCGCGCTCATGAAAAAAGTAAAGTGCCATTTTTGAAACCAACTCGATTCCACCTATGGAAAACGCCAACGCTAAAGTTCCGGTTATAACGTAGGAGATGGCCACCGTGGCAAGGGTACCTACAACCCGCCAACTAATGGTTTTCAGAAGCGTTCGTTTGATGTTTTCTTTAGGTTCTGCGTCAGTATTGACGGCAGTTCTATTTTGGTTATGTGATATATTTGATTCTAAAACTGTTCCCATTAATAATATATTTTATTCATTATCTTTAACCCTATAGATTTAGTAGGGTAATATGCAAACCTAAGAAATAATTTTAAAACGCTACTCCCCGAATTCAATAAAAATAATAGGTTTTTTTTGTGAATTTAATAATTGGCTAAATCAGCCAAAGATGTTTCTCCGTAAATTTTTAAATTACTATCACGGACGCGAATCATCAGAAGGTGCACCGCACATTCCGCTTCATTTGGACAATCTTCGCACTTTTCGTAATAATTTAAACTCACACATGGAATCATAGCAATAGGACCTTCCAAAACCCTCATGACTGTTGTCATTTTAATATCTTTTGGATCTTTAAGGAGATAATAACCACCACCTTTTCCTTTTTTTGAGCCTAAGAGCCCACTTTTGCGAAGCGTCAACAAGATACTCTCCAAGAATTTCAGTGAAATATTTTCCATTTCCGAAATGGTCGCAATTGACACAGGAACGTTTTGTTCTTGTCTCGCCAAATAGGTCAACGCCTTAATTCCGTATTTCGTCTTTTTTGAAAGCATCCGGTAAAGATACTTTATTTATACATATTCTAAGGCTTGTTTTAAATCTGCAATAATATCATCAACATGTTCCAAACCCACTGAAACACGCACTAATCCATCAGAAATTCCGGTTTCAAGCCGCTCTGATTCGCTCAACTTACTATGGGTTGTACTTGCAGGATGAGTAGCAATGGAACGTGTATCGCCTAAATTAGCGGATAGCGATAACATTTTTAAATGATTTAGAAATTGACGTCCAGCTTCAATTCCTCCCTTTACCTCAAAAGCAACGACATTCCCTCCTTGTTTCATTTGTTTTTTGGCCAATTCATACTGGGGATGGGATTTCAAAAAAGGATATTTCACCAAAGCCACATTCTCATGCGATTCTAAAAACTCAGCAACTTTGAGTGCATTCTCACAGTGTCTATCAACTCTGACTCCCAATGTCTCCAAACTTTTAGAAAGAATCCAAGCGTTAAATGGCGACAATGCCGGTCCTGTATTTCTTGAAAATAAATAGATTTCCCGAATTAAATCGGCCCTTCCCACGGTTGCTCCACCAAGAACACGACCTTGTCCATCAATCAATTTTGTAGCCGAATGGATCACCAAATCAGCACCAAATTTTATGGGATTTTGTAAATACGGCGTCGCAAAACAGTTATCGATAATATAAATCAGATTGTGCTTTTTGGCAATCTGTCCCAAAAGTTCCAAATCCAAAATATCTACTGCCGGATTCGTGGGACTTTCCAAATATAAAATCTTGGAGTTCGGCTGAATTAGACTTTCAATTTGGTCAACCTCATCTATTTTGAAATAGCTGGTTTCTATATTCCACTTCGGAAGAAATTTGTTAAATAAACTGTTGGTAGAACCAAAGATACTTCGTGCCGACACAATATGATCTCCTGCATTCAACAAAGCCGCAAAGGTTGAAAACACGGCTGCCATTCCAGTAGCAAAGGCGTACCCGCTTTCGGCACCTTCCAGTTTACACATTTTATCAACAAACTCAGAAGTATTCGGATTCGTGAATCGGCTGTAAATATTACGCTGTTTTTCCTCAGCAAAAGAAGCCCTCATATCCTCAGCATCTTCAAAAATGAAGCTTGACGTTAAATGCAAGGGGGTGGAATGTTCCAAAAATTCTGAACGCTCCATTTGGGTTCTGATAGCGTCGGTTTCAAATTTGTTTTTGCTCATGGAATTCTTATTAAAACCTCTCAGGTTTTGTTCCGATGGCTATCGGGACTGAGAGGTTTGTGAAAGGAATACTTTCTAATTAATATGTTTTGATAATCTCAAGATATCTCCAAAAACACCTCTTGCCGTCACCTCTGCTCCCGCTCCCGCACCTTGAATAACAATCGGTTGCTCACCATACGATTCTGTAAAAATCTCAAAAATGGCATCGGAACCTTTGATATGGCCTAAAGTACTGTCCAATGGAATGGATACCAATTTGACTTCTAAATTCCCTTTGTCTTTGGATAAATCGCCTGACAAATCGCCTACATAACGCAACACATGGCCTTCTTTTTGTTGATCTTTTATAGCTTGGAATTTGTCATCTAAAACCTCCAATTGCTTTAAAAATTCTGAGGTCGGAATCTCTCGATAGGCTTCCGGAATTAGATTTTCAACAGAAATATCCGCAAACTCATTCTGTAAATCGAGTTCTCTTGCCAAAATCAACAGTTTCCTTGCCACGTCATTTCCTGAGAAATCTTCACGTGGGTCAGGCTCAGTGAAACCTTTATCAATGGTTTCCTGAATAATCGTACTGAACGGTTTATCCTGAACGGAGAAGTTATTGAACAAATAACTTAAAGTCCCTGAAAACACACCTCTGATTCTTGTGATGTTCTCACCAGATTCATGGAGTAGCTTAATCGTATCAATTAACGGTAAACCAGCACCAACTGTGGTTTCATATAAGTAGTCCTTTTTGTTATTCTCTAAGTTTTCTCTGAGTTGTGTATAGAAATCGTGAGATATCGTGTTTGCTATTTTATTGGACGACACCAGATCAAATCCAGCCTCTACCAATGGGGTATAATTTTTGTAAAACTCAGAACTTGAGGTATTATCCACAGCAATTAAGTTCTCTAAATGATGTGTTTTTGCGAAGTCAATAATATCTTGAACGGTGTATCTTTTTGAAGTCTGTTCTAAATCATGCTTCCAAGTGTCCTCTGCTCCTTTCTTGTTCAGCAGCACTTGTTTGGAATTGGCAATCGCGAAAACATTCAAACTGATGCCTTTCCGTTTTTCAATATCATTCTTCGATTTAAGAATTTGATTGATCAAGGCTCCACCTACGCCACCGTGTCCAAAAACGGCAATATTTATTTTTTTAGATATTCCGAAGACTTCACCATGGATCACATTGACCGCTTTATGCATTTGGTTCTTTTTAACTACCAAGCTCACGTTCTTACCCGTAACGGTATTGTTAAACAATAACGGCGTGATTTGATTTTTGATCAAGGCATTAAATGGCTTATGAAACGAGCCCAATTCAATACCGATAATTGAAATCACCGATACGTCATCAATCACTGAAATTTTACTAACATCCTGTGAATAAAAATCGTTTTCAAACTCACGCTCCAAAGCGATAACCGCTTGGGTTGCCTTTTCGGCGTCAATCACCAAGCCAATGCCACGCTCAGAAGATCCTTGTGAAATAATACTCACACTGATATTATGTTGGCTCAATGCTTTAAAAATCCTGGCATCCACACCAACTTTTCCTAACAATCCGCGGCCTTCAAAGTTGATCAAGGCCACATTGTCCAATACAGATAAAGAAGTCACTTCCTTAGTATTGGCTTTAGCTGAAATTAATGTGCCTTCATCATCTGGATTGAACGTATTTAAAATCCGGAGTTTGATGTTTTTTTCCAATAATGGAATAATCGTCTTAGCATGTAAAACCGTAGTTCCAAAATTGGCGAGTTCATTCGCTTCTGCAAACGACAATTCTCTTATTTTTTGGGCATCCTCAACCAACTCAGGGTTGGCCGTATAAATTCCGTTGACGTGCGTAAAGTTTTGAAGTTCTTCAGCATCTAAGTAATTCGCCAATAATGACGCCGAATAATTACTGCCATTACGTCCCAACAAAGTGGTTTCGTTTTTAGAATTAGAGCCGATAAAGCCTGTCACTATATTAACTGTCGTCCCACCAAATTGTTTGAAATGCGCCAAAATATTTTCACGAGATTGCTTTTGAATGGGTTGCGAATTAAGGAAATCACCTTCAGTTTTAATCAACTTTGTAGCAATGGTCGCATTCGCATTGACCCCTTCTTCTTGCAACAAAGCGGTAATCAACTTGGCCGAAATAATTTCGCCAGTAGCTAAAACCTCAGCTTTTATTTTATCACTGTAATCACCTAAAAGTTTGACACCTTGAAATATGTTGTCCAACGCAGAAAACTCCTCAGTAAAGTCAACTGTCGATGATGGTTCTGACTGATAGGTTTTGAACGCTTCAAAATCTGCAAAATAATCTTCTCGTCGCGAAGCCTTGGTTAAAATGATTTCCAACTCATCAGTTGCCTTACCACGCGCCGAAACGACGACCGCAATTCTCTCATGGTCTTGTACTTTTTTCTTTATGATGGCGATGGTACGTTTTAGCCCTTCACCATTGGCTAATGATTTTCCACCAAATTTTAATATTTTCATTTTCTTATGTGCTGTATGCGGTCTAAAAATAGGTTCAATAATTTTTTCCAATTGTTCAAATTCTATTAAAAAGGCATCGTGGCCATGGTCTGAATTAATTTCACTGTAAGTCACATTCGGATGGGTCAATGCCAATTGCTTTTGAGTTTCACGATTTTCTTCCGCCGTAAAAAACAAATCGGAATCCACACCAACTATCGTGATATTTGAATGGATGGCATTTAGGATATCGGCATTATCACCATTGTTTTTGGTCACATCAATTGTTTTTAGCAATTGATTCATCAATTTATAAGCTGATAATTGAAAACGTTCCTGAAGTTTATTACCATGATGCAACAACCAACTCTCGACATTAAAGATTTCCAAATCGTCGTTTTTACTGCGTTGGAAACGCTCTTTAAATGATTTGGGTGTTCTGTAGCACAACATGGCATGCATTCTGGCGTCATGAACGGGATTGCTGGAATTGACCAAAAACTGCTCTTGGATCTGACAATTCGCGATGAGCCAATCGGTAGACTTCCAATCGGTTGCCACCGGAATTAAATGCTCTGCCAATTCTGGTGCCAAAAACGCCATTTCCCAAGCAATCCCTCCTCCCAACGAACCGCCAATCAATGCAAAAAGCTTGGTAATTTGCAATGCTTTCAAACCTTCCAAAAACAATCTGGCAATATCTCTCGCTACAAAATCTTTGTAATTTTCGATAACAAAGCCATCATAGCCATTACCCGGAATATTAAAGGACAAAATAGTATAAGCATTGGTATCAATCACTTTATCAGGACCAATCAAGTCCAACCACCAACCTCCTTCTCCAGCAACATTACTATTACCGGTTAGCGCATGGTTAACCAGTACAATTGGTGCGCTTCCTAAAGCTTGACCAAAAAGTTGGTAAGACAATTTTAAGGAAATTGCCTTACCACTTTCCAATTCAAAATCTTGAATTTGAATGAATTTTAATTGTGACATTTATTGAACTTGGTATTGTTTTTCCACACTCACATGTACAGGAGTGATATTGGTTAGATTATCTTTTACAGGACATCGTTCTTGAACTATTCTTAACCATTCGGCTAAGGTCTCAATTGACGCATCGGTTTCTGGCACCAGCTTTAAATCTATTTTCTTAAAACCTGCTCTTTCATCCGTGGATATTCCGAATAACCGGTCTGCGTTTATATTGCCAGTAACTTCAATGGTCAACTTTCTCAAAGAAAACCCTAATTCTTTCGCTACTAAATGCCCCACTACGTTTAAACACCCTGCTAAACCAGCTAAAATATATTCCACCGGATTGGCATTTTCATCCGTTCCCCCAAGACCCTCAGGTTCATCTACTACCAACTTGAACTGTCTCGTTTTGGCAACAAATTTTGCTGCAGAGGCACTTTCGCCCTGCACACTAAATATTAAATCGCTCATGATTACGCTATTTATTGGTTAGAAGAATTTTGTAAAACGGTCTCACTTACGACTTTAAATGCCTGTTTTAAATCGGCTTTTAAATCATCAATATGCTCCAATCCAACCGATAAACGAATTAAATCCTTGGTTGTCCCAGTAGTTTCCTGGGCCTCATCAGACAGTTGCTGGTGTGTGGTACTTGCAGGATGGATGATAAGCGATTTGCTATCGCCAATATTTGCCAACAATGAGAACAATTTGGTTTTGTCTGCAATGATTTTTGCAGCTTCGTAACCTCCAACAACACCGAAAGTCACCAGTCCACTTTTTCCTTCAGGCAGATATTGGTCGGCTAATTTTTTATAAGGACTGCTGTCCAAGCCCGGATAATTCACCCAAGTCACTTCTTCTTGTTCTTGCAACCATTTGGCCAGTTCCAATGCGTTTTTACTGTGCTGTTTGATACGCAATTCCAAAGTTTCCAAACCTTGAATAATTTGAAAAGCATTAAACGGGCTCAAAGCCGAACCATAATCGCGAAGTCCTTCAATACGCACTTTTGCAATAAACGAAGCGTTTTTCAAAACGTCGGTATAGACCAATCCATGATATCCAGGGGATGGTTCCGTAAACTCAGGGAATTTCCCGTTGGCCCAGTCAAATTTCCCAGCATCAACAATGGCACCTCCAATGGCCGTTCCATTTCCGTTTACATATTTTGTTAAAGAATGAATGACGATATCGGCTCCGTGCTCAATAGGTTTTACTAAATACGAAGTAGCCACGGTATTATCAACAAATAAAGGCACTTTGTTGGCTTTTGCTTCTTTGGAAATGGCTTTGATATCCAAGACATCCAATTTCGGATTACCTAAAGATTCAATAAAGAAAACGCGTGTATTCTCTTTTGTTGCCTTGGTAAAGTTTTCAGGATCTGAAGGATCTACAAATGTGGTTGTGATACCATGTCTTGGCAAGGTTACATTCAACAAATTATACGTGCCACCATACAAACTACTCGAAGCCACGATATGATCGCCCGCTCTTAAAAGCGTGAGCAACGATGTGGCAATTGCTGCCATTCCTGAAGATGTTACAACTGCAGCAATACCGCCATCAAGTGCGGCTAAACGCTGCTCTAAAATATCATTGGTTGGATTGTTGATTCGTGTGTAAATGTTTCCTGGTTCTGCCAGTGCAAATAAATTTGCAGCATGATCAGAATCTTTAAAAACAAAGGCTGTAGATTGGTAAATTGGTACTGCTCTGGTACCTCCATTGGACTGAACGTCGTGTCCTGCGTGCAACGCTTGGGTTGCGAATTTTTGTGTACTCATTTTTCTAATTTTTTGAGTTAATAAATGAATTAAAACAAAAGCCAATTGCGTCATCACTGACGAACCTAATAGAAAAATGTTAAAAAGAAAATTATAATTACAGATGAGTAATTACGTTTAGTTATCTATCCAATTACCTGATAAATGAATCAGCAATTAAGTAGAATTTAGCACCTTCTCCATTTCTAAAGGGTTGCTAAGGCTTCACCGGGTCTAATCCCTCTGCCTTTCTTGATAACACTTCAATAAGTTATTTGAACTTTGTGAGCACAAATATTGCAACACAAATGTTACAATTCCAAATTATTATTGAGATTTCTTTTAACCCCCCTCTATATCGCACCTCCCAAAAAAGCTCTGACACATTGTAAACATTGGCCATTCAGCAAAACAAAATAAAATAAAAAGAATTTTAAACGTTAATTTTAAATGAAAAAAAAATAAAACGATTTGCCATCCGTTTAATTTTTTTACTTTTGCCCCATAATTATTGAGAGGAAAGATTTGACTGATTGCAACCTCTTCTGAATCGGAAAAACCGAGGATGAGTTCCGCCATAATTGTGGGATAAAAATGCTAAAGGCAGTGCAAACTACCTTCGACGCGCAACGTCAAATCTTCCGTAAACTTATAATAAACAAAAGGTTATGGCATATTTATTTACTTCAGAGAGCGTTTCCGAAGGACACCCAGATAAAATAGCAGATCAAATCAGTGATGCTTTAATAGACAATTTTTTAGCCTTTGACAAGGATTCAAAAGTTGCTTGCGAAACCTTGGTTACAACCGGACAAGTTGTGCTTGCCGGCGAGGTAAAATCACAGACTTATTTAGACGTTCAAAAAATCGCTCGTGATACTATCAACAAAATTGGGTACACTAAAAGTGCTTATATGTTTGACGGCAATTCTTGTGGGGTATTCTCCGCAATTCATGAGCAATCTGAAGACATCAATAGAGGTGTTGACAGGGCAACCAAAGAAGAACAAGGCGCGGGAGACCAAGGCATGATGTTTGGTTATGCCACGACCGAAACCGAAAACTATATGCCATTGGCATTGGATCTTTCGCATCGTCTGATGATTGAATTGGCGGCATTGCGCAGAGAGAACAAGGATATTACTTACTTAAGACCAGATTCAAAAAGTCAAGTTACTATAGAATATAGCGATGATAATGTCCCACAACGCATTGATGCCATTGTGGTTTCTACCCAGCACGACGATTTCGTAAAACCGAAATCAGAAGCAAAAACTGATGTTGATGCTGCTGAAACTGAAATGTTGGAAAAAATCAGAAAAGATATTATCAGCATCTTAATTCCGAGAGTTAAGGCAGGACTCCCTGAGCACATTCAAGTGTTGTTTAATGATGATATTAGCTACCACATCAATCCTACAGGAAAATTTGTTATCGGTGGACCTCATGGCGATACTGGACTAACAGGACGAAAAATTATTGTAGACACCTATGGCGGCAAAGGCGGCCATGGTGGTGGCGCATTTAGTGGAAAAGACCCAAGCAAGGTAGATAGAAGTGCTGCTTATGCGACGCGTCATATTGCCAAAAACTTAGTCGCTGCAGGTCTTTGTGAAGAAATCTTAGTACAGGTGAGTTATGCTATTGGTGTGGTGAAACCGACCTCAATTTATGTGAATACGTATGGCACCTGTCCGTTCAACTTGACCGATGGAGAGATTGCAGAAAAAATATTTGAGATTTTTGATATGCGTCCAGCAGCCATTGAGGAGCGCTTAAAACTCCGTCAACCAATGTACAGCGAAACCGCAGCTTATGGCCATATGGGTAGAGTTAACGAAACGGTTTCCAAAACCTTTGAACAATTCAACGGCACCAAAATAACACTTGATGTGGAACTGTTTACTTGGGAAAAATTGGATTATGTGGAGAAGGTGAAAAAGGCTTTTGAAATAAATTAGAATTAAGACCACTTCGTTTTTAGAATCAAGACTTTATAAAGCATAAAAAACCTTCAACGTTTCTGTTGAAGGTTTTTTGTTTTTCTATAATGGTTTAAATTAATCCAAGCCGCCCTTACGTTCTGGTGAACGTTGTGTTGGCCATTCCATTTGTCTACCAGTACGTTCGCTTACCGGCAATATGATTTTTTCACTTGACACTTTTGTGTCATCTTCACTTGCCATATAGGCTAAAATTGCAGTCAAGATGGCGTTGCTTCTCACATCGTCAAAAACAATTTTATCATAGGTATCAAGGTTAGTGTGCCATGTATAATTCCAATATGACCAGTTCAAGGAACTCAAGTTAAATGAGGGTGCTCCAACAGCTATAAAAGAGGCATTATCAGAACCACCTCCACTTGGTGAGCCAGGGAAATCCGTTTTAATATGTTTAGTAATATCTTTCGGAACTGCATTTAACCAACGCGTCAAATAATCATAAGCATGCAAATATCCTGCACCTGATAAATTAACCACACGTCCGGTACCGTTATCTTGGTTGAACACGGCTTGGATCTTATCCATCATTTCTGGATGGTCTTCAACAAAAGCACGCGAACCATTCAAACCTTGCTCTTCACTGCCCCAATGGCCTACCAAAATGGTACGCTTAGGGTTTGGGTAAAACTTTTTCAATAAACGCATCGCTTCCATCATGACTAAAGTACCTGTACCGTTGTCAGTGGCTCCTGTACCACCATCCCAAGAATCAAAATGTGCTGAGAGAACAACATATTCGTCTGGTTTTTCGCTACCCTTTATTTGAGCAATCGTATTAAAAGTTGGTGCGACACCTAAATCTTTAGACTCCGCAACGATTTTTATCTTTGGTTTATTACCAGATTCAACTAAACGATACAGCATGCCGTAATCTTCCAATTGTATATCCACTGTTGGGATTTTTTTAGTTCTGGAAGCAAATATTTTATTGGCACCAAAACCTTTTGACCAATAAGATGAGACAATACCTGCTGCTCCAGCACTTTCCAAAGCTTCATGAATGTTACGAGTAGTATATCCTGTACGTCGCATATTAGTAAAAAACTCTCTTGTTAAAGAATCACGTTCTCTTTTCATTTTCTCAAAAGATTCCGGAGTGGCAAATTCTTCCCAGTTATAGTCTGGTCTGCCCGTAATTTGGTTTTCAGAAACCATGACAAATTTTCCTTTGACATTCTTCAGCCAATTTTTAAATTCCATCGAATCTTTCACGGTTGGAAGTGTAATCAATTCGGCAGTCACTCCTTTTGGACCTGTACTTGCGCTCCAAGCCAATTGGGTCCCAGCCAAAGACTGAATACGTGGTGATACCATATCAATATGTGTAATGCCGCGATCCCAAGCTCGCCACTCACCATATTGTTGGTTTTCTGCTGAAATCCCCCATTTTCCGTAAGTTTCTACGGCCCAATCATGTGCTTGTTTCATTTGCGGTGTTCCCACCAATCGTGGTCCAATCACATCCATTAATTGATGCCCTAAAACTTCGAGTTGGGAGTTCTCATTGGCCTCCTTAATCATGTTTTCAATGACTGCATTTTTTTCTTGTGCAGTGGCAATTAGCGTTGAACAAATCAGGAACGTCCCGAATAAAATTTTCTTCATGTTTAGTTTGTTTTATATTAAAATTTAAGGTTATGAAATTACGACTATTATTTGAGATTTTAAAGTGAGTAAATAACTCTAAAGGTCACAAATCGTGGCAGAACAAAGGTCTCTGAACTATATACTGAAATATTATTGGAGCCGTTGTTAATATTAGAATCTATATTCAATAAGTTAGAGGCTTTTAATTCATATTCCCATTTGGCATCCTTATCTTTTCTATAGGATAGACTTGCGTTCCAAGTTTGGTACGAATCTGACGGACCAACATCACTGCTTTGCTTGGTGTAGGAATAATCGGTTCTTGCGGTAAAGGCATTCCATATATAAGCATCAAATTCGATGGATGGCGCATTAGTGATAAACTTGGTCTTGTTTGTTCCTTGGTTATTATTAGTTACTCTGTACTGATATCTTAAGGTCACATTTGGAGCTTTCTTAAAATTGGTTCTTAATTCTGGTGTATAACTTTGAGAAAAACTTTCATTTATAGATCTTCTGTCTTGTATGAACTGATTGTTTTTATTGTAATTGTAATTCACACCCATACCTGCCCTCAATCTGCCATAAGTACGCTGTATACGACCAAATGCCGTTACACTTTCGTCCGCAAAGTTTGAATTGAAATAGGTGCTCGTTCTAATCACATTATCAAAATTAGTGAGTGATCTAATTTGGTCTATGTTTTTGTTGTAGTTAAGCACTGCAAAAATATTGGTGTAATTAAACAAATTGAAACTAAAGTAACGCAAACTCAAATTGTGCGATAGTGCATTCTGTAGTTCTGGCTCACCATACTGAATACTATTATAATTATTTAAAACTAAACCTTGAGCTAACCTTGTAACGTCTGTAAAAGAATTTTGCATGCTATAACGGAACGTTAAGCTTTCGCTCCTTTTGAATTGAATCAAGGTTTCAAAATCGGGTAAAATCCTAAAGGAATTGTCTTCGTAAGTTTTGCCAAATTGCGTGTTTTTATTACCATAGGCATGAAGAGAAAAGCCAGGCGTAAATGTAAATTTTCCGGATTTCAACCTGTAATGCACTCCCAAATAAATATCACTAAAGTTGTACTCCGTGTCGTTTTCATTGCGCAACAGATTCCCTTCAGCATCGGTCAAATTTGCAGTAGGATCAAAGAAAGAGCCATCATCTAAAAATTGAAAAATATTGGAGTTGAACTTTTGATTGCTCAAAATAGCTCCCAAAGTAAAATTGATATTACTAGTGGCATTCAAAATATTATAATAGTCCAATTTGGCATCGAGCTGGTTGGATTTAATTCGCCGTTCTTGATTCAGATTATATCCAAATTGATCTCTGTTCAATCCTAAACTTCCCGCAGTGTTGTCAAAAGCATCTCTTTCATTTGGAGGAGCATCGTTGTTCGTGGGATCATTTACCAAAAGCGCATTGTAAAAGGGGTCTTCGTCCTTGAGTAGATGCTGTGCTTCAAAGGCAAAAATATTTTTTTCATTCAACGTGTAGTAGTAATTCACATTTTGATGGATACTAAAAGGTTTAGCTTTATCAAATTGATCGGTATTTCCAACCACTGATGAAAATACATTATTGACTTCAGAGTCGCTCGAAATTCGACCTAAGATATCATAATCCAACTGGTTATTGACGTTGGGCTTGTACCGCGCACTGAATTTAGCCAAACCTTGATTTGTTGCTTCACGACCAGTCTCTACTTTTTCTTCGTCCGGAATCCCCAAATCTGAATCTGTATAGCGGACAAAACTTTCTTGGCGCGTTTTCAATCGATTACTATTGTATATTGCAAATCCACTAATATCCAAGGCTTTGTTGGGTGCATAACTGAAGTTGAGAGCCCCTAATTTCGATTCTATTGCTTGCGCATTTCCAAGATTGGTCAACCCCCCTAAACTGTTATCACCTAGGTTAATACGCGTTCCGCTACCGCTACTTGGACTTCTAAAACCGCCTCCAAAATTTCGAATATCACGTCCTGTAAGTGCAACTTCGCCTATATTATTGATGTCGCCAATAATGTTAATACTGTATTTAGGACTGTAATAGAACAGCTTGGGCTGCACCAAATACAGCTCATCATTTGGCGAAGGCGCAACACCTCCTCCTGCAGTTATATTACCAAACCAAAAATTCTCCTTACCTTCTTTCAATTTAATATTGATTGCGACATTGTCTTGATTGTTTTGCACACCACTTAATTGCCCAACTTCAGAATAATTTCGCAATACCTGTATTTTATCTACAGCACTTGATGGAATGTTTTTAGTAGCCAATTTTGAATCGCCATCAAAGAAATCCTTTCCGTTTACCATTAATTTATTAACAACTTTACCTTCAACTTCAATTTGTCCATCGGCATTAATTTCAACCCCTGGCAAGTTTTTCAGGACATCCTCAAGTTTTCTTTCTGTACCTTTATTAAAAGAATCGGCATTATAAGTCAAAGTGTCCCCTTTTATGGTCACGGGCATTTCATAGGTAAGTTGAATCTCGTCCAGAGTATTATCTTCTTGCATAGTGAAGTTCCTGGTAAGATCAGACTCCTTTACGGCCAAAACATCATCAACGGTTTTCATGCCAATATAACTCACCTGAACCAAGTAGGTTGTGTTTTTTGCAAGTGCCAACTTATATTCCCCCTGATCGTTGGTAATTCCGTAAGACTCCAAAGCTTTGGTCTCTTGATTAATGGCGATAACATTGGCGAGTTCCAGCGGATTACCAATACTATCTTTAACGACGCCTTCTACTTTGATTTGAGCAAATGAATGCCCTACTACTAAAAGCAGTAAAAGCGTGATGAACTTTCTCATTATAATGTATTTGATTGATTAGTTTAGGTTAGCTAATTGTATCTTAACGACGGGAGCCGCGACCTCTGCCACCGTACATTTCTTGCATTTCCTCCATTTTCTCCTTCACGATGTCGTCGTATTCCTTTTTGGTAACTACTTTACCTTTAGAAGGTGCTTTAATCTCCGTCTTGACTGTTGGATTGATTTCAATTTTTGAACACAGAATAGTGGTTCGGCCTGAATTGACTTCTAAAATCAAGCCTGGAAGGCCCCAATATTCGCCTGGACCTTGATTAACGGGAATTTGTGGTGTGTACCAAGCGGTAACAAGAATTTCTTTTGGCACTTCAATTTCATCCATGAGATTGGTTGATTTTGCTGTGTCCTTGGATTTTTCACCCTCTTTTTTCTCGTCATCTCTATTGCGTCGTCTCATATTGGCAAAGTCCAAATCGTCACCTTTTTTCACAGCGGTAGCTTTAAAACATAGGTATTGTCCAATTTGCTTCGACTCACTTTCCATTTTCCATTCCAGTTTCGGAATTGAATCCTTGATCAAAAACTGCTTCCCGAAGAATTCCTGATCCTGGATCAACTGTTGGTCTTTCACATTTTTATATTGGGCACCAGCGGCGAAACTGCCCATCATACCGCCCCATCTACCACCACCCGCGCCTGGTGCTGCCAATTTTTCTTCTTCTTTATAAATCGATTCCGTTCTATTGAAGCTTAGAATAAAAGTTTTTTCCAGCATACTTTTCATACGTTCGGCCATCATTTTCTTCTGCTGTTCGCTCATTTGCTGACCACCAAAATTACTCATATCCATAGTGGTTTTGGATTGGTAATAGGCTTTGCCTTGAAAGTCCTGGGCCATTATTGCCCCAGAAATCAAAAAGATAAAGCTGGAAAGAATTCTAATAGAGAGTGATTTCATCTTATACGTTTTATTAATAGGATGTCGTTTAAGACAACATCATTACAGTTGGACTACATAAACTCCAAATAGTAAAACCAACAAATGTTAAATTTTTCACAAAAATAACTGTAAGCAATATTAACTCCGTTCGCAACTCCTAACGCTTTTGAAGTTTAGAGGCTTTGGTTATAAGTTAATTTGCTAATTTGTGGTTTGATTTTTGTAAATTTCAATCCACAATGAAAAGCCTACTATACATTTCGTTCTTATTTTCGATAGCACTCTTTTCCCAAGAAAGAATCACTACCGAAATCGTAGGCACAATTCCCTTAAAAGCTGATCAAATCATCCATATCGATAACTTCGGAGCACTTTTTCATATCGTTGGCAACACACTCTATAAAAAAGACCCCAACCAGAACTATAGTTACAGCAATGTGCAATTGGGGACAATCACCTCAGCAAACCCCTTCAATACTTTAAAAATCAATTTGTTTTATAAAAATTTCAATACAGTTTTGATTTTGGACAATCGACTCTCTGAAATTTACAAAATCGATTTCAACGCGATCCAACCCTATAAAAACATTACCCACATTGCTACAGGATCGGATAATACCATTTGGATTTTCAATCAGGATACGCAACATTTAGAGCTTTTTGATTATAAAACCAACAAAACAAGAGCCACTACAATGCCTGTTGGGTCAAAAGTGCTGGCGCTTACAAGCAATTACAATTACAGTTGGCTGCTCACCGAAAAATTCTTGTACACCTATAATTATTTTGGAAGTACCATTGCTAAAATAAAAAATGATGGGTATAGTCAAATCGTAGAGGACAACGGCAATTTAATTATCCAACGAGATCAGAAACTTTATTTTTTGGCCAAAGACACCCCCCAACTCATCCCCATCCATCTCCCTGAATTGTTAATAAAACAGTTTTTAGTAACCAATGAAAGCTTGTATATTTACACCGATGAAACGCTTCATCAGTTCCAACTAAAAATCAGATAAATATGCATGTCGCAATCGCCGGAAATATAGGCGCTGGGAAAACCACGCTCACAAAATTATTAGCCAAACATTACAGATGGGAACCTCAATTGGAGGATGTAGTTGACAATCCGTATTTAGATGACTTTTACAATCAAATGGAACGCTGGAGTTTTAACTTGCAAGTGTATTTCTTGAATAGCCGCTTCCGCCAAGTTTTGCAGATCCGCGAAAGTGGAAAGGACATCATTCAGGACAGGACCATCTACGAAGACTCACATATTTTCGCTCCCAATCTACATGCGATGGGACTAATGACCAACAGGGATTTTGAGAATTATCGAGCCCTTTTTGAGTTGATGGAATCTTTTGTTCAAGGACCAGACTTATTAATCTACCTACGCAGCTCTATTCCTAACTTAGTCAAGCAAATCCATAGTCGCGGGAGAGAATACGAAAACTCCATCAGCATTGATTATTTAAGTCGATTGAACGAGCGTTATGAAGCCTGGATCCATGGGTATAACAAAGGAAAACTTTTAATTATTGACGTTGACAATTTAGATTTTGTTTCAAATCCTGAGGATTTAGGGAGTATTATCACTACGATTGATGCGGAAATTCATGGATTATTTTAAGACCTTATCATTTTTCTAACATTTTTTTGCGTTTAAAAGTGTAATTTTCCACCCCTGAAATATTTTAAAACAACTTTCAGGAGCTCCAGAGCGGGAGATAGACTATTGATATTAATTTATGGCCTTACCACTATATAATTCTAAATATTATCATCGTGACCTTTCGTGGTTACGCTTTAACCATCGTGTTTTGCAAGAGGTTGCAGACAAGAGGAATCCACTTTATGAACGCATCAAGTTCATGGCCATCTTTTCATCTAATTTGGATGAATTCTTCAGGGTCAGGGTTTCAGATATCAGACAAGTCAAGGATCTGGACAAGGCCCTTCGTAAAAAACTGGTCATCAAACCCAATCGCGTTCTTGCCGAAATCAAGGTACAAGTGGATTTACTTCAAGAAGAATTTGGACAGATTTTTCAGGACGAAATCATTCCTGACCTAAAGAACGAAGGCATCCATTTGATAAAATATAAAGACTTTTCAGAAGCGCAAAAGAAGGTCGCTGAAGACTATTTCGAATCCACCTTAAAATCTAAAATTGATTTTGGAAGTTCGATTTTTTCGACTAAAGAATCCGTATTTGTAGAGAATGAAAGCTCTTATATCACGGCATCCATCTCTAAAAATAAGTTTCAAGTCGTTCAAATACCAAAAGATGAGCCTCGTTTTTTTGTATTTCCCAATCATTCAGAAAGCAAAACATCACAGTCATCTTCAGAAAAAGGGGACCATTATATCACATTTATTGATGATATCATCAAATACAACCTTTACAGAGCACAACCAGAGCTCGATTTATCCTATTATGCCATAAAAATCTCGAGGGATGCTGAACTCTATATTGAAGACGAGTTTTCGGGCAACCTCATGGAAAAAATCAAGGAATCTCTTCCCATGCGCGAAACAGGTCAGGCCACTCGAGTTTTGATCGATAGACGCATGCCAGAAGATTTTCAAAAGGTTCTAAAAAAAGCATTGGACATCACCAATGTCGATGTGGTTTTAGGAGGCAGCTATCATAATTTTAGAGATTTTTTCAGCTTTCCAAACCCGACAGGTAAGAACCTCTACTTTGAAGAGTTTCCACCACTTGATCATCCAGTGACTTCAAAGTATATGTCCATGTTTGAAGCTATTGACACCAAAGATCAGCTGGTGCATTATCCGTATCAGTCTTTTGAACCTGTTATTAAGCTTTTGGAAGAGGCTGCTGAAGATCCAAAAGTGACGACCATAAAAATGACGCTTTATCGTGTTGCTGAAGAATCACGTTTAAATGATGCCATTGCCAGAGCTGCTAAAAATGGAAAAAGAGTTATAATTTTCATTGAAGTCAAGGCGCGATTTGACGAGCAGAACAATTTGAAATGGGGCGAGATTTTCAAAGAAAACGGTGCTGAAGTGATTTACAGTTACCCAGGAATTAAAGTCCATTCCAAAATAATATATATTGAACGTCAAGTTGGTGACGACGTTAAACATTACTGTTATGTCGGCACGGGGAATTTCAATGAGAATACCGCGACTTTATATACCGACTTTGGCTTGATGACCAACAATAAAAAAATTACCGAGGATCTCAATAAGTTATTCTTGGTTCTGGAAGGTGTTTTTATTGTTCCTAAGGCAAAAAAATTATTGATCTCGCCATTTAACATGCGTAACAAATTTGTGAGCCTTGTTGAAAAGGAAATCCACTTGGCGCAAGCGGGCAAAGAAGCCTATATGATCTTAAAGATGAACAGTCTTGAGGATAAAAAAATGATCAAGTTGCTTTATGAAGCCAGTAATAAGGGTGTTAAAATTAAATTATTGGTTAGAGGCATGTGCAGCTTGGTACCAGGCATAAAAGGTCAAAGCAAAAACATAAAAGTTACCAGTATTTTAGATCGGTTTTTAGAACATGGTCGCATCTATATATTTGGAAATGGCGGTGAGGAAAAAATGTATATCGGTTCTGCTGATTGGATGACACGAAATTTAACCCATCGTATCGAGGTAGTCACACCTGTTTTGGATCCTGATAACTTTAAGATTATTAGGGATGTTATTGATATTGAAATGGCGGATAATGTGAAAGCCCGAATTATTGATGCGGATCAGAAAAATGAATATGCCAAGGTGGGCAAGAAACCGGAAATTCGATCGCAATATGAGATTTATGAATATTTCAAGAGGTTGAAATCTTAGATTTTATGGAACGCTGATCTTAGGGGATTTAAGCGGTTTATTATTTCTCTTCTAATAAGATTTGAAACATGAGATTATCAGTTTAAGCTTCATCGAAATGTAGCCCATATTGAATTCAGAGAGAGTCATAAATAATCAGTGTCACCCGCCCGTGTTTAGCTGGTGACGTTGCAACTTATTCAAACCTTCAATATCAAGATCCCGCTAAGTAGCGAGATTAGTTCAACAAACTATTTTGTCTGCGCACTTCGTGGTTGTCAAAATAGGGTTTCACTAATAAACCCATTCTCCCGAGCATGTTCCATCGCTTGCTTACTACTATCTACCAGAAGCACAGGTGTGGCCTTATAATTCTCATATAAGCCTTTTACCCGAAGCATTTTCTTTTTGTGCTTGACACTTCTTAAATAAATGGCCAGAATCCGATCGGGGTGAAGTTCTGCAATTTCCAAATAGATATCCGCATCATGTTCGCCACTATCGCCAATTAAAATGAGTTTTAATTCTGGATAGGTTTTCAAAATGTTCAAGATTTCGTGTTGCTTCTGAGGCTTTTCTTTGTTTTTCTTCCGATTGAGAAATTTACCAAAATCACGAAGTAGAATTGGACCTTTTGGAAAATCGTTCTTCTTAAGAAAGAATTCAAGGTAGCGATACATATTCCAGGGACTATGGCTGACATAAAATATCGGATTTGCTTCCTCACCCGTTTTTCCTCGGTGCAAAAGATGATAAAATTCCGCAGCACCTTCCAACGGGGATCGTTTTGAAGCACGTTTCAAAAACGTATTGTAGATCACCCGCCATTTCAGTGTTGATACCAATCCTGTATGTAAAATGGTATCATCAATATCGCTCGCCACTCCAAATGAAACGTCTTTTGAATCCTGTCCCTGACTCAAACCTGGAATCAACATTTCTCCAGGAAACCGATTTTCCAATTGAATAATACGCTTGGACGTAAAGTCCTTATAAGCCACTTCAAAAGACAACCACCCTTCTTCATTGGCTAAAGCATCAAGACCTTCCACTTTTTCATCCAAAAGAAAATAGCCTTCATCATCGGTCACCGTTTCGAAAATTTGTCCGTCAGGTAATTTCAACAATAAAGCGGCGTGTCTAACCTCATCAGTTTCAAACCGTTTGTAGGCATTAATCAAAAGTTTTATGGGATGCTTACCTTCCAAATCGATAGATTCGTCTTCAAGGGCCCGACCTCTTACATACAAATGTGATGCGGTGCCATAACTTTGAAAAACGATGACCTGCAGAGGGTCTTTTTTGAATAATCCCATATTAAAAATGCCAAGTTTCAGGCCAGAGCCATAGTATTAATAAACCTCCAAGAATGGCCGCTCCAAAAAAGAGTGCCACCCATTTTGTCAATTGTTTCGTCCCCAAGATGGCGCAAAGTACAATTTTAAATAAAAAATTGGACAAGGAAGCCACTACAATCAAGCGCCAACCGAAGTTTGTATCCAGGCCGCTTCCAATGCTTTGTGAGAGGGACAAGGTTATGGCATCCTTATTTGCCAGGCCGCCTACAAAAGCTGCAATATATAAGCCTTTATCTCCTAATTCCTGTTCGGTAAATGCAACCGCCAAAAGAATAATGGCATAAATTGAACCAAACATCAAAGCACTTTTTATTTGTGCTGGATTTTCTGGTTTTGGCATTTCATCAGAAGCGCTCTGTTTATTGATGAGATAAAAAAGAACGACGGATAGGCCAATCATCAGCAAAAATAAAGCAACGATGGGTAAAACGACTTGAGATAATAGACTTGGAATGACGGCGCCTATTTCTATCATTACACGAATTAAGGACACCGTTGCCGCTGCAAAAATAACAAATGCAGAGGCCTTATGAATGTTTTTACTTTTTTTGGTGAATCTGGCGTAACTGACTGTAGTTGCAGTGCTACTTATAATTCCTCCCAAGATCCCATTGGATAAAATCCCGTATTTCTTGCCGATGAATTTATAGATAAAATATCCAATGACACTGATCCCAACAATCAGTGTCACCATAAGCCAAATATTCCGAAGATTTAACACGTCTAATGGCCCGAAGGTCCTATCTGGTAGAATGGGTAGAATAATTAAACTGATGCCTGCTAAAATCATAATGGCTGACACATCCTTATCTTCCAAATCGCCAATAAACTTGTGAAGATGATCCTTAACATATAATAAAATAGCAATGGCAGCGCCCATGATCACACCTACCACGCGATCTCCAACCACTAAGTACGCACCAATGGCAAACATTAAAAGAGCTGCCATTTCAGTGGTTTGGCCCAATGTCGGATTGTCCTGCTTTTTAAGCTTCATCATATTGGCTGTAATGAGCATCGCAGCCATCGCCAAGCCAATTAAAGGTAACACATAGGGATTGTCATATAACCGTGTCAAAAAACCAGCCACCACACCTAAAACAGATATAAGCGTAAAGGTTCTAACACCAGCAATCTGATCCTTATTATGCTTCTCACGTTGCATCCCGACCAAGAGGCCAAGACCAAAAGCAATTCCTAATGTAGTGAGGTCCTCATAATTCATAAAGACTAAGTTAGTAAAAAAACAAAAGGCTACATCATGGAGATATAGCCTTTTCTTCAGAATTTTATTACAAAAAAATTATTTTTTATTCTCAGCTTGTAATTTTGCTACAGCCGCTTTTACCTCTTCCAAAGTACCTTCCAATACACTCTCTTCTGCCATTACGTTACCATTATCTGTAAATGTCTTTGTGACGATAGCTTTAGCATTTTCAGCATCTAAAGAAATCATATCTACTTCTAAAGCGTCTGTGACGCCGTTGGTCGTTTCAACAAATTGTGTACTTGTCACCGTACTTGTAATAGCATGTCCACCTAAAATAGGGGCAATTACCAATCCGATCAAACAGGTCAACTTAATCAAAATGTTCATAGACGGTCCTGATGTATCTTTAAATGGATCTCCAACTGTATCTCCTGTAACTGCTGCCATATGCGCCTCCGAGCCCTTGTAGGTCATTTCTCCGTTGATCAACACCCCAGCCTCAAATGATTTTTTAGCATTGTCCCAGGCACCACCAGCATTATTTTGGAAAATAGCCCAAAGTACTCCACTCACGGTAACACCGGCCATATACCCACCTAACATTTCCGCAATCGCTAAGTTATTCATTCCAAAAATCATCGGTACAAAAGCAATAAGCAATGGAAAGCCAATAGTCAATAATCCTGGGAGCATCATTTCTCTTAAGGAAGCCTCTGTTGAAATAGCAACACATTTATCATATTCTGGTTTTGCTGTCCCCTCCATAATTCCAGGAATTTCTCTAAACTGACGACGAACCTCTTCTACCATCTGCATGGCTGCTTTACCAACAGCGTTCATTGCAAGAGCAGAAAACACTACGGGCACCATTCCACCAACAAATAGCATTGCTAAAACAGGTGCTTTAAATATATTGATGCCGTCAATCCCTGTAAAGGTTACATAGGCTGCAAATAACGCCAAAGACGTTAAGGCCGCAGAAGCGATAGCAAAGCCTTTTCCAGTTGCTGCTGTTGTATTTCCAACCGCATCCAAGATATCAGTACGCTCTCTTACAATAGGATCCTGTTCACTCATTTCGGCAATACCACCTGCATTATCCGCAATAGGTCCGAAGGCATCAATAGCCAACTGCATCCCTGTAGTTGCCATCATTGCCGAAGCTGCCAAAGCCACTCCATAAAATCCAGCGAAGGCATAAGATGCCCAAATGGCACCCGCAAATAATAATATTGAAGGAAAAGTAGAAATCATCCCTGTTGCCAAACCTGCAATAATGTTGGTTCCTGCACCAGTACTTGATTGTTGTACAATTTTTAAGATTGGTTTTTTACCCAATCCTGTATAAAATTCGGTAATTGATGAAATCATGGCGCCTACAAACAGTCCAACCAAAGTAGCGTAGAAGACACGCATAGAAGAAATATCTTGAAGACCTTCTCCAAAGAAATCCATTTTCATCGTTTCCGGCAACATCCAAATGACCAATACATAACAGGAGATAGCAACCAACGCAATAGACACCCAGTTTCCAAGGTTTAGTGCACCCATAACTTGAGGCTCTTTGGCATCATTGCTCTTAATTTTCACCAACATAGTTCCGATGACAGAGATGATAATACCAACACCTGCAATGGACATTGGCAATAAGATTGGTCCAATCCCACCAAAAGCATCCGTAATAGCGCCGCCCATATCTTTAATCACATAGTTTCCTAAAACCATAGCCGCCAAAACGGTTGCCACGTAGGATCCAAATAAATCGGCACCCATTCCCGCAACATCACCTACGTTATCACCTACGTTGTCCGCAATGGTTGCAGGGTTACGCGGATCATCTTCAGGGATACCAGCTTCAACTTTACCAACCAAATCGGCACCCACATCGGCTGCCTTGGTATAAATCCCACCACCAACACGTGCAAACAATGCGATACATTCTGCTCCAAGAGAGAAACCAGCAAGCGTTTCTAAAACGATGGTCATATCCATGGTGTTGGTCCAAGTGCTATCCATAAAGAACCAAAAGAAGAAAATGAAAAATGATGTCAAGCCTAGGACGGCTAAACCAGCCACTCCAAGTCCCATCACAGTACCTCCACCAAAAGACACTTTCAATGCATCTGGCAAACTTGTTTTCGCGGCTTGTGTAGTTCTAACGTTAGTTTTAGTAGCAATTTTCATCCCAATATTTCCGGCAAAAGCTGAAAATACAGCTCCAAAAATAAAAGCAATGACAATTAACCAATGGGTTGTTGGTACCACAAAAGAAACAATGGCGAGCAAAATACTCACCACGACAACAAAAATAGATAATAAGCGATATTCTGCATTTAAAAATGCGAGTGAACCTTCGTAGATATAATCTGAAATTTCTTTCATTCTACCATCTCCAGCATTCTGTTTCAAGACCCACGATTGCTTAATAAGCATGTAAATTAACCCTAAGGCTGCCATCGCAATTGGCATATAAATCATCATTGATTCCATATTATAGTATTAGATTGATTGGTTTTAAACGGGTGCTAAAGTAATAAAATCAAAGAGAAATAAAAAACCCCTTATGCTTTATAAGAGGTTCTTAAATATTATATGAAGTGAAATGTCCTAAATAGTGAAGTTTCCATTGGTTTTATGCTCACTTGTTTCATAACGGTCAACACATTTATTGACGATGTCATAAGCCACTTCAGCAGTGCCCCAACCTCCAACATCAACTTTTTTCTTTTCCAAATCTTTATAAACTTGAAAGAAATGCTCAATTTCTTTTACTTGATGCTTATTTACATCAGACAAATCGTTAAGCGTATTCCAAATAGGATCAGAAACCGGCACACAGATAATCTTTTCATCATTTCCCATTTCATCCGCCATGTGGAAAACACCAATAGGTTTTACTTCCATAACGCACATTGGAAATGTTGGTTCCGTCCCCAATACCAAAACGTCCAACGGGTCACCGTCCAAGGCTAAGGTTTCTGGAATGAAGCCATAATCGGCAGGATACATCATTGAAGAAAACAACAAACGGTCGAAGCGAATTTTCTTCAATTCAAAATCGTACTCGAATTTGTTACGGCTTCCTTTTGGTATTTCAATCAATACGTCAAATGTTTTTTTTCCTTTAGCACTCATGGTGTTTATTTATTTTAATAGCCTTCTTATTAGTGGCTTATGTTAATTGTTCTTCGATTTTTCAGGCGTGCAAAGATACGGAACGGTTTGTTATTCACAATTGAATATGGCGCTAATTTTCATTCCGAAGGTTAGAAAGCTTAAAATCTGCACATTGAACATTCAGCAAACAAACCTTTTTTAGTAAAAAAGAAGATAAATTCATTTTTTTAAAATACTATAATGAAACCCATACTTTGGCCGACCTATCACATAAACGGCATAGTTTCAGATAGGCTATATACCAATTATTGGAAAATTGAGACCGTATTTTTGTCACTGAAAATAAGGCCAAAAAAAAAAATTCTGTCCTATCGAAAATTTTAAAAACCTTTCACTTTATTTCCTACATTTAACTCAGAAATAACCTAACTCATGTTATGAGGAAAAACCCCAATCTTATGAATAAAAAAGTTTTATTTACACTGTTTTTGATGGTCTCAATGTTCATATCAAGCTGTAGTTCAAAGGATGATGACTGTACAAAAACCTTAGAAATGCCACATTATGCTCTCGAGAACCACAGACTTAACCTTTATTATGTTGCGGAAGAAGTTCCATGTGACTTCGTTGCACATGAAGATAAGGGACCACTTGAATTGAAGAACTTCACTTATAAGGTATTATATTTCACCTTTACTACGGATACCAGCAATAATACTTCTCGTCTGAAATTTGAGATCAAACTTAATAACCCTAATAATTATGCTGTAGAAGGCTTGGCTATATTAACCATACGGCCAGTTGGGGATGGTTTTGAATACACCGGCAATTATTCTAGTTTGGCTTCAGTGCCATGCCATAACATTGCGGCCAATTCCAGTTGTACTTTAACCTTTGACCAAGAATATCCTTTTAATCCAGATTTGGGAGCCCCACAATCTTTGGAATTGGTTTCAGTGAAGTACTATGTAGCGACTTAACTAAGACAGATAGTTACGGTGATGAATTAAAAATTAAATCCAAAACTTCCCGTTACCCCAAAATCACGCGCCTCAGGAGTATCAAGATAGTTGCCTCTAAAGTTAAAGTCGATTCGGAAGACTTTAAAGATATTACCTACTCCGACGCTGTATTCATAATAAATTTTGTCTGTAGGCGCCAGATAGGTTAATCCTGAAGCATTCAAATCTCTGTTGGCTTGCGACACTTCACCCCATACGCCTCTTATTCCCACGATTTCTCGGAGATTCAACTTGCGTAAAAACGGAATTCGCGAGAAAAACCGACCATTGAAGTTGTGCTCCAAATGTAAAGACGTGTAGGTATCGGTTACAAATTCGTAATAATCCAATTGCGAAAAGGTATTGTAAATAGAAAAATAAGATTGGTTACCAGGCACGACATTTAAAAGCCCCAAAGGCACTTCGCCGAAAGTCTTACCAGCTTCAATTGTACTCGTCAATCTTCCGTAAGCACCAATATGCCACGGTTGAATGTAAGAAAACTGAACCTTTGTATAATCAAAATCGCTGTTCAAAATAGACTTATCGCCTCGAGTCACCTGTGCAAACAAACTTGGAAAACCATCATTGGAGATACGGCGTTCCACACCAAACCCAGTCATCTTTCGTCCTGGAAAATAAGAGACAGAAAGGGAATTCTCATACTGATGAATCTCTGATGCAGTAGTAGTTTGTGTTTCGTCTGTGTAAAAGTCCAAGCTAAACGTATCTGAAGCGGAAACTAAAGTCTTATAGGTGCCGCTCAATCTGAACTCAAGATTTCTTACAGGCTCGAGTTCCATGGCCACCGTTGTCAGATTCACGTTGGTCAATTTATCATTGGTACTTGTCCCGAACAACGAAGATGAGGCCAAACTACGTCCTAAAATATCTGTGGATGAGGTTAGGTTAACACCTATTTGCTCCACATCACGTCGATGTCCAGCTGAAATAATAAATCTGTTTCTTTTATCAATCAGCCACTTTCCAGAAATACCATATTTGAATTTATCGTCTTTAAACCCGTAAGCCAAAAACCCTTCCAAACGCCATAAGTCGTTAGGACCAAAATAAGTTCTTCCGCCCGTTCTCACCCGTATGCCCTCAACTTCATTGAAGCCAAAGGTGGAGAAAATAGGACCATAATCAAAGTTGATATCCGTAAATTCCACATAACCTGAGGCCAGAATACTTCCTAAGTTATACAGACGCTTAAACTTTTTTACAGTTTTAAGTGTGTCCAACATTTTATACACGCCTTTTTCATCCTGACTTAAGGATTCCATTCGGTTTTCGTTCCAGAAGTCATCATCCCTATTATAGACATCCTCGTTATAGCTATATACCTCTTTGCTATAAAACTTGTCCTCCTTTGGGATATCAAACATGTAATTATCGTAAAGTGTGGTGCGCTTTCCATAGATACCTCGCGACTTTTCCTTTTTATTAAAGGAAAAATCCGACATGAAATAGTCGCGTTTAATCAAGAATACAGAATCATTAACGACTTCAAATTCCTGTTCGATGTAAATCTCCTTCACCCAGTTGATATTCGCACTTTTTGAAGCTTGCAAATTAATCTCCTTGATGGCGAAAGTGGTGTCATTAACCCAAAAATCGCCTTTAAACGTCAGTTCATTTTTTCGTCGTGGATAATAGATGATGTTATAACACCATTTTCCTTCAATGAAGGTACTATCACGAAGCACATAATTATAGGTATTGATACCTGTTCTCGATAATGGGCTTACGAAGCTCTTATCAAAAAATTTGAGGTAGTTGTCATAAATATCAAAATCAGAATAAAGATCGTCCACAAAGTCGATAATAATCTGATTATTGCTAAACCCTGAGTTTTTATTCCCTTTAAGATCTTCCTTTTCCTTGTTTTTCAAATTATCACCAAACACTTTGCTTCGTGCTTCATTGATAAAGATCGGCAGATAAGTCTTTCCTGTCACTTTACTAGTATCCACTTGGTCAAAGACAAACTCCATCCCTCTAAACAACTTGCTTTTGATTAAGGCGCTGTCAATGGTATTGATATCAAACTCCACTTTCTCGTACTTATCGTACTCATACTGCTTAAATTGACGCAGTCCATTCTGGCGTTTGCGTTCCCAGATTTTCTTTAAGATGGCAATTGCAGGATTTTCACTTTCTTTTTTTGACTGTTTTCCCGTGACAATATAAACTTCGTCCAATTGGCCAGCATCTTCCTTTAAGATGAATCTCAAATCGTAGTTGACTTTCTTGGTCAGTGGAATCTCCAAAGTTTCATAACCAATAAAGGAGATGATGAGTGTATCGTAGGTGTTGCCGGATTCCAAATAGAAACGGCCGTCCTCATTAGTGATGGTGCCTTCTGTCGAACCCTTAAAAAGGACGTTGGCATAGGCAACAGAAACGTTGTTTTCATCAAACACATAACCACTGACTTTGGTTTGAGCAAATGTGGAACACATTCCGAAGAAAAAAAGTAGGACTCTTAGATTTAGGTTCATAAGGCAAAAAACTTCATCAACACTAATGTCAATGAAGTTATGATAACGCATTCCCGATAGCTATCGGGAGCGATTTATTTATACATTACTTTTTTAACCGCTTTAACGACCTCATCGCTATTAGGCAACCACTCTTTAAAAAGCTCTGGTGAGTAAGGTGCAGGTGTATCCGCAGTATTGATTTTTACAACCGGAGCATCCAAATAATCAAAAGCCTCTGATTGCACTATATAGGTTATTTCTGTAGAGATATTTCCAAAAGGCCAAGCCTCTTCCAAAACAACCAATCTATTGGTTTTCTTTACCGATGCTAAGATGGTTTCCTTATCCAAAGGACGCACCGTTCTCAAATCAATGATTTCACATGAAATGCCTTCCTTCTCCAACTCTTCAGCCGCCTTGAAGGCCTCTTTTATAATTTTACCAAAAGAAACGATAGTCACATCTGTACCTTCACGCTTCACTTCCGCAACGCCCAATGGAATGGTATATTCACCTTCTGGCACTTCTCCTTTGTCACCGTACATTTGCTCACTTTCCATAAAAATAACAGGATCGTTATCACGAATGGCAGATTTCAAAAGTCCTTTCGCATCATAAGGTGTTGACGGCACAACTACTTTCAATCCTGGGGTGTTCGCAAACCAATTTTCAAAAGCCTGAGAATGCGTTGCTCCCAACTGTCCTGCAGAAGCCGTTGGACCTCTAAATACAATCGGACATGGGAATTGCCCACCAGACATTTGTCTGATTTTGGCAGCGTTATTTATAATTTGATCAATCCCAACCAAACAGAAGTTAAAGGTCATATATTCCACAATTGGGCGACAACCGGTCATGGTAGAACCAATAGCAATCCCAGCAAAACCAAGTTCTGCAATTGGAGTATCAATAACACGTTTGGCACCAAATTCGTCCAACATTCCTTTTGATGCTTTATAAGCACCATTATATTCTGCAACTTCCTCACCCATCAAATAAATGGTCTCATCACGACGCATTTCTTCGCTCATGGCTTCGCAGATCGCTTCTCTAAATTGAATTGTCTTCATTCACATCTTCGCTTCACTCCAGCTCGCACAGTGCAATTTGCCCAGTCGCCCCAAAGGGAAGAACTTTTTTAGTTAATGTTATAAATCGAGTAGCAAAAGTAACAATTATTGATAATAAAATAACAACATTTTTAAGCGAATAAAACTAAGGCCCCTAAAGTTCTTTATAACCGTGCAAATCAAACATTTAAGTAGGAGTGAAAAATACGTGATTTTCACTTTATTCCCACCATTGGGTCAGAACAACCTAAAGCTTGCCTACCCGTACCAGTTGGATAGACTCGAGGTTCTTGATTGGTATTAGCATTTTCAATCCAGACAAACACAGCGCTTATTGAAAATACATTACATTAAGAAAATCTGCAACTGAGATTTTATTCTCAATTAATTATGGTGTTTTAACTTTTCAAGTGCTCATCCTTAAACTATCAGCATAAATTCATTAAAACTTCATCCCATTGAGAACGAAATCAACAAAAATGATGTTTCTATCAAAATTTATTATGCATGCATAGTAAAAATGTCGTCTAAAATATTTAACTTCGTCTCCAGTATAAATAGACAACAGTTTTAAGTGGCAGTTTCCCACAAAACTATTAATATATAAAATTATAAAACATGAAAATACTTGTATGTATTAGTCACGTACCTGATACGACTTCGAAGATTAATTTCACGGATGGAGACACCAAACTTGACACTAACGGTGTACAATTTGTCATCAATCCGAATGATGAATTTGGCTTGACCCGCGCTATGTGGTTTAAGGAAAAACAAGGCGCTAGTGTGGATGTTATTAACGTTGGTGGTCCAGAGACTGAACCTACTTTACGTAAAGCATTAGCCATTGGAGCTGATAGTGCCATTCGCGTCAATACACCTGCAACAGATGGTTTTGCAGTTGCTAAGCAGTTGGCGAATGTGGTCAAAGATGGTGGTTATGATTTGGTGATTGCTGGCCGTGAATCTATTGATTATAATGGTGCCATGGTCCCAGGTATGTTGGCAGAATTAATTGGTGCCAACTTTGTGACCAACTGTATCAGTCTTGAGGTAGATGGTACAAACGCCAAAGCCGTAAGAGAGATTGATGGTGGAAAAGAAACCGTATCTACATCTTTGCCACTTGTTATTGGTGGTCAAAAAGGATTGGTTGAAGAGAGTGATCTGCGAATCCCAAATATGAGAGGAATTATGCAGGCACGTCAAAAACCTTTGAATGTGGTAGAGCCAGTTGAAGCAACAAAAGAAACAACAACGGTTAAGTTTGAAAAACCAGAGCCAAAAGGTGCTGTAAAAATGGTGTCTCCTGATAACCTCGATGAACTGGTAAGCTTACTTCACAATGAGGCGAAGGTCATATAAAAATCCAAAATTGAATTCCAAAGCAAAACAACAGAACTTGGAGTTTGACCATTGAAAATTTAGAAATTAATCATGAGATTCCCACTTTCGTGGGAATGATAAAAAATAAAAGATTATGTCAGTTTTAGTATATACAGAATCAGAAGAAGGAAAATTTAAGAAAGTTGCTTTTGAAGTGGCTTCCTACGCAAAAGCTGTTGCGGACCAAATGGGAACAACGGTAACTGCCATCACTATCAACGCCGATGATGTTTCAGAATTGGGCACTTACGGGGTTGACAAAGTATTAAAGGTAAAAGATTCAAAATTGGATGCTTTTAATGCTAAAATCTACGCCGATATTATCAAACAATCTGCTGAAAAAGAAGGCACAAAAGTGGTTGTGGTCAGTTCAAGTGCAGACAGTAAATACCTTGCACCATTGTTGGCTGTCGGTTTAGACGCTGGCTATGCCTCTAACGTGGTTGAAGCGCCAACAAGTGCCTCGCCATTTACAGTTAAACGTACCGCTTTCACCAATAAAGCATTTATCTTTTCGACGATCGACACCGATATAAAGATTGTTGGGGTTTCAAAAAATGCCTTCGGATTAAAAGAAAATTCTGCCAGTGCAGCTACAGAAGATTTCTCACCATCCATACCAGAAAATGGTGTTCACGTGGACTCGGTTGACAAGGCTACCAATACAGTAACCATTGCAGATGCTGAAATTGTAGTTTCTGCCGGACGCGGATTGAAAGGCCCTGAAAACTGGGGAATGATTGAAGATTTGGCCGAAGTTTTAGGAGCAGCAACAGCATGTTCTAAACCAGTGTCTGACCTCGGCTGGAGACCTCATGGAGAACACGTAGGCCAAACCGGAAAACCTGTAGCAGCAAACTTATATATTGCCATTGGTATTTCTGGAGCTATCCAACACTTAGCAGGAATCAATGCTTCCAAAGTAAAAGTCGTGATCAATACTGATCCAGAAGCTCCATTTTTCAAGGCCGCAGACTACGGTGTAGTTGGCGATGCTTTTGAAGTGGTTCCAAAACTAACGGAAAAATTAAAGGAATTTAAGGCACAAAACGCTTAAATTTCTTAACTTGTAGCAGCAATGCGACTGGTACAGAAATTAGTTGCCATAAATGCATGACTAAAATCCAAAAAAGGATTCATGTATTTGTGGCAAAAATTTTCATAATCTTTTTTCTCTGGGGATCTTCCCAAAAAAATATGGTGATCACAGTTGGTAAAGTCCTAATTTAAGCAGTTATTTGTTTTTTATTTTATATGAGTTTAGTCCGATTGAACATAAAGGGAATATCCTACAGCCAAACGCAGAATGGTGCGTATGCCTTGATTTTGAATGAAGTAGACGGCGATCGTAAACTCCCAATTGTGATTGGAGCTTTTGAGGCTCAATCAATTGCCATTGCTCTCGAAAAGGAAATTCGCCCACCACGCCCATTAACCCATGATCTTTTTAAAAATTTCGCCGATCGTTTTGATATTATTGTCAAACAGGTCATCATTCATAAATTGGTAGATGGTGTATTTTACTCTAGTTTAATCTGCGAACGCGATAAAATTGAGGAAATCATAGACGCACGAACCAGTGACGCCATTGCTTTAGCTCTACGTTTTCAAGCACCAATTTTCACTTATAAGAACATTTTGGACAAAGCGGGGATCTACCTCAAGGTCAATCCTCAAAAAGATGAGGAACAACAGGATAGTATTCTTCTGGATGATCTGGTCGCGGAAGAAATAGAATCCACCATTCAAGATGATTTGAAAAACAAAACCATTGCTGAACTTCATTCCTTATTGGAGCAAGCAGTCTTAAGCGAAGACTATGAGCTGGCCGCAAAACTTAGGGATGAAATCTCCAAACGCTAAACGATCTATCAGATGAAACATTTCTTTTTAGCTTTTACAGCTATTTTTTTTGGAGTAACAACAACATTAGCACAAAGCATAGAAAAGAAATGGCAATTTGAAGCCGTCCAAGACAATCAAGGTGTCAATCTTTATAACATTGATTCGGAAACTGACGTTTTAAACTTAACTGATGGCGACTTTGTTTTCTATTTAAAGTCAAAAGACAGTAGTGTTTCCAAAGGCAATTACATTACGCAAAATAAATTGCTGGTTTTATATTACGATAATGCATCTGAAGATATTGAGCGATTTAAAATTAAAAACGTAACGGATTCAACATTAGTTCTTCATAAAGAAGATGTCAATTATGTTTTCTCAACGCCACAAGACACATTAATTGTCACTGAAGCGGCTACAAGTAGTATTATACCTAGTCAGGGCTTTACAATGTCCAGTTTGCTCCGTGGTGCTTTAGGCATGTTTGTTTTGCTATTGTTATCGTTTATTTTGAGCCAAAACAGAAAAGCTATCAACTGGAAAACAATTGGTTTCGGATTGGCAGCACAATTACTATTGGCTATTGGTGTTTTAAAAGTTCCATTCGTACAAAAGGGATTCGAGATTGTCGGAAAGATGTTCGTGAAAGTTTTGGAGTTTACTCAGGCAGGAAGTGAGTTTCTACTCGGGGGTATGATGGACATCAGCAGTTTTGGGTTCATCTTTTTATTTCAGGTTCTACCTACCATCATCTTCTTTTCGGCTTTAACTTCCGTGTTATTTTATTTAGGAATCATTCAAAAAGTAGTGGCAGGCATGGCTTGGATATTGACCAAGCTCTTAAAGATCTCTGGTGCAGAAAGCTTAAGTGTCGCCGGGAATATATTCTTAGGTCAAACAGAAGCGCCACTAATGATCAAGGCCTATCTGGAAAAAATGACCAAATCTGAAATTCTTTTGGTCATGATTGGAGGTATGGCCACGGTTGCTGGCGGTGTATTGGCAGCATATATCGGGTTTTTAGGAGGCGAAGATGAAGCTCTTAAATTGTTTTATGCAAAACATTTATTGACAGCCTCCGTTATGGCAGCCCCTGGTGCAATTGTGATTTCAAAAATGCTATATCCACAACAAAAACCGATCAATACGGAGATTGAGGTTTCACAAGAAAATATTGGCTCCAATATTTTAGATGCCATTGCCAATGGGACCACTGAAGGCTTGAAATTAGCCGCCAACGTTGGTGCTATGCTTCTAGTTTTTATCGCTTTCATTGCGATGATCAACTACGGGTTTGGCAAACTCGGAAACGTGACGGGCCTAAATACATTAATAGCCAATAATACGCCCTACGTTGCCCTCTCATTAGAATTTATATTAGGTTATATTTTTTCTCCTTTAATGTGGCTCATTGGTGTTGCAAAGGAAGACATGGCACTTATGGGACAATTGCTGGGCATCAAATTAGTGGCGAGCGAATTTGTTGGCTATATCCAATTGGCAGAACTTAAAAATGTCGCAAGCGTGACCCACTTGAAGTTTGAAAAATCAATTATAATGGCCACCTATATGTTATGCGGATTTGCAAATTTTGCATCCATCGGGATTCAAATTGGTGGCATTGGCTCTTTGGCTCCAGGACAACGAAAGACCTTATCCGAATTTGGAATGAAAGCGCTTATCGGTGGAACTATCGCATCATTACTGTCTGCTACTATTGCAGGAATGATTATTGGGTAACCAATTCCTGCGAAGGCAGAAATCTTAAAGTTTTAAGTTCGTAACATCATTGCATCGTCAAACTTAATATCACACTATAGTACTGACACGTTAATTTATAAAATTTCATTTTTAATCTAATAGGTTTTTGAAATGACATTTCAACTGCTTGATATATAGATAATTAAACATTCCCGAATTAGCTTTAGATCTATATATGACTTATAAATCTCAAAACCTTCTACCCCTTTTTTAACCATTACAGCGAATAGATCAGAACATTCCTTAATGCATTAGTAGTAATCCTACAACTGAAGCCTCGTAACTTATAACTTTAACACACATATCACTTCGAGAAGTTCTTAACTTTCTTTAATTTTGGCTTCTAAGTAAAAAGAAAGTTTAATTTAATGAGATTTCCACTTTCGTGGGAAATAAATATGAAACAATATCACGACCTCGTAAAGCATGTATTAGAAAGCGGCACCCAAAAAGGAGACCGTACCGGAACTGGAACCAAAAGTGTATTTGGATATCAAATGCGTTTTGATCTAAGCCAAGGTTTTCCGATGGTGACAACTAAAAAACTCCACTTAAAATCCATTATTTATGAGTTGCTCTGGTTTTTAAAAGGGGATAGCAATATTAATTACCTAAACGACAATGGCGTTAGAATCTGGAACGAGTGGGCGGACTCCGATGGCGACTTAGGCCCTGTGTACGGACACCAATGGCGCAATTGGAACAATGATGAGATCGATCAGATAAAAGACGTTGTAGACACGCTTAAAAACAATCCCAATAGTCGCCGAATGTTGGTTTCTGCTTGGAATCCTTCGGTATTACCTGACACATCGAAATCATTTTCAGAAAATGTTGCCAATGGTAAAGCAGCACTCCCTCCTTGTCATGCTTTTTTTCAATTTTACGTTGCCGATGGGAAACTATCCTGCCAACTCTATCAGCGAAGTGCGGATATCTTTTTAGGGGTTCCTTTTAATATTGGTTCCTATGCACTTTTCACGATGATGATGGCACAAGTATGTGGTTACGAAGCAGGCGATTTTATCCACACGTTTGGCGACGCTCATATTTACAACAATCATATAGAACAGTTGGAACTGCAATTGTCCCGCGAAATCAGACCACTTCCAAAAATGATTCTAAATCCTGAAGTCAAGGATATTTTCGACTTTAAATTTGAAGATTTCACTTTAGAAGATTACAATCCACATCCACATATTAAAGGGGTTGTGGCGGTTTAAAGCAACCATTAATATAAAGGATTCCGAACAGATGGACCATCGCATTGAAAGCCCAAAAATCATAGATAGTATATAACACCAAAACCTAAGGGCACTAAAACCCGTTGGTGGGAATAAAAAAGAGCGTTCTTCAATTGAAAAACGCTCTTTTTTATTTTACTTAAAGAATCTGTTAGAGATTTAAAACTGCATTTTCTCCTCCAAATTCATTTGTTTTGTAAGCATCAGCTTCCTCCTCGTTGATAAAAGTACCATCTACAAGATATTTGAACTCATAAGAGTTGTCCTTTTCTAAATCTATAGTGCCTTTAAATGTTCCGTTCTTTAATTTCTTAAGCTGTAGAGCTTTTTTCTCATTCCATTCATTAAAAGTCCCTAAAACACTTACTTTTTTAGCGTCTTCAGCAGGTACTGTAAAAGTAACTTTGCAAACCGGTTTACTTTTTAAGTATTGTTTTGTAATTGCCATAATTCAAATTAATTGATTTTGCGGCAAATATAAACATAATTCAATAATTTAAAACATTTAACCATCGCAATACCAAAGATTTATCAATTTGATAAGAATGTGTTTCAAAATATTTCAACTTAGTAATAAAACTTACATTATGTTATTGTATTGTTAGTAATTTGAATTTTCTTCTACACTGATTATCAATGCTTTTGCTTTAAATTCGAAATATTTCATGACTTATTTCAAAGATCGAGAGTTTGAATTAATCATTTCATCAAAAAAAACTAACTTTACATAAAATTTTAACATCATGTTCGGCAAGAAAAGACCTGTAGAAAAAATAGATAAAGAGCAACTGGAGCTCATTGAAACGTCACAACGCAGAATCAAGCAGAAAAAGCGCTTGTACTACCATTTTGTGATCTTTTTAATTGGTGCACTTTTCCTCATCTTTTTAAACACCGTTATAGGCTTAGGAGAGCAAACCAAAATATGGGGATTGGATTGGTTCGTATTTGCCATTTTAGCTTGGTTATTTCTTTTTGTTTTCCATCTTTTCAACGTGTTTATCACCCATAAATTTATGGGCAAGGCATGGGAAGATGCGCAATTGACTAAGTTGGTTGCCAAACAAAAAGAACGAATTTCGAAACTTCAGGCGGAGGTTGATAAAAAATATCCTTTAGAGACTAATGCGCCAACAACTCCAGTGATTGAAAAAAAAACGAAAGTCCATAAAAATTTAACCCTAATCGCAGCCGCTGCCGAAAATGATACCATTGGTAAAGACAACCAATTGATTTGGCATTTGAGTGACGATTTAAAACGTTTTAAAAATCTGACCTCAAATCACTGCATCATCATGGGTCGGAAAACTTTTGAGAGTTTCGGTAAGCCGCTTCCCAATAGAACACACATTGTTATTACACGTCAACAGAATTATCAAGTTCCTACTGGTGTCATTGTAGTCCATAACATGGAAGATGCTTTGGATGCCGCTAAAAATGATCTGCAACCGTTTATTATTGGTGGTGGCGAAATTTACCAACAAGCTATGCCTTATGCCGATAAAATAGAATTGACCAGAGTTCATGAACGTTTTGATGGGGATGCTTTTTTTCCAAAAATAGACCCTTCAGTTTGGACAGAAACCGAAAACATCTCACATCAAAAAGATGAGCACCACAAGTATTCTTTTTCATTCATTACTTACCAGAGAAGATAAAAACTAAAAAGTGAAGCTTAAAAGAAGAAGGCAGTTAGTCACCTACCTTAATATTCTCGATCAGCCCATTCGGTTCAACCCGTTTTTATTCAGTCGAAAATTTATATTATGGGCGTTCTTAGGTCTTTTTGGCGGGGTCATTGCTGGAATATATTGGTTAGTTCTTGAGTTTTTCACACATCAGTTAGCCTATTTTGATGGCTGGCTCGTCATTCCGACGATGGCCATCTGTGGCTTGTTGGCGGGTTTGATCATTCATTTTATTGGAGACCCTGGCGAAATCCATCTTATTGTCAACAATATCCGATTTAACAAAGGAAAGCTTGACCCCAAGAACAATCCTTCCATGATTTTATCATCTTTACTTTGTATTGCGTCGGGTGGTAGTCTTGGCCCGGAAGCACCGTTAGTTCAAGTGGTCGGCTCTACCGGCACCTGGCTTGGAAAGTTATTCCGCCTAAAAGGTGAAGACCTGAGATCCATGAGTATTGCCGGGATGGCATCTGGTTTTACCGCCATGTTTGGCGCTCCTTTAGGTGGTAGTTTGTTCGCTCTTGAAATTCTGCACCATAAACATGCGGTCGAATATTACAAGGCCATCATGCCAGCTTTTGTAGCAAGTTGCTTTAGTTATTTAGTATTCGCATTGATTACGCAATTGAGTGTGGGAGCACTCTGGAATTTACCAACTTACGAAATGTTGAGCAAATTCGATTTTTTATACGCCGTACTCTTCGCGATTATCGCTACTTGTTTTGGTTGGTTTTTTATTTTTTGCACTAAAATGTTTAAACAGCTGTTTTCAAAATTAGTGGTCCCAATTTATATCAAGACACTCATCGGCGGTATCTCGTTGGGTATTATAGCATACTATCTGCCATTAACGCGATACTTTAGCCATTACGAACTGAACACACTTTTGATCAGCGATTTTTCGTTAAAAATGCTTATCGCCATTCTAATATTCAAAATTATAGCTATTGCAATAACGGTGACTTCAGGATGGCGAGGCGGTTTTATCATTCCCCTGTTCTTTTGCGGCGCCACATTAGGTTTGATCATTCATCAATTTATCCCTTCCATTAGTTTGTCGCTAACTATTGTGAGTTGTATGGCGGCCATAAATGCATGTGTTACGCGAACACCTATGAGTACTACGATTTTATTAGCCACACTAACAGGATTCACCTATTTTATTCCCATCTTGTTTGCGAGTCTGACCGGGTACTTTTTAGCGCCGAGAATTCCTTTTATTTCTTCTCAAATGGAGAATAAGGAAGCATGAATACGGATCAAAGAATATAATTCTCTTCACACTTATCCTAATTGCTTTTTAATTAATTTTGCGTCATGATAAAAGACATTCAGCTTCGTGTAACCCTCTTGGAGGAAAAGCACCCTAATATCTTAACTCGAAAAAGTGCTAAAGTTCTTGGTATTCCAGAAGCTAAGATTTCGGGGGTTAAAGTACTCCGCAAATCCATCGATGCCAGAAAGAAGCAGATTATTTTCAATTATAAAGTGGCTGTCTACATCAACGAACCTGTTCCTGAAACTTCTGATTATCACTTTGATTATCGCGATGTATCCAAAGCAAAACCCGTTCACATCATCGGTTTTGGACCTGCGGGAATGTATGCGGCACTGCGGTGTGTAGAATTGGGTTTTAAACCGATTGTTCTGGAACGCGGCAAAAATGTTCAGGACCGACGGCGCGATTTGAAAGCCATCAATCAGGATCATTATGTGAATGAAGATTCCAATTATTGTTTTGGAGAAGGTGGCGCTGGTACTTATAGCGATGGTAAATTATACACCAGAAGCTTAAAAAGAGGCGATGTCCGTCGCATATTTGAAAATCTCGTCTTTCATGGTGCTACCGATCAGATTCTAATAGATGCCCATCCTCATATTGGAACTAACAAACTACCGAAAGTGGTTCAAAATGTTCGTGAAACCATCACAAATCATGGCGGCGAAGTCCACTTTAACACCAAGGTCACCGACTTTATTATAAAAGACAATAATATTAAGACGCTTGTACTTCAAAATGGCGAAGCCATGGACGTCAATAAGGTCATTTTAGCCACAGGACATTCTGCAAGAGATATTTATTATCTGCTCAACGATAAAAATATTGCGTTAGAAGCCAAGTCCTTTGCCATGGGGGTTCGTGTGGAACATCCACAGCACATCATTGATTCCATTCAATATAGTTGCAGTGGCGATCGTGATGCCTTATTACCAGCCGCCTCTTACAGTATTGTGGAACAAGTGAACGGTAGAGGGGTTTATTCTTTTTGTATGTGTCCTGGCGGATTTATTGTGCCTTCTGCCACAGCAAATGGTGAGGTAGTCGTTAATGGCATGTCACCGTCCAAACGAAACAACCAATTTGCCAATTCAGGTATCGTGGTTGAAATTAACGCCCATAAAGATTTATATAAATACGAACATTTTGGAGTTTTTAAAGCTTTGGAATATCAAAAGGATTTAGAGCAGTTGGCTTATACCGCCGGTGGAAGAAGTCAAACTGCGCCAGCGCAACGTTTAACAGATTTTGTGGAAGGTAAACTTTCTGCAGACCTCAACCCGAGTTCCTATCAACCTGGACTGAAATCGGCACCCTTACATTCCTTATTACCCAAACTTATTGGCGGTAGCCTACGGAACGGATTCAAAATTTTTGGTGAAAAAATGAAAGGTTATTACACAGAAGAAGCCAACATTATAGGGGTAGAATCACGGACCTCGTCTCCCGTGAGTATTCCCAGAAATGATCGATTTGAGCATCCTCAAATTTCAAATCTCTTCCCTTGCGGCGAAGGTGGCGGTTATGCAGGTGGTATCGTTTCAGCGGCGATGGATGGTGAACGTTGCGCGGAAGCTGCTTGTGGGATTATTGATTGACGATTTTCGATTGACGATTGACAAATTCACGAAAAATAGTTATTACACAAAGGAGACACGAAGGTTCAACAAAGAAAGAAATTAAAAGGTTCGGTGATTAGTAATTAGAGATTCTTGAAACTTTGAACATTGAACTCGAAACATAAACTTTTGAACTTTGAATTCTCTCCTAATGAAGTATGACCGCCTCTAAAAAAATATTCCTATTTTTGCACATCTAAAAACTGACAATAATGAACGCATACATATTTCCAGGTCAAGGTGCCCAATTCACAGGAATGGGATTGGACCTTTACGAAAAATCAGCTTTAGCTCAAGAACTTTTCGAAAAAGCCAATGATATCTTAGGGTTTCATATTACTGACATCATGTTTGAAGGCTCTGCCGAAGATCTTAAAGAAACCAAAGTAACCCAACCTGCTATTTTTTTACACTCGGTAATTTTAGCAAAAACCTTAGGTGATAAATTCAAACCTGATATGGTTGCGGGACATTCCTTGGGCGAATTTTCAGCTTTGGTTGCCAATGGCGCTTTATCTTTTGAAGACGGATTGAAATTGGTCTCGCAACGTGCTTTGGCCATGCAAAGAGCCTGCGAACTCACACCAAGTACTATGGCAGCAGTTTTAGGCTTAGAAGATGCTATTGTGGAAGATATATGTGCTAAAACAGAAGGTATCGTTGTGGCTGCAAACTACAATTGCCCTGGTCAATTGGTTATTTCTGGTGAGGTAGATGCGATCAACCGTGCCTGTGAAGCCCTGAAAGAAGCCGGCGCAAGACGTGCCTTGGTATTGCCAGTTGGAGGTGCATTTCATTCTCCTTTGATGGAACCTGCAAGAGAAGAGTTGGCAGCGGCCATTGAAAACACACCGTTCAGCAAACCTAATTGCCCAATCTATCAAAACGTTACCGCAAGTGCCGTCATCAATGAAAATGACATCAAAGCTAACTTAATCTCTCAATTGACTGCACCGGTACGCTGGACACAATCTGTACAGCAAATGATTACAGATGGCGCTGTTTTATTCACTGAAGTGGGTCCAGGAAATGTTTTGCAAGGTTTGGTCAAAAAAATAAACCGAGAGGCACAAACGGCTGCAGCTACGTTCACTCCTAATTCATAATCCATGAAGTTATCAAGAACCTTAAGCATCATCGTATTGATTGTTGCCAATATTGCTATAGATCAAATTTCAAAAGTCATTGTTAGGGGAAAAATTGCAACCAATGAAGTTATTGAAGTCATCGGCGACACCTTTATCATGACCAAAGTCGAAAACTCTGGCGCATTTTTAGGCATGGGTAGTGAGTTGAGCCCAACTTTAAAATGGATCCTATTATTGATTTTGCCGGTCATTGTATTAGGTGGCGTGTTGTATTATATCATCACCAACAAAACCTTGGATAGATTAAGCCTGATTGCATTTTGTTGCATTGTAGGTGGTGGGATTGCCAACGTTTTTGATCGATTTATGTACGGATCAGTCACCGATTTTTTTCATATCGATTTAGGTGGCGTATTCAGAACCGGCATTTTTAACGTTGCCGATATGTCCGTAAGCTTTGGAATGATCTTGTTGGTTATTGCAAGCTTTAAACAGAAGAAACAAGAAAAAGTAAACACATAAAAAAAGCCTCATTTTCATGAGGCTTCTTCTTTTTTTAATCTTTATCTAATTTGCAAGGTTGCAATCTTCACAATCCTTGACTTCTCCATAATAGGTTTCTCTATACTTATGAAGTGTTTTGTATGGAATACTTAAAAATTGCTTTTTAATGTAAGTAACTCTCGTTACTAATGCACCCATCTTTGGTGTAAATCGTCCTTCAGCTTTTGTTTCTCTCTTAATACTAAACAGTTTCATTTGTTTTTTTCTTTTGTTTTTAACGGTCAAATCCATTCGCCATTTCAATGCTATTTGATAGAATTTTTCAGGCTCATTTCATCATTTATCCAGTGAACATTAACTACAAAGAAACGAATTGATAGGGAAACATCCAAATCAATCCTGTTAAAACCATGTTTATCAACATGTTAATTATGACACCAATAATTATCAAGCACTATTATTGCCATATTAACAATTGAAACCATACATGGTTAGGAGATATTTAATGCTAAAACAGCTATTTTTTGTATATTTTACCTTCTTTCATCACAAATACAACATTGGTCATGGTATCAATATGCTCGGTTGGATCCTCATTTGTGGCGACAATATCCGCTATGAACCCATCTTTTAATTGTCCAATTTCATTTTCCATTTTCAACAACATGGCATTGGTAACTGTGGCACTTTGGAGTGCTTTCATTGGAGGCATTCCTGCTTCTACCATATATCCAAATTCTTTGGCATTTTCACCATGAGCAAAAACACCAGCGTCTGTTCCAAACCCAATTCCGACGCCTTTTTTATAAGCTCTTGCAAACATGGCTTGCATTCTTGGACCAATATCCAAAGCTTTACCAACGATCACCTCAGGATAATAATTAGGAATTTTAGCTTTTTCAGTAACTGATTTTCCAGCAATAATTGTCGGCACCAAATACACATCGTGTTTTTTCATGAGTTCCATAGTTTCATCACTCATAAATGTACCGTGTTCAATGGTTTTGACCCCTCCAAGGATAGCGCGCTGCATGCCTTCATCGCCATGCGCATGGGCAGCGACGTTCATATCGTAGTCCTTTGCCGCATCACAAATAGCTTTTATTTCTTCTACGGTAAATTGTGGATTCTGTCCACTTTTTGCAACACTCAAGACACCACCAGTAGCTGTAATTTTTATCCAATCTGCACCATTTTTATAACGCTGACGTACTGCTTTTTTGGCGTCTTCAACACTATTGACCACGCCTTCTTTGGGTCCGGGATCGCCCATTAATTCCTTTTTGGAACCGTTTGTAGGATCAGCATGACCTCCTGTGGTCGCCAAGGATTTTTCGGCAGTAAAAATTCTTGGGCCGTCAACCTTTCCTGTATTGATAGCATTCCGCAAAGCCACATTAACGCCTGAGCCACCCAAATCCCTCACGGTTGTAAATCCCGACATCAAGGTCACATTGGCAAGCTTTTGTGCATTAAAGGCAACATCCGCCTCATTGAGTGTGTACTTCTGTAGATATGATGCAGGATTGCTTTCACCCTCAATATGAACGTGCATATCAATCAGTCCAGGCATAACCGTTTTTGATTTCAAATCAATGACAGTATCGTCAGCAGATTTAGGTGTCGAAAAGCCGTTTTCAATAGCGATGATCTTCTTTCCTGAAACAACAATCGTTTTATTGGTCAAAACTTTGCCTTCCTTGGTATCAATCAATTTTCCGCAATGTAAATACGTGTTTTGGCCAATTAATAGCGTACTGACTAAAAGGCCGCAAAAAAGAAGTGCTTTTTTCATGGTTGTGGTTTTATATATTTCTGAGATGTTTTTCCCATTTCCAAGCGGATAGCAAGGCTTCGTCCAAATTGCTTTCTGCTTTCCAGCCCAATTCGGTGTTCGCTTTCGTCGTATCGGCATAGGCCTGAATGACATCACCTTCTCGCCGTGGAGCAATCTTGTAATTTAGTTTCTGACTTGAGGCTTTTTCAAAAGACTGTATGACTTCCAAAACAGAGCTCCCCTTCCCTGTTCCCAAATTAAAAATCTCATAATTTGAGGTGTTATTCTTTCCAACTAATCTTTCCAGAGCCACCACATGGGCCTTTGCCAAATCGACTACGTGAATATAATCCCTGATACAAGTACCATCTGGCGTTGGATAATCATCCCCAAAAACGGAAAGTTCCTTGCGCAATCCTGCAGCAGTTTGGGTGATAAATGGTACCAAATTTTGTGGTACGCCAATTGGCAATTCCCCTATTTTGATACTGCTATGAGCACCGATTGGATTAAAATAACGAAGTGCAATGGCATTTAAAGTATCATTAACCTTGCACGTGTCCTTGATAATTTCCTCTCCAATTTGCTTGGTGTTGCCATAAGGCGACTCTGCTACTTTTATCGGAGCAGATTCGGTAATTGGCATTTGGTCTGCTTGTCCATAAACGGTACAGGAAGAACTGAAGATAAAGTTTTGAGTTGGCAAATGCAGTAAAGATTTAAGGACATACACCAAGGTGTTGATGTTGTTTTCATAATAAAGCAATGGTTTTTCAACACTCTCGCCTACGGCCTTACTCGCTGCAAAATGAATGACACCTACAATATCCTGATGTTTCTCAAAAAAGGATTCTACTTTGGATTTTTCTTTTAAATCCAATTTTTCAAACACTGGAGCTTTACCAGTAATCGCAGTTATTCCCGCCAAAACATCAATTGATGAGTTGGAAAGATCATCGATAATAACCACCTCAAAACCCTTTTGCTGCAATTCCACCACGGTATGCGAACCGATAAAACCTAAACCTCCTGTAACTAAAACCTTTTTCATTTATGAATTTGAATTTACAAAATTAATAACTGTTGACGTTATGAATTCAATTTGATCGGCGTCCAATTCAGTATGCATAGGCAACGAAATGACTTCTTTTACCAGCTGATTGGTGACGACAAAATCTTCTTCTTTATATCTTGAATCCTTATACGCTTTTTGGAGATGCAATGGGATGGGATAATACACACCACAAGGAATCCCGTTGTCATTTAAATGTTTTACCAAGGCATCCCGATTGGTATCCTTTACTTTTAAGGTGTATTGATGGAATACATGGTTGTCTTCAGTACCCTCTCTAAAAGGTGTGACAATATTCTTATGGCCTTCAAAAGCTTTATCGTAAGCATTGGCAGCTTTCAATCGTGCCGCGTTATAAGTATCCAAATGTTCCAGCTTTGTATTCAAAACAGAAGCTTGAATAGAATCCAATCGCGAATTAACACCCACCACATCATGATGGTACCGCTCATACATCCCGTGATTCACAATTCCTCTTAGCTTATGTGCCAAATCATCGTCATTGGTGAAAATAGCACCACCATCACCATAACAGCCCAAGTTTTTCGAAGGAAAAAACGACGTAGATGCCACGTGCCCAATAGTACCAATTTTGGCCTTTCTACCATCACTATAGGTATAAGTTGCTCCGATGGCTTGCGCGTTATCTTCTATTACAAATAGATTATGTTCTTTGGCAATTTCCATGATGGCTTCCATATTGGCACACTGGCCAAACAAATGCACAGGAACGATTGCTTTAGTATTTGGTGTGATTGCTTTCTTTATGGCGTCAATATCGATGTTAAAAGTCTCTGGATCAACATCCACCAAAACTGGGGTTAATTGCAATAATGCAATGACTTCAACAGTAGCGGCAAATGTAAAATCGGCCGTAATCACCTCGTCTCCCGGTTTCAAATCCAGGCCCATCATGGCAATCTGTAAGGCATCTGTACCATTGGCACAAGGGATGACGTGTTTGACATCAAGATAGTCTTCCAAATTTTTCTGAAACTTATGTACTTGCGGCCCATTAATGTAAGCCGTAGTATCAAGAACCTCAGCAATAGACGCATCAACAACGTCTTTAATTTTCTGATATTGACCTTTGAGATCAACCATTTGTATTTTTTTCATCGCGTTATATGTAGAATGGATAGTATAAAATTCCAAGGTTTTATTAGGTAGCGAAATTACGAAATTACGCTGCTTATACCAATCATTCCTAAAGGTTTAATTTCATTTCTGATACATCAATCGGTTCGATTTATCTCCCACACGAGTAAAATTCCGTAGTGATTTTAAAGCAACCTAATAGAAAGAAATGTATTTTAGCGCAAATCAATCTTCTTGAATTCACTTTACAACATAGCACTGTATATCGCCGGATTTATTCTTGAGATTCTCGCCTTTTTTAATAAAAAAATCAAATTAGGCGTCGAGGGTCGTTCAAAAACCTTCAAAATTTTAGAAGAACACCTATCCAATCATGACCAAACTTTTTGGTTCCATTGTGCGTCTCTTGGCGAATATGAACAAGGACTTCCAATTTTCAAACAACTAAGGACGGAAAATCCCCATCATAAAATCGTGTTGACATTCTTCTCGCCTTCAGGTTATGAAATAAGAAAAAACACTGAGATTGCAGATGTGGTGGTTTATCTTCCCATGGATACAAAGAGCAATACAAAGCGCTTTGTAAAGCTTGTCAACCCTGAACTGACGATCTTTGTGAAATATGAGATTTGGCCAAATTACCTCAACGAATTAAAAAAACAAGACTTAAGAGCCATTCTGATTTCTGCCGTTTTCCGAAAGGAACAATCCTATTTCAAATTTTATGGTGGAATGATGCAAAACGCATTAAGAACGTTTGAACATATTTTTGTCCAAGATGAAAGCTCAAAGAATTTACTGAATTCGAATCATTTTGATAATGTTACCGTAGCAGGAGACACACGCTATGACCGAGTTTCCGATCAACTCCTACAGGACAATAAGCTCTCATTTATAGAAGACTTTGTAGATGGCAAGCTATGTGTTGTCCTTGGAAGCTCGTGGCCAGAAGATGAAGCATTGTTTATAGCCTATATTAATTCGATTACATCTGATGATGTCAAATTTATCATAGCGCCCCACAATATCAAAAGCAATCAGATTGCTCATTTTGTCAGTCAGCTTAACAAGAAAACCGTTCTTTTTTCAGAAAAAAACATTAAGACCCTTTCGGAGTTTGAAGTATTCATTGTCGATACCATAGGCATTTTAAGCAAGATCTACAGTTATGCCAATATAGCCTATGTGGGTGGTGCCATGGGTAAAACCGGACTTCACAATATATTGGAGCCCGCTGTATTTGGCGTTCCTATAATCATTGGAAAAAATTATAAGAAATTCCCCGAAGCCTTTCAAATGATAGCAAATGGCGGTGTCATGTCAATAAAAAACAAGGAGGAACTTCAGGCTTCGCTCAATCGATTGCTTAAAAATTCTGAAGAAAGAATAGCACTCGGTGATTTGAACAGCACCTTCATTAATAAAAACAAAGGGGCAGTGATCCAAATAATGAGCTATATCCGTAAATAAGCTATCGATACCGTTCAATATCTAAAAAATAATCACAATTTTATTGAGATCATCCTCAAGTTCCTTAAATTCGAGTCGTTAATTAACACTAAAATAATTATAATGAAAAAATTACTATTAAGTTCTGCCTTAGTACTTGCCTTAGGCTTCTCATTGACATCATGTAGAGATACAGACAAAAAATCCGATGATTCAGTGATCATTATAGAAAAGGAAACTGACAAAACCGAGGGTGCATTAGAGAAAGCTGGAAAAGCTATTGACAATGCTGCCAAGGAAGTTAAAGAAGCCGGTAAAGCTGTTGATAGTGCAGCAAAAGAAGTTGTTGGTGACGATAACTAAATCTAAGTTGTTACAACTGCCAAGTTCACTACTTCGCAACTGACATATTTGATCTTAGAATTACAAATTCTAATTAGAAATCTAAAAAATGCTATATAACAAAATTGTTATATAGCATTTTTTTATATATTCATATTATGAAGTCAAGCTCTTTGATAAAGTTGATTAAGGAGGATGGGTGGAAATTAGTCCGAACGAAAGACAGCCATCATCATTTCAAGCATCCTAATAAAAAAGGTATCGTCACCATTCCTCATCCTAAAAAAGATGTACCGATAGGAACAGCAAATTCAATTTTAAAACAAGCTGGCCTAAAATAATAAAGTTATAAAAGAAGGTAATCGCGCCCACAATCTAAAATTACGAATTATGAAAACTATTAACGTATATGTTGAAAAGGCAAAAGAAGGCATCTATTGGGGAACTTCTACCAACACACCTGGTGTTGTCAGTGCTTTTGGGGAATCATTGTCAGAATTGAAAAAAAATTTTGAACAAGCCTATTCTGATTATATTGAGACAGCAAAAGAATTGAGCGAAGATTGGGTCAAGGAATTTGAAAATCCGAATTTGGTATATGAACTGGATTTACAAGAATTCTTCAAATTAGTTCCAGAGATAAGCATGACAGGAATAGCCCAAAAAGCAAATATCAATAAATCCTTGTTGCGTCAATACGCATCTGGCAAAGCAAACGCCTCAGAAAAACGACTAAAGGAAATTGAGGATGCCGTCCATGAATTAGGCCAAGAATTATTGTCCGTTTCATTTTAATAATGAATTAAGGGCTTCCTTTAATACACCACTAATCTATGATTTACTTTTAATTCGAAAAATAATATCTCGAGAAGTAGAAACTGAACTCATATCATTCAAACACGAATATTGTAAAAACAAAAAAACCCTGACAATCTTTTGATTATCAGGGCTTAGTACTCAAGGCGGGACTTGAACCCGCACGTCCTAATGGACACAGGATTTTAAGTCCGGCGTGTCTACCGATTCCACCACTTGAGCAAATGCACAAAGTATTCATTGCTTTAAAACAACGTCCCGCGGCTGCGGAATTCACACTCTTGCTTTTTTGAATGGAGCGAAAAACGGGATTCGAACCCGCGACCTCCACCTTGGCAAGGTGGCGCTCTACCAACTGAGCTATTTTCGCGTTATTGCAATTAAATAAAAGAACATCATCCGACGTCTATCGGATTGCGAGGGCAAATTTAATACATTTCTTAGAATTGCAAAGCCTTTTAAGCAAAAAAAGACGTTTTTTTTATGCACGTTTCTTTTTCAACAACATACGCTTAATTTCATTCAATTTCATAAGCGCTTCAACGGGGGTCAAAACGTCAATATCAATATTGACGATTTCCTCCTTGATCTGCTCCAACAAAGGATCATCCAAATTGAAAAAGCTCAATTGCATGTCATTTTCAAGGGTTCTAACCTTATCGGTCAACTCTTCACTGCTGTGCGATTTTTCCAATTGCTTTAAAATCTTATTCGCACGATGAATGACTTGCTGTGGCATTCCCGCCATTTTAGCCACATGGATTCCAAAACTATGATGACTACCACCTGCAACCAGCTTTCTCAAAAAAAGCACATTGTTTTTCAATTCCTTAACGGATACGTTAAAATTTTTGATGCGCGCAAAGGTTTCGGTCATCTCATTCAACTCGTGGTAATGGGTAGCAAATAAAGTTTTGGCCTTACTTGGATGCTCGTGTAAATACTCACTAATGGCCCATGCGATGGAAATACCATCATAAGTGCTTGTACCACGTCCTATTTCATCCAATAGAACCAAACTTCGCTCAGAGATATTGTTCAGAATGGAAGCCGTTTCATTCATCTCTACCATAAAAGTGGATTCGCCCATCGAAATATTATCACTCGCTCCTACCCGTGTAAAGATTTTATCGGTCAACCCGATCTTAGCATGCTCAGCAGGCACGAAGCTTCCCATTTGCGCCAACAATACAATTAATGCTGTTTGACGCAATATGGCCGATTTACCAGACATATTAGGCCCCGTAATCATGATGATTTGTTGTTTATCTCGATCTAAATAAACATCGTTGGCAATATAAGGCTCGCCGTGTGGCAATTGCTTTTCAATAACAGGATGCCGTCCGTTTTTGATATCCAAAGCAAAAGAATCGTTGATTTCTGGACGGGTGTATTTATTTTCAAAAGCCAATTGGGCAAATCCGCATAAACAATCCAATTGCGCAATCAAGGCCGAGTTTTTCTGTACAGGCTTTATAAACTGCCCGATCCACAACACTAATTCGGAAAATAGTTGCTGCTCAATGGCCAGAATCCGCTCTTCAGCCCCAAGGATTTTCGTTTCGTATTCCTTTAATTCTTCTGTGATATACCGTTCTGCATTCACCAAGGTCTGCTTTCTGATCCAATGCTCAGGCACTTTATCACGATGGCTGTGGCGCACTTCTATATAATACCCATATACATTATTGGACGCTATTTTGAGTGAAGTAATTCCCGTGTTTTCACTTTCACGTTGCAACATCGCGTCTAAATAGTCTTTCCCAGAAGTAGATAAAGATCTCAGTTCTTTCAATTCCGCTGAGAAATCAGACGAAATGGTATTGCCTTTTAATATATTTACCGGTGCCTCTTCATTTAATGTGGCTTTGATACGTTGGCGCAGTTCTTCACATAGCTCCAAACTATCACCAATATGTTGCAGGGCTTTATTGTCAGTTTTCTGCGTGAGCGCTTTTATGGGCACAATGGCCTCCAAAGCATTTTTTAACTGCACGACTTCTCTCGGAGAAATTTTAACCGTCGCCACTTTTGAAATCAAGCGCTCAATATCGTTGATAGATTTAATCTGATTCTGTATTTTTTTCAGAATCACAGCATCATCCAAAAGATACTGAACCACCTCATGACGTTGGTTGATTTTATCCATGTCAATAAGCGGCAACGCTAGCCAACGTTTCAGTAAACGGCCTCCCATAGGTGAAATGGTACGATCAATCACATCAATCAAGGTCACTGCGTTTTGATTGTAGGATTGATAAAGCTCCAGGTTTCTTATGGTGAACCGATCCATCCAAACATGATCATTTTTGGTAATCCGCTGAATGGCAGTGATATGCTGAAGTCTATGATGTTGGGTTTCGCTCAAATAGTGCAATACAGCTCCTGAAGCAACGATACCTTCATATAATTCTTCAATCCCAAAACCCTTTAAGGATTTTGTTTGAAAATGCTTGAGCAAGGTTTCAGTGGCGTAATCATCCTGAAACACCCAATCTTCCATATAAAACGTATGAAACTCTGGGCCAAAGGTATCTTTAAACACATTGCGCTTTGGCTTAGAAACTAAAACTTCACTAGGTCTGAAGTTTTGAAGTAATTTATCTACATATTCAGCATTTCCTTGGGATATCAGAAACTCACCTGTGGACACATCCAAAAAAGAAACTCCAATCAAGTTTTTGCCAAAGCAGACGGCAGCCAAGAAGTTATTGGATTTGGAATGTAAAATATCATCGTTCAAGGCTACTCCCGGAGTTACCAATTCTGTTACGCCACGCTTTACAATTGTTTTTGTTTGCTTAGGATCTTCCAATTGATCACAAATGGCAACACGGCAACCCGCTTTGACCAATTTTGGCAAATAGGTATTGATAGAATGATGTGGAAATCCAGCAAGTTCGGTTTCACTGTCGCTTCCGGCACCTCGTTTGGTCAAAATAATATCCAATATTTTGGAAGCCTTCACCGCATCCTGTCCAAAGGTTTCATAAAAGTCGCCCACCCTAAAAAGCAATAAGGCATCAGGATACTTTGCTTTTATTGCATTGTATTGTTTCATTAACGGCGTTTCCTTTTTTACTTTTTTTGCCAATGGATTTGTATTTTTTAGTGGTATTTTTGACCTGAATATCAGGACTGCTAAGGTACTTATTATTTGAGGGTTTGGAAAACGGAGTGGGCAGAAGTTATTTACAATTAATGAACGGGTGAGGCGGCCATGAATTCTTGAATGGTTATACCACAGAGATACGCGGAGTTTTCACGGAGTTGCACGGAGGGTTTATTGAATTTATATGAAATCAGTGAATTTGTGCGAAATTTGAGAGATTTGCATTTTCAGCTGAATTGGCGCGTTATTGAAACCTCTCAGGTTTTGAAAACCTGAGAGGTTTATAAAACTATAAGATTCCCGCCTTCGCGGGAATATAAACATATTTTCAATGAGAAAATTAAAAAACAGCGAGCTCGACCGATTGAGCGTTGACGAATTTAAAAAGACAGAAAAAACACCGATTATTATTGTTCTGGACAATATCAGAAGCCTAAATAACATAGGTTCAGTATTCAGAACTTCGGACGCTTTTTTGGTCGAAAAAATTTACCTGTGTGGTATTACGGCAACACCGCCACACAAAGACATCCATAAAACAGCTTTGGGAAGTACTGAAACTGTGGCCTGGGAATATGTTGAAAACACAATCGATCTAATCCAGAAACTCAAATCTGATAATGTTATTGTCGCTTCTATCGAACAAGCAGAACAGTCGGTCATGTTAAACGACTTTAAACCTAAACCACAAACTACTTACGCGTTGGTATTTGGCAATGAGGTGAAAGGCGTGACCCAAAATGTGGTAAATGCAAGTGATTTGATTTTGGAGATTCCGCAATTTGGGACAAAACATTCGTTGAACATCTCAGTGAGTTGTGGCGTGGTGGTATGGGATGTGTTTAGTAAGATGGACTCTGGAAAGAATTAATATCCCGCGGGAGGCACGGAGGGTAGACTTATAAACACATGGGAGCTGATCTGGACGACTTTATATTCTACTTGATTCTCCTTACTTCGCGCTTCAAGCTCATCACTTCGCTATTCCCACTTCACCCCTCCTCCTTTCTACAAATCTCATCTAAAATCCATAAATAATCCGCTCTATTCTCCACAAAATCGCGATCTGAAATATCAATGATCTTGACATTTAGCTCAGTCTGATTTTTCAAAAACTCCAAATAGCCAGTATTGATCTTTTCGAGATAATCGTTTTGAATGTTCTGTTCATACTCACGACCTCGCTTTTTGATGTTCTCCTGCAAACGTGTCGTATTTTGGTACAAATAGACATATAAATCAGGTTTGGCAATGTCTCTATACATTAAATAAAAGAGCTTTCTATAAAGCCTAAATTCATCTTCCGGCAAGGTTATTTTCGAAAAAATCAATGATTTATAAATATCATAATCGCTCACCATAAAATCCTTGAACAGATCCAACTGCGATAAATCATCGCTGATTTGCTGATAGCGATCGGCCAGAAAAGACATTTCCAAAGTGAAAGCATAGCGAAGAGGCTCTTCATAAAACTTTGGCAAAAAAGGATTGTCCGCAAAACGCTCCAATATCAACTTCCCATTAAAGTCATTGGCAATCTCATTCGCCAAGCTTGTTTTGCCCGCGCCAATATTCCCTTCAATAGCAATATAATTAAAGTCTCCAAAACCATATTGCTTCATCGGATTTTTCAACCAGATATTAATAGGTTCAATAGCACTGTCATCTTCACACGATTCCAAAAGCTCACCAACCGATGCTCCGAGTTTAGGATGTGTCATTTTTGGTGCAATGTCATATAAAGGTTGCAAAACAAATCGACGTTTGTGCATCTGAGGATGTGGCGCCGTAATCAGTTCAGAAACTAATATGTCTTCATCGTAAAAGATCACATCCAAATCGATGGTTCTCGATTCGTAAACGTCAGTGTTATGCCGAGTCCGTCCGAGTTCGGTTTCTATCGCCAAAAGTTTAGCCATAACCTCATCAGCAGAAAAATGGGTGTCAATATAAATACAGGCATTATAAAAATATTCAACTGGTGCGCCCTCTTCAAAACCCAAAGCTGGTGTATTGTAGACTCTTGAAATAATATTTATTTTTCCAATGCGCTTAAAAATAAGGTCGACAGCATCTTGCAGATGTTTCAATCTGTCGCCTTTATTGCTGCCAAGTGCGATGTAAACTTTATGCGGTTGATTCATATCTGATGCCAAAATAAAGAAAACAAAATCATTTTGTATGCTATTTTTGTTGAAAAAATTAATTTAAAAAGAGACCTTTGTCATTATTGATACGGTGTTTTAACCTGTAGGTATTTCCCTAAGGATAGAATATATTGCAACCTAAAATCAAATAAGAAATTGACCGTCTCTAAAAACTGCTAAAGTTTTATTAAACTTTAACATTTGCGCGACTTTTGCAACAAACTTTGCGTATATATACATACTAAACTATTGTCTTTCACTTTGTGAAAGTAAAAACTAAATTTTTCAATGAAGAAATTTCTAAAAATCACCGGTATTACCTTATTAGTCATTATTATCCTGTTGATTGCATTACCTTTTGTTTTTCAATCGCAAATTAAAGACATGGTCAAAAAATCCATCAATCAAAACCTCAACGCCAATGTGGAATTTAACGATGTGAACTTAAGTTTGTTCAGAAGTTTTCCACAGGCCCACGTGGAGGTAAATGATTTGGTCATCACCAATTTTGAACCTTTTAAGGATGAGACTTTTGTGACCGCAAAAAACATAAATTTCACGATGTCAATAAAAGAGCTTTTTAAATCTGCCGATGAAGCCATTATTGTGAACTCCATTAATGTTAATGAAGCTCTCTTGACCTTAAAAACGGATGCCTTTGGTAACGTTAATTATGATATTGTAAAAGAAAGCGAGACGCCGCAAGACACAACTTCATCTAGCTTTTCTTTTGACATCAAAGACTACAGCATTAAAAACAGCGCACTTACTTATATTGACATCCCTGGCGACATGCAGTTTTATGTCACCGAATTGAACCATACGGGTAAAGGCACCTTCTCTGGCGACATCTCTGAATTGGACACAAAATCTGAAGCTAAAGTGAGTTTAACTATGGATAGCATCAATTATTTGAACAATAACCATGTCAAACTGGATGCACTAATCGATATGGATTTGAATGCTCAGAAATATACTTTTAAAGAAAACAAAGCACTTATCAATCAATTGCCGATTGAATTCAACGGATTTGTTCAACTCATCGAGGAAGGCCAAAACATCGATCTGTCGTTCACAAATACTGGCTCATCTTTTAAAGATTTTTTAGCCGTGATTCCTGAAGCCTATTCTAAGAATTTAGATAATGTTGAAACGACTGGGAATTTCAAGATCAATGGTATCATTAAGGGCAAGGTAACAGAAACTACCATCCCTACCTTGGATATCAGCATCAAATCTGACAATGCTTCATTCAAATATCCTGACTTACCTAAGCGTGTTGAAAATATTATAATCGATACCGAAATCAAAAATGACACTGGAAACGCGGATGACACTTATGTTGCCATCAACACTCTAAATTTTAAAATTGATAGTGATGTGTTCAGATCTTCAGCGTTGATTAAAAATCTTACTGGCAATATGCAGGTCACCGCCGATGTGGATGGTACTTTAAATTTGGCAAACCTTACCAAGGCCTACCCTATTGAGCTTGAAAACGAATTGAGCGGAATTCTTAAAGCCAAATTGAATACGGCTTTTGACATGAATGCTATTGAAACCAGTGCCTATGATAGAATTAAAGCTTCTGGAAATGCGTCTATCAGCGACCTGGTGTTTAGTTCGGATGCCATGAACCAGCCGTTACATATTTCAAAAGCAGAGATGACCTTTAATCCTTCTACAGTAACTTTAAATAGTTTTAATGCGAAAACTGGACGAAGTGATTTTTCGGCAACCGGAACCATAAATAATTTAATCGGGTTTATGCTGAGCAAGAAAGTCAATTTAAAAGGAAATTTCAACTTGAGCTCAAACACCTTGGCACTGAACGATTTTATGAGCGAAGAAACCGAGACCACTACGGCCGCAACTTCTAAAAAAGAAGCAACGACTACGGAAGGTTTAAAAATTCCGAAATTCTTGGAGTGTACGGTTACAGCAAACGCCAACACCGTAATATATGATAACCTCAACTTAAAAAATGTAAAAGGGGTTTTGACCATAAAAGATCAACAAGCCACCATTAATAATTTGAGTTCAAGTATTTTTGATGGTATCCTATCGCTTTCCGGAAATGTCAGCACCAAAGCAGATACGCCATCATTTAATTTGAATTTGGACGCTAGTAGTTTTGACATTGCGAAATCTTTTAACGATTTAGAGTTGCTACAAAGCTTAGCTCCAATCGCCAAAGTGCTTCAAGGTAAGCTGAACAGTAGTATTAAAATATCTGGAACCTTGGACAATGAATTTTCGCCTAATTTAAACACCATTTCCGGAAGTGCAATTTCAGAATTGTTAACCACGGATATTGATGAGAATGCGAGTCCGCTGTTATCAAAATTGGAAGGCGCCCTTAGTTTTATAGATTTCAGCAAGCTGGATATGAATGACTTAAAGGTCAATTTAGAATTCGCCAACGGTAAAGTGAACATCAAGCCGTTCGATTTAGCATATCAAGATATTGGCATTACCATTTCTGGAGCCCATGGTTTTGACAAAACAATGACTTATGACGCGGTATTTAATGTGCCCGCAAAATATTTAGGAAGTGACGTGAACCGACTTATTGGAAAAATCAATGATAACGAGGTCAACAAAATTACTATTCCGGTAACTGCCAACATTTCTGGGTCGTTTACCAATCCGAAAGTATCCACAGACCTAACGAGTGGTGTGGCCAATTTAACCAAACAATTGATTGAGATTGAAAAACAAAAATTAATTGGCAAAGGGACAGATAAGATAAAAGACTTATTAGGAGGTGTTTTGGGAGGCAACACAAATCAGACTCCAGGAAATACAACAACAAAAGATTCTACGGTTACTCAGACCCCTCCAACCAGTACTCAAACCCCTTCAACAAAAAAGGATAGTACCAAAAACAATAGTGAAACTATAAAAAATACACTTAAGGATCTTTTCAAATCCCAAAACAAGAAAAAAGATACGATCAATTAATGCAATTGGAATCTCGCTTATATAGTCAGAGAATGAATATTTTAGATGATTTAAGGCGAAAATAACGTCTAATTTAAAAAAAATTATCGAATTATGTTAAAGTATTGTGAGTTTGTTTGCTTTTGTCGTTTAAATAGTTATAATGTAGGGTTAACGTTCATTAAAACAAAAGAGACTACATGAGGCAATTAAAAATTACAAAGCAGGTTACAAACAGAGAATCCAAATCCCTTGATAAATATCTTCAGGATATTAGTAAACTGCCCTTGATTACAGCAGATGAAGAAGTGGAATTGGCGCAACGTATTAGAGAGGGAGATCAGGAAGCTTTGGATAAGCTGACTACAGCTAACCTTCGTTTTGTTGTATCTGTGGCCAAACAATACCAAAATCAAGGTTTAACTTTACCCGATTTGATCAATGAAGGTAACGCTGGATTGGTGAAAGCTGCAAAACGTTTTGACGAAACCAGAGGTTTTAAATTTATTTCTTACGCAGTTTGGTGGATTCGTCAAGCAATTCTTCAAGCTTTAGCAGAACAATCTCGAATAGTTAGATTACCTTTGAACAAAATTGGTTCGATCAATAAGATCAATAAGGCCTATTCGTTTTTGGAGCAAGCGCACGAACGCCCTCCAAGTGCTGAAGAAATTGCCAAGGAATTGGATTTGACTATTAAGGATGTAAAGCAGTCCATGAGAATTTCAGGACGTCATGTTTCAATGGATGCTCCTCTAAGAGAAGGAGAAACCTCAAGTTTATATGATGTTGTTTCTTCCAGTGATTCTCCAAGACCGGATCGTCTTTTAATGACAGAGTCTTTAAGCTTGGAAATTGACAGAGCGCTTAATACACTATCGCAGAGAGAAAGCGATGTGATCCGTTTGAATTTTGGATTAAGCAATCAGCCACCGATGACTTTGGACGAAATTGGCAAGACTTTTGATTTAACCAGAGAACGTGTTCGTCAAATACGTGAAAAAGGTATCAAACGACTGAAGCACACATCAAAGAGTAGAATTTTAAAAACGTATTTAGGATAGTCTTAAATACTCCATATACTATAAAAACTATTTATGTTAAGAATCGAAATTAAAGAAGGTGAAAACATCGAACGCGCCATTAAGCGTTATAAGCGTAAACACAGAAATGTGAAGGTCATGCAAACCCTGAGAGAAAATCAGTATTTCACCAAACCGTCTGTCAGAAAAAGAAGACAAATGCAAAAGGCAGCTTATATTCAAAATTTAAGAGATCAAGAAAACATGTAGTTTTTTTAGAATGATATTAAATTAGAATGACAATAAAAAATCACGTTATATTATTATGACGTGATTTTTTGTTTTCCAATAGGGTGATCTTCATAAAAATCTTCAAAAGTCTTATCAGTGACATACCTGTCTCGCAACACCTTATAAGCCATCACGACCACAAGAACCTGACCCAAACAGGTGAGATAGAATACCCAATTTAAGGGCATGTCCATAGCTACCATGATGGTCAAGGTCACTAATAACAGCGTGGTAATTGCCACATAGAACATTACTGGAATTTTCATGATTTCTATATTTAGAAGGTTATATACAGAAAGCCATAACCAAGAGGCATAAATACTAATGTGCCAAAAAGTGTGCAGTAAAGCTTAATAATGATAAAAGTAAGGAGACAAAAAGCCTTATAATGCAACAGCTCTCATAACCTTAAATTACAAAATTTTGAAGAGTTGGGAAAATTTCGAATTGTAAATTATTGTTAATGATAGAAATCAAGCTATTGAAAGTGCAACTACATAACCTTCGCTGCTTCGGATATTAAACACCGTTTGATCTTCAAAGATGAGGTATTGTCCTTTGATACCTTTTAAAACACCTTGATAGTTTGGGGTTTTATCTAAATTCAGGCTTTTAGGTTTTTCAGGATATTGCAGCACCGGAAACTCTATATTCGTTTCTTTATTACTGGCAATATAATACTCTAAAGCTTCCGCAGGAATATATTGTTTTAATCGATCACGCCATTCCACCAGGTCTTCATCAACGATCTCGTTCTTTAACATGGTGCGCCAATTTGTTTTATCAGCTACATAATCTTTTAGGGCAACTTCTGTAATACCCGCTAAATATCTATTGGGGACTTCAACAATTTCAATCGCTTCATGTGCGCCTTGGTCAATCCATCGTGTTGGCACTTGAGATTTTCTCGTCACCCCTACTTTGACATTACTGGAATTTGCCAAATACACGATATGCGGTTTCAATTGCACTTTTTTCTCATAATCCAAGTCTCGATCTTCTACATCTAAATGTGCTGTACTCAGCTCTGGCTTCATGATCCAATCTGCAGCTTGCGGGATATCGAAAAAACAGCTTTTACAAAAACCTTGCCTGTAAATCGGCTTGTTAAGTGCACAGTTGAGACATTGGTATCCAACTAATTGAATCGTGATTGTTTTATCCAATAACTGATTCATATTGATGAAGTCATTTTCAAAAACAAGATAGTATTGAATTGGATGCGAAAACTCAGTTTCCATTTTGGTCAAGACCCCTTGGTACGTCATTTATTTAATATTTTTATTTAGAAGAATTAATTTAAAAAAAGTGTTATTTTTAGTCTTTAAAGATACTATAAATATGCCAATCCCATTAGTTAATTCAATTGCTTCATGGTTTTTGAAAAAGCGATTCCATCAAATTGAATTGTTTTTAAAGTATCCTAATGAAGTACAGAATGAATTACTGCAGGACTTGCTCATTACAGCAAAAGACACTGAAATTGGCAGGCTCTACGATTTTACGGGCATTACAAATTACCAAACTTTTGCGGAAAGGGTCCCGATCACAACTTATGAAGAAAATCAAGCCAATATTGAAAGGGCCCGAATGGGAGAAAACAATATTTTTTGGCCGTCACCCATAAAATGGTTTGCCAAATCGAGTGGAACCACAAACGCAAAAAGTAAATTTATCCCTGTAAGCATTGAATCCCTTGAGGAGTGTCATTATGCAGCCAGCAAGGATTTATTGTGTATGTACCTCAATAATAATGAAAATTCACAATTATTTACTGGGAAGAGTTTAAGACTTGGCGGCAGTAAAGAACTTTACAAAGAAAACGGAACTGTTTTTGGTGATTTGTCAGCGATTTTAATTGACAATATGCCGTTTTGGGCAGAATTTAGCAGTACACCCAGCAGTAAAGTATCATTAATGAATGATTGGGAACATAAAATGCAGGCCATCGTTAATGAAACCATTAACGAGAATGTGACGAGCCTTGCTGGAGTCCCATCTTGGATGTTGGTACTTTTGAACAATGTTCTTGAAACGACAAACAAGCAGAGCATCTTTGAAATCTGGCCAAACTTGGAAGTTTATTTTCATGGTGGCGTGAGTTTTCTACCTTACGTGGACCAATACAAAGCCATTTTACCAAGAAAAGATTTTCGGTATTACGAAATCTATAATGCTTCGGAAGGATTTTTCGCCATCCAGGATCAGAACAGTTCAAGCGAACTGTTGCTCATGTTGGACTACGGCATTTTTTATGAATTTATTCCGATGGATGCCTATGGCACACCTGAGCAACGCATCATCCCATTAGCTGAAGTTGAAACCAATAAAAACTACGCTGTGGTGATCACAACCAATGCCGGACTTTGGCGCTATAAGATTGGAGATACCATCAGATTTACATCATTGCAACCCTATCGCATTAAAGTAAGCGGACGCACAAAACATCATATTAATGTGTTTGGCGAAGAGTTGATCATTGAGAATGCTGAAGATGCATTAAAGCAGGTGTGCCAGAAAACTAAATCGCAAATTGTTGATTATACTGCAGCGCCTATTTTTATGAGCGGCAAGGATAAAGGCGCCCATGAATGGCTCATTGAATTCAAAACGCCACCACAGGACATCAACTACTTTAATGAGCTTCTAGACAACGCATTGAAGTCATTAAATTCCGATTATGAAGCGAAGCGTTACAATAACATTACGCTCAATAGTCCTAAAATAAATATCGCACGACAACAATTGTTTTATGATTGGCTGAAACAACAAGATAAGCTAGGTGGTCAACATAAAGTACCAAGGCTTTCAAACACGCGTCACTATATGGATGCTCTACTGACACTGAACGTGTAATTGTTGTTTAGCGGAAAAAAGAACACTTCTGATTTTTACAACGAGAATAAAGCAAGGTTTATCTAAAAACCACTACTGTAATTTTTATCTTACAATTATGCTACTATATTTACACTACAGCAAACAATAAAACACAGTGAAAAGTGGGTTTACGCTGAACTAAATAAGGCATAAACAATAGATTTCTATTGATCATATATTCAAAAGCATTGTTCCTGCAATATTAATTTTTAAATCCAAAAAAAAACAAAACCACCCTGAAAAGAGTGGTTTTGTTTTTTAATATATTGTCAATTTTATGAGACTGCTTTCAACCGTTTTAAAGTGGATTTATCCAATTTTTCTTCGGCGTACTCTTTGGTCACATGCAGCTTTTTATCTTTGCTACTTGGCAACTCATACATGGCATCAGTTAATACCTCTTCACAAAGAGACCTTAAACCTCGCGCTCCCAATTTGTACTCAATAGCCTTCGTAACGATGAAATCCAAGGCACCATCTGTAATGCTAAACTTAATGTCGTCCATTTCAAACAGCTTCTTGTATTGTTTGATAATAGCGTTTTTAGGTTGCGTCAAAATGGCTCTCAAAGTTTCAGCATCCAATGGGTCCATATAGCTTAAGACCGGTAAACGACCGATGATTTCTGGAATAAGTCCAAAATCCTTCAAATCCTTTGGGATGATATATTGCAGTAAATTGTCGGTGTCTATGACATCATCCTGAGATGCGGCCTTATAGCCAATAGCTGCCATATTAAGACGTTTTGAAATCATGCGCTCAATACCGTCAAAAGCACCCCCAGCAATAAACAAAATGTGCTCTGTGTTGACTTCAATGAATTTTTGATCAGGATGCTTACGCCCTCCTTTTGGTGGTACGTTTACAGTAGTTCCTTCCAATAATTTTAACAAGGCTTGCTGTACACCTTCTCCAGAAACATCTCTGGTAATTGACGGGTTATCACTCTTACGGGCAATCTTATCGATTTCGTCGATAAACACGATCCCTTTTTCTGCCTTCTCAAGGTTGTAATCAGCTACTTGTAATAAACGTGTCAAAATACTCTCAACATCTTCACCAACATAACCAGCTTCAGTCAATACCGTCGCATCCACAATAGCCAACGGCACATTGAGCATTTTTGCGATAGTTTTTGCCATTAAGGTTTTTCCGGTTCCTGTCTGTCCAACCATAATGATATTGCTCTTCTGAATTTCAATATCATCCTTGCTTGCCGGCTGTAACAACCGCTTGTAATGGTTATAAACCGCCACAGACATCACTTTCTTGGTATATTCTTGACCGATAATGTATTCGTCAAGAAATTCTTTGATTTGCTTAGGTTTTTTAAGCATCAATTCTGACGACAATTCCGCATTGCCACTCTGTTTTGACTCTTCCAAGACAATCCCATGGGCCTGCTCAATACATTTATCACATATATGCGCATCCAACCCTGCGATCAATAAATTGGTTTCTGGCTTTTTCCTACCACAAAACGAACATTCTAAATCTTCCTTTGCCATAACTCTTTAATTCTTCATTATTTCAAATTACACTTTAATCGAAATTGATGAACATGTAATTATATTTTCTTCGAACTTGATAAAACCTCATCAATCATGCCATATTCCTTGGCTTTTTCGGCTTTCATCCAGTAATCTCTATCACTATCTTCATACACTTTGTCATAATCCTGACCGGTATGCTTACTAATGATTTTATAAAGCTCTTCTTTTAAGGTAACAATTTCTCTGGCGGTGATTTCAATATCACTAGCCTGACCTTGAGCCCCTCCCAACGGTTGGTGGATCATGACACGAGAATGCGTCAATCCACTGCGCTTACCTTTTTCTCCAGCACACAATAAAACGGCACCCATTGACGCTGCCATTCCAGTACATATTGTCGCCACATCTGGTTTGATGAGTTGCATGGTATCATAGATGCCTAGTCCAGCATATACACTTCCGCCCGGAGAATTGATATATATTTGAATGTCCTTGGCAGCATCTGTGCTTTCCAAAAACAATAATTGTGCTTGAATAATATTCGCCACTTGGTCATTAATGGCTGTTCCCATAAAAATGATACGATCCATCATCAATCTTGAGAACACGTCCATAGCAACCGCATTCATCTGACGTTCTTCAATGATGTTAGGCGTCAAACCAACAGGATACATACTGTTCATAATTTGATTGTAATAGGTACTGCTGATACCTTGATCTTTTATTGCGAATTTCTCAAATTCTTTTCCGTAATCCATAAATATTATTTAGTTCTTAAATTCGTAAAACCCCAGCATCACTGGGAAAATTGTATGACTATGACAGTGTCAAAAAAAAGCGTAAAACCAGATAGTTTTACGCTCTAAAGATAACGATTTAATTATAATTACTAGCTGTAAAACTCTTTTACAAAGTCATCATAAGTGATTTCCTTAACCTTCAGGTTTGCTTCTTTTTTGTAAAGTTCCAATAATTTTTGGCTCATCAATTGCTCTGATAAACGTTTTACCTCCTCTTTATTCGACAAGATACGTGCTGCAATATCCTCTAACTCTTTATCTTGAGGATCCATTTGGCCAAACTGTGCCATTTGCACTTTGATCATCTCTTTAGCAAAATCCTTTAAGTTATCAAAAGTAACTTGCAAGTTATACTTTTCAATTAATTTACCTTCAATTAATTGGTAACGCATACTTTTTTCAGAATTTTCATATTCTTCTTTCGCCTGATCTGCATCTAATGGATCTTCACCAGCCGTCTGCATCCATTTTTGCAAGAAGGTTGCCGGAAGGTCAAATTTTGTATTCTCCACCAAATATTCAGTAACGTCATTCAAGAATTTCTGATCGCCTTGTTGTCCAAATTGCTTTTCAGAATCCTCCTTGATCTTAGCTTTCAATTCAGTAACAGACGATACAACCCCTTCACCAAATAACTTATCAAATAACTCCTGATCTAAATCAGCCAATTCTCTGGTGTTAACTTCTTCAATCGTAAAAGTAACGTCAACATCCAATTCATGGGCATCATCATGAGCTACTTTCAAAAAGCTCATCAAATCGTGATCGTCATTGAATAAGCCTTTAGTCTTTAAAGTAATCACATCACCAACTTTAGCACCAATTAATAACTTTTCGGCAGCTTTGCTTTTTACCTTATCCAAAGTAAACGTCGCTTTATTGTTGATTTCCTTTTCTTCATTAACAAAAACACCAACAATCTCTGAGTCTTTGGTAACAGCATCCTGGGCAATCAATTTTCCATATTGTTTACGGATATGATCCACTTGACCATCAATCATTTTATCGTCAGCGATAATGGTATAATGCGTAATTGGCTTCTTGCCCTTTAGCTCTACTTCAAATTCCGGTGCGAGACCCAATTCAAACTCGAATGTAAAAGAATCAGCATCCCAGTCTAAATCATCCTGGGCTTTAGGCAATGGATTACCCAAAACATCTAATTTCTCTTCAGTCAAATACTTGTTAAGAGCATCCTGTAAAAGCTTGTTGACCTCATCAACCAAAACTGCTTTACCATACTGCTTTTTCACCATGGTCATTGGCACATGTCCTTTTCTAAATCCAGGAATATTGGCCGACTTACGGTAATCCGCAAGAATTTTATCCACCTTATCACTATAGTCTTCTTTAGCGATATCTACTTTTAAAACAGCATTTAATGCGTCAATGTTTTCTCTTGTAATATTCATATTATAATTAATAAAGCCAATTGGCATATTATTTTTTAGTGATTTTCAAATCTGCCAAAAACTCTACTTTAAAGTAGAATTAGTTCAATTTACGCCTAAGTTTTTTCTTCAAAACAGACCGCATAATCCTTGATGGACTATCAGAAAATCGGGATGCAAAAGTACAAATTATTTAAATCTGAACAAAGTTTTTAAACACTTGATTTTTAGACTACTTTTTGTCTTTGTCTAACAGTGAATAAAGTACGGATTGTAAGAATGATAAAAGCACGCTAAATAAGAGTGCAATCCAAAATCCATTAACTTCAAAACCACCCATAAACTCGTCAGCCAACAGGATGATGCAAGCATTAATCACCAACAGGAACAAGCCCAATGTCAGTATGGTAATTGGCAAGGTCAAAATAACTAAGATAGGCTTTAAAATAGCGTTGAGAAATCCAAGTAAGACCGCTAAAATTATAGCCGATGTAAATCCGGCTACCTCCACACCTGGAAGAAATTTTGCCAATACCACTACGGCAATGGCTGTGAGCAATACTCTTATAATTAAGTTCATATAATTTGAATTAAGTTAAAACATCATTTTTTAGGTTTGTTTTCCCGAACATTGAACACGATAGGTAATGAGTATGGAACGACTACAGGCTCACCTCGTTGAATACCTGGTTGCATTTTAGGCAAAAACTCAATCACCCAAACGGCTTCTTTCTCCAAAACAGGATGAGGTCCTCTGGCTTGAATATTAACTGCTTCTCCTTCCTTGTTTATTTCGAATTTCACGAAAATGCGTTGACTTTGACTTAAACCCAATCCAAGGGCCACATTCGGATTAAACCTCGTGCGTACAAATTGAGATATCCCATCACTCATACATTTTCTCCGATCTCTATTTGAATATTTATCTTCACACCCAGGATAAACCGGAACCTTTTCAAGCGCACCCTCTGGAACTATCGTTGGCGTCAATATCGTATTCGAATCAGAACTCAAGGCTCTTCCATTGTCGAACTTCTGTACTTCCAAAACTTTTCCAGAAGCATCGTATTGCACCCAGTTTTTGTGGAATTTATCTGCTTTATAATCCCCAGACCATACTAATTGCCCGTTTTCCGAATATCTTTTTTCTGCACCATTCTTTTTCTCTTTCCGCAATCTGCCTTCCAAATTCAATTGACCATTTTTATAATAGCTCCGATATTCGCCATCTCTATAGCCATTTTTATAATAAACAGTCCATTGCAATTCTCCAGTATCATAGAATTGCTTCCAAACTCCTGAAAGCTCTCCATCAACATAATTTGATTCTATCTTTAACCCACCACTTTCCAAATATTCTTTGTAGAATCCATCAGGAATAATTCTTTCATAAAATAAAGGTCCACCCTCATAATACCCTTTTGTAATGTATTCATTGTCGACTTTCTTGGTTTCACGACTCACTTTCCCGTCTACAAAAAAGGATGTGTATTCTCTATTTCGTTTACCATCAGTATATGTATAGACTTGTGCCAGCTGTCCGTTAGGGTGATATGATCTCCATTCACCATCCTTCTTTTTATTTTTGTATTGCCCTTGAGTCTTTAATTGTCCATCTTCAAAAAACGCCTCAAAATTACCGTCTACTTGCGCAAAAGAAAATTGAAAACATATTATAAAAATCAGAAAAATTAAGTTCTTCACCATAGATATCGTTTTTTATTCCCCCAAAGGGTTTAATATTCCGAGGCTTGCCTCGATCGAAAAGACAATTGTTTATTCATACCTCGTGGACATGCCCGACCGTGCTGGTCGGACGAGCCCCGAGGTTTTTGGTTTAAAGTATTTAATTTAAAAACTTATTTACTGCTTCATAAAAATCCGTCGGATTTTCGGCATGCAACCAATGTCCCGCATTTGAAATCGTAACAATTTCAGCTTTTGGGAAGTGCAAATGAATCAAACTCTCGTCTTGCGACGAAATGTATTCTGAGCGATCACCACGCAAAAACAAGGCTTCTTTTTCAAACTTGACATGCATTGGCAAAGGCTCTCCTACCTCATTGACCTGTTCTTTCAAAACCTCTAAATTTATTCGTAACGCAAGCTTCCCTTTTTCTTTCCAATACAAATTTTTGAGCAAAAACTGTCGTGTACCAGAGTCCGAAACATAAGCTTTCAATTGCTTATCTGCCTCTCCTCTACTTTTAAGAGTCTTGAAATCCAAAGCTGACAATCCGTTTAGGATATCGTCATGATGGGTTGGATAATAGCGTGGTGAAATATCAGCGATGATCAATTTAGAAACCACTTCAGGATATTCTACCGAAAACAACATGGCCGTTTTACCTCCCATCGAATGTCCTAAAAGCACGATGTCATTTAATTGGCGTTCATCACAATAACGCTTCAAATCGTCAACCATCACCTCATAGTTGAATTCATCACTATGAAAACTGCGTCCATGATTTCGTTGGTCAATAAGATGCACTTCATAACCATCTTCACTGAATTTTGTGCCGAGTGTTTTCCAGTTGTCACTCATGCCCAAAAATCCATGGAGAAAAATAAAAGTTTGGCCTTCGCCTAAAATTGTTGAATGGAGATTCATGATGATTGGTGATTTGTGATTGTTGATTGTGGATTTGTGATTTATGATTGTTGATTTATGACCGACGACTGATGACCGCTGACCGATGAATGAAAACTGCCTACTGATAACTGCCTACTGATAACTGCCTACTGAAGACTGCCAACTACTTCAACTGCCTCAAATACATATTGATTACATTTTCGATTCCCAAATACAAACTCTCTGAGATTAAGGCATGCCCAATAGAAACTTCTAATAAATCGGGAATGTTCTGTTTGAAATATTTGATATTATCCAAAGACAAGTCATGTCCAGCATTAAGCCCCAAGCCCAATGCATTAGCCAAAACGGCACATTCTATATAAGGTTTGATTCCCATTTTGTTTCCTAAACTGTAGGCATCTGCATAAGCTTCGGTATACAGCTCAATTCTATCCGTTCCTGTCGCTTTTGCTCCTTCTATCTGCTTCAATACCGGATCTACAAAAATAGAAGTTCGAATCCCATTCTGTTTAAACTCTTTGATAACGTCAACCAAAAATTCTTTGTGCTTAATTGTATTCCATCCCGCATTTGACGTAATCGCGTCCTCGGCATCAGGCACTAAAGTGACTTGTGTAGGTTTCACTTCCAACACCATATCCACAAATTGACGAATCGGATTGCCTTCAATATTATATTCGGTATAAACTTCTGGCTTCAAATCATAAACATCCTGATAGCGAATATGTCTTTCATCAGGTCTTGGATGAATAGTGACACCTTGGGCGCCAAACTTTTGAACATCTCTTGCAAATTGAACCACATTTGGAACATCCCCACCTCTCGAATTTCTAAGGGTGGCAATCTTGTTGATATTAACGCTCAACTTTGTCATAGCTTTTGTTTTAATGGACAAAAATACAAAGTAGATCATGCTTTTTGTTGTTATTTTTAATTATTTTGCAGGAACAAAATATAGAACATGCCATTAAGAGAATATATTATCAATGATATTAAGCCACTAAACATAAATGACAAGGTAAGTGACCTTAAAATGATGTTTAATGGGCTGACTTATTCTCACATTCCTATTGAAAACAACCAGGTTTATTTAGGTTGTATTTCTGAGACAGACGCCCACTGCTTTGATGGCAAAGACACAATTATGGAATGCAACCATTCTTTAGAAGGTTTTTTTGTAAGATTAGACACACCTTGGTTGGATGTCTTGGAAACCTTCGCCCATAACTCCTGCAATATTATGCCCGTATTAGATACCAAAAACAACTATTTAGGCTATTATGAGCTCAATGACATTATTGGTCGCTTCAATGAAACCCCGTTCTTCTCAGAACATGGAGGCACTTTGATTATTGAAAAAGGCATTCAAGATTATTCTTTTAGTGAAATCAGCCAAATTGTTGAATCCAATGACGCCAAAATTTTAGGCGCATTCATTTCTAAAATGGATGGTGACCTGGTTCAAATTACGCTTAAGATTGGCAGTTCAGGTCTTAATGACGTGATACAAACTTTTAGAAGGTATAGCTATAATATCATTTCTGGCCACGAAGAAGACACTTATATTGAGAATTTAAAGGAGCGTTCAGACTATTTGAACAAATACCTTAATATGTAGATCTATGAAAATTGCCATATACAGTCAGAATTACAAGAATAAAGAATCAACTATAAGGACACTTTTAAATTATTTGCTGCACAAGGAAGCACATGTTTTTATTGAGAATCAATTTTATCGGCTTATCGACAAACATTTCGACCTTAAAAATAAATACAAGGAATTCGAAACCTTTCAAAGCCTTGACAATTCCTTTGACCTACTCATTAGCATGGGAGGTGATGGTACTATTTTAAGAGCCATAACCTATGTAAGCAATCTTTCCATCCCTATTATCGGAATTAACACGGGGCGTTTAGGTTTTTTGGCCACGATTCAAACCAATCAAATTGAAAGTGCCCTTGATAGTATTTTTGAAGGCGATTATAAAATATCCGAACGTAGCCTGTTAAGTATAGAAACCAATCCTGAGAACAAAGATCTTGTCCAACTTAATTTTGCACTCAACGAAATAGCCGTAAGCCGAAAAAACACAACTTCAATGATTACGGTAAACACGCATTTGAATGGAGAGTATTTAACCTCCTACTGGTCCGATGGTTTAATCGTTTCGAGCCCCACAGGTTCCACAGGATACTCATTGAGCTGTGGAGGCCCCGTAATTTCGCCGGCGGCAAAGAGCTTTGTCATAACCCCTATTGCGCCGCACAACTTAAGTGCAAGACCATTGGTAATTCCCGACGACACAGAAATCCAGTTAAAGGTTGATGGAAGGGAAGATTTTTATTTGATCTCATTAGACTCAAGAATTGCGACTTTACACAATAGTACCATTGTAACTATTAAAAAAGCAGCCTTCAAAATAAAGATGATTGAACTTCATAGTGAAAGCTTTATTGACACCTTACGCAAAAAACTGCTTTGGGGAGAGGATAAACGCAATTAAACAATAAAATCTTTTAAATACTGTTTATCTGTAATACAATTTAGCTCATATTGCTATAGGCTAATCTTATTTATTATATTTGCAAACTTTTAAAATTTTATGAGATATATCATTTTAATAATTTTTAGTATCTGTTTCGTCCTGAATGTGCAAGCTCAACTTTATGAAGGTGGTCTGTTTTTAGGAGGAAGTAATTTTATTGGTGATGTCGGCTCCACAACATATATTGCTCCCAACAAGCCCGCAGTTGGATTACTCGTAAAATGGAACAGAAGCCCAAGACATTCGTTCAGAGCTTCCGTTATGATTACGGAATTGGAGGGTAATGACCATCGCTCTAATGACCCGAGACGAATGGCTCGGAATTACAATTTTAAAAACTCTCTTTTAGAGTTTTCTGCAGGTATGGAGTTTACATTTTTAGACTTTGACCTTCACAGTACTGATCATCAAATGACACCATATCTATATACTGGAATTTCAGCCGCAAGGCATAAAAACTATTATTTTCGAGGCGGTGTACAAACCGCTGAGAATCTGCAAAGCTGGGCCTATGGAATCCCCATGGTATTAGGGTTTAAAACAACAACAATGATTGATGGAGTCATATTAGGTGCAGAAATTGGAGTGAGATATACGTTTTCTGATGAAATTGACGGGAGTGTACCCGATGCCCCTTCAAGAAAGGCACGCTATAGTTTTGGTAATTTAAACAGTAATGACTGGTACGTGTTTTCGGGGATTACCTTAACTTACACCTTTGGTCAAAAACCTTGTTATTCTGATTATTAAGTGGATTTAAAAGAACAGATACATACCGATAAGCTTCCTAACCATCTCGCCATAATTATGGATGGCAATGGGCGCTGGGCCAAACAACAGGGGTTCCTCCGGGTAATCGGTCATGAAAAGGGTACAAAATCAGTAAGAGAAGTAGTGGAGGCCAGTGCAGAAATAGGCATCAAGCATCTCACTCTTTACGCATTTTCTACTGAAAACTGGAACCGCCCAAAAATTGAAGTGCAAACACTGATGAAGCTTTTGGTCAAATCCCTGAAAAAAGAAATCAAAACACTACAGGATAATGACATCAAACTCAACGCCATAGGCTGTCTGAACGATTTGCCGAAAAAGGCAAAAGAAGAGTTGGAAGAGGTCATTGAAAAGACCAAAAACAATAGCAGAATGATTCTGACCCTTGCATTGAGTTATGGCTCGAGAGAGGAACTCATAAATATGGTTAAAAAAATATCTGATAAAGTTAAAAATAATATAATTTCAAGCGATTCTATTGACGAATCCATTATTAATAAGCATCTTTACACGCAAAATTTGCCAGATGTAGACTTGCTTATCAGGACCAGTGGAGAACAAAGAATCAGTAATTTCTTGTTATGGCAAATTGCTTATGCTGAATTATATTTCACCAGTATTTTATGGCCCGATTTTAAAAAGCATGATTTATATACCGCTTTGATAGACTATCAAAATAGAGAACGACGATTTGGAAAAACAAGTGAACAACTTAGCTAATAACACGCTTTTGAAAACAATTTTTAATACCTTTCTCAGTGCCTTTTTTCTTTTATCTTCCTTTGCTTTAACTGCACAGGAAAGCCCATTAAATTTAGGACAAAAATACACCATAGCAGAAATCATCGTTACTGGCGACACCAATTTTAGCGAAGCTACAATCGTTACATTTTCTGGTTTGAGAAAAGGCGAAGTCATCGCTATTCCTGGAGAGCGTATTAGTGAAGCACTTAAAAAACTATGGGGTTCCAATCTCTTTAGTAATATAGATATCTATCTGACCAAGACGGAAGGCGATCAGGCCTATTTGGAGATTAGCCTTCAAGATTTACCAGAACTAAATGATGTGGAAATTAGAGGTGTCAAAAAAGGTAAAAAAGAAGCCTTAATAAAAGATAACAAGCTTAATAAAGGTGTCAAAGTCACCGAAAACCTGATTACTACCACAAAAAATTACCTTACCAATAAATACAGGAAAGACGGCTTTTACAATACCAAGGTCACAGTTACCACAACGCCTGTAATTGATTCCATAGAGAAAAGCCGGGTCAATATGTTGGTGAACATTGAAAAGAATGATAAGGTTAAAATTAAAAATATCGATTTTATTGGCAATGAGAAACTGAGCGATAAAAAGCTTAGAAAGGCCATGAAACACACGAAGCAAAAAAACTTTCTGCGATTTTTAAAACGTTCAAAATACGTAAAGGACAATTATAAAGAAGATCTGGTCAGCGTTATTGATAAGTATAAGGAAAACGGCTATAGGGATGCACGCGTCATTGCTGATTCTATTTCTAATAACGATGATGGCACGTTGTCAATAGCTGTCAATATAGAAGAAGGCGAAAAATATACTTTTGGTAAAATTGCTTTTGTTGGAAACACGATATTTACTGACCAACAATTAAGTAGCATGTTAGGTATTGAACAAGGTGATACTTATAATGGTGTAGAGCTCAAAAAGAGAATTGCAGACGATTCAAGACCTGATGCGCAGGACATCACGAATCTTTACCAAGATTCTGGTTATTTGTTTTCAACGATTAATCCAGTTGAAGTAAGTGCAGATGGCAATGTTATTGACATGGAAATCCGCATTTCTGAAGGAAAGCCAGCATATTTCAATAATGTGACAGTTGTTGGAAACGATAAAACAAACGACCGTGTCATCTATAGAGAATTAAGAACACGTCCAGGACAGCTATACAGTAAAACTGCTGTAGTAAGAACAGTTAGAGAGCTTGGTCAATTAGGTTTCTTTGATGCACAGCAATTGAGCCCTAATTTCAAAAATGCCAACCCAAATGAAGGGACTTTGGATATGGAATATTCAGTAGTAGAAAAAGGTTCCAGCCAAATTGAATTGCAAGGTGGTTATGGTGGTGGTGGCTTTATTGGAACGCTGGGTCTGTCTTTCAATAACTTTGCAATAAAAGATATTTTTAAAGGTGAAGCATACAAACCAGTACCAACTGGTGATGGTCAGAGTTTAGCATTACGTTTACAAGCGAGTCGTTTTTATCAAACTTACAGCTTCTCGTTTACTGAACCATGGATGGGCGGAAAACGTCCAATCCAATTCTCAACCTCATTGTCACATACCATGCAGTTCTTATATAACCCAAGAACAAGAGATGCTGACAAAAGCAAGAGCTTTAATATTACCGGAATTACTGTTGGCCTTGCAAAGCGTTTGACGCAGCCTGATGATTATTTTACTTTATCACAGGCGATTAGTTTCCAACATTATGACTTACAGAATTATAATACAGGTCTTTTCACCTTTGGTAATGGCTACTCCAATAACTTAGCATATACCATCGGCTTAAGCAGAAACAATACGCATACAGATCCAATTTACCCAACAGGAGGTTCAAGCTTTTCTGTCACTGCAAAAGTATCCCCTCCGTTTTCACTTTTGAACAATGTGGATTATACTGCCCTAAAAGATGAGAGAGCAGGATTAAACCCAACTGACCCTGATGACTACGCTCGTATGGGAGAAATAGATCAAGAACGTTACAAATGGTTGGAGTTTTATAAAGTTAAATTTAAAGGCGATTGGTACACTAAGGTTGTTGACAAATTAGTCATCAAATCAGGAATCGAATTTGGTTTCCTTGGAGCCTATAATAACGACAGAGGTGTCATTCCTTTTGAGCGCTTCTTTGTTGGAGGTGATGGTTTAGGAAACTATTCATTGGATGGTAGAGAATCCATAGCCATGAGAGGTTATCCAAACCAATCCTTATCTTCTCAGGATGGAGGAACGATTTATAACAAATTCTCATTGGAGCTTCGTTACCCAATTACATTAGGTGCACAGGCAAAAATATTTGCACTAGGCTTTATGGAAGGTGGAAGTTCTTATGATAATTTTAAAGACTATAATCCATTTAACCTCAAGCGTTCGGCAGGTGTTGGTTTAAGAATTTTCATGCCGGCGTTCGGATTATTAGGTATTGACTTTGGGCATGGTTTTGATGCACTACCAGGTCAATCAGAGAAAAATGGGTGGGAAACCCACTTTATTATTGGGCAGCAATTTTAAGTTTGGCACGGTATTTTCTATTGATACTTTGACGATTTAGTTGAAGTGTTAAAATTTTTTAGAATATATTTCGTTAATTTGAAAAATATTACGCTGATCAGACAGAATCGTTAAGTTAATCTGTCGTTTTAGAATTTATAGCGTGACCAATAAATGATAAAATATAAACAGATGAAACACAAAGTTCTTTTTTTAGTGACCGTCTTAAGTCTTTTGAGCTTTACTTCAAATGCACAACGTGGTGTGAGAATTGGATATATAGACACTGAATATATTTTACAAAATGTTCCAGAATATCAAGATGCTACAGCACAGTTGGATGCTAAAGTGCTTCAATGGAAATCTGATGTAGAACAACGTTTAGCCGCCTTAGATCAAAAAAAATCACAGCTTAACAATGAGCGTGTGCTTTTAACCAAGGAATTGTATGAAGAACGTTTTGAAGATATCAGCTTCGAAGAAAAAGAGATTTTAGACTACCAACAAAAGCGTTTCGGACCCAATGGTGATTTGATGATTCAAAAGACACAGCTGATCCAGCCCATCCAAGATCAAATTCTTGCAGCGGTACAAGAGATTGCAGGAAGCAGAGAATATGATTTTATTTTTGACAAATCAGCTGACGTCGTTATGTTATATTCTGCTGAACGTTTTGACCTTAGTGAATTAGTACTGAGAAGTATCACCAGGTCTTCAAAACGTACACAAGCACAAACCAAATCAGAACGAAGAGCAGCAGCAGAGGAAGAAGTTGTGCCAGTAATCAATAAAGAGTTGGATGCAAGGGAACAAGCTCAGGAGGATAAAAGAGACGAACGTGTAAAAGCGATTGAAGCAAGACGAGCTGAACAGCAAGCAACAAGGGACTCTATAAAAGCAGATGTCGATGCAAGACGCCAAAAAATATTGGAAGACAGAGCAAAAGCAAAAGCTGAAAGAGAAAGTAAAAACAATCCGCAAGACAGTACATCAGTAAAGACTGAAGAAAAGAACAAAACGGTTGGGGAAAGTACAAAGAAAACGCCAACACAAATAGCCGAGGAAAAGAGCCAACAACAAGCTGCTGATCGTGAAGCACGACAAAAAGAACTTGACGAACGCAGAAATAAGATATTAGAAGAACGCAGAAAAGCGAAAGAAGAACGTGAGGCCAAGAAAAAATCGAAGGATTCCGTTCCAGAAAACAATAATTCAAACAATTAATAATTATAACACGTAATACTATTTTAAAAATGAAACATTTTAAGACCCTTTTATTTGCAGGACTACTTTTTATTGGAGCAACGAGCTTCACTAATGCCCAAAGTAAAATTGCTCATATCAACACGCAAGAGCTTATTAAAGCAATGCCAGCAATGAAAAGTGCTCAAGCAGAATTAGAAAAACTACAAAAAACTTATGAGACTGAAATTCAGGCAATGGCCACTGAACTTCAAAATAAGATGAAGCAGTATCAGGCTGAAGTTGAAAGTAAGACTGACGAAGAAAATGCTAAGCGTTCTCAAGAAGTACAAGGCATGCAACAGAGCATTCGTGAGTTCCAAAATACAGCACAACAAGATCTTCAAAAGAAAGAATTTGACTTGTTAAAGCCTATTACTGACAAAGCTGAAGCATCCATCCAGAAAGTTGCAAAAGCTCAAGGTTTTCAATATGTATTGGATTCATCACCAGGTTCTGGTGTGATCTTAGCTGAAGGAAAAGACCTTACAGCAGACGTCAAGAAAGATTTAGGATTCTAAACCTATTTTAGATCAAAACAAAAATTTATATGGAAAGCCACTTTTAACAAGTGGCTTTCCTATTTTTGTACTATGAGCATACAACCAATTGGCATCTTTGACTCGGGTATTGGTGGGACTTCCATATTTAAGGAAATAAAGGCCCTACTCCCTCACGAGCATACCATTTACCTGGCCGATAGTTTTAACGCCCCTTATGGCAATAAGACTAAACAAGAGATTATTGATTTGAGTATCAAGAATACGGAGTTGCTGATTAAAAAAAATTGTAAGCTCATTGTTGTGGCCTGTAACACGGCTACGACCAACGCCATCACAACTTTAAGAGCATCCTATGATATTCCTTTTATAGGCATTGAGCCAGCCATTAAACCTGCCGCTTTAAGCACACAAACAAAGGCCATTGGTATTTTGGCTACCAAAGGAACGCTCAGCAGCGAATTATTTCACAAAACAACAGATCTTTACGGTCACGGCATCAAAGTGATTGAACAAGTTGGTGAAGGTATTGTGACACTTATAGAAGAAGGTAAAACAAACAGCGAAGAAATGAAAATCTTGTTGCAAACCTATCTCCAACCCATGCTCGAAGCAGATATTGACTATTTGGTTTTAGGTTGTACACATTACCCTTACCTAATCCCGTTATTATTGGATATGATGCCCAATCATGTAAAAATAATCGATTCAGGTCAAGCTGTTGCACGACAGACCAAAGCCGTATTGGAACAATATTATATTTTGAATACAACATCTACACACGGAGATAATCAATTTTATACCAACGGGACTATTGAGGTTTTAACGGATATTTTAGAGAGAAAATACAGAGTTCAACATTTGCAGTTTTAGAAATCCAATGATTGTTGATAAGATTGAACATTCTATATTAAGTCACCATCCTGACTCTTGATTCTTTGTTCTTTGTTCTTTATTCTTGCTTAAACCAACTCGAATACGTCACATAGTTTTCAGCAATCCGATGGATTTCACCTGCGATTAATTCCGCACTAATATCTTTAACTTTTTTTGCTGGAACACCGGCGTAAATACTACCAGATTCCACTCGGGTATTTTTCGTGACCACAGCTCCTGCGGCAATAATGCTATTGCTTTCTACAATGCAGTCATCCATAACAATGCTTCCCATACCAATCAAGACATTATCGTGAATGGTGCAACCGTGGACAATGGCATTATGGCCAATGGACACGTTGTTGCCAATAGTGGTGGGTGATTTCTGATAGGTGGCATGGATGATCGCACCATCTTGGATATTGACCTTGTTCCCGATCTTAATATAATGGACATCCCCCCTTATGACGGCATTGAACCAGACACTACATTGTGTTCCTATGGTAACTTCGCCTACGATCGTGGCATTTTCTGCGATATAACAGTCGGCTGCTATTTGAGGATGTTTCCCGTTCACTGATTTTATGATTGGCATATGAATTCCTTTGAAAAAAGGAATCTCAGAAATATAACTGAGATTTCCTTTAAGTTAATGTTATTCGTTGATAAATGTATTTTTCTGTAAAGATTTAAAAACAATCAAAAAGAAAACGTTTAAAAGGGAGATTCCTGCCTTCGCAGGAATTTTTCACTTAAAATAAGACAATAATTCCGATTTCCTGGAAGCGGACACCATAATCTGCTTGCCACTGCTCAGTTCAACACTCCCGCCCTTTCCTTTTATATATTTTACAATCTCGTTGACGTTCACCAAATAGGATTTGTGCACCCTTGCAAAACCAGATTCGGTTAAGGCATCTTCAAAATATTTCAAGGTTTTACTGACGAGCTTTTTCTTATTGGTATTCAAATAAATTTCAGTGTAATTGTCATCGGCTTTGCAATAGAGAATGTCCGCAGTATTCAAAACCTCAAATCCGTCTTGCGTTGGAATGGTAATTTTGCCATCAACATTATTAGTTTTTGTGACCAATACCTGATCTTGCAAGGCATCTTCTTTAGTTCTGATCTCCGTGACATAATCTACAGCCTTTATCAATTCATCAATGGAAATAGGTTTCATCAAATAATATGATGCATGAGCATTTAAGGCATCCATCGCATAATGGTTGTAAGCCGTTACAAAAACAGTTTCAAAATTGATGTCGCCTACCTTGTCCAACAGATCAAAAGCATTGCCATAGGGCATTTCAACGTCCAAAAAAACCAAATCCAAATCATGATTTCTTATAAGGACCAAAGCCTCATCAACATTGGCAGCCTCTCCTAAGACGGCAACATTGGGGCAATATTTTTTGAGGTAATTCTTTAGAATCTCTCTGCTGGTCTGTTCGTCTTCTACAATGATTGAGTTTAATTTCATAAAAATGAGTTGGAAGTTGGAAGCACGAAGTTAGAAGGAAAACATTTCTCAACTTGCGTTTCTATACTTTATTATTTAATTCATATTCACAATAGACTTCGAACTTCAGGCCTATTTAATCCTTTTTTAGGGTCACCACTACTTTCGTCCCTACATCTTCTGCATCTTGGAAATCATCCACAAAAACATCGACTTTATCTTTATACATTTCATTCAGAATGGCAACACGTTTTTTGATATTCCCCATGCCTTTTGAGTTTTGTTTCTTCTGGTTTTCAGTTTTTAATGCTTTTGATTGCTGTCTTCCAATCCCGTCATCAGTAATGGTAATCGTAATTTCAGTGTTGCTCTTTTTACAGATGTCAATATCCAAATGCCCCTTTTCTAATTTGTAGCGCAATCCATGCCATACCGCATTTTCAACATAAGGTTGCAACAGCATTGGCGGAATCTGGTATTCATCAATATTAATGGATTCATCTACGGTAATGGAATAATCAAACTTATCCTTAAAACGAAAATGTTCCAATTTTGTATAAAGTTCCAAGAGCTCTATCTCCTTATTTAATGGAATAAAATCTTCATCGCTATTCTCTAAAACGGCACGCATCAATTGCGAAAAATCAGATAAGTATTTATTGGCGGTGCGTTCATCATTAGAAGCAATAAAGCTATTGACCGAATTCAACGCATTAAAAATAAAATGCGGATTCATCTGGCTTCTTAATGATTTCAACGCCAGCAAATTATTCGCGAGACGTTGTTGTTTGATGTATTTGTACATAAAATATGCGGTGACCAATAAGAGCAAAACACCACCCACAAGTGAATATATAATCAATTCCTGGCGTTTATTGCGCTCTGTCGTGAGCTGAAAGAGGCTTTCGGACAGTTTGTTATCACTTTCTAAAGTAGTAATGCGATTTTGCTTTTCTGTAATATTTCGGTTAAAACGTGCAGCTTGAGATAGTTCCTGTTCTTTTTTGATGTAAAGCTCATCCACAACTTCTGTGTATGCTTTATAGGTAGCCAAAGCCATCTTATAATCACCTGCATCATAGTACACATCAGACAGTTTGCGAGTGGCATCCTTTTCTACGATTAAATCCTCCTTTTTATTGGCTTCCCTGATGCTTTTCTCCAAATAGGGAATGGCATTTTCATAGTCCTTTTTAGCAAAATAGGCGCTTCCAATCTTATAGTTCTGTTTTTGTGACGTCAGCGGACTTTCATTATCCATAACGGATTCCTTCTCAATTTCTTCTATATCCTTTAGGGCTTCCTTCCGCAATTCAATTTCATCGCTGTACAGTCTATTGGTGTTTTGAAAATCAGCAACCGTCACTTTTTCTTTAACGGATCGCGCTTTGTTCTCTTTAGAAGCTAAACTCAGCGAATTTTTAAAATAGTCTTGTGCTTGATTTGTCTTTCCTGAAATATTATAGGTCTGCGCAATTTTTGAGTTAAGATCCGTGATTTTTGGATTGATGAGATGTTCTTGCGCAACAATGAGTCCTTTTTTGTAGTTTACAATGGCCTTATCATATGCCTTTATAGCCACATAAGTATCACCAAGTCCCTCATAAAGTATGGTCAGTTGCCAATTGGATAAACTGGAAGTATTTATGCTTTTGTATAGGGCAATGCTTTCTTGATAACTCTTATTGTTTCTGTATGCTGCTGCCAACTTCAGATCAACTTCATTCGAATCCGAATTTTGGAGACTTATGCGGTAATTGGACACAGCTAAGTCATACTGTTTCCAATGCACATATACATCTCCTAAAACTTCATAGGCATCTGCATTTTCTTTTGAAGACGTACTTTGCAACAAAGCCTCTGTGATAAATTGAATGCTTTTTTCGGCATCTTTCTTCTGATAGACCAAAGCAGAGTCAATAAGTGCATTAAAATTCTGCAAGCTTCGTTTATATTTTGAATCTGATGTTGACTCCCGAAGTGTTGGTTTTACTTCAACAGAAATGCGTTCATTACTCGTAATGGTATAATAAACGGTTTCAAAATCTTTATGTCTAATGGCCAGTTCATCACCTTTTTTAACTTGAATTCTAAATTCGCCATCACTGCCCGTGACTGTGTATGCGCCGCCATTGACTTCAATATTGACTTTTGAAATAGGCTTATAGGTGTCACTTTCTCTAACTGAGCCTCTTACAATAAATTTAGCTTGTTTGTTTTCGCTTTCTTGCGCACCAATGTATTGAGTTGTAAAACACAAAATAATGATCAGCAAATATTTAAGGATCTTTCGCATATATTTTTTAACAGAATAAAAATAGGCGTTTTATCTGACTAATTAAAACGCATATTTTCAACTTTCGGTCCTTCTGACCCAATAAACACCAGTTCGCTAATTCGAGATATCGCTTCACTAATTGATATAGCCTCCTCGCTCATTCTATTTTTTTATACTGAAAACTTACAACTAGATTTACGGCATCGAATAAAAATAAATAATATGATGAAAACGATTCTAAAAATAACAGCCTTAAGCTTATGTCTATTCGGATTTATAGCTTGTAACGCCAACTCAAAAAAACCAACTACTTCTGACTTGGCTCTTGCAGAAACACAGACCAATATTCCAAACAAGCAATTTATAAAAGTAGCATTACTGTTAGATACAAGCAACAGTATGGACGGCTTGATCGATCAGGCCAAAGCGCAACTTTGGGAAATCGTCAATGAACTTTCCTATGCCCAATGTGATGATGCCAAACCAAATCTACAAATTGCAATTTATGAATATGGCAACGACAACCTTAATGGCGATGAGGGTTTTATCCGTCAGGTACTACCGTTCAGCAGGGACTTGGATGAGATTTCCAATCAACTGTTTTCATTAACCACCAACGGCGGCAATGAATACTGCGGACAAGTCATTCAAACCTCTTTAAAACAGTTAAATTGGGGAAACAACCAAGATGATCTCAAACTCATTTTTATTGCAGGAAACGAGCCTTTCACACAAGGTAAAGTCAGCTATCAAGATGCGGCTAAATTGGCCGTTGGTAAAGATGTCACGATCAATACTATTTTTTGTGGTGATTATAACCAAGGTATTTCCAGTTACTGGAAAAATGGTGCTGATTTAGCGAATGGCGATTATATGGCCATCAATCAAAATCACAACACGACTTATGTTGCTTCCCCTTACGATGATAAAATATTACAATTGAACCAAAAGCTAAATCAAACCTATGTGGCCTATGGCAGTGCAGGCCGTCAAAAAATGACCTTGCAATCAGAACAGGATGCCAATGCCGAAGCTTATAGTAGTGCCAATGCGGTAAGCAGAACGGTAAGTAAAAGTTCGCATTTATATAAAAATGACACTTGGGATTTGGTGGACGCTGAGAAGAACAAATCCTTTAAGTATGAAGATTTAAAAGACAAGGATTTGCCGACTGAACTTAAAGGAAAGTCTACAGCGCAAATTAAAACCTATGTGGCCAAAAAGAGTGAAGAGCGAGAAAAAATTCAACAAGAAGTTCAAAACTTAAATGAAAAACGTAGGGTTTACATCCTTCAACAACAAAAAGAAGATGACAACGGATTGGAAAACGCCATGATAAAAGCCATCAAAACACAGGCAAAAAAGAAAAATTATTCTTGGGATAAATAAACTTACAATCTGATGATGCTTGATGGGATTTACGATATACGATTTACGAAAATAAAAAAGCTATTCCACATGGGTTCACAAAGTAGCACGAAGTTTCACAAAGAAATCAATATGTTAAATAAAGACCGTCACCTGAAAACCGAGACTGAAGACTGAAAATTGAGGGATGAGGGATGAGGGATGAGGGATGAGGAAAATAGCTATTCCATAATGGCGCACAAAGAAGCACGAAGTTTTCACAAAAAAATTAGACTGTCAACTGAAAACCAAGACTGAGGATAACGGATAACGGAAAACGGTAAACGGAAATAAAAAGTTATTCCACAAAGAAGCACGAAGTTTCACAAAGAAATTAAAAAGTAAAAAGACCGACTACTGAAAACTGAGACTAGGACTGCATACTGAAGATTGCTGACTGCCGACTCAATTAACCGCTGGACATGCACAATCATACTTCTTCTTTCTACAATTAAAATTATAACCGAGCGTCAATTGATGAAATCCACCATTATTGAAAACCACAGAATTTGCTTGATAGGAGTACGTATAGGCAAAGACAAAGTTTTTATAATCAACACCCAAAAAAGGTGTGAAATATTGTAATTTCTGGCTGCTTACTCCAGTTCCATTTGCAAATTCAGCACCATCTAAACTTCTTCTATATGAAATACCTCCCCATAATTTCCCGAAGTCCATATCTTTATAGACCTTTCCATTAACATCTATAGAGGCTTCTTTTGTACCATCTCTATATAAAAACATTATGGATGGCTCATAACTCCAGTCGCTGCCAATTTTTGTAAAAACATTTCCGGCGCTGAACAACAAGGTTCTTAAATTATCGTATTTGAAGATGCCATTGGCGTTGGAATTGATCCCATCGTTATTCAATACGTTTTTAACCGTAGCATGAGCATAAAAATTTATGAAGTGATATGAGAATCCAAAATCGATATTGAAGTTCGTAGCACTTTGCTCGATCCCAGAAATCAAAGGGTCAAAACCCTCATCTAAAAATGTAGTTTCATCTAATTTATATTGAATAGCTCCAGCGCTCAAGCCGAAGGAGAGCATATTCAAATCAATTTCATTACGAGAAAACATCAGGTGGTGTGCGTAGGTAAGATAAGCTCCCGTTTGAGAATGGTAGCCATTTTTGTCATTGTATACAATGGCACCTACCGCAGATTGGGATTCTCCAATACGGCTGTGAATACTCATGGTCTGCAATGCAGGAGCATTATCCTGACCAAACCATTGCTTACGTGCTGTTAATCTTATCTTGGCGCAATTTGCAACACCTGCCATGGATGGGTGAATCAAGTAGTAATTATCGGTTAAATAATCTGAATATATAGGTAATCCTTCTTGTGCTTTACTGAACTGCGCTATTAATACTACAAAGATTAGTAAACAAAACTTTTTAAACTTCATATTCATTATTCCTTTCAAGACAAAATCGACTTTAAATCTGTGCTTGTCTCCGTAGATCGTCGACAAAAAACCAATACTACTGTTGGCAACAACACAGGTTAATCGTGTCGATTTACTCGAGCAGCTTACTATAAGCGTCAAATATATAAATTTTTGCACTTGATTTCCTATCTACTCCAAATTAAGTAGGATAACATATCCTAATTAAATAAATATTTCTGACAGTTCAGTACCCGATACACGTCATATATTTCTCACGAACTTATGGCTCCCATATTCAATTGCTCAGGACATTCAATTCATCATCACCACAAGGGCTAATATCATTCTCAAAAAGGCGGGTTTACCCTTTAGATTCCTTATTTTTGCATAAAGCAATGAACCTATGCAAACGACAACTATTTCCATACAAAAAACCAGCAATCCTACTATCGTAAAATTTGAGGCTGATAAGTTTTTGACCAATCATGAAAGCTTTGAATTTAGTAATATTGATGAAGCCACAAATTCTCCTTTAGCGCAACAGTTATTTTATCTTCCGTTTATAAAAAAAGTGTATATCTCTGGCAATTTTATTGCTTTAGAACGGTATGACATAGTGGAATGGGAAGATGTTCAAGAAGAAGTTGCACAACAGATCGAGCAATATATCAATGATGGCAATTCAGTAGTAACCGAGGAGACTGTCAAAAAGAAAAGCCCTGTATCAGTTTATGCAGAGAGCACTCCAAATCCAGCGGCACTGAAATTTGTTGCCAATAGACAATTAGTGGCAACGTCGTATGAATTTGTTTCTATTGAGGATGCCAAGTATTCTCCTTTAGCTACAGAATTATTCCATTTGCCTTTTGTAAAAAGTGTGTTTTTTGATGAGAATTTCATCTCTGTCACTAAATATGATACTGCAGATTGGAGTGAAATTACTTCGGAATTGAGAGAGTTTATCAGACAATATATAGAAAGCGGCAAGGAGATTATTTTAGCAGATGCCCCGAAAGCCCTTAAAAAAACCGAAAGTCAAGTTGGAGCCAAGTTTGAAGAATATGATGACATCTCAAAAGAAATTATAACAATTCTTGATGAATATGTGAAACCCGCTGTTGCCAGCGATGGTGGAAATATTGAGTTTAAATCTTATGATCCTGCAACAAAACAAGTAAACGTTATTTTACAAGGTGCATGTAGTGGTTGCCCTTCTTCCACCTATACTTTAAAAAATGGCATTGAGACGATGCTTAAAGAAATGCTCAAGGACAAGGACTTAACAGTAGAAGCGATAAATGGTTAATTTTAATTTATTATTCTTATCTTTAAGAATACAAGTAAATTATTAATCTAAAAACTATAAAAATGGCAGTATTAAAAGTTATTGAAATATTATCAAGCTCAGATAAAAGCTGGGAAGACGCTACAAAAAATGGAGTAACCCACGCTTCCAAAACAATCAAGAACATTAAATCTGTGTATGTTAAAGACCAGAGCGTCACCGTTAAAAATAATGAGTTGGCACAGTATCGGGTCAACTTAAAAATAACATTTGAAGTCAACTAAACTATTCAATAGCGCTTTTTTAAGCGCTATTTTTTTTATCTATGAGTCTCTTAACTATAGTTCTCATTAGCTTTGTTGCTGTTGAACATTTTTATTTCCTTATTCTATAAATGTTTTTATGGACAACAACTAAAGGCATCAAAAGTTTTGGGTTAAAATCTAAGGCCTTTGCTGAAGACACAAAGGTATTGGCTGCCAATCAAGGTCTATATAATGGTTTTCTGGCTGCAGGCTTGGTGCTTTCAGGGATCTTGAACACCTCTTCTTTCACACTCTTCTTTTTGGGATGCGTTATTATTGCCGGTATTTATGGCGCCTATTCTACTAAAAAAATTAAACTGTTCTATATTCAATCAGTACCTGCACTGATTGCATTAACTTCTTTAATGTTTTCATAAAAGACCTATTCCATTGTGTTTTCCCTTTGAGAATTTTTAACTTCGCAGCTTAACGATAAAAACATAAAATAATATAATATAATATGGAAGTGCAACATTGGATTGACAAAGGCTATGAGCTGATAATTAACTTTGGACCAAAAGTTTTAGGAGCCATTTTAATATGGATCATTGGATCATGGGTCATAAAGCTACTTTTGAAAGGCGTTGAAAAAGGCATGAAAAAAGGCAATTACGAAATAAGCCTTCAAAAATTTCTATTGAATCTTATAAGCTGGACTCTGAAAGTCGTTCTAATTGTCGTGGTTTTAGGCACAGTTGGGATAGAAACCACTTCTTTTGCAGCAATTTTAGCCGCGGCAGGGTTAGCTCTTGGTTTGGCTTTACAGGGTTCTCTGGCCAATTTTGCCGGTGGGGTGTTGATTTTGATCATGAAACCATTTAAGATTGGCGATTTTATAGGTGCACAAGGTGTAGAAGGCACTGTAAAGGAAATTTCAATATTCAATACACAATTGACCACCTTTGGAAATCAACTTGCGATATTACCAAATGGAAAATTATCTAACGATAATATCATCAATTACTCATCTGAAGGCATACGAAGAGATGCCATCACTTACGGTATCGGTTATGACAGCGATATAAAACTGACAAGAGACATCATTTTAAAGTTGGTGAATGAACAACCAGAAGTATTGCAGGATGAAGGCAAACAACCAATGATGGTAGTAACAGAATTGGCAGATAGCTCTGTTAATCTTTCCTTACGCTTCTGGGCTAAAAATGAAGATTTTTGGGGTTTACACTGGAAATTTCTTGAAGAAGGTAAAATACGCTTGGAAGCTGCTGGAATAGAGATACCTTATCCACAGCGTGACGTCCATTTAATCAAAGAATCTTAAGGTTTAGTTCCGATAAAATCCTTTAAATAAAAAGGCTCAAAATAGGCGACATTTTCAATGTCGCCTATTTTATATTTATCGTAAGCCAATTTTCCCATTTCATTTGCAGAAGGAAGCTTGTTTTGAATAAAGATTGCGTTGGGATGTGTGATGATTTCCTTGGTCTTTTCAACGCCATTTCCGATGAAGTAGACCTTGGCTTGATCTAAGTATGCTTTAAAGCTATCTTCGTCTAAAATCTGAGCCTGTATAGCTCTCAGCTGTTTGTACTGCGAATCATAGACCGCTGCATAAACTTCCATTCTACGGGCATCAAGCATGGGCACAATACTTCCTGAATCAATTTGTACCTGATGTGACAAAGCCTCTAAAGTATCTATAGAAATCAAAGGCTTATCCAAAGAAAAACACAAACCCTTCGCCGTTGAGACTCCAATACGCAAACCTGTATAAGAACCAGGACCTTTGCTCACCGCAATGGCATCCACATCCTGAGGCTTCAAATTGGCCTCCTTAAAGACTGCATCAATAAATAGATGCAAGGATTCTGCGTGAGAATAATTAGAATTATAATCCTCTTTTAAAGCCAAAACCTCTCCTTCTTTAGAAAGAGAGACGGAACAATTGGTTGTGGCGGTTTCAATGTTTAGTATATATGACACTTTTAATCCCTTTAAGAGCTATTTCTTTCCTTCTTTACCTTTTACTTCTATCTTATCCCCAGGATTTAGTGTTTTGGAGACGACATTATAAGGTCCAGTGATAATGACATCACCTTCCTTTAAACCAGTTAGAATCTCAATGTTAGAATCATCCTGAATTCCTGTGGTCACAACTCTTAATTTTGCTTCATCATTATTTTTGACAAAGACACATTCAAATTTTTCTTCACCTCCAACTCTTTGAGGACCGACTTCGCTATCATTCCCTGCCTTTGTATATGGCTTTTTAACGGAAGAAGTGTCTGTTTTAATAACAATGGCACTGATTGGAACACTTACCACACCTTTTCGCTGCTTGGTGATAATATCAACGGTTGCAGTCATTCCAGGTCGGAATGGAGAAAAGTGTTCCCCTTTACCTTCCATCAAGTCTTGATAAGACTCTTCAATTATTCTAACTTTTACCTTGAAATTTGTGACTTGATCTGCCGTAAGCGCGCCAGCAGCTGAATTGGCTATAGCAGTAACAACCCCTTTGAATTCCTTTTTTAGATAAGCATCTACTTCAACAATCGTAGAATCTCCTATTTGAACTTTAACAATATCATTTTCATTGACATCAATTTCAACTTCCATATTGTTCAAATTGGCCACCCTTAAAATTTCAGTTCCTGCCATTTGTTGAGTTCCCACTACGCGTTCTCCCAATTCAACATCCAATTTCGATATGGTACCGGTCATGGGTGCATAAATGGTGGTTCTGTTCAAATTATCTCGAGCCTCACTTACTGACGCACTCGCGCTCTGAACATTATAATATGCAGATTGTTGACTTGCCTGGGCAATTTCGTAGGCAGAAACAGCCTTGTCCCATTCTGATTTTGAGATAATACCTTTTTCGAAAAGCTGTTTGTTCCGATCATAGCTTAACTTAGCTTCTCTTAGGGAAGCTTCTGCTTGCTCTAAACCAGCCTTTATATTCTGATACGTTGCTTGACTTCTGTTTACCGCAGATTGAATAAGGTCAGGATTGACTCTTACTAACAAGTCGCCTTTATTGACTTGCTGACCTTCCTTAAAGGGAAGATCTATAATCTCTCCCGATACTTCACTGGATATTTTTACTTCAATCTCTGGTTGAATTTTACCCGTTGCAGAAACTTTCTCCACAATATTCATTAGAGTCACTTCTTGAGTTTCAACCTCTTTAAAATTGCCTGTGTTACCAAACCAACCGGCTTTTTTCCCTACAATCAATACCAAGATTAGAAGTACCACTGCGGATATTAAGATTATTGTTGTTTTTTTGCTCATAATGGTTAGTTTATTGGTTGTGTTCAATCTACTGATAGATCAACTGTAATTAAAATTTCAATTCCATCGCAGGAATTCCAAAATATAGCTCAAGTACCTTTAATTTGAAAATATAGTCATATTTAGCGCGATTGAGCTCAATTTGGGCATTATCAAATTTCACTTTTGATTGGCTAAACTCAAAAGCATTGGTAAAACCTACATCATAGCGTTCTTTTGCGTAATTATAAGCTAATTCTTGCGATTCTAAAGCAGACTCGGCAGCTTCATAAGATTTAAATGCTCCTTTAGCATCAACATAAGCTTGGTAGACGGTAGATTCCAAATCTAATTGAGCCTGTTCCAATTGGTTTTTACTGCGTTCTAAATTGATCTGATTTCTCTTGACATTGCTTTTAACAGAAAATCCATTAAGGATAGGGATGTTTAGAGATAGACCATAAGAAATACCATCATTTTGTGACAATTGATCAAAAAATGGATCAGCTCCAACCTCTTGGTTGATGGTGTTTGGGAATTCCCCAACAACAGATTGTCCTGTACCCTCAACAACACCTATTTCTCTAACAATTACAGGATTGTTAGGATCGACACTTTGAATAAAAGAGGAGGTACTAGAGTATCTGGTATCATATCCAAAAAAAGCTGACAGCGTTGGATAATAAGCGCTCTTAGCAATTTGTACATCCTTCTCAGCCAGGGCTACATTTTGTTCGGCTATTTTTATTTCGGCCCTATTTTCTTTTGCATTTTCAACAACTTCGTAAACGCTTTTCTTGGAGATACCTTCATCTACGATGTCATATCCTTCATCTTCGATATCAAAATTTTGATAATCTTTAATCAATAAAAGTTGCGCCAAACTGATCAACGACACCTGAACAGCATTTTCGGCATTCACAATAGCCTGTCTTTCACTGGCGTCATTGGCTCTGATTTCAAGTATGTCACCTTCCGGCAAAACACCTGCTTCAACCAATTCTTGTGTTCTTTTTAATTGGTCTTTAGTAATTGTATTTTGTGAGGTCAAAACCGAAAGATTGGCCTTATTGAGGATGACCTGCAAATAATTGTTGGCAACAAACAAAGAAATATCATCTTCCATTTTGGTCAATCGGAACTGCGCTGCCATTTTGGATATTTTGGCGCGCTGTAACTCTTTGAAATTCCTAAGTCCGTCAAACAATGTATAGCCAACGTTCACTCTTCCTGAGGCCGATAAAAACGTGGTGGTCTGGGCATTGTTGGTCAATGGATTAAAACCTAAACCAGTGTTTTCTGAAACGTTTGCACTCATACTGACTTGTGGCATAAAATTACCAATAGCCTGCAAATTTTCGATATCCGTCAGTTCTAAGTCCAAAAGACTTTGTTTTACTGAGATATTGTTTTCCAAAGCATGGGCAACACATTCCTTGAGTGTCCATTTTTTAACTTGTGCCTGAGAACTTACGCCAATTAGGACAAGAACTATAAGAATTGATTTTTTCATAATTAAAATATAAGTCTATGGATTAATTAAAGTGTTACACCAAAAAGAGATTATTTCTTTTTAGCATAATCTGGAATACCTTGAACTTGATTCCAAACCTTTATTTTATCTGATTTATTAATACCACTTTTAACTTGAACAAAGATGCCATCACTGATGCCCAATTCAAGATCTCTACGTTCAAATTTTTGATCGCCTACCATTACTTCAACAAAAGGCTTTTGTGTTTGTGGATCAAATTGTACCAAAGCTTCATTAATAGCCAAAACATTTTCCGCTCTTTCCAAAATTATGGATGCATTTGCACTTAGGCCAGCTCTAATAAATGTTGAATCAATAGATTTTAAGGTGCCTTTAATCTCAAATTGAATGGCTCCATTTTCAACAACCCCTTTTGGAGCGATATAATCCAAAACCGCATCAAACTTTTTGTCCTCAATGGCACCAACGGTGATTTCAAGTGGCAGACCTTCTTTAATTTTTCCAACTTCACTTTCATCAACTTTACCTTCAAAGATCATTTTTTTAACATCCGCCAAAGAAGCAATCGAGGTGCCTTCATTAAAATTATTGGCTTCAATAACCTGGTTCCCTTCTTTTACCGGTACATCCAATACCATCCCGGAAACAGTCGCTCTCACTTGGGTCTGTGCAATGTTACCTAGTCCACTGGTAGTGCCCGTTTTGACAATATCATAATTTTGACGTGAAGAATTCAGGTTGATTTCAGCCTGTTCCACACTTTGTTTTGTTTGTAAATACGTGTTTTTGATCCCTTCAAAATCGTTGGCTGAGATGACACCTTTGTCAAACAATGCTTTTTGACGATCATAATTTGTTTGTTGGGTCTGCAAATTGATTTTAGCCGTTTGCAATGCTGTTTGACTTGAAGAAATATTGTTCTTAGCACTCGTTAACGATGATACATTAGGAATCACTCGAATTTGAGCAATCAAATCACCCGCTTTCACATACTCACCAGCCTCAATAAACACTTCTTCGATCACCCCTGAAATATTCGATTTAATAAGCACTTCATCTTTAGGCACGATATTTCCCGTAGCTACCGTTTTCACAACAATAGTTTGTTCAACAGGAGTGTCAGTGGTATAGGTCACAGGATCTTCCTGATTTTTTCTCCACAGATAAACTAATGCAATTGCAAATACTGCAACGATAAGTCCTAAAATAATGACGGTTTTTGTTCTTTTCATTTGATCGTTTTTATTATTTTTTAGTGGTCAAATGGTGCACCTCAATGATAATTTGAAATTAGCATTCTAATCTTGCAAAGGTGGTTCATTTGATCGTTTTTATTATTTTTTAGTTGTCAAATGGTGCACCTCAAAATGATTTGGAATAAAGACTCTAATCCTACGGAGGTGGTTCATTTGATGATTACTTTTATATTTATTCTATTCTTAAGGCGTCAACTGGTTTCATTTTGGTGGCACTATTAGCAGGAATCAATCCTGCCAGTAATCCTGACACTACAAGTATAAAGAGTGCAATAAAAACCACCGACATACTCACACTCGGGTTCGCAAAATTCTCAACAGGGCCATTCATATCCAAGGCGTAATTGAGCCCCCAAATAACAGCGGCCGCAAAGGAAATTCCCACCATTCCTGATAAAATGGTAAGGATTAAACTTTCTTGTAAAATTTGTGATTTGATGGTCCAAGGAGAAGCTCCCAAAGCCCTTCTGACCCCAATTTCTTTGGTTCGTTCTTTTACTACAATGAGCATAATATTACTGATCCCTATTATCCCAGACATTAAGACGAGAGCACCTACAAAATAACCGACAAAGCTTAAAATGGAAAACAAGCCATTGACACGGCCAAAGGCTTCAGCAAGGTCAAAATTACCAATGGCGCGATCATCTTCAGGATGTACTTTACGTCGGCTTTTCAAACTTTCTATTATTTGTGGTTTGAGTGATGTGATATTTGTATTATCATGTGCGGTTACGGCCAACCATCCTACATTATCAGCAAAATTGAAGGCTTGTCCGAACGCGGTAAAAGGCACAAAAATGGTATTGGCATCTTCCTCTTTATCGCCTTGGCTATTGCTTACTTTAAAGGTTCCGATCACCATAAAATTGACGCCGTTGATCTTTATATACGTCCCCAAAGCTCTCTCTCCCTTATCGTACATACCCTTTACTACACCGGTTCCAATCACACAAACCTTTCTCTTGGCATTGATATCAGAATAGCTCACAAAACGACCTTGGATAATATCCATGGGCTGTTGTTTTATAAATTCGGGATAATCACCATTGACTTGAAAGGCTCCGGTTTTCGTACCTCTAATGACATTATTGGCACCACTATAACCTCCCAATTGATTTCGAGGTGATACATATTTAAGTTGTGGGAAATCGTTTTTCAAACTTGCTACATCGTCCAACTTAAAATTGAAACGCCGTCCCTTAGGCAAGCCTTTATAAGGTTTTGAAGTTTGCTGTGTCCATATAAACATGGAGTTGGTAGCAAAATTCCCAAAGTCTGCGGTCACCCCATTTTTGAGCCCGTTGGTCAATGCCAATAAGAGCACCAAAATGGTGATGCCCCAAAACACACCAAATGCAGTCAACAATGTTCTGAACTTATTCGCGTTTAAAGCCTCCAATATTTCGTCCCAACGGTCTCTGCTAAACATACTATTCGTCTCTTAGTGCTACAATAGGTTTAATTTTGGCGGCACGATAAGCCGGAATAAATCCGGCAATAGCACCTGCAAACACCAACACAAAAACTGTGGTCAATGCGGTATTAAAATCTACCTGCGGATATTTTATAAAGTCGCTTTCTATGAGTGGTCCAACAATTTCAAGAAGTCCAAGACCGGCAATCAACCCGAAGAGTCCAGAGAACATGGTTACAAAAATAGATTCCTGTAGAATCATTGCCACGATAGACATAGGCACAGCACCCAAAGCTTTACGGATACCAATTTCCTTGGTCCGTTCCTTAACAATAATAAGCATAATATTGCCCACACCAACTATCCCGGCAATGATGGTACCGATACCCACAAACCAAAACACGGCTTTTATAGTATCGACCAACGAATAGATCTTTCTTGCTTCCTCCAAGGTGTTGTTGACATTAATAGCGCTGATGTCATCGGGAGCAATAATATGTGTTTGCTTGAGGTCATTTTCTATTCCCAGTGACACTTGTTCCGAAAGCTTCACAGCGTCATCAAAATTCTTGGACATCTTTACGGTATAGGTCATATTTCGGATATCATTGCCTCCGTTGAATGCTTTTTGTGCCGTGGTGATGGGCATCATCACTTTACTTTCATCCCGTTCCCCTCCTGGATCATAAAAAACACCAATCACTTTAAAGTTAATTCCATAAAGGGAAATATCCTTATTAATTGGATCTTCACCTTTAAATAAATCTTGACTTACTTTATTTCCGATGACGGCCACCTTTTTTGCGCCCATAACATCAGAATGATTTAAAAATCGGCCTTGGCTGATGTCTGCATTTTCAATGAATTGGTTGTCTGGCAGCACCCCTTGGATTCTATAATTGCCAGATTCATTTTTATAATTGACCAAGCCGCCCCAAATGGTATAAAATGGCGATTTATATTCTAAGTGATCATCGTATTTTTCAACAATGTCATTGAAATCTTGATTTTTAAGCTGAATACGACGACCTGGATTCAATCCCTTGTACTCTTTGGTGGTAACGCCGGTCCACACCGAAATACTATTGGCAGCATCTCTTTCAAATTGGGAGGTGACTCCATTCTGAATTCCAGAACTGAAGCCTAAAAGAATAACTAAAATAAAGATACCAGATGCAACAGATAAACCAGTTAAGAACGTGCGGAGCTTATTTTTACTTAAACTTTCAAAAATTTCCTGCCAACGTTCAATATTAAACATACTGAGTAGCTCTTATTTGTTCCACGAAATTATCATCAATGATGACGCCATCTTTCAAATTGACAATACGTTTGGTCATTCGTGCGATGTCATGCTCATGTGTGACTATCAAAATGGTTTTTCCGTCGTCATTAATACCTTGAATAAGCTCCATGACCTCATGTGAAGTTTTAGTATCCAAAGCTCCTGTAGGCTCATCGGCGAGCAATACTTTTGGATCACTTGCCAAAGCTCTCGCAATGGCCACACGTTGCTTTTGTCCACCAGATAATTCGTTGGGTAAGTGATGAGACCAGGGTGCCAATCCTACTTTATCGAGATAGTACATTGCTTTTTCAACACGCTCTTTGCGGTTGACACCCTGGTAATACAATGGCAGCGCAACATTATCTAAAGCCGACTTATAATTGATGAGATTGAAGGATTGAAATATGAAACCTAAAAATTTATTTCTGTAGTTGGCGGCTATTTTCTCATTGAGATTTTTAATCGGAACATTATCAAGCGTATATGACCCTTCATCAGCTTCATCCAACATACCCAAAATATTCAAAAGCGTCGATTTACCTGAACCTGAAGATCCCATTATTGATACTAGTTCGCCCTCTTTGACGTCAAAATTAATCCCTTTTAGCACATGAAGTGAATTCGCACCCATGTGGTAGGATTTATGTAAATCTTTTATTTGTATCATATTAAGGCGGTTGCTTCTGCAATGTTACATAAAACAAGGCACGAATTATATTAACAAATTGTTAAGACTTATCTTGAATATGTAATAATAAGACTGAAGAGAGAATGAATTGTTACAGAAAAAAACACTTTTTACACTTTTTTCTTTTTATAGAACTTTGTGTACATCACTAATCCCATTCCAGCGACTAGTACATAAGGGATGACCATTAAGTAAACGATACCATCATTGACACCTTTTGCAGTAGATTGTCCATCTTCACTTTCTAAAACTGCGCGGCACATCGCACATTGCGCATTTGTGGTAAAAAAGGTGAACAGTGAAAACAGAATAATAAAGACTCGAACTTTCATTTTAGACATAATAAGGTGAAATCATAATATAAACAATCACTCCAGATAGGGCAACATATAACCATATTGGAAACGTAATACGCGCTATTTGCTTATGGCGCTCAATATTATTCGTGATGGCGCGAACATAGGTAATCAGCACAAAAGGAATAATTATGATTGATAATAATATATGAGAAATGAGAATGGTGAAGTAGACATATCTCATGAGTCCCTCACCTCCATAAGATGTAGAGTCACTGGTCATATGATACGCTATGTACATCAACAAAAACACGATTGAACAACCAATTGCAGTGGTCATCAAGGTTTTATGGAGCGTTATATTTTTGTTTTTAATAGCCAAAAAAGCAACAATTAAAAGTAATGCAGTCAGTCCGTTTATGGTTGCATAAATTGGAGGCAAAAACGTAAGCGGTTCTACATCAAAACCCAAATCCCGCAAGTTGACGCCAAAAAGCGCACCTACAATCAATGGGATTACAATGGATAGTAGGATAATCCATTTATTGTATTTTTTCTCTGCTGCTCTATTGATCGTTTCCATTATTCCTTTAACAACTTTGCAATATCCTGTTTTAACCAAGTGATCTGCTGCTCCATACCTTCTTCATCCACTTTTTCCTCTTCCGAAATGATACCGTTGTAATAAATGATCGGGCTGCCTTGAACATCAGACCTTGATCTGATAAAGCCATTTTTATCAATGAGTGCAAAATTTCCTGAATGTTCAAACCCACCATCTGCACTCTCATCTTTGGCTGTATAAAGATAGAAACCTTCATTGGCCAACTTGTAGATTTCATCAACATCGCCCGTCATCATATGCCAGTTTGGGCTTGTTACACCATTTTTTTCCGCATATGTCTTCAATACCTCTGGAGTATCAATATGTGGAGTTATTGTAAACGATGCAATCCCGAAATCCTTTTCATCTGGAAAAGCATTCTGGATGTCCACCATATTTGCGTTCATTTTCGGACATATACTTGGGCAGGTTGTGAAAAAGAATTCAATAATATACACTTTACCCTCATAATCCACATTGGATACGGTGTTTCCATTTTGATCTGTAAAACTGAACTCAGGGACCTTTTTTCTTACCCCATTGATCTCTATAAATTGTAAATCGGAAAGGGTTCCGGGCCTTTTCTTTGGGTTATGATTAATGTCCTCACTTCTACTTTCATCTCTTACAATATCTTCATTGCTGATCCGATCAATAATTTTTGGAACAAAGTAAATTCCAAACAGAAGTATGATAAACGACACTCCTACATAAGAATAACTAGTCTTCTTGCTCATTGTTAATACCTTTTAATTCGTTAGCACGTCGTGTTGAAGAGTCAAAATTACCCTTACGCTTTTCTCTATATTCAGTAAACAACACACGTATATCTTCACTCATTTTATTCTTAATTATAGCGACTTCCACACAATCGTATGATGTCAAATCATATATGACAGCATTTCTCTCTCGTTCCATATCCGTTCTATCATCCAAGCGACCGCGTTGATTAAGTTCTGCATCAATAATGAACACTCTTGAGGTTGAAAGTTTATTATCTAAAGGTAAGTCAGATTCTAAACTGGCATAAATCCGCTGAATTTCATTTTCCTCTAAAAAGACAAAGTGCCAATATTTCAAATCTTCATGAGATTCTATTTCTTTCTTAAGCGCTGGAAGGTCTGATTTTGCTTCTGGAGCCATAACGGCAACAATCTGGAACTTCTTAAACCCCTTGAACTTGTCATAGATCAATTGTTTTAAATTTGATGCTGCTGTGGCTCTCTCCAAAGGTGACTTTCCATAGAAAGCCAATACCGTGATGTGGTCTTGAAGTTCAAAGTCAGTGACGGTATTAATATCCTCAACATCCTCTTTTATAATATCTAGCGCAATATAATTATGTTTTGCTGGGTAGAGCATCAAAAGAAACGCCACGGGTAGAAAAAACAGTATGATAAGTACTGAATAGCGTTTAACAAGTTTTTTATTCATTTAAAATGATTTGCACGATTAAGACTCTTCCATCATGCATATTTAATCAATAAATGCACGCTGAGTTTCACAAATGCAAAAATAAAAAAGACGGTTCATATAACCGCCTTTTTATCTATGTTTAACACTTAAATCCTCCTGTTCTATCAGAAAGGCATACTTTAAAAATCAGTCTTTACAAAACCTTTTGAAAAGACATTCGCAACGTAGCCTCCTTCTTGTAAGAAAATAAAAACTAAATAGGAAATCAAAAAGACTGCCGTCCATACAACCATACGTCTCAAACTCGCAGTTTCATCTCTCATGTGCATGAAATCCCAAGTAATATAGTACGCTTTAACTATCGTCAAAATAATAAAGATCCAGTTAAGTGCCTTCATGCCCAAAACCTGGCCATTAAACATTGCTGGTTTATAAATTCCTAAAAGAACTTCTATGGCAGTAATTATGGCCAAAAAGATCAATACGCCCCATATTTTTTGTTTATTGGACTTAAACTTTAATAGGCCTCTAAATATTGCCAGTTTATGCGGTTCTTGTGCGTGTGCTTCCATGTTTGAAATAAATTATCTAATATTATACTAAGTAGAAGAATGTAAATACGAATACCCAAACCAAGTCAACAAAATGCCAGTATAAACCGACCTTCTCGACCATTTCGTAACTTCCTCTTCGCTCGTAAGTCCCTATAAGTACATTAAAGAAAATAATAATATTCAACATCACACCTATCGACACGTGAAATCCGTGGAAACCGGTGATGAAGAAAAAATAGTTGGCAAATAATGGTGGACCGTATTCGTTTTGGACCAAGTTGGCACCTTCTACAACATTCTTTCCTTTGGTTTTTAATTCTTTGAGTGATTCACTACGGGATAAAATTGTCTTATGACCATCTTCCGCAGTATATGTCGTTCTTACAAACACTTCAGGATTTGCTTCAAACCCAGCAAGAACTTCTTCAAAAGTGAAACTTGGAAGGGCTTTTTCGCCTGAAAACCAGAGTCCATCTTTTCGTGTATGTTGGGTTCGATCTGTAGATTGGGCAATAGCGAAGTCTTTTAGTGCAACGCGCTCGCCTTCTGCATCCACAAATTGGATGATATTACCACCGTGAGTTCCAACTGCTCCGTAACCACCTTTAATGAACGTTGTCCACTCGTAAGCCTGGGAACTTAAGAAGACAAAACCTCCCAAGACCGTCAAAAACATGTATAAACTTACTTTGGCCTTGTTCATATGATGCCCTGCATCCACTGCCAGTACCATCGTAACGGAAGACATGATCAAAATAAAGGTCATGAATGCCACGAAAATCATCGGATAGTTACCGTGAATGAAAGGAACGTGGGTAAACACGTCGTCTGCAATTGGCCAAGAATCGGCAAATTTAAATCTTGAGAAGCCATAGGCCGCTAAGAACCCAGTAAAGGTTAATGAGTCTGAAGTGAGGAAAAACCACATCATCATTTTACCGTAACTCGCTTTTAAAGGCTCAATACCTCCGCCCCAACGCTTGTTTTCGGCACTAGTGTTCACGACAGTCGATTCCATATGTAGTGATTAGTTTTTTAGTTTAAAAAGTTGCACAAAAATAATCATTTTATTCATCTAAAGAAACATCCTTATTGAATTTTGAAACACTATAAATAAGGTTTCCTATAGTTGATAAATAATTCGTATTAAAAAACACCTGAAATTATCCTACAAAATATAAAAATAAAAAGAGATAGACCCACAGAATATCAATAAAATGCCAAAATGTTGACGCAAGATCAAAACCGAGCCGGTCAGTGGCGTTATACTTCTGTTTAAAATGATTATAAATTACGACTAAAATGCAAACGAGTCCTACTATGACGTGAATAATATGCACCATCGCGATCAAATAAATATAGGACATAGTAACATTACTGGTAGGCCCAGTAAAATTATAGCCCATATCAATGATCTGTTGAAAACCCAAAAATTGATTGGTGATAAAGGCAATTCCCAACACTAAGGTTGCCAAAAGCCAAATTGTTGTCAATTGTCTCTGGTTGTTTTTGAGTGCTTTTTGTGCCAACACAAACGTCACACTGCTCAACACTACCATGACTGTACTAACGATAAATGCATTTGGCAATTGAAAATCGCTAAGCCAATCTTCTCTTGTACTACTTACAACAAAGGCACTGGTCCATCCAGCAAATGACATGATGAGGGAAACAATCCCAAACCAAAGCATCATCTTTTTCGCCCTATTATTTTTCTCTTCAAAGGTTCCTTCTGTAAAATCCATATTATCTTATAAATTTATCTGCAACGTAAACAATCTGTAATAGGGTAATATATATAACACTAGCCAAGATGAGATGTTTTGCTGCTTGTTCCGTTCTTTTAACAAACAATTGCAAAGCGTAATATATCAGCCCTAATCCTATTGCAAAAACTATTACAGCTGCAACAATAGATAATTTCAAATCTCCGGTGACCCCAAACACAGGAATGATCGATATTAAAACCGTCCAAATGGTGTACATTATGGTTTGTGTGGCTGTGCCTTTATCACGTTTTCCTGTTGGAAGCATGAAAAATCCACCTTTTTTATAATCGTCAAATAAAAACCATCCAATGGCCCAAAAATGAGGAAATTGCCAAAAAAACTGTATCGCGAACAATGTTCCCGGTTCAATTCCGAAAGCATTTCTTGCAGCTACCCAGCCCAACATAAAAGGAATGGCTCCCGGGATAGCACCTGCAAAAACAGATAACGGTGTTTTGGTCTTTAATGGTGTATATACGCTGGTATATAAAAATATGGATATGGCACCGTACATGGCAGTACGTGGATTGATCACATAAAGTGTGGCAATCCCAAGTATTGTAAAGATGATGGCCATGGTAAGTGCCGAATTGACTGATATGCGTCCCGCAGGAATCGGTCTGTTTTTGGTTCGGTCCATAAGCGCATCCAGATCGCGCTCAATAATTTGATTATAGATATTAGAAGCACCAACCATAAAATAGCCTCCAAATGCCAACAATATCAATGTGCTAACCTCTATAGTCGTTGCGCCCAACAAATACCCGGCTATAGCTGAAAACACGACACTCAATGATAATCTCATCTTCGTTACTTCCTTAAAATCAGAAATAACCGAGACCTTTGATAAAGAAGAATTTGTTGTCGCCAATCGGTGTTGTATTTGTCGCTTTTAAATGCGAGTGCAAAGATACTTTGAAAATTGGTTTTGAGCAATTCAATTAATGAAAAAATAAATTTCAATAGGCTTTTTGAATTTTTTGAAACGTGAAGCAAAATGCAGATTTAACATTTTTAAAATTAGATAGCCCGAAATGGCATTGCTATCGTTGGTTTTTTGCATCGACAAATTATGGATGAAGCGATGCAAATTGAACTAAATCACTGTCTCTTATTGCTCAAAATTGAAGTTTAATTAGAAGGTTTTGACTTTGTACGGGAGGTTTCTGTCTCAAAATATTTTTAAAGGACAGGTTCTATAATTAGAGAATTGAACGTCTGTATTGGAGATTCCTGCCTTCGCAGGAATTATTAATTGTCGAAATACCAGTTGAACAAATCGGTCTTAACCCCAAGATTAAACCACGCCGTACTATTTTTAAAGGTCGCTTCTGTATTTGCTTCTGGGTTAAAGTTTCTAAAACTGATGTTGGTAAATACTTTTAAATGACTAACGGGATTGATGATATAACCAGCTTGCAATTCGGCGTTGAAAGTTTTGGTCTTATTCCCCTGGCCAATCTTCACATGCTTGTCAAAAGGTCGTTCATTGTAATTTCTATAGATGTCGCCGCCATAACTGAAATTATCTGTACCATCATTAAAGTCCAAACCACGTGTTCCGAAAATAAACTTGGCATCGGCAAACCATCGCTCATAATTGTAATGTCCAATAATGATGAATTCCCTAAAATTGGCTCCCCATAAATGCGCCATGGGTTGATTGCTATGTCCATAATTATTCACAATGGTATTATGCGAATACGTATAAGGTCTTACTTGGTTATATTCCAATTGCAACATCAAGTTATCAACTTTGAACGCGTCGTAATATTTGGCTCCCAATTGGTACCCGAATTTATTTTTCCAACTTTTCTCCCCCGCTTTAACATGGCTCAAAGAAAATTCATCTAAGATAAACTGTCCATATAAATTGACTTTATTGTTCCATTTATACTTTGCCGATGCCCCTAAAACAGCATTCCCGGAACCTTGGCCAGCTTCAAATTCAATAGCTCTGAAAAAGACAATGGGATTGAGGTAATTGATATCGAAACCTCGTCCATTAGTATCGGTCCACATAACGGATTCAAAAAGACCAATATTGAGTCGTTTGGACACATTCCAACTTAAGTAATGATTGGCCATATATTTGGTCAAAAAAGCTTTATCTTCAACTACGGCATCCCGGACATCTCTCAGCCACATCCAAGTGTTGGTGTATTTAATTTTCCAGAATTTGGTGTTGAGTTTTAAAAACGTTTGTGGAGCCGCCACATCACTTTGAAATAAAGAACGGTACCCATCTCCTATAAAATTCTTACCATGTCCGAATTGAAAATTTATAAAATTTGCAGGCGCGTAGGACAAATACGCTTCAGCAACTGGGTAGTCATAGGCATCGTCTTTAAAACGTTTACCTATCCCCCTTCCGGGAACAATAGCCGGATCAGGACCAAAGGCCTTTAAGCTTTCGGCATATTGGTTGTAATATTGGGCAAATCTCCCTTGGCTTTCAAAGACAGATGTAGAAAAGCTGAACTTTTTGCCCAATCCTCCCTGGATGTAAATGCCTCGGGTATTGTTGAAAGTGGTATTAAAATCGGCATCCGTATCTTTACCCACTTGTAAATCAAATACAGGATCAATGGTAAACCAATAGTCTTCACCTTGAACCTGTACTAAATGCTCATCCCATAATTTTCTGCTCCACCATCCGTCCGAACCTTTAATAAGGGCTTCTTTTTCAGCTTCAAAGTCATAGTATTTCGCAACATCCTCATAAACAAATGGTTTCGCTGCCGTATGACTGTTCGTTCCCAAGCCATTCATATTGGCATCAAAACGCGAATAATAGTGATGGGTGAAGGGAATGTTTAACTGACTGCTATATTCAAGGCCTTGATATTTGACGATGTTCTTGGTTATGCTATCAAACTCATTAGATACAATCTCGTTGAGATCCACAAACTTTTTAAGGCTCGCTGTTTCTTCAGCAGCAGTATTCTTTATGTTTTCAGGATCAACCAAGGGAATTTTAATGGTCAAAGAATATTGATAAAATGTTGGTTTTCCATTATAAGTTCCAGGCCGGATTTTTGGCAAAGATTGAAATACGCGTTTGGTTTCATCCTTTAGAGCATCGTAAATGGCATCTACATAAACGACACTTATATGACCTTCTTTATCAACTTCAAAAAGCACTTTTACATCACCTTTATAGCCGTCCTGAACAGCTTCTTGCGACACTTGAAAGTTTTCATATATATATTGGTTGAGTTTATTGTTAAAACAAGTTTTTAAATTATCAATAGGCTGCTCTTCACAACCCACAAACACAGGAGGCTTTTCGTAAATTTCAATATTTTGGGATAAACTATTGAGCTGAAAACTGACAAAAAAAATTAAGAAGAGGTTCTTCATAGATGACTACAAGCTTTTTAACTCTCGAAAGATACTGTTTTTTTCAAAATGAGAACATAAAAAAACCGCTATCACATAGGATAACGGTTTAGTCAGATATTTTGACAGGCTACTATTCTACTTTGAAAATGATGGGCAACACATACTGAACAGTCACTGCGCGTTCTCTTTGTTTCCCAGGAACCATTATTGGGATTTGCTCTACTACCCTTTTGGCTTCCCTCTCCAATTCAGGACGTGGGGCACGTGTTTGAATTTCAGTAACGCTTCCAAACTTATCAATTTTAAAAACGACATCTATTTTTTGAACTCCAGATAATCCAAGTGTCGATGCCATATCTTTATCAAACTTCTTTTGCACTAGTTTTGATAATTTATCAGACATACATTTTAAACGTCCTTCATTGTTATTTTCAGACTCACAGCCCGGATAAATAGGCGCTTTTTCAACACCGATGGTACTGAAAATCTTTAAATCGATGTCATCACCGTCATCTCTCTTATAGACCACAATATCATCAACTTTAGCGGGATCCGTTGGTATGACCAGGTCTTCCGTCAAGAGCTCTGTTGGTAAAGCTTCAACAAAATCATCGTCTTCAATAATCGGGTCCTTGGTAAGAACTTCAATATTTTTAGTGATCTTTTTTTCTATGATGTCTTTTTCCAAAACAAAGTTGATCGGCATCACCTCAACATCCTTATCACTATAATCAACTTTAGCCAAATTATAATTCTTTGCTACAAACTTCATTTCAAAAAGTCCATAGGTAAACAGCAAACAAAGAATCAGACCTACCTGAAAGTAAAGCGTAGAGTTTTTTCGTAAATTTGCATCATGTTTGCGTGGTTTTGTAGGGCGCATGCTGCTCTGACCAGCGGCATTGCTTGAGTTTTTTAATTTCTTCATAATATGTGTATTTTAAAATGTTAATATTATGGTAAAATCACAACAAACGTACCAAAACGAAAATCCCGGCTAAGTATTTAGACGGGATTTTTTATTTCTCTCTTAGCTTTTTCTAAAAAGAAATTCTGACCACTCCAAAGAAGCGAAAAAAGAAACCCTGAGGCTTTCGCATCAGGGTTTTATATACTATTTATAAAAATTTAAGCTCTAATCTTGCACTTGGAAAAGAATAGGTAAAGAATACGGTACAGTTACCGCTTTACCACGTTGTTTACCAGGTAACATTTTAGGAAGCAAACCAATCACACGTTGTGCTTCTTTCTCTAAACCAGGATGTGGCGCTCTTGCTTGAATGCTGGTAATATTACCCGTCTTATCAATCTTAAAGATCACGTTGATACGTTGCCTACCGGAAAGACCTAACTCAGAAGCCAAATCCACGTTGAACTTTTTATTCACAAACTGTGCAATCTTATCGGACATACATTGCTTTTTCGCATTGTTACCAGCTTCTTTTTCACAACCTGGAAATACAGGTACGTTTTCAATAACGGCAAATGGTACCTCAAGATCTTCTTCAGGAGCTTCTACAACTACTACGTCTTCAACTTTAGCGATTTCTTCTTCCTGATTTGTTTCTGAAGATTCAATAACTGTTTCCACAACCTCTTCTTCATCCTCAACGATCTCAATCTCTTCGGGAGCTACTGGTGGCGGTGGTGGCGGTGGTGGCGGTGTCTGTAACTGCTCAGTAATTGGAATTTCTTCTTCCAATTCATCGTCCATATTAATCATACCGATATCAATATCCGATTTGTCGTAAGTTTTGTAATTGATGGCCAGATTGGTCAGCAATAACATTAAAGCAAGACCAACGGCGAAATAGATTGAACTATTTCTACCAACGTCTGCATCTACATTTTTTTTCGGTTCCATATGCTTAGAGTGTTTTAAGGAATGCTAAAATAACCAATAATTTGTTAAAAAAGCAAGGGATTAATTTATTTTAACTTTAACTTTCTTATGAAAATCATAAAGAGTACCGCAATAATTGCACCAAAAGCATTGGCAATCATGTCAAATACATCAAACATTCTTTCTTTCGTTAAATAATTCTGAAGGACTTCCATTAAAACCCCATAAGTAGAGGCAATAATTAAAGCATATAAAAGGCCTCTCTTTAGATTTAATGTATTGAAATAATTAGCAATCAATATGGTCAAAACGAAATAGGCTCCAAAGTGATGAATCTTATCGTCATAAGGCGAGCCAAGGGTTTCAAGTCCTCCAATACTTACCAAGCTTAACACCAAAAGCACTATGGCGTAAACCACCAGTAAAGCTAATGCCCCATATTTATGCACTTATCACCTCTTTGTAGGCATCAGCTGAAAGCAGATTGTCAACTTGGGAAGGATCAGAAATTTTAATCTTTATCATCCAACCTTCGCCATAAGGATCTGAATTTACTTTTTCAGGCTCATCTTCAAGAACAGAATTGAACTCTATAATCTCTCCTGAAAGTGGTAAGAATAGATCAGAAACTGTTTTCACAGCTTCAACGGTGCCAAAAATTTCATCAATTTCTAAAGTTTCATCTAGAGTTTCAACTTCTACATAGACAATATCACCTAATTCGCCTTGGGCAAAATCTGTAATTCCTACAGTTGCAACATCACCATCAATACTAATCCATTCATGGTCTTTTGTGTACTTTAATTGTGCTGGTATATTCATTTTGTAATCATTTTTATAGTGAAGCAAATGTACTTTTTTAAAATCCTTTAATCAAAATTAATTGCCGAAATTATATCGCAAGGTGATCCCCGATCTAATTGTTGTTTGTGGGAATGCGGTTGAGATGGCATATTCGGAAAAAGTATAGTCAAAATAGAAAATACCGGTCAGATTTTTACTGAAGGCATAATCCGCTTTATATTTTACGCCCCAAATTGTTTGTCCCGAGGTCACTTGATTATCTTCCAAATCAAGATACCTGATGATGGTTTTGTTATCCCGCACTGAAATATCGGCCATCATGTTCAAATCGGCCGTAATAATTTGTGTAGGACCTGCCATTTTTGATCGAATCCTCACGTTCTTAATCCGATACCCCAAGCCCAAAGTATATTCGTTCCCTTTTATTTCTGTCAACAAGTTATTGTCAAAACTCAAGGAAAGGATTCTGTCCTTTTTAATTTCTGCCATAATCTTCACCGAGCTTTGCATCTCAAAATCCAATTTCATCAACGGACTAAATTGTTCTTCTAAGTTGATATTGCTAAATAAGGTTTGGTTTTTAAAATTACCTCCTTGATCTAGTGCATCTGGATTGTTTTCATCATAATCCAAATTGGTACGGAACTGGTTGATGGTGTATCCAGAGCGATAGCCATGTGTTACTGAAAAACGCTTGAACTTGTCCTTAAACCACTTTAAGCGCATCAAGCCAGTGTATTTTAAAGTCCAGTTAGGAATTGGAATATCCCTAAATGCACTTAAGCTTACATTATCTGCATTGGATCCTTGGTAAGCCGACAAGAATGCTGGTAACAACACCGCCTGATTATTTTTTCCAAACCCTACAGGATAACCTTCAGCATCTACTGGATAGGTGTCATTGCCGTAAAAATTACGCGCCAACCGTCTAGCCACGACTAATCGATTGGCTCTAAAATCATCAAAAGCAGCAGACTGTGTCTCGTCACTTGGGCTGAAAGCCGTTTTAATAAGTGATGTGGAAATATTGAAATTACCAAAGGAATTTGTAATCAACGAATTGTAAACGTCACTCAGTCCATCGCCATTGGTATCTGTGGCATTGAAGTTTTCATTGGTGTTTTCAGAATACATTCTGCTACCGATCAAATCGATTTTTAAATCTTTTATGACTTCAATATTAGCGGACACATCCAAACTGCGGTTGGTCACCTCAGTATATTGTTGATTGAAATCAGGATAAACGGTCAACCATCCATTTCTTGCCACCATATCTCTAATATCGCTCTGACTTCCAAAAGTGTAACCGAAAGTTGGCTTAAGTGTCCCAATAAATCCTGGCGCTCTTAAATAGCCTGGTAAAAAGGTACCGTTATTTTCGCTATAATTGATCTGAAGGCGCTTGACCATAGTGGCAATATCAACAAACGTATTAAACGCTTTTGTGCCAACGCTTGTGTCATCTATAGGCTTCGCATCACTCTGTGCAGTGGCTGACTCACCTCTTCTCTGAATCCCTGAAGGAGCCGAACTCCGTCCCGTGGCGCTGCTCTTCTTTGCATCCTTTCTTACCAATCCAACATATTTATAAAGTGTTTCCATGTTGAACGTGGAGTTGATGTTATGTGTATTGGCGTTCTGTATTGAATTTCCGAGATTATAGGTACGTGTGGTCCCCGTGGTTTCATCAAGTAATGGCAGATTATTGTTCAAGTCAGATCCTTTTTGCCATTGAAAATCGCCCGTATATGAATAGGTTGCTTTTAAGAAACTAAAAGTAGGAATCTTGTACAAGGGAATTTCATAATTGAGCTGTAATTGTTGGTTTTGAATATTTGGATCGCCCAGATCAAAAAAGCCATCCCATATATCAAGTGAAGGATCTTGTTTGCCGTTAATGACGTCATCAACAAAATAGTTTCTGACGATGTTGGTATTATTGGCCGTAAAATTCAAATTCAATGATTTTGACAGCTTATAATTAATGGCGTACTGAAAATCGAATCTGTAATTTCTTCGGAACAATTCTTCCAATCCAATATTACTACCACCCAGTTCCACCTCTCTAAACTTCTGTTTGTTGAACTGACGTAAAATATCTGAATTGACCGTAAAGCTATTTGGCAATAGATTGAAGTTAAAATCTTTCAGAATTTTTGCGTATCTACTTTTAAAGATAGAGTCATTTTTTGCGAACGGCTCAATAGTGATTGGGTTGAAATTATAGGCATAGTTCACACCCGTTCTCAAGTTTTGATCCAGTGCATTTTCGATTTCAAAATCCCGATGATGTACTTTATTGTAAGAATAATTAAAAGTCAAGTTCTCGACATCATAAAAACGTGGTTTTTCGTCGGTAGTGCGTTGTTTTCTGACCCCTATAAAGTTAATGCTCCTACGTTTGGTGAAATCTTCAGATTGCTCCAAAATTTGTTCCTTTTCTGCAGAAGATCCTGCCGCATCAAGTCTCGAGTCCAGCGTTAAATCATTATAGAACTGATCATATTTAGGCGTGATCATTTCCTCACTTTGCGCATAATTGAATGGCAACTGTACGCCCCATTTTTTTGGTAATAATTGACCAAGATTTACATTGGTGACCACATCATATTGTCTTATATCTTCACGACTGCGCTCATTTGGCCGTTGTTCCAAACTTCCAAAACCTACGGTACTTTGCCTTCCTGTGGCACTAATGTCAGCGAAATCCGCAATATTGGAGTCCATACTTAAAATGGCTGCCCATCCGCCTTCATTGTCCAAATCAGAAAGTCGGAGCTCGTTAAACCAGACTTTTCCGCATACGTTAGTAGCTGTCGTGTTGTTTTTGACTCCAACCATAAGTACCCTTACATCTCCAAAATTAGGATTTCCCTTTATGGCCACACGGGTTTGACCCACCTCAAAGTTGTCTCCTGAAGATACAAGTTCAGGTCCTGATGGCGTGACGTTATAAACCGTTGGGTCTTGATTGGACAAAGAACCATCACTAATGCCCAAGGCTTTGATTTTCTGTAAAACGTCCAGGGTTATATCAATTTCGTTTTCAGAAGGCCATACTTGATCCCGTGCTGTACCAGAAACAACGTTCAAAGGCACTTGGATCTCATAGAAATTTTGGGTGAAATCATTCCCCATTCTGACAAAACCGACCATTTCGCCAGGATTTAATGTCCTTCCTTCCAAAGCTTCAGCATGCATGAACATTTTCAGTTTTTTATACTGGCGCATGTCAATGCTTATATTTTTATAAACCCCACGTGAGTCATCGCCTTCCAGTTCACATACCTCAACCACCAAGGACTGCTCGTTTTGCCTGATAATATTATTATTATTGTTAAGTTGTTCCAGCTCGACTCCTGGAGGCAATACATAATTACCTTCGTTTTCTTGTAAGCCTACTACCCCAACACTAAATGAAGCGTCCGAACTGTTATTGCTCGGGTTGTTGTCTAAATCTAATGTATAACGTCTCCAATCACTTCTTACCAAATCTAAAGTAGCAAAACGCATGACTGTTGTTTGGGAAAACCCTTTGAGATACATTCTTGCAAAACGTACGGATCTGATATCAGAAATTCCCCCAATGGCCCTTGTCGATGCATCAATTGGAATTCTAAATTGGTACCATCTGACATCGCGGTTATCGCCGTTCGGCAACGTGATATTTCTGGTCTTTACATCGTTGATCAAGGTATTATTTGGATTATCCAAACTTGCACGCGTGATGTCAATTTCATATTCAAAATAACTGTCAATAGTATTCATTGTGTTATCCCGGTTGATATCCTCAACATCAGGTTGCGTGGTGGAACCTCGGTTGGTGTCTGAGAATGCATCTGGCGAATTCCCTTCTGAACCATTATACTGTTTATACCGCTCAAAAATATCACCGTCGGCTTGAAGAAAATACGTGTAATTATCATTTGAAGGATCCGCACCAAATTGCGATCCGAATCTTGCAATTTCCTCAGAATCATCAAACCCGTCGTATCCAACGTCTTGATTTGCCCGATTTTCTCCAGTACTCGAAAACGCATAAATCAAGGATTGGTTGCGCGGAACTACGGTTCCAAAATCAGTGACTTGCAAACCGCTGATATCCCCATTTTCAGGAAGTCCATTTTCATATTGTTTTTTACCATCTTTAATAATGTCTTCTGAGATATTACCAAGATTTATGAGCAACTTCCCGCCAGGATTGGCCGTATTATCCAAAAATGGATCTTGAACCCAAAACTCAATATATTCTACGTTGGCTTGTTCAAAATCCGTACTGGTGATGGCGCGTGTGATCCCCGCCCAACTGTCCTGCGGTCGGGTTAAGGCATTTGGATAGTCAATGTTTTGGGTCTGGAAATTATAAGGACCTCTTTCGGCAGGATAATAGACCAAATCCAAAGTTCGATTTATGGTGCTTTGGCCCTGGACCAAATCTCTTTCCGGAAAAATTTCATCTATAAATACGCGCCTGGTATAGAGGTCTGACACATCATTATCCGTAATACCTGATGGACGTTGATTACTATAAAAAATAGGATCGACTGTATACCAGTTTAGGTGTGCTCTGTTAAACCCATTTTGTATTCCAATTTCGTCCTCGTTGGGAGCTAGTCCCAAACCTTTAGGACGACTCGATAAAAACCAAGATTGAGGCGACAACAAATCGATACTTCCTTGTGACCCTTCAAAATTATCAATATAAGCCGTAGCCTCTCCTTGAAAATCTGCACCTTTTGGTGCTCCAGGAAGAAGGTAAGCAAATTCTCCCCTTACGGAAAGGTTGGAAGGAACGTCAGTGTCAATATTTGGTAATTTATTAGCCAATCGCGTCAAGAATGGCACTTCCGTAGAATAATTACCGTTAAATCCAAAAATAGTATTGTTAATGGATTCGGAATTATAATTGGATTTTTGCGTAATTGGACGCTCATTAAGATTTAAAAAGGTAGCACCCAAAACAAAGTTTTCATTGAATTGATGTTCTACGTTCAGCCCAGTAAAACGCTTGGTCTGTTGTCCAAAAACAGCATTATTTTCAACCGATACATTGATTGGCGTATTGGATGCCTTTAATGCTTGATCTAAAATTTCTACACGCCCCAATTGATAGTTGACGGTATAATCCACCCCTTCTACCAAGACTCGACCACCAGCAGTGACTTTCACCGAGCCTCGTGGCACATTAAAGGCGCCAATGGCAATCCCTTCACCGCCTGAAGATTTGTAGCGCCCTTTCAATTGGAATTTATTTTTTTCTGATTCCTCTAAAGCAGCCGTTTTTGTGCCTTTGTAGAGGATGTCATAGACATATTTCTCCTGATTTGGGTTGGTATAGGTAGGATCGTCATAATCTGTAGGATATGCAGGATCGGCCAAGACATCAAACAAGTATTTCCCAAAAGGCTCCACTTTTGTAAAAATGATCTTTCCGTTTTGCGGCAAGACCGTAATCCCTGGAACGAAGTCAAAAAACCCATCACCATTTTGCTGCGGGTCGTTGTTATAGTTCAATCGGTCTAAATGAAAAAGTCGGATTAATGGGGTTTCTGTAATCTGTGTATCATCAGATGGATCTGAGGTGTTGTTGTCATAAGGGGGAAACGTAGTACCATCAACAGGCTTGATATAGTTTAATGCCGAAGATTCCGTATAAAAGATATTCAATTTAAAATCTTCCTGACTCAGTTGATAGGCGCCAGAGTCATAAATATTTTTCATCATCAAATCCCAAATAGGCTGATTCACATTAGTGATGGCACTTTTCAGCATCTTTAAAACAAGATTGTTATTGTTGACTATTGTATTTCCTGAAACCGGATCTGTTGACGATCCTGTAGCCTCCACACCATCATTGGCAAACTCTCCAACCTGGTAAACATTACTGCCAACAGTATATTGGAACGCTACGGCCAAAACTTCATCATTCTGCAAACGTTGGTTCAATGAGATATATCCTAACTGAGTTTGGAGTGTATAATCATAACCTTCTGTCAGTTTTTTGGCATTTTCCAATTTCCCAAAGTCAAAACCTTCATTGGCCGGAATATTTATCCCCTGTTCCACTCTGGTAATATCTCTTACTGCATTGGTTAAATTAGAACCTGCTCCACCAATATTAGTTGGGTCAAATCCATTATTTTTATTATCTGGAAGTGGTCCCGGTCTTAAAATATTGACTGTAGAACCTACACGTTGGGATTCTCCAAGATCCTGGAACGCGGCAACATTCCGAACGTTATCTGTTTGGTTGCTCCTGTTGGTCACCCAAACTTCAATACGTGTAATTTGGACATTACTATTGATATGTGGATACCGTTCTAAAGCGACATCATAGCGTTCCCTGAAATAATGGGCAAGGAAAAAATGTCGGTTTTCATCATAGTCACGGGCGTAAAAAGAAAACTCCTCAAGCGTACCACCACCTTGTGCCACGACAGAGCGCGACTGCGATTTCTGCTCGGAAAAAACGGCTGTGACCCTAGTCTTTCCAAACTGCAATTCGGTTTTGACCCCAAATAAGCTTTGAGCGCCGGTAATTAAAGAACTGTTTAGTGGCATGCTCACGTTACCCACTTCAATTTTCCTGACGATATCATCCTCCGTTGGCGTGTATTCCAACTTGATCAAATTTTGAAAATCGAAGGTCGATTCGGTGTCGTACTGTGCCGAAACTTGAAGCCGTGTACCTACTTTTCCCAATAAACTCAAGCTGATGCGTTGGTCAAAATCAAAGGTGAAATTGCTTCGGTTACGCGGTGAAAACGACGGATTGTCCTGTTTGGTAAACAAAACACCCAGATCCATTTCTACCGAACCTTGAGGGATAACCTCTATAGTGTTTCCTCCAAAAAGGGTTTCAAAAAACCCAGAATTAACGTAAAACTCAGGGAGCAGATTTTTTTGTTGATCCTCGGTACCTTCCTTTTTACCTTCGGCAGCATCAACTTTTTGTTTATAATAATTTTTTAGATTCTCTTCAAGCACCAACTTTTGATATTCTTTTGGAGTGAGAATAAGCGGATGATTGATATTGAAACTTCCTACCGTTTGAGTAAAGATATATCGGTCTGTATTGGGATCGTAAGTGTACTTTGAAACAATGCTGTTAGGATTTGGCATTTTGATCCTGCCCAATGCATGTCCCGTTTTAGTAGAATCTTGAGTTGCTGGTATTTCTTGTGAAAACCCAATATGACCTATAAATAAAGTCAAGCTTATGAGCCATAAACGTGTTAATGATAATGTTAAGCTGGGGTTGGTTGTGCTCAAAATCGGTTATAAATTTTTTAGTGCCTCTTTTATAATGACTTCTACGTTTGCATCGGGTTGGTTCTTAACAATTTTCTCGACAACGCGTTCTGCTTGTTTTCGTGCAAATCCGAGAACCTCTAAAGCAGATAACGCTTCATCTTTGTGCGTATTGTTTTTAATTGTAGAAACATCGTCAATATCATAAATTTTCAGCACTTTATCCTTCAAATCTAAAATCACACGAGCTGCCGTTTTCGCACCAATACCCTTGACAGATTGCATTAATGCCGCATCGCCATGTGCTATCCCTTCCCTGACTTGTTTTGGAGACAAAGAAGACAACATGGTACGGGCAGTACTTGAACCTACGCCACTTACAGAAATCAACAACTTAAAAATCTCACGTTCGGATTTTGAAGAAAAACCGAACAAGGAATGTGAATCTTCCTTGACCTGTAAATAAGTGTACAGTTTAAGAAAGTCGCCATCGGGAATTTGAGAATAGGTGTGCAATGATATATTGATAAGATAGCCTACACCATTGCAGTCAATTACAACATCAGTTAAATTCTTTTCAACAAGTTTCCCTTGAATATGTGTAATCATGTAGTGGCTTTAGTTAAAGACTCAAATGTAATAAAATTATTTTCATTACAAAGCTGATTCTTTTTCTAAAGCCGCTTTAACTTCTTGATCTCTTTTCTCTTTTTGTTGGGCATCAATAACGGCAATTGCAGTCATGTTGACAATTTCATCTACACTGGCATCCAATTGGAGAATGTGCACCGGTTTGCGCATACCCATCATGATTGGCCCGATGGATTCTGCTCCATTGAGCTCTTTCAAAAGTTTATAGGTGATGTTTGCTGAATCTAAACTTGGAAAAATAAGCGTATTGACTTTTCTACCAGCCAATCTTGAAAACGGAAAATTCTCTTGAAGCATTTCTTGATTGAGGGCAAAATCCGTTTGCAACTCACCATCTACCAACAAATCAGGATTGGACTCGTGCAAAATTTTGACGGCATCCCTGACTTTGGTTGCCTTCGGACTTGGGGATGACCCAAAATTGGCAAATGATATCATTGCCATTACAGGCTCCATCCCAAACATTCTAACCGTTTTTGCAGTCATTTGGGCAATGGTCGCCAAATCTTCCGCTGGTGGATCTATATTAATCGAGGTATCACTTAAAAACATTGGTCCACGACGGGTCATCATAAGGTTGGTTGTGGCAATACGGGTTGCGCCCTTTGCCAAACCAATGAGCTCTAACATAGGTTTTACCACTGATGGATAGCTTCTTGAAAACCCAGAAATCAAGGCATCTGCATCACCTTCATTAACCATCATTGCCGCAAAATAGTTGCGTTCTCTCATCAGTTTTTGAGCAGAGTATAGCGTGACACCTTTGCGTTTACGTTGCGACCAATACACTTCAGCATATCTATTGCGACGTGTTTCTTCATCATCAGTTTTAGGATCGATGATTTCAACATTAGAATCAAATTCAATCTCAGCCATCAAGCTCAATATAGATTCCCTTCTTCCCAGCAAAATCGGAATAGCAATGCCTTCATCATAAGCAATTTGTGCGGCCTTCAAGACATCCAAATGATCCGCTTCTGCATACACTACGCGCTTAGGATTCATTTTTGCTCTATTGGTCAACAATCTGACAATTTTATTATCAGAGCCCAAACGCTCTCTTAAATGATCCTGGTATTTACTCCAATCCGCTATCGGTTCTTTGGCCACGCCACTATCCATTGCTGCTCGCGCCACCGCTGGAGGTACTTCTATAATTAAACGTGGATCAAATGGTTTCGGGATAATATAATCTCTACCAAAGGTCAAACGGGTTTCGCCATAGGCAATATTGACTTGTTCGGGGACATTTTGTTTGGCCAAATTAGCGAGGGCTTTAACCGCAGCCATTTTCATAGCTTCATTGATTTTAGTAGCTCTAACATCTAAAGCACCCCTAAAAATATATGGGAATCCAAGAACGTTATTCACTTGGTTAGGATGGTCAGACCGTCCTGTTGCCATAATGATATCCTTTCGAGTATCTATGGCCAATTGGTATTCAATTTCAGGATCTGGATTGGCCATGGCAAAAACAATAGGATTATCTGCCATAGACAACAACATTTCAGGAGAAACGATATTGGAGGTAGACAGCCCAATAAAAACATCCGCATTTATCATCGCATCATCAAGTGTTTCTATCTCACGATGAGTTGCGAATTCTGCTTTTTCCGCAGTTAAATTCGTTCTGCTTTGTTTGATTACCCCTTTGCTATCGCACATCACAATATTTTCTCGCTTGGCACCAAAAGCTTGGTACAAGCGTGTACATGATATAGCTGCTGCACCAGCGCCACTAATTACTATTTGGGCTTCTTCTATTTTTTTATCGGCAAGTTCCAAGGCATTCAACAATGCTGCAGCCGAAATGATTGCCGTACCATGTTGGTCATCGTGCATGACTGGAATATCCAACTCTTCCTTTAGACGACGCTCAATTTCAAAAGCTTCAGGCGCCTTAATGTCTTCTAAATTAATACCCCCAAAGGTTGGTGAAATCATTTTAACCGTTTGGATGAATTCCTCTACATTTTCAGTTCCGATCTCAATATCAAAAACATCAATGTCAGCAAAAATCTTAAAAAGGAGACCTTTTCCTTCCATCACCGGTTTTGAAGCTTCAGGACCAATATTTCCAAGTCCTAAAACTGCCGTACCATTAGTAATTACGGCCACCAAATTGCCTTTGGCTGTATATTTATACACGTTATTGACATCTCTGGCAATTTCCAAACAGGGTTCTGCAACACCTGGAGAATAGGCCAAAGATAAATCGCGTTGTGTCGCGTATTTTTTAGTAGGAACTACCTCAATTTTTCCAGGAGTTGGTTTGGCATGATATACTAATGCTTCTCTACGTTTGCTCTGCTTGCTCATAAAAATTAAAATTTTTAGCTAAAGAACAAAGGTAACTGTTTTATGAGAAAAGAAAAGAGACATTAATTGGATTTGGTATAAATTTATTTACAGATCAAGGTTTATATTTTGAAACAAGTTTTTTAGGTATATAATTTCGAACATGGCTATGTCAACTAATTAACAAACAATCATTTATATTCACCAATAAATGATAGTACCCCAATTAATAAGTGGGGTTAATTCAACGATTGGTTCTGAATATTTTTCCGAATCCAAAAATATCAGAAATCAAATACAGAATTTCGCTACTCCATTTTAATTTTAACCTGTTGAATTGGATTATATTTGTAGGTGTTTTTTGAATCCCTTTTTTTCTGATGCCATTGAAAACCTACATCTCTATCCTTCTCCTTTTCTTCTGCCATGTAATCGTTGTGGCGCAGGTAACTCCAACCAAGAAGGACTCTATGTACCAAAAGATAGAAGACTATTCTGAGAAAAGGAAATTCACTAAAACGCTCCATAAACTCGTTTTCAGATCAACCACAAAAAGACCGGTAAAATCTCCAAAAAATCGCCCGAAGCAAGATTTTGCACCGTTTGAAGGAAAGATTATCCGGAATATCACCATTCAAAGTCATGATCCTTTTGGGTTTTCATTTACAGACAGCACTCAAACTGCGAACAGTTGGATAGAAAAAACTGGAAATTTCATTCATATCAAAACAAAAGCGTTCGCTATAAGAAACACCTTGCTCATTAAGGAAAACACGCCATTAGACACTCTTTTGCTGAGTGAATCCGAACGTTTGATCAGATCACAGAGTTATATAAGACGACTTGAAGTTACAGCTAAAAATGCTGGATCCTCAAAAGACTCTGTCGATCTTCATATTGAAGTTTTGGACTCTTGGAGTTTAATTCCATCCGCCAGCATTTCTACTTCAAAAACGAGGCTCAGGCTGAAGAACCGGAATTTTCTTGGGTTTGGGCATGAGTTCAACAACAGCGTCACCAAGAGCATGGAAAACAGCAACTATGGTTACGAAATGAGCTATACTGTACCCAATATTAAAAACACGTTTATCGAAACCACATTGGCTTACAAGATAGATTTGGATGGACAATACAGTAAAATCTTAGATATTGAACGTCCTTTCTATTCCCCATATTCTCGCTGGGCCGGAGGGATTTATCTTGATGAACAATACCGAATGGAAGAATTAAATGATGCCCAAGGTGAACCTAAGTTGCAGGATTTCAGATATCATACCCAAGATTTTTGGGGTGGACATGCTTTTAGAATATTTGATGGCACTTCAGAAAAGGAACGTACCACTAACCTTATCAGTAGTTTGAGGTTTTTGCATGTCGGCTATAGAGAACGACCTTCTGCAACTTATGACAGTATTGGCTACTTTGCCAACGAATCGTTTTATTTGGGCAGTTTAGGCATTGCCTCACGACAGTTCGTAAAAGATGATTATATTTTTAGGGATGGCACTATTGAAGACGTTCCAATTGGTACGGTATATGCTATCACCGGAGGTTACCAAAGAAAAAACCAGCATAATCGCATGTATCTAGGAGCCAGGGCGTCCCATGGTAATTATTTTAAATGGGGCTATTTGAGCACTAGTTTTGAAATTGGAAGCTTTGTAGATCATAGCCATCTGGAACAAACAACTATTTCCTTAGAGGCCAAATACTTTACAAACCTGATTTCTTTGGGCAATAATTGGAAAATGCGCCAGTTTGTAAAACCTCAAATACTTATTGGCACGAACAGGTTAGGATCCGAAGGCGATCGCATCACTATTGATCAAAAAAACAAATTCAGAGGGGTTTATGACAACAATTACGACTTAAAGCAAGGTGCAGGCATTCCCGGTTTTAAAAGCGACCTTATGGGAACGAAGAAATACGTATTATCCTTGCAGACCCAGTTTTACTCCCCCTGGGAAGTGTGGGGCTTTCGATTAAATCCGTATGTTAATTTGAGTGCCGCTGCTTTGGGCAATGAAGATGAGTCTGTTTTAAAGAGTAAATTATACTCTTCTTTTAGTATAGGTGTCATTATCAGAAATGACTATCTAGTGTTCAATTCTTTTCAATTATCATTTTCGTTTTATCCACAGATTCCAGGACAAGGAAACAATATTTTTAAAACGAATGCTTACGAAACAGACGATTTTGGGTTTCAAGATTTTGATTTGGGGAAGCCGACTCCGGTTTGGTATAATTAGGGATTAGGTCTGAGGCATTAGGTTTCAGGTGATGGGAATGAGGGACTAGCTCGAACGTACCATTTCAGTACGGGCGGGACATTTTTAACTCAAAGAGTTCAATGTTTTTGGTCCCAATCTTAAATTTCACGACAAAAATTTAATGTTTACGCTTTTGTAGAAATTCAATATTCCTTTTCAATCCCTCAAACTTGGTCCGTTTCACCGGTGATTTTTTAAATAGGTTCTTGAACACATCTTCAGTAATCTCTTCCCAATCTTTTTTGGTCATGGACAACAACTCTGGGTGTGGATTGAACAATGGCTCGCTATGTGCTTTTGAAAAACGGTTCCACGGACAAACATCCTGGCAAATATCGCAACCAAACATCCAATCGTCAAATTGGCCTTTAAAATCGGTGGGGATTTTATCTTTTAACTCTATGGTAAAATACGAGATACATTTGCTGCCGTCAACCACATAAGGTTCGGTAATGGCCTGTGTTGGACAGGCATCGATGCATTTAGTGCAAGTGCCACAATGATCGGTTGTTGGTGAATCATATTCCAACTCCAAATCAATGATCAATTCCCCCACGAAATAAAATGAGCCCACTTGTTGGGTCAATAACAAAGTATGCTTTCCGACCCATCCCAATCCTGATTTGGCCGCCCAAGCTTTATCCAAAACCGGTGCAGAATCCGTAAAGGCACGCCCACTGACTTCGCCGATTTCTTCAGTGATAAAATTTAAAAGTTCTTTTAGCTTGTCCTTGATCACAAAATGATAATCTGTGCCGTAAGCGTATTTCGACACCTTAAAGGTGTTTTCAGTTTGGGTTTCTCGTGGGTAATAATTAAAAATAAGAGATATGACACTTCTAGATCCTTCCACTAACTTAGTCGGGTCAAGACGCTTATCAAAATGGTTTTCCATGTACTGCATTTCGCCATTCATGTTATTTTTTAACCATTTTTCGAGTCGTGGTGCCTCTTCTTCCAAAAACTGGGCTTGGCTGATGCCACAGGAAAGGAACCCGAGACGTTTGGCTTCAGATTTTATGAGTTGGCTGTATTTGGCTTTGTTGTTTATCACTTAGTTCTACTTTCAAATCTTAAAAAAGCGTTCTTAGGTTTTAAAGTAATTAAAGGCGTGATCTCTATGGATTCAAATTCGGCCACTATTTTATAGTTTTTAACCAGTTCAGTGACTGCAATGATCATTTCAAACATAGCAAAATTATTCCCGATACATTTTCTTGGACCAGCACCAAATGGAAAATATTGAGATGAGAATTTTCGTCCGCCGTCTTTAAAACGTGATGGTAAAAACTCGTTTGATCTTTCCCACAATTCCGGGTGACGGTGAATCTCATAAATGGAAAACAAGAGGTTTGATCCTTTTTTAAAGATCATATTATTAAACTCATCGTCTTCAATATTTACCCGATCAATAAAATAGACTGGGGGATATAAACGCATCGCTTCTTCGATCACTTGCTGGCACACTTTCGACGAAGTCACCATAAACATCAAATCTTCAGATTCCTTGGTGATTTGGATATTCTCTTGGTGAATTTTCTCTTGCCATTCTGGATGTTTTGCCAAAAGTTGGAAAATAAAGGTTAGGGCGTTGGAAGTCGTTTCATGGCCTGCGATAAAAAGAATCAAAATTTCATCAATCAACTGTTCTTCTTCCATGAAACTGCCATCTTCATATTGCGCCTTCAATAACATGTCCAACAAATCGCCATGTTTTTCATCAGAATCGCGTCGTGTCTTGACAATGTTTTTAAGGATTTGTCGTGCTTCCCGAGTCAGTTCCAAATGTTTTTCGATGGTGCCACTTGCTTTGAACCACCAGCCCAAATAAGGTTGCCTAAGCTCTCTGACCAACATTTTCTGTGCAGCTTCCGTTATAAATTGTAATCGGCTGATATCTTCAGCGTCTGCAGCACTACTGAATAAGGACTTAACGACAGTTTGGAAGGCGAGATCATTAGAAATTGGAAACATATCAATAGTTTTATCAATTTCAATATGTTCATATTCCAACAGAATGGCCTCGCGGATTTTATCCAACAGATTAGCCAATTGTTTTTTGTGAAATGCAGGTTGAATAAGTTTGCGTTGCTTTTTCCATAATTCTCCTTCAGAAGTCAGCAGTCCTTTCCCCACATATTTGACCAAATCTTCCGTTTGGATTTTGGATTTGGTATAGTTTCTTTGATTCTTTTGAAGGACGTATTCAGCAAAGGCGGCATCACGCGAAAAAATGATTTCAGTAGAGAGACCGATTTTTAATTTGAAGGTATCGCCCTTTGCAGTGAAATTGGCATGGTGAAAATTCAATGGATTTTTCAGGATCTCCAAAGAATGCTTTATAAAACTAATTAAAGGAACAGAAGGAATTTCTTTATTTGTAGCCATTGCTTTGGGTTTGTTTCAGACAGCTGTCAACCTATCGGGATCACGAATATCCACAAAATATTATAGATTTATTAGAGGTGATTTTTCTCTTGAAAAATTTAAGGGAACAATCCCCCTTGAATACTGTCCTTTATCTTTCCAAGATGTTTGTATGCCAATTCGGTCACTTCCCTTCCACGCGGGGTGCGCATGATAAACCCTTCTTGTATTAAAAACGGTTCATAAACTTCTTCAATGGTTTCAGCACTCTCACTAACGGCAGTAGCCAAGGTACTAATGCCTACAGGTCCGCCTTTGAACTTCTCAATAATGGTCATCAAAATCTTGTTGTCCATTTCATCCAATCCGTGCGCATCCACATTCAAGGCTTTAAGTGCGAATTTGGCAATGGTAATATCAATACTGCCATTCCCTTTTATTTGTGCAAAATCACGCACACGACGTAACAAGGCGTTCGAAATTCTTGGTGTACCCCTACTTCTACCCGCAATTTCCACGGCAGCTTCCATAGAAATAGGAACGTTTAGTATAGACGCACTACGCTGAGTGATGGTTGTCAATAATTCGGTGTTATAATATTGCAATCTGCTTTGGATGCCGAACCGGGCGCGCATTGGCGAAGTCAATAACCCGGAACGGGTTGTGGCGCCTATTAATGTAAACGGATTCAAGTTGATTTGAACTGTTCTGGCATTTGGCCCCGACTCAATCATGATATCGATTTTGTAGTCTTCCATAGCGGAATACAAATACTCCTCGACTATTGGACTTAGACGATGTATTTCATCAATGAATAATACATCACGTTCATCGAGGTTGGTCAGAAGCCCTGCAAGATCGCCTGGTTTGTCCAAAACAGGTCCTGAGGTTACTTTAATGCCAACGCCCAATTCGCTCGCTAAAATGTGTGCTAAAGTGGTTTTCCCGAGACCTGGAGGCCCATGAAACAAGGTATGATCCAAAGCTTCCTCCCTCTGGTTGGCAGCTTCTACGAATATCTTTAAATTATCCAACACCTGCTCCTGACCTGTAAAATCATCAAAGGATAAGGGTCTTAATTTCTTTTCAACATCAAATTCTTCTGGTGAAAAGTTGTCGTTGGATGGGTTTAGGTTATCGTTCATACTCATTCCTGCGAAGGCAGGAATCTCATTTTAAGTTAATATTATTATCGCTCGGCTCGTATCCAATTGATAGAAAACAAAGATAACGAATAAGGAAGATTATTAAAGAAGGATTTTGAATGTATTACATGGTTAAATAAAAAATCCTCTCGTTTGGAAAGGATTTTATTCAAATAATTTACTTAGACAAAATTATGCATCAGGATATCAAGGTTCTGAAATCGTGGTTCTTTTACAATCGCCAGGAACATCATTTCTTACACAAGGCGTACAATAATCTCCATTTGGAATACATCCACCTCCATCAGCACAACGTTTAGTTTCGCATACAGTTCGTCCTGTTATATATTGATCATTATCATTTTTTATTAAAGCTATTGTAGAAACGATATCATCTTCTGAATAAAAACGCAAATAATGAAAATCATCAATAGTAATAATCTCAAAAGATTTTGGTTTTAATTCTTCATTATGTAGCATGGAAAACATAATAAATGTTTCCATTACTTTTTGTTTTGAAACTCCTAATTCTACAACGCCATTATTATCATAACCAATAGCAGTATTAGTTAATTCATCAAAATTATACGCTGATCGTGCATTAACAGTAAAATTTTCTTCAGCTTTTTCCGTTGCTATAACGTTGGGATCTTCAGATTTTAAAGTTTCATTTCCACAAGAAAAAAACAATAAAAACGATAAGAATAAAGTCAAATGTTTTTTCATATTTCTCTAATTTTCAGGTTATTACGTTAAATTCAAACATACAAAATAAAACATTGAAAACCAAAAACAAGTTAGGATAATACTTATGATGAATTTTTAAAATGATGCAATCATCAATAAAAAGCCCTTCATATTCAGAAAGGCTTTTGATATAATCTATTCCCGCGCGTGCTGTCTGCCGATAGGTAAACGGGAATCTCTTATTCAAAAACAATAATATAAAGCGAAAAAAACCGAAAAAGACCTTCAGAATGATAGGATCATTCCGACAAATTCCCGCGAAAGCGGGAATCTCATGTACAAAAAGACCAAATTAATAGATAGAATAACACGAACGAAAAAGACCTCCAGAAAGATAGTGCAATCCGGAGGTCTGTGAATATTTATGATGAGATTCCTGCCTACGCAGGAATGGATTCTGAGATTAGCTACGCTGAACCTAAAGGTTTCCTGCCTTCGCAGGAATTGGTGATTAATGCTGCAACTCCTCTTCACCTTCCTTTAAAGGAACGTTCTGCGGTACAAAGTCATCATCATGTCCTGGTTTGCTATAGTCATAAGACCAACGGTATACATGAGGAATTTCTCCTGGCCAGTTGCCGTGTATATGTTTTACAGGCGTAGTCCATTCCAATGTCGTCGATCTCCAAGGATTCATGGTTGCTTTTTTACCATAGAAAATACTAACGAAGAAGTTATATAAATAAACGAGCTGAATTGCTCCACCAATTAATGCAAATACGGTAATTACAATATTCACATCCGTCATATCATCAAATAATGGGAATGCTGAGTTGGTGTAATAACGTCTTGGCAATCCGGCCATACCGATAAAATGCATTGGAAAGAATACTCCGTATGCGGAGATAGCCGTAATCCAGAAGTGAATATAACCTAAGTTTTTATTCATCATTCTACCAAACATTTTAGGATACCAGTGGTATATTCCTGCAAACATTCCGTAGATAGCTGAAATACCCATAACCAGGTGGAAGTGCGCAATAACGAAATAAGTATCGTGCACGTTAATGTCTAAGGCACTGTCTCCAACAATAATACCAGTCAAACCACCAGTGATAAACGTTGATACAAACCCAATGGCAAATAACATGGCAGGGTTCATCTGAATATTCCCCCTCCAAATGGTGGTGATCCAGTTAAAAGCCTTTACCGCAGAAGGTATGGCAATCAGTAAAGTTGTAAAAGTAAACACAGACCCCAAGAATGGATTCATTCCTGAAACGAACATGTGGTGACCCCAAACAATAGTGGATAAAAATGCGATCGCCAAAATGGACGCCACCATCGCACGATAACCAAAAATGGGTTTTCGGGAGTTGGTCGCCATAATCTCTGATACTAATCCCATGGCGGGTAAAATCACAATATAAACTTCAGGGTGCCCCAAGAACCAAAATAAATGCTCAAAAAGAACAGGCGAACCACCTTGATAATGTAAAACTTCACCTTGTATGAAAATATCGGATAAGAAGAAGGACGTTCCAAAACTTCTATCCATAATCAATAATAAGGCAGCTGACAATAATACAGGGAAAGATACCACGCCGATGATTGCAGTTACAAAAAATGCCCAAACAGTCAATGGCAATCTTGTCATTGACATGCCTTTAGTACGCATGTTAATAACAGTCACAATATAGTTCAATGAACCCAATAAAGATTGCGCAATAAATAGGGCCATGGATATCAACCAAAGAGTCATCCCCCATCCTGAACCTGGCTGAGCCATTGGCAATGCACTTAAAGGAGGATAAATTGTCCATCCTGCAGCAGCGGGACCTGCTTCAAGAAACAACGACCCCATCATAATGATACAAGACACGAAGAATATCCAATAGGACAACATATTTATAAATCCGGACGCCATATCTCGGGCTCCAATTTGATAAGGAATCAATAGGTTACTAAAAGTTCCACTCAAACCAGCCGTTAACACGAAGAACACCATGATTGTACCATGGATAGTTACCAATGCCAAATATATATCAGCATCCATAACACCACCCGGTGCCCATTTGCCCAATAAAGCTTCAAAAAGAATATTTGGTTCTTCTGGCCATGCAATCTGAATACGGAACATCAGAGACATCATTACGCCAACGATTCCCATGAGGGTTCCCGTAATCAAGTATTGCTTTGCGATCATTTTATGATCTTGACTAAAGATATATTTGGTTACAAAGGTTTCTTTGTGATGATGTCCGTGACCGTCGTCATGTGCGTGAATATCTACTGCGTGTGTTGACATAATCTATATATACTTGTTAAAAACGATTTTATTATTATTTCAATGATTCTTTGAAGGTCTTTTGCTCAGCTATCCAAGCATCATACTCCTCTTGGGTTTCTACAATAATATTCATTTGCATATTATAGTGAGACTTTCCACAAATCTTGTTACAGAGTAAAAGAAAATGGAATTCATAAGGATCGAGTTCTTCTTCTCCTTTAGCCATTAGCTCTTTGCTCTTATCTGCTCTAATATTATTGATATTTTGCACTTTGGAAATCATTTCTGGAGTTTCGCGCATTTCCTTAGTGGTAATGGTTGGTGTAAATCCAAATTTCGTGATCATTCCAGGGACACAGTTCATTTGTGCTCTAAAATGTGGCATGTATGCCGAGTGCAATACATCTTGCGAACGTATTTCAAAAAGCACCGGTTTGCCTACTGGTAAATGCAATTCTTTGACAATAATATCATCTTCAGCATTAGGATCAGCTTCATCAATACCCAATACATTTGCTCTGTCAATATCAATTAATCTCACGTTGGCCATACCTAAAACATTATCCTGACCAGCATATCGCGCGGTCCAACCAAATTGCTGGGCGTAAAGCTCCACAACCATCGGATCAGCATCTTCATCGATATTCATGATAGAGTTCCAAGTAAAGAGACCATAGATGATCAACCCGGCTAAAACAATAACAGGAATAATCGTCCAAACTGCTTCTAAGGTATTATGATCTGCAAAATATAAAGCTTTCTTTCCTTTCTCTCCACGGTATTTATAAGCGAAATAGTGGAGCAAAAACTGGGTGATAATTTGAACCGTAAAAATAACGATCATGGAAATCATCATCAAATTATCAACTTCAGCGCCATGCTCTGAAGCGGCGTTTGACATGAGTGGCAAGTGGCCCCAATACACGAATGAAATAATTGTTATGATGTAAATAAAGGCTAAAAATGCCAACATCAAATAACCATTGATCTTGTTATCGTAATCAGTTGCTATTCCATTATTTGAGGTGTCCGTACTTACTTGGGCCAAATCAAATATTTTGACCATTTGCCAAATGGCAACCGCTGCAAAAAGTACTATAATAATTATGAATAAAGCAGTCATTGTCGTTTCTCTTCTTTATAGGTTATTAATAATGGAAATTTTCACTTTCTTTAATAAATGGATTGCCTTTTGGTGCCAATGGAGCCTTTGTCAAGGACGTCAACACCACAAGCAGGAATAAACCTCCAAATAACAGAACAGATCCAATTTCAGGTATTCCAATATACCATCTATCTCCAACGGTAGCTGGCATAATCATAACAAACAGATCAATATAATGACCCACTAAAATCACAACGCCACCCATCATCACGAACCAAGGAACACGTTTATTATCACTGTTCATCAAAATCAGGAATGGGAATACGAAGTTTAGCACCAACATACCAAAGAAAAGTAATTTGTAATCTTCTATTCGCGATACAAAGTATACGACCTCTTCAGGAATATTTGCATACCAGATGAGCATGAATTGAGAGAACCATAAATAAGCCCAGAAAATACTAAATCCGAACATATACTTTGCCAAGTCATGTATATGACTATTATTTACCATTGGAAGAAGCCCTTTCCCTTTCAAATAGATGGCTACCATGGCAATAACGGTGATCCCACCGACAATCATACCTGAAAAAACATACCATCCAAATAGGGTACTGAACCAATGTGGATCTACACTCATGATCCAATCCCATGACATAATAGATTCTGTGTACATGAAAAACACTAAGAAACCTGCCGCAATTCTAAAGGACTTTTTAAAGTTTCTGTTATCACCAGGTTCGGCGTTGTCTTGAGCGATGGAAAATTTACGCGCAAAATATCTGTACGTACTCCATCCTGCAATAAAAATAATAGCTCTAATAAGAAAAGCCGTGATGTTCAAATATCCTGATTTGTTTTGAATCAATTTATCATCGGCAACCACTTCTGGATTCATCCATATAAATATTTCGTTGTGATGCCCGATATAATGAGAACCCACCGCAAGAAGAATCACAATAATAGCTCCTGGTAACAAGTAAGCAGAAATAGCTTCCATTACTCTGTACAATACGGGTGCCCAACCTGCTTGTGAAGCAATTTGAATAGCGTAAAAGGCAAGCACTCCAAGCGCGATCGTCATAAAAAATAATGCGGACACATACATCGCAGACCAAGGTCTTTTCGCTAATTGTTCTTGAACGTGTATGGCATGACCATCATCGTGAGCAACATCCGCATGGTTTGAAACAGTATTTTCAGCACCTTCGACATGTTCTGAAACAGATGTCTCATTTCCTTCATGTGCATGCTCCTCAACAAGCATTGTCTTAACCTCTTCTAAAGATTTATGAGATGTCATAAAACCATAAGCCACCCCTAATACGCCCAAAACAATTAGGATGATGGAAAATGTCTTTAATCTATTTGAAATTGTATACATATCTATATTGAATCTTTAACAGTCTGACTTCCTCCTAATTCTGATTTTAATTGCATCACGTAATCTACAACTTGCCAACGCTCTTCTTCATTTAATTGGTTAGCATAAGAACCCATGACGTTTTTACCGTAATAAATGGTGTGGTAAACGCTTCCTTGAGTTAAAGCTCTTCCTTGGTCATCAAAGGCAGGTACTCCCAAAATCTTTTCACGTTGCACCAATATTCCTTGGCCATCGCCTTTTTTACCATGGCAAACCGCACAGTAAATATCATATAGTTGACCGCCTCTTGGACCATCAATTTGAGTGGAATCCAAAGGGGACACTAAACTTGCTTTTGCCAAGTTATATCCTTCAATACTGCCATCTATATCAAAAGGTATGTGACCTCTTGCTACAGAGCCTTCGGCTGGCAATTTAGAAGCCATTCCATCAGGTAAAAACTCAACTTCTCCGTAAGCCTCATAACCTATAGGCTCATACATATCTGGAAAAAATTGATAATTAGGTTTCGATTTATTTTGACATGATGCAAAAGAGACCAAAACAACCATCAATATTATTAATTTAAATAAGCTTTTCATGTGTATTAGTGTGCTTTATCAATTAAGGTAACTTCTACTGCTCCTGTATTTCTTAATATATCAAACTGCTCGTCAACATTGTCTCCAGCTGTAATTTCCATTAAGAAATGATCGTCCGTTGTTCTTGTATCTGGGTTTTCCGCTTTTTTAAATGGCCATAATCTACTGCGTAAGTAAAATGTAATCACTAATAAATGCGCCGCAAAAAACACAGTTAATTCAAACATAATTGGTACAAATGCAGGCATGTTCTCGAGATAGCTAAAACTTGGCTTTCCACCAATGTTTTGAGGCCAGTCTTCAATCATCATATAGTCTATCATGACGATAGAAACTACTAAACCTACTAAACCGTATAGAAAAGATGTGATCGCCAATCTTGTTGGTGCCAATCCCATAGCTTTATCCAATCCGTGTACCGGAAAAGGCGTGTATATTTCTTCAATGTGATATCTCTCTGCCCTTACTTTCTTAACGGCGGCCATCAAGACATCATCATCTGTATACATAGCGTGAATAACTTTTGAAGTTCCTTCCATACTATTCTTTGTTATTAATTAATATTTTAGCTTGTCCAGCCCAATCATCGCGTTCTGCTCTTCCTGGGAAGGAAGCGGTAATTTCATCTAACAAGTCATATTCTCGTTTGGTCATATTGCTTACTTGCACGAAAGAATAGATTCCAATACTGTTAAGTACTTCTTCCATCTTCGGACCAATTCCGTTAATTTGCTGTAAATCGTCTTTGGTTTGAGTCGTAGGATCAAAAGCACCTACATTCTCCATCAATTTGCTAATAGCTTCTGGATCGTGGGCTTTTACTATTGGTCTTTCTTCAACAATAGGCATTCCTGCATGAGGATTCACATTATGTGTCCGTGGATCAGTACCCGTACCAACCAGACTTTCTCCAGATTCTCTAATACGTTTGTAACGCTGACCAGATGATTTCAAAATCGCTTTAACCTCTGCCTGTGAAACCACAGGGAACGTACGTGCATATAATAAGAACAACACAAAGAAGAATCCAATGGTGCCTATGAAAATTCCAATATCCACAAATGTTGGTTGGAACATCGTCCATGCTGAAGGCATGTAATCTCTATGCAAAGACGTCACAATAATCACAAAACGCTCAAACCACATCCCTACGTTTACTACTATAGAAATAAAGAAGGAGAACATAATACTTGTACGCAGTTTTTTGAACCACATAAACTGTGGTGAAAACACGTTACAAGTCATCATTAGAAGGTATGCCCACCAGTAAGGTCCTGTAGCTCTGTTTAAAAATGCATACTGTTCATATTCCACTCCAGAATACCAAGCGATGAATAACTCAGTAATATAAGCGACACCAACAATAGAACCCGTGATCATGATCACGATGTTCATCAATTCAATATGTTGTATGGTAATATAATCTTCGAGGCTCACTACCTTTCTCATAATGATCAAAAGCGTGTTTACCATGGCGAAACCAGAGAAAACTGCTCCTGCTACGAAATATGGAGGAAAAATAGTAGTATGCCATCCTGGTACGATCGAGGTAGCAAAGTCAAAAGATACAATAGTATGTACCGAAAGTACAAGTGGTGTTGCCAAACCAGCAAGAACCAAAGACACTTCTTCAAAACGTTGCCAATCTTTGGCTCTCCCAGACCATCCAAAAGCCAATAATGAATAGATTTTCTTTTGGAAAGGCTTTACTGCTCTATCACGGATCATCGCGAAATCAGGCAATAAGCCAGTCCACCAAAACACCAAGGATACCGATAGATAGGTAGAAATCGCAAAAACGTCCCAAAGTAATGGTGAATTAAAGTTGACCCATAACGAACCGAATTGGTTTGGAATTGGCAATACCCAATACCCTAACCATGGACGCCCCATGTGGATCAATGGGAACAATCCTGCTTGAATAACCGCAAAAATGGTCATCGCTTCCGCAGAACGGTTAATTGCCATACGCCATTTTTGACGGAACAATAGTAATACTGCTGAAATCAGTGTACCTGCGTGACCAATCCCAACCCACCAAACGAAGTTGGTAATGTCCCAGGCCCAACCAATGGTTTTATTTAGGCCCCAAACACCAATCCCTGTGGAAATGGTATAAATAATACAGCCAATTCCCCAAAGAAATGCCGCAAGTGAGATAGAAAACACTATCCACCATGATTTATTGGCTTTTCCTTCTACAGGTTTAGCGATATCCACAGAAACATCGTGGTATGATTTTTCACCTAAAACTAAAGGTCTTCTAATAGGTGCTTCGTAATGAGACGCCATAATGCTTTTAGAATTATTTCTTAATTAATAATTATGATTCCGTTGTATTTCTCACAATTGTGTGATACTGAACGTTGGGTTGTGTTCCAATATATTCAAGTACGTGATACATCCGTTTATCCTCTTTCAGTTTTGCAACTTTACTCTCTTTGTCGTTGATGTCTCCAAATACCATGGCTCCTGTGCCACAAGCTGCAGAACATGCCGTTTGGAATTCACCGTCTTTAATTTCACGCCCCTCACGCTTAGCATCAAGAATTGTTTTTTGTGTTTTCTGAATACACAACGAACATTTCTCCATAACACCACGAGAACGTACAACAACATCAGGATTCAATACCATACGACCTAAATCATCGTTCATATTGTAATCAAACTCATCATTTTTATTGTAACGGAACCAGTTGAAACGACGTACTTTATAAGGACAGTTGTTGGCACAATAACGTGTACCCACACAGCGGTTATAAGCCATGTGATTTTGACCTTGACGTCCATGAGACGTTGCCGCAACGGGGCAAACAGTTTCACATGGTGCATGATTACAATGCTGACACATCATTGGCAAGAAAGCTACCTGAGGATTATCAGCTGCAATTTCCATAGCATGCAAAGTACTCTTGATGCCTGTATCGCCTAATAAGCCATCTGCCGCCTCTTTTTTGTCAATATCACCGGTAAAGGTATCTTCAGAAGAATAGTATCTATCAATACGCAACCAGTGCATATCTCTACTTTTTCTAATTTCAGATTTACCTACTACAGGAACGTTATTTTCAGCATGACATGCAATAACACAAGCGCCACATCCAGTACATGAATTTAAATCTATAGATAAATTAAAATGATGCCCAATCGATCTATCAAATTCATCCCATAGATCCACCTCAGTAGAAGGCGTTTCGATATGATTTAATGACACTTTCGGAAGTGGGTTCCAAAGCTCTTTATCTTTGGTATTAAATATTTCAAGGGTGGTTTCCTTAATAATATCGCCTCGACCCATCAGCGTGTTATGCAGCTGTACACAAGCAAATTCATGTACACCTGAAACTAACTTAATAGAAACGTCTGTTTGGGCACTGTTGAAATCTTTATAAAATAGGTAAGCATTCTTACCTGTTTGCATTTCTTCCTTAAGTCCTTTTGTACGCCCGTATCCGAACGATAATCCTAAAGAACCTACTGCTTGACCCGGTTGGATAAGTGCCGGAACGGTCAATGTATGGCCATTCACTGTCAACTCTACCAAGCTCCCGTTTAAGCCACCATCGGCAACATGCCAGTTTTTGATATCCAATCTTTTAGCATCGGTGCTAGATACGGTCAAATAGTTGTCCCATGAGGTCCTCGAAATCGGATCAGGGAACTCTTGCAACCATGGGTTGTTCGCTTGCTTGCCATCTCCCATTCCGGTTTTAGTATAGAGCTGTAATTCCATACCGTTAGCTGATCCCGAAGAAGCTAAAGCTCTTGCAGCATCACCTCCTGAAATAGAAGCTATTGCAGCCTGGCCCGAAGTTGAGGCTGAACCCGAAACTGTTGTGGAAGTCGAAGATGAAGTGACAAATTCGTCCTTATCTTTATCCTTAATACCAACGCCTACGGCAACATCATGTATAATACCACCAACGAAAGTTCTGTCTTTTTGATCTTTTAATTCCGAAGAGGTAGTTGTAGTCGTTTTTGAAGAAGGACCTGATGCCAAAATACCATTGAAACCAGTTGAATCAAATACACCATCATGCAATGCTTGACTAAATGAAGCACCACCAAGCACACCAGCACTCCAGTTTTCCTTAATGAAATCGTAATACGTCAAATCACTGCCTGTCCATTTCAATAAAGCTTGTTGAAACTGACGTGTATCAAATAATGGACGGATAGTTGGTTGAATTAAACCAAAATGTCCCTTTTTAAGTTCCACATCTCCCCAAGACTCCAAATAATGAGGGACAGCAGCAATATATTGAGATTCAGAAGCAGTCTCATCGGCTTTCAACGAAAACGCGATAGACAATTCTGTTTGTTTTAATCCTTCGGCAAATTCATTTGCGTTTGGCAATGTGTATAGCGGATTGACACCGTTCATAATAATTGCACCAACTTTACCAGCATTCATATCTGCTATTAAAGTCATCACTTCCTTATCACTACCTTGTCTTTTTCTGATTGGAGTTTTAGTATCAAACGCCTTACTTCCTAAAGCGGCGTTGATTTCTAAAGCCACTGTTTGTGCGTTGACATCATTGATCCCTGTAACCAAAACAGCATTACTTCCCGCTCTTTTTAGCTCAGAAGCAACTTTTTGGATAGCTTCATCAATATGTGCCGGTAAGTCTGTTGAAACAGATTGCCCCGTAACATAACTATATAATTTAGCTAAGACTTGCTTTTGTTGTGAAGGTGTTGCTGGAATACGTTTATCAGCATTGGCACCTGTTAGAGACATATTCGCTTCAATTTGAATATGTCTTGACATTTTTCCATCTGTAGGAACACGACCTTTCGCATATCCTGATTCAAATCCGCCACCTTGCCAATCTCCAATAAAATCAGCACCCACAGAAACTATTGTAGAAGCTTTAGAGAAATCATAATTTGCTAATGCACGTTCTCCATATTTAGCTTGATAAGCATCCAATGCAGACGATTCGGAAACAGCATCGTAAACCACGTGGCGTACATTGCCATATTTTTCTTTAAAAGCAGAAATCAACTTACTGGTTGATGGACTGGCAAAAGTTTGCGTCAATAACACAATGGCCTTCCCTTCGTTCATTACATCAGTTAACTTCTGATTTGTTTCAGAATCAAATGTTTCCCATGAAATATCAGAACCTTCCTTTTGAGGTCCTTTAACTCTTAAACTATCGTATAAACCTAAAATTGAGGCATGCACTCTGGCATTCACACCACCTTGTGATGTGGCCAAATCATTGTTCTCAATTTTAATCGGACGTCCTTCACGAGTTTTCACTAATACACTTGCGAAATCAAAACCATCAGCAATTGTTGTAGCGTAATAATTAGACACCCCCGGAATGATTTCTTCTGGCTGTACAACGTAAGGAATGGATTTGATAACCGGTCCTTCACAAGCCGCTAAAGATGCCGCGGCTGTACTAAAACCAACATATTTTAAGAAATCACGACGTGTTGTTGAAGACGATTCCAAATTGGATTTGTTGCCTAAAAATTCGTCTGTCGGAATTTCTTCAACAAATTCTCTTTGTTTAAGCGCCTCAACAATAGAGCTGTCTGAGTTTAGCTCTTCAACACTTTTCCAGTATTTCTTGTTTGATGACATATTCTTTAATAGTTATTAGTTGATAGTTAGAGGTTTTTGGTCAAAACCAATCACTGTATCTTTAATTTATTAATAATGACATTTACCACATTCTAAACCTCCCATTTGTGCAACGGTAAGTTTTTCAACACCATATTTCTTGGATAACTGCTCGTGGATCTTGGTGTAATATTCATTATTCTCAACCTTTACGTCAGTTGTTCTATGACAATCAATACACCATCCCATGGTCAATGGCGCAAACTGCGACATGATTTCCATTGATTCCACCGGACCATGACATGTTTGACATTCAATACCCCCAACAGTAACGTGCTGCGCGTGATTGAAATATGCAAAGTCAGGAAGATTATGAATACGGATCCACTTTACAGGCTGTGGTTCTCCTGTATAGCTTTGCTCATCAGGATTCCAACCTGTTGCTGCATATAATTTTTGAATCTCTTCGTTATAATCAACACCATAAGTTTTACCTTCTGCAAAAGTTTCTTCTGAAACTTCAGAAATAGACTTATGACAGTTCATACACACATTCAAAGAAGGTATTCCAGATGTTTTACTTACCCGAGCAGAAGAATGACAGAACTTACAATCAATCCCGTTATCTCCAGCATGGATTCTATGTGAATAATGGATTGGCTGGACGGGCTCATAACCTTGATCGACACCTATTTGCATGAAATAGCCATAAACAAAGTAGGCACTGGTCAACAACAATAAAATAACAGTAACCAAGACCAAGAATTGGTTTTGAGCAAAGGCTCTCCAAACAGAAGCTTTCTTATCATCCTCAATAACAACACCCTTAGCTTCAGCAAAACGGTTTAAAGTACGTCTTACAAGAATCAAAGCCATGGCCAATAAGCCAAACAACAAAGCTAAAGCACCAAGAATCAATTTATTTGAAGTACCGGATTCTCCTCCTTGTCCACCAGCAGCTTCCGCACCAGCTACAGGAGTTGGAGCCTTTTTCTCCTCAGCAGTATAAGCCAAAATATCGCTAATATCCTGATCCGTCAACTGCGGAAATGGAGTCATTGGCAATTGGTTATACTCATTGTATATTTTAACAGCGTAGGGATCACCCGAATTGACCAACCCCATACTATTATGGATCCATTTAGTCAACCACTCTCTATCTAGACCTTCCTCATCAGCTAAAATCTTTTCAATGTTACGAAGAGGAGGACCAGTCATTGGTCCATCTAATTTGTGGCAAGCAGCACAGTTAGCATTATATAATGTTTTTCCTTTGACAGGATCACCATCTTGAGCCTGAAGCGACGCTGAAAACGTAAGTAAAATAAAAAACCCTAAATGAAGAAATTTAGTGGCCAATTTACAGTGTATCACCTGTTTCATATTATTAGTAGAATTATCTTCCAAACTTTGGTACGATTTTTTCATTAAAAAGAAAAAAATACAGTTATAAAATCACTCGCAAAAGTAATACTTAAAGTCGATTTGGGAAATGTTACAGAAGTGTTAATTGATAATTTATAAACATTCTAAATAATAAAATTACGGTTATTTAGTTTAATGATTTCATATAAGGACATTACAAATTAATTTTGATATTTTTGCCGAATGCAATTTGTTTAAAATTGTTCATTTAATATATAAATCAAGATTCTTCACTTAAAGAATAGATACACCATGATAAAACCTATCTTAAGATTATCCTTTTTTACGCTCGCTTTTTTTACGATAACGCTTGCAGTTCACGCACAAGAAGGCATTGTTACTATAGATCAGAACAAAAATATTGACAAGCTTTTAGAGTTCAAAAAGGATTCGCGGAGCACTGTGGATGCTTTTGTCATCCAAGTTTATAATGGCTCAAGGAGTGGTGCTCAAGCCGCCAAAGGTAATATAGCGAGCTTATTTCCTGACTGGAGCAATTCTATTGAGTACGAATCACCAAATTACAAAATTTGGCTAGGCAACTTCAGAACACGTTTGGAGGCGGACCGCGCATTGATGACCGTCAAGAAAACATATCCAGACGCCTTGGTATTGCGCCCTAAAAAGAATAGATAAGTCCATAGACATTGCTCTGTATACTCAAACCACCTTTAATTTATTATCAATCGAGCGTGATTATTTTCAATAATACTACAGTATTTGTGCATGATAATTTAACCAAATACCAATCAGTTTGCTTGGCAAGTATAGCAAATTTGCTTTGTATGACACCAGACTTCACTTATCGAAATTAGGAACCTCGGGGTCTCGCCGGCAAGGACGGGCAAGCTCACGAGGTATGAATAACAGATTATCTTTTCGATCGAGGGAAAGCGCGGGATATTAAAAGCCACTGGTGGGAATAAAAAAAGCGACTCATTTTTCAATGGGTCGCTTTTTTTTTATTATAAATGAAATCTATTTCAATTTCTTTTTCACTTCAACTTCGTGGAATGCTTCAATGACATCATTTTCATAAATATCATTGTAATTCTTTATTTGCATACCACAATCATAACCTTTTGAAACCTCCCTAACATCATCTTTAAATCGTTTCAACGATGATAGTTCACCTGTGTAAACTACAACGCCCTCTCTAATGATGCGGATGCTTGAGTTTCTGAATATTTTCCCAGAAGTCACCATACAACCAGCGATAGTCCCTACTTTAGAAACTTTAAAGATCTCTCTAATTTCAGCGGTACCTGTGATTTCCTCTTTGAGCTCAGGAGACAACATGCCTTCCATTGCATCTTTAAGGTCATTTATGGCATCATAGATAATAGAGTACATTCTGATATCAATTTCTTCCTGATCTGCAATTTGACGCGCATTACCCATTGGTCGTACGTTAAATCCAATAATAATGGCATCAGAAGCTGTTGCCAACAACACGTCACTTTCTGTAATGGCACCAACACCTTTATGTATAATATTTACTTGAATTTCTTCTGTAGACAGTTTCTGGAATGAATCTGTCAACGCCTCTACGGAACCGTCCACATCACCCTTAAGAATGATATTCAGCTCTTGGAAGTCTCCAAGCGCTATACGACGTCCAATCTCGTCTAAAGTGATATGACGTTGCGTTCTCACAGATTGCTCACGTTGCAACTGGGTACGTTTTGCTGCAATTTGTCGCGCTTCACGTTCTTCTGCAAATACGGCAAACTTATCTCCCGCTTGTGGTGCACCGTCCAATCCTAAAATTGAGACCGGTGTAGAAGGTCCAGCAGCACTGACGTTTTTACCACGCTCATCATGCATGGCTCTTACCTTACCACTGTTTTTTCCAGCAAGTACATAATCGCCAACTCTTAAGGTTCCAGCTTGCACCAAAATTGTAGATACATAACCTCTACCTTTATCAAGAAATGCTTCTACTACCGTTCCAACCGCAGGCTTATTTGGATTTGCTTGAAGTTCTAACAATTCAGCTTCTAAAAGCACTTTTTCCAATAAATCTTTAACACCTTCTCCTGTCTTAGCTGAGATATCATGAGATTGGATTTTGCCACCCCAATCTTCAACCAATAGGTTCATTTGTGCTAAACCTTCTTTTACTTTTTCAGGATTAGCAGTTGGCTTATCTATTTTATTGATCGCAAAGATAATTGGTACTCCCGCCGCTTGCGCATGGGCTATAGCTTCTTTGGTCTGTGGCATAATGGCATCATCAGCAGCGATTACAATAATAGCTAAATCCGTTACCTGCGCACCACGGGCACGCATTGCCGTAAAGGCCTCGTGACCTGGTGTATCAAGAAACGCCATTTTTTGGCCGCCCTCAAGCTGTACAGCATAGGCGCCAATATGTTGTGTAATACCACCTGATTCTCCTGCAATCACATTTTCTTGACGAATATAATCCAGCAATGAGGTTTTACCGTGATCTACGTGACCCATAACCGTAACAATTGGTGCACGTGGCACTAAATCTTCAGGATTGTCTTCGACAACTTCAATACTATCTTCCAAATCAGAGGTTACAAATTCCACCTCATAACCAAACTCATCTGCAACAACCGATAAGGTTTCAGCATCCAAGCGTTGGTTCATAGTTACCATCAATCCTAACGACATACAAGCAGAGATAATTTGCGTCACCGGGACATCCATCATCGTTGCTACTTCACTTGCCGTAACAAACTCAGTAACTTTCAACACTTTGCTTTCCGCTTCTTGTTGCTCGATATCTTTTTCAGTCTGCTGACGGTGCTGATCTCTCTTGTCTCTTCTGTATTTCGCTCCTTTTCCTCTGTTGGTCTTACCTTGAAGCTTTTCAAGCGTTTCGCGAACCTGCTTTTGCACATCTGCTTCGCTTGGCTCTTCTTTTACAGTGCTTGTACGACCACCTGGTTTTCCTTTATGAGTTGCTGATCCTCTAGCTCCAAAAGGAGGTTTAGTTCCCGGAGTTGTTGGACCTTTGCTGATCCGACGTCTCTTTTTCTTATTGGCGTCGCCTGCAACAGGTTTCCTCTCTTCTTTTTTCTTTTTAGGCTTATTGAACTGGGAAAGATCTATCTTTTCTCCGGCAATTTTAGGGCCAGACAACTTTTGATATTGAGTTTTCATCAGTTCGTCTTCAGCCTCCACCGTAGTTTCAGTTTTCTCAACTTCTTCAACCTTTTCAGGTTTTTCTGCCTTCTTAACCTTTTCGACTTTTTCAGTTTTCTCAGTCACCTTAGTTTCCTCTTTAGCTTTTTCAGCTTTCTTCGGCACTTCCTTGACTTCTGTTTTATCGGCCTCCTTTTCTAAAGGCGCTACTTTTTCTGAAACTTCAGGCTGTTTTGTAGTTTCAGCTGGCTTCTCTACCTTAGGTTCTTCAGGCTTTGCCTTTTCAACTTTTTCAGTACTTTCAGCCTTTTTAGGATCCAAGTCGATTTTTCCAACCTGTTTTGGCCCTTTAAAAGGTGCTTTAGCTCTTACAACTTGCTTGCTGGCTTCCTCCCTCTTCAACTTCTCTTCAATCTCACGCTCACGTTGCTCACGTAATTCTTCCTTTTCTTTCAACTTAGCCTCACTAACCTCCTGAGAGGCCATTTTTTTATTGGCATCGGTTTGAAATTCATTGGAAAGCACCATATGAACATCATCTGATATTTTCGTATTGGGACTCTTTTCCACGTCGATGCCCTTCGATTCCAAGAAATCGACTGCACGGTCAATAGAAATATTGAGCTCTCTTAATACTTTATTTAATCTAATTGTATCAGCCATAAATTGCTTCTAATATAACTTAATATGTGTTATTCTTCAAATTCTTCCTTAAGAATTCTGATAACATCTAAAATGGTTTCTTCTTCTAAATCGGTTCTCTTAACCAAATCTTGAACATCTTGTTCCAAGATACTCTTTGCAGTATCTAATCCTGCCTTGCTGAATTCTGCAATGATCCAGCCTTCTATTTCATCAGTAAACTCTGATAATTCAACATCCTCTTCTGCTCCTTCTCTAAACACATCAATCTCATAACCAGTCAGTTGCCCGGCCAAGCGGATATTATGACCGCCTCTACCAATCGCTTTGCTTACCTCTTCAGGCTTAAGCAATACCTCAGCACGCATGGTCTCTTCATTGAGCTTTACAGAGGTTACCCTTGCTGGACTCAATGCTCTAGTGATAAATAACTGAACATTACTAGTGTAGTTGATAACATCAATATTCTCATTGCCAAGTTCTCTAACAATACCATGTATTCTTGAGCCTTTCATTCCCACACAAGCACCAACTGGGTCAATTCTATCATCATAGGAGTCAACCGCTACTTTTGCTTTTTCGCCTGGCATTCTCACCACCTTTTTGATAGTAATCAATCCGTCAAAAACTTCTGGAATTTCCTGCTCGAATAGTTTCTCCAAAAATACTGGAGCTGTTCTTGACATAATGATGGTTGGTTTGTTGCCCTTAAGCTCAACACTTTCTATAATACCCCTTACATTTTCTCCTTTACGGAAGAAATCTGAAGGAATCTGTTTTTCTTTTGGAAGAATGATTTCATTACCATCATCATCTAAAAGAATGATTGCTCGGTGACGAATATGATGTACTTCAGCAGTGTAAATCTCACCAACTAAATCTTTAAATTGCTTATAAAGATTTGTATTATCGTGCTCATGTATTTTAGAGATCAAATTTTGACGAAGCGCCAAAATTGAACGTCTCCCTAAATCGATCAATTTCACGGCTTCCGCCACGTCCTCTCCAACCTCAAAATCAGGTTCTATTTTACGCGCTTCAGACAATTCAATTTCTTGATTCGGATCTTCTACTTCTCCATCAGAAACTACAATTCTATTTCGCCATATTTCCAAATCGCCTTTGTCAGGATTTATAATGATATCAAAGTTATCGTCATCACCATACTTCTTCTTTAATGCATTTCTCAACACATCTTCTAGAATCGCCATCAACGTTACACGATCGATTAATTTATCGTCCTTAAATTCAGAAAAAGAATCAATTAACGCAATATTCTCCATAACTACCTCGAATTAAAATTTTATTATCACTTTAGCCTCTAAAATATCATCATACTTAATTTTAGCCTGCTTATTTACCACTATTTTACCCTTGCCTACAGGTTTGGGTTCCTTCGCCTTCCACTCCAAAGTCACTTCATCGTCATCAACTTCCGTCAACACACCTTCAAACTTTGCATCAGACTTGGCCTTAACGTTCAAAGTTCTGCCAATATTCTTCTTATACTGTCTCTTATTCACCAATGGAGATGTCGCTCCCGCAGAAGCTACATCCAGAGAGAAATCATCCTCTTCCCTGTCCAAGTTATGCTCTATGGCACGACTCATGAACATGCAATCCTCAACAGTGACACCATTATCGCCATCAATAACCACACTGATTTTATTGCCTACACCAATTTTCAGATCGATTAAAAAAAGATCTGATCTTTCTTCCAATCCCCTATCTATTAATGTCTTAACAGCGTTCTCGTTCAGCATTATATTAGTATAAAAAGAGGGGACTTTCATGTCCCCTCGTGTTCTCTTTTATCATTCAGCGGTGCAAATATACGATTTTTTTATTGACTTATCCAAAGGATATAAAGTCGTTTTTTATTATTAAATTTATGTTTCACAAACCACCTTCCTCTCCATGAAAAAGATTCTTGTACCCACCGACTTCTCAGACCAAGCAGAAAATGCCCTAAAAGTTGCTGCTCAGTTGGCAAAAAAACACGGCTCAGAAATTTACCTATTGCACATGCTGGAAATCCCCTTACAGGAAATTGACGCACTAAGCACCCCAAGCGCTTTACCAGAAGCCATGTTTTTCATGAAGCTTGCAGAACAAAAATTTGAAATCTTACTGTCCAAAGACTACCTTAAAGGCATTCAGGTTCATGACATTGTAAAAAACTACCCTTCGTTCAGCAGCGTCATTGACACTTGTCATGAACACAATGTCAATCTGATTGTTATGGGGTCTCACGGCGCCAGCGGTTTAAAGGAGATGTTTATAGGATCCAATGCCGAAAAAGTAGTCAGGACTTCAGACATTCCAGTATTGGTTATTAAAAACAAGCATGTCGATTTTAAAGTCGAACGCTTTGTTTTTGCTTCGGATTTCAAAAAAGACAATAAGGAAACCTACAGACAGGCTACTGAATTTGCACAATCATTTGGAGCGAAAATGCATTTGTTAATGGTCAACACGGCCAATGACTTTCTTTCATCTTCAGAAGCGAAAAATCGCATTGATAATTTCATTAAAGACTATGATTTTAAGGGGTATACCATCCATATATATAATGACGAAAGTGTTGAAAGTGGGATTTTGAATTTCTCAAAAGAAATTGATGCCGATTTAATTGGCATCAGCACCCACGGAAGACAAGGTATTTCGCACTTTTTTAGTGGCAGCATTGGTGAAGATGTGGTCAATCACGCTAATAGACCGGTGATTACCTTCAAGATATAACACATTCCTCACATAAGAAAAATCGGCTAATCCCAAGCAACGAGTAAATCATATTTTAGGAAAATCATGGCACCCCCATGATAAATACATCAAAAATCATTTGGAGAGAAGACCAACAATGAACGACTGAAAAAATAATATGCTATAATATATATTTGCTCAGCATAAACTTCCTGCCCTTCATCTCTCAAAAACAAAAATCCCGACCAAATAAATGGTCGGGATTTTTTGAAAAACTGTTGGCCTACTAGGGCTCGAACCTAGACTCTTCTGGACCAAAACCAGACGTGTTGCCAGTTACACCATAGGCCAATCTCCAATTGAGGATGCAAATTTACTACAATGTTTTATTTTTGCAAATATTTTACATAGAAAAAACGTTATTTTAAACATTCATTAGATAAAAAGAGATAACTCACCAACTGAACCATTCACAATCAACTACTTAATCATTATTCTCAAGGTTAGAAATAGGCATTAGTCACTACTATAATATGTTAATATCCTTATTCCGACTGCAAAAACATCGTATTACTCACTCTTCTTGAATCCGCAGAGCGACAAAGCCAAGACATTCTTAACTGCAACAGTCATAAAAAGCTAAATCCACTCATAAACGTGAGTCACATAAAACAAAATAATGAAATCTTACTTGATAAAAAAATTCAATGCCAAGTTTCAAAGCAATTGATGGATCATTCTTTAATTCCTTAACGTTTACTTAAAAACTTTCCCCTCTTATATATTTATTCTTAAATTCGCCACTCTAATTCAACAAAAAATCTATGAATCATTTCAACTTTAAAAAATGGAATACCATTTTAGGTTGGTTTGTCTTTGCCATTGCATTTACTGTTTATGCACTGACCATTGAACCGACCGTTAGTTTCTGGGATGCAGGGGAATATATATTGACTTCCGCCAAACTCCAGGTAGGCCACCCTCCAGGAGCACCCTTGTTTCAAATGCTTGGTGCCTTCTTTTCAATGTTCGCCCTGGAACCTTCCCAAATTGGAGCTATGTTGAATATGATGAGTGGCGCAGCAAGTGCTTTCACTATTTTATTCATGTTTTGGACCATCACCTTGCTACTTAAAAAAATAGTCAAAACAGATGAAGAATTCACAGACACAAAAAAAATAGCCATTCTTGGAAGCGGACTTGTTGGAAGTTTAGCCTTCACTTTTACTGATTCCTTTTGGTTCAATGCGGTAGAGACTGAGGTTTACGCCATGGCTACGTTAATTATGGCCGTCATGTTTTGGTTGGCTTTACGCTGGGAACAGGAAATGGATACGCCACGTGGCAACCGTTGGCTCATATTAATTGCCTTTGTTATTGGATTGTCCTTCGGGGTACATTTTATGGGCCTTTTGACCATTCCTGCCATCGGGTTAATTTATTATTTTAAGAATTACAAAACCGTTACCGTCACCAATTTTATAGTGGCCAACGTGATTTCTGCTGCTATTTTATTGTTTATTTTTAAACTCTTGCTACCCAATGCGTTAAAAATATTCAGTGCTTCGGAGATTTTCTTTGTCAACAGTCTTGGCATGCCATTTAACTCTGGAACTATTATCGCCTTTATTATTGTCGTTGCGGCCTTCTATTTTGGATTGAAATATACACGAGACCATCAACACCACATCGCCAATACCTTAGTGTTGTGTTTGATGTTCATTTTTATTGGATTTTCATGTTGGTTAATGCTTCCAATACGGGCAAATGCTAATGTCGTTGTCAATGAGAATAACCCTTCAGATGCACGAGAATTATTAGCTTATTATAATTTAGAGCAGTACCCAGAAACCCACCTCTTTTACGGTCCGTTATTCACTGAACAATACACGGGACTTGATGCAAACGAACCTTATATTGATGACAAACCCAATTATGAAAAGGACAAAGCAGCTGGAAAGTATGTGATTGTCAACGATTATAAGAATGCTAAGCAAAATTACAATTCCACTCAAGCCTCCATCTTACCAAGAATGTGGAGTAGTGAAAATGCCGAGAACTACATGATGTTTACCGGTTTGTTAGACTTTAACATAAAAGCAGAATACATGATGGAGTCCCAAATCAGGGATATTGTGGCCGATTTTAGGATGAATGTCAGGGAAGGGCAGATCGATTATAGCGATTATCATAAATTTTTGAAACAATTTGGACAGTATTTAGATATTCAAAAACCTTCCTTGGTACAAAATATAGGCTATATGCTTGAATATCAGTTTGGATATATGTATTGGCGCTATTTTATGTGGAATTTCACGGGTCGTCAGAATGATATTCAAGGAAAATACGACGATTTGAATGGCAACTGGATCAGTGGCATCAAACCTTTTGACGCATGGCATCTTAACATGTCTCAGGACAATTTGCCAAGTGATGTTAAAAACAACAAAGCACGAAACACCTATTACTTCCTTCCTCTTATTTTAGGACTGATTGGTTTCTTATTTTTAATTGGAAGGGATAAAAAGCTATTTTGGACGCTATTGGTCTTTTTCCTAATGACCGGGCTCGCCATTCAATTTTATACCAACGTCAGACCATTTGAACCTCGAGAACGGGACTATTCTGTAGTCGGATCTTTTTATGTATTTGCCATTTGGATAGGTTTTGGGGTCTATGCCATTTTTGATGCGCTTCGAAAATATTCCGCTTCAAAATTTCTGCCTCATGCGATCACAGTGGTATGCTTGATTTTGGTCCCAGGAATCTTGGCAGCCAACAATTGGGATGATCACGACCGATCAGGTAAAAAGACAGCACATGCCATGGCCGTAAAGTATTTGGAATCATGCGCGCCAAACGCTATTTTATTCACCATTGGCGATAATGATACCTTCCCATTGTGGTATGCCCAAGAAATTGAAGGCATCCGAAGAGATGTGAGGGTCATCAACACGAGTCTTTTTCAAACGGACTGGTATATTGACCAAATGAAACGAAAAGCATATACTAGTGACCCCATTCCGTCGCAATTGACACATGAGCAATACCGTTACGGAACACGTGATTACATTGTCGAGAAAGAAATAACCAAAGACACCTTAAGCATTAAAGAGTTCATGGATTTTGTCAGTAGTGACAACCCGCGTACAAAGCTTAAATACGCCTTACAACAAGAAGGAAGAGACATTAGCGGTTACCCGCCGAATATGTTGAACACCAATTATTACCCTACTAAGTCTGTGCGTATTCCGGTAGATAAAGCTTCCGTTTTAGAACATGGCATTGTCAAGGAGAAAGATGCTGATAAGATTGTGGATGATATTGTCATAAAAATCACTGGCGGTGCACTTTATAAACAGAGATTGATGATGTTGGATATTCTGGCCAACAACAATTGGGAGCGCCCAATCTATTTTACGGGCGGAAGTTTTGGTGACGATGATTATATCTGGATGAAGGATTACCTGCAGTTGGATGGCCTATGTTATAAATTAGTGCCAATAAGAACACCAGTGGATAGAGCCAACCCGTTTGATATGGGTCGTGTGGACTCCGAACTGATGTATGACAAAGTGATGTCTTGGAATTGGGGCAACAGCGGCAGTCCTGATATTTACCACGATGTGGAAACCCGTAAAAATGGCATTACCTACAGAGGCAATCTCGCACGTTTAATGGAGCAGTTAATCAATGAAGACCAACCTGAGAAAGCTGAAAAAATAGCAGATTTGGCGATGGAAAAAATGCCGGTTGATTATTTTGGCTATTACACCTTGCTGGAACCTTATATTAGCGGCTATTATGAAGTTGGAAAAATAGAAAAAGCAAGAAAGCTTTATAAAGATGTCACTAAAAAATATCAAGAGAGTTTAACGTATTATAGCGGACTTTCTCTCGAGAACCAAACCCGATATTTAGACGAAATCGTAACGGATATAGAACGCTACAGAAGCTTAGTGGACATTACCGTCGTTTATAACGATAAGGACTTCGCATTGGAAGAAACTGAAAAATTCAACAACTTCCTGCAATTGTTCAAACATTTTATGAGTAGTGATGAACCACGACGCGATGTACCACGCGAAGAACGTGATATCGTGACGGACACAGTAGATGAACTGATTAAATTTGACTAATTTTTTGTGAACCTCATTCCTGTAAGAACACCAAGATTGATCAAAGGCATATTCCCGAACTATATTTGGAATATGCCTCAGGATCAAAAAATAATCTACTTGACTTTTGATGATGGGCCAACGCCAGAAATAACGCATTGGACCTTAAATACTTTAAAAGAATATAACGCCAAAGGCACATTCTTTTGTATTGGCAACAATATTAAAAAACACCCTGAGATATTTTGTAATATTTTAAAGGATGGTCATGCAATTGGGAACCACACCTACTCTCATCCCAAAGGTTGGGCTACCAATAGTGATGTTTATGTAGATCAAGTCAAAAAGACACAGGATATCATCGATTACCAAATTCAAAATTTCAAAATCCAAAATCCAAATTCCAAATCGGAAACACAAAAACTATTTAGACCACCTTATGGACAAATTACTCCTAAGCAAGGCAAGCGTTTATTGTCCTCAGGTTACAAAATTATTATGTGGGATATTTTAGCGTTCGATTGGAAGGATTCTATATCAGTAGAACAATGTGCAAAAAATGTAGTTTCTAAAGCCCGTCCAGGGAGTATTGTCGTTTTTCACGATAGTGTGAAAGCTTCCCGAAACATGATGTTCGCCCTACCAAAGATATTGCACTATTTTAATGAGGCGGGTTTTAAGTTTGAACGTCTATAAATCCATCATAAATTCAAAGTGTCATCATCCGATATTGTTATATTGACACCGCTAAAACTCTACATTTACTTGGGAAAGAAGAATTAACTGAATTCAATTTTTATAAAAAGTAATGCTGACATTTTTCTGATTGCACGATGTGAAGCTAAACATCAATATCATGAAAAAAAATCTTCTCATAATTTTATGTGTATTTATTTGCAGCGCATCGTTTGGCCAAATCACTGAGTTAGTTACTGGAATGACTGATCCCGGCAGGATGATTCTCAGCAGCACATACTTGTATTACACTGACGATGATAGTGTATATCGTTTGGACATTACGGTCCCAAATGCTGTACCAGAGCTTTTAGCGTCAGGATTAGGCAACCCCAATGGCGTGGCTCTAAATATCGAGACCCTTTATATCGCCGAATTTGACGCCTATCAAATCTCTACCTTGGAGCTCACTTCCGGCAATTTTGAGGTGGCGAGATTTGCCACATCCAACAAACCTAATTTTTTACACTGGCATGGCTCTTCTTTGTATGTCTCAAGCAACACTTCAACTTCAAGATACGTCGCCCGATTTGATGATCCAGCTACATCAACAAGTGGCACCTTATTGGCGGCAATTGCTGCTCCTTCAACAACTTTTATTCCTTTTGGAATTGCGGTCTATAATGATAGGACATTATATATTGCCAATGCAGGAACCAATTCTATTGACGTGATTGACCCTTCAACAAAAGATATCACACCTGAACTATTTTTGTCCGGTTTTGAAAAACCTTTGGGCATAAGAATCTATAAAAACATCCTTTATATTGCTGAAAACGATGGCGGAACTATTTCAGCTATTGATCTTACTTCTGCCAACCCCACGAGGATCGAAATATCAAGCAGTATTAACGACCCAATAGATATTGAAGTCAACGATATGGGTGTTTTCATCATGCAAGAGAATCCCAATAGGATCATACTCATAAAAAATACGCTGGGCTTAAATGAATTTGAAACTACTGCCTTAACAGTACATCCAAATCCTTCTTCAGACTATCTGAATATGGGTCAGATTTCGAATACAACGGAATTTATTATTTACGATAGCCTTGGTCAAATGGTGAAAAAAGGATTAGTGGAGCCACATACCAATTCTAAAATCAGAATCAAGGATCTAACATCGGGCATTTATTTTCTCCATTTAAAAAACAACACTCCTATTAAATTTGTAAAAAAATAATCAGGGCATGCTACCATGTAGTCGATCACATTTTATTGGAAGGTTTAACTTTACTTGACCCCTTGATTATGATTTTCAAGAAACCAATATCGCGTAAGTTAATATACTCAAGAATTTGACTTGAAGAACGTGATTACGACGAGCTTCATATATCGATTAATAGCCTTTTACGATTCAAGTAAAGGAGAGAAAAACAAGATGATCTCTTTAATTAAAAGACTTTAGTCAAAAACTATCAATTTAAATCTATTAAGTAAACTTTTTTAATTAAAACCTTGATTAACTTTCAAAAAGAGATTCCTGCGTGTGCAGGAATTTGTCAAATATATTCTTGGAGGATATTAATAAGCGTATCGGCATCTTGCTCTCCGCTATGGCGCCATTTCATCTCGCCTTTTTTATAGATAATAAGTGTAGGCAGACCTTTTACGCGAAGCGCTTCGGCCAGTTCCTTATTCTTATCAACATCTATTTTGATGACTTTTGCCTTGTCTCCAAGAGCAGCAGCTACATCTCTTAACACAGGATGCATTGCAATAGATTGTTCATTCCATTCTGTAAAAAAATCCAACAAAACAGGAATATCGACATCTATGATTTCCCCAAATTTTGACATACATTTTAATGTTTAGATCAAATGTGCTATTACAAACCTACTTATTTTTTTTTTATTAACCTAAAACATACGCAAATAGCTTGTTGATGGGCAATAAGCAGATTATACCACTCTATTTTTTGGACCTTTTTTGAGTTCAATCACCGTTATTTCTGGCCAAATCCCAACCCGACCAGGATAGCCCAAATAGCCAAAACCTCTATTGACATTAATGTATTGTCCTTTTTCTTTATAAATCCCTGCCCAATGTTTGTAACGGTATTTGATAGGACTCCATTTGAACCATCCCGGGATTTCTATGCCAAACTGCATGCCATGGGTATGCCCACTTAGGGTCAAATGGTAATGGTGGTCATCACTAATTACAACCTCGTCCCAATGGCTCGGATCATGGGTCATCAATATTTTGAAATCACCAGGTTGCACGCCTTCCGCAGCTTTACTTAAATCACCAGCTTTCTTAAAACCACCTTTCCCCCAGTTTTCAACCCCCAAAAGCGCAATACGCTGTCCCTTTCGCTCAATAAATCGGTTTTCATTAAGCAGCAGGTCGTAACCCATATCTTTTTGGAGTTGTTTTAATTCTTCAAGATTCTGTGCCTTCTCAGCGGCAGAATCCCAATCAATATAATCACCATAATCATGGTTTCCCAATACGGAAAATACGCCGTCATCCGCCTTTAATTCTGAGAACAAGTCCTTCCAAGGTAGTAACTCGGTGCTTTTATTGTTGACCAAATCTCCTGTAAACAAAATGACATCAGATTTTTGCTCCTTGACCATGTTCACAGCACGCTCGACTTCTGGTCGGTTGTCAAAACTCCCCGAATGGATATCGCTAATATGGGTAATCCGGTACCCATCAAACGCTTCAGGCAAATCATCAAATTGCAAAGTATGCTTAATGACTTTATAATTATACTTACCCTTATACATACCGTAAAGCATGGCAGCAAAAGGGATTGCCGCTATCCCAACAGCTACCCCGCTAATAAACTTGCGTCTTGAAGCCATATGGAATGAGCTCTTCGAAGTAAAAAGCTTCGTATATATTCCCATAAAAGATCGTACAATATCCTCACCAAACAGGAAGATAATTAAGACCAAATTAAAAAGCATGAAGGCCAAAATAAATCCGAAAGCGTAGCTTTTTGAAGGCGACAGCACCCGTCCTCCAGACCCCATACTAAACTGAATGATTAAATTCCCTGCTATGATAATGGCAATTGCAATAAATACATAGTGAAACCAGGCATTTCTGGTGATGGTCCTAATGGCCTGAAATCCATATAAGGTGATAAGAATATAAAATATGGTAAATAATACCCATCGCAACATAAGAGCAGTTTTCTTCAAAGATAAATGATTTAAGCCGGTATTAAAATGTTGCAATAAAATTTAACCGTCCCTTAAGATTTAGTATATTTCCGCAGCAAAATCAATCCCTTAAATGATGAAGTCATTTTTTTTAGCTTTTACGGCCCTATTTCTACTAATAGGCTGTTCTGATCATCCTAAAACAACCCCAGCTAAAAAAGATAAATCTTTAGTCTCCTTGGTCAATCCTTTTATTGGTACTGGTGGTCATGGTCATACCTATCCAGGCGCAACCATGCCTTTTGGAATGATGCAATTAAGTCCTGACACCCGTCTTGACGGTTGGGATGGCGCTTCCGGATATCATTATAGTGATGAATATATCTACGGTTTCTCTCACACCCATCTCAGTGGTACAGGTGTCAACGATTATTGCGACATCTTGCTCATGCCCACCAATGAAGTAGTCTTCAACAATGGCAGTGACGGAAAAAAAGGCTATCGCTCTAAATTCTCCCACGACAATGAAAAGGCTGAACCTGGTTATTACCAAGTCCATTTGGAAGATACCGATATCAACGTAGAGTTAACGGTTTCAGAGCGCAGTGGCGTCCATAAATACCAATTTCCAACAGCAAAAAATCAGATTATCGTTTTAGATTTAGAGCATCGTGATCAGTTATTGGCCTCAAAAATCAAACAAACTTCAAGAACCGAAATTACTGGGTATCGCCACTCTAAAGCTTGGGCTAGCAATCAGAAATTGTTCTATTACATAAAATTCTCGCACCCTATGTCGGTTGATTTAATTGCGAGAAAACAGAAATTGACACATAAAAAGGCAGTTTTTCAATTTGACAATCCTAAAAACGAACCTGTTTACGTAAAAATAGGCATCAGCGCGGTTGATGAAGAAGGCGCCAGAAAAAACTTAGAAGCTGAAATCGGTGACAAAGCCTTCGACGAAGTAAAGGAAAAAGCACAAACCGTTTGGGAAAATCAGTTGGAGAAAATCATCATTGAAACTGAAAACCAAGAGCATAAAATAAATTTCTATACGGCTTTGTACCACACCATGATTGTACCTAATCTCTACCAGGATGTAGATGGACGCTACAGAGGCATGGATATGAAAATTCACACTACCAAAGATTTCCAATACTATACCGTGTTTTCACTATGGGACACCTATCGGGCAGCACATCCTTTATACACCATCATAGAACGTAAGCGTACCAGCGATTTCGTCAACACGCTTCTTGCAAAGTATGATGAAGGTGGTATCTTACCCATGTGGGATTTAAGTGCCAACTACACGGGCACCATGATTGGTTATCACGCAGTTCCTGTGATTGCTGATGCCTATTTAAAAGGGATAAAAGGTTTTGATGCTGAAAAAGCGTTTAAAGCGATGAAACATTCGGCCAACCAAAATCATCTGGGATTACAATCTTATAAAGAATTGGGTTTTATCCCTGTTGAGGAAGAAGGCGAATCCGTCTCTAAAACTTTGGAATACGCCTATGACGATTGGACCATTGCAAAAATGGCCCATGCTTTGGAGAAAGTAGACGATTACGAAATCTTCATGAAACGTGCGCAAAATTATAAGAACGTTTTTGACCCCGAAACAAAATTCATGAGAGGCCGCTACAAAAACACGTGGTTTGCGCCTTTTGATCCCTACGAAGTCAATTTCAACTACACCGAAGCCAATGCCTGGCAATACAGTTTTTATGTGCCGCAGGATGTTTCTGGACATATAGAACTGTTAGGAGGAAAAGAGGTATTAGAGGCACAATTAGACAGTTTGTTTAGCGCCAATGCTTCCACTTCAGGGCGTGATATGGTAGATATTACAGGACTTATCGGTCAATATGCGCATGGCAATGAACCCAGCCACCATATGGCCTATCTCTATAATTTTGTCAATAAACCACATAAAACCCAAGAGAAAGTCCATCAAATTTTGACCGAGCTCTATAAAAATGAACCGGATGGCATTGCTGGAAATGAGGACTGCGGACAAATGAGCGCTTGGTATGTGTTCTCTTCCATGGGTTTTTATCCAGTTACACCAGGTTCCAATCAGTATATTATTGGAACGCCGTTATTTGACAAAGCCACAATCAATCTTGAGAATGGGAAAAACTTCACCATTAAGGCTTTTGATCTTTCTGATGAAAACAAATACATTGATTACGTCAGACTCAATGGCAGTAAGTTGCGCAATAGTTATATTTCTTCGAAGGATATTCTGTCTGGTGGTATTCTGGAATTTTATATGACCGATTCACCTTCTGATTGGGGAAGTGACGACGATGACGCGCCAACCACATCCATAGACTACTTTAAAATAGTTCCAGCTCCTTTTATTGCAAAAGGTGAAATCGCCTTTAAAGGTGAAACTGAAGTTGTTTTAGAAAATGCCCAAAAAGAAACGGCTATTTTTTACACCTTAAACGATTCCATTTACCTCAAATACGAAGAACCATTTATCATTTCAGAACCGTCAACCCTAAAAGTGTATTCTGAAAAAGATGATGAAAGAAGCGCGACTATTGCTACCGATTTTCACAAAATTGATCCTAACAGAGCGATAGAGCTCAAAACGAATTATGCCACCCAATATAGTGCTGGTGGAACTAACGCCTTGATTGACGGCTTGCGAGGATCCAAGGACTTTCGGGGAGGCGCGTGGCAAGGCTATGAAGATAAAGATGTCATTGCTGTTATCGATTTAGGTGAGGAACAGATTGTTCAATCTGTTTCGGTCAATTTTTTACAGGATCAACGTTCCTTTATTTTCTATCCCACCGAAGTTTTATGTTATATTTCAACCGATAATCAAAATTATCAATTGGCAGGAAAACAAAGCATTAATGCGGTTAAACGTTCGGAAGAAGTTAAAATAAAGACAAATACTTTCGACTTAAAAGATAAAAATGCAAAATACGTTAAAGTCGTTGCTAAAAAATTGGACAGACTTCCTAGATGGCATGCGGGTTATGAAGATAAGGGCAAAAGCTGGATATTTGTGGATGAGATTGGGATTCAGTCTTCAGTAGACAGTCTTCAGTAGGCAGTCTTCAGTAGGCAGTCTTCAGTAGGCAGTCTTCAGTAGACAGTCTTCAGTAGACAGTCTTCAGTTGGCAGTTGGCGATAAAAACGTAACAAGCATCATTATATTTAAAAAATTTAAACTTTGAACTCTGAACTCATAACTTTGAACTCTGAACTTAATACCTTGAACAATACATTATGAACCAACAAAAATCCTATCGTTCCTCCTTTATATTATTGACCATATTGTTTTTCCTTTGGGGATTTATTACCGTTTTGGTAGATTCTCTTATTCCTCGCCTTAGGGAGTTATTCACGCTCACTTATTTTCAAGCAGGTATGGTTCAATTTGCCTTTTTTGGTGCATTTTTTTTACTGTCTATTCCAGCGAGTTATATTCTCACCAAAATCGGCTATAAAAAAGGGATTATTTTAGGTTTATGTACAATGGCACTAGGCTGTTTGTTGTTCTATCCAGCAGCGTCTTACAGAATGTTTGGAATTTTCATGGTAGCTTATTTTATATTGGCGGGTGGGATTACAATTTTACAAGTGGCTGCTAATCCTTATGTAGCGGTTTTAGGAAGTGAAGATGGCGCTTCAAGCCGTTTGAACTTATCACAAGCATTCAATTCCTTAGGAACTGCTATTGCCCCAGTTATAGGAGCCTTGTTTATTCTAAGTGATAAAATTAAGACAACTGATGAAATCGCTATTTTAACCGATTCTGAAAAAGGTCTTTATTTGGCCACAGAGGCTTCTGCAGTTCAAACACCATTTTTAGGTTTGGCAATTTTCATCTTTATCATTGCAATAGGCTTCTACTTTTCAAAACTACCAAAACTGATCAATGAAACTGCAGTAGGATCCTACAGAGATGCATTAAAGCATAAAAATCTAGTGATGGGAATTATTGGCATCTTCTTTTACGTTGGTGCTGAAGTAGCCATTGGAAGCTATTTGGTCAATTACTTTTTAGATATGAATATGGTGGAAGTCATTAAACAAAATGGCTTTATGAAGTCTATCGTGGAAGGCATTCTAAGCACAGGCATCACCGAAAGTGACGACAAAGCCATTGTTGGTGTCTTTGTCACCTTCTATTGGTCTGGTGCCATGATCGGCCGATTTGCAGGCGCCTATCTGACAAGAATTATAAAACCAGGAAAAGTATTGGGCATTTTTGCAACCATTGCCATCACCTTGATTTTGATTTCCATAAGCACCACAGGCTTAGTGAGCATGTGGAGTATTTTAGCGGTAGGGCTGTTCAACTCGATCATGTTCCCAACGATTTTTACTTTGGCCATTGATGGAATAGGCTCATTGAAACCCAAAGCTTCAGGAATGTTATGCACAGCTATTGTTGGAGGTGCGGTCATTCCGCCAACGTTTGGTTATTTAACGGATCAAATCGGATTCAAATCGGCATTGTTTTTTGTGATTCTGTGCTACACTTATATTCTTTACTACGGATTTAAAAACAGTAGAAAGCAGGTGAAGATTTAAAAACAATGCAACACAATCACTGAAAACTATGACCGTTAATTGAGACTGCCAACTGCGGATTAACAAGCTATTTCACAAAGTTGTAAAAAGAAGCACGAAGGTTTCACAAAGAATTCATTAAGTTAAATTATTGAAGCCTAAGGCTCTCCATCAAAACCACTTCAAAGTCAAATCCACCAGCTTCTGTTTAAAATTGGAATAAGGCGGCAGCAAGAAATCCGTAGCTCCAAGCGTATGTTGTTTCATCATGGCACGCCGGTTGGAAAACGCTTCAAATCCATGGAATCCGTGCGCTTTCCCGATACCACTGTTATTACTTCCTCCAAAAGGCAGATTATGATTCAAGAACTGAAGCAGGTTATGGTTCACGCAGCCACTTCCTGCACGTGTATTATTCATGATAAAATCAATATTCTTTTTGGATTTGCTATAAATGTATAGTGCTAAAGGCTTCTCTTTAGAATTGATATAATTGACCGTTTCTTCAATATTTGAATAAGTTTTCACTGGTAGAATCGGTCCGAAAATCTCATCCGTCATCAACTTGGAGTCTTCTGGCATATCAAATATCAAAGTGGGTTCTATATAATTATCGCTTGCATTATAACTGCCTCCTGAAGCAATATCACTCTTATTTAGTTTTGCTTCTTCAATATAAGATACCAGACGTCCAAAATGTTTTGGATTGACAATTCTTGAATATGATTCTGAGCTTTTAACATCTTCTGAATAAAACTCTGCAATTTTAGATTTAAAAAGTGTTGTAAACTCGGCTTTCAGATCTGCTTTCAAAAGCACATAGTCAGGTGCAATACAGGTTTGTCCCGCATTGGTGAATTTCCCATAAATAATTCTTTTGACTGCTGTTTCAAGATTGGCAGAATCATCAATAATGGTGGGAGACTTCCCTCCCAGTTCCAAAGTTACAGAGGTCAAATGCTCTGATGCCGCTTTCATCACAATTTTGCCAACTTGGGGCGAGCCTGTAAAAAAGATATGATTGAAAGGGAGCTTCAGCAATTCTTCTGACACCTCAACTTCCCCTTCTATAAGCGCGACTTCATCATCAGTGAACAATTCTGTTACAATATCTGCCATCACTCCTGAAGCATTAGGTGTCATTTCAGAAGGTTTTATAATAACAGTATTACCCGCAGCGATTGCCGAAACCAAGGGTCCAAAAGTGAGATTAATGGGAAAGTTCCAAGGCGAGATAATTAAGCAAACACCTTTAGGTTCATATTTAATATAAGACGACGCACCAAGTAATGCTAACGGCGTACCCACTTTTTGATCTTTCAGCCAAGACTTCAGATTGCTTTTGGCAAATTTAATTTCGCTCAACACCGGATAAATTTCCGTGAGGTCTGTCTCTAAAAAAGGCTTTTTGAAATCGGCGTACATCGCGTCCCTGATCTTTTGCTTATAGCTAAACTCTAAGGCATTCCTTAGCGCTTCCAGTTTTTTGATGCGTTCTTTATAGGTGGAATTTCCTATCTTAAACTGATTTACCTTTTGTCGATTGAACAGGTCACTGAACTTATTATCTATATATCGTGTCATTGGTCGCAAACGTATTTATTGGGCTGTGAGCCTCATTTATGTATTTCATCGATGATTTTTGAGCGATATTTCATATCAACCGTTTATCGATGTTCTATATCTAATATATTCTATTTTATTTACATTGTGTTGTTTCTTTGTGCTATCGATTAATCCAAACGCCTCGTTGACATCATGAAAAAACTTATAATTCTTATTGTTCTAATCACTTTACCAGTATTATCTTTTGGTCAAAATGCTTCTAACGATACCGTAAAACAAAATGATATAATTACCATTGAAGCAGTTAGCATTCAACAAATCACAGAAAACAAAACAGCTTTTGCTATAATTACAAAAAACGAAGTAACCGAATTAAGCTACAAGAAAAGTATTGATCTCATTAGCATCAAAGCTTACAGAAGAAGTCTTCAAATTAGAACCAAGGAGGTAAAAACCTGCTAATTACAAATCCATAAAATATCCATTACTTATATTTACCAATCGAGGCATTTCTTAATTTGAAATGCCTCGATTTTTTTTATTTGTTTGGGATGTCCTTCGTAGAAAACTCATAGAGTAAATTAGCTTCTTCTTCTTTCAGCTTTTGTACAAGCTCCAAAGCATCAGGAATGACATCACTACATATCACGATCAAAGCATCTTTTTTCGCATTCTTGATAGCGAAGCTCGTCGCCTCTTTTTCATTGGGAATTATGGTCGTCTGCTTATTTGGATCTATTCTTTTAATGCCCTTATCAAGCATATTGATCAATTCAGTATCTGAACGGCCTCTTAAGTTTTTATCCTGACGAATGATGATTTCGTCAAACATCTCAGCAGCAATACTACCAATTTCAAGTGTATCCCCTTCTCGCCTATCACCAACTCCTGCAATGATTCCAACTTTGACACTCGCGTCAATATTTTCAATAAACTTTTGCAATGCACGCATTCCGGCCGGATTGTGGGCGTAATCCAAAAGCACCTGAAAATCTTTAAATTGAAACAGGTTCAGTCGCCCAGGAGTCTGTGCTGGAGATGGGATAAAAGTCTCTAAAGCCACTTTCATTTCATCAATTGTAAACTTTTGGATATAGGCTGTAAGAACTGCTGGTAAAACATTTTGGATCATAAAGGTAGCGCGTCCACCATAAGTCAACGGCACATTAACCGCTTTGAGGATACGCATTTTCCATTCGCCACGGCACACGGTAATAAAGCCATTCTCATAAACTGCAGTAATGCCTCCTAACTTTTGCATGGCTTTAATCCGCGGATTATTTTCATCCATGGAAAATAACGCTACGTTACAGTTCACACTGCGCCGCATTTCATAAACCAAATCATCATCAGCATTTAAAATGGCATAGCCGTCTGGCGAAACCGTTTCAGGAATTACCCCTTTGACCTTGGCCAGTTGCTCGATGGTATGAATCCCCTTTAGACCCAGATGGTCGGCTGCAACGTTAGTTACAATACCAATATCACAATTATGAAAACCTAATCCCGCTCTTAAAAGTCCGCCTCTGGCACTCTCTAAAACGGCAAAGTTGACCGTTGGATCCTTTAATACAAACTCTGCACTTGCAGGACCTGTACAATCGCCCGTCATCAACAATCTATTTTGAATATAAATGCCATCACTCGTGGTGTACCCCACTTTGAGTCCTTTCATTTTTGCCATGTGTGCAATAAGTCGCGTGGTAGTCGTTTTTCCATTGGTTCCAGTCACTGCTACTATAGGAATTCTACCATTTGTTCCGAGTGGAAACAATTTATCAATCACAGGGGCAGCCACATTTCGCGGCAATCCGGAAGTAGGTGCCAAGTGCATCCTAAAGCCTGGTCCTGCATTGACTTCCAATACAGCTCCTCCAGTTTCTTCAAGGGGTTTACTGATATCTGTAGTCATGATATCAATACCACAAATGTCCAGATCAATGATTTTAGAAATACGCTCTACCATAAATACGTTGGCAGGATGTACGATGTCTGTCACATCTTCTGCCGTACCTCCCGTACTTAAATTGGCAGTATCCTTCAAAATAAGACGTTCATCTTTCTTGAGAACGCTGTCCAAAGTGTAACCACTTGCCGTGATGAGACCCATGGTCAAATCATTGACGGTTATTTGCGTCAACACATTTTCATGACCATAACCACGACGCGGATCTTTATTAACCTCATCTATGAGCTCTTGTATTGTAGAACTACCATTACCAATCACATTTGCTGGTGTTCTCTTGGCTGCTGCCACCAAAATATTATTGATCACCAACAAACGGTAGTCTTCACCTACAATATATTTTTCAAGAATAATAGCACCACTTTTAGAGCTTTCCTTAGCACTTCTAAAAGCTACCAAGGCATCTTCAACATTTTGAATGTTTACGGTAATGCCGCGACCATGATTACCATCCACAGGTTTCACAACCAAAGGAAATCCAACATATCTGCAAGCCCCTTCAACACTGCTCTCTCTTCTAATAATATCACCTCGTGGTGTTTGTACTTCCGCTTGCTCTAAAAGATATTTGGTATCTTCTTTGTCACAGGCTAATTCTACACCAATACTACTGGTTTCACTGGTGACGGTGGCTTGTATGCGTTTTTGATTGGAACCATAGCCCAATTGGCATAAGGAATATTTATTCAAACGGATCCACGGGATACCTCTTGAAGCAGCTTCTTCTACAATAGACCCTGTACTTGGTCCCAGTCGTTCAGATTCGCGTAATTCCCGCATGCGCTGGATATCATCGGTCAAGTCATAAGGTTCTCCTGCAATGAGCGCCTCACAAATAGCGACAGATATTTTTGCCGCATATCTTCCAACAGATTCTTCCATATAGGCGAAGACCACATTATAAACGCCTTTTTCACCATAACCCCTTGTGCGTCCAAAACCAACATCCATTCCTGCCAGGGTTTGAACTTCCAAGGCAATATGTTCAATAACATGTCCCATCCAAGTACCTTCCTCCACACGTTGAAAAAAACCACCAGCTGTCCCAACAGAACAACGATGCCCATACATCGTTGGAAACATAGCTTCCAAACGATCCTTAAAGCCTTCGATTTTATTAGATGGACGCTCCTCCATTTCTTCAAGATCCAGCACCATAACTATTAATTTATGGCGGCGTACAGACCAATAATTGGGGCCTCTCATTGCATTAATCTCGCGTATTTTCATCTAATATCAGGATTTTGGTGGTTAAACTCTATGGTCGTAAGGATGCTTTTATACTATTATATTAAAGGAAACACAAGGTCTAAGTCATAATTCTAACGGCTTCATATCTTTTCTTTTGTGCACATTTCATAAATATAGAATTAATTTCTATTAATTAAGTTTAATTTTGCTAATTGCTAATCATAAGTATTTAGAATGACAGTGAAAGGAACATTGATCCCCATTGGTGGAAATGAAGATAAAGGAAAAAACGAAAGCGAAAAGCATATCCTTGAGTTTATTGATGAAGGTATTTTGTACCATGTAAAACAACAAGCTGGCGGTAAGGATGCCAATATTGTGGTGATTCCGACGGCCTCCAGCATCCCAGAGGAAGTAGGCGAAAATTACCTTTCTGCTTTTACCGATTTAGGCTGTGAAAATGTGACTGTTTTGGACATTAGAAGCAAAAAAGATTCCGAAAGCCAAAGAGCTATTGATCTAGTTAAAGCCGCCAACTGCATAATGTTTTCTGGCGGTAATCAATCAAAAATTACCAACAAAATTGGTGGTACTACCATACATAAGATAATGATGGAGCGGTTTCAAAACGAAGTTGGTTTTGTCATTGCCGGTACAAGTGCAGGTGCTATGGCCATGGGGAGAGAAATGATAGCCGGAGGTCGTGCGACGGAAGCTTTTGTCAAAGGAGCCGTGACGATGTACAAAGGTTTGGGTTTCGTTCCTGAACTTCTAATTGACACCCATTTTATCCAACGTGGCCGGTTTGGACGCATCACTGGTGCAATCGCTAAATTCCCAAATCTTCTCGGTATCGGATTAGCTGAGGATACAGGATTGATTATTAAAAATGGAAAATGTCTTGTGATAGGATCAGGGATGGTAATTGTTTTTGATGGGCACCATATCACCCACAACAAGGAGAAAATACTGGATGACGGCACACCCATGACCATTGCAAATTTAACTGTGCATGTACTTTCTAATGGTGACAGGTATTATATTGATGAACGCATGGTCAACGTGTTGCCGATTGAGGCTGATTTCATTTAATGGAACGCTGATGACGCGGATTTAACAGATTGACACTGATATTTTATCACGAATCTACAGTTCCATTCGGGCAGATGTGGCTGATTCAAGAACTGAACTTATTTCTATAATACACTTTTTGCCATTCTCGTTTAAGGATTAACAACGTGACGTTTTCTGATAACTGAAGTGCATCATTACCATCCAATTGCTTTATTTCCTCTTCGGAAACATCAACTATATATAGCAAGTTCAGATATTCCATGAATTTATGCTGAATGAGACGGTAAACCTCTTCGTGCAAAAGCAACCTCAAACTTGTAGGTAAAACTTCAGAATCAAATTCTAAATCCACATTAGCCAATGCCAAATCCTTATTGAGCTGCCCCACAAGTTTTCCATAAAGCTCCCATTTATTCGCCTTATCCATCAAATCGTCAAACGTTTTCAGATCTTCCATTGCACCTTAAACCCTTCTGTTCATTAAATCATCGCCAAATACTTTCAAAGCTTCCTTCTTATTTTCGGGAATAGATAGTTTATCCAACACCGTAAATGCCTTTTTTGTATAACTTTCAATTTCGTTGCGCGTGGCATTTGCCGAACCGCTCGATTGGAAAATTTGTTTTACAGTTTCAATTTTATCTGTAGGATCTGTCGGAGTGATCCCAAACAAATGTTGCAGTTCCAATTTATCTTCATCATTAGAAAACTCTAAAGCTTTAATGAATAGATAGGTTTTCTTGTTTTCAATAATATCACCACCAACCTGCTTCCCAAAGGTTTCCGGATCACCAAAAGCATCCAAATAATCATCCTGAAGTTGGAATGCTATGCCCAATAAACGTCCAAATTCATATATATAATTTTGATCCTCTTTTGATGCCGAAGCCACTATGGCGCCCATTTTCATTGCGGCACCAACCAATACCGCAGTTTTGAATTCAATCATTTTAAGATATTCCCCTACAGAAACATCCTCTCTTGTTTCAAAATCCATGTCATATTGCTGACCTTCGCAAACTTCCAAGGCGGTTCTACTAAATAGTTTTGCCAAGGCCTGAAAGGTTGTCGCGTCATAGCGTTCAAAAAGTTGATACGCCAAAATAAGCATGGCATCTCCTGACAAAATCCCGGTATTGATATCCCATTTCTCGTGAACTGTTGGTTGGCCACGACGCAATGGGGCTGAATCCATAATATCATCATGGATCAAAGAAAAGTTATGAAAAATCTCAACACTTAGCGCAGCATCGAGCGCATTTTTATAATCGTCATTAAACGCCTCCGCGGTCATTAATGTCAAAATCGGTCGCAGGCGTTTACCTCCCAAATCTAAAATATATAGTATAGGATCATATAATGAGGCAGGCTCTTTTGATCGGACATTTTCTTCTAAATAGGAAACAAAAGCAGTGTGGTAATAAGAGATTTTTTGCATAGGACAAAAATAACACAAATAGCCTAAGGAAAACAAACCTAAAATTCAATATTAAAAATATATTAAACTTTGGAAACTTTTTTTGTTTTTAAAGTTTCCTGTTGTATTTTTGCGCCCCATTATGCGAGAAAAAATTATAAATAAAGCTACAGAATTGTTTTTGACCCTTGGTTTCAAAAGTGTCACCATGGATGATATAGCCAATGAATTAGGCATCTCTAAGAAAACAATTTACGTACATTTTGAGAACAAGACCAAATTGGTGGAGTCCTCAACCTTAGAAATGTTTGAACTCATTTCACATGGTATTGATTGCATTTGTCAATTGCAGAAAGATCCTATCGAAGAAATTTACGACATAAAGAAGCTGGTGATGGAGCATTTAAAAAATGAAAAATCGTCTCCATATCACCAATTACAAAAATATTATCCTAAAATCTTTAATTCCTTAAGGTCAAAACAATACCGTTTGATGGAAGATTGTGTTGCAGACAATTTGAAGCGCGGAATTGCTCTTGGACTTTATAGAGATAATTTAGAAATCGACTTTATTTCCAAAATGTATTTCAACTCTATAATGGCGTTAAAGGATAAGCAACTATTTCCGTTAAAAAACTTTTCCATGACCTCCCTTATGAATCTTTATCTCGAATATCACGTCCGGGGCATTTGCACACCAAAAGGTCTGGACGCACTCACAAAAACCATCAACAATCAAATCTAATGAGAAACAAGTTTTATACACTTTTACTGATTCTTACCCCCTTCCTTGTCTTCTCGCAGGAGGTGCCGACAACGTTCAGCTTACAGGAAGCCATCGACTTTGCCCTTAAAAATAATCGGAGAGCCATCAACTCCCAGCGGGATATTGAAGCTGCAAAAGCGCAAAAATGGGAAACAACAGCCAGTGGGTTACCTCAAATAAATGCTTCAGTTGAATACCAAAACTTTCTGAAACAATCGGTTCAAGTTATTCCAGCAGAGTTTTTTGGTGGGAACCCAGGAGAATTTGCCGAAGTCATTTTTGGGACCAAACAAAACATGAACGCTACCGCTACTTTAAGTCAACAAATTTTTGATGGTTCTTATCTGGTCGGCTTACAAAGCGCTAAAGTATTTTTGGAGATTTCACAGAACGCTAACACTAAAACAGAATTAGAAGTCAGAAAAGCTGTAATCAACGCTTATGGCAATGTATTGTTAGCTGAAGAAACCATTGAAATTTTAGATCGCAACCTACAAGTGCTACAAAAAAACCTCAACGAAACCACAAAAATCTTTGAAAACGGATTGGGAGAGGAAGAAAACGTAGAACAGCTTCAAATTACACTGTCAGGTATTGAAAGTAGTTTAAAAAACGCCACCAGGATGAAAACATTGGCTTACCAAATGCTCAACATGACCCTTGGCTTGGAAATCAACTGGCCGACTGTTATAAGCGATGATCTGGAGCGATTGACCCAAGAACACATTTCTTTAAGCCTGTTGGATGCTGAAGTGAATGTTGAAAACACTATTGATTATCAAATAGCAGAGAATGATAAAGTGTCAAAAGAGCTTTTAGTGAAATTAGAAAAAAGTAAGGCTTTACCAACGCTCACCAGTTTTATCAATGGTGGCTATTCAGCGTTTACCGATGAGTTTACCTTTATGGACAAAGATCAAAAGTGGTTTGGGTCTTCGCTTTTTGGTGTCAGTCTTAACATTCCAATTTTTAGTTCTGGAATGCGTAGTGCAGCGACACAACGCGCACAGATAAATTTGGAAAAATCAAAAACCGATCTTATTGAAAAAGAACAGAACATTCAATTTGAGATTGCCGCTGCGAAAAGCGATTATCAATTCGCCATTGAAGATTATGACAATAAAAAACAAAATTTAAAGCTTGCTGAGCGTATAGAAGCAAAAAATCAAATTAAATTTTTTGAAGGTATTTCCTCAAGTTTTGATTTACGCCAGGCTCAAACACAATTATACGCAGCACAACAGGAGTTATTGCAAGCCATGTTGGATGTTATAAATGCCAAGGCCGAATTGGAGACGGCTTTGAATGTGGTAAACAATTAACCGCAAAGAACGCAAAGAACAACACTAAACATTACAACACCTTAATCCATTAAATCAATCAAAAATGAAATACATACTCACCATCTTAACATTAAGTATTCTCCTGACCTCCTGCGGTGAAGGCAAAAAAAACACGGTTGAAAAAGCTTTGGAAAGCAATGATCTTGAAACCATCAGAAAAAAGAGAGCAGAACTTGTAGATGAACAACAAGTTCTTCATGGCAAGATCGTGTTGCTTGATGAAAAGATTTCCGTTTTGGATACCACCAAAAACGTTCCGCTCATCACCACTTTTAAAGCCACTCCTGAAGAATTCAATCACGTATTGGAACTACAGGGCAATGTCACTACAAAAGATTTAATGGTCATAACACCTGAGTATAGCGGTATCCTTACCAATGTCTATGTAAAAGAAGGGCAATGGGTCAGCAAAGGCCAGACTCTTGGCAAAATCGATGATGGTGGTTTGAGCCAACAATTGGCACAACAGCAAATTCAAACAGATTTAGCGCAAACAACCTTTGAGCGTCAAAAAAGACTGTGGGATCAAAAGATTGGAAGTGAAATCCAATTTCTTCAAGCGAAATCCACTTATGAAGGACAGGTTGAGGCCGTTAACCAAATACAGCAACAAATAGCAAAAACTATCGTAAAAGCGCCTTTTTCAGGGACAATTGATGCGGTGATAACAGAACAAGGTAGCGTTGTTGCGGCGGGACAAACGGAATTAATGCGCATAGTCAACTTAGACAATATGTATATTGAAACTGAAGTCCCTGAGCGTCACCTAAGCACTATTACTGTAGGAAAAGACGTAGAAGTCAATTTTCCAATACTCGGCAAAACGATAAATGCTAAAGTACGTCAAACCAGCAATGTGATCAACCCTTCCAACAGAACATTTAAAGCAGAGGTTGCCATTCCTAACAAGGATAAATCATTCAAACCAAATTTAACCGTACGTCTCAAAATCAACGATTACACCAATAAGGATGCAGTTTTGATTCCGCAGAGCATTATTTCTGAGAATGCCGAAGGTGAGCAATACGTCTATGTTGTTAAAAACAAAAACGATAAAAATCAAGGCACAGCTACTCGGGTAATCATCAAAACGGGACGGACCCAAGGCGATTTGATTGAGGTTTTGGAAGGGATAGAAAGTAATGCCGAATTGATTCAAGAAGGCGCGAGAAGCGTAAAAGACGGGCAAACCGTAGAAGTATTAATACTAGACAACAATACGAATGGCTAAGAAGAAAAAACAAGTGGAAAAAGAATTTGGCTTGTCTTCATGGGCAATTACCAATAAAACAACCATGTACGTGCTAATTGCCGTGATTTTCTATTTAGGGATTTCAGCATTTTTCAGCATGCCTCGTGAGAGTTTCCCGGAAGTCAACATCACTAAAGTTTTTGTAAGCTCCATTTTCCCTGGAAATACTGCTGAAGACATTGAAAAACTCATCACAGATCCGCTTGAAGATAAGTTAAAAACCTTAAGTAATGTGGTTGAAATCACCTCCACATCTCAAGAAGATTTCTCTATGGTCGTTGTCGAATTTGATGAGAATATTACTGTAGAACAAGCCAAACAAAAAGTAAAGGATGAAATAGACAGTGAAACCGCCAGTGAAGATTGGCCAACTTTTAATGATGCGAAAGTTGTACCTGATGTGTTTGAAATGAGTCTCTCTGAAGAAATGCCGATTCTAAACATCAATATTTCGGGAGATTACACGGTTGAAAAACTTAAGGAATTTGCAGAATACCTTCAGGATGAAATTGAAGATATTCAAGAAATTAAAAAAGCGGACATTCGTGGCGCTCAGGAAAAAGAGATAGAAGTTGCCGTGGACATCTACAGAATGATGGCCTCCCAGGTCACTTTCAATGATATTATAGGTGCCATCAAAAATGGGAATATCACCATGTCTGCTGGAAATTTAGTCGCTAGTGGTCAAAGACGTACCATTCGTGTGTTGGGTGAAATTGACTCGCCTAAAGAATTGGAAAACTTTGTTGTAAAGTCCGAAGATGGAAACGCCATCTACCTTAAGGACGTTGCCACCGTAACTTTCCATGAAGAGGATAGAACCACGTTTGCACGCGAATTTGGAGATCCTGTGGTCATGTTGGACGTTAAAAAACGGGCCGGAAAAAACATGGTTGATGCGGTAGAACAGATTATGGTTATTGTTGATAAAGCTAAGGCTGAAGTCTTCCCGCCAGACCTGAAAGTTTCTATTGCCAATGATCAATCCTCTGTAACTATTGGCCAGGTTGACGACTTGGTAAACAATATTATTTTTGGAGTCATCTTGGTAGTTACCGTCCTGATGTTCTTCTTAGGGTTCAAAAATGCTATTTTTGTCGGATTTGCTATTCCGATGTCCATGTTCATGTCCTTAATGATCTTAAATTTGTTAGGCCATAGTTTGAATACGATGGTACTTTTCGGACTGATCATGGGTCTCGGAATGTTAGTTGATAACGGGATTGTAGTGGTTGAAAATGTCTATCGTCTGATGGATGAAGAAGGCATGACTCGTGTGGAGGCAGCCAAAAAAGGTATTGGAGAGATTGCCTTTCCTATTATCATTTCAACGGCTACAACGGTAGCGGCATTTATCCCCTTAGGATTGTGGCCAGGCATAATGGGTGAATTCATGATGATCTTACCAATTACCCTATCGGTGGTTCTTGGATCCTCATTGTTTGTTGCTATATTTTTCAACTCGGTTTTGGTGTCTCAATTTATGAGTATCGAAGATAAGAACATGCCTTTAAAACGCATTATCATCACCACAAGTGTGATGGCTATCCTTGGATTAATTGTGTTTTTTGTGGCTGGTGAATACCGTGCGCTCGGCTCGTTAATGATATTTACTGCCATCATGCTTTGGGTATATCGTTTCTTCTTAAGAAAATGGGCCAACAGTTTTCAAAACAGCACACTCGTTAAATTAGAGAATTGGTATGAGCGTCAGCTGCGTAGCGCCCTTTCCGGAAAGATGCCTTACATTTTAAGCCTTGGTACTTTTGCTTTATTGATTTTGGCATTTGTGGGATTTGGTGCTTCTTTGGGATCACAACGTACAAAAGTGGAGTTTTTCCCAGACAACAAACCCAACCAAATCATTGTCTATATTGAATACCCTCAAGGTACCGCTATTGAAAAAACCAATGCCATTACGAAGCTGATTGAGAAGCGTGTTTATGGCGTCATCAATGATGATCAATATCGAGACGGCGATTATAACTTTTTGGTAGAAAGTGCAGTATCTCAAGTTGGCGAAGGTGCAGGAGACCCTCAAGCAGATATGGGATCGGCTGCAGAAATGCCGCACAAGGCAAAAATCACAGCTTCCATGCGTGAATATAAATACCGAAAAGGTGCCGACAGTGAACTTCTGCGCCAAAAAGTTCAGGAAGCTTTGGTAGGCATCTATCCTGGGGTGCTGATTTCGGTAGAAAAAGATGCTAATGGTCCACCTGTGGGTGCTCCGATCAATATAGAAATTCAAGGTGAAGATTATAATGAATTGATCGTCACTGCCGAAAATATGCGCGAATTTATAAACGCCAAAAATGTTGCGGGCATTGACGAGCTTAAAATTGATGTCAATAAGGACAAGCCAACCATGCGTGTGACCATAGATCGGGAAAAAGCAGGGGAGCTTGGCGTCAGTGCCGCTCAGATTGGGCAGCAATTGCGCAACTCAATATTTGGCGCTAAAGCAGGAATCTACAAAGAAGCAGGTGATAATTATGATATTTACGTCCGCTTTAATGAAGAGAACCGGTATAATCTAAATGCACTATTTAACCAAAATATCACGTTCAGGGACAATAAAGGTCAGATCAAGGACATCCCATTGTCTACGCTCATTAAATACGAGAACACTTCAGGATTTAGTGCGATAAAACATAAGGGAACCAATCGTGTGGTTACCGTCTATTCAGCACTAACTCCTGGTTTCACGGATGCAGGCGCCATTGTAGCACAAATTCAAAATGAAATGAAAAGCTATGAAGGTATGCCTGAAAACATCAAAATTGATTATACAGGACAGATTGAAGAGCAGCAGAAACAAATGACATTTTTGGTAGGAGCATTTTTAACCGGTCTTGGATTGATTTTCTTTATTCTTATTTTCCAATTCAACTCCATATCAAAGCCTACCATTATCATGTTGGCGATATTTTTGAGCCTTATTGGTGTCTTTGGTGGTATTGTGGTTACAGGAAGTGCTTTTGTGATTATGATGACCATGGTTGGAATCATTTCCTTGGCAGGAATTGTAGTCAATAACGGGGTCGTTCTTTTGGATTACGCCGAATTGCTTATCGATCGTAAAAAATTCGAACTCGACATTGATAAAAGTGATTATTTAGAAATTGATGATCTTTTTGAAAGCATTGTTAAGGCCGGGAAAGCACGTTTACGACCTGTTTTATTAACGGCTATTACGACTATTTTAGGATTAGTGCCTTTGGCTATTGGTCTAAACATCAACTTCTTTTCATTATTCAAAGAATTTGACGCCGACATCTATATGGGTGGGGATAACGTTGTATTCTGGGGACCTTTGGCTTGGACGGTTATTTACGGTTTGTTGATTGCAACATTCCTAACATTGATCGTCGTACCGATTTTATTCTTTTTAGTTACGAAGTTTAAAATGTGGCTGCGTTCCAAAATAAGATCGGTTAACGAAGATTTGGATCATGAATTGGCAGAATAATCGCCATTAAAGAAGTAATATTAAAAGACCAACGGACACTGTTCTGTTGGTCTTTTTTATCTTATGGTCCAACCATTCACAATAATGTTTGGATGCCCATCAAGAAGCTCGGAGCTCGTCCGAACGTCAAAGTCGGTAAGTCCACCAGGTATGAGTCTTAAATTATCTTTTTCGATCGAGGCAAGACTCCGGTAATTAAAACCCATTAATGGAAATGAAAAACCCTAAATGTATCATGTCCATTTAGGGTTTTTTATTTTTAACTATCAGATCCTCTTCTATTTCTTCTTATCAGGAAATGGAATTGGTTTTACCGAACTATCATGTGCGAGATAGTACTCTTCCAAAAGGTTCATTGTAGCGGTCAACAAGTCTTTCGTCTCCAACAAAATGCTGAAATATAAGGTTGTATTTTTTGGACTCGATTCTTCCGTACGGGTACGTTCCACCTGTTTTTGGATCTTATCAGTAACTAAGGATACAATTTCCTTTTTACGGCCTAAAATGATCCCTATTTCCTCAAAAGAATGCGATTCAAAAGCATTTCGTGTATTGTTGAACAAGCGCTCAAAACGTTCATCCACTTCCTTAAGTTCTTTTATTTGACTGAACTTTAATTTTTTATGGTTGTTGTGGATGTGTTTGTGGCTCACTTTTGAAATATATTCCAAAGATTGCGTCATATCCTGTAAGAATCCTAAAATATTGATGTAAAAATTACTCGCTCCTACACTCGAATCGTCTAAATTCTTTATAAAATAGAATATATTGTCACGCAGCTCATCTACCTCCTCAGAGAGCTTTCGCACTTGCTTTTTGTTTTTCTTCAACAATGACAGATCCTGTAAGGCAAGTCCGTTAATAGCATTGGTATAAATCCTATTCCCACGTTTTACGACATTCGCAATGTTCTTTGCACTTTCATAAATCACGCCCTGTACAGAACTACTTTCTGTCTTGCTCAAACGGTCTTCAGCTTTGGTCTCTTTTACTTTTTCCCTATGCGCAATGGAACTCTTGATGAGTAAGCCAAAAGCCAACAACAATAAAATCGGGAACATGACCTTGATGTTCAGATTCAACAAATAAGCTACTAATGCCGCTGAAAAGAAGGCACTGAACGCAGTAAAAAACCACCCACCAATAACATTGATCACACCCGCCACTCTATAAACAGCACTTTCAGCTCCCCAAGCCCGGTCGGCCAAAGATGAACCCATGGCCACCATGAAGGTTACATAAGTGGTTGACAGAGGCAATTTCCAAGACGTTGCAATAGCAATCAACACTGCTGCAACCATGAGGTTTACGGCGGCTCTCACCAAGTCAAAAGAAGGCAATTCGTGTACTTTATCTCTTGCCAACTGAATTACAGGAGGCTCAAACTGTTTGTCAATCTTAGCTTCCCAGGATTTAGGTAGCACATACGAGGACGCCTGTGATAATCCCATAGCTACCCTAACGAACACTCTTGACAAATAGTTGGGTTGAAAACGCTCTTTAGTTTCTCCTTGACTTGACAGATCAATCGATGTTTTTACTACGTTTTTAGCTTTTGATGAAAACCAAAGCGTTATGACCATGATCACGCCGGCCAAAAACAATAATAATGTAGGCGTTGCAGCCGATTCGCCCAAACTCGTCATAGAAAACTCTGAAGCAGACAGCCCCAATGTATTGACAGCCGGATTCATAAAGTCGGAATAGGCTTGAAATGCACCTATCGTAGGCCCGATAAAGTTGACCAAATCATTGCCCGCAAAAGCTAATGCCAACGCAAAAGTACCGACCAAAATGACTAATTTATAAATGTTAGTCTTCAAAAACTCAATCACAGCATAAGACAACAATACCCAAAAAACTAAGCTTATGCTAACAATATAAAATACTTGATGTTCTAAAAACTCCTTTATGGTTTCACCTCCAATGAGATCATAGCTCTCGTTGGCAAAGTTGGTGCCACCAATACCTTTTATAAAAATGAAATAGGTTATGGAAGTCAAAGCAAAGCCTCCAAATAAAGCACCTACCCAATTGGCTTTCTTTTCAAAATCGTAAGAAAGCAATAAACGCGCCACCCATTGTACAAAGGCACCGATAGAGAAAGCCACAACGACAGAAAGTAATATTCCGAAGATAATTTCGGATACTTTGTCTGTATTGATATAGTCGAATACCTCAATATAACCTGCACCACTATGACTGATTTTAATCAGGGTCATCGCCACAGCTGCTCCAAGTAATTCGAATACAATAGAAACCGTCGTAGACGTGGGTAGCCCAATGGAGTTAAAGAAATCCAACAGTAAAATATCTGTGAGCATGACCGCCATAAAAATGATCATAATCTCGCTGAACATAAATTGCTCAGGATGGAAGATACCACTCCGGGCGATTTCCATCATCCCACTTGAAAATATCGCACCAATTCCAATTCCAAGACTGGCAACAATCATGAGCGTTCGAAAAGAAACCGCTTTTGAACCCATTGCCGAGTTTAAAAAATTGACGGCATCATTGCTGACACCAACTACCAAATCAGCAACTGCTAAGATGGCTAAGGCAATGATCATGTATAAGTAAATATTGTCCATAATTTAGTTTAAAATAGTTTGCAAATATCCTTACAGTTATTGAAAGCTATGTTACCTCAATGTTATTTCTTAAAAATGAATGGCAAATTGCAATCGCCACATCAATTCATCATTTGATAGGTTCATCGCTAAATAGCTCACATCAGATTGAACTTTTAATTTATGACCTAAAATATATTTTGATACGCCTAAAGTGTACTGGTTTTTGGAATCTTTCAATGTGATATCATTGTCAAATTCAATATTTGTATACCTTCCAGTAACTTCCCAATTACTTTCAAACACGTAACCTGCCTGAAAATTTAAGCCGTTTCCTATTTGAACGACATCACCGGTAAGAGAACCATCAGAATTTTTAGCCAACGGATCAGCAGCAGTTCTATCCGCATATTCAGCCATCAGTGAAAATCCTTGATACTTAAACATCGCATCAATAAACAACGTCGAAATATTAGTCTCGTAAAATCCTGTATCTGTAATCATATATGTCCCTCGATTGCTTTGTGTTTTCACCGCATTATTGTTAAAGTCATAGGTGACACCGAATGCTAATTTAGGAGCGGGTTCCCTATAGAGATCACCTCCTACATAGTCTCCGTTTTTTATAAAATCACCTAAAGGAAGGAATTCCAATCGCGATGTATATTGAAAACCGCCAATGTTGCCAGAAGTAATATTACGTCCTTCACCTTGGGATAATGCAAATGCCTCCTTAATGATAAAATTATCTGAAAGTTTAAAATGATGCCTTAATTGAAATCCGAGATCTCGTTCAATAGCGTAGGTGCCATCCAAAAGCGACCGATCGACTAATTGAAGATTGCCTGAAGAAGTGAGATAGTCCCTATTTCCAGGAAGTTTTGTTTGTCCGAACCACAATTCGAAATTTTCATAAAAATTCCATTTCATTACCGCATCCAAGATGTATCGCGGCGCATTGGAAGTGTATTTTGAGGCTCCAGAAATATCTCTATTGGAAAGACCAATAGCTATTTTGTAAGTTAATTTGGGTGAGTAGGCAAAGCCGTCAAATTTGAGGCGTGCCCTTCTGATCAGAAAATTAGTTTCTGTATGAGAGAAATTGGAATCTTCTTCTTCCCATTGAGCAAATCCCTGAAATTGTAACTGCATGCCAACTTTCATGGACCAGGCACTATCTTTTCCTTTAAGATTAAGGATACCATCTCCAAACTTAGGAGCATCTAACTCTTGGGCATGGATAATTGAAAACGTAACAAAAAACAATACCAAAAGTGTTGGTTGAAGTGCCATTAATATCAGTTCTTTTCAAGGCAAAGAACTGACTCCAATGTTAACTTAACGTTTCGTAATCGTTAAGCTTTTTAAAAAGTTGTTAATTGAACGTTATTTATAGCAAGAAGCCTCAGAAAAAATTCAGTGCGCAAAATGCTTACGAAAAGAACAGACAAATCGTATTCTACTGGCCATTGAACGTATTCATCGTAATATTTATACCAGCGGTTCCGAATGATTTTATCAGTTCGAAAGCTTTGTCCAGGCGTTCCGGCAATTTTGCTTCTTCTTCTTGGGTCCATTCTCCCAAAACATAATCGACCTGCCTCCCCTGACTGAAAGCATCGCTAATACCAAACCTAAAGCGGTTATAGTTGGTAGTCTGCAATTTGTCTTGTGTGTCTTTTAATCCGTTGTGACCACCATCACTTCCTTTGGTCTTTAGTCGAATGGTGCCAAAAGGCAAATTCAAATCATCCGTAATTACCAATAGGTTTTCAAGGGGGATGTTTTCTTTATTCATCCAATAAACGATAGCTTTCCCACTCAAATTCATATAAGTGCTGGGTTTTAATAAGATAAACTGTCGCCCTTTAAATTTATATATGGCAACGTCACCCAACTTCTGGGTTTCAAAACTTAAACTCTCCTTTTTTGCCAAATGGTCCAAGATTCTAAATCCAATATTATGGCGTGTATTGGCATAATCACTACCAATATTACCTAAACCTACAATGAGATATTTTTTCATAGTATTTTCTTCAACCGAGGTTGCGTTTTTTGAAGATTTAAAAAATTTGTGTAAAAAACTGAGCATGTAAGTTCCATTTTAAAACATGTTTGTCAAACTGAAAAATAACCTTTTTTTGAGAAAAACTCAGAATGATTGCGATAAACAATTTTCAATTGGGAAAATAAAAGGTATTAGTGGGTATCTAACAAAAATTGGTATCATCCCCATAAGTTTTGGACACCCCCACAAAACTCAATGCGCTCCGCTTTTGACAACCTAATTAATAGCGCAGAACATAGAGATCCCGCCGAAAAGGCGGGATTAGTTCAACCAACATATTCCAATGCGCCTTCGGCTTTTTAAAACTTAAATAATAGCATAAAACTTAGAGATCCCGCCGAAAAGGCGGGATTAGTTCAACCAACATATTCCAATGCGCCTTCGGCTTTTGGAATATGGGTTTCACTAAAAAAAAGCATCCTGAATAAACAGAATGCTTTTAAATATATTGCAAAACAAGATTTACTCTTGACCTTCTGCTGGTGTTTCAGCGCCTTCAGCAGTTGCTTCTGCTCCTTCTGCACCTTCTGCTCCTTCTTCAAGCTCGTCTTCATCTTCTCCTTCAAACTCAGCAATACTTGCTCTAGAACGTCTTACTTGACATACTACGGTATTGTCTGGGTGTAAGAATTTATAGTCAGAATTTTCCAATTCAGTAATGTACATTTTACTTCCAATTTTTAAAGGTGTAATATCCACCTCTATAAAATCTGGTAAATTTGCTGGGATAGCTTTTATTCTAAGCTTACGTTGATTTCTCTGTAAAACCCCACCATTCAGCACTCCCTTTGAAGTTCCAATGATGTGCACAGGAATTTCCATCATGATTTCTTTGTCTTCATATAACTTATAAAAGTCGACGTGAAGAATTCTGTCAGATACTGGGTGAAATTGAATGTCTTGCATAATCGCGTTAAAAGACGTCCCATTTTCCATGGCAATCACAACTGTATGCGCATTAGGCGTATAAACCAGTTTAGAGAAAGCTAATTCAGGTGCTGAGAAATGCACTGGTTCGTCTCCTCCGTATAATACGCAAGGAACCTGACCAGCATTACGTAAGGCTTTTGTTGCTTTTTTGCCCACGCTTTCTCTTTGAGATCCGTTGATTGTAATTGATTTCATAATTGTTTATTTATTGTTATTTAATGGTATTATGGAAACTATTTTGAAACAAAACGAAGTGTTTTGCTCCAAGTCGTTTTCATTTGAAAATTATTTATTAATTGTTACTATTATTTATTATCGTTGATAACCATACTCTCCTTCCCTTTGGGATGGGCCTATTACATTAAAAACTTAGAGCTGATAGATTTATTATAATGTACGTTATGCATCACTCCAGCGAACAAATCGGCGCAACTGATCACTCTAATCTTATCGCTTTTTTGTTTTAAAGGAATCGAATCTGTAACGATCAACTCTTCCAGTTTAGAGTTTTCCAAGCGTTCATAAGCATTTCCAGATAAAATAGGATGTGTACAAATAGCTCTTACGCTTAATGCACCGCGTTCCATCATCAAATCTGCAGCCTTGGTCAGTGTGCCTGCGGTATCCACCATATCATCTACTAATACCACATTTTTACCAGTAACATCACCAATCAACTCCATGTGAGAAATGACATTGGCTTTTTCGCGTTGCTTATAACAGATAACCACATCACTTTCCATTGTTTTAGAATAAGCATAAGCTCTTTTGGAACCGCCCATATCTGGTGAAGCAATGGTCAAATTATCCAGATTCAGACTTCTCAAATAAGGTAGAAACACCGTGGATGCAAATAAATGATCTACTGGTTTTTCAAAAAAGCCTTGGATTTGATCAGCGTGCAAATCCATAGTTATAATTCGGGTTGCTCCAGCTGCTTCCAACATTTTTGCTACAAGCTTAGCTGCAATCGGCACTCTTGGTTTGTCTTTTCTGTCTTGTCTTGCCCAACCAAAATAAGGTAAAACTGCTGTGATATGTCTTGCCGATGCACGCTTTGCGGCGTCAATCATCAATAACATTTCCATTAAATTCTTAGGACCAGGATGTGTAGATCCGATGATAAAAATTCGAGTCCCTCTTATCGACTCTTCATAAGATGGCTGAAACTCCCCATCACTATAGGTGGACGTAATAACCTTACCTAAAGGCGCACCAAAGGTCGCTGCAATTTTCTCAGCAAGTTCTGTGCTCTGTGAACACGCAAAAATCTTGGCTTCTGTAACAAAATTAGGCATTGTAATAGAGTGTTTTATAACGAGTTAATCCCCGTTTTCTTTAACAGGCTGCAAATTTAAGAATTTAATTGGACAGAAAAAGTATAAAAGAAAGATATTTTAGTTGTTTGTAGAAAAATATTTTATAATTTTGCAGTCCTATTTAGTACATCCTTGCTCAAGTGGTGGAATTGGTAGACACGTTGGATTCAAAATCCAATGTCGCGAGACGTGCGGGTTCGATTCCCGCCTTGAGTACAACAAAGGCTCCAACAGAAATGTTGGAGCTTTTTTTATTCTCGATTTTGTCTAAGATCGACAATGCCATAAATTACAATATCTTTAATCTGAACCTCATCATTTTTTCTTAATTTGCATAGTCAACACACTAATTCTTCATCTTTAATTACCATTTTCAACAAAAAACAACCCTCATGAAAAAATTCCTCACCTTAGCCTTATGTCTTTCTTTAGCCAATGCTGCTCTGTCCCAAGATTTGGATATCACACTTTTGGAAAATCTAACAACCAAATCTTTCGCTTCATTAGACAAGTATATGATTGACTATTACGGATTTAAAAAAATCAGAAATAATAAAGACGATCTGCAAAGCACCTACGGAAAAACTTATAAGCACGACTTGGACAATACTGTTGTCATTACGGTGATGTCATCAAATGACAAGTCCAATGCTTTAGATGTCTCTCTTGCAAAAAATTATGATGTTCAAGAAATTAAGGACCAACTGGTTTCAAAAGGATATACCTACACCGGCCTTGAAAATTTTGAGTTTTCCGAATTTAAAAAAGATAAATCCGTCTTTTTAGTTTCTGAGATCCCAAACGAAGATGGCAAAACTCAAGTAAAAGTGAAATCCGAATAATTTAACTGCTTCATATATCGTATCCTATATGCTTCTACTAATTGCCCGAATGCAAGTCATAACGGTTTGATTACTTCTCTTCAAATAAAAACATTTGGTTATTTGAAATAATATTTAGATATTTATCTAAATAACTAAATTAAAAATGAATTCTCTATTTAAAGCTCTTAATGACGAAACGAGGAGAAAAATTATAGAATTATTGAAAGAAAGAGATATGAATGCTGGAGAGATTTCAGACCAATTCAATATTTCAAAACCAAGCATTTCACACCACCTTGATATTCTAAAAAGAGCAGATTTGATAACCAGTGAGAAAAAAGGTCAATTCGTCGAATATTCTTTAAACACAACCATTCTTGAAGATTTACTAAACTGGATTCTAACTTTAAAAAACTGATATATGAAACTTAAAAAAGAATTGCCATTCATAGCAATTGTATTATTACCCTTTGCTTATTTAGCTTATATCTGGAATCAATTGCCTGAAAAAGTCCCAGTACATTGGAATAGTTCAGGCGAAATAGATCGTTATGGGGAAAAAATAGAACTTCTACTTATTCCCATTCTACTTCCTTTACTGGTGTATGTCATTTTTTTGGTCATTCCCAGAATTGACCCTAAAAAGAAACTAAATAAAATGGGCAACAAACTTCATACTCTAAAAACTTTGATGACCATTTTAATGTCTATACTTGCTCTGTTTATTCTCTATTCAGCCAAAAACCAATCTTTTGACAATCCCAATTATATGATATTATTAATTGGCGTATTATACATCATTCTTGGAAATTTTTTTAAAACGATCAAGCATAATTACTTTATAGGAATTAGAACACCATGGACTCTTGAAAACGAAAGAGTTTGGAAAGAGACTCATAAATTAGGCGGGAAGCTGTGGTTTATAGGTGGAATTATTGTTGTTCTGTCGAGTTTGATGTTAGACAATAAGCAGAATTTTACCCTGTTTCTTATCATCACGACAATACTCGCGCTCGTACCTGTGGTCTATTCATACATTAGATTTAAAAAGGAAATGAATGGTAGCGTTAAACATGAAAAAGAATAAATCAACAGTAACAATTACTTTCCAGCTGAGAAGAGATGATTTTTTCACTGATATTATTAGACATTTATTGTGCAACAAACTATCTCTCATCAAGAAATAAATCACATAAATTTCATTTATCAAATTGTCATTTTTCTCAATTGCAAAAAAACACCCCAAATATCTTGGGAGGACTTCTGGTAATCACTAAATTGTGATTTTCAATATATAAACCGAAAACACTGAACTATTTTGAAGATAAAACACAGGCTCTTTGCCCTTTTGACGTTCTTATTGATAACCTTTTCAAATGTTATAGCTCAAGTTCAACCTGACGGCAAAATGACCGTACAATTGGAACTGATCAACCCTTCTTCCGAAATTAATAATGGCGTGGCGAAAGTAACAGTCGATGGCGGACTCCCCCCCTATCAATACAAATGGAGTAATATAAATACGGCCTTAGATTCTTCAGAATCTTTTGGCCTAATTGAGGGCATGGAACATTCGGTGATCATTACCGATGCCAATGGAAACACGATTACCAAGCAATTCACCATTCCTGCAAAATCTATTACCGAGATTTTCAATAGTAGCGTACAGCCTGCGGTAGATGTACTAGGTGCCGTTCTATTTTGGGATGCCTTTGCATCTCTCGGAATATATGATCCTGTAGTTTATACCTCCCATAAAAATATTAAAACCCCATTACATGATCCATCCAGCGAGGGGGAATACCATTTGAAAAAATGGCTAGTGACCGATGGGAGCCAAGTAAAAAAAGGCGAAAAAATCGCTTTGTTGGAAAGCCATCTCAATGTAGAATTATCCGTCTATGCTCCAGATACGGGTGTTTTAGAATACGTCATTGAAGAAGGCACTACAATTTCAAGCAAACCTGAACCAGGTTCCTACAGTGTTCCAGTCTTGGCATTAATCAATTTTCAAACACCACAGCCGCTTTTACATCCCAATGGCGATATCAAAACCAGTACGATTCCTTTTATTGTGGTCTGGCTTATTTTAGGCAGTATTTTCTTTACGTTGCGATTGAAGTTTGTCAATATTCGTGGTTTTAAACATTCTTTGGATTTGGCAAGAGGAAAGTATGACGATCCCGATGCTCCTGGCACGATAACGCATTTTCAAGCCATGGCCACCGCTGTATCGGCCACAGTGGGATTGGGAAATATTGCTGGAGTTGCCGTGGCCATTTCCCTTGGTGGTGCGGGAGCAACGTTCTGGATGTTTCTCGCCGGATTTTTTGGAATGTCCTTAAAGTTTGCCGAATGTACCTTGGGCGTGAAGTATCGGTTTATTGATGAAGAAGGCCGCATATTCGGCGGGCCCATGAACTATTTGCGTTACGGGCTTGAAAAGAAAAACCTTAAGCGTTTAGGAAAGTTCTTAGCCATACTTTTTGCCGTACTTGGGGTAGGCGCCTCATTTGGCGGCGGTAATATGTTGCAGTCAAATCAAGCTTTTAAAATCGTATCAGAGCAGATTCCCGTTTTACAGGGTCAAGGGTTTTGGTTCGGAATTGTTTTTGCTATTTTGGTTGGTGCCGTGATTATTGGCGGCATTAAAAGTATTGCCAATGTAACCGCAAAAGTAGTTCCCGTAATGGCCATTTTTTACGTGGTGGGATGTTTGGTGGTGATCGGTTATCATTTCGAATTTCTTGGTGGTGCCTTTGTAGCCATTTTTGATGGTGCTTTTTCTGCACAAGCTATGAAAGGTGGTTTTATTGGGGTGCTCATCATAGGGTTACAGCGTGCTGCATTTTCTAGTGAAGCAGGTGTAGGTTCGGCGGCAATAGCGCACAGTGCCTCCAAAACGAATCATCCAGTTGCCGATGGGTTCACCTCGTTGATTGAACCTTTTATTGATACCATGCTGGTCTGTACCATGACCGCACTCGTATTGATTTTCACTGGTAAACACGAAACAAGCAGCGGCATGGGCGGTGTAGAACTTACCGCAGATGCCTTCGGAACTGTTGTTTCTTGGTTTCCTGCTGTACTGGCGATTGCTGTGGTTTTATTTGCATTTTCCACCATGGTTTCCTGGTCGTATTATGGCATGCGTTCTTGGAGCTACCTCTTTGGAAGGAGCAAAAAACTGGAGTTGGTTTATAAAGTCATGTATTTAGTTTTCGTAGTGTTGGGAGCATCCGTAAGCTTAGGTGCCGTCTTAAGTTTCGCCGATATGATGATTCTTGCCATGTCCTTTCCAAATATCATAGGATTGTATATTATGGCTCCAGAAATAAACGCCGATATGAAAATTTATTGGCAGAAATTGAAAGATGGGAAGCTATATATCAATCCGAAATTCATCAAAGCAAAAGAGTGATTATAAAATTTTGTAAATTATTGTCTTTCTAACGAATACTTAGCACTTATGAAACGAATATCAATATGCAGTCTGTTTCTCTTTTTTTCATGCAATTTCTTACTCATGGCCCAACAATCTGATAAAATATTGGAAAAAGGGCTCCAAAGTCTCGTAAAAGATTTTAAAGGCGATGTAGGAATTTACGTCTATAATCTTAAAACGGATCAAGAAGCTGGGATCAATGCCGATACCATTTTTCCAACGGCCAGTATCGTGAAAGTTCCCATTTTGATTGAAGTATTCAAACAGATCAAAGCAGGAAAACTACATCTTAAAGACACCTTGGTTTATGATGCGAAAAGAAAATATGGTGGTTCTGGTTTAATGCAATTTTACAAGGACAGTACCGTTACGGACCTTCGCACCTTGGCCTCATTGATGATCACAATGAGCGATAACACGACCTCGCTATGGTGCCAGGAACTTGTGGGTGGAGGATTGGAAATTAATAAAACCATGGCAGATCTAGGCTTGGCACACACTAGAGTCAACAGCCGAACGGAAGGCCGCACCAAAGATTGGGAAACTTACGGATGGGGACAGACCACACCGCGTGAAATGGCCTCATTAATGATAAAAATGAGAAAAAGAACTTTGGTTGATGCCGCGTCGAGTGATGAAATGTACCGCATTATGTCTAATTCCTTTTATACGGATTATTCGCTTTCGCAAATTCCACCTTTCGTTCAAACCGCTGCCAAACAGGGCATGGTCAATAAATCACGATCTGAATTGGTCATGGTCAATGCCCCGCATGGTGATTACGTGTTTTACATCGCCACTCAAAACAACACCGATGAATCCTGGGGCTTTGATAATAAAGCATGGGAATTGCAAAGAGTTATTTCGGCCTATCTATGGCAGTATTTTGAACCAGAATCAGACTGGAAGCCTGCTTCGGGATTTGCAGATTTGGTGAATGGATTACGATATTAACGCTTTGAGCCTCTCCACTGCCTGTTCTGCTGTAATATCTCTTTGTGGGGATCCAAACATCTCATAACCTACCATAAATTTCTTTACGGTAGCACTTCGCAATAATGGCGGATAAAAACTCATGTGCCAATGCCAATGGTCATTAGACGCGCCGTTGGTTGGTGCTTGATGAATGCCACTCGAATAAGGAAATGACGTCTGAAATAGCTTGTCATAAGCTTTAGTGATTTTCGAAATAGCATCCGCAAAAGCCAAACTTTCACCATCTGAAAGTTCTGAAATATCTTTGTAATTCTTTTTAGGTGCAATCATGGTTTCAAATGGCCAAACGGCCCAGAATGGTGTGAGTACCACAAAATCATCATTTTGATAAATGATACGCTCATTCGCTTTCAGTTCCTGCGTTAGATAATCTCCCAAGAGACTACTTTTATTCTTGCTGTAATAAGCTTGTTGATGCTGATCTTTCTTCTCAACTTCATTGGGAAGCGTGGATTGACTCCAAATTTGCCCATGTGGATGCGGATTGCTGCAGCCCATAACTGCGCCCTTATTTTCAAAGATCTGCACATAATTGATAAGCTCATTTGAACTTAATAAGAGGTATTCCTTTTGCCATGCTTTAACCACCTTATTAATATCTTCCACGGCCATATCTGCCAAACTCTTTGAGTGGTCTGGGCTAAAACAAACGACTTTGCAAATACCTTGCTCACTTTCTGCTATAAACAACCCTTCGTTTACAGAAAACACAGGTGAAGTAGTCTGTAACGCAGCAAAATCATTGGTAAAAATAAAGACATCTTTATAATCAGGATTCTGCTCGCCATTAATTCTTGTATTGCCTGCACATAAATAGCAGTTTGGGTCGTGGGCAGGCCGCTCCTCATTAGATACCGCTTCGTTCTGGCCTTGCCACGGGCGTTTCGCCCTATGTGGCGACACCAATACCCATTCGCCAGTAAGTATGTTATAGCGCTTATGTGAATAGTCTTGCAAATTATTGTCCATGGTATTTTCTGTTAATTAATTATTGATCGTGGTTCGCCGTTTCAAATAGTAACGTATTTAAAAATTCAAATAAGCATTCAACTTTATTAAATCTGAAAACATATTTTTCTTTCAATTTGGTCTTGATTCTTGGCTCTTTGCTCTTTGCTCTTTATTCTTTACTCTTTACTCTTTATTCTTAAATTAATTTACCAAATGTGTTCCCTGAGAAAGTTTTACTTCATATACAGAGCACGCTCTTCCAAATTCATTTTTAAAATCTTTTGAGACTTGTTTTTTGAACGCCTCCATTCCGCTCTTTCTGACCAAGTTTATGGTACAACCACCGAAGCCTCCACCCATCATCCGAGCGCCAATAACATCAGAGCTCCCCTGTGCTTGTGTTACCAAAAAATCGAGTTCGGTACAGCTCACTTTATATTGAATACTGAGCCCGTCATGTGATTGGAACAGCAAATTTCCAAGAGTACGCAAATCATCATTTTCAATGGCTGTCGCAAACTTCTTTACACGATTGTTTTCTTCAATGACGTACAAGGCCTTTTGATAATCTGCTTCGGATATATCCTGTTTTATTTTGTCTAAATCTGTTGCTGTAGCATCTCTTAAAGCGACAACTCCAAGCAATTGGGAGACTTTTTCACAAACTTCACGACGGTCGTTATAGGCGGTCTCCGCCAAATCATGCTTGACATTAGTGTTTATGAGCATTAAATCGTAGTCCTTAAAATCGATTCTGTAAGGCTTGGAAGTCACGGTTCTACAATCTAAAAGTAGTGCACTGTCTTCAATGCCAAACATACTGGCATACTGATCCATAATGCCACATTTTACGCCGGCATAATTGTGTTCTGCTTTTTGGGACACATAAATCATTTCTTCTTTGGACAGGCCGAGATTAAAGAGCTCATTGATCCCAAAAACAAAACTATTTTCCAATGCTGCCGAAGAGGACATGCCAGCACCACCCGGGATATTTCCAGAAAAGACACCATTAAAGTTGCCTATTGTTTTCCCAAGCACTTGTAATTCTGCAACAACACCCAAAATATAATTTCGCCAATCGCCATTTTTCAAAGGTTTGATTTGATCCAAACCAAACTCATACAGTTCTTCCTTATTCAAGGCAAAAACTTTACTGTTGCTTTCTTCACTTTTTTGAATGGCCAATGCAATTCCTTTATCAATGGCTGCCGGGAATACAAAACCCTCGTTATAATCGGTGTGTTCTCCTATAAGATTGATTCTCCCGGGAGAAAACACGATCAAAGGCTCCGAATGGAATTGATCCTTAAAACTGTCTGTGACTTCTTTGATGAGTTCTTCTTTCTTCATATCTATGCGAAATAAATATATATGCCTACTACAATTAGGCAAATTACAATACCGGCCTGTTTAACATATTTCCACGGCGTAATGTCCACTTGCTTGGTGTATTCTTGTATATAAGGCTCTTTCCTTGGCCTGAATTTACCAATAATCAACATGATAACAATATTCAGAACAAATAGAATGGCCATAATATCCAAAAAGTGCGGATAGGCTTGTGCTTCCACCAATGCTAAAGCAGCTTTATCCGTAATTCCAGATGCTGCGGCTCCATCAAGTGCTTTTTCGATAAAATAATCCTTGAGAAAGAATTGGCTAATAATATACAAAACACATCCCGATATCAATCCCACCTTAGCGGCAACGGCTGGCACACGTTTAGTGGTATAACCAACGACAATAATAGTTAGTATTGGGATACTATAAATTCCATTAATTTCTTGTAGATATGCGAATAAACTGCCCGCATTGGCAATAAGTGGTGCAATAAACATAGAGGCAATGGCCAATGCAACGCCAAATGTTTTACCATATTTCACCACCGTTTTTTCATTTGCCTCTTTATTGATATGTTGTTTATAGACGTCTATACCAAACAAGGTCACCGAACTGTTCAGAACACTATTGAACGAACTTAAAATAGCTCCAAACAAAACGGCGGCAAAGAAGCCAACCCATGCGGTAGGCAATACTTTTTTGACCAACATAGGATAAGCACTATCAGCATTATCTAAACTTCCTTGAAACATGTGATAGGCAATCAATCCTGGCAGAACAACAATAATTGGCCCCAAAATTTTTATAAAACCAGCCAACAACAATCCCTTTTGCCCTTCTTTCAAATTTTTAGCACCAAGCGCTCTCTGAATAATTTGCTGATTGGTACCCCAATAAAACAAATTCACCAACATCATTCCAGTGAAAATGGTGTAAAATGGCACCGGATCAGTAGGGCCACCCATAGATTTAAATTTATCAGGATTCTCAGTCACCAATATTGAAAGCCCGTCCAGCATATTGCCGTCGCCAATCATCATCAAACCAAAAATAGGAATCAAAAGACCCCCAACCAATAATCCAATGGCATTTATAGAATCTGAAACAGCAACTGCTTTCAAGCCTCCAAATACGGCATAAATGGAGCCGATAATGCCAATGCCCCAGACGCAGATCCAAATAGATTGTGTGTGGGTAACTCCCAATAATTCGGGCACATCAAACATGCCACTGATGGCAAGAGACCCAGAGTATAAAATAACAGGCAGCAATACCACAACATATCCAGAAAGGAATAAAATAGAAGTCAGCGTCTTGGTCGTAACGTCAAAACGTTCAGCTAAAAACCCAGGCACCGTAGTCAAACCTCCTTTTAAATATCTTGGCAGCAAGAAAATAGCGGTAATAACCATCGCAACTGCGGCCAAGGTCTCCCATACCATTACAGACAATCCACTTTGATAGGCCGATCCATTAAGTCCCACAATCTGTTCTGTCGATAAGTTGGTCAGTAATAAAGATCCTGCAATGACACCTGCAGTTAAACTACGACCACCAAGAAAATAGCCATCTGAAGAGCCTTCATCTGTTTTACGGGTTTTTAAATAGGAGATTACAGCTACAAGTACCGTAAACCCAATAAAGGTTAGAATTTGCATAATTACGTGATTAGTTGGTTCATTTATATTTTATTCATGCGTTTATTTAAAAGCTATCGTCCATATCAAATTGTAACTGGAGTCTGGCAGCAATGTTTGTAAGCCTATCCTGTTATTGAAACTGTCATTAGCTCCTGTCATTGGCTCAATGGCAATAACATTTGGCGTGTCAGGCGTATAGAGTTGCAGATAATTCTCTTTAGAAGTCGAGGTCATTTGCATGCGATAATCTGGGGTCAAAAATTCAATCACATTGGATTCAAGTATATAACCATCATCTAATTTCACATCTTTAAGTTGATAGGGCATTTCGACCTCCAATGAGGCCGTGCCAGAAACTATTTGTTGTTGATCATGCAAAAACCGCGTCTTGCTTTCAAAGCTTAAAGTACTTTCATCTAAATTTTTACTTACAAAATAAGGATGCCAACCTAAAACAAATGGAAACGTTTTAGTATCCATATTAAGAACTTCTACGGATAAACTAAAATCGTTCTCAGTCAGTTTATAGGTTAGTTGTATTTCAAACTGAAAAGGAAAACCTTCACTTGTTCCGTTGTGATAATATTGCAGTGTTATTGCGCCGTGGTCAGAAGTAAGATCTTGGCCGACAATCTTAAATGGCTTATCATAGACCAATCCATGAAGCGCATTATTTTGATCGGCTTCATTACAGTTTAAAATATAGTCAGTTCCGTCAAAAGTATATTTTCCATCCCTGATTCTATTCGCAAACGGAAATAAGATTGAAGAGGCGTAATTCTTTTGATAAGTAGAAGGGTCCAAATCTGCAAGCAGTTTAATGCCATCAAATTCCAGTCCACTCAGTCGACCACCTTGGTCAAGACATACCGTAGCTTTCGACCTGTTTTGAGGATCACCCATTTCTATAAACCGTAACCCTTTTGCTTCTTTTTGTGTGAGTGTGTACAAGCGCTTATATCGATTTTCTAATAATTAAACGGTTAGGGTTTTCCACTTGGACAAATTCCTTATTTAAAATTATTTGTGCCAGGCGTTGCCCCATTAAATTGAAATCGGTGGAGATGGTGGTGATCCCGCCTTCAACAATTTCTTTTAATAAAGTGTCATTATAAGAGATCAATCCAATATCTTCAGCGATAGACAGACCCTGCTCTTTAATGCGTTTGATGATTCGGATTAAATTTTTATCGTCCAGGACAATATAAATTTCCCCTTGGGATAGTTCTCTATTGGTAAAGTTATCAATAACCTCATGATCTATGTTGTGTTCCGCACAAAATAATTCAAAACCGATTAAAATCCCTTCCGGTTGGCGCTCAGCAGGAAATAGTAGAATCATTTTTCGATATGTTCTTATTTTCTGTAATGCGGTCTCTAATCCTTGATAAATATCCTTTTCAAAATTCTGGAAGACCGATGGGTACGCCTTTAAATCAGGATTTGTTTGATCTAAAATATAAACTTTATCTCGTGGTAACCTCTCGATGACTTGTTCTGTTTTTTTAAGATTGGCCGGCATAATCACATAGGCACTATAGTCGCCCACATTATCATTGATCAGTTTCCTGAACATCTCAGTATTAAAATGATGAAAGAAAATATCGACTTGAATGTTTTCGCCTAAATTAGAAAGAAATGAGTTGTATAAATCCTCCTTAAAAGAATTGAACTCGTCAAACAACAAGAATATTTTTTGGTTAACATCGACATTTTCACTGTTGACATAGTAGCCCTTTCCTACAATGGAATGAATGATGCCGCGGGCCTTTAATTCATTGAACGCCGTAAGAACGGTATCTCTTGAAAGTGAGTTTTGATTTTTAATGCTGTTTAGAGAAGGCAGCTTATCCCCTTTTTTTAGACTACCATCCAGAATAGCCGCTTCAATAGAAGCAACGATCTGTTTGTATTTGGGAATGCCCGATTTCTCTTCAACTGCAACAATTCTCATATCACAAATTTAAAAGATTTTATCAGTTAAACAAACTGGTAGGTACTGGTGGTTGTTTTTTATCAAATATACCATATTCACAAGACAGGCAATAACTGCGATACAACAGAAATATTAAGATTTTTATAAAAATCCGTCCATAATATTTTAATCTTAAACAACTCTGCTTTTAATTATATGCGTTATTATTTCATTTAATACAGCGCTTTTTTTTGTGTAATTTTAAATAATAGGTTAAAAGCATCTCCACTCGAATCAGACGATACTTGCAAGCCTATCCGAAATACTTGTTCATAAGAATCTATTAAATCCCAAAAACAAGAACCATGAAAATCATACCCAAAGTTTTGATTGTTTGTATTTTTACAGCAACAAGTCACTTTACCCAAGCTCAGGATAACCTGACGACTGACGATTCACAAAAATTTTACTTTCGTGTTGGCGGAGGTTATAGTTTTGAATCCGGGAAGACCGAATTCAATAATGCCGATCCAAATGGCCTTACAGGAATTATGCAGTCCACGGATGTTACTGTGAGTGCCGATGGCTCTACTGTCAATGTAAAATCACTCAACGGTACAGCTGGCGCTGGGGTAAAAGCCAATGTCACTGCCGGCTATATGTTCAACCCATATATTGGCGTGGAACTGGGTGTCAGCTACTTCCATGGTGATAAAACCTTGATAGGCCGATTGAGAAGTCCGCAGGTGGCCTCTGAGGAGAACACCTATTTAAGAGGTTTTGACGTTGCCCCGGGAATATTCTTGACCCCAAACTTTAAAACTGTTAATCCTTATGCACGTATGGGACTAATTGTCCCAGTTGCCGGAGAGCTTACCATCGAAACTATAGCCAAACAAGCCAATGGTGGAGGACCAGGCACTGATATTTTGGTGGAAGCCAAAAGTGAAGTAAAAGCCAGTTTCAGTGTTGGTTATTTTGGAGCCATTGGTCTCAACTACCCAATCAATGATAACTTGAGCATTTTTGGGGAGGTCGAAATCAAGAATTTGAGCATCAAAAGTAAGTCGGCTGAAATTATCGAATATGCCACTACGGCTATCAGCAACGGGCAATCGCAATTAGTGCCAGGGCAGCAATTAGCCGATCTTCCAGTATATGAAAAGAAATTTGAGTTTACCGATGATTACAATCAAAGTACCACGACGACCCCAAATCAGAACGAACCACGAAAAATCCCGTTGCAATTTGTGAATGCAAGTGGCACCGGCATTAATGTTGGCATCAGATTCACACTTAATTAGAAGGTTTGAAAACGATAAAAAGATATCTATTAAGTCTCGGATTGCTATTGTTTAGTATTTCAGTAACCCAAGCGCAAAACATTGTCGGCCAATGGAAAACGGTAGATGATGAGACTGGCCAGACTAAATCCATTGTTGAACTTTATAAGGACAACGGAAAATTATACGGAAAGATTGTCAAATTATTATTGCCTGAGGATAAAGGCAAACTATGCACAAAATGTACAGGCAAAGACTACAATCAACCTATTGAAGGTTTAATCATTGCTAAGGGTTTGACTAAAGATAAGGACGACAACACCTACGAAGGAGGCACTATTTTTGACCCAGAAAAAGGAAAGGAGTATAAATGTAAAATGTGGATTGATCCAGCGGAACCCAATATGTTAAACGTGCGCGGCTACGTTGCATTTTTTTACAGAACCCAAAAATGGTATCGTGTAACAGATTGATCTGGCGTTAGCGGTTAAAAACAAAGTCACTTCATAATATTGAAGTGCTTTATGAATAAATGCTAATGTGATTGAAATTCTAAGGTTTCAACACTTGAAGACTGCAACAGCAATTTCCTCAAAATCCCTTGAACTTCCGTAGTTTCTTTCTGAGGAATTAGGAAGGTTTCCAGATCTTCGGTATTTACAATCTGCTCTGATTTCTCAATAAACCCATAGCCAAGATAGAGTCCGTTTTTGATGAGCACAAAAGCCTCTTCTTCGACATGACGCCCTTTTTCCTTTAAAACCAAATTCTGATTGGAATTGGCCATATAATCAATTGCCAAGCCCACCCTTTCATTATAGGCCATAACCGATTCTTCATCTCTACAGACGCCTTTGCAAGTGGTCAATTTGTAATGTGAGCAGGTCCAGACATTTTCCTGCAAATGGCAATATTTTGGGCACAGTTCAAATTGTTCGCATACTTGCTCCAAATACAATCGGCAGTCCCGAATACTATGGAAAATCTGTAACGGATTGGGTGTTGCCTTCAGCGTATTGAATGCCAAATGTTGAATTCCTTGTCGATCTTCATAACTAAACACGGCATACGGTTTTGGCACGCGCTTGGCCGCTTGATTATATATTGGAAAATGATGTTTAATGGCTGCATCTTCCATCAGTCGCGCCACGAGATCACTTCCCGAAAGTTCAAAATCAATATGGGCCGTTTCCCGGCAAAGATTGAGTTCCTTTTCCTTTTTATCGTAGAAATGTCCTAAGACCCGTTTTTTAAGGTTGATGGCCTTTCCGACATAAATGATCTTTCCCTTTTTATTTTTGAAATAATAAATCCCCGGACCATTGGGAATACCTTCAAAAATCGCACTTGGCAAATGTGAAGGTAGCGTCGCTTCTTTAGAACCTTTTTTGAGGAAATCGGCAAAAACGGTATCCGAATGTTCATGGCCCAATAATTTCTCAAACAACGTCACGGTTGCTTCAGCATCGCCTCGTGCACGATGTCTATCCACCAAAGTAATTTCTAAGGAATTGCACAATTTCCCCAAACTATACGATCGAAACCCTGGAAACAAGGTTCGGGATAATCGTACTGTGCACAATTTCCGCCGCCTGAAATCACCACCAATCGCTTTGAATTCATTACGGATCACGTTATAGTCAAAATTGACATTATGTGCCACAAAAATACTGTCTTCAGTAATGGAAAGAATGGCTTCTGAAATCTCTGCAAAAGTTGGCGCATCAGCAACCAACGCATTATCAATTCCCGTCAATGCCGTAATATAATCTGGAATTAATGCTTGCGGATTAACGAGCGAGGTGAACTCCTCAAGAACCTTTTCGCCATCATGTTTAAAAATGGAAATTTCAGTAATCTTGTTGCCACGCCCAGTGGTTTCCACGTCAATAATGGTATAGGTCGTTTTGGGTTTTGCCATTATGCCATTTTTTGAACTGCCTCCAATTCCACCTTCAATTCTTGGAACATCGCCATAATACTGCTCATTTTTAGTTCTTTTTCGTCGTATTCCTGAGTGTTGATACAACAGGTAAATTCCCAAAGCTCCAATACATTTTCAATAGGAACCTCATAAGGTTGATATACTTTATTGTCGCTGCTCAATAACAAAACCTTCTTATCCTCTATCAAATTATAAACACGTTTATACACTAGGCCATCATCTTTGGTCAATACAACATAGGTACGTCCACTTTTCACATCTTGGATATCTTCCACAAACTTCGCAACCACAAAAGAACCGTCTTTCACGGGCAACATCGAATCGCCTTTGATAGGAAAAGCCCGATGGGTTCCGGTGGGAAGGAAGGGCAATTTAATTTTTTGTAACTGTTCAATATATTCCGGATCATCATATCCAGACAAATACCCTGCCGAAGCTTTTGCCGGGATAATCTCAATAAGGTCTTCATTATCTTCATTGACCGTAATCGGAAAGAGGACACGCTTACTGCCAATGTCAATAAAGGAGGTGTCCTTGGCTTTGCGCAAATCATTTCTAACCAAAATGTCAATCGGAATTTTAAAGTAATTTGATAAATCGATCAATCGATCAATGGGCGGCTCGGAACGTCCTTCTTCATAAGATCCTACGATGGATCGCGACCAGCCCAACTCATCGGCAAAACGTTCTTGCGAGAGCTGCCTTAAAGAACGCAGGTGTTTGATATTTGCTTGGATATGTTTCATTTCTTATTTCTTATTTCCCCCCTCCGCTTTGCTACGGACGGTCAGGCTTATTTCCTGAATCTTGAATCCTGAATCCTGAATCCTGAATCCTGAATCTTGAATCTTGAATCTTGAATCTTGAATCTTGAATTTACTACAAATGTAAGCAATCAATACTACATATAATAGCTAACTTTGAAAAATATCAATAAATAAGAAAAAATGTACCTCAACTGCCACACTTACTATAGCCTTCGCTACGGCACTATTAAGCCCGAGCAGTTGCTTGCCATTGCTTCAGAAAACGGCTTGCAGACCTTAGCGTTGACGGATATCAACAGCACTTCCGCCTGCTTGGATTTTGTGAGATTATCCTCAAAATATAAGATCAAACCCGTTTTGGGCATTGATTTCAGGAATGGAGTGCAACAGCAATTTATCCTCATTGCCAAAAACAACAATGGGTTTAAGAACATCAACGATTACCTATCAGAATTCTTACATAACCCTGAATTGGAAATCCCTGAAATTGCTCCCGAATTGGAAGACGTCTTTGTGATTTATCCGTACATCCATAAAAAAACATACCAACTCAAAGAGAACGAATTCCTGGGCATCAAACCAAAGGATTTGAACCATCTCAAATTTTCCAAATGGAATACCTTACGGAACAAATTGGTCGTGTTAAAAACCGTGTCATTTCAGAATAAAAAGGATTTTAATACCCACCGTTTATTACGCGCTATTGACAATAACACCTTGTTGAGCAAACTTGCCAAAAGTGAGCAGGGAGAGGAGACGGACAGAATGTTGCCCTATCAGGAATTATGCGACACTTATAATGAATTTCCAGAGCTTTTAAAAAATACAGCATCCATTCTCGAAAAATGCCAGATCGATTTTGATTTTTCACATGAAAACCCCAATAACCAACGTTGTTACACCAACAATGAGGCATTGGATTTTAGACTGCTTAAAAAGCTCACCTACGACGGCATCCATTACCGCTATAAAAACCCTGGGGAGCGCATTTTCAAACGTATCGAAAAAGAACTGTCCATCATTGAACAAAAAGGATTCGTGTCTTATTTTTTGATCAACTGGAAGATTTTAAAATATGCCCGCAGCAAGAATTATTTCTACGTTGGTCGTGGCAGTGGCGCCAATAGCATTGTGGCTTATTTGCTTCGGATAACGGATGTGGATCCCGTGGAACTCGATCTCTATTTTGAGCGGTTTATTAATGTGTTTAGACAAAATCCACCCGATTTTGATCTTGATTTCTCGTGGAAAGACCGCGATGATATTACCGATTTTATTTTCAACCGATTTAAAAACACCGCTTTGATTGCCGTTTACAATACCTTCAAGTTTAAAGCCTCCGTTCGGGAATTGGGAAAAGTGTTTGGTTTACCAAAATCGGAAATGGACATGCTCTCCAGAGGAAAATACCATATTAACCAATTAGACAACCTGTCTCAACTCGTCATTAAATACAGTACGTATATTCAAGGTTTTCCGAATTATTTGGGTATTCATGCCGGTGGTATTATCATTTCCGAAAAACCCATTCATTACTATGGCGCTACTTTTATGCCCCCAAAAGGCTATGCCACCACTCAATTTGATATGGTCGTGGCAGAAGATATCGGTCTCTATAAGTTTGATATTTTAAGCCAACGCGGTCTTGGTAAAATCAAGGAAGCTACAGAGATTGTCGCTTATAACCATCCCGAAAAACCACCCATTGACATCCATGACATCAAAAGGTTCAAACAAGATGCACGCATCAAATATTTGCTTAAAAACGCCAAAGCCATCGGCTGTTTTTATGTGGAGTCTCCAGCCATGCGCATGCTGATGCGAAAGTTACAAGTGGATAGCTATTTGGGCTTGGTGGCGGCAAGTTCCGTAATTCGTCCTGGCGTCGCCAAAAGTGGCATGATGCGCGAATATATACTGCGGTATCGCAATCCACAACGCCGCAAGGATGCCCCAAAAGTATTGCTTGAAATTATGCCAGAAACCTTTGGCGTGATGGTCTATCAGGAAGACGTTATAAAAGTAGCACACTATTTTGGCGGCCTCACGCTTGGAGAAGCCGATATGCTACGTCGTGGCATGTCCGGAAAATTTCGATCGCGTGATGAGTTCCTAAAAGTGAAACAACAATTTTTTGACAACTGTAAAAAATCAGGAAAACCTGATGGTTTGGTATCCGATATTTGGCGACAGATTGAAAGTTTTGCCGGATATGCGTTTGCAAAGGGCCATTCGGCGTCCTACGCGGTGGAAAGTTACCAAAGTTTGTTTTTGAAAGCCTATTTCCCATTGGAATATATGGTGGCGACCATCAATAATTTTGGCGGATTTTACAGCACAGAACTCTATGTCCATGAAGCACGGATGGATGGCGGCCTCATAGAAGCGCCTTGTATCAACACGAGCTTTACGCAAACGGTCATTCAGGGTAAAACCATTTACCTCGGATTTATGTTCCTACAGTCCTTGGAGTCAAAAACCATCCAGCGCATCGTGAAAGAACGCCAGATGCACGGCAATTTTTTAAGCTTGGATGACTTTATTGAACGGATTCCGATTTCCATAGAACAGGTTTCGATCTTGATAAAAATCAATGCCTTCCGATTTACCGGAAACAACAAACGCGAACTACTCTGGGAAGCCCATTTAAAAATCAGCAAGCATGCGGCACAAGAGCAGGTGGTCACTTTATTTAAGACTGAACGTATCCATTATAAAACTCCAGAATTGCCAAGTACAGCCTTGGAAAATGCTTTTGACGAAATTGAATTGTTAGGTTTTCCACTTTGTAACCCGTTTCATCTCTTGGAAAAACGTTCGGCAAATCCGTTACGAGCAACAGATTTGCAAGCCCTGGAAGGAAAGACGGTCACCATTGAAGGTTACCTTATCACCCTCAAAAACACCAAGACCAACAATGGCAAAATCATGCATTTCGGGAATTTCCTGGATCGTGATGGCGATTTTATAGATACCGTCCATTTTCCACCGGTGGCCGCCAGGTTCCCCTTTAGAGGCAAGGGCATTTATAGCATTACGGGCAAAGTGGTGATTGAATTTGATTGTGTCACCATTGAAGTGAGCAGTATGGAACACTTGGCGGTGATTGAAGATCCGAGGTATAAAATCCCATCCTCTAAATCCCTTTCCCGAGAGGAAGAGGATTTTCAGAACGGAATGATGCCGAGAGTGAGATTAAAACCTAAAAGATCACCTATTCAAATATCCGCTTCCCGATAGGTAGACAACCATTAAGAATACGTATAAATATATTAAATAATACACGTGCATCTATTTTTTTATTATCTTTATAAAAAACAACAAGTTATGAGTACGAAATTGACATTGACAATCGAAAAGGAAGTCATAGAAAAGGCAAAAAAATATGCAAAAGAGAAAAATCGTAGCCTATCCGATATTATTGAAAATTATCTCAAAATATTAACCATGGAAGAACGTCAACAAAGCGAGAAAACTCTTCATTCAATTGTAAAATCCCTAAAAGGCTCTTTTAAAACATCTAAAAAAATAGATTACAAGAAAGAATTAACGAAACGATTAGAAGAAAAATATTTATAGAATGGACCATGTACTTATAGACACCGATGTCATATTGGATTTTTTCTTTGATCGAGAACCCTATTCCGAATATGCCGCAAAAGTTTTGAACGTATGTGAAGAACAAAAAATAAAAGGATTTATAACTCCTGTAGCAATTTCAAATATTTATTATTTATTGAGAAAAATTGGAAAGCATGACATTATTATTGAAAGATTAAAACAGCTTCTAACCATTATCGACATTGCTGAGATGGATAAAACCGTCGTCTTAAATGCGTTAAATTCTCAATTCAAGGATTTTGAAGATGCTTTACAAAATTTCTCTGCTATAGGAAAAGGAAAAATTAAAGTCATTTTAACAAGGAATATAAAAGATTTTAAAAAAAGCACATTAGCCATAATGACCCCTGAAATGTATTTGAAAGGCAACTCTAACATCAAATAAAATATCTAAAAACGTTATTCATTAATGAGTCGAAAGCAAATCTTGATTTCCTTTCGTAAAAGCACCCTTCTTAGAAACAGTCTCGATTCTTTGTTCCTTGTTCTTGATTCTTAATTCTTAATTCTCAATTCTTTAAAGAAAAAATGCCCCACCAACGCTCCATAGTCCACATGGATTTAGACACTTTTTTCGTGTCCTGCGAACGCCTGCTCGATAGTCGCCTGATTGGGAAACCTGTTCTGATTGGCGGCACGAGCGATAGAGGTGTTGTGGCCTCCTGTAGCTATGAGGCACGGAAATTTGGCATCCATTCCGCAATGCCCATGCGCATGGCAAAACAATTATGTCCCGAAGCCATTATTCTTCGCGGCGACGCCGGCACTTATACTAAGTTTTCACAAAATGTTACAGATGTGATCAAAGACAGCGTTCCGCTTTATGAAAAAACATCGGTTGATGAATTTTATATCGATTTGACGGGGATGGACAAGTTTTTCGGTTGCCACAAATTGGCTTCTGAATTGCGTCAACGCATCATCAAAGAAACCGGATTGCCCATTTCGTTTGGATTGTCGCTCAACAAAACCGTATCAAAAATTGCCACTGGAGAAGCCAAACCCAATAATGAAATCCGTATTCTCTCAGGCGATGAAAAACCTTTTTTGGCACCTTTGTCCATTAAGAAAATCCCTATGGTTGGTGATGTCACCTATAAATCTCTATGCGACTTGGGCATCAAACAAATCAGGACCGTTCAGGAAATGCCCATGGAACTCATGTACAAAGTCCTTGGAAAAAACGGCTTGAGCATTTGGAACAAAGCCAACGGTATCGACAATTCGCCAGTGGTTCAATACCAAGAGCGCAAATCCATCTCCACAGAACGCACTTTCAATAAAGACACTACAGACGTGACCAGATTGAAAGGTATTATCATTGCCATGGCTGAAAATCTGGCGTACCAATTGCGCCGTGGCAATAAACTGTCGGCATGCATCACCTTTAAAATCCGCTATTCTGATTTTCAAACCTATACACAACAGCAACGCATTCCGTACAGCGCCATGGATCACAATATCATTCCAGTCGTGCTCGATCTATTCGAAAAACTTTATAACCGGCGACTTTTGGTACGGTTGATAGGCGTTAAATTCAGCCATTTGGTAGAAGGCGGACATCAGGTCAATTTGTTTGACGACGACACCAAATTCCTCAACTTAAACACCGCTATCGACAAAATGCGCGAACGTTATGGTGACAGAGCGGTAATCAGCGCTGCCGGAATGGAAGCCCGCACCATCGGCCGATGGAACCCATTTAACGGCGAACCGCCTCCGCTGTTACCGCATCGGAAGTCCTAGTTAAGTTTCAGGTTCAAAGTTCCTTGTTTCCCCACTTCAACTTCAACTTCAATTTCCCATCTTCGCTTCGCTGCGATCGGGCAGGCAATTTGAGTTTAGGAGTTTAGGAGTTTAGGAGTTTAGGAGTTTAGGAAAAATAAATTTTTGAAATACCATACGCTATTAAATAGTGAAGAAGAAATTTAGCATTCAAATACCGCATCAAACCACCAATCCCTCTGTACTCTCTATTCCTCCGTGGAACTCTGCAAAACTCCGTGTAATATTCACATTAAGCACATCCCAACGCCCAAATCAAATTATCTTTTGTAATTTTATGAACTTCAAAAAAACACATCCATGTCAGAAAAAAAACGACTGTTTTTAGTCGATGCCTATGCCTTAATTTTTAGAGGCTATTACGCCTTTATCAAGAACCCACAAATCAATTCCAAGGGTGAAGACACCTCAGCCATCATGGGGTTTATGAACTCTTTGTTGGATGTCATCAAAAGAGAGCGCCCGGACCATTTGGCCGTATGTTTTGACAAAGGTGGCAGTGTGGATCGGGTAGAAATGTTTGAAGACTACAAGGCCAATAGAGACGAAACGCCTGAAGCCATTAGAACTGCCATTCCGCATATTTATAATATACTTAAGGCCATGCACATTCCTATTATGGTCAAGGAAGGATTTGAAGCTGATGATGTGATTGGAACGCTCTCCCGACAAGCAGAAGCTCAAGGCTACACCACCTACATGGTCACACCAGATAAGGACTTTGCTCAATTGGTCACAGAAAACATATTCATGTACCGACCAAAATCTTTTGGTGGTGGCTATGAAACCTGGGGCGTTGAAGAGGTGAAGAAAAAATTTGAAGTTGAAACGCCATTACAAGTCATCGATTTTTTAGGAATGATGGGCGATTCTTCCGATAATATTCCTGGATTACCGGGCGTTGGCGAAAAGACCGCAAAGAAGTTTATTAAGCAATTTGGAAGTATGGAAAACCTTTTGGCAAGCACAGATCAGCTGAAGGGTAAAATGAAAGAAAAGATCGAAGCCAATAAAGAATTGGGAATGCTCTCCAAAACTTTGGCCACCATTATGCTTGATGTGCCTGTGGAATTTAATGAGGCAGACTTTGAAATGTCGGAACCCGATATTGAAGCGGTCAAAAACATTTTTCAAGAATTGGAATTTAGACGTCTCACCGATAATTTCCTAAAGGCCTTTACCGCAGAGGCGATGGCTAACGGAGGTACGGAACGCAACAAAGTAGCAGGCGCTGGCATTTCGCAAAACACGTCTATAGGGAAAGCTCCCGCCGAGCCAAAAGGATCAGCTGGATCTGGACAGTTCTCTTTATTTGGCGGGACGCCCTCTGAAGATAACAACCAATCTGAAACCGTTTCAGAATTTACCCGTAAAACCGCAGCAACCTCCTCACATTTTTATCAAAGTGTGGCGAGTGGAATGGCCACAAAATTATTCATCCAAAATCTGATGAAACAAACCAGCGTTTGTTTTGATACGGAAACCACTGGCTTAGATCCGATCACTGCCGAATTGGTCGGGATTGCATTTTCGTGGGAAGTAGGCAAAGGTTTCTACATCCCATTTCCAGAAGACCAAGAGGAAGCACAAACGCTCATTGAGGAACTACGTCCGTTTTTTGAGTCAGAGAGTATCGAAAAAGTGGGACAAAATTTAAAATATGATATTAAAGTTCTTCATAAATATAATATTCAGGTCAAAGGCAAATTGTTTGATACCATGCTCGCCCATTATCTGATCAATCCCGATATGCGCCACAATATGGATGTCTTGGCGGAAACCTATTTGAATTATACGCCAATGCCCATCGAGGCGTTGATTGGCAAAAAAGGCAAAAACCAATTGTCCATGCGAACGGTTCCTTTGGAAAAACAAACCGAATACGCCGTTGAAGATGCCGATATCACCTTACAGCTCAAAGAACATTTTGAAAAAGAACTGGGCGAAGCCAACACCCAAAAATTATTTGATGAGATTGAAATTCCATTGTTGCGAGTACTTGCCGCTATGGAATTGGAAGGCATCAATTTGGATGAGAAATTCCTGAATTCCTTATCTGAAAAATTAGACAACGACATCAAAACTTTGGAAGCTAATATTTTCAAGGAAGCGGGCGAAGAATTCAATATAGCATCGCCGAAGCAGTTGGGGGATATTTTATTCGACAAACTTAAATTGGTCGAGAAACCTAAAAAAACCAAAACCGGTCAATATGCCACTGGCGAAGAGATTTTATCTGTTTTGGCTAAAGATCATGATATTATTCAACATATATTGGACTATCGCGGACTGGCAAAACTGAAAAGCACTTATGTTGATGCCCTACCAACCCAGGTAGAACCAACTACAGGCCGTGTTCATACCGACTATATGCAAACCGTGGCCGCTACGGGACGTTTGAGCAGTAACAACCCGAACCTTCAGAACATTCCTATTCGTACAGAGCGTGGCCGTCAAGTGCGTAAAGCCTTTGTGCCAAGAGATGAAAACTATGTGTTATTAGCCGCGGATTACTCCCAAATTGAATTACGCATTATTGCAGCCCTGAGTCAAGAAGACAATATGATCAATGCCTTTAAGAAAGGCGAGGACATTCACGCCTCTACCGCCTCAAAAGTGTTTGGCGTGCCCTTGGAAGAAGTATCCCGTGAGCAACGTAGTAATGCCAAAACGGTCAATTTCGGAATTATTTATGGGGTCTCTGCCTTTGGACTGAGCAATCAAACTGATTTATCGCGAAGTGAAGCCAAAGATCTGATTGACACCTATTACGCTACCTATCCAAAACTGCGTAATTATATTAGCGATCAAATAGAAATTGCACGAGAGAATGGTTATGTACAAACGGTTTTAGGCCGTCGCCGCTATTTAAAGGATATCAATTCCAGAAACGCCGTGGTGAGAGGTGCTGCGGAACGTAATGCCGTGAACGCGCCGATCCAAGGCAGTGCTGCGGACATTATCAAAGTGGCGATGATCAACATCCACAAGAAATTACAGGAAGGACAATTTAAATCCAAGATGCTCCTTCAAGTGCATGATGAGCTTGTCTTTGATGTGTACAAATCGGAATTGGAAGCCATCAAAAAAATGGTCAAATCGGAAATGGAAAGCGCTTATGAATTAGCGGTGCCTTTAGTGGTCGATTTGGGTGTTGGCCAGGATTGGTTGGAGGCGCATTAACGTTTCTAAATTATCGAATTGGGGAGAAAAATAAGAGAATCAAGACCGCTTCGCTTTTAGAATCAAGTATCAAGATTTAGTGGCGTCATATAATTACTTAAAAAAGTTAGTTTAACCTAAAACCTATGTTGTAAGCAATTTGACGCAACCATTTAGAATTTCAGCATCTATAAAGAAACCTCAATTATGAAAAAATTAATATTTACTTTAATTACAGCTGGAATTTTATTTTCCTGTAATAATGATGATGATTCAAATCCAAATACCGACTTAATTGGAAATTGGCAATTAATAGAAGTTTTATCAGACCCTGGAGATGGAAGCGGAACTTTCACTTCTGTTGAAAGCGACAAAACTATAACTTTTAAAAGTGGAGGAATAATAGCCTCAAATGGAAATTTATGTGATATGGGGATAAATTCGGGTAACCCGACTTCTGGAACCTACTCTACCTCTAAATGGACTTTTAATTCACCTGACTGTGACAATCCAGAATATGATTTCACATTTGAACAAAATGGAAACATACTAATTATTAATTATCCATGTATTGAACCTTGTAAAGTGAAATATAAAAAGAAATAAAAGCTGCTTACAACAAAGTATAAGCAATGGCTCGTCCTTACCTACTTGGAAAACCCTTCGGATTTCCCCCTGGCAAGTACCTGTTTGCAATTGTTCGTGACGAACCACGCCACTGCCCATACACGAAACAAAAAAGCACTTAAATTTTTCAAAACAGACTAAAGCTCAGTGTTACTTGTGAAACTAAAAATCTACCACCAACCACTATGTTTATAAAAAACCTCGGGGTATTTAAATCCACTGTTGGAAATAAAAATAATTGGGCAGTCAACTTTTAACTGTCCTAAAAATCAAAAAATTAGAGGTCAGTACTTAAATACATATCTTTAAAGTCAATAAAAATAGGAGTAATATGGATATTTTCAAGGGGCAAAACCTTCTAGAGTTCTCTGATCGGTTTAAAACGGACACAGATTGCAAGAAATACTTAGCCGACATTAAGTGGAAAGACGGTTTTGAGTGCATTAGATGCGGGCATAAGAAAGCCCAGACACGAAAGGATTACTCTCGCACTTGTAATATATGTTCCCATCAAGAATCTGCGACTTCCAACACTTTATTCCATAAAGTAAAGTTTGGTGTTCGCAAAGCGTTTTTCATCACATTTGAAATGGGAACAAGCACTAAGAGTCTTTCTGCCAGTTATATGGGAGTTCGTTATGGTGTGACTGAAAAGACAGCTCGATTGTGGATGCACAAGGTAAGAGAAGCCATGGAATCCAGTGGCAATAATCCAATGCAAGGAAATGTCCACGTAGATGAATTTGTACTGGGCGGACGAGAAAAGGAAAAAGTTGGTAGGAGTTACAACGCCAAGAAAAAGAAAGCCATTACTGCCGTTGAGCTCACGGAAGAAGGTAAAGTAAAAAGAATGTATGCAATGCGCATTGAAGATTTTTCAGCGCAATCCTTACAATATATTTTTATAAACCATATAAGTCGAGATGCAAAAGTAACCACTGATAAATGGCGAGGTTATAGACCCATTGCCAAAGCCTATAATATAACGCAGATTGAAAGTAACTCTGGCTTAAATTTTAAAGCGTTGCACACAATGATTCATCAAGTAAAATCTTGGATAAGAACAACATATTCCTGGGTCAGCGATTTCAACATAAACAGATATTTTAATGAATTCTGTTTTAGGATAAACCGTTCACAGAGCAAGGCAACAATCTTTAATAATCTAATAACTAAGATGGTCAACAAGGAAAAAGTATATCACAATCAAATTATATGCAACTAACTACTGACCTCTACAAAAAATAATAAAAAAATGAAGTTCAAGAAACTTGTTGGAATAGAGCCGTTGGAATTGATCCCTTCGGCTAATAAAAAATTAGAATCTTTTGCGGAAACGCTTATTTTACATGAAGACCAGCCCTCAACCGCTGAAGAAATCGTTAAGCGCATTGGCGATGCCGATGGCGTGTTGGTCAGTCATAGAAGTACCATAGGCAAGGATATCTTAGAGCAATGTCCAAATATCAAATACATTGGGATGTGCTGCTCCCTATATTCTCCGGAAAGTGCTAACGTCGATATCCTTTATGCCAATTCACAAGGCATTACGGTCAAAGGCGTCCGCGATTATGGCGATGAAGGCGTGGTGGAATACGTGATCAGTGAATTGGTGCGGTGTCTGCACGGCTTTGGCACCACTTCTGATGGCAAACCGAGACAGCCTTGGAGTACGATTCCACGTGAGATCACTGGATTGAAAGCCGGTATCGTCGGCTTGGGCAAGTCGGGTGGCATGATAGCCGATGCGCTAAGCTTTTTTGGTGCTGACATCACCTATTTCGCACGAAGTGAAAAAGAAGATGCCAAGGCCAAAGGCTATCAGTTTTTACCCTTAAAAGAAGTATTGGCCACAAGTGAGGTTGTCATTACCTGTTTGAACAAAAACACCGTTTTGCTGCACGAAGCCGAGTTTGAAGCTTTTGGTAACCGAAAGATATTATTCAACACAGGATTGTCCCCTTCCTGGGATGCCGAACCTTTTGAAAAATGGCTGACTGCGGGCGATAATGTCGTGTATTGCGATACGCTCATTGCATTGGGCGACAAACGCTTTTTAAAATACCCCAACGTCAATTGCCTGCAAGTGTCTACCGGTAGAACCCAACAAGCATTTAAGCGACTGAGCGATAAAGTATTGGCGAATTTAACAGACTATACTAAAATACAATAGGCGAAACAATATTCCGCAAGGTATTCACCACGCTCCAACCTGCAATTTTTGCATTTTTGCTATAGACATCCACCACCGCGTGGATGTTTTCACTTTTGACCTCAATACGGTGATCGTCACCTACAAAACCTGGGATGGAATTGATAGATACTTTTATATTTTCAGGACCCACCGAAGCCAAAGCAGCAGCCACCGATACATTGACGTGGGTTGGAAAAAGAGCAATGGCACCTATGGCATCACCATTAAAAACCTCACGTTTTTCGGTTTGAAGTGCCTCGTCATAAACCGAGGTTTTTCTTAGCGAGTTAGGACTTTTTTCGGTCGTAAAGGTCACCTCACTTTCTTCCATCAGGGCGACGGTTCGCATGACATCAAAACCACCAATTGCACCAGATGCCAAATGGACTCGGGTGCCATTTTCGTAAGCTGTTTTTTGTACGGCTTTATAAAAGTCAGCATCAGCCAGTGCACCAATAGACAAGGTCACGATGTTGGATCCGTTTTTTAGGGCAGGCAAGGCCAATTCCTTAAATCCGGTTGGAGAAGCGGTCTCCACGATATAATCCGGTTTTAGTTGCAACAGTTCCTGAATACTATGGCATGGGGTACAGGTGTAGCCCGAATTTGAAGTGTCAATAATTTTGGCAATTTCCTCAGCTTTTTCAAAAGTTCTGGAGTAGGCACCAATCAGTTTATAATTTGGCAATAAGTCTTTCAATAAAGCTTCCACAACAATATGGGCCAGTTTTCCGCAGCCAGCAATGGCAAGTGTGTATGATTTCATAGGAGCTAATTTAAGGAATATTTTGGGGATTGAGGGCGGGAAACTCGAAACCTCGTAAAGCATTTGAATCTATATGTTCTTATAAAGTTATTATAACTTCTATTGATATTTTTTCAATTATGTGGTAAATCTTAATTTTCCGGGAGTATTAATTTAATTCACCTCCTATGTCAAATGTTAACCAACACGCAGTTTTGCACTTTCCTTCCAGAGATAGTGAGGAATGGGTTCATGAAGTTCCCATTTTACGGACATTGGTTTTGAACCTTCGTGTTCCACATATCTTGCAGGGCCAATGAACACATATCCCTGCGTAAAGCCATCTGCATCGCGATTGCTTTCGCGAACAAACAATAAAATAGTTTTATTGTCTTTTTCTTGATTAATGTATGAGAGACCTTTTGGACTTTCGGACGAAGTCTGATTTTGAGACTGCCAGTGAAATAGAGTTTCATTGATGGCATAATCATCGTACATGGTAGTGGGTGAAAAATCTTCCTCCGATTTATGTAGGTTGATAAACAAGGCTTCTGTATTGGTTTCTTTATTCAAAGCGGCTCCTTCGCGATTCGGGTTTTTCTTGTCTATGGTACTCAATCCCATAGCAACTAAAATTTGATCACGAGTATATCTTGAATGAATTTGTAAGGGAAAAAGCGAACCATCATCCAAAGTGAATGGAATTTCTTCAAAGCCAATTTTATCAATTTTAATCGATAAAAAAGATTTCAACTCCTTATTCATCTCTTTGTTTTTACCAATCCTTTTTAAACCTTCTTTTAAAGACAATTCTGAGATCGCATCTTTATAAAAATCGTAATATAACATCAAAGCCATTTTCTCATTCTGTTGTGAAGTCGGTAACGCGTCTAACTCAAAATCGACATTGATTAATTCCAGAAGGAATTTAAAATAAGTCAAAGATTCCGTCACCATCCATTTTTTACCCATCATTGATTTGAAGTTATCAAAATACAGAGTGTCAAATTTCTTATTAAAAGCTTCAGAATATAGAGAGTTAAATGTGTGGTGTTTGTAAATATGTTTTAGTTCGAGATTGTAAATATGTAGAAAGTTTTCAAGGTTTAAAGGAAGATGGGTGTGGTTTCCATAGTTTTCCAATAAGTTGATCAACTTCCGTTTATTCATATCAGTCGCCTGACGTATATTTTCTAAAATATGTTCCTTTGCTTGTTTCTCCAAGACAATGGCGCTGCCGAGTGGTAGATTGGGAAAGTCCTTTTCTATTTCATTTTGGACAGTGGTATTAGTTTTACCAATTAAAGCACGAAATTTATTCTCATAATCATATTCCTTTCTTGCGTGACCCACAAAATCCAATACAGTGAGTACATCCTTTCCTTGGTGGAGTCGAAGACCCCGGCCTAATTGCTGTAAAAAGATGGTCAAACTTTCTGTTGGTCTTAAAAATAAAACCGTATCAATTTCAGGTATATCAATGCCTTCATTAAAAATATCAACAACAAAAAGATAATTGATTTCCTTTGATTTGAATTTATGAATAATATCAACCCGATCTCTGGTATTTTCCGAAGTCAGGCACTCGGATTTTAGACCTGCCTCCGAAAATTTCTGCTGCATATATTTTGCGTGGAGGATACTTGCACAGAATCCAATGGCACTCACAGAGTTTATGTCTTTTGTGTAATTTTTTAAATTGCGTATAATATCTCCTACACGAATGTCATTTGCCGTTAACAAGTGCGTTAATTCACTTATATCATATCTTCCGTTATTCCACTTAATTCTTGAATAATCCACTGAATCTGAAATTCCAAAATATTGAAAAGGGCACAAAAGCTTGTTGTTTAACGCGTCTGGTAATCGAATTTCCGCCGCCGTTCGAAAATTGAAATCTTTTAAAATGCTCTTTCCATCCATTCGTTCCGGAGTAGCCGTTAAACCTAATAGCACTTTTGGGCGATAATAATTAATGATTTTTTGATATGAATCGGCCGCCGCGTGATGGACTTCGTCTAAAATTATATAATCATAATATTCAGGTGAGGAAAAAGAATTTAGTTGGTTGGCCAAAGTTTGAATGGTAGCAAAAACGGCATTCTTTTGTGTGGGAACGTAACTATCACCAAATAACTCTCCAAAATTTTGATCTTTTAGAACATTTCGAAACGCATGAAGCGATTGTCGTAGAATTTCAATCCGATGTGCAATAAAAATAAATTTTGTTCTCGGGTTTTCCTGTTTATAAGCGTTGAAATCAAAAGCAGAAATCATTGTTTTTCCTGTTCCTGTTGCAGCTACAATTAAATTTTTCCAGGAATCATGAACGTTTCGTTCAACCTTTAATTTTTCCAAAATCTCAGATTGGAAATGGTAAGGTTTTAGATCGAAAAAGTTCACGATTTCTTCCGTTCTCTTCCCAAATTGACTTTGCAAAAGGATTTTTCCGAGATTATCAAATTGACTGGAATCATACAATTCAAATTCTGGATCATTCCAATAGCTTTCAAAGGTTTTTTGAAACTTATCGATAATATGAGGTATCTCCTTGGTGGTCACTTTTACATTCCATTCCAATCCATCAGTTAATGCAGAGCGAGAAAAATTGGAAGAGCCAATATAACCTGTGTGGTATCCGGTATTGCGGTAAAAAAGATAAGCTTTGGCGTGAAGCCTTTCATTTGAATTGTTGTAGGAAACTTTAACCTGCGTATTTGGCAGATGGCTTAAAAAATCAATAGCTTTTGCATCCGATGCGCCCATATAGGTGGTAGTAATAACTCTTAATTTTCCTCCACGAGCCGTAAATTCTTGAAAAGCCTCTTGTAAAATAACAATAGCTTTCCATTTAATAAAAGAAACTAATAAGTTAATTCGATCTGCAGAACGAATTTCCTTCTTAAGTTCAGAGTCAAGAGAAACCCCCTGATTGCCTCCTACGAAAAGCTCGCTTTGGACAAGACGAGTAGTAGGCATTATTTCTTTTAATTGCAAAGAGACATCTTTATAATCGGAATTTAATTTATCCAAAATGCCCTCAAGAATAAAACCTCCATCCGCGATAAGGTCTTCTGAAAATTCATAATCAGAAATATTTTCTGATAAATAGCCTAAGAGTTTATTCGTAATCTCAATCTGACGTGAAACAAATTTTTTCTTGTCGGCTTTAATCAGATTTAAAGCATTTTTCAAAGCCTTGGTAAAATGAATTGTCAGAAAATGAATAGCCTCTTCTTTATCCAATTGCTTCTCATCGGCTACAAAAAATTGATTTCGATCTAAGGAAGACAACTTTTCTTTTAAAGTTTCTGTGATCAGACTTTCGTAAACTCCCTCAACCATTACATTTTATTTATTTCTGTTATTAATTTTTTCACCACTGGGACATCCGCCGCCGCCCAGTCATACTTCTTTAGATTCTCAATCTTTTCCCAGCGGATTTCCCGATGCTCACGTTTTATAAATTCTTTAGTTAAGGCACCACAGACATACGGATAGAGTGTTATGGAAAAGTCTTGATAATGATAGATTACAGGCTCTAAGGCTTTCCCAACTTCAATCTCCATAGCTAATTCCTCTTTTATTTCGCGTCGTAGGGCCGTTTTTTTATCCTCGCCTTTTTCTACCTTTCCTCCAGGAAACTCCCACTTAAGAGGCAAAGCCATTTTGTCGTTGCGTTGAGCTATAAGAATCTCATCATCGTTATAGATGATGGCACAAACTACGTGAAGCATTTTCATATTATCGCATTTTATAACAACATTTTTTTATCACACCTGATTTTTGTCAGCAACTAAGTCTTTAGCAAAGTCAATATATAATTTATAAGCTTTGGTAAATGAATAATTACCGTTTGTATGTTTAACAGCTATGTTCCTTTTTACCATTGTAGAACTAACTAATCTTTTGATATTAAACATCTTTTTGTCACACCAGGTTTCTTTGTCATGCTATATGTTGTTTTATAATGCCTATTATAGTAAAATCACATTTCTGTTTACCTAGAGTAACTCCCGTACTCCGCACCGAAAATCCTCAACATTATCAGACCAATATTGTTCTCACCTTCTCTATCCATCAATCGGAAATTGGCAAGTCGTTCTCATATTTTTCCTTTTCAAATATACTCAATTTTCCAGGTGTTAAAAATCTACAAAATGACCGAAACTGCCTTCTTATACTTTAACTGTACAGCAAGCTAACTATGCGGTTATTATAAGCTTTGAATTAGTGTGATAAATTCACCTCACCCAAAAACCCATCCAGCTCCAGCTCCGTTCCAAACTCATAATCGGCTTCAGCCTTATCCTGAAAGAACAGTATCAAATCCAAATGATTTTTAAAAACTCTAAAAGAGTTTCCTTCATAATTATAAACAAAGAATACTTGACTTAATTTTTCATTCGATACGAGAACTGTCTCAATAGTTCTTGACGGTCTCAAATATTCTGTATGAACGGCTTTAAATGTATTCATGAGAAGTATAATTTTATGGAAAGATACTATAAAAATCAATTCTCATTTACTTGTTTTGATGCCAAATTCCCATTAGCACACATATCCAGTTTTATTTTCACACATAAGAATTCATGATACGCATCGCTAAGTCGAAATTACCACTACCACAGTGCTATTAGCGACATCTCATTGCTAAATTGGTTTTAAACACTTCTTAAATACAGCTTCGCAACGTGAAAATTTAGCAAACAAAAAATTTCAAGTTTTAGAAAAATGATACCCCTAATGAAATTACTGAACCAATTCCTGAGTATTTAAATGATGATAATACACAGGCCCAATATAATTGGATTTCAAAAAATGGAACGTATAATTTCCGAATGGATTAAGGTCGGGAATCTTTAGTTTTAGACAAAGAAACAGTTTCAGCAAAATATCTTCTTCTTCGCACTCATAAATCAAGCGGTTCATATGATTTATGGAAAATTGTCAGCAGAGGTCCACAAGTATATAATAGATTAAATTTAGAAAAAACAGGTTATCCAAAATCAAAAAGTACCTCTGATTTAAAGAAAAACTACTTGGTCATTAAAATAGAAAAGTTGATAAGAATCTTTTTGGGAACAATACATGGGATTTTAATAAATTACCGAATTACAAAACTGGGAATGCTTCTGCATTTCCATTCACTTGCACACTGAGTGAGTTGATGAGCACAAAAATTTCTTGAGTTGAAGTTAATCAATATACATTGGGTTTTCCACTATACACAAATGGCAGATAATATGATATATTGGGTATAAATCAATTAAAAGATGAGAAGAACAGGCGCTTTTAACCTGAATAATTTTAATTCGTCACCTATTTATCTGTCATATTTTAGGTAGATTACGAGTAATTTCGTTAACTCAAGAAAAGTTGGATCCATTTTTTTTAAATAAATCAAATCATGAAGACGCTAACCAACAACCCTTTAAGAATTATAATCACTGGATTGTTTTTATTTATATCCTTTCTTGGAAGCTCAAAAGAGTTGAATGCTATATATGTCAAAAATTATGAGCAGTCTAAAAGCCTAATGGTAGAGATGAATCCTTTGATGCCTAATTGTCAATTGGCAGATCATTTGATTTCAATGCATGATGTTATGAAGATTACCTCAGATTTATATGAGGTGATTTTATCTCCCGTGGGGCATGGAAAATCAGAAATTACGCAATTTTTAATAAACTATTTAGGAGAGGGAAAAATAGAACAGATAAACAAATTAGTAAACTATGGCGGCATCGTAAAAACTGATCTAAAAATTAATGAGGCAAATGTTCTCGCCAATCAACTTAAAAAATTGGGTGCGAAGGTTAAGATCAATGTACTCCAACCTAATTTGTCCGATGACAAGTATTTGGTAAGGTTATTAAGTGTAGGAACCAATAAAACAAGAGTAATTAAAGTTGTACGAGAAATTAGAGGCGGCGGATTGAAAGAAGCAGAACAAATTGTGAATCAACTTGATGTCGTTCAAGAAGACATCGATTTAAGAACTGTCGAAAGAATAAAAAGAATGTTAGAATCGGTCGGAGCAAGCGCAAAAATTGAAAAAATGACTTCTCCAAACCTTCAAAATTCCAGTGTGAATTTATATGAAAAGCTACCGGACAGTCCTATCAAACCAGCTATATCCAATAACAACCAAGAAATATCCGATGGAGACTATTCAGTCAAATTAACGAGTGCAGGAATTAATAAAACAGGAGTAATTAAAGCTGTACGAGAAATTAGAGGCGGCGGATTGAAAGAAGCAGAACGAATTGTGAATCAACTTGACGTCGTTCAAGAAGACATCGATTTAAGAACTGCCGAAAGAATAAAAAGAATGTTAGAATCAGTCGGAGCAAGCGCAAAAATTAATAAAATGACTTCTCCAAACCTTCAAAATTCCCGTGTGAATTTATATGAAATGCTACCGAACAGTCCTATCAATCCAGCTATATCCAATAACAACCAAGAAATATCCGATGGAAACTATTCAGTCAAATTAACGAGTGCTGGAATTAATAAAACAGGAGTAATTAAAGCTGTACGAGAAATTAGAGGCGGAGGATTGAAAGAAGCAGAACAAATTGTGAATGAACTTGACGTCGTTCAAGAAAACATGGATTTAAGAGCTTCTGAAAGAATAAAAAAACTATTAGAATCAGTTGGGGCCAGCGCAAAAATTCAGAAAAAGACAACGAAGCTGAATAAAAGAAATCATAAGATTAAGAGTAAATCTAAAAGGACCATTAAGAAAAGGTCAAACTAACACAACTACCAACATAGGATATTGAGCATATATGTATAGCAGAACTCTTACTGCAAGTAAAAACGTAAAATTAACTCATGTTTCTAATCGTAAGATGATTTGTAAAAGCATGTTGAAACATTAATTTATAATTCCTTTAGAGTCATAATAATCTCTACTACATCAACGCTATGCAATAGACTCTACTTTAATAATTTTGCAAGATTTTATTACCATAGTGCAAATCAAAAAACAAAACCTCCTCATCCTCATTCTGGGCCTGCGCTCTGAATTGAAACCATTATCAATAGAACTATACTTGCCAGGATTTCCCGAGATAGCGCATGGTCTTAATAGTTTGGGAAGGTTTTTAGGTATTCTTCGTGGATGGCTTTGAAAGTATTGATTTCAAAATGTAAAAATATAAACGTGACTGTTTCTGTTCTCAGCGTGATACTATTGTTATTTTTTGGAATTCATGATACCGCATCGCTAAGTTGCACTGAAAGCGCTCGCATTTCGACCTTTGCGATTCTCTTTTATATACTGTGTCATAGCCCTATCAAAATTAGATATCACCTATTTTCTGAAATGCTTTTCCGTAGGTCATTTGGATAAAGCTTAATCAAATAGTAATACAGGCCAATAACAAATCCGTCTTTTGTAATTTTGCAAACTGTTATAAGCAAAATGCAAAAGAAAAAACGAAATCTTATCATTCTCATTTTAGGCCTGCTCTCAGCCCTTGGACCATTTTCGATTGACCTCTATTTACCAGGATTCCCAGAGATAGCGCGCGATCTAAACTCTACTACGGGACGCGTGGCGCTTTCTTTATCCAGTTATTTCGTTGGTGTGAGCCTTGGACAAATGATCTATGGGCCCTTGCTGGATAGGTTCGGGAGGCGGACCCCGCTCTTGGTTGGGCTGTTTATCTATTTATTTGCATCTGTTTATATTGTGTATGTGACTTCAGTAGATTCCCTGATTCTCGCCCGATTTATACAAGCATTGGGGGGATGCGCCGGGATGGTGGCTGCCCGAGCTTTGGTCCGCGACCTCTTTCCGGTAACTGAAACCGCAAAAATATTCAGTCTGCTGATGTTGGTGATTGCTGTTTCGCCAATTGTTGCCCCTACTCTGGGTGGTTTCGCCACAGCTCATTGGGGCTGGCATTCCATATTTATAATTTTGGCGGTGCTCGTGGCACTTAATATTCTTCTCGTTTACTTCTGGCTTCCTTTAGGAGCACCACCTGACACAACGATGTCATTAAAACCGAAACCAATCATGACCAAGTTTTGGAATGTATTGAAAACACCTCAATTTTATACGTACACCCTAACGGGATCTTTTGCCGCCAGTGGCCTATATGCTTATATAGCCGGTTCACCTCACGTATTTATGGAACTTTACGGAGTTTCTGAAAAACAATACGGATGGATTTTTGGGATTATTGCCATGGGTTTGGTGACCGCCAGCCAGGTAAACACGTTTATGCTAAAAAAATACACAAGCCAACAAATTGTAAAAGTCACCCTGTTATGCCAAGTCGTAGCTGGGGCACTGTTATTTTTCGGCACCATATTTCAGCTTATTGAAATGTATTCCATGATCGTTTTGGTGTTTCTATTCTTGAGCACCCAAGGTTTTGCCTTCCCAAACACTTCAGCCTTGTCGCTTGCACCCTTTGAAAAGAGTGCAGGAACGGCTTCTGCTCTTATGGGCGCGCTACAGTTAGGAATCGGTGCCATAATTACTGCACTAGTCTCCACACTTAGTAACGAAACGCCGCTTCCCATGACAGGAATTATGTTTTTATGTGCTAGCGTTTCTGTAATCATACTCTATTGGGGCAACCGAAAGATTAAGACCTTAGAGCGGGTAAGCACTCCCTAATCGAAATTTTGGGTTGATCTATTTCAAAGGAGAGGCTTAAGGATTTTTTTTATGAGGTCTTTTGTGTGAAGAAGTCAATTGTACCTATTCAGGTTAATCAGGTCTATATTTTGATTTTAAAAAAAATGAGTGGAAAGGTCTTCGACCAATTCGAATGATCGCATCCAATGAGTTTTAGGTTGAAGAATCACTTTTTGACGGGATTTAGATGTTAATAACTCAGATAAAAAACAATTTTTATGTGGAGATTAGGTTATAAAACGCTTCACTAAATTCTTCTCATTTAGATCTTAAGTAACCCAATCATTCATAAAGCATTAGGCACATTTAAATCGCTTCCTGCATTTTAAAATAGCGAAAAACTATCCCACGAATAAGACAAACCCAAAACCGCGAAATTTTATCAACAAATTTCGCATCATACTATTTGGTAATCACATAGATTATCGTAAATTTGCAAACTCTTTTTAAGAGAGGAATGTTTAACTCGTCACGCCAACAACGTGACAAATAAAAATTAATTAGTGTGAATACATTAAGCTACAAAACGATTTCAGCTAACAAAGCTACTGTGGATAAGCAGTGGGTTTTGGTGGACGCTGAAGGGCAATCACTAGGTCGTTTAGCTTCAAAAGTTGCAAAACTTTTAAGAGGCAAACACAAACCTAACTTCACACCACACGTTGATTGCGGAGATAACGTCATTGTTATCAACTCTGAAAAAATCAACTTAACAGGAAACAAGTGGAACGATAAAACTTACATTCGTCACACAGGGTATCCAGGTGGTCAGAAATTTTTAACTGCTATGGAACTATTCGGAAAGGATCCGTCTAGAGTAGTAGAGAAATCAGTAAAAGGGATGCTCCCTAAAAACAAATTAGGTGCAGAATTATTCCGTAACCTAACCGTTGTGGTTGGTACTGAGCACACACATGCTGCTCAAAAGCCAAAAACAATTAACTTAAACGAATTCAAGTAAATGGAAGTAATTCACAAAATTGGCCGTAGAAAGACGGCTGTTGCTCGCGCGTATGTTGCCTCAGGAAAAGGGAACATCACAATTAATAAAAAAGACATGCCGGTCTACTTTCCAAGTGCTGCACTACAGTACAAAGTAAACCAACCTTTGGTCATGACTAACAATGAAAGCAACTTTGATATTACAGTAAATGTATATGGAGGTGGTATTACTGGTCAAGCAGAAGCAATCCGTTTAGCATTATCTCGCGTTATGTGTGAGATTGATCCTGAAAACAGATTGATCCTGAAACCAGAAGGATTGTTAACAAGAGACCCAAGAATGGTTGAACGTAAGAAATTCGGTCAGAAGAAAGCACGTAAGAAATTCCAATTCTCTAAACGTTAATCTTATTATTACCATCTTGATTGGGAATAGTATCAAACGTATTTCCAATCGAGTTTTTTAAAAAAAACAAACAAAATAACCAGTTAATGTTGTCTATCACGTTACCTCGTGAGGATTTAGTTTAGCATCTAAATGGTAAAGGCGCTCCGCCACGGTGGAAACCACTTTATCATTGCTAATTCAACAGAACGTAAACTATTACAAAATGGAAAGTATAGAAGTTAAAGAATTACTTGAAGCAGGTGTACACTTTGGTCACTTGACAAGAAAATGGGATCCAAATATGGCTCCTTACATTTATATGGAGCGTAATGGCATCCATATCATCAATCTTTACAAAACAGCCGCAAAAATTAAAGAATCGTCTGAGGCGCTTCATAAAATTGCAGCTTCAGGAAAGAAGATTTTATTTGTAGCTACAAAAAAACAAGCTAAAGACATCGTTGCTGAGAAAGCAGGTGCTGTAAGCATGCCTTACATTACTGAAAGATGGCCAGGCGGAATGTTGACCAACTTTGTAACTATCAGAAAAGCCGTTAAGAAAATGGCTATGATTGATAGAATGAAGAAAGATGGTACATTCTTGACATTGTCTAAAAAAGAACGTTTACAAGTTGACCGTTTAAGAGCTAAGTTAGAGAAAAACTTAGGTTCAATTTCAGAGATGACCCGTTTGCCAGGTGCTTTATTTGTAGTGGATATTAAACGTGAAAGCATTGCTATTAGAGAAGCCCAGAAATTAAACATTCCAATCTTTGCAATGGTGGACACGAATTCTGATCCACGTCAGGTAGAATACGTAATTCCTTCAAATGATGATGCTTCAAAATCTATTGATAAAGTTTTAACGCTTATCACCTCTGCTATCGCTGATGGTTTATCTGAACGTAAATCAGAGAAAACCGACAAAGAAGGCAAAGAAGAAAAAGTTGTAAAAGCTGAGAAAAAAGAAAAAGTAGAGAAAGCAGACAAGGAAGAGAAAAAAGAAAAGAAAGCAGTTGCAAAGAAGGTAGCCGCTGACGAAGAAGAATAAACATATTAATATAACATCTTAAAGTCGTTTGGTTCTTTTCTTTGTTGAAAATTAATTGAACGACTTTTTTAATAAAATACACTTAGAAATTATGACAAAAATAACAGCTGCAGAAGTTAATAAACTTAGACAAACTACAGGTGCCGGAATGATGGATTGTAAAAAAGCTTTGGTTGAGGCTGAAGGAGATTTTGACAAAGCAATTAGCATATTGCGTAAAAAAGGTCAAAAGGTTGCCGATCAAAGAGCTGACAGAGATTCTACTGAAGGTGCTGCTGTTGCTAAAATAAATGATGACAACACTGTTGGTGTAGCCATTGTGGTTGGATGTGAAACTGATTTTGTTGGTAAAAACGAATCTTTTATTGCCTTGGCAAATGAGATTGCTGATATTGCTATCAACTATAATTCTAAAGAAGAAGTACTTGCTGCTGACTTTGGTGGAATGACTGTTGCCGACAAATTGATTGAGCAAACAGGTGTGATTGGTGAAAAAATCGACTTGAATGCATTTGAGAAATTGGAAGCGCCTTATGTTGGGGCTTATGTTCACATTAATAAAATTGCTGCTCTTGTTGGCTTCTCTGCTAAAGTTGATAAAGCTGACGAATTAGCGAAAGATATCGCCATGCAAGTGGCTTCTATGGGTGCTACAACATTATCTTACAAAGATTTTGATCCTGCATTCATTGCTGCAGAAACCGATGCGAGAATTGCTGTTATTGAAAAAGATAATGAAGAGCGCGCGCGTATGAACAAAACTCCTAAAAACGTACCTCAATACATTTCTATGGCTCAATTGACCCCAGAAGTATTGACAAAAGCTGAAGAAGACGCGAAAGCTGAATTGAAAGCTGAAGGGAAACCAGAGCAAATCTGGGACAGAATCCTTCCAGGTAAAATGGAGCGTTTTATTTCAGACAACACCACATTAGATCAAGAAAAATGTTTGTTGGACCAAACGTTCATTAAGGATGAAAAAATAAATGTTGCTAAATATGTGGAATCTTATGGCGATGTTAAAGTAACAGACTTTAAACGTGTGTCTTTAGGGTAGCCCCATTCCTGCGAAGGCAGGAATCTCATACTATAAAAGCCTCTACTTCTTTCCAAAAGAGGTAGGGACTTTTTTTTGGGTTATGTGTTTAGGATCTGTTACCATTGCATTGTCGTTGAAAAACACCAACAACGACGTTAATTTTAGTCTGAAAACATCTTGCCCTGAGAAAGATGTCGCCCTCCTGGGGCTATAGATTTACGCACCCTGTTTCTACTAATATTTCGCCCCGCTGGGGCTCTGATTATATATTCTCATTAGTTCTTTAGGACAGCCCAATTCCTGCGAAGGCAGGAATCTCATACTATAAAAGCCATTTTATCTTTATAAAAAGATATGGTGGCTTTTTTTATTGGTTCTCATTTTTAACGTTCACATTTAATTAGATTTTTCGGTGAATTGTAGGTGAAAAACACCAACAATAGCGTTTGTTTTCGTCAAAAATAAAGCACTATCAATATGTCGCCCCTACGGAGCTTTGAAACTAACTATTGATCATTTCTACTAAGATGACGCCCCGCTGGGGCTGTGGTAATTAATTCCTGCGAAGACAGTAATCTCATACTATATATAAAAGCCCCGACTTCTTTCCAAAAGAGTTAGGGGCTTTTTTTTGGTTTATGTGTTTAGGATCTGTTACCATTGGATTGTCGTTGAGAAACACCAACAACGGCGTTAATTTTCATCAAAAAAATGTCGTTCCGATAAAGATGTCGCCCCTATGGGGCTTTGGCTATGTATTTACCTAGGTGCTATCAAGATATCGCCCCCTACGGGGCTCTTGGAATTAATACAGGGGACTTCTTGAGAATGTGCCCTAGGAAGCTCCGTCAAATTCTATTGATCAAAATTAAATAGAGAAGCTCAAAAAACCCTTCAATATAAAACAAGTACATAGTGTGAGGCACTACTTTACACTCTACGGCTAACAAAGCCTTGTAACAGGCCGATTACAGTCAAATTGACGAAGAGCTGCCGAACCTCAAATTACAACCTTAGAAGTGTTTAAAATCCTTTAACACAGATGCTATTTGATTTAGATTTCATATCCTATGGGCATCAAGAAATCTATTGAACATTATCCATAAAAAAAGCGTCCATCAATTTGATGGACGCTTTGGTATAAGTCAACAACGGGTAAACGTTGCTATCTTTTGAACTATGTGATTAGAATGAATATTTAACACCTACTTGAAGTTTCCATGTTTCACCATAGAAATAGTTATAATCAAATGAATCAGTTATATAATCACCGCTAGATTTTGCAAAAGAATACGAAGGGACGTTATTGGCATCTTTTCCTTCATACTTCAGAATTTGGCCTCTATTCGCGATATTGTTTCTTTGACTAACACCCCATTTTGAATTAATAAGGTTCCCTACATTCAAGAAATCCAAACTAAACTGTAATGTATTTCTAGTATCTAAAACGTTGAAATAATACTCACGTGTTAACCTCAAATCGAAAGTGTGAACCCACGGCGTGCGAACGGCATTGGCTTCAGCATATTTACCTTTATTGTTTTTAAGGTATTTATCTTGTGCCATAAAATTAAAGAACGCATCTTCATCAGCAGTACTGACAAACTGAATATCTCCTCTACCTTTAGGAATATAAATTAAATCTGTATTATTTCCATCGCCATTCATATCATTTGAATAGGTATAGCTATATCCGTTAGACGAAGAACCTGAATAGAACACATTGATGAAAGTAGCCGATTCCAATAGGTTGTTAGACCAAGGAAGTTTGTACCCCGCTGATCCAATTACTCTACTTGGCACAACATATTGTGAACGTTGAAGTTCTGGTAAGTGTGGTCCGTTAACACCAATCAATCCACCGTAAGCAGATCCGGCATTACTACCAGGCATGCCTGTAATTTCTTGTGACTCGGTATAGGTATATGCAGCCATTAATCGCAAATCTTCAACAGGCTCTGCGTTTACTGTAATATTACCAATAGCACCCCATCCTTCACTGGTATTTGTCAATACGTAAGCATCTCTACCAACATGGGTCAAATCACTTCTATCAGGATAAATATATCTGTTGTCAGACCCTGAGAAACGTTCCCATGAGCCATCTACTTCTTTCAAGTCATAGTTTTTAAGCATGACACCATTAATGTTTTTTGTGTATATCCCTTCCAATGTAACTGACAATGGGAAAGAAACAGGAATGTCATAATCAAATGCTAAAGACGTTTTCCAAACTTGTGGCATTTTGAAATTAGGATCTACACCATTAACGTCACCAGGCAACTCTCCATCTTCTGGTCTAATTGTACTTGGTAGACCCAATCTATCAATCATTTCAGCTACATCAGTAATCATTGGTCCAGCTAATCTATCTAAAACAGCTAAATCAGAACCTGCTGTATTTACTGTACCATCGGTGTTATATCTTGTAACGGCAGCATAACTTCCTTGTACCATTCCTGAGTTGGTTGGCATGTTTGTGAAGAATACCAATGGCAACCTTCCTGAGAAGATACCTGTTCCACCACGAAGTTTCATCGATTGGTCACCTTTAATATCCCATGAGAATCCAACTCTTGGAGACACTTGAACGTTAGCATCTGGCCATTTGCCGGTATCAACACGTTTCCCACCAAAATCTATATCATAGATGGCGTTGTTTCTTAAGATATTGTCCTCATATTTCAAATAATCAGCACGGATACCATAAGATAATTTGAAATTAGCATTCACATCCCAGTCATCCTGAAGGTAAATTCCAAACTGATTAAAAGCAACTTCAGCGGTTGGATTTTTCTCACCATCGTAACCATAAGTTAGTGCAAAATCAGTAGGAGCGGCTTGATTAAGGAAGTCATCAATACTGGCATAACGATAGTACCCAGTACCATTTCTCATATAAGAGTTGTTTGCCAATTGGTGCTCATAACTTAAGCCTCCAGTTATTTTATGATTGTCTAAATAATAGGTCAAATTATTAGTAATCGTGAATGTATTATTGTTGACCGCATTATTCCAGGTGAATAACTCATAACCTGCAGACATATAAGGCTCTTGACTTTGCGTTCCACTTGGTGTAGTACCATTCAATATATCAATAAATGGGAAAGGTGAGGAATTTGTTCCACGTGCATCTTCTATTTTTGAAGAGGTAACAAGCAACTGATTTGAAAGCTTGTCTGAAATTCTACTGTTTAAATCCAAAGACAATGAATTCACAATATTATCCATGGAGTACGTAGAGTTTGAGAATGCCATAGAATGTTCTGAAATACGGTTCATCCCTCTGTTACGAAAACCTGCATTATTTGAGTTGCCGTTGGTTGCATTCCATCCTTGGTTTTTAGCGTAGTTATAACGTACACTCAATTTGTTGGTAGGATTGATGTTCCAGTCCAAACGTACAAGGAATTTTTTATTGCTTTCATCGGAAGGATAATTACTGTACGATCCTGGATTGTAACCGTAATTGGTAATTAAATGTTGTTTTACGCGTTCCATATCAGCAATACTGGTACGGGAAAGTGACAAATCAAGGTCGGCTACACCATCTTCAGATGGTCTCCAACTTACAACCTGTCCTGGACGTACTTCTTTTTCAGCATTCACAAAAAAGAACAACTTATTTTTAATGATCGGACCACCTAAAGTCATACCATAAATTGTTTTTGACTCATCGTCACGATCACCAAACTGAACATCACCAATGCGGTTACCTCGCATATCTTGGTTGTTGAAATAGGTGTAAGCAGAACCTTTAAATCTGTTGGTTCCTGATTTAGTAATTGCGTTAATACCACCGCCAATAAAATTCGTTTGACGCACATCAAATGGCGCAACGACCACTTGAACTTCTTCAATAGCATCCAATGAAATTGGACTTCCACCAGCAGGCAGACTTGAACTCAATCCAAAGTTGTTGTTAAAGTTTGCACCATCTACCGTAAAGTTAGTAGAACGACCGTCACCACCAGCAATACTCATCCCATTTGAATAAGGAGAAAGTTTGGCAATATCAGTAATACTTCTGTTAATGGTTGGCATTGCAGTCAACTGTGCATTTGAGATGTTGGTTACTGCACCAGTTTTCTCTGTTGAAAACCTTGTTCTTTTGGCAGAAATGACCACCTGACTTAAAGAAACACTTTCTTCACTTAAAACCACGTCATGAAGATAACCGGCACCCAAGCCAATTACAATATCACTCGTTGTGTTTGTCCCATATCCAATATATGACACTTCTACAGTGTATGGTCCGCCAACACGCATCCCAGGTAAATTGAATCGACCATCATCATTGGTAATCGATCCGTAAGTCGTTCCTGAAGGTACGTGGGTAGCAATGACTGTTGCCCCCATAACTGGACCTTCAGCATCTGTAACCCGACCACTCATACTGGAAGAAGTTACTTGAGCCGTCATGACTGCAGTAGTTAGTAATGCTACAGCCATCATTAAGAATTGAGTAAGTTTTTTCATTTTTAATGTTTAAAATTAGATTTTAAATTTTGCGCAAAATTAAGCCATTATTATGATTTAATATTACTAAAACGTTAAGAAATTTTAACAGTGCGAAGTTAATAGATTTATAGGATACAATGCATGCATAATAAAATAAGTTTTACAAAAGTTTTAAACAAACTTTAACTAAAATTCTTATAATGCTCTAATAAATTGCGTGTAGAACTATCATGATTCACAATAGTCTCGGTTGTTGAGATCTCTTTTAGAATATTAGTGGCCAATTGCTTTCCGAGCTCAACCCCAAATTGATCATAACTATAAACGTTCCAAATCACCCCTTGCACGAAGATCTTGTGCTCATAAAGGGCTATCAGCTTCCCTAAACTTTCAGGTGTCAACTGATCAATCAATAAAGTATTGGTTGGCTTGTTACCTTCAAATACTTTAAAGGGCATCAACTGTTGTATGGTGTCTTCGGAAGTGTTTTGACTTTTTAACTCAGAAACGACCTCATTTTTTGATTTTCCATTTAAAAGCGCTTCAGTCTGCGCGATAAAATTGGACATCAATTTATCCTGATGGTCCTTATTGCCATGCAACGATTTCCCAAACCCGATAAAATCGGCCGGAATGAGTTTGGTGCCTTGGTGAATCAATTGAAAAAAGGCATGTTGCGAGTTTGTGCCTGGCTCTCCCCATACAATATTGCCTGTTTGATAGGTGACCTTGTCGCCATTTCTATCCACACTTTTGCCATTACTTTCCATATTGGCCTGTTGTAAATAGGTGGCAAACTGATTTAAATATTGTGAATACCCAATGACGGCTTCACTTTCAGATTTAAAGAAGTTGGTGTACCAAATGCCGATCAATGCCAAAACAACTGGTAGATTCGTATTAAAATCTGCCGATTTGAAATGCTCATCCATGTCATGGGCACCAGCTAACAACTTATCAAAATTGTCATAACCTGCGCCCAGACTTATTGATAATCCAACGGCGCTCCACAACGAAAAACGACCGCCAACCCAATTCCACATCGGGAAAATATTATTTTCATCAATGCCAAAGTTTTTGACATTTTCAATATTTGTAGATACGGCCACAAAGTGTTTGGCAACATCATTTTCTGACGCCGATTTTAAGAACCAGTCTTTTATGGTGTTGGCGTTGGATAAGGTTTCTTGTGTGGTAAATGTTTTGGAAACTATGACAAACAACGTGGTTTCTGGATTGAGCTTTTTTAAAACCTCGTTGACGTGATCGCCATCCACATTGCTCACAAAATGCGTAGTCAAGTGATTTTTATAATACTGAAGCGCATCCACCACCATGGCAGGCCCTAAATCAGAACCACCAATGCCAATGTTCACCACATCTGTAAATGCTTTATTGGTATACCCTTTTCTTTTTCCATCGACAATGTCAGTCGTAAAGTCTTTGATTTTTAATTTTACCTCATGGATCTCAGGCATAATATCCTGACCTTCCACCGTTACTTTAGCAGATTTTGGACTTCTTAAAGCGGTGTGCAAAACTTCCCTACCCTCTGTTTCATTGATGATATCGCCTTGAAACTGCTTATCAATTGCAGTTCTCAACTGGGTTTCATCAGCGAGCTCCAATAGCAACTCCATGGTTTTAGCGTCCATTCTATTTTTAGAATAGTCCACATAAAAATCTTCCCATCTGATGGTCATATCAGAGGCACGGTTTTTATCTTCAGAAAACCATTGCATCATGTGCACATCTTTTATGCCTTTAAAATGTTCCTGAAGCTTTACCCACGCTTTAGTATGGGTTGGGTTGATTTTTGGTAATGCCATGAGTTAGTTTTTAGTGATCGAATAGCCTTGTTCTATCGTCGTTTCGTTCTGATATTCGTAAGGGATCTTATCCAAACGCTCTCTTAAAGGTATTATGAAGTCTTGGTATTTAACCACCAGATGATTTGGGATGGACTCAGCGGTTGGCAGTTTTTCCTTAAAAGGATCCACTTGTTGCCCGTTTTTCCAAAAGCGATAGCAGACATGTGGTCCACCGGTATTTCCGGTCATGCCCACATAGCCAATCACATCGCCTTGCTTCACATATTGCCCTTTTTTCACGGCTTGGTTACGCATGTGCAAATATTGGGTGCTATAGGTGTCACTGTGTTTGATCTTCACGTATTTTCCATTGCCACCTCTTTGAGTGGATTCCGTGACCGTGCCGTTGGCCGTTGCCAAAATGGGCGTTCCAATGGGCGCTGCAAAGTCGGTACCTTTATGTGGCCGCAGAGCATATCCATAATAGGCAATCCGTCGATTTAAATTATAGCGCGATGAAATACGGCTAAACTGAACGGGCGCTTTTAAGAAGGCACGCTTTAAACTTTTGGCCTTTTCATCAAAGAAATCGGCGTTTTTTGTAAGGGAGTCCGTTTCAAATTTAAAGGCGTAAAAGTCTTCATCCTTATGTTGAAAATAGGCGGCATCAATACCTTCCAGCCCTGCGTAGATTGAATCTTCAATAAAACGTTGTCTGTAAATGATCTTAAACTTATCGCCTTTTTGCAGTTTCCAGAAGTTGATGGTCCATGCATAAATATCCGCCATTTCGCCAATCAATGCTTGTGGTAAGCCTTGAGAATCCATGGTTACTGATAAATTATTGTTGATCACGCCAGAAGCTTCTTTGGTCACAATAGTTACCGGTTTTTTCTCTTTGTAGGTTACAATCGAATCCGCAAAATGGATCACGACATAGTCTATATTATTCTCCTGATAAATAAAACATTGCGGGGTTTGCAGACTGTCCTTTGACAACAGCAAGGTGTAAGGTTTTCCTATTTGAAGTTTTCTGATATCGTAAGAATCCTTAGCACTTTCGGCAATTTGATAGATTTTGGGATAGTTCATGTTATTTCTTTGCAAGATGGTCCCAAAACTATCTCCTGACCTAATGGTGTCCCGTTTGACCACATAGTCATTCAGGTTAAATCCAAATTCTCTTAACTCAACAGGCGCTATATAGGTTTGAAAAGGCTCTGGATTGATTTTTTCAACATCCTCTTTGCACGACCACATCACCAATCCCAATAAAACTGCTACTACTAAACTTTTTTGATACATTAACTCTTTCAATTTTATAATTCCGTTCCCCAATTTTCCAATTCCTTTTCCGTCCAAAGTTGAGGAAAAAATATGCGTCTTTGGTATTTTGGATGCATGTATTTTTTCCAATCACTTCCTCCAGTAGCTTCACCATCACCAGAACCACTTTCAATATAGTGTTTGGCTGCATTGTAATGCGCAAATACCCATGTTATATTGACGGTATGGTCATAATGACGCATGGCTTTCACCAAATCTTCATTCTCTTGATCAGCTTTCGGAAGTTCTTTAAATCTGGTCCATAGATTTTTAGTGTTGTGAGCTTCCATGAATCTTAAGAATTCCTCTTTATAGCGTTTTTCAAAATTGATCAATAAAATCGATTTTTTTCCAGTTTGGTAATCTTTACCCGCAGCTTGCCAGTACAAATGTTCAAAAGCGTGTGTATAAGGCGTATTGCGGTCAATGTCTTTACGGAAGCGATAGTCGATAAGATTGATCAGTTCTGTAGATGCAAATTCGATCAATCGGTATTGGGCACTTTGAAAGCCACTCGCTGGTGTTAAGGTGCTTCTGAATTTCATGTACTGATCTACATCCATACCTTCTCTCATGATGTTGAAAGAGGTGGTCAGCATGTCAAAATACCTACTGACCCGCATCAATTTTGAGGCGAAGAATTTTGCAGTCAGTGCAGTGCTTTCAGAAACCTGTTCTATTTCCCAAAGAATCATTTTAAAAAGTAATTCGTTGATTTGGTGGTATCCGATAAACACCATTTCATCAGGAAGCGTCGTTCTTTGGATTTGTAAATTTAATAAGGCATCCGTTTGGATATAATCCCAATACGTAATAGGCTTACTGTAGAGTAAGCCTTCTAAATACGTGTGGGTATCCTGCTCAATTGCAGTGTATTTTTTCTGAAGTTCCTTTAGGATAGGATCTAATTTTTCTGGATTGGACATGCGTTCTAAAACTGTACTTTAAATGAATGTTTTAAGCCTTTGAAGGCTTCTAAATCTGCTCTCAAGGAGCCCACAGCCAAATCGGCCTGGATTCGCAACGGAATTTTATTGTCGTCAGCACTGACCCATAAAGTCAAACTTTCTTTTTCTTTAAACACACGTCCAGCCATAACATAAGGTCTGAACTTAAGGGTCTTGATGGTGCCAAATGTTGTTTTCAGTTCCTCTCTTCCTAAAAACTTGAGCTTGAAATTATAGTTTTCTTCATCAAAAAACATGTTTAAGCTCACCACATCACCTTCACTGATCGTATTTGTATTGTAATTGTTTCTTAAATAATAAAACGCCGAAACCATGTCTTGAACATTCTCTTCAATGGTGAAGGAGGCTTTCTTTTTTTCCTTTTTATTGTTGACATGCGCCTTTGAAGCAACGTGGTCAAATTCTATTTCAATATCCTTGGTGTAGCCACCTTCATCAATATTCCTGATAAACTTATACGGCATCCCTGTTTGTTTATCAAAATAGGATTCATACCGGTCTTTCACTTTGAAAAACCATCTGATCGCTCCTGTGGTCCAGCCCTTGCCCACAACATGAAAGACATCTCTTCCGTTCAACCGAGATTCCTTGACTTCCAAAGTAGCATTCCCAGCTTTTAAGAATCCACTGTAACTCATCCGGAACTTGAACCACTCCCCTTCCTGAAAGGCGTGTTTTTCTTGAGCAGTGACGCTGAGGATTACGAAGAATAGTGCTATAACTAATTTTACTTTTTTCATAATTTAAATAATTGTAAGTATAACCTTAATTACTAAGATTTCGTATATATCCTCAAGAATTACAATTAGCGTTCCAAAAGTATTAAAACAATAAAACTCCGTCAAATTAATGCGGAGTTTTAATAGTTAAATATTTGTTAGCGTTTGGCTTATAATGTGCCTCGCAATTCCTGTTCTCTTTCAATCGATTCAAAGAGCGCCTTAAAATTTCCTGCTCCAAAGCCTTTTGCTCCCATTCGCTGAATGATTTCAAAAAATAAGGTTGGCCTATCCTCCACAGGTTTTGTGAAAATCTGCAACAAATACCCTTCTTCATCGGCATCAATCATAATGCCCAGGTTTTTCAGTTTTTCAATATCTTCGCGTAATTCATGGCTATACGTTTCCAATCGTCCCGGCACTGCATTATAATATTCCTCTGGTGGTGTGGACAAAAATTCAACACCTCGAGACTTCAATTGCGCAACCGTCGTTATGATATCATCGGTTGCAACGGCGATGTGCTGCACTCCCGGACTTTCATAAAAATCGAGGTATTCTTCAATTTGGGAACGTTTTTTACCCTCAGCAGGCTCATTGATCGGGAATTTGATACGGCCGTTGCCATTGCTCATCACCTTACTCATCAAGGCTGAATATTCGGTATGGATCTGCTTGTCATCAAAAGATAAAAAATTAACAAAGCCCATGACCTCTTCATACCATTTGACCCAAGTATCCATTTCACCCCAACCGACATTGCCGACCATGTGATCAATAAATTTTAATCCCGTAGGCTCTGGATTGTAATCCGATTTCCATTCTCTAAACCCAGGCATAAAAGTGCCCTTATAGTTTTTACGCTCCACAAACATGTGAACGGTTTCGCCATAAGTATAAATACCCGCCGTGACCACTTCACCATGCTCATCTTTTTCAACTTTAGGTTCCATATAGGATTTGGCACCGCGCTTGGTGGTTTCCTCATAGGCACTTCGGGCATCGTCCACCCAAAGGGCAACAACTTTGACGCCGTCGCCATGTTTGACGATATGGTCATTGATTGGCGATTTGCTATTTAACGGTGTAGTCAATACCAATCGGATCTTATCCTGTTTGAGCACATAACTCACCTTATCTCTGGATCCCGTCTCCAAACCTTTATAGGCATAGGATTGAAATCCGAAAGCCGTTTTATAAAAATGTGCCGCTTGTTTCGCATTTCCTACGTAAAACTCTACGTAGTCTGTTCCAAGAAGAGGCAAAAAATCTTCTGCACCTTCAAAAATTTTTTCTAGTCCGTATTCTACGGAAGATATGTCTTTACTCATGATTGTTTTTTTAGACCATAGAAAAAAGAGAATAGAAAAGAGACCTACCTGATCTTTATTCTATGTTTCGATTTCTTCTAATGGTTGTTAGTTTAAAATATATGCGGCAATGGCCTCACTTTTTGTTTTAGTTTGATTCTTGTTGAACTTATCTGATAATTCCACCTTTTGGTTTTGGCTGTCTTGACTCTTGACTCTTAAATCATGGATCTTTTTTTTATTTATGAATATTAGTTTAAACTATTGACGACACTAGCCTGATTTTTTCCATTTTAGTGCTGACTTTTATTGAGCTTCCCTAATAATGCCATCTATTAGTTTTCCCTGTCTTGGCTCTTGAATCATGACTCTTGACTCATTATCAATTCTCTATATTCTTTTCTCTATGCTCTATTTTCTTAATTCTTATTTAAAGCCACGACTTAAAATACTCCTCATCCGCTATCTTTAAAGCCTCTTCCGTAATTTTCAAAGGCTTGAACGTATCGACCATCACGGCCAATTCATCGGTTTTGGTTTTCCCGATGCTGCGCTCTACCGATCCAGGGTGTGGTCCATGTGGAATGCCCGCAGGATGCAACGAAATATGACCTGCTGCAACGTCATTTCTACTCATAAAATCGCCATCCACATAATACAGCACCTCATCACTATCAATATTACTGTGATTGTAGGGTGCAGGAATGCTCAACGGATGGTAATCATACAAACGTGGCACAAAACTGCACACCACAAAAGCATCGGTTTCAAAAGTTTGATGCACTGGTGGCGGTTGATGGATGCGTCCCGTTATCGGCTCAAAATCATGGATTGAAAACGCATAAGGATAATTGTAGCCGTCATAGCCCACCACATCAAAAGGATGTGAGGCATAGACCATCTCAAAAATATCGTCCTGTTTTTTAACCTTGATCAAGAAGTCTCCGGTTTCATTATAGGTTTCCAGCTCCTCTGGCTTTCGGATATCGCGTTCGCAATAGGGTGAATGTTCCAACAATTGACCAAACCAGTTTCTGTAACGTTTGGGCGTGTAAATTGGTCGGCGCGATTCGACGATAAACAAGCGGTTGTCTTCGGTATCAAATTCCATTTTATAGATGATGCCTCTTGGTATTAACAGATAATCGCCGTATTTGAAGTCGAGGTTCCCCAAATGTGTCCTTAACTTTCCACTGCCTTTATGGATGAAGATCAATTCATCGGCATCGGTGTTTTTGTAGAAATAGTTCTTTGTGGACTGTTTTGGTGCGGCCAAAATGATGCTGCAATCGGAATTGGTGAGAACGGTTTTTCGGCTTTCCAAATAATCATTTTCGGGTTTGACCTCAAAGCCGCGCAAACGATACGATTGGATGTGATTGGCCTTGGCAATCTTTGGCGCCACATTATATTGCTTTTGAATGGCTTTTACCTGTGTTGGGCGCTGTTCGTGATAGGAGTTGGTGTACATCCCATCAAAACCGATCGTCCCGAACAACTGTTCAGCATACAAAGTCCCATCCGGTTTACGGAATTGGGTATGTCTTTTTGGGGGAATTTTCCCGAGTTTATGATAAAATGGCATTTTTTCTTGGGTTATGGAGTTATCAGTTCAGAGTTATAAGTTAATCATTTGAGCATTCAAAGTTCAAGGTTCAAAATTCAAGGTTATACTTTGAATTCTCCCGATACCTTTTGGAATTCAATTTCAACTTTAATTTCAACTTCAATTTCCCCTTTTGGGGACATGCTTAGTTAAAAGGCAATTGAATGTTCACTTATAAAGATACGAAATTGATGAGATTAGCTTTCGCTGAACCTAAAAGGTTTCCTGCCTGCGCAGGAATAAAAAAAGACGTGCTTATTCAGGATTCCTTTTCATAAGGAACTGAAGATAAAGAAGTAAACCATTCCAGGATTGTGTGGTCATGTCACAAATATAGAAAAAAGAATTTGAATTGTAATGTATATTATTTAACAAAGAATCATCACGTTGAATGCTGGTTATACAATCAAAAAGATTCAAATTAAAAATTCCAAATTCCAATTTGTTACACTAATACGTTGTGAAAGTGGCAAATTCCATATATTATATACAATTGGTACCTATCTAAAAATCCATGTTTAAAAGAGCTTAGACAATACCACATAACCATTAAAACCCATTTTCTCTCCGTGTACTTTTAGATTAGAAAAGTAATAGATAAATAGATATTACATACGGATTTCCACAGATTCAATAAATTCATCAATTCTATCTTATATCAGCAAAATCTCTCCGTGTGTCCTATGTGCTTCCTCTGTGAAACTCTGGGCAATTCTATATAACTACGCGAAAAAACTTTCGAGTACAGGCTTCCTATTTCAAAAGTAGCAATGCTGAACCCGAAGGCTTCCTGCCTCCCCATCTGCCGACGAGGCATGCGCAGGAAAATGTTAAAACCAAAACCCCAAATTAAACAGCCAAATACTTTCACCAAGTTCAGGCGAATAGGTGTATTTTGCTTCCAATGGTCCTAAAAAGGTTTCCAGTCCATAACCAAGCGCATACCCCGAATAATTAGGCGATGAGAACCAAGTGCCTGAATCAAAAAGACCATATCCAATATTGGCATAATTGGCAGCAAAGGTAATATGGTGCTTTTTAAAAAGCTCGTAATCCAAACTCAAAGTGCCTTTTACAAAACTATCTCCAGTGATGCTTATATAGTCATAGCCATAAAAGGAAATGAAGTTATTAATGAAGTTATTACCATAACCGCCCAAAGCAAAATCAAGTGACTGTGTACTATTATCGCCAATTTTAAATCCGCCCTGGGTAAAAATATTGGTAGACAATTTATCAGAAAACTTAAAAGCATAGCCTATATCTGCCTTAGCTATAGAGAATTTTTCGAACTCTTTATTGAAGTGGGATGCGTGCAGATACAAATGAAAATCACCACTGAAATAAATCCCGGTTTTTGGATAGTATTTATTATCATAGGTATCGAATCTTAAAGTTCCAAAAAGGGATAAATAATCGGTATTTTCAAAATATTGTTTCTTGCCTGGAACATTGACAAGAACAGTTTCTGATTTTATTTTCAAACGTTTATGTTCTCCACCTAAACCTAGCGCAAAATCCTTTCTAAACATGGTTTGTAAATAAATCTGGTTGGTTTGATCCTGAAGATCAACGCCAATCTTGTTCAGTCCCGTTAGCGATTGCTCATAATCATCCAAAAACAACTTGACATTTACATTTCTGCTAAATTGATTAAATCGCGAACGCAGGCCTATACTCCAATAAAAACCCTTGTCAATATAATATTCAAAATTATAACGTACATGGTCTCCCAATATCAAATCTAAAGAAACCACATCATCATCCAACAAGGCTCGTTTTTTAGTAAAGTTTACCAATGCCGCACTTTTGTACAGATCATCATAATGTAATCCAAATTTTAAAAAACTGGTAACGTCACTTTCATCAACCGTAGCCAATATATTATAAACATTTGGTCTTTCGGTCTTTTCGAATTCATAATAAAAAGTGGTGAAATTATTGGTGGCAACCAGATTGTTCACACCTTCATTAAAATCGGGATAACTCACTTTAGAATCTTCAACAAGCTTCATTTTTCCTAAAATGTAGGCACGTGTATATCTGTTATTTCCATAGATTTTCACCTCGTTGATAGCAATACTATCTTTAGAGGTGAGGTCCAACTCTATGCCTCTTGAGCTCTTATATTTTGGAAGTTGTTCCAAATCATCAAGTTTCACGAGTGCTGCTCTTAATCCACTTTCAATAATTTTTCTTCCTTCGCTAAAGGAGACCACTGTATAATCCGTAATATCTGGTTTAATGTAGATGTCGGTTTTTTCGACTTTCTCGATCATATCATTAATCGTACGATAGTTATTGATCTGGAGTAAAATTGAGGGTGCTGAATTCAAGTCTTCCCTTTTGGCCAATCCATCTTGCACATCCACGCCAATAATCACATCCATTCCCTTGGCCTTGAGCTCGTCAATAGGATAATTATTGATAACACCGCCGTCAATAAGCACTTGGTCGTTAATAATCACCGGCTGAAATAAAGAAGGAAATGCACCACTTGCAGTAACGGCTTGAGCTAAATTTCCTTGATCCAAAATAATAGCTTTGCCCGTTTCAACATCGGTAGCCACACAAAAGAAAGGAATTGGCAACTTGTCAAAATCAGGAATATCGGTGACATGCAGGGTCAGTTTTGATAACAGATTAAATACATTCTGACCTCTGGACAAGGCAGAAGGCAGCTTCAACTTAAAATTAGTGAATGGCAAGGTCACGGCGTACCGTTCTGAATTGTCCCGTTCATAAAATGTTTTGGCAGACCTTGGAAGATTATCGTTTATAACGTCATCAAAATAGAGCGAACTAAAGATGGAATCCAATTGTTTGCCCGAATACCCAGAGGCATACAATGAACCTATGATAGCGCCCATACTGGTTCCTGCAATATAATCGACCTTAATATTCAAGCTGTCAATCACTTTTAACACCCCAATATGCGCAAACCCCTTGGCCCCACCGCCACTCAACACCAATCCTATTTTAGGTGTTTTTTGAGGCTTCAGCGGAATGGTGTCCTGACCGTTCATTGACAGAGAAATAAACAGCGTAAGAACGATGATATAAGTGAATTTTTTCAAATTTTCTTGTTATTTAAACCTACAAGTCCAAATGCTTTGAACTGAGAATCTTGTAGATTAATTTCCCTCCCGATATTTCGGGATTTGTAGGCTACTTATTATAAAAACCGAGTATTTTTTTTGCTCTTGATGCACCGACAACTGGCTCCAGCTCTTCAAAGTTCGCTTTACTGATTCTTTTGACCGTTTTAAAATGTGTCATCAATTGCACTATGGATTGTTCTCCAATGCCTGGTATCAACTCCAACTCAGTGGTCAAAGCGCCTTTGCTGCGTCTGTTACGGTGGTGCTCGATCCCGAAACGATGCGCTTCATTCCGCAATTGCTGAATGATTTTTAAGGTTTCGCTTTTTTTATCTAAATATAGCGGAATTGGATCATCTGGATAAAATAATTCTTCCAAACGTTTCGCAATTCCGATAATCGCAATTTTCCCTCTTAAACTTAAAAGCTCCAGACTTTTTAAGGCGGAAGACAATTGGCCTTTGCCACCATCAATAATTATGAGTTGCGGTAAGGGCTGCTCTTCTTCCAACAAGCGCTTATAACGACGGTACACCACTTCTTCCATGGAGGCAAAATCATCTGGCCCGTCTACGGTTTTGATATTGAAATGTCGGTAATCCTTTTTACTCGGTTTTCCGTTTTTAAACACTACACAGGCCGCCACTGGATTGGTGCCCTGAATATTGGAGTTGTCAAAACATTCAATATGCCGTGGCTCTTCCTTGAGACGCAAATCGACTTTCATTTGCGCCATAATCCGATTGGTATGACGATCGGGATCAATAATTTTGACTTGCTTGAAACGTTCCATCCGGTAGTATTTGGCGTTGCGCTCTGATAGGTCTAAAATTCGTTTTTTATCGCCCAATTTCGGAACGGTGACTTTAAGCTCTTCACCTAAATCAACTTCAAAAGGCACATAAACCTCTTTACAAATAGAGTGGAACCGCTGTCTGATTTCAGTAATGGCCAATTGCAACAATTCTTTATCAGTTTCATCCAGTTTCTTTTTGATTTCCATAGTATGCGAACGAATTATGGAACCGTAAGACAGCTGCAAGAAGTTAATATAAGCATAGCCTTCATCAGAAACTATTGAAAATACGTCAACATTGCTAATTTTGGGATTGACCACTGTAGACTTTGCCTGATAATTCTCAAGAATATCTATTTTATCCTTGATGCGTTGTGCTTCTTCAAACTCCATAGCCTCAGCATGCGTCCTCATTTGTTGTTTGAATTGTGACAATGAATCTTTAAAATTTCCTTTTAAAATTTCTCTGATTGCTGCAATATCTTCTTGGTAATCAGCTTCAGATTGATACCCTTCACATGGACCTTTGCAATTGCCCAAATGGTATTCCAAACACACTTTAAATTTACCGGTATGTATTTTATCCGGAGCCAAGTCATAATTACAGGTTCTTAACATATACACCCCTTTGATCAGTTCGAGAAGCGTTTTTACCGTTTTCATGCTGGTATAGGGTCCAAAATACTCAGAACCATCCTTAATCATTCGACGTGTCGAAAACACACGCGGAAAGCGTTCTTTTTTGATACAGATCCACGGATAGGATTTATCATCTTTTAGCAAGACGTTATATCGTGGCTGATACTTTTTAATGAGATTGTTTTCTAAGAGCAGTGCATCCGTTTCAGTCTCGACCACAATATGTTTGATGGTGACAATTTTTTTGACCAGTACTTTGGTCTTGCCATCCCGATAGTTATCGGGATGATTTTTGGTGAAATAAGAACTGACCCGTTTCTTCAAGTCCTTTGCCTTGCCTACATATAAAATCTTATCGTTGGCATCAAAATATTGATACACTCCAGGTTGATGGGGCAATGTCTGCAATTGGATTTCTAAAGTAGGCTTACTCATAAATCAAAGATACTATATCTTCAAAACTTTTCAATAGAAAGCAATTTAAGACTTTATATAAAGGCATGATTTTTTATTATCTTGCGACCCAATTGTAATTTACACCGATGCCCAAAAAGACTATAGGCAGAATTGACAAAGCAGATTTCCCGTTGCTTGATCTTTTTGATATTGACATCAAAATAGATACAGGTGCCTATACCTCTTCCATCCATACGCATAAAGTATGGATAGACAATGAAGAGTTGGTGTGTTTGTTTTATGATAAAGGCCATCCTCATTATAACGGAAAGGAAATCAGATTTAAAGAATACACCTTGGCAAAAGTCAAAAGCAGCAATGGCCTTGTCCAAGAACGGTATAAAGTAAAGACTACCATTATTCTATTTGAGAAAAAATACCGAATCTCGCTTACTTTAAGCACGAGAGAAGACATGAGATTCCCGATTTTAATTGGTCGGAAATTCATAAGTAAAAAATTTATCGTGGATGTAACCCAAAAAAACATATCTTATAACAACAAAAATAAATAAGCATTGGGTGAGCACTTTTATGTTTTCACATTAATTCTTATCGACTAATAATTTAAAGCAAATTAGACCCAATGAACATTATTATTTTATCCAGAAACCCTCATTTATATTCTACCCAACGCCTTGTGGAGGCAGCCAGACAGCGCAAGCACACTTGCGAGGTGATAGATCCTTTAAAATGTGATATCATTATTGAAAAGAAAAACCCTGCCATTTTATATAAAGGCCGTATTTTAGAGAATGTTGACGCTATCATTCCCAGAATTGGTGCCTCGGTTACTTTTTATGGCACAGCTGTAGTGCGACAGTTTGAGATGATGAAAGTGTTTTCGGTAGTAGAATCTCAAGCCTTGGTAAGATCACGCGACAAATTGAGAAGTCTTCAAGTGCTTTCACGCGCAGGTTTGGGAATGCCTAAAACGGTCTTTTCAAATTACACTAAAGATGTGTCTGAAGTCATCGCTTCGGTTGGAGGAGCCCCCTTAGTCATTAAGCTATTGGAAGGCACGCAAGGTCTCGGCGTTGTTTTGGCAGAAACTAATAATGCGGCAGAATCCGTAATTGAGGCCTTTCATGGGTTACAGGCACGTGTCATTATCCAAGAGTTTATCAAGGAGGCCAAAGGTGCAGACATCCGAGCCTTTATCGTAGATGGGAATATTGTAGGTGCCATGAAACGCCAAGGTAAAGACGGGGAGTTCAGATCCAATCTTCACAGAGGGGGCAGTGCAGAAATCATTCAGTTGACTGACGAAGAAGAAAACGCAGCCTTGAAAGCTGCAAAGGCACTTGGATTGGGTGTTTGTGGAGTGGACATGTTACAATCTGCCCGTGGACCACTTATTTTAGAGGTTAACTCCTCTCCAGGACTTGAAGGCATTGAAGCGGCCACCAAAAAAGATATCGCCAAAAGCATCATAAGATATATTGAACGTAACGTTTAACTTTAATTATGCTGAAAGAAAATAAAGAAGTAATCACCATTTTAGGGGAGGAAATTCCATTGGGCGCATCGCGGGAAATCAATTTTAATATTGCTAAACTCCATACCGCTACAAAGATCGAAATTCCGATAATTATCGAACGCTCCAAAATTCCGGGACCGACCATTTTATTTTCTGCAGGTATCCATGGTGATGAAATTAATGGTGTTGATATTGTCAGACAACTAATTGCCAGACGTATTAATAGACCAAAACGAGGCACCATAATTTGTATGCCCATTTTGAACATTTTCGGATTCTTAAACAGCAATCGTGCATTTCCAGATGGTCGAGATTTGAATAGAATGTTTCCAGGATCTTCTAATGGATCCTTGGCAAGCAGAGTGGCCCACCGGCTCATGCATGAGATTATTCCAGATGTGGATTTGATCATCGATTTCCATACAGGCGGGGCCAGCCGATTTAATGCCGCACAGATAAGAATTGTTAAAAATCACCCAGAGCTTGATAGTTTGGCGCGTATTTTTGGAGCGCCATTCGTGTTGTATTCCAACCATATTGCGAAATCCTTTAGAAATGCCTGTTTTCAATTGGGGAAACCGATTTTACTTTATGAAGGTGGAAAATCATTTTTTGTGGATGACAACATCTCTAAAGTTGGCGTGGAAGGTGTGAAGCGCATTTTGGCACATTATGGCATGTTGCACCATCGCATTAAAGCCAATGCGCCAAAGCTGCCCACTGTATTTATTGAAGAAAGTAAATGGATCAGAGCTAAACAATCTGGGATGTTCAAATCGGTAGTCTCCGTAAACACCAAAGTTAAAGTTGATGATGTTTTGGGTCAAATTACTGATCCTTACGGCAAAGTGTACCATGAAGTCAAAGCGACCCTTGATGGCTACATTATTAATGTAAACGAAGCTTCATTGGTCTATCAAGGCGATGCACTTTTTCACATAACCAAGGTGGTTAGCAATTAATACAATGACCATGACGAAGCAAGAATTAAGACGTCTCTATAAACAAAAGCGAAATGAACTTTCTTCAGAAGCCATTGAAACCAATAGTTTGGCTATTTCTAACCAATTGCTGCAACTGCCAATTTGGGATTTTTCGTTTTATCATGTTTTTCTGAGCATTACGGAACACAAAGAAATTAACACTGATTATATTCTGAATATTTTATCGGGGAAAGATAAGAACATTGTGATTTCAAAGACCCATTTTGAAAGTTTGAGCATGATTCATTATCTCTTATTGGATAATACTGTGATCAAAAAAAACTCTTGGAACATTCCTGAACCGGTTGATGGTATTGAAATTGGTTCTGATAAAATAGATGTGGTATTTGTGCCGCTTTTAGCCTTTGACAAACGAGGACATCGCGTTGGTTATGGAAAGGGCTTTTACGATAAATTCCTTTCAGAATGCAAACCTCAAACCTTAAAAATAGGGCTTTCACTATTTGAAGCGGAAGATAAAATTGAAGGTGTTTTGGACAGTGATGTGGCTTTAGATTATTGCGTGACCCCAAATACGGTTTATTCTTTCTCCAATTAAGCAGCGTCCGTGATTTCCTCTTCTTCTTGATGGAATGCTTTTTTATTGAAGACGATCAACATTCCAATTCCTGTACTAATGGCCATATCGGCCACATTGAATACGGGTTCAAAAAAGGTAAAATAATCACCTCCAAAAAATGGAATCCAATCTGGTAGAACGCCCTTCCAAATTGGAAAGTGAAGCATATCTACTACCTTTCCGTGAAATAAAGTGTCATAACCCAATTTTGGAAGAAACGACGCCACCTGACTATAGCTATCGTCGAATACAATGCCATAAAAAACCGAATCAATGATATTGCCCAAGGCACCGGCAAAAATCAGGGCGATGGCCACAATTAGAATATTGGGACCTTTTTTCCTTACTGAATCAACCAACCAGTAGCCAATTCCTATCACCGCCACAATCCGGAAAATCGTCAGTGTCAATTTTGCCGTACGATCGGATATACCAGTAATAAAATCACTTAGTTTTGTGCCCCAAGCCATCCCATCATTTTCCACAAATAAGATGTGGAACCAATCGAACACTTCAACCCTATGGTGTAAGGCAAAATGGGTTTTAATGTAAAATTTACTAATTTGATCAATCAATAAAATGATGATAATTATAAGGGTCGCTTTTTTTAAGGACATAATAGTTCCCACGCAAGTGGGCGTCTTTTTTAATGATGATTATTCTTGAAATTTTTATAATTCCAATTCTGGCGCTCTAATTCCAAACAAAGTGTAAAAATAATATTATAATCGAAACCCTCACATTAATAACAAAATCAACAAAAAAAAAACACTCCTGTTTAAGAAGTGTTGTTTGTTTAAAAGTCATCTAAATGTTTTCTTGGAACGAACCAAGCTGCATCCTTGATTTCCCATTTTCGGGAGATTAACTGCGTTGAATCTCCGATTTACCATTTTCATGGGAATTTTACTGTTGCATATTTTTTGCTTCAATACTCAAGGTAGCGTGAGGCACAAGCTTTAAACGTTCCTTACCGATTAACTTACCGGTCACTCGACACACGCCATAGGTTTTGTTCTCTATTCGTATCAAAGCATTTTTGAGGTCACGAATAAATTTCTCTTGACGGATTGCCAATTGCGAATTAGCTTCCTTACTCATCGTTTCACTGCCCTCTTCAAAAGCCTTAAAGGTAGGCGACGTATCATCAGTACCATTATTTAGGTCATTCATATACGCACTTTTGATCAGGTCTAAATCTCGTACTGCTTTTTCAATTTTTTCTTGAATCAATACTTTAAATTCTGCTAAATCTTTATCAGAATATCTAACATTTGCATCTACAGCCATAATTTTAAAATTTTTTAATAAACAACTTGGTATTTACATCGTCAAAAGCAATTTCTATACCGTCATTTAAGTGTTCCAAAATTTCCAACTTTTCGGTTAAGGTTTCGGTTTTTATGTAATCTAAGTTCTTGTTTATTGCGTTAATAATATGTTCATCTTTCTGGAAGTGAACTACAATCCGATCAGTAAGCTCATATCCCGAATCCTTTCTTAAATTTTGGATGCGGTTTACCAATTCTCTTGCAATCCCTTCTTTTCTTAATTCATCTGTAATAGTCACATCTAAAGCAACGGTTAATGGACCTGAGCTTGCAACAAGCCAACCTTCAATATCTTGTGAGGTAATTTCTACATCAGAAAGCTCCAATTTAATACTTTTTCCATTAACTTCCATATCGAAAGTACCGTTTTGTTCGATTTCTCGGATATTTTCGGCGTCAAAACCTGCAATTGCCTGAGCTACTGCCTTCATGTCCTGTCCAAAACGAGGTCCAAGCACTTTAAAGTTAGGTTTTATCTGCTTCACCAAAATATCGGAAGCATCTTCCAATACTTCAATTTCCTTGATATTAACCTCAGATTTTATTAAATCTGACACGGCTAAAATTTCGTTTTTCTGAGCTTCATTTGATATTGGAATCATAATTTTTTGCAGAGGCTGTCGTACCTTGATTTTTTCTTTAGCTCTTAACGATAGTACTAAAGAAGAAATGCTTTGTGCAGCTTCCATTTTCCGCTCCAACTCCTTATCAACAAGTGTCTCATCATAGATGGGGAAATCTGACAAATGAATGCTTTCAAAAGTCTCCTTTTTAGTCACTGCATTTAAATCGAGATAAAGCCTGTCCATATAGAACGGTGCAATGGGGGCGCCCAGTTTTGCGATGGTCACCAAACAAGTGTACAAGGTTTGATAAGCCGAAACTTTATCTTGTTGATAATCGCCCTTCCAAAAGCGTCTTCTGCTCAATCGCACATACCAATTGCTTAAATGGTCCTGTGTGAAGTCTGAAATAGCACGAGCAGCTCTTGTCGGTTCGTAATCTGCATAATATTCATCAACTTTTTGAATCAATGTATGTAGTTCCGATAGAATCCAACGATCAATCTCTGGCCGATCTTCCAAAGGTATTTCAGCTTCAGAATAATTGAAATTATCGAGATTGGTATACAATGAGAAGAAGGAATACGTATTGTAAAGCGTTCCAAAAAACTTGCGCTTCACCTCTTCAATGCCTTCCAAATCAAATTTTAGGTTATCCCACGGATTGGCGTTAGAAATCATATACCAGCGCGTCGCATCTGCACCGTAATCATCTAAAGTGGTAAAAGGATCTACAGCATTCCCCAAACGTTTGGACATTTTCTGTCCGTTTTTGTCCAACACCAAGCCGTTAGAAACTACGTTTTTATACGCTACCGAGTCAAAAACCATGGTAGCAATAGCGTGTAGTGTATAAAACCAGCCACGGGTTTGGTCAACACCTTCTGCGATGAAATCAGCAGGGAAAGCCCCTTTTAATTTCCCCAAAGGGGAAAAACTCATACGCAAGGCTTCTTTAATTTTATTTAATACGGATTCAATGTCACCAATAACTTCTTCATTTGAAAATCGGATGACCTTATATCCCAAATCATTTAGGATTTCAGTTCGTAACTGATCGGATTTTTGAACCTCGGGATCGTTATGGTATCCACCATCAACTTCTACTATCAGACGTTTTGATAAGCAAATGAAATCGACGATAAACTCATCGATGATATGCTCTCTTCTAAATTTATTTCCGTCTAATTGTTTTGTTTTTAAACAATCCCAAAGAATTTTCTCTGCTTCTGTAGGATGTTTTAATCTATCCTTTTTAAGTTCATTGATTAAATGATACGATGATTTACGCGCCATTTGATATCCAGGAGTAGCTGAAAGTCCTCCTTTGGAGGATTTAGGAGGCAATTCAAAAGGATAATGCCACTGCGCATACGGCATCGCGCCAGAATCAAACCACACATCAATCAAGTCGGCTTCACGCTGCATTGGTTTCCCTGATGGGGACACCAAAATGATGTCATCGACAATATTTTTATGTAAATCTATTTTTGCATAGTTTTCTTCCGATTGGTTTCCAACTTCAAAATCTTCAAAAATGTCAGATGGCATATATGCCATCTCTACGGCTTTTTTCATTTCATCTTTCAATTCTTCAACCGATCCAATACAGATTTCCTCCTTGCCATCTTCGGTTCTCCAAATTGGTAATGGGATACCCCAATAACGTGAACGTGATAAATTCCAATCGTTCGCATTGGCCAACCAATTTCCAAAACGGCCTGTTCCCGTAGATTTGGGTTTCCAATTGATGGTTTCATTCAGTTCAAACATTCTATCCTTGACATCGGTCACTTTAATGAACCAAGAATCCAATGGATAATACAGAATTGGTTTGTCCGTACGCCAGCAATTTGGGTAGCTGTGCTTATATTTCTCGACCTTAAAGGCCTTGTTTTCATTTTTTAATTTGAGTGCCAAACGTTCATCTACACTTAAATACTCCTTAAGATTGGAGATCACAGATTGTAGACTCACTTTCTGCTTTTCGTATTCAGAAACTAATTCGTCATCATTTAAGTATTCTGATTTGACGTACTCTCCAGCAAAACCGTAAAGTTCATCCTTGACCTCTTTTCTAAATCGTCCTTGGAGATCTACAAGTGGCACCAAATTTCCGTTTTCATCCTTTACCAACATTGGCGGCACTTCAGGAACAGCCTGTTTGGCGACCAAGGCATCGTCTGCACCAAAAGTTGGGGCGGTATGGACAATTCCAGTACCGTCCTCTGTGGTTACGAAATCGCCAGAAATCACTCTAAAGGCATTTTCTGGATGGTCGTTCGGAAGTGCGTAAGGCAATAATTGCTCGTAGGTAATTCCGACTAAGTCTTTTCCTTTGAATTCCTTGACAATGAAATATGGGATTTTTTTATCGCCTGAAGTATACTCCAACAACTCTGGTTTCGTTTCAACCTTTTTGAACTTCCCATCAAATTGATTGTTCACCAAAGGCTTGGCAAGGATGACATTTAGTGGCTCAAACGTATATTGGTTATAGGTTTCCACCAATACATAATCAATTTTTGGCCCAACGGTCAATGCGGTATTACTTGGTAATGTCCAAGGCGTGGTTGTCCAAGCTAAAAAGTAGATATCACCTTCATCTCGTAAAAAATCTGGAAGTGAATCTGCGTTGGCCTTAAATTGGGCTACAGCAGTTGTATCAGTCACATCTTGATAAGTGCCTGGTTGATTGAGCTCATGACTGCTTAATCCAGTACCTGCTTTTGGTGAATAAGGCTGGATGGTGTACCCTTTGTAAATAAGTTTTTTATCATAGATTTGTTTGAGCAACCACCAAACGCTCTCCATGTATTTTGGCTCATAAGTAATGTACGGATTGTCCATATCTACCCAATAACCCATTTTTTCAGTAAGATCATTCCAAACATCAGTGTAACGCATCACCGCTTTACGGCAGGCAGCGTTATAATCTTCTATGGAAATGGTTTTACCGATATCTTCCTTGGTAATACCAAGTTCCTTTTCCACACCAAGTTCAATTGGCAAACCGTGCGTGTCCCACCCTGCTTTTCGTTTTACTTGAAAGCCTTTCATGGTTTTGTAACGTGGAAAAATATCTTTAATGGCGCGTGCCAAAACATGGTGTACTCCAGGTAGTCCGTTCGCCGAAGGAGGTCCTTCAAAAAACACAAATGGCGTTTTGCCTTCCCTTGTGGTCACACTCTTATCAAAAATGTCGTTTTCTTTCCAATAATTGCCGATTTCCTCTGCAACTTTTGATAAGTCAAGTCCTTTATACTCAGTAAATCTCATTATTTCCTTAATTCTAATCGAAGTGCGAAATTAATGATTTTTGAGAAATTAGAAGTCCTAAATGTCGGAAAAAGAAGTCCGAGAGATTTGATATTAAAAAGTAGCTATCGAGGCTTTAGGTTGGTTGGTGGAAAACATCAACAATGGCAGTTCATTAATGCTCATTATTAAAATTTTTATGAAAACGTTTCGCCTTTTCCAACAATAACTTTTGAGTTTCGGCATCTGTTTTGGTATCGGAAATGACTTTGTCCTTCTGAACATACATTTTATGTGAAGTACCGCTAAGATTGGTAGTGATAAGCACGACATCCCTATCTTTAAAATAATACGTCTCAGAAATGGCTTTATCGGTGGTTTCAATGTTCTTGATTTTATAGAGTTGATTGGATTGCCCATCGAAATACACAGTATACTTGAATTTTCCAATATCTTTAAAACCTTCGTTATCCGTTAACGCACCCTCGATGGTCTCTTCTTTCAAGTTGGAATTGGCATCAATTGTTGAACTGTACGTATCGATTTCTGTTATAATCTCAGCAACGGATTTGCTTGGCTTTGGTCCGCAGGAAGCGACTAAGAAGAATGCACATAAGATTTGAATGGCTTTGATTTTCATTTAGTGGATGTTTAATAGTTTTTTTGAAATTTGAATTTTATTCTTGATTGTGATAAAAAAGGATCCAATGAGTTTTTTGATTATGGTTTTAATTTCCTAAACCAAAAAACTCACCAAATCTTCAATTTTAGAGATCAATTGGATCTTGATTCCCGTGTTTTTAAGAGATATTTTATTGTATTTTGAGACAAAAATGGTTGAAAAGCCCAATTTCTCTGCTTCTAAAATCCGTTGTTCAACACGTTGTACAGGTCTTATTTCACCAGAAAGGCCAACCTCAGCGGCAAAACAATAATCTTTAGGAATGGCCACATCTTCATTGGATGATAATACTGAAGCAACCACGGCCAAATCGATAGCGGGATCATCTACCGAAATGCCTCCGGTAATATTCAAGAAGACGTCTTTTGCGCCCAATCTGAATCCAGCGCGCTTTTCTAAAACTGCCAAAAGCATATTTAACCGTTTGGCATTAAATCCTGTCGCCGATCGTTGCGGTGTCCCGTAGACTGCTGTACTGACCAAGGCCTGAACTTCAATCATCAGCGGACGCATCCCTTCCAGAGTGGATGCCACGGCGTTGCCGGAAAGCTCCTCGTCTTTCTTGGAAATTAAAATTTCGGAGGGGTTGGACACTTCTCGCAATCCCGAGCCTTGCATTTCATAAATACCCAGTTCATTGGTCGATCCGAAACGGTTTTTATGCGCTCTTAAAATCCGAAAGACATGGTTGCGGTCGCCTTCAAATTGCAGGACGGTATCGACCATGTGCTCCAAAATTTTTGGTCCGGCGATATTGCCATCCTTTGTAATATGTCCGATTAAAATAACGGGGGTCGCGGTTTCCTTAGCAAATTTTATGAGTTCCGTAGTACATTCCTTGATTTGTGAAATACTCCCAGAAGACGATTCTATATATTCCGTATGAAGGGTTTGAATGGAATCAATCACCACAATATCCGGCTCCAAAGCTTCAATTTGCTTGAAGATATTTTGGGTCTTTGTTTCGGTCAGAATATAGCAATTGGCACTGTTGGGATTGATGCGTTCTGCCCGCATCTTGATTTGCTGCTGGCTTTCTTCACCAGAAACATACAAGGTTTTATAAGGTAATTTTAAGGAGATTTGAAGTAGAAGCGTACTCTTTCCTATTCCTGGTTCACCTCCGAGCAAAATCAAGGATCCTGGAACAATGCCGCCACCAAGCACCCGGTTGAATTCCTGATCTTCGGTATTCATCCGTGCTTCTTGCGAAACGTCAATTTCATTGATCCGTAAAGGTTTGGAGGCCCGTTTTACTGCTGAGGTAGGCATTTTCCAACTGGACTTCTCTTCCTTTTGGATGACTTCCTCAACAATGGTATTCCATTCTTTACAGGCTGTACATTGACCTTGCCATTTAGAATATTGACTGCCACAGTTTTGACAGAAAAAAGTTGTTTTAATTTTAGCCATCCTTTAAAGTTTGAGCTAAATTAAAACTATTTGCGGTATTAGTTCTTATTATAAATCGTAATTACAAGGATATTTAGTCAATATCACTTTCTTTATCATCACCAGCCACAGTAAGTCCTTCTACTTTTAAAAGAATAAGATCTTTGTTGATATGCGGTGTCGATTCCAAGTCTAATGCAGATTCATATAACTTTTTAGCACGTTTGGTTTTTCCAATCCGTTCAGCATGAAGCGCCATATAGTAGGTGCCATAAGATGTTGTTGGATCTTGTTTGTTGGCCAATTTTCCAATTTTCTCAAGAGACGCAACATCATCACGTTGTTCGGCAGCTTTTATGATTTTCTCGAATTCATCCTCTGAAATAGGTTTGTGGATCCCAAATAAATCTTCGATTTTTTTGTAACGCTTGCTGATGTAGGTATCTAATGTGCCTTCGTAAGTAAGAATGTCCTCTTTAAATTCCCGATCACTGATCGGCTTATAAAGCTCAAATATTTTATCCAGGGCTTGAGATAAACCCCCTGTAACCAAAGTGTAATGAGAATGGCCCTCAAAATCATCGAAATAGTATTTCAAGGCTTTATTCTCTATTTGATTCAGTTTTTCATTGGCATCAAGAATACCATTACGAAGCGGCGCAACATCATCACTACTGGTTACCATATAGTAAAACACATCTTCTTTTAACCATTTTAATCGGCTGCTGACATTATCATCCATTTCTCCTTTAAAATCAGGACTCAAATTTACATAGGCCTTAAAGATTGGATCATCTTTTAATAAGAAGGCATTCATGAAATTAGCCATAAGATCATGACCAACAGCCACTTTAAACTTGCTGGTTTTATAATTCCTATCAATATGTGGAATTAGCTCTGTACTGATAAATTGATAAAACCGTGCTCCCAACTCTATAGGCAATCCTGTTACCTCATCGTGATAACTGTCATAAAATCGATCTTTCCCTTGTATCAATCCGACGACAATGGATTCAGGCATTTTGTCAAAATAAGTTTGAAAAGCGACCTGCCCAACGACAGGCTCGAACAAATAATCACCATCAAAAACGATAATCACAGGGTACTTTAAATTGGATTCAGGATCGTAGTTATTCGGAAGTCGGATTTTTAAATCTCTAGTAGTATTTAGTTTTCGGGATTCGAAACTTTCATAAATTGTTTGTGCATTAATAGACATAGCGCACAGCATGATGAAGAGAAAAAGTAGGGCTTTTTTCATCGTAAGTAGGTTTAAGGTTTGGGATGGTAAATATATACAAATATAGTTGATCTGTATAAATTATTCGATGAAATGCACAATTGTGCTAATTTTTATCCTTTATAGAATAGATTTTGTCCAATAGCATATCCTTATCGATAAAATCAGAAGCATTCAATAGCAGCCCAGATTGATAGTTGTGCAAGGCTCTTTTCAGATTGTTTTCATTTTCATAATACATGCCAGTGTAATAAGCACTGATCATGGAATCTGGAAATTCCTTTCTTGTCAATCTTGACAAATCTCTCAAGGCGTCACCATCATCATTCTTCATAGCAGCAGCAGCCACGGCTCTTATATCGTTCTCCACAATCTTCTTTTCAAATCCGTAAAAGAACTTAATGTCGGCATACTTCTTTTCGAGATATTTAAATGGGCCTTCAGGATAGGTCAAAACATGGTCTGTATATTCTTGCTTGTTGATGGGCTTGTATAAAGAAAATATATCGTTCAATGCTTTTGGAATGCCCAATCCCACCAATGAATAATGGTCGGCACCCTCAAAGTTATTAAACGTGTAATGTGCTTTCGGATTATTAAGCATTGCCAGTTGTGCATTATGCCCATTAATCCGTTCCTTTAAACTATCAATATCATTATCGGCGGTTGCTACATAATAGAAGGTGTCGGTTTTGATAGTCGAAAGACGCTCTTGAACTCTAACTGTCATTTCTGGAGCCAAGTCTGGGCTTAGCAAAATAAACGCCCTAAAAATGGGATGGTCCTTAAATAAATAGTAATTGATAAAATTTGCGCTTAGATCATGGCCTGCGACAATCCTGAAGTTTGAAACATTATACTTGCTTTCAATATATGGAATGAGCTCCATCCCTATAAACTCAAAAAAGGAAGCCCCTTCATGTGCAGGAAAATAAATTTCCTTGTCGTAAAAAAGGTCTTTCTCACGACTGTTTTTTTGATTGACACCTACCACTACTGCTTTAGGCATTTCCCCCCAATACGCTTGATAATCTGCATTGCCTGCAAAAGGCTCAAACAGATAGTCGCCGTCCAAAACAATAATCAAAGGGTATTGCGATTTATCTTCAGGATTATAATTTCTAGGCAACTGAATCTTAAGTTCTCTCCTTTCGCCTAATTTTTCGGAATCAAAAGGTTGATAAATAACCTGAGCCCCCATTGAGGTACTGATGAGAAACACGAGTATAAGCGTAATCTTTTGCATATAATTAGGGATTAATATTAGCCATGGCAAGGTAAAAAATAATTCGGATTGTTCCACCACGCCTTTTTAAATGTTTAATAAAGACCTAATCCTTCTGTTTTACCTTTTGCTTAGTATTATAGATAGGCAAAAACAAGAAAGAAAGACTCCCAAGAACAATAATCATGAGGGTTTGGGAAGCCCACATAATCCATCCAAAAGCAATGCTCGGATTTTCTGGAATATCAAAAATAGAAAAAGCAGCTCCAATGGCCAATGGATATACAAAAATACCACCATTTGTAGCCGCTATGGTAAAACTACCTGCAATAAAGGCGATTAGTAACGCTCCTATAGACACGCCATTTAAATCATCTACCGCTAATGTGGTGACATAAAACATCAACACGTACATGGTCCAGATAAAAAAGGTATGGAAAATAAACAGCCATTTATGCTCCATCTTAAAAATACTCAGAATTCCTTCTAATAAACCACGAACAAAATCTCTTACTTTTAAGGCTATCTTAGATTGGCTTTTTTTAAGATATAAAAAAATAAGAACTGAAAAGATGATACCAATAGCCCCAAACAGAATAAGCTTATTTGGTTGAAAGGAAGTCTGTAAAAGTTCAAAAATAAAATCAAACTGGATCAAAAGTGTGATGGCAACAATACTGAGAAGTATAATCATATCTGCCATCCGCTCTGCTATAATAGTACCAAAACCCTTCTGAAATGGGACATCCTCATAATTTGTTAAAACTGCAGCTCTTAGGACTTCTCCAGATCTTGGGATCCCATAATTAGCTAAATAAGTTATAAAAACAGCCATGATGCTGTTAGGAAATCTTACGCTGTAACCCATAGGTGCCAGCAAATACTTCCATCGATAAGCTCGAGATAAATTACTGAGCAAACCAAGGAACATCCCTAAACCAATCCAACCATAATTGGCTGATTTGAAATATGGAATGATTTTATCAATGGGTAATTTTGAAAAGGTGTACCAACCAAAAAAAGCGGCCAATAAAACCGGAAGCCCGATCCTTAATATCTTTTTGGTCTTGGCGTTCAATACTACTTGAGTAAGTTGGTCGCTTCATCAGGAAAAACCAATGAAGGCTTAAAGGTTTTAGCCTCTTCCAATTCCATAAAAGCATAGGTAATCAGAATCAGGGTGTCTCCAACAGCTACTTTTCTTGCAGCGGCTCCATTTAGCGTTATTTCACCAGAATTTCTTGGTCCAGGAATCACATAAGTGTCCAAACGTTCACCATTGTCATTATTGACAATTTGCACTTTTTCGCCTTGAATGATATTGGCCGCATCCATTAAATCTTCATCAATGGTAATGCTTCCTATATAATTTAGCTCAGCACCTGTACATTTGACACGGTGTATTTTTGATTTTACAACTTGTATTTGCATTTGGCAAAGGTAATTAATTAAGCGCTATATTATCTATAAGTCGGATATCTCCCGCAAATACAGCAATAAACGCTCTGTATGATTTAGTTTTAGTTTTTCTTTGAACGGTTTGTAAGCTTGCTTCATCAGCAATGGTGAAATATTCCAACTTCAGCAAATCGTGCTGAGCAAACTGTTTTTCAACCCATTCTATTACTTTATTCGCACTTTCCGTGCCAAAACGATTTTTGGCAGCTTTTAGTGTTTTGTATATGAATGGCGCTGCTTCTCGCTGAGCTTTACTCAAGCGTTCGTTTCTTGAACTCAGGGCCAAACCGTCTTTGTCTCTAAAAATCTCAACACCTTTCACCTCAACAGAAAGTTGATGCTTTCTTATTAACTCTTGAATGATTCGAAGTTGTTGAAAATCCTTCTTTCCAAAGTAAGCAGTATCCGGCTGTACAATTTCAAACAGTCGCTTTACAACAGTACCAACGCCATCAAAGTGGCCTTTGCGAAATCGACCTTCCATCTGATCTTCCAACCCGTCGAAATCAAAACGTTCTGATGAGACGGTGCCTCCATAAATATCATCTGCTGCTGGTGCATAAACGATCAAATCTTTTGATAGCGTTTGTAATAGTTCCAAGTCACTTTCTATGGTTCTTGGATATTTTTCCAGGTCTGAGGTATTGTCAAATTGCGTCGGATTAACAAAAATACTGACCACCATTCGAGAGTTTTCCTCCAGTCCCTTTCTAATTAATGACAAATGCCCATCATGCAATGCACCCATTGTAGGCACAAAACCAATGGTTTGGTTTTTAAGCCTCAGCCCATCTACAACCCGTCTTAAATCTTCTTTTTTATGGCAAATTATCATTATATAACAAAAAATTAACAGCGTGCAAACTTAAGATTTTACTATCAATCTGCATAAAATTTTGTACTTTTGCGTGTTTTAATTTTAATTTTTTTTAAACTCCGTGATTTATGAAAGATAAGAGGATATTGTACGTGTCTTCCGAGGTTGTACCTTATTTACCTGAAACTGAAATTTCTTCAATGTCATTTGAAGCTCCGAGAATGGTGAATAAACAAGGTGGACAAATACGGATATTCATGCCTAGGTATGGAAACATAAATGAGCGTAGACACCAATTGCATGAAGTCATTAGACTATCAGGAATTAATTTGGTCATCAATGACTTGGATATGCCTTTGATTATAAAAGTGGCCTCTATTCCCAAAGAAAGAATTCAGGTATACTTTATTGACAACGAAGAATATTTTAAGAGAAAAGCAACATTGACAGATGAAGATGGAAGTCTCTATCCTGACAATGATGAACGTGCCATATTTTTCGCCAAAGGGGTGATTGAAACTGTAAAAAAACTTAATTGGGCACCAGATATCATACATGTCAACGGCTGGTTAGCGTCCCTATTGCCGGTTTATCTCAAAGAGTATTATAAAAACGAGCCTTTGTTCACCGATAGCAAAATTGTGACTTCCATATACAATCAAAGCTTCGAAGGAACGTTAAATACGGACATGATCAAGAAAGTGAAATTTGACAATATTGATGAGTCAGCAATCAAGATTTTAGAAAAGCCTAGTTTCATCAACATGATGAAGATTGCGATTGATTACTCCGATGCGCTTATAAAAGGCTCTTATGAGCTGGACCCAGAATTGGAAGATTATTTAAAAGCATCAGAAAAACCGGTTTTGGATTATTTTTCACAAGAAGATTTTGCTGAGCCTTACGCTGAATTCTATAACACCAAAGTGCTCAAGTAATACAAAAACATACTATTCGCTTCTAAATCCACTTACACATAGTAATGAAAAACAAAAAATTCGCCTTGAAAAACCTATTTATCCTTGCCATATTGATGACAGCATTCATTGCATGTGATAAGGATTTTGTGTCTCTTGATTCAGATATTTCTGGTCTAAATAATTTTGGTGTGGCTGACGCCAAGTATGATGTCATCGCATATACCAACAAGCTAAAGCCTATTCAGACCAACAATTTACCATCCAATTTATTTGGTTTTTATAAAGACCTGATTTACGGAAATAGCACTGCTAGTTTGGTCACACAACTCTCGCCAAATACATTGGACCCAACATTTCCCGATGATGTCAGATTGGATTCCGTAGTCCTGACTATTCCCTATTTCAGTAGAGCTACGGGTATTGAAAATGAAGTTACCTCTTATAAATTAGACTCTATTTATGGCGATGGAATTATTAACTTTAAACTTTATGAGAACAATTATTTTCTAAGAAATTTTGATCCAAATTCAGGTTTTGACCAACCTCAAAAGTATTATTCTGACCGTTCGGTATCTGCTTCAAGTCAAATACCTTTAGCTTCTTTGCAAGGCACAGTTTTGAAAGCCGTTGATAGCTTTAAGCCAAGTAACAAAGAAATCATTCTTAAAAAAGGTGAAGAAATCACACGATTAGCTCCAGCATTGCGCTTTAAAATGGACACTACATTTTGGAAAAATAAAATCATGCTTAAAGAAGGTGATCCGGTATTGAGCAACGTGAATACCTTTCAAAACTATTTTAGAGGCATCTATTTTGAAGCTGAAGGCATCAACGACAATGGCACTATGATGTTGCTTAATTTAGGATCCACCAATGCCAATATTACCATACACTACAGTTCTCCTCCTACAGGAACAGCAACTGATGCTGAGCGTATTGCTGGAACCTACATGTTGAAATTTCCAAGTTATAATCCCAGTACAATTAGTGCATCAAGCAATATCATCAACTTTTTAGATAATGATTTCACATTAACAATTCCTGATGGCAACCCAACTACTGGCGATGAGAGATTATATCTTAAAGGTGGACAAGGTGCCACGGCTGTAATAGATCTATTTGGAGGCACTGATATTGATACGGATGAAGGTACAATGACCGCTTTTGAAGCGTTCAAAAACGACTATGTCCAAACGGATGCTTCGGGGAAATTCGTAAAAGCGAAAAGATTGATCAATGAAGCCAATTTGATCTTTTATGTAGATCAAAGCCTTACACAAGGTCAAGAACCTGATAGAGTCTATATCTACGATGCCAAAAACAATAGGACCTTGTTAGATTATGACTTCGACTCTGCTGATAATTCAAGAATTAATCATCTTGGAAAATTACAACATGTCAGCGACGACGACAATTCAAAAGGTGTCAAATACAAAATCAAAATTACTGAACATATTAAGAATCTTTTAATGAACGATTCCACAAATGTCAGTTTAGGATTGGCTGTGTCCTCAAATGTTAATGTGGAAGGTTCTGTTGCGCAAGGTTCGATTTTAAACTCAGGAAGTAATGCAGTTAAAAAATTGCCTGTAAGCTCCATTTTATCTCCAAAAGGCACTGTCCTATACGGAAATAACACATCGGCTACAGATGAAAATAAAAAGTTATATTTAGAGATATTTTATACTGAACCAAATAATTAGTACTCAACTTAAAACCTAATACAACATGTGCGGAATTGTCGGATACATAGGCCATAGAGAGGCTTATCCTATTGTTTTAAAAGGATTGCAACGCTTAGAATACAGAGGTTATGACAGTGCTGGCATTGCTCTATATGATGGCAAAGATCTCAATTTATGCAAAACAAAGGGCAAGGTTGCTGACTTAAAGGAACTCTTGGAAAAAGAAATGTCCACCAGCGGAAAGCTAGGTATTGGACATACGCGTTGGGCTACCCATGGTGTTCCCAATGATGTGAATTCGCATCCTCATTATTCCAATTCAGGTAATTTGGTGATCATTCATAACGGGATCATTGAAAATTACGATTCTCTAAAAAAAGAGCTCATAAAACGCGGCTATACCTTTCAATCAGATACAGATACTGAAGTATTGATCAATTTGATTGAAGATGTCATGACCAATGAAAAGATCAAACTTGGAAAAGCAGTTCAGTTAGCTTTAAACCAAGTCATCGGAGCCTACGCAATTGCAGTATTTGACAAAAACAAACCCAACGAAATTGTTGTAGCTAAGTTAGGAAGTCCTTTGGCGATAGGCATTGGCGAAGGCGAGTTTTTTATCGCTAGTGACGCCTCTCCTTTTATTGAATTTACTGACAATGCCATCTATCTTGAAGATCATGAAATGGCAATCATCAGATTGGATAAAGACATCAAAATCAGAAAAATAGAAGATGACTCCTTGGTCAATCCTTATATTCAAAAACTTCAGCTCAATTTAGAACAAATTGAAAAAGGTGGCTACCCTCATTTTATGTTAAAGGAAATCTACGAACAACCTTTAGCCATAAAAGACACCTATAGAGGCCGATTATTAGCCGATGAGGGCATCATCAAAATGGCTGGGATTGAAGACAACATGAAGCGGTTTTTAAATGCGGACCGCATTATAATTGTAGCTTGTGGTACCTCATGGCACGCGGGATTGGTTGCTGAATATATCTTTGAAGATTTAGCAAGAATACCTGTTGAAGTAGAGTATGCATCAGAATTTAGATACAGAAACCCAGTCATTACTGAAAAGGATGTTGTGATTTCAATTTCTCAATCTGGTGAAACCGCAGACACCTTGGCAGCTATTAAATTGGCAAAGTCAAAAGGAGCGTTTGTATTTGGCGTTTGCAATGTTGTAGGATCATCCATAGCAAGAGAGACAGATGCTGGAGCTTATACGCACGCAGGACCAGAAATTGGGGTCGCTTCTACAAAAGCGTTCACCACCCAAATTACAGTTCTAACCTTGATAGCCTTGCGATTAGCAAGAGCGAAAGGCACCATGTCCAGTTCGGATTATCGTAGGCATTTGCATGAATTGGAACTCATCCCTGAAAAAGTAGCAGAAGCTTTAAAAGCAGATAAACACATCCAAGCGATATCCAAATTGTATAAAGACTCACGCAACATGCTTTATTTGGGTAGAGGTTACAATTTCCCTGTAGCGCTAGAAGGCGCCTTAAAACTAAAGGAAATCTCTTATATCCATGCCGAAGGCTACCCAGCCGCAGAAATGAAGCATGGTCCTATTGCCCTAATCGATGAAAACATGCCTGTCATTATCATCGCCACCAAAAAAGGACACTACGAAAAAGTAGTCAGTAATATTCAAGAAATTAAAGCCAGAAAAGGTAAGATTATTGGTATTGTAACCGAAGGTGATGTCAGTGTAAGAGAACTCGCTGATCACGTGATCGAAGTTCCTGAGACTTTAGAAAACTTATCTCCTTTATTAACTACCATTCCATTGCAACTATTATCTTACCATATTGCAGTCATGTTAGGAAAAAATGTAGATCAACCAAGAAATCTCGCAAAATCAGTCACTGTAGAGTAAAATTTCACAAACGTGACTTTTACAGTTATCCCATGATTCAAGAGGCTAAAAACTACTTAAAAGTAGATTTTAGCCTCTTTTATATTGAATTACACAAATAACCATACCATTTTTTGTCAAATAATACTATGCATGCATAATTTTTTATAAAAAACAATTCAAAGTATCATTTTATTATTTATATTGGTAACCAAAATTAACTAATCTCCTAAAATGAAAACAATTCTTAAGATTATGATGCTGTTAAGTGTTACGCTCACTTATTCGCAAACCACAGTATCCGGAAAAGTAACCGATGGAACTGGTCAACCCTTACCAGGGGCCAATGTTATTATTGTAGGCACTTCCACTGGGACTATTTCAGACTTTGATGGAAACTACACCCTAACTTCTTCTCAAGCCCCACCATTTTCTATTCAAGTAAGTAGTGTTGGTTTTGAATCGGTAACAAAACAAGTGACCTCAACACCTCAAACCCTCGATTTTATGCTCCGTGAAGGAACGTCTCTGGATGAAGTGATTATTTCAGCCTCCAGAACACCTGAACGCGTTTTTGAATCGCCGGTAACTGTTGAAAGATTTGGTCTTAAAGAAATTAAGAACACCGCATCTGCTGGATTTTATGATGGACTGGAGAATTTAAAAGGCGTTGATGTCAACACCAATAGTTTAACGTTTAAATCTATTAATACCAGAGGCTTCGCAACCTTTGCCAATACACGTTTTATGCAACTTGTGGATGGCATGGACAATTCCTCTCCTGCTCTGAATTTCCCAATCGGAAACTTAGTTGGTATGAATGAGACCGATGTATTGAGCGTTGAGTTGTTGCCAGGTGCAGCATCTGCTTTGTATGGCGCGAATGCATTTAACGGTATTCTTTTTATGCGAAGTAAAAATCCTTTCGATTTTCAAGGGATCAGCGGCTACCACAAACAAGGTATCACTTCTCAAGATGCCAGTGGAGATAACACCTATAGAGATTCGGGGCTAAGAATGGCTTACAAATTCAGCGATCATTTTGCTGCAAAAGTAAACTTTGGATGGTTAAAAGGAACCGATTGGACCGCCAATAACTATGGTGGAAAACCTAGCGGTGGTGCCACTAGAGCCAGTATAGATTACGATGGTTACAATATTTATGGTGATGAAGTGTCTACCAATATAAGAGCTGCTTCTGGAGGATTAGGAGTCATTCCAGATGTTATAGTGAGCAGAACAGGATACGAAGAACGCGATCTAACCGATTATAATGCGGAAAGTGTCAAAGCAGACTGGGGATTATATTTCAGACCTTGGGCCAACGATTTTGAAATCCAATATGTAGGTAAAATTGGTACAGGTTCTACTATTTACCAAGGAACCAATAGATATGCTATTACTAACTTCACACAGCAACAACACAAAATTGAAGTAAGGAATGACAATTTCTTCGTAAGAGGTTATGTTGTTGCCGATAGTGCTGGTGATTCTTATGACATGGTTTTTACTGGAATTAATATTAACCGTGCCTGGAAACCAGATGCACAATGGTTTGGAGAATACATTCAAACGTATGCCGGTGCAACTTTTAGCGGTGCAACGGAAGCAGAAGCACATGCCGCAGCAAGAGCAGTTGCAGAAACAGGAAGATTGGTACCAGGCACTCCTGCCTTCCAATCAACTTTCGACAGAATTATTAAAGACCCTGATTTTGCTACCGGTTCTCAATTTAAAGATCAATCCAAATATTATCACGCTGATGGTAACTACAACTTCAGCCACTTATGGGATGCCATTGACATCCAAGTAGGCGGATCTTACAGAAAATATGAATTGAATTCCTCAGGAACTATCTACACAGATTTCGACGGCTCTATTCCTTATTCAGAATTTGGTATCTATACCCAATTGCAAAAAGAATTTGACTTAGGCGCAGAAATGAAATTGAAATTGACAGGTTCGGCACGTTATGACAAATCTGAATTTTTTGATGGATTCCTTTCACCAAGAATCTCAGCAGGTTTTACAGTGAACCCAAATCATAATATTAGAGCATCTGTACAAACAGGTTTTAGAAACCCAACGACCCAAGATTTATTTATTGGACTGGATGCCGGTCGTGCCATTTTAGTTGGATCTGCGCCAAGTAACTTAGATCGTTACGTCAGAGATTATGATATTAGCGCTGCAGGTCAGATAGGATTTGGACAACCTGCTCAAATAACCCAAACTGGAGGTGCAGCCTATACGAATTCATATTTAGCATCCTCGGTGACTGCTTTTGCACAATCTGAAAATCCAGCGGATTTAAAAATTGGAAATTCAGCACTTGTAACTCCAGAAAAGATTACCACTGCAGAAGTTGGATATAGAGGTAAACTCAATAGTGTAATCGTTGACATGAGCGTTTACTACAACAAGTACCAGGATTTCATTTCCGGTGAAGTTGTGGTAGCACCTTTCTACGGAACTGCTGGCGACAATGCCTTATCGATAGCCGCTATTGCCAATGGAGATTATCAAGTTTATCAAACTTACACCAATTCCAAGGCCGATGTAAACTCCTATGGTGGATCTATTGGGATATCAACAAAGGTTTTTGGAAATTTTGATTTGGGAGGTAGCTATACTTATACAAAACAAGATTTCGATCAGGCTGCATTCCCTGATTTTAAAACAAGCTTTAACACCCCAGAGCACAAAACTAAAATCAATTTCGGAAATACGGAGTTGTTTAAGAACTTTGGATTTAATACAGCTTGGAGATGGAGTGACGATTACTACTGGCAAGCTACCTTTGGAGATGGTGCAATCCCAGCTTTCCACTCTCTTGACGCACAGATTAACTTTACCGTTCCTTCGTTGAAATCTACATTTAAGGCAGGTGCAACCAACGTTCTTGGTAAGGAGTACTTTACGGCTATTGGTACGGGGTCTATCGGATCGATGTATTATGTATCATGGACTATCAACAACCTATAAAAAACTATATAATGAAAAATATAAAATATTTACTACTGTCCGCTATCCTAGTTGCTTTTACAGCCTGTAGTGATGATGACTATGATTACAACCCAGCGCCCGAACCATTACCGGAGTTAACCGCTGGTTCTGTTGACTTTTCAAAATATGTAGCGGTAGGGGCATCTTTCTCTGCCGGATATACAGACAATGCTCTTTTTATCAAAGCGCAGGAAAACTCCTTCCCTAATATTCTGTCTGGAATATTTGAAAATGTTGGTGGTGGTGCATTTGCACAACCATTAATGAAAGATAATATTGGAGGATTTGTTTTAGGTTCTAATGTTGCGGTACCACCGAGATTATATTTAGACTTATCAGGAGCCAGTCCAGCGCCAAAATTGCTTAATGCTGTACCAACAACTCAATTAACAGATGTTTTATCCGGTCCGTTTAACAATTATGGTATCCCTGGAGCAAAAAGCTTTCATTTAGGAATCCCTGGATATGGTGCTTTAAATCCTTATTTTGGACGTATGGCGTCAAGCGCAACCGCCACAGTTCTTGGTGATGCTGTCGCACAAAACCCAACCTTTTTCACACTTTCAGAAATCGGTGGAAATGACGTCTTGGCTTATGCTACTTCTGGAGGGACTGGAGTCTATCAATTGGGCAACTTAGATCCTTCAACTTATGGCAGTAACGACATTACAGACCCAAATGTATTCGCTGCTTCATTTTCAGCGGCAGTCAACGCATTAACAAGTAATGGCGCAAAAGGTGTCGTGACTAATGTACCATACATCACTAACTTAGCGCATTTTACGACAGTGCCACATAATCCATTAAGCCCTGCGAATCCTGCTTTTGGCCCTCAAATTCCAATGTTAAATAGCATTTTTGGAGCTCTGAATCAAATTTTCACGGCCATTGATCCATCTAGAGTGATTATCTTTTCAGAAACAGCCGCAAGTGCTGTGGTCATTAATGATGAAAGTTTAACTAATATTGCGCCACAAATTGCAGGCGCATTAAATGCCAGCCCAACCTTTCCTGCATTTATCGCACAGTTTGGTTTGCCTGCTCAAGCAGCACCATTAGTAGCTAATTTATTAGCGACGACTTATGGACAAGCTAGACAAGCTACTGCTGATGATCTTTTGGTTTTACCAAGTAGCAGTGTTATTGGAACTGTAAATATGGCATCTGTAGCTGCTTTAATGGGTCAAGGACTACCTCAAGAACTTGCAGGACAGTTTTCTGTAGAAGGTGTTACCTTGCCTTTAGCTGACAAATGGGTGCTTATCCCAAGTGAACAAGCAGAGATCAAAGCCGCTACTGATTTATACAACCAATCTATTGCCGCTATCGCTGACCAAAAGGATTTAGCTTTGGTAGATTTTAAAGGTATTTTACAAACCGCAACAGAAACTGGTTTTTCTGACGGTGACTTTATTTTCACTACAGCATTAGTTACTGGTGGATTAATAAGTTTAGATGGCGTCCACTTGACATCAAGAGGTTATTCGCTCATGGCAAACGAATTTTTAAAAGCTATTGACGCCAAATATGGCTCCAATTTTGTTGCAGCTGGCTATAAAGCGAAACCAGGAGAATATCCTACAAACTATAACCAAGCATTAAGATAATTCAGACATAGAGTCAGAGATTAAAACACCTTTCCAAAGAAGGTGTTTTTTTTGCTTAAAAAAGCTCAAAAAGCACTTTATAATTAGTTAAATAATCATATCTTTGCAGCGCGAAAAACGAAGTACTCAACTTGATTAGAGGACAATGTTTTCGTATTATATTTAATTCAACATTAAACAGATAAGTAATGTCAAAAGTTACAGGTAAAGTTGCACAAATCGTTGGCCCAGTAATCGACGTAGCGTTTGAAGCGGGTTCAGAGCTTCCAAAAATCTATGATTCCTTAGAAATTAAAAGACCTGATGGTTCTTTATTGGTATTGGAAGTCCAGTCTCACATTGGTGAAGATACAGTTAGAACCATTGCGATGGATTCTTCCGACGGACTAAGTAGAGGTACTGAAGTTCATGCTACCGGTGCTCCTATTCAAATGCCAATTGGCGAAGATGTTTACGGTCGTTTGTTTAATGTTATTGGTGATGCTATTGATGGTTTAGGTGATTTACCTAAAGCTGGTAATGCTGGTTTACCTATCCATAGACAGGCACCTAAATTTGAAGATCTATCAACTTCAACAGAAGTTTTATTCACAGGTATCAAAGTTATCGATTTGATTGAGCCTTATGCAAAAGGTGGTAAGATTGGTTTATTTGGTGGTGCTGGTGTTGGTAAAACGGTTTTGATCCAGGAGTTGATTAACAATATTGCAAAAGGTCACGGTGGACTTTCAGTTTTTGCTGGAGTTGGAGAAAGAACTCGTGAAGGAAATGACCTTTTGAGAGAGATGTTAGAATCTGGCATTATAAGATATGGTGATGACTTTATGCAATCTATGGAAGATGGCGGATGGGATTTATCCAAGGTGGATAAAAACATCATGAAAGAATCTAAAGCAACTTTCGTATTTGGACAAATGAACGAACCTCCTGGGGCTCGTGCTCGTGTAGCATTATCAGGATTGACCATTGCTGAGTATTTCCGTGATGGTGCTGGTGAAGCGCAAGGAAAAGACGTGTTGTTCTTCGTTGATAATATATTCCGTTTTACACAAGCGGGTTCTGAAGTATCCGCATTATTAGGTCGTATGCCATCTGCAGTAGGTTACCAACCAACATTGGCAACTGAAATGGGTGCCATGCAAGAGCGTATTACTTCCACAAAGAGAGGTTCCATTACATCTGTACAAGCGGTCTACGTTCCTGCGGATGATTTAACGGATCCTGCACCTGCAACAACCTTTGCCCACTTAGATGCAACCACTGTATTATCTCGTAAAATTGCTGAGTTAGGTATTTATCCTGCTGTGGATCCATTGGATTCTACATCACGAATCTTAACCGCTGAAATCTTAGGCAATGAGCACTACACATGTGCACAAAACGTAAAAGAGTTATTGCAACGCTATAAAGAATTACAGGATATTATTGCTATTCTAGGAATGGAAGAGCTTTCTGAAGAAGATAAAATGGCTGTTGGACGCGCAAGACGTGTGCAACGTTTCCTATCACAACCATTCCACGTTGCTGAGCAATTTACAGGAATTCCTGGAGTGTTGGTTGATATTAAAGAAACGATCAAAGGATTCAACATGATTATGGAAGGTAAATTAGACCACCTACCAGAAGCTGCTTTCAACCTTAAAGGAACAATTGAAGAAGCGATCGAATCTGGAGAGAAAATGCTTGCTGACGCCTAAAAATAAGTTCAGAGTTATGAGTTATGAGTTCAAAGTTGACTCATAACTCATAACTTATAACTCATAACTATAAAAAATGTATTTAGAAATTGTATCCCCGGAAGCCTCACTTGTTAGTGGTAATGTTGAAAGCGTTACTGTACCAGGGATTGAGGGTGAATTCCAAATGTTGAACAATCACGCTGCTATTGTCTCTATACTTGGAAAAGGGCCAGTGAAGTTCAAAGGCAACGCAACAATTGCGCAAGGCCAAGAATCAAACTTCACACAAGAAGACGGAAGTTGGGTGATGTACATCAATAGTGGTACTGTAGAAATGAAAGATAATAAAGTGATTGTATTGGTTGACTAACCAAAACTCACTTCTTTTGAATAAAGAAAATCACGCCCGAAAGCGTGATTTTTTTGTTTTACATCCATTATATTTTAGAATTTAACCAACTCCTGCGGTTATCTTTTATCTTTTTGTCCAATTCCTTAGAGTTTTCTTCCATCAGTTTCAGATCATAAGATACATCGGTTGCAACGGTGAGCATTCTTTCGTTTTGCGATCCGAAACGCTCGTATATTACAGTAATCTCCACTCCTGCTTTAAAAGTACTTAGTACCGAATTGATGCTTACATTCCCGTCCAGCGCGATCTCTCCTATTTTGTGTATCTTATCGCCCTTTTGAAAACCAGCTTTATAGGCAGAAGATCCTATTTTAGGATTATTCACTATTCTCTGATTTCTGACCGACGCACCAAAATCAATGTCGTTTTTGGTTACAAGAGTCACGCCTACCAGTTTCAATAATTGCTGGTAATCTGGCATTCCACTTTTAAAAATATAATTGTTGAAAAAATGATCGCCAAATTCCCTTCCCGCATAGGTGTTCAAACTTTGGTGCAGATCTTCTACCGTATATGGAATCTCCGTTCTACCATAAGCTTTCCAAACTATGGTCATATAGTCATCAAGATTTAAATTCTTTTCTCTTAAGGATAGATCCAAGGCCAATCCTAACATACTTCCATAAGAATAGTAGGAAATAAAAGTGTTTTCTCTATTTGTGTCATCCACCGATCTCGCGGCATCTACGAAAGGCGCTTGGTAGCTCATTTCTATAGGCGTGAAGTACTGTCTTCCAGGAGACGTCCATACATAGTTAAAAGTTCTTGTAAGTCCTTCAATATACTTCTCTTGACTCATAATCCCGGATCTTACCAAAGACAAATCATCATAATAACTCGTGAATCCTTCGGCAAACCACAAATCGCCACTCACATTGGCTCTCGAAAAATCAAAAGGTTCCAAGGATTTTGGACGCAGGCGTTCCACATTCCAAATATGGAAAAACTCATGGGCTACCGTACCAATATTTAGTTCAAGACCGCCTTTGGATAAACTCCTTGAACTCGGAATGGACGTAGAGTTTCGATGCTCCATCCCATCGCCAGTAGCATTTGGCATATAACAGGCCAAGAAAATATACTCGCCATAATCAAAACTTGGCAGTTCGCCAAAAACCTGGATTTGCTCTAAAACCACTTTTTTGACTTTTTGAAAATACGCATCCAATTGTTCTTCGCTAGCCGCATCGTCGTGCAATGCAAAGATTATCTTTTGGTCCTTGACCATAAAAGAACGTTTTCTGAAATCCGCAACCTCCACCGGACTGTCCATGAAATATTGAAAATCCTTTGCATAATAAGTGTTGTCATGGTGGTGTTTAAGTTGGGTGGCAACCTTCCAATCCAAATCCTCCCGAACATCAAACGTCACCTCTATTTCTTGTTCCTCAAGTTCTGGAACATAGATAAAAGTCGCTGGTAAATTCAAATGGGCGTGGGTTTCGTCAATCTGTGCATACGTACCATCGCCGTGGTTGGCAAATAATGTATAGCTGACGTGTATGGTGCCGTCATGACCTTTAACCCTCCAGGAATATGGATCTGGTCGCGTGGCAATAAGTTCGTTTCCTTTTCCGTCGGTTACCTTTACATTGTAAACATTTTTCGCAAACTCATGTAAGGCATATCGTCCTGGAGAAGAACGGCTCATGGCAAATTCAGCCTCAGCCGCTTTTAGATTGGTGAATGTGGCGTTGATAGTGGCTTCGTGATGAATGGCATTTTCAAATGAAATGTTATATTTTGAAGAGATTTGGGCCTGAAAAACGAAAGAGCACAGAAAAAAAGTCAGAGAGAAAACAATTCGGATCATGGGTTTAAGATTTTGATTCGTAAATATACGATGATTTTAAAAAATTTTAAGATCTAACAATTCCTATGTTTTATATACAAAATATTTCAGCCTATAATAGACCTCACAGGTTTCTAAAACTTGTGAGGTCTTCGTATATTTACGAAATGATTCCTATAAAACAGTAAATAATATAGATATCCAATAACTTGACATACGTGTCTTTTATTAGGTAGGCTTCATGAATTTGTAGATTATACTACCCTTGCCTTATGAAAACCGAAACCTTTACAACTGTTGCCGTATTTCAATATTCTACAGAGGCTCAGATTATTAAAGGCCGACTGGAATCTGATGGTATTGAAGTTTTTCTGTCTGACAATCTTACGATTGATACAGATCCATTAGTGAGTAAAGCTATTGGTGGGATCAAACTGAAAGTACTCTCCTATCAGGCGGTAGAAGCCCAAATGATTCTAAGTTCCATTCAAAAATATTCTTTAGATGATGCAGGGAATTCCATCCGTTGTCCCAATTGCAAGAGTACTTACATCGAATTATTCTCCACAATCAAAGATCTGAAATCACTATTTTGGTTTCTTTTTGGAGTCCTGTTTTCTTCACTCCCATTTTATACAAAACATAAATATCGGTGTGAAATGTGCGACACAGAATTTGATTTAAAATAAGGCCCCTATCTTTCATCCCGACATTTGGAATAGAAAAACAATATATTTTGTAACAAAAACCTTCATTTGCCTACAAATAATTAAAAGGTTGACCACAATCTTATATCATTATACTTAATGCGTATTATATATTCGTTTTAATGCAACAACCTTTTATCTAAAAAAATGGTCTAAGATTTTTAAAGGTCTTATATTTCGTTTTTAAACTATAAATTATCCGATTATGATGGAGTGGTTTTCAGATTTAGAATTGTTTGCCAAATTTTATTGGGTGATTGCCCTTATTGGCTCGCTCGTGTTTCTGATCATTGTCATAATGACACTTATAGGCATTGAAGGTGGTGAGGACTTTGATGATGTTGACACCTCGATTGATGCCGATACGGGCATTGAATTTCAATTCATTTCACTTAAAAACCTCATCGGCTTTTTTACGATTTTTGGATGGGCGGGAATTGCGTGCATAGGCGAAGGTCTTTCCAAACCAATCACCGTTTTAATTTCAGTAATATCCGGTATGGCCATGATGACCATTATGGCGGCCATGTTCCATTATATGAAAAAACTCACCGATAGTGGCACACTCGATTATAAAAATGCCATCGGCGCCATTGGCGAAGTCTATTTGACCATTGGCGAAAACCGTTCAAGAATGGGCAAGGTGAGCGTGCGTGTTCAAGGCACATTGCGAGAGCTCGACGCCCTTTCAGATTCTTTTACAGAATTAAAGTCTGGAACCATTATTAAAGTTGTAGATGTCACCAGCAACGGCATTCTAATTGTCGATCAAACCATTAAACCAATAGAACCCTTTAAACCAATAACCTATGAGATCCCTGCTGACACAAGAGACGTTTAATTTAGGGCTGCCCATTGCAGTCATTGTTGCGATCCTCTTTATTTTTGTATTTTTAATTATCCTTATCAAACGCTACAAACGCTGTCCTTCCGACAGAATTCTGGTAGTTTACGGTAAAGTTGGCGGTGGCCAATCAGCCAAATGCATCCATGGTGGTGCTGCCTTTATTTTTCCAGTGATCCAAGACTATTCATTTTTGACCTTGACACCAATGTCCATTGAGGTCAACTTGGTCAATGCACTTTCAAAACAAAACATTCGGGTCAACGTGCCTTCCAGATTTACAATTGGTATTTCAACAGAGCCAGGAGTGATGCAAAATGCGGCTGAACGTTTGTTAGGTTTAGCGATGGGCGACATTCAAGAATTGGCAAAAGAAATCATTTTCGGTCAATTGCGTTTGGTTGTAGCTTCCATGGACATTGAGGAAATCAACAACGATAGAGATAAATTCTTGACAAACATTTCACAAAGTGTGGAGTCAGAACTGAAAAAAGTAGGTCTAAAATTGATCAACGTCAATATTACGGATATTGTTGACGAATCTGGATATATCGAGGCCTTAGGTAAAGAAGCTGCTGCACATGCAATCAATGCCGCCCGTAAGTCGGTTGCTGAAAAAGTTAGAGACGGTTCCATCGGTGAGGCCAATGCGGTGCAAGATCAAAGGTCGCAAGTAGCTGCTGCCAATGCACAAGCGGTTGAAGGAGAAAACACAGCCAAAATTGCGGTTGCAAACTCCGATTCCTTAAGACGTCAACGCGAAGCGGAAGCAGAACGTGTGGCTACGGCATCAGAAAAAGTGCAAACAGCAAAAGGTTTGGAAGAATCTTATGCTGCCGAAAAAGAAGCAGAAATAGCAAGAGCTGAACGAGTGCGTTCCTCACAAATGGCCGACATCATCGTGCCTGCAGAAATCGACAAACAAAAAGTAGAAATCGATGCTGAAGCGGAAGCCGAACGCATCCGTAGAAGAGCAAAAGGTGAAGCCGATGCAATTCTATTTAAGGCACAAGCAGAAGCGCAAGGCCTTTATGAAGTCTTGACCAAACAAGCAGCAGGTTTAGACCAAATTGTGAAAGCTGCCGGTAACAATTCAAAAGATGCGGTATTGCTGTTGATTGCAGATAAACTACCAGAATTGGTGAAAACACAGGCAGAAGCCATTAAAAATATCAAAATTGATAAAGTAACCGTGTGGGAAAACGGCGGCACTGGTGATGGGAAATCATCAACGGCCAATTTTCTGTCTGGAATGTATAAATCTGTACCACCGTTACAGGACATGTTCAACATGGCCGGAATGGACCTACCAGAATATCTAAAAGGTAAGGATACTGCAGCGATTCAAAAGGATAGCTCCCAAACTAAGAGTGCTCCGAAAAAGGATGACTAGTCATTCCCGTATTTTTGAGGAATGAAGTCTTAGGTCATGATAGGATTATTTAATTCTTTGGGATGTAACATTATGAATCCAGTTAAAACGCATTGTCCATTGATGATGTCAAAATAAATAAAGTAATGAAAGACCTGCCTTCGCATGAAGTGCAGGTTTTTCTATTTGTATTAATGATAACAACTTTTGGCATGTACTCAAGACAAGTACTAATCTATAGTACAGCCCCACCGAACCTATCGTTGGGACAGTCAAACATTTAACATTCCTTTTAAAACATTTAATTCCGATTGCTTAACTTTGCAGGCTAAATCTTAATGTATTGGCACTAGATCTACAAGACATCCCTCGTGTAAAAACCATTACCAAAGAGGATTTTATAAAGCATTATTTCAAACCACAAAAACCGGTTGTAATTGAGCGATTTATTGAAGATTGGCCCGCTTATGAAAAGTGGCGATTAGATTACATTAAAGACATTGCAGGAGATAAGGTTGTGCCACTCTATGACGATCGGCCTGTCCATCATAAGGACGGGTTTAATGAGCCTCATGCCAAAATGAAAATGGCAGATTATATCGATCTTTTGAAACGTGAACCGACTAAATTTCGGATTTTCTTATGGAATGCACTCAAGGAAGTACCACAATTGCAGAACGATTATTCCTATCCTGATTTTGGTCTAAAACTGATGAAGGGTCTGCCAATGCTATTTTTTGGCGGCGAGAATTCACATACATTTATGCATTATGATATTGATTTGGCCAACATTTTCCATTTTCACTTTGAAGGAAAAAAACTATGTATTTTATTTGATCAGAAGCAAAATGATTATCTCTATAAAATCCCACATTCTTTGATTACCCGTGAGGATATTGATTTTTCAAATCCAGATTTGGAAAAATGGCCAGCACTTAAAAAAGCAAAAGGCTACAAAACAGAATTGAACCATGGCGAAGTGTTGTATATGCCAGAAGGTTATTGGCATTATATGAAATACCTAACTCCAGGATTTTCAATGAGTTTACGCGCTATTGCCAGAAATCCAAAAAACTTTGGGAAAGCTGTTTATAATATTGTTGTCATGCGGCATTTTGATACTTTTATGCGCAAGATAAAGGGCCAAAAATGGATTGATTGGAAAAATGAAAAAGCTATTAGCAGAACCCTAAAGAGTTTAGACTAAATACTTAGCGCGTTATTAAAAAACATAGTTATCTTTGCACGAAAATTAAACACAAATCTTTTATCATGAAAAAACTGATTGTAATCTTATGCGTCTTAAGCGTTTCTTTTGCAAATGCACAGGCTTTTATAGGTGAAACCGATAATAAATTTCAAATTGGAGCCAACTTCCAAGATAATGCAACAGGAATTAATGTGAGCTTTGATTATGGCCTTGGTGAAAACATCTCTGTAGGCGTTACAGGTGCGTATGCTTTAGGTGTGAGAGAAGAGTTAGATGCGAGTTTTGGTGACCGTTTTGACATCAAAGGTCGATTCAATGCCCATTTGGGAAGCGTTCTGAATGTCGATGAAAATTTTGATGTTTATCCAGGTTTGAACTTGAGTTTAAAGAACTTTGGTGGTCATGTTGGGGCTCGTTATTTTTTCTCAGATGGATTTGGAGTTTTTACAGAAGCGGTTTTCCCAATTGCAAAATACAAAACCAATATCACCAATCCAGCGCATTACATCTATAATCAATTTGTAGTTAATATTGGCGCGTCATTTAACTTATAAACGACAATTTAATTGATAGATAAAACTGTATGGTTCTTAGGAATGGTACGGTTTTTTTGTTGTCTGTTGTCAAAAATCAAAATTCTTCAATCGTTAATCGTAAACCCCGTCTCCGCAAGAGCTTCGGACGGGCAGATGTTAATCAAACTTCGCGATTTTCTCATCACTCATATCTTTAAATTTAGAATTATTTCCCGCGGATCGTACAGATTTTCGCAGACACTTTCCGAACTATGTGAAACTTCCTGATTAGTGTGGATAATTAAAAAAACTTCGTTATTCGTTATTCAAAAATCAAAATTCTTCAATCGTTAATCGTTAATCGTTAATTAAACTTCACAATTTTTCACACATCTCTCACCACTCACCTCTAATCCCTAACCCGCCCGTACCGAAAAGGCACGTTCGGGCGGGTCCCTATCCCTAAAACACCTCATTCACCTTCTCATACACCAAATGGCTTTCCCATCCTCTATAAAACAGATAATCTGCCAATTTTTTCTTTTTCTTTAAAACGTTCGTTTCTTTGATACTTTCTGCCTTCTTTTCAGCCATCGCATGGAAGGTTTCCAAATATTCTTGATCGGTTATGGTTTGAAGTGCCATGGTGATCAGAGTTTTTCCGATGTCCTTTTGCTTAAGCTCACGCGTTAATCGTACTTTCCCCCATTTTTTAATTCTGAATTTTCCACTGACGAAAGCTTTGGCGTAGCGCTCTTCATTCAAGAAGTTGTCCTGCATCAATTTCACCACAATATGGTCAATGGCATCAGGAATCATGTACATGCCACGAAGTTTTTGGATGACCTCCTTATGACAGCGCTCTTGATAACTGCAGTAGCGTTCCATTCTCTTTAAGGCTTCATCGACGGTATAGGTTTTTTTCGAAAACATATGCAAAAATAGCAACTATTTTATAATTACTCATAAATCATAACATGTTGAACATAAGACATTTTAGCTTATATTTGATAAGCTGTGTTAGCAATAAGTATTAATTAATTTTCTCATGATTAAAAAATACGTCCTCTTATTGGTAGCATTTTTATGCTTTGGTCTGTTCGGGTATGGGCAGGGCTCGGAGAGTTTTACGAATAGTAACGCCACCGCCAGTTATACTAATGGATCTTATCTTGGAGACAACGGTATAACCTGGACCTACGTAGAGTCTCGCAACCAAGGGGATTTTCCTATCACAGGGAGTAGCTTGATGTTGAGACGTGTTTCTGACCAAAGCAGAGTCACTTCTTCTCCAATACCAAATGGCATTGGGAGCTTTACATGCCGTCTCTTAAAAGGATTTACAGGAGCCGGAAACAGACAAGTTGAATTGTTTGTCAACGGCGTTTCCCAAGGCACTTCTATTGCTTGGGACAACACGACAGTCCAGACCTTCACAGTAAACACAATCAATATCACTGGTGATGTCATCATAGAAATAAGAAACATCACTCCATATCAAGTTGTCATTGATGACATTGTATGGACCGCAGCTTCAACAACCACCGTGGATAATTGCAATCTGCAATTTCCTCAAAATGGAAATATCGCAGTAGGAGACGGGTTTGATGTCTATGCCCAAGTTTACAAAGCAGGCGTTACGGAAGCTGCGGGACCAGATTCTGGAATGGCAGCCTGGATTGGCTATAACACCATTGACAATAACCCAAATTCATCTGGATGGACATGGCTTCCTGCAGCTTATAACGCCCAAGCAGCTAATAACCATGAATATGTCGCCAACATCGGACCAGCATTAGCTTCTGGCAATTATTATTACGCCAGCCGATTCCAATTGGATGATGGACCCTACAGATATGGTGGTTATAGCGGATTGGGTGGTGGCTTTTGGAATGGAACTTCCAACCGAAGCGGTGAATTAAGTGTGGATACCGTCGATTTCTGCAACCTCCAATTCCCGGGTTTTGGAAGCATCAATTTAGGTGATGATTTTGATATTTACGGACAAGTTTATGAAGAAGGCGTCACTCCCGGTGTTGGACAAGGCCATGGAATTATTGCAGAGATAGGTTTTAGTCTTACCAATTCCAATCCAAATACTTGGACCAATTGGATCCCTGCAACTTATAACATTAATTGTTTAGATTGTAATAATGGACAAAATGATGAATATAGTGCCAATTTAGGCGCTGTCATCACCAGTCCTGGAACTTACTACTACGCCACCCGTTTTCGGCTGAATGGTGGGATCTGGTCCTACGGCGGTATTCTGGCTGATGGTTCGGCGGGGAACTTTTGGGATGGCACCACCTATATTTCAGGGGTATTAAATGTTATGGCTCCTGAAATTAGAGTGGAGGCCAACGTCCATCCTTATCTTGAGATTGCCAATGGAGAAATGTCTCCTTTTAGTTTAAGAAATACGTTGTTTGCCGCACAATACGTAGGGGCATCACAGTCCAAAACCTACCGTATTCTAAACCTTGGGAATTTGGATCTAACCGTATCAAGCGTGATTATCATGGGCCTCAATCCTGGGGATTTTACCATCACAGTGCATCCGGCAACGACCATCCTTCCTGGAACATTTTCAATTTTAGAAATTGAATTTTCTCCCTTGGTAGCTGGTGTAAGAAACGCAATGGTCTCCATAGTCAACAACGACAATGATGAAAACCCTTACACTTTCGCAATCCGAGGGACAGGACTTTGTGTCGCTACGAGCACTATGATAGCTCCAACAAATGGACCTGCAGGAACCATCGCGACCGTTACCGGAACCAATTTCGACAGCTCAACTTCCGGAAGCATGAACGGCATTGCCATGGCAACCGCATTTATTAATTCGACCACAATTGAAGTGACCATTCCAGAACAAGCATCTACAGGTCAGATTGTGGTTGTGAACAATATTGGATGTACAAGCACAATTCCCTTTACCGTTATAGACAGCCAAATTGGAGGCTGCGAAGGAATTCCTGCGCTTTCCGACCTATTTATCAGCGAGATTACTGACGCCACGGTAGGCGGATTAAGTTATATAGAAATCTATAACGGTACGGGTGCAACAGTCTTTTTGGGAGCATATTCTTTAGCCATCTATAACAACGGATCAAGTGCTCCTACCAATACGTTTTCACTTCAAGATGTCCCTCTAGCAAACAATTCAACCTATGTCGTAGCCATTGGGGTTGCGGCAAATCCGACCAATTCAAACTCCTGTCCACAAGATGGCGGAAATGGTCAATTTGCGGCTCTAACAAACACGCTTATAAGCGGCATCAACAAAAAGGATAATGAACATGATGCGATCCGTTTATTAAAGTCCAACGGAACAGAAGTTGTCGATGAGTTTGGAGTCTATATGGACAACTCTTGGATGGATGCTACCATAATTACCGGTGACCGTGGCTTTAACTTTAGACGCTTAAATATAGCCTCACTGCTTCCGAATCCTATTTTTAATCTTAGCGACTGGAATGTCATTGACTGGGTAGGTTCAGGCCCCAGCTCTTGCCATACAAACGATTATTCTGATATTGGCCATTTCGATTTTTCAGGCGGGGCATCGCCTACGCTCACCCTACACCCTGTGGCACCAAGCTCAGGTTGTGTTTTAAATGCCTCACTGACAGTATCGGGTACGGAAGGGGTTCCAGGTGGGTATTCCTTAATGTATCAATGGTATTATAATGCCCCTGGGACAACGAATTGGATAGAAATATTAGAGACAAATCTTGACTACTCCGGTCAACAAACTGACCACTTAAATATCTTAAGCACACTTGATTTGGACGGTTATCAATATTATGCACAAATCCGTGAGAACAATGCCACCTGCTTTTCAGCGAGCAATGTGGTAAGATTAGAAATCAATCAGACGACCTGGGATGGCTTCAATTGGCATCCGTCAATTCCAGACGATCAGACAACTGCAATTATTAACGGGCATTATACCACAAGTCCTACATCTGGAAGTTTTACGGCCTGTAGCCTTGTTGTCAATTCCGGATTTACCTTAAATATCACGGAAAATTATTACGTGGAAGTCATTACGGATGTGATTGTCAACGGAAATTCGCCAATGGACTTTGGAGACATCTTTGTCGATAGTAATGCAGCATTTGTGCAACGCGGTGATGATGCAAATGCGGGTACCTTTACTTTGGAAATCCCAGCTGCCGCACGGGTGAGAAAACACACAGCCCAAAAACAAAATTGGTATGACTACACTTATTGGAGTTCACCTGTAACCAATGAAACCGTCGAATCTGCGTTAAGCATGGCTTCTCCCAACAGACGGTTTTATTTTGAGGCGGCAAATTATGAAGACACCAATGGTGACGATGTAGATGATAATGGTGACGATTGGCAGTTGGCTACAGGACGGATGATTCCGGGTGTAGGTTATGCATCTACTTCCAACAACTCTGGAACATTTCCACGAAGTGATACAACGACATTTAGTGGCGAATTCAATAACGGAAACATTTCTTTAACCATTCATACAAATAACATTGAGACCGACAATGACTGGAATTTTATTGGCAATCCATACGCATCTGCTATCGATTTCAAACTCGTTCATAGTCACAATTCGGATGTCATATCCGGCGCCGCTTATCTATGGTCTCAGGCCAGTCCTCCTTTAGCCAGTAATCCCGGCAATCAAGTGCTTAACTTTAATAGAAATGATTACGCCATCATTACGGTGGGAAGTGGAAATACAGCTGGTGGAACGGCGGAAATCCCTTCTGATTACATTCCATCAGGGCAAGGTTTCTTTGTTATTGGAATCCATGACGGTGGCACATTGACCTTCAAAAATTCCATGAGGATGGCGGATGCCACTAGTAATTCTCAGTTTTTTAGGAATGCTACTTCAGAAGTACCAAATAAATTCTGGATCAACCTCACTTCAGATAATGGCATCTTCAATCAAATTTTGGTGGCTTATGTGGAAGGTGCAACCGATGGGGTTGATGGATTTGCCTATGATGCTGAACGCAATCTTTCAACGGGCTTAAGTGCTATCATCTACACAGAAATCCCAGAAAGCATTAAGAAATATGCTATTCAAGGAAAAGCTATAAACAGTTTAAATTTAGATGAAGCAGTCGCTTTAGGGTTTAAAACTTCTATTTCACAACCTACCTTATATAAATTGTCCATCGCCCAATTACAAGGTGAATTTTTTGATGAAAACAATCTGTTTATAAAAGATAATTTACTGGATATTGAGCATAATTTGTCGGTCTCCGATTATAACTTTACTTCAGCAACTGGCGAATTCAATGATCGTTTCGTTATTTCTTTTAAAAATCAAACCTTATCCGCAGCTGAATACATTTTGGACACCACTGAGGTGTCGATTATCGGACTCAGTAACGGGCAAGTTGAATTCTCTGTCGGACAAAATCTGAGCATCAAATCCGTTGAAATTATGGATGTATTGGGCAGTACGCTACATCATCTAAAAGGCAGCAATGCCAAGGAAGTTTATAGTCTCAATCATTTGAGTCAAGCCGCTTATATCGCCCGTGTAGAACTCTCCAACGGACAAATAATTTCCAAACGGTTTGTTCTTAATTCTGGGTTCTGAGTTTCAGGTTTCGAGTTTTGCAATCTAAATTTGATTATTCAATATTCTATGCAGCTCTTAATTCAACAATCTTAAATCCTCAATCAACAATCAACAATCCTAAAGCGTATATTTTAAAGCCACAATCAAATTTCGCCCTGGGGCTGCGATCCCTGAAGAGTATGGTTTATAGCGCTGATCGGTAATATTTTCCAAGCTTGCCGTTAGAGATATCGCATCACTAAACTCATATTGGGTTCTTAAATTCAGCGTGTACCATGACGGTGAATAGGGATTGCTATTGCCATCCAACGCGTAGATATAATCCTTGTTCTGTTCGGAAGGTGCTAATTGATGGTAAGGTAATTCAGCGTTATATTTAACAAATCCATCGATCTGGAGCCTGTTATTTTGCCATAATAGATGCGTGGCACCAAACTGTGGAGCGGCGTGCCGCAACGGTTTTTTTTCTCCGTTATTACCCTCTTCTTCACCTCCAATAATATTGTAATGAGATTTCAATTTTAAGGCTTTCGTAAAATTGACCTGCATGCCCAACTCAAAACCATAAATGCGTGATTCTGCGGCATTCTGAATGGCCTGAACAGTGCTCATCTCGCCATCATAGACAATTTCGGAGGCACCATTTAATCTAAAATCCCGACGGACTAATGTATTGTCCAAATGCGTATAGTAAGTGGCCATATCCAAAATAAACACATTTTCAAAATTCAGTTTGACACCAAATTCAAGACCGTAGGCATATTCAGGTTTCAAATCATCATTTGGCACGACTACTGAACCAGGTTCGGAATCGAAAACTTTTCCAATATCATCAATATTCGGTGCTCTAAAGGCCGATGACACATTCAACCTCAGACCTAGTGTCTGATTCGGATTCCAGTTGGCTCCTGCTGTTCCCGTAAAAGCACCGGTATTGATCTTAGTTGTGGTAAATGGCAATTCGAGATAGGCATTGTTTTCTGTAAAATCAGCATTGATCATCACGTGATTGTAACGAACACCCGTTTGCAACACAAACTTTGGATTGGGTTTAAACTTAAGGCTTGTGTAAGCAGCCACAGATTGCCAATCGGATCCGTTGGGATAACGTGATACTGTCGGCATAGTAATTCCTGTTTGGACGTCTTCTATCATCCCATTGGAGATGACCTGATTGTAGATGTATTCCAAGCCATAGAAGAACTCCATTCTTTTGCCCAATTGCTTTTCAAGATCTATATTAAAGGAAATGGCATCCACTGCTTCTTCCCTAATTGTTCGATCAGTTTTATTGAAATCTCTATCCATTCTACTTTCCTGAAAATTTTGATAGGCTACTGTAGATTGAATTTTATCATAAAGATTGGAATTACTACTCAACTTCGTTACTTGCAAATTTCCCATAAACCAACGCTGTGGCCCGTAATTCCATTCTGCAGAACGCAAATTCTCTTTTTTATAACGAATCAATCTGTCATATCTTGAGTACTCTGATGTTGTGGTATAATATAAACCCAGATCAAAGCTCCAGTCTTCCTTGGGCTCATACCTGACCTTCTGCAAAAAATTAATTTGGTCATAGCCTGTAGGGGTTTGTACTTGATCATTCTCATTTTGGACGACACTATCAACACCTCCAGAAGTGTGTACATATTCAGGTCTGATATAATCTATAGGGCCATGGCTGCCCATTCTCAAATCGTCAAAATCAGTATAGCTCACACTGGTTAAAAAGGCCCATTTTTTCAATCCGAAATTCAAATCCAGATGCCCTGTTTTCTCTTTATTGGCCGTGGCATATCTTCCTACAACATGTCCTTTAAAATAGAGGGAATCAGAATAAGAAAGTTGTGGCGTTTGGGTATAGAAGCTCATCACCCCACCAATGGCATCACTACCATAAACCACAGAGCCCGCACCTAAAGTAACTTCTGTATTCTGAATGGTAAAAGGATCTATGGAAATTACATTTTGCAAATTACCTCCTCTAAAAATGGCGTTGTTCATGCGTACACCATCTACCGTCATCAAAAGACGGTTGGTAGACAAACCTCTTATCATCGGACTTCCGCCACCCATCTGACTTTTTTGAATAAATACATTGCCGCTATTCTCCAATACATCTGCGCTGGTCTGAGGGTTTGCGAAAGCGATGGACTTCGCATTGAGATTAATAATCTTTTGAGGGATGTCACGTTTACTTTGTTGAAATTTTGATGCTGAGACCACAATTTCATCCAAACCTTCAATTTTAGGTTTTAAATACACTGTTCTATTGGTAATGTCTGAGACTATATAACTGCCACTTATATAAAGCAAGTGTTCTATAAAAATCAATTCATCTACTGAAAATCGACTTAAATTGGCAACACCATCAATATCAGAAGTTGTAGATTTACTTTTTGAAGCATTGTAAATTGCCGCTCCAGAAATCGGAAGGTTGGTGGATTCTTCTAAGATTTTAATATTCTGTGATTGTCCCGAACCAACTACGAGGAGGAAAGCACTTATCAAAAATAAAAATCTCATAGTGTAAAAGTTGGTTTTAGTGAAATACTTCATTAAATACTTGAAGTGATTTTGGTTTTCTAAAATCTGATAGATGCAATTCAAAATAAAGCAGTAATAAATTCAGAAAGGATTGCCGTTGTTTTGAATGCAGCTTTAAAGCATTCAAACTATCAAATTTTATGCCCAACAGCTGTTTCATGAGCACTAAATTTTCCCCTGTAATGGTATAAGGCATTTGCGGTTTGAGTTCAAAACTTCCTGAGCGCAAATTAAAGAATGGGAAGGTAGATTGTGAGGTGTCTGGATAAAACCCCAAGTGTTTGGAAAGTTCCAATAAAAACAATAAATGAAAATTTGCAAAGTCGGTTTCATGATCCAACCACTGAAGTGTGGTTTCCAAAAATTCATATAAGGATGGATTGGCTTCTTCTTCTTTTAAAGTAGACGTCAAAACTTCTGACAAAAACATAACAATAGCTCCTTTTAATATATTGGTGTGCATACTATGGTAGGGCACACTCAATCTAACATCTGTAATATAATGAAGGGATTGATTGGCACGGTAATTTTCTTCAATTTCCAATTGCGATAAGGGCTGGTAATACGCAATTTTGGAGTTGCTCTTTTTGCTTCTTAAAACCCCACGCAATAAATAACTGACGATTCCCCTGTTTTTGGTGTAGCATTTTACAATCACATCATGGTCTCCATATTTTATCTTGGAAAGAACAATGGCGTTGGTTTTAACTAACATAGTCTGTTTAAATGAGTGGCTTACCTGATAATCAATAATTTCAATACCTTGGTTTCGAAAGAATCCAAATCAGAAATCAAAATCAAATAAACTCCAGAAGCCACAATATTATTGGCTAAATTTTTACCATTCCAAATAGCGGTTCCTCCATCAATTGCAAAATTGTAACTGGAGCGTGCAGCTCTTAAATTGACTCTTGATTGCGCTTCAGCAACGAGATTACCTTCAATATCAGTGATTTTTATATTGACATTTTCAGTGATGCCTCTAATTTTGACCCCTTTATTAATATCATTTAAATTGCTGGCACCAAGAATATCATATTCTGGTCTTACAGGATTCGGATAAACAAAAGCACTTGATAATTCCTCTTCTGGTTTGGATCCACCGGAAGAAAAAGACACCAATCCTTTAGTCGTTGCAATATAAACTTTACCGTTTTGCGCATCAATAGAGATATCTTTTATGGAATTGGAAGGCAATGGGGAGTTCTTTGTGGTAAAGTGATATATGGTTTGTTGTCCGTCAGGAGAGAAATAAAAAACTCCGGCATCTAAAGTTCCAATCCACTTATTATTGGAGCCATCAACTTTGATATCTGTGATGAATTGGTTGGACAATAGTTCCTGAGGGATACCATCATCAAGTACTATAATTTCCTTCACGCTTGGGTTGGGGGCATCAAAAAAATTACCTGTATTATAAAGTACCCTCAATCCCTTTCGAGTACCGATCCACAGTTGATTATTGTTATCAATGGCAACTGCAGATACTATATTATCAGGCATGTTCTGCTCTTCAGAATTCAAGTATCTAATCTTGTTTCCGTTTTCAGTATAACCAATGACACCTTTCTTATAAGATGCCATCCATTTGGTACCATTTCTATCAATCACCAGATCACCAAAGCCAAATTCGTCATTAATAGGATCTTGAATAATTTCACTGAAACTATAACCCCGCCATTGTCCAGTGCTTGGATTGTAAGATTTCAACGGCTTATCCACGCGACAGGTTAAGGTCCATAATAATCCATTTCGATCAAATTGAGACCCAGTTTGTCTTATTGAAGGGTCATTGGCGGCAATTGTTTCCAGTCCACTGTTATTCTGATTGTACAATACAGTTGGCACATCATCATTAAGTTCCAAAATGCCTTGTTGACAAGCACTTATAAATACCTGTGATGGCTTGAAGGGATTAACAGCAACATAATTCAAGTTTTGGGCAGCTAAAAGACTACTAAAAGGCGTATTGATCCAATTTCCCTCAACTAAGTGGCTAAGCCCAAAATTGCGCAAAGGATAAGGATTGTATTCAACAGTATAATCTCCGTAGGTTACCCATAAATTATCATTACCAGCTTCAATTTTAAAAGCATCATTCATAAGTGGACCTTCAGGACCGATCACTTCATAAGCTGTTGGATTTGATAAGTTGGTTTTCAACATACCAATACTACTGGTTCCTATATAAATATGATTTTCAATAACTGTCGCGGCAGTAAATTTTGTGTTCAACTCAGATTGAAGCGTTGCTGTAGCCAAAGTACCAAAGCTACTATTGTACACGTAAACATTGCTTTCAGTGGTAATTATTAGATTTTTATTAACTGCCTTTGCATCCAGAGGCAAATTTGAATAAGTGAATAACGCTGTGAACCCACCATTGGAAATTTCGTAGATCACACGATTGGATTGGATGGCATACAGACGATTTCCAACGCTTTCAACCGAAAGAAAACTTCCATTCCCTAAGGTTTGCCACTGCTGATAGTCTATGAGGTTTGAATTTGATAATTCTGCTCGTTTTATAGCGTTATTATTCCCACAAGCTGCATAAATTGCATTATTCAATACCGTGGTTTGATTCACAGTAATTTGACTCCCTCCATTTCCGATAAAATAAGAATCTCCAAACTCCAGACGTTCTAAATTATAAACCGAAATTCCAAAGTCTGTAGAAACATAAGCCAAACCATCAAAAACATTAAAATGGTTAATGCGTTTAAGGTTTGGAGGAATGGTTTGCTTGTCGAGAATGTCTACCACCGATAATATTTCATTTTCGGGACCTGAAACAATTTCGATAAGGCCATTTTCATAGCCAATCAATAAGGTTTCATAAGCTTGACTATAGGCAATTGTTGAAATGGTCTCCCCAGACAAACCTTCTATTGTGGTTATGGTTTCTATTTCATCCGATGACAAATCAAAGGTGAAAATTGCATTTTCAGAAGCACCGTACACTTTATTATCACCAATAGCAACGTCCTTAATATTATAAAAGGAAAAATAACCTTGCCATAATGTTGAAAAATCCTGTGCCTGTGATGAAAGCACAAGGAAAAATAAAAAAACGGATGTTATCAGTTTTATCATAGAATACCAATAGATGCCAAAGATATTTATTACTAACGACATTTTTGGGCTATTCATATATTAAGAACATAAATAAGGCTTCAATAAGAATTTATTGAAGCCTTAAATCATTATTCTCTTGATAAATTATACGACGCCTTGTGACAACATAGCATCTGCTACTTTAACAAAACCGGCAATGTTTGCCCCTTTTACATAATCAACAAAACCATCTTCCTGCTTTCCGTAGGTCACACAAGATTGATGGATATCTTCCATTATGGTCACTAATTTCCCATCTATTTTCTCTCTATCCCAAGAAAGTTTTAAAGCATTCTGGCTCATTTCCAGCCCGGACGTTGCCACCCCACCTGCGTTGGCAGCTTTTCCTGGTCCAAATAAAACCCTCGCTTTTTGAAAGGCTTCAATGGCTTCTGGTGTACATGGCATATTAGCACCTTCGGCTACGACCATGATTTTGTTTTTTATAAGTATTTCAGCCTCTTCCTCATTCAGCTCATTTTGTGTGGCTGATGGCAAAGCAATATCCGCTTTTACCGACCAAGGTCTTCCTTCATGGAATGTTGCCGTTTTATATTTATCTACATACTCGCTTATTCTTCCACGCCTTACGTTTTTCAAATCCATAATAAATGCCAATTTATCAGCGTCTATACCGTCCCGATCATAAATATATCCTGAAGAATCAGACATTGTCAGTACTTTTGCACCAAATTCCGTTGCTTTTTCACAAGCATATTGTGCTACGTTTCCAGCTCCAGAAATAGATACTGTTTTATCCTTCATAGTGTCACCTTGCAGAGCCAACATGCTTCTTACAAAATACACACAGCCATACCCTGTCGATTCTGGCCTAATCAATGACCCGCCATAAGACAAGCCTTTACCAGTCAAAATTCCTGTAAATTCATTGCGGATTTTTTTGTATTGCCCAAACATGTAACCAATTTCTCGAAAACCAATACCAATATCGCCAGCCGGAATATCCGTGCTTTCACCAATATGACGGTACAACTCATTCATGAAAGATTGACAAAAGCGCATCACTTCGTTGTCGCTTTTCCCTTTTGGATCAAAATCAGACCCTCCTTTTCCACCTCCCAAAGGAAGTGTTGTAAGGGAATTTTTAAAGGTTTGTTCAAACCCTAAAAACTTTAGAATACTCAGATTTACGGTTGGATGAAAGCGCAGGCCCCCTTTATATGGACCCAAAGCCGAATTGAATTCAACTCTTATACCTCTATTTACCTGAATCTTACCATGATCATCAACCCATGGAACCCTGAAGATTATGGTACGCTCTGGTTCAACCATGCGCTCCAATAACATTTTATCTTGGTATTTGGGGTTGTCATCTATATAAGGTAGGATAGTTTCTGCTACTTCGTGAACTGCTTGTAGGAATTCCGGTTCATTGGGATTGTTTCTTTGTACATAGTCTAAAAAAGATACTAATTTCTCTGTCATTTATTAACTTATTATCAGCTTTTACTGCATTTAACCTCACAAATATAGGTAAATTAAAAATTTTGATGAATTTTTCTCAATAAAATATTATATCAATAATCAAAAATTGCGATATCTGTAATTTAATTAAGATTCATTAGTCTATTAATATTATTTTGCTGGAAATAGGGCTTAAAAAAACCGATATCACAACAGATGAAAATAAATTCTTAACCATAATCTTCACGTTGCTAATGTTTTGTTTGGAAGTTAAATCAGTTTTCATATATTTGTTAATACCAATTCCGTTAAATAAACAACACTATATGGCGCTTAGTTTGAAACAGTTATCCATAGTATCTGTATTTATTATGGGTATTTCATCAGGCTTTGCTCAAATCAGGTTCTCAAACGAATTAGGTATTATAGTTGGCCCTGTAGCTTTTCAATCGGATTTTGGTGAACGACGTGATTTTGAAAGCTCTACAGGCAATACAGGTTTTGGTATTGGTATTGTCCATTTCATGAATTTTGAGGACACTCCTGGTTATAAGCCTTTCGCCTATTTCAATGATCATTTCAAGTTACGTAGTGAGCTTTCTTATAATACAGCCAAACTTAAACATTTTGGCAAATGGGCAGACCCCGCCCGGCCAGGAGTAAATGCCGATAAGTTAAGGGCACATACTGGCGAAACCCAGAATTTCGATATTGGAGTGCAATTGGATTACTTTCCTTTCAGCCTTAGAGAGTTTTCCTATGCGACAAACTCTTTCACACCATTCGTGAGTTTTGGTGTCCATTTTACAGCATATAACCCCAAGGTTTATACAACCTATAATGACGGAAACCCAAAGAATTTAGATAATTTTTATGGTCCCTGGCATCGCTATTCCGATGGAACAATTAGGGATACTGAATTTGTAAACGCAGAAAAAGGAACCACTTTCTCACTGGTGGGAAGTATTGGGACACGGTACAAAGTATCCTACTACTCAGATTTAATGCTCGATTTAAGATGGCAACACTATTTCAGTGACGATGTTGATGGTTTAAACCATAAACTACCTTCTAACAAATCCAATGATTATATGCTATGGTTAAATATTGGGTATATTCATTACTTTGATTAACATTGAGTTACCCAACAAGAAAATTATTTTTTATATAGTTGTTTTTTTAAGTTATTCAAGTAGTATTCTAGCCTATCGCCTGTTTTAAATCGGCAATCAAATCTTCTTCATCTTCAATACCAACACTCAATCTTATTAAGGAGTCAACAATTCCGATTTTTTCCCGTTCCTCTTTGGGTATGCTGGCATGCGTCATACTTGCTGGATGTCCCGCAAGCGACTCTACACCTCCTAAAGACTCTGCCAAGGTGAAAATTTTCAAGTTTTCAACAATTTTGATGGCTTCTTTGTAATTGTTTCCTTTTGTGGTAAAAGATACCATTCCGCCAAAGTCTTTCATTTGCGCTTTTGCAATAGCATGATTCGGATGGTTTTCAAAACCTGGCCAATACACGTTTTCGATTTTCGGATGCTTGTTTAAATACTCCGCTACGGCCTTTCCATTTTCACAATGGCGCTGCATCCTTATGTGCAGGGTTTTAATCCCTCGCAACACTAAAAAACTATCTTGAGGGCCACACACCGCACCGCTTGCATTTTGGATGAAATACAATCTATCTGCAAGGTCTTTCTCTTTTACAATTAGTGCTCCCATAACCACATCACTATGGCCTCCCAAGTACTTTGTGGCCGAATGCATCACGATGTCAGCGCCCAAATCCAAAGGTTGCTGCAAATAAGGCGTTGCGAAGGTATTATCGACTGCCAATATAATCTTGTGTTTTTTTGACACCGCGGCCGTGGCTTTAATGTCAATAATATTCATCATGGGATTTGTGGGTGTTTCCACCCAGATCAACTTGGTATTTTTGTTGATATAAGATTCAATCTTAGCGGCATTCTCCATCCCAACAAAATGGAATTTAATTCCAAAACCTTCAAATATCTTGGTAAACAAACGATAAGTTCCGCCATAAAGATCATTTGTTGAAATGACCTCATCGCCAGGTTTGAGAAGTTTCATAATTGCATCAATGGCCGCCAAACCAGATGCAAAAGCCAAACCATGGGTTCCGTTTTCAATACTAGCAAATGAGTTTTCCAATGCCGTTCGGGTTGGATTACCACTTCTTGAGTATTCATATCCTTTATGACCTCCAGGAGTGGATTGCGCATAGGTTGTTGTTTGATATATCGGCGGCATCACAGCACCATAAGCCTTGTCATGCTCCTGATTGCCGTGAATGGTTTTTGTGTTGAATTTCATAACATCTGATTTTGTTCACAACAAATTTAACCTTTAAGTGGTTGGTTACAAAAGGATGTAATACCTTTATTGATTGTTTAACAAAACCTCAAATACCTTGAAAAAACTAAGCCTCTTTCTGATCGCTGCCTTGCTGTTATCAGCTTGTAATAAAGACGTCAAGTTATCATTCGAAACACAGCATATCGAAAAATCAACTGATGCAACAATTGTTATTGACTATCCAAAAGCCATCGGAACAAAATCTGTTGCCAATAAAATAAACCAACAGATAGAGCATGTCATTGCCAATGAGATGAATATGGCCGACACACCAGAGAATGACATCTCTGTTTCTGACGCTGTTTCGCAATTTGACAAGGAGTTTAGATCGTTTAAAGAAGATTTTCAAGACAGCAGCCAAAAATGGGAAGTCAAGGTGGACGGTGAAGTGTTATATGAATCGCCAGAGATTATTTGTATAAGTCTTCTAACCTATACTGATACCGGTGGAGCCCATGGGAACAGCAGAACGACCTATTTGAATTTCAATCCAGAAACTGGCACTCTTTTAGAACAAAAGGACCTTATCAAGAATTTAGACCAATTTAAAATAATTGCGGAGAAAGCCTTTAGAGAACAAACAAAACCAAAGAATAACGATGAGCCCATGGAAGACTTTTTCTTTGGTGAAGATTTTCAGTTACCATCCAATATAGGATTTGCCAACGACGGCTTGGTGCTACTCTACAATAATTACGAAGTAGCTTCTTACGTACAGGGTATAACAAAAATCGTTCTGCCCTATGATCAAATCAAGGAGCATTTAAAAGTGAATCCATAGTATCCCACTTTAGAACCATCTTAAAGCACTCGAAATCGCCTATATTCTAAGTAATTTAAGACGCTTGCATTGTAATTATAATTGCTTTATTTTGACGAATTATTTTTAACTACTAAATCCCCTATTTTGAAAAAAATATACCATTTAAAATCGTGTAGCACTTGTGTCAGGATCATCAAAACACTTGAATTGCCTTCTGATTTCATTTTTCAAGATATTAAGAGCGAGGAGATCACTGCTGAACAACTGGAAGAACTTCACAAACTATCCGGCAGCTACGAAGCGTTATTCAGCAAAAGAGCGCAACGCTATAAAGCATTGGGACTAAAGGACAAACAGTTGACAGAAAATGATTTCAAAAATTATATTCTTGACCATTACACCTTCTTGAGCAGACCCGTTGTGGTTTATAACAATCAGATATTCATAGGCAACAGTGCCAAAACCGTTGAAGCTGCGAAAAAAGCAATTCATGAAGGTTAGAACATTTGCATTCATTGCTGCTTTTATTGTGCAGTTAATGTATGGATTAAATTACACCTTTGCCAAAGATGTGATGGTAGGCGGCTATGTCAAACCATTTGCATTTATAGTGCTTAGGGTAGGCGGCGCCACTGTATTATTCTGGTTATTTAGCTTTATAGGCCCAAAGGAAAAGATTGATAAAAAAGATTATATCCATTTTTTTATAGCCGCTCTTTTCGGAATTGCCATAAACATGCTTATGTTTTTCAAAGGGCTAGAACATACCACGCCTATCCATGCCTCTGTGATTTCAACAATTTCCCCGATTTTAGTACTGATCATGTCTGCCATTTTCCTCAATGAAAAGCTCACTTCAATGAAGATTCTGGGAGTGTTTATCGGATTTGCCGGCGCTATAATTCTGACGGTTTACGGGAAATCACTGCGTAGCGATGACAATGTTCTTTTGGGAAATACGCTGATATTTATAAACGCTACCTCCTTTGCGATTTACCTCATCTTAGTGAAGAAATTGACTGCCAAATACCATCCGTTGACTTTTCTCAAATGGTTGTTTCTCTTTTCATTTTTCATGGTCGTCCCGTTCGGATATTCTGAATTAATGGAAATTGATTTGCCAAGTTTCAGTCCGTATGTGTTCTTTGCAGTCGCATTTGTCATCATTGGTGCCACGTATATAGCAAATTTGCTAAATCCACTGGCATTGGTGCACTTACGGGCTTCTACCGTGAGCATCTTCATTTATATCCAACCGGTTATTGCAGGGCTGTTTGCAATCATAATGGGAAGTGACAATTTAACTACCGTAAAAGTCGTTGCCTCCACCTTGATATTTTTAGGCATTTATTTAGTCACCAAAAAACCGAAAGTCTCAACCTAAATTTACTGGTTTTTTACCAAATTTACGGGTATCTTCCTTGGTCAAAATTTTAAAATCCTTTGATTTTGGAAAGGAATCCATCTCTTCTAGGAATTCTGCCGGCAACCCTGTCAATTGACGGGTTTTTAAATTAATCCAAGCTCCTAACAACTCACAATTTGCCAAATTTTCTCCCTTATCATTATAGACATTATGTTCTATCCTAAAAAACATACCGTCCTCACTCAACCCAGTAACTTCAAGACTCACTCGTAATGGTGTGCCCAAGAAGGCTTCCTTAAAATAAAAGATATGCTCATAAAAAACCACGGGACTGATTTGAAATTTTGCGAGATTAGTCAAAGAAAACCCATGGTCTTCAAAAAAAGCCACACGCGTATGGCTCATAAAATTCACATAAGCAGAATTGGCCAAATGCCTATTGGCATCAACATCACTCCAACGGATTTCAAAATTCTTTAGATACATATTTTTTGGAATATCAAGAACAGGTTTTAGAGCATCGTTCCGATTTTAAGAAAAAATCACCACAAATCCAATAATCCTATCTTTTGGTTACAAATTAAATAATGCAAATTTAGAATTTTTAAATGTCTCGACCACAATTCCATCAACTTATTAACTCAAGAAAACTGATGATTTTCACTACCTTTGTGCAACTTTTAAAATAAGTACATGATACAATCCATGACCGGGTACGGAAAATCTGTGATTCAGCTTCCTACTAAAAAAATATCTATAGAGATCAAGTCGCTAAATAGCAAAAACCTCGACCTGAATACCAGAATGCCTTCACTATACCGAGAAAAAGAATTGGATGTTCGCAAATTGATCGCATCAAAATTGGAACGTGGCAAAGTTGATTTTTCATTGTTTATGGAGATAACTGGCGAAGAAACCTCAACACAAATCAATAAGACCGTTGTAAAACAATACATCAAGCAATTGAAGGACGTGGTGGATGGCGATGAAACCGAATTGCTCAAAATGGCCATTCGTTTGCCAGATGCCGTAACTACGGAACGTGATGAGATGGATGAAGACGAATGGGGTGAAATTGCAGCAGAAATCAATACGGCATTGGAGAAAATTCAGCAATACCGTTTGGATGAAGGCAAAAGCTTGGAATCCGAGTTTTTTGATCGGGTTAAAAATATATCGGATTTATTAGATGAAGTTATTGCTATGGATCCTGATCGTATTGAAGCGGTGAGAGAACGACTGCACAAAGGTGTTGCAGAGCTGAAGGAAAAAGTAGACGAAAATCGCTTTGAACAGGAATTGGTTTTTTATATCGAAAAATTTGATATTACGGAAGAAAAAGTACGGTTAAAAAACCATTTGGATTATTTCATTAAAGCACTTAATAGTGATGATTCCAATGGTAAGAAGCTTGGCTTTATCAGTCAGGAATTGGGACGTGAAATCAATACTATCGGTTCAAAAAGTAACCATGCACCCATGCAAAAACTGGTCGTTCAAATGAAGGACGAATTGGAAAAAATTAAGGAACAGTTACTGAATGTTCTATAGTAAGTAAAATAATGAACTTTCCCGTATTTGGAAAGCTTTGTATCAAAAAACAATTAATTAGTGACAAAACTAAAAGACATCCCAAGTCAAGGGAAACTTATCGTATTCTCAGCGCCATCTGGCTCAGGCAAAACAACACTTGTGAGACATTTACTCCAACAAGAAGAACTCAATTTGGAATTCTCAATTTCGGCAACTTCCAGAGAAAAGAGAAACAATGAAACCGATGGAAAGGATTACTACTTTTTAGACGCGCAAGCCTTTAAAAACCGAATTAAAAACGACGAGTTCTTAGAATGGGAAGAAGTTTATCGCGATAACTTTTACGGCACTTTAAAAACCGAAGTGAAGCGCATCTGGGCCAAAGGAAAAAATGTCATTTTTGACATTGATGTTTCTGGAGGTTTACGTATCAAACGTAAATTCCCTGACCAAACGATTGCCATTTTTGTAAAACCACCAAGTATTGATGAATTAAAAATCCGTCTTAAAAAACGTCAGACCGAAAGCAATGACAAAATCAATATGCGAATTGCAAAGGCTTCGGCAGAATTAGCGACGGCACCTTTGTTTGATGTTATCGTGATCAATGATGACCTTGACAAGGCCATTGCTGAATCTTACAAACTCGTGTCCGATTTTGTAAAGGCGCCAAATCAAGTAAAATAACTACACACAGATGAAAATTGGACTTTATTTTGGCACGTTTAATCCTATTCATATTGGCCATCTCATTATTGCCAACCATATGGCCGAACACAGTGATCTTGACCAAATTTGGTTTGTGGTCACACCCCAAAGCCCCTTTAAAGTGAAAGCGTCACTACTTGATAATCATGATCGTTTTGAGATGGTGTATCGGGCTACAGCAGACTATCCTAAATTACGGGCTAACGATATTGAATTTAGGATGCCACAGCCCAACTATACTATCAATACACTCACCTATTTACAAGAGAAATATCCAATGCACGAATTTGCATTGATCATGGGTGAAGACAACTTGAAAAGTCTTCACAAATGGAAAAACTACGAACTGATCTTGGCCAATCATCATATTTATGTGTATCCAAGATTATCAGAAGGCAAGGTCGAATCGCAATTTAACCAACATCCACAAATCCATCATGTTGACGCACCTATTATGGAATTATCCTCCACGTTTATCAGAAAATCCATCAAAGCGGGCAAAAACATCAAACCGATGTTACCAGAGCATGTATGGGAATATGTGGATGAAATGAATTTTTATAGGTAACCAAATCGCTGCTAAGGCAGGGATCCCAAATAAATTCGAAATAAGCAAAAACCTCTCAGGTTTTAAAAACCTGAGAGGTTTCCCAATTAAATCACAGGAATTTCAATGGATTCTATCTCATTCTTAAAAAGAATAATATTAGATTGAATCTCACTTTTATTAAGATGAAAAGTTCTATTAAATAAATTTTGGTAGTAGGCAATTCCATCCAATAAATTACTTTTAAACGCCAACCATTTCTTTATGTTCTTCGCAGTTAACTCATCCGTAAACATCGCGATATCATTTTTCAAATAATCTACGTACATTTTCAATTCTTTTACAAACATATTCGGTCTATAAGCTTCAGAAAGTACAGAAGCGCCTCCATAAATGTGCTGTATCATTTGAGATAATGAGACTTCTTTATCAAAATACGCCAAATTGGGGCCTGGGCAAATTACCACACCTTGTTGTTGTCCTTTTATAGGAATCTCGTTTTCAAGATAAGAGGCATTCGCTAAGCCAACACAAAGACATGCCTTCTCAGTAATTTTGTTTTTAGCGATGTTATAATGGGAAGATGTCATAGTTTCCTTTTTGGAATCAAGTTCTGACAGTTTCACATCTTGATATTTCTTTGATGCAGTACAGATACCTTCTGGCCCAAACTCTTTACTTAAGGCCAAAAACTTTTTAGGGCAAGAACTCCCCGCTTTATTATTATCAATACGAGCTTGCTTATAAAACTCATTGGAGGTGCCTTTAAGCGTATTGAAAGGCACACCTAATGGTGAAATATTACTTAAATATAAATCGGCCTCCTTAGCGTCTGCCATGAGTTTTCGCGTTTCATTATCTACCGACGTCGCTTCTGGAACCAATAAGAAAGGTGTTCCCCAGCCTACAGAATCCACCTGATAATTATCTATTAAAAAATCATGTTCAGCTGCGGTGCCAACACCTCCCTGAACCGTAATTTTTATATCTAAGGGATGTGCAGGTGCAAGAATCTGTTTATCACCTAAAGCTTTTACAAAAACATCATGGGTATCTTGTAGTAGTTCCGCTTTTTTGGTTTTAAATTCCTCCAAAATAGGTCCCAATAAAAATCCTTCGGTAGCAAATGCATGACCCCCACAATTCAAGCCAGATTCCACACGATATTCCGAAACCCAAAGCCCTTTTTTTGCTAAATATTTTCCTTGGATCAAAGCGGAACGAAAATCGCTCACCTTTAAAATAATTTTCTTTTTTAATTGACCTTCCAGGTCCGGATAAAAATCCTTGAAATTCTCAAAATAGCTGTATAATCTTGGATTCATTCCTGCGGAAAGCACCACGGATGAAGATAAATTACTATTTACAAAACCACGAAGGGACGCATGGGCATCATTGAATTCGACCGGTAATTGTTCAGATCCCTTAAAGTTATCTTTATCAATTTTGGTCATGATATTCACATCAATCTCTCCAGCAGACAAATGTGTATCAATATAGTTCTTAATCGTTTCTTTAATGAGCATCCCTTCTTCCAACATCTTTGAAAGTCCTTCTTTTATGCTCGATTTATTAGGAAGCATCCCTACAAAGTTTTCCAGGGCAGATTTACTCTCTGATAATTCCTCCTTGAATTTTCCAAACTTGTCCTTAACGATGGTGTCCACTAAATTCAAATATGCCGTGATGCGTTTGGCGCGATAATCTTCTACTTTCTTCGAGATTTCTTGATATGGCAAACTGAATTTCTGACTATAAAAAGCGTTCATTTTTTCTATAAGGTCATCGTCAATAATAGAAATGACGGACGAAATACCGAATTGCGCAACACGAATGGGACTATCTATAGTGTAAGCTAAACCCATGACAGGAATATGAAAACTATGGGCTTGTTTGTTGGCTATCATAATACAATTTTCTTAAAAAATTAAGCCCCAAATGTAAATAACAAGGAGAGTGGAAAACATGACAATTGTCATGTGTTAATCCGTTTTAATTTCCTTATTTTCAGAAAGATGAACCTTGATTCAGATTATGTAATATCTTTATAACTTGGAACTTATTAAAGGATCTGGGTATAATCCAAATTTTTTAATGCACAGAGTTAAGAATATAGAGAAGAAAGATTTAAAAATATTGAACAAAGAATTCCTTACCTTATTTCAAGAGAAGATGGATTTTAAACCAGTAAAGGGATAAAAGACGGAAGGGTTAAAAATAGCAAAGCACTTTAAATAAACGATAAAAACTTGAGAGATTTCCGCAACTGCTCTTCCAAGAGACACCTGCCTTCGCAGGTGTTTAAAAGTGATAAAATGCATTTTCGTAATGCGTCAATTCTTCTTTCGTTTTATTTTTCAAAATGGCGATAATATCAAATCGTGATTCCAAATCAATATCATTTTCAACAATAAAGGCATCCATTGCTTTGACCAATAGTTTGATTTTACTCGGCGTAACAAAATCTTGGGGATCACCGAAAAAATCGGAATTCCGGGTTTTGACCTCCACACAAACCATGATATTATTATGCTTTGCAATAATATCAATTTCAGCTTTTTGGTAGAAGTAGTTTTTGCACACAATCTCGTAACCTTTTGAGAGCAGGTATTCCGCAGCGAGCTTCTCGCCTATTTTCCCGAGTTCGTTGTGGTGTGCCATACTTCCTGAGAAGGCAGGAATCTTATCCTGCAATTTGAATTAATTTAAAAGCCATGTTCAGTTTGCAATTTGCAGTCAGCAGTCGGCTGCTTAAGACAAAACCTACTTGTCAAATTTGACCGTTGACACCTCTTTCCCCACTGAAAGTTCAATATTTCGCCCAAAAATCATTGCTCGATTATCATCTTCATGGCCTGCCGGCATTTTAAAGGCAATTGGAAAATCATAATCAGACAATACATCCAAAATCAATTGTTCAAAAGAGCTTCCCCAAGGGGTTGTGTTTTCTCTCATTTTGGAAAAATCACCCACAATCACACCTTTACAATTGTCAAAATAGCCTGCACGTTTTAAACTTTGAAGCATCCTATCGATATGATAAGCATACTCCCCAATTTCTTCAATGAAAAGAATCTTCCCTGTAGTGTCAATGCTCGTTTTAGAACCTAACATGGTATGCAATAAAGTTAAATTACCACCTACCAATTCGCCAGAGGCCGTTCCTACTTTGTTGTACGCTGAACCTTCTAAAGTATAAGCTAAAGGCTTCCCGAAAATAGCATCCTTAAAGGTGGCAACAGTCTCTTTGATATCGTTCAAATCTTGCGTTACTCCTGCAGCCATCATGGCATGCATGGATTCAAATCCTTCATTGTGCAATTGGTTATGTAATGCTGTAATGTCAGAATAGCCAATCACCCATTTTGGTTTCTTTTTAAATTTGGTATAATCCAATTTATCCAAAATTCTGACCGTTCCGTAACCACCACGTCCTGCCCAAATAGCGCTAATGGTTGGATCATCCATAGCCCGTTGAAAATCGGCGCAACGCTGGTCATCAGTTCCTGCAAAATGATTGGCTACAGAAAACAAATGGTCTCCCAAAACAGTATGCAAACCCCAACTCTTCATTAACTCTTGGGCACGTTGGATATCCGCATTTCTATTCTTAAGAATTCCTGCAGGAGCAACAATGGCAACCGTGTCTCCAACTTTTAAATATGGAGGACGCACCAGCGTTTGCTCTTTCATGGATGATGATTTTTCTTGTGCCGAGAAGTCTTGAATTCCTAAAATCAAAACAAGGCAACTTAATACGAGGGTAAATGATATTTTCGACATAATGTAAAAATACATTTTTTTTCCAAATCGAGGTCAAAATGTGTACTTTTGTGGCTTCTAAAAATAACGCGTCAATGCGAGTAAAACGAAGCCATCTGTAAGTTCAAAACTGAAGTTTGATTTTTCGTCTTGTTCCTTGCTATAAAGTACCATTAAATTACTAGTTGATGAATCAACCTAAAAGATATACCATTACCGCAGCATTGCCTTACACTAACGGCGCCATTCATATTGGGCATTTGGCTGGAGTTTATGTGCCTGCCGATATTTACGCCCGATATTTAAGACTCATCGGAAAAGACGTCATCTTTATCTGCGGAAGCGATGAACACGGCGTTCCCATTACCATAAAAGCAAAAAAGGAAGGCGTGACGCCACAGGATATTGTTGATAAATACCACGCCATTATCAAAACTTCCTTTGAGGATTTCGGAATCAGTTTTGACAACTATTCACGTACCTCGGCTAAAGTCCATCATGAAACAGCTCAAGAATTCTTCAAAACCTTATATGATAAAGGTGAATTTATTGAAGAAATCACCGAGCAACTTTACGATGAGGAAGCCGATCAGTTCTTAGCCGACCGATTTGTAACGGGAACCTGCCCAAAATGTGGCAATGAGGAAGCCTACGGCGACCAATGTGAAAAGTGTGGAAGCAGTTTAAATGCAACAGATTTAATCAATCCAAAATCGGCTATAAGCGGCAACGTGCCAACGTTAAAAGAGACCAAACACTGGTTTTTACCTTTAGACAAGCACGAGGCGTTTTTGAGAGAATGGATTTTAGAAGGCCATAAAAAGGATTGGAAATCCAATGTTTACGGACAAGTAAAATCATGGATCGACGATGGCCTACGTCCAAGAGCGGTCACCAGAGATTTAGATTGGGGCATTCCTGTGCCACTTGAGGGTGCGGAAGGTAAAGTCTTATATGTGTGGTTTGACGCTCCTATTGGCTACATCTCCTCCACCAAAGAATGGGCCCAGCGTGTTGGAAAAGATTGGGAACCGTATTGGAAGGATAAAGACACCAAATTGGTGCATTTTATTGGAAAAGATAATATTGTATTTCACTGTATCATTTTCCCTGCGATGTTGAAAGCAGAAGGTTCTTATATTTTACCGGACAATGTACCGGCAAATGAATTTCTGAATTTAGAAGGCAACAAACTATCCACTTCAAAAAATTGGGCGGTCTGGCTGCCAGAATATTTGGAAGATTTTCCGAATCAACAAGATGTCCTGCGTTATGCATTGACGGCTAATGCACCAGAAACCAAGGACAACGATTTTACATGGAAAGATTTTCAGGCAAGAAATAATAATGAATTGGTGGCTATTTTTGGGAATTTCATCAACCGTGTGGTGGTACTGACCGATAAATATTATGGTGGCGTTGCCCCTGAACCATCAGAATTCAGTGCTGTTGATGAAGAAACCTTGGCAGCGGTAAAAGCCTATCCAGATGTGATTGCGAGCTCCATTGAACGCTACCGATTTAGGGAAGCAAGTCAGGAACTCATCAATTTGGCCAGATTGGGCAATAAATATTTGGCAGATGAAGAGCCTTGGAAATTGGTTAAAACTGATGAAGCACGTACCAAAACCATCATGTTTGTGGCGCTTCAAATAGCATCGGCATTGGCAACTTTGAGTGAGCCATTTTTGCCTTTTACGGCTAACAAATTGAAAACCATTCTAAACATCACTTCTGGCGATGTCGAAAATTCATGGACTGATATTTCCTCCAAGAATGTATTGCTTCCTACAGGACATAAAATAGGGAAAGCAGAACTTTTATTTTCAAAAATTGAAGACGAGGCCATTCAAGGCCAATTGGATAAGCTTATTGCCAGTAAATTAGCAAATGAAGCCGCCAACAAAAAAGTAGAGCCACAAAAAGAAACCATTTCTTTTGAAGATTTTTCAAAGTTGGATATGCGAGTAGGGACCATTTTGGAAGCCGAAAAGATGCCAAAAGCCAATAAGTTATTGGTTTTAAAAATCGACACTGGAATTGATGTGAGAACGATAGTTTCTGGGATTGCAGAGAGCTTTAATGCTGAAGAAATCATTGGAAAACGCGTGACCGTTTTGGTCAATTTAGCGCCGAGAACTCTAAGAGGTGTTGAGAGTCAAGGGATGATATTGATGACAGAGTCTGAAGATGGGAAATTGGTATTTGTAAATCCTGATATATCCACAGAAGCGAAAGTGCCTAACGGCTTGCAGATTAGCTAAATTATCGGTTTTGAGCAAAACAGCTATTTTATTTTGTATATGACTTAAAATAGTTCCTTAACTTTGATAAACACGATATTAAAATTGTCCGTCATGAAATATATTTATAGTTTATCAGTATTGGTTTGTCTTTTGCTTTTTAATTGCAAATCGCAAGTGGCCCCAAAAGAGTCTTCAAACAAGTCAGAAACCTCTTTTATTGAAACAAAATGGGTATTGACCAAACTCAATGGAGACGTCTTGAATCTGAGCAAAACAGAATTGGAACAACCTTTTATAAAACTTACGGCAAAAGATAATGGCGTAGGCGGTAATGGCGGCTGTAATTCATTTGGCGGCACTTATACCTTAAAAGACAATCAACAAATAGAATTCTCCCAAATGATGGCCACCATGAGATATTGTGAAGGAAGCAGCATCGAAAACGTTTTTATGGGCAATTTGCAAAAGGCCAGAAGTTATATTTTAACTGATGGCGAATTGACCTTTAAGGACGAAAATGGCTATGTGTTGGCATCATTCGAGCCTTCTACAGAAAAAGTCACCAATTAACCAGCCTGTTAAAGCTTACTTAAATCATTTCCCTTTTTATCAAATTTCAATAGATTAACTCATATTAAAAACACTAAAAATGAAAACCACTATTATCAATTCCCTATGTATTGCCCTTGTTTTATTTGTTACAAGCTGTAATTCTGGAAAGAAAAAAGAGACACAAACTATCGAGGAGCCTCAAATAGAAGAAGTGGACATGGGGGTCACGGGAGACAACAGCATGACTTCTTTAGATTGGAACGGCGTATATGAAGGCGAAGTACCTTGTGCCGATTGTGAGGGGATCAAAACCGTAGTTACAATTAACAGTGACAAGACCTATACCATCCAAGAAACTTATTTAGGGAAGGAAACGACGCCAATCGAAACGAAAGGCAGCTTTGAATGGGATGACCAAGGACAAAGAATCTTATTATCCAATGACAGAAACCCTTATTTTGTGGGTGAAAACACATTGACTCTTTTGGACAGTGAAGGCAATAAAAACACTGGAGACCTCGAAGCGCTGTACGTTTTGAGAAAAGTGATGGATTAAGCCAAAACCTCAAATATCAAATTAAGAACTGCTTGAAACCTCAAGCAGTTTTTTTTATCTTCTTATCTTTACAACTCATTCTTTTAAAGTCTACATATGTCCTTGATTTCATATATTATTTCACAAACAAAACTTCCAGAAAACTCTGTAAAAAACACGGTCGAATTATTAAACGAAGATGCCACCATCCCGTTTATTTCTCGATATCGAAAAGAACGCACTGGCAATTTGGATGAAGTGCAGATTGGTGATATTGTAAAATATAAGGAGCAATTTGAAGCTCTCGAAAAGCGTAAAACAGCCATTTTAAAAGCGATTGAAGAGCAAGATGCCTTAACGCCAGAATTAAATCAAAAGATTGAAGCGGCCCAAGATTTGACTGCTCTTGAAGATTTATATCTGCCTTTCAAAAAAAGCAGAAAGACCAAGGCCGAAACGGCGCGACAAAATGGATTGGAGCCTTTGGCTAAAATTATTATGAGCCAAAATGCTTCGGATTTGGAATCGATTGCTTTTAAATATATTAAAGGTGATATCGCTTCGGCGGACGACGCACTCGAAGGCGCACGCCATATTATTGCGGAATGGATCAACGAACGCACCGATATCCGAAACAACATCCGTCATCAATTGGAACGTTTTGCGATGATTTCAACAAAAGTTGTTAAATCAAAAGCAGATGATGAGAACGCACAAAAATTCCGTGATTATTTTGATTGGGAAGAGTCACTGAGTCGAATACCATCGCATCGTTTGTTAGCTATTCTAAGAGCCGAAACCGAAGGCTTTATCAAATCCAAAATTACCATTGATGATGACAAGGCTCTGGCAAAAATTGAAGACCGAGTCATTCGCTCAAATAATGAAAGCACTGAACAGATTCAAATCGCTATTCAGGATGCTTATAAGAGATTATTGCTTCCTTCACTTTCCAATGAAGCCCTTCAAAATGCGAAGTTAAAAGCCGATGAAGCTGCCATTTCAGTGTTTGCAAAGAATTTAAAACAATTGCTATTGGGTTCGCCTTTAGGCGAAAAGCGGATTCTCGCCATCGATCCTGGATTTAGATCGGGTTGTAAAGTCGTGTGCCTCGACGCTCAAGGCGGATTACTGTACAACGAAACCATTTATCCGCATCCACCAAAAAATGACACCCTTGGTGCGATGAAGAAAATCAGTTCGCTTTCTGAAGCCTACCAAATTGAAGCGATTGCTATCGGAAACGGCACTGCATCAAGAGAAACCGAAGCTTTTATCCGAAAAATCAGATTTAAAAACGACATTCAAGTTTTTGTAGTCAGTGAAGCTGGTGCCAGTATTTATTCGGCTTCAAAAATTGCCCGTGATGAATTTCCAAATTATGATGTGACCGTTCGTGGATCGGTTTCCATTGGAAGACGATTACAAGATCCGTTGGCTGAATTGGTCAAAATTGACGCTAAGTCCATTGGTGTTGGGCAATATCAACATGATGTAGATCAAACCAAGCTTAAAAAAGAATTGGATGTTGTGGTTGAAAGTTGCGTGAATGCGGTAGGCGTGAATCTCAATACCGCAAGTGCAAGTTTATTGAGCTATGTGTCTGGCATCGGTCCAAAATTAGCAGATAATATTGTGAATTACCGCGATGAACATGGTGCGTTTTTATCAAGAAAAGACATTAAGAAAGTACCCCGCTTAGGTGCCAAAGCTTTTGAACAAGGTGCAGGGTTTTTAAGAGTGAAATCGGCCAAAAATCCATTGGATGATTCTGCAGTACATCCTGAAAGCTATGCGATAGTTGAAAGCATGGCAAAGGATTTAGGTAAAAAAGTATCTGATTTAATTGGCAACAAAACCGAACTTCAAAAACTGGATTTAGAGAAATACTGTACAGATACCGTTGGATTGCCAACGCTTCAGGACATCATCGAAGAATTGGAAAAACCAGGATTGGACATTCGCGAGCAAGCCAAAGTGTTTACGTTTAACCAAAATATCAAAACTATTAATGATTTGGAGGAAGGTCAATTATTACCTGGAATTGTCAACAACGTGACCAATTTTGGTGCTTTTGTAGATATCGGCATCAAAGAAAGTGGCTTGATCCACATATCCAACCTATCGGATACTTTCGTTTCTGATGTAAATGCGCATGTGTCCCTACACCAACAGGTCATCGTTAAGGTTTTGGATGTGGATATTCCGCGGAAGCGCATCCAACTCAAATTGCATAAATAGGATTTTACTGCAGCTCCTTACCCACAAGATAAGTGGTGTATCCTATAAAAACCAACAAGAGAACGCCGGCTTCCCATCGGTCCAATGTTTTCTTTTTACCAGTAAACATAGCCACGAACAAGAATAAAGTTCCGCCCAACAACAAGTAAATATCGGTATTGAAAACTGAACTGAAAGTAATGGGGCGCACCAGTGAACTCACTGAAAGGATTAGGAAAACATTAAAGATATTGGAACCGATAATATTTCCGATGGCAATATCACTATTTTTCTTCATGGCCGCGACTACGGAGGTCATCAACTCTGGTAACGAAGTTCCAGCGGCAATAATGGTAAGTCCAATAATTTTCTCGCTCACTCCTAAATCGTTGGTGATGGTAACCGCATTGTCCACGATCAATTTCCCGCCAATTACCAGTCCGATCAATCCTAAAGCAATCAATCCCCAAATCTTATAATTGGAAGCTGTTATTTCAATGGCTTCAGAACTTGAATCATCACCTTTCATCTGTTTATAGATATAGAACAAGAAGAGTAAAAACATTAAGAGCAAGATGATCCCGTCAATTCTTGACAATCCGAAATCAGAAAATAAATAGCCATTGGCTAATACCAAAAATACTAAAGCCGCAAAAAATGAAATCGGGATTTCCTTCCATACCGTTGACGATTGGACAGCAATTGGAAAAATAAGTCCCACAATACCCAAGATCATAAACAGGTTAAAGTTATTGCTCCCAATAACATTTCCCAAAACAATATCTGAATGGTTTTCATAAGATGCTACTGTATTTACAACCAATTCGGGGGCAGAAGTCCCAAAAGCTACGATGGTCAACCCTATGGCCAAATCTGGAATTTTATTCTTCTTGGCCAACAACGTGGAGCCACTGACCATCCAGTCCGCGCCTTTTATCAAAAGAACAAACCCTACAATAATAAGAAAACCAGCGAGCAACATAGCCTATTTATTTCTGTCAAAAGTAGACGATTAATTGACACGAAATTTCGTGTTGAAATTTTTTTTATAAAAGATAAAAACTATCGGATAAAAGAAACAGGACTGCTGCGCTAAAAGAATCAAGAGTCAAGACTTTAAGTTTAAACATGGACTACACGTTATTTAAATCTCTATAGAAAATCAAGAAGCACGAAACAAGTCCACGAGGCAAACCTCGAGGCACAAAAACCCACTGGTGGGCATAAAACAAAAATAGAGGTCATTTTAAACTAAATTCTGGGAAATCCATATAGTTCCAACTTTTACCTAATGATTTTAATTTAAAGGAGATAATAATGATAAAAAAACCATCTCCGTAATTCTTCCAGTTTGACAATGATCAAAAGGTCGAAAAGAGATGGTTCTTTTATGCGTCAGCGCTGTTTATGCCGCTACGATATTATTCTTATTGTATTTATGTTTATCAACAAACGCCAACCATTTTTCGGCACGGGCCAATTCTTGGTTTTGTGAAAAATTATCGTCCACATTAAATAGCGTAATTGACATTGGTGGTTTATTGGACACAAAGGTGAATTCTAAATCGAGACGCATCATTTCAGAATAATGTTTATCACCATTTTTATAATCTTTGTTTGTTTTATTGATGACACACTTTCTGACATCCTCCAACTCTACTTTTTTAAATTCAGAATCTGGCGTACTTAAATTGTTATATAATAAGATGTTTTCTTGGTCATCATAACCTAAACAGTGATTGTTCCAATATTCAACCATCGATAATTTTAAATTTTGTGCCTGGGCAATTTTTTGGAATGTTTTCTTCTTTTTAGAAACGGCACTTTTTTCTGCCCAGATAAACCAGGCGAAAGGAACTATAACGATGAGTACCACGACGAGCATCACCATATTTAATGATATATCCATTGTTTTATGTTTTTAAATTATACTATAGACTTGAAGAGGTGCGATCTGGCACCTTTTAGATTTTAAACGAGAAAAAAATAAGTCTATGTAAAACAATGAAAAGGGAAAATCATGTCCTTTATAGTGAAGTTGACCACAATTTGTTGGCCAATGCTATAATAGGAAAGGGAATAAGAAGATGCAGCAGTTGCGCTTTGATATGCGTCACTTGGCTGCGAAAAAGTTTTTACTGATGGCGTTTCATGCGTAGACGCCTGATTGACTTCAAAAACAGCATCAAAAAATAAAGGATTATGATCTTGATCGTCTGAGGCAGCAATAGTGTCTACAGGCGCATAAGACGCGCTTGGCAATGTTGTGAGATCTGCAGATCCGAACAACACAAACCACCCAAAAAAATAGAGTATGGCAGCTTTTAACGCAAACATCATGGTAATTTTATATTACAAAGATAAACGATTATGATGTTAAAAAAATAATAATTTTTAACGCCATAAAAACTTACTCAGCTCAGACTAAAAACACTAATTAGCAAAACCTCTATGGTTCTATCCGTGCATTCGATCCAAGATCTCGATCACTTCCGCTTTTTTTCGAACGGACACTGGTACGGTCTCCTTATTTTTTAATAATAAATAACCACCATCCGATTTAATGAATGCACTGATGAATTGAATGTTGACCAAATGACTCTGATGAACACGTAAAAACTCATAATTGCTCAGCATATCGGCAAAATATTTGAGCGTTTTGGTCACAAAAACTTTAGGATTGTCTTTCAGGTAAAAGATTGTATTATTGTTATCGGCTTCACATCGTACGATATCATCAAGATTGACAATAATTATTTTATCCAAGGTGTGCAACGAAATTTTATCGGGTTTGGCCTCCGGAGCTGCCAAGGTTTCCTTTAAGATATTGAGTCGTTCCTTGTTGGGTTGCAATTGTGCTTTGGCCCGTTGAATGGCCTTGTTTAAATCGTCTTCAGAGTAGGGTTTCAAAACATAGTCGATGGCGGCAAACTTGAATGCGCGAATGGCATATTCGTCACTTGCAGTTACAAAGATGAGTTTGCTTGACAGGTCTGGAAAAATCTCTAAAACATCAAACCCAGTGCCATCACCCAACATGATATCCAAGAACAAAATATCTGGTTGTGATTTTCGAAGAATCTTAGCCGCTTCCACGACACTTTGGGCAGTGTCGATAACCTCAATTTCGGGATGATGCATTTCAATGTCGCTTTTGAGCAATTGGAGTGCGTCTGGATTGTCTTCTATAATAATGGCTGTTAGCATAGTGATTAAAAGTCTGTTTTAAGTGGAATTTGAAAGCTAATTCTCGTTCCTAAAATTTGGTTATTTGATGTGATCTCTTCCATTTTCAAAGTGTCTTTCCCAGAAAGTGATTGGATGCGCTCTTTTGTAACGGTCAACGCCATGGATTGATGGTCGGTTGCAGTTTTATTGTTTTGCGAATTAAAAATACCACCTCCGTTATCGACGATTGTGCAAGTTAAAAAGTCGTTTTCCGTCTTGAATAGTATCTTTAACTCGCCATCTCTCGGTCCTTTCAAAATCCCGTGTCTGATGGCATTTTCAACAAATGGTTGAATCAACATGGGCGGAATCAAAATTTCTTCCGGATCAATATCGGATTCCACTTGAATGTCATAAACAAAAGCTTTCGGTGACATCAATTGCTCCACTTCAATATAATGGGTCAATGTTTTTATTTCCTGCGCTAAAGTAATACTATCCTTTCGTGAATTGTTCAAAACATCACGCAACAGCGTTGCAAAAGTATTGACCGTAGTGTTCATTTTCTGGGGATTGGTGCTTCCCATTGCTTTGATTCCGTTGAGCACATTAAAAATAAAATGCGGATTCATTTGCAGTTGCAGCGCTTTGTGTTCTAAGGTCAACAAATTGTTTTGGATTTGTAAGCGTTCTTGTGCTTCAATATTTCTCCGTTTTAAGCGACGCAAATACATCCAACCAAACATTAAAATCAAAACTAAAACCACTCCAATTACCATCCACTGAAACCATGATTTTTCATGTAAAGGTGTTTCAATATTGAACGGAAAAGCTATAACCTCACTATTTTGCCAGCGATAATCCCGTGATTGAGCGTAAAAAATATGGGGACCATAGCTCAAGCCTACTAAGTTTTGTTGATTGCTTTTAGACCATGGGCTCCATGAATCATCATTCAGTTTAAACCGATATTGAATATCTTTTGGATGGGTCAAATCGACCGTTCGATAGGTAAATGATATTTGATTTTGGTCAGGATTCAACTGCAAGACCAAGGCGTTTCTGTTCGATGTATAATAGGCTATGGAATCAATAGGTTGATAATCCACTTCTACAGCTTCAAAATCGATATTGGGTTTGATGTTTATTGCTTCAAGATCCTGACCCACTTCATATTTGGTAAGCCCATAAATGGCACCAAACCACAAATTGCCATTATGGTCCATATCCACGGCATTTAAAGTGGTTTCGATACCCAAAAAGCCATCGTTTCTTCCAAAATGAAAAACATCTACAATCTTGTTTTCCTGATTTAAAACCACCTTATCAACACCTCTTTCAGAACCAACCCAAAGATTGTCTTCGCTATCAAATATAAGTTGGTTGCAATTGCTTGAGGTCAATTGTTTATCACCAACCAATTTTTTGAATACCATACTTTCATTAATGTCTGTAAACCACACACCATTTCCAGCGGTTCCCAGATACATTGTGTTGCCTCGAAATAACGTAGAATTGATAGCCGTTTTATCATCTAAAACCTGACCCAAATCCTTGACAAGATCATTTTCAATAAAACCAACATGTCCAGTTTGTGTGCCATACCAAATACGTCCTTGAGCATCTGATTTCAAGTCTTTTAGCAAAAGATCCTCAAGGCCATCTTCTTTACCATAGATTTTTATAATTTCAGGGTTTTCCATGGCCGAATCAAATTGTATTTTCACAATCCCATCACTATAGGTAGCTACCCAAACTGTATCTTTTTCAATATGTAATTGCCTAATCCAATCGGAAGGGAATCCATTAGAAGTATTAAGAAGATGGTTTTTAACTTCGGGGATTTGGACGGTATGAAATTTCAGGTTATTAAAATCTGAAAGATTTAAAATCAGACTATCACGCGTGGTGTTCTCTCGAAACAGTAAGCCTTTTCCATCGGAACCAGCCCAAATATTACCATTCCCATCATGGTTAATCGTTTTGATTTTTACATGATCAAAACCTCTGATTTTTGGAACAGAATGAAGACCCAAAGAGTCAATTCTCTTCAAACCAGCTTCTGAATTGGATAGCCATAATTCTTTACCGACGTTGTGAACCGCATAGATATGATTGCCCTGCAAGCCACTTTCACTATCAAAATGGGTGAATTTATCCTCAAAATATTTGTAAAATCCGCCACCACTTGTCGCAATCCAAATAGTGCCCTGTCGATCCATCATACAGTCGCGAATGTGTGACACCGAAAGCCCTGAACGACTATCGATGTACTTTTGAATTTGAAAACTCTCCAGGTCCAAAACGGTCACGCCATCACCGTCTGCTCCAACCCAAAGTTGGTCCTTGATAATGGATAACCTGTTGATGCGCTGCAATTCTTCAATCCATTCGTCATTACCATTTTCGAGATTTTTTATCAGAATTCCGTGGGTAAACGTTGAAGCAATCAACTTGGATTTATATTGAACAAGAGATGTGAAGTTGTATTTTTCAACCCTCTCAAAATTTGAGTTTTGAATTAGCGACTTAGTTTTGAAAAGTCCTTTGTCGGTCGCTATCCAAAAGTAAGAGCCATCATAGTGAATCGCATTGACTTGGTTGGCATCAATAATGGGATTCAATTTTAACTTTTGAATTGTTTTTGATTTGGTATAGCGATAGACACCATTTTTCGTTCCCAAATAGGTGTTGTTCTGATCTCGAAAAACATGCATGACTTGCGGGCATTCGTAATTCTTAAAACCGGATTTTGTTTTTATTGAAAGTCCGCGTCTGCTGCCAATAAATAAAGTGTCGTTGGCAAATTTTAAGGCATTGATATAGTTGGAAGCAAGACCATCATTTTCGTTGAAGGTTTTAAAGGTGTCTCCATCAAAACGCGCCAGTCCTCCGCCTTGTGTCCCCAACCATAAATACCCAATGGCATCCTGTTCAATGGCATAAACTTGCGATTGTGGCAAACCATCTTCCAAGGTATACGAACGCAATTGGTTGTTCTGTCCAAAGCTAATTCCTATTGAAATCAGGAACAAAAAAACAAAAAAGATTCTGGAAATGGGTAATCTCATAGTTGTGAAATGATACAAACAAATATAAACAAAGTAGTCTTGGAAGTTCTTTCTATTATCGTATTCTAAAGGTTTTAGTATAACGTGTTTTTGAAAGTTGTTTTTGAATATTTAAAAAACTCCTCCTCCTCTATGCGTACCTCTGTGGTATAACATCCTAAAATTGAGAATACAAACGTGCATGCATAATATCTGGAGCCGTATATTCTGCAGGTTCATAAGTATTCATCACTGGCATAAGCGCCGTGAGGACTGTTGTTTTTCCCTGTATTTTTAAAATTGGTCCCTCGCTGCTGCTGGTCCATCGGAATTTTTCCATCGGAATTCCCAATTCATATAAGGCAAAAGCAAATTCGTCATTTTCTAAAATATAATCCATTATGCTGTCAGCGCTATCCAATTCTGGGATTTTGGATGCATCCTCAAAAACAATCTCCCAGTCAACAGGAATATTAAAACGATAAGAATAGATTGCTCCTGACGTTGTTTCTTCACGTGTACCCAAAGCGGTCAACCAATCGAGGTTTGCGTTTGGATATTTCTGAGCTATTTCTCTGGAAAGCGTCTTATTTCCTGGGGAATTTGCTGTAGGGTAAAACACATAAAATGGTTGCGCCAAATAATGCGAAGCGTACTTACCTCCAAAAATGTTGAAATATTCAGAAGCATAAAGACTTGGTGAAACACCTGATGAAAATGCCAATTTTAAGCCTTTCATCAAGTCTTTATTAGCACCCAATCCACAAGAATGGAAGATGATTTTCGTGTTTTCAGTGATGCCGCCATTCGGTTTTGGCAATGTACTATTTTTAAGAGATGTTGCGGTTATTCGCGCGCCATCTTCAGAAGTTAGCAATGCCATCCCCCGCCATGGATTACTATGGCTCACAATATGGATTTGGTCATAAACTTTATCGTCAGCATTCTTATTGAGCCATGAAATAATAGCATCAAGAGCATGGAGATCTTCCACAACAATTATGTTTTGCTGACTAAAATGTGCTTTCGCATTCTTATAAAAGGAATTGTCATCTTCATCGATTCCAGCGATAAAAACCACCGATTGTTTTTGGATAATTTTTGTAGGCTCTTCCAAATGATCGGTTGAAGAATCGCCGCAGGACATGATGGTAAAACATGATAATAAAAGGATTATAAGTGATTTCATACGTGTTGGGTTTTTATAATTAATACAGTGCAGAAACTTGATGCGATGTATCAAAATTATCTTGCCATGCAAATGCCTTTATAACTTCAATGTTTTCAATTGAAAACGCATCAGAATAAGTAATTTCCAAGGTGATGATTTTATTGATTTGTCCCAGTGCTTGATTTGGGAACACATAAGTTGTTTCCATTTTCGGGTAATTATCTTTCATATTTACAATAGCTGGCAAATCGATGTAGGCACCATTTTCTTTTACCAGAACGTATTTTGAAATGGTGCAGGCTTGAGGTTCAAAATAGGTCAATTCCATTTTTATAATTTCTTCGACATCGAGCAAATTAGGTTGCTTAAGACTTTGTATGGAAATCTTTTTTATGCTTTCTGGCGACATGACTTTAAAGTTGGTTACAACTGTTTCCGGTCGATCGGTGAGAACAACACTTACATTGAAAAGCGTGTGTTCTTTGTCATTGACTATTGGATGTATGGAAACTTGGTAGGCATCGGTTTTTTGGAATTCCTGTGCGTTTGCAATAGAAATGCCAATCAACAAAACGAGAAATAGAAGGAGATTTTTCATGATAAATAGTTTTAATGGTTTGATTTATAGTACCAATGTAGTAGCGTTTTGAGGTAAAATTGGGAGTGTTTTAGGATTCGTAGGCGATGAATTAGAATTCGTAAAAACCTGCAAAGTTTGAATAAAGATGGTGTCGTAAAAAGACCTGAAAGCCCCGATAGCTGCCAGGTCTGGAATGGAACTTAACGGCTCACAACAATAGAAGTAGGCAAGATGAGCGCTAATCTCTTATTTGGACGACATCATCTGAACCATCTATTTTAGATTGATCAGTAATACAATTCCATTGGAAAGGATTAAGACTTCATTAAAGTATACGCTTAGGTTGGTATTTATTCTTTAATGTAGATCTCAAGCTTTGCTATTTTAGAGTGGTTTTAGGATTCGCAACAACAGTACTTTTGAAATGCACTTATGCCTCCATGAAGAAGTCTTATCTTTGACAAATAACTTAGATTATTTAATGCTCAAAATCGCTTTTCACCCCATTTATAAGCATCCATTACCCGCAGGTCACAGATTTCCGATGCTCAAATATGAATTATTGCCAGAGCAATTGTTATATGAAGGCACTTGCACGAAGGCCAATTTTTTTGAACCCACAATTCCTGATGCTTCCCACATTCTAAAAGTTCATACCGAAGCCTATTATAACGATTTGCTCAATTTAACTTTAAGCCCGAAAGAAATTAGGAGAATCGGGTTTCCGCTAAGTGAGGTTTTGGTGGAGCGTGAAATCACCATCGTCGGCGGCACCATAATAGCAAGTGAATTGGCCATAGAACACGGGGTCGCGATGAATATCGCTGGAGGCACACACCACGCTTATTCCGATCGTGGGGAAGGATTTTGTATGCTTAATGATCAAGCCGTTGCAGCGCGCTATCTACAAGAAAAAAAGTTGGCAAGAAAAATTCTAATTGTTGATTTAGACGTACATCAAGGCAATGGAACCGCTGAAATTTTCCAGAATGACCCGTCAGTTTTCACCTTTTCCATGCATGGGAAAAGTAATTACCCCTTTAAAAAAGAAGTCAGCGATTTGGACATTGCACTTGAAGATGGTTGTGATGATGACACCTATCTTGTTATCTTAAAAGATATTCTACCAAAATTAATTCAATCGGAAAACCCAGATTTCATTTACTATTTATCTGGAGTGGATGTCATTGCTTCTGATAAATTGGGAAAATTGAGCCTATCCATTGTCGGCTGCAAAGAGCGCGATCGATTTGTCCTGCAATCTTGTAAAGACTATAAAATTCCAGTGATGTGCAGTATGGGCGGCGGTTATTCACCAGAAATCAAAACCATTATTGACGCACATGCCAATACGTTTAGATTGGCGCAAAGCATATTTTTTTGAAGTTCCAATAATAACCTCAAGACGAGCCAACAAAATATAGAACAGTAAAATCTTTTTCCATTGCTAACCAACCTTCGCAGTCCCCGATTGATGGCAGGCCAGTTAAACCTGAAATCCCGCTTTTTAGCGCATAGGCGTCAACTTAAGAGATGTTAAAATAGATTGTTTCCATAGCATTTATGCGATCTTTCCTCGATTCATACATCGCATAATATTTTAT
>NZ_JAGEVG010000029.1 GCF_017581925.1 Gelidibacter pelagius | reverse complement strand
TCGTTTTTTTTTTTGCTTTGATTCGAAACTTCTTATAAAATTCATTAAAATAAACTGGGGAGGGAGCACATAATGACTTCTTGATCACATAATTTCCCTATAGCAATTTATCAAAAGTGGTAAATTAGGCTATGTTTTTATTCATACTTAATATTTAGGTAACTAATCAGTATAATAGAAAAATTAACACATTTCAGGCCTTCTTTACCCCTCCCTAAAGGGTGAAAGGCTTGAAATGTCCTTGACTCCCTTAGATCCTATGTAAAACAAGAGTGTCTCAAGCCATTACTGATTAGTTATATATTTAGTTCTCGTAAGTATTCAGAAATAAAACTGGCGACTAACGCTGTAATTAAATCTTCCATGTCCAATATCTTCAGCCATGTTCATTAAGTAGCTGACAATGGTTTCTATAACCATTCCTTTTTTTGAGAAATATCTTACCTCTTGACCATTGTTGTTTTACACTGAATATTGGTTAATATTCTGTTAAAATGCCTCGTTATTTAATGTAAGGGTTTTTATATCTATTTTCCATTAAAAAGAATGAATTAGTAATTATATGGAGAAAACTCCTACTGAAATCCTTTCTGTATATCTAATTATGTAAATTTTATGCCATTAAAACAGAAATATTGTTAAGTTTACACCCGTTAATTTTATGTTAAATTATGTCAAAACTAACTTTAAAGGCGAATCTTATTCTCGTACTTATTGTCATACTGAGTTGTTTCAGTTGTAAAGAAGAAAGCAAGGAAAAAGAAGAAAATAAGGAAACCAATTTCTTATTCAATAAACTTTCTGTTGAGCGCACCAATATCTCTTTTCAAAATACCATTACCGAAGACGTCAATCATAGTATAATCAACTATATCTACTATTATAATGGAGGTGGTGTTGCTGCTGGAGATATAAATAATGACGGCCTTCCTGATTTATATTTTGTATCCAATATGGGAGAAAACAAATTATATCTCAATAAAGGGAATATGGAATTTGAAGATATAACTGCTACTGCCAATGTTTCCAGCAAATCAAGCTGGAATACAGGAGTCACAATGGTTGATATCAATAATGATGGATTTTTGGACATTTACCTGTGCTCTGTTTCTGGTCTTTTGGATTTTGAAGGACACAATGAACTTTTTATTAACAATGGTGACGGAACTTTTACGGAAATGTCAAAAGAATATGGCTTGGATTTTAAAGGATACTCCACACAAGCTTATTTTTTTGATTATGATAAGGACGGTGATCTTGACGTTTATATAGTTAATCATGCAGTTCATACAACGCTATCCCATGGACCTTCACATGTTAGAAACCAACGTGTCCCACTTGTTGGAGACGTGCTCTTAAACAATGATAACGGAAAATTTGTAGATGTAAGCGCTAAAGCAAATATTTACGGTGGTATCAACGGGTATGGACTTAGTGCAACCATAGCAGATTTCAACAATGACGGTTGGGATGATATTTATGTATGTAACGATTTTCATGAAGATGATTATTACTATATCAATAATCAAGATGGGACGTTCTCAGATCAAATAAAGAATGCGTTCTCAACAATCAGTAGATTTTCAATGGGAAGTGATGCGGCTGATATCAATGGTAATGGTTACCAGGACTTGATTACTTTAGATATGTTGCCAAAAGATGAAAGAATTATAAAAGAGACCGAAGGAGATGACGCTATGTTCAATATGCAGGAGCGTATGAGAGAATTGGGCTATAAGGATCAATATGCCCGAAACATGCTTCAAATCAACAATAATGGCGCCTATTTTACGGAGACTGCCTTATATAATAATATAGCCGATACTGACTGGAGCTGGGGACCGCTCATTGCTGATTTCAATAATGACGGCCATCAGGATCTATTTGTTTCTAATGGTATCTTAAGAAGGCCAAATAGTTTAGATTTTAGAAAATATGTTGCTAATGCCTTTAGGGGTAGAAGTCCTGAGAGTGCTTTAAATTGGCTATATAATTCAATAAATGAAATGCCAAGTGGTAGGGTTACAAATGAAATATTTGAGGGCAATTCCAATAAGTTCGAAAATAGAACAGGTGAGTGGATTGAAAATATGCCCTCTCTCTCCAATGGTGCCATATATATCGATTTGGATAATGATGGCGATTTGGATTTGGTAATAAATAACTTAAATGGTTATGCAAATGTGTATGAAAACACGACCAACAGTGCCAAAAATTATTTGTCGGTACAATTAGATTACAAAGATCAAAACAAGGAGGGTATTGGCGCAAAAGTGATTGTATTTAGCGGTGGCAAATCCCAATTAAAACAACTTTTCAAATCGAGAGGGTTTCTGTCCGCGACAGATAGCACCTTACATTTTGGATTGGGTGATGATAATAAGATCGATTCACTACAGGTGATATGGCCAAATCAAAAATTTCAGATACTAAAGGATCCTAAAATCAATCAAAGGATAATAGTTTCCTATGCTGAAGACTCAATTGAAGATTACAAGTATCAAAACAAACTGATTAACGAGGATTATTTTAAGGAAAGCAAATTGATCAGTTTCGAGCATATTGAGGATGATTATAACGATTTTGTCCAAGAAAAATTAATTCCATATAAGGTTTCAACTTTAGGCCCGGCGATAGATATTGCTGACATAGATAATAATGGGTTTGACGATATTTTTATTGGAAACTCATCTGGAAAACCTGCTAAACTATATTTGAACAATGGCATCAGTTTTAGAGAAATGAATATTGAGGCCATTGAAAATGATAGTTTATATGAGGATAATGATGCCGTATTTTTTGATGCTAATAATAACAATAGTTTGGACCTATATGTAGCTTCAGGAATCAACAGGACAAGGGATAGAGCCTATGAAGCTGACCGATTATATCTTAACATCAACGGATCGTTTGTTAAATCAGAAGGCAAAATACCTATAAATTCTTTAGTGACGTCATGTGTTGCTGCTTATGATTTTGATAATGATGGTGATATGGACTTGTTTGTTGGTAATTTGTCAGATCCAGATGATTTTGGCCTTCCAGTATCGTCCTATATTTTGGTGAATGATGGCCAGGGCACATTCCATAAACACAAGGGTTTTTCGTTGACTTCAAAAGTCACCTCGGCTGTATGGGCAGATATTGACAATGATGGTGTAAAGGATTTATTGGTTTCTACAGAATGGGATGGACCAAAAATTTACCTAAATAAAAACGGAAAACTAACTTTGGTTGAGCTCCCTGAAGGAATGAATGGACTATGGCAGTCAATCGCAAGTTATGATATTGACGGCGATGGCGATCAGGACATTCTCCTCGGGAATTGGGGGCTAAATACTAGATTCAATCCAACGGCAGAGACCCCACTTCTAATGTATTATTCTGATTTCGATCAAAATGGAAAGAACGAAACAGTCTTAGCCTATGGAAAAAACGGCAACTATTATCCAGTCAATTCTAAAGATGAACTTGCAAGTCAAATGAATGTCATTAGTAAGAGGTTTGTAACTTACAAGGATTTCGCTCTAAAAACGATAGAGGAGGTATTGACCACTGAAGCGGTAAATAAAGCAGTTAAGTATGAAGTCCATACATTCGCATCGGGATATTTAAGGAATGATAATGGTTCTTTTCATGAGTTTGTAGAGTTTCCAAAAGAGCTTCAATTAGGACCCATCAATTCGTTCAAAAATATCACGATAGATGATGCAGAGCAATTATTAGTTAGTGGAAACACGCTCAAGGTAAACACCTATCATAGTACTTATACCTCATTAAAAGGGCTGTTTCTAAAGGATTTATCTGATATGAACGCTGTGTCTGAATTTGGTATTCAGCCCTTTCATGGACAAGTCAAAGAAACGGTGACCTTAAAGATGAAAGATAAAAACCTACTCATCATCATTACAAACAATGAAGGCTTAAAAGCCTATACCTACAAAAAATAAACCATGTATTTAACGAAACAGCTAGTCATATTATGTCTTGTAATATTCTGTCTGGGATGCACTTCAGAGAAGAAAAGAATTGGAATACATCCTGATGATTATCACAGTTTAGTGGACATGGTAACGGAAATTATGGTCCATGACGTGTATTCACCACCTGTAGCGAGTAGAATTTATACCTATCCAAACATAGCATCTTATGAAGTTTTAAACCAAAATAGTAAAACTTATAAATCATTGGTTGGTCAAGTCAACGGTTTGGCCACTTTGGATGTTCCAGCAATTGATGATCATCTAAATTTAAAATTGGCAGCAATTATAGCTTATATAGATGTCGCCAAAGAACTGGTCTTCTCAAAGGACATACTTGTTTCTTACAGGGATAGTTTATATGCTAATTGGAACACTCATAATTCAAAAGATTTTTCAGCTGCAAAAGATTATGGATTGAATATATCAAAACAGATACTACAATGGATGGATCAGGATAAGTACAAGGAAACACGTTCGATGCCTAATTTTAATGTTTACGAAAAAGATCCTTCACGCTGGAAGCCAACACCTCCGGCTTATATGAATGGGATTGAACCGCATTGGGACAAAATCAGAACCTTTGTGCTAGATTCTGCATCACAGTTTAAACCATTGCCACCTCCTGAGTTTTCAATGAAACCCAAAACGGACTTTCATATTGAAGTGATGGCTGTATATAATGTGGTTAATGAGATCAGGGCATTGGGAAATACTTCTGAAGAGATCGAAATTGCACGATTTTGGGATTGTAATCCGTTTGTAACAGTCAATAAAGGACATTTTATGTTTGCGGAAAAGAAAATAACTCCTGGTGCACATTGGATGGGGATCTGTCAAATTGTAAGTAAAGATGTAAATTCTGATTTCGAAAAAACGGTATTTGCCTACACAAAGACTTCGATGGGCATAGCTGATGCATTTATAAGCTGTTGGGATGAAAAATATAGAAGTAATTTGATCAGGCCTGAAACTCTGATTAATGAATATATTGACGATAGTTGGTTCCCTTTATTGCAAACCCCACCATTTCCAGAATATTCAAGTGGTCATTCTGTAGTTTCAGGATCAGCGGCCGAAGTTTTGACCGCTATTTTCGGTGATAATGTTAGCTTTGATGACACCACTGAAGTCCCTTATGGATTACCAGTAAGGACTTTTAGCTCGTTTCGAGCTGCCGCAAAAGAAGCAGCAATAAGCAGACTCTATGGCGGCATACACTATCCTTCAGCAATTAACGAAGGCTTGTCTCAAGGCGTGCGGGTTGGCGCACTGGTGAATTCAGAAATTAAATTCTTGAAAAATCAGTAAGAAATAGGAGATGAACTACAAATTATAATCAGAAAGCGGTTTTGTAAACTTTTCCGGATCTGCCGCCAAATGATAACGAGGGTCGTCAATGGCATCAATAATGACTTCCTTAAATTTAGGACTCGCTTTATACATCAAGGTCTTACAATCTTCGCTTAAATGTTTGAGTTTAATTGTTTTGCCTTCCGCTTCGTATTTGTTCACCAAATTAAATATGGCTTCCATTGCCGAATGATCACTCACACGTGATTCTACAAAATCAATTTCCACATTTTGAGGATCGTTTTTAATATCAAACTTATTGTTGAAATTTTGAACAGAACCGAAAAATAAAGGACCCCATATCTCATATATTTTTGTACCGTCTTCTTTTATACGTTTACGAGCTCTAATCATGGTTGCGTTTTTCCATGCAAATACCAGGGCTGATAAAATAACACCGATAAACACCGCAATTGCAAGATCATAAATGACCGTTACTGCAGATACAGTGACAAGTACAAATGCATCTGCAACAGGAATTTTTCTAATAATCCTGAAACTGGACCAGGCAAATGTTTCAATGACCATCATAAACATGACGCCTACTAAAGCGGCAATTGGCACTTGTTCAATATATTGCGCTGTAAATAAAATAAAGGTCAATAGCGTTAATGCCATGGCAATTCCGGATAAACGTCCTCTACCGCCCGCATTAATATTAATAACGGTTTGACCAATCATACCACAGCCTCCAGTACCTCCAAATAAACCACTGACCATATTTCCAGCCCCTTGTGCCACACACTCTCTGTTTCCATTACCACGAGTATCCGTTAACTCATCCACCAAGTTCATGGTCATTAAAGATTCGATCAGACCTACAGAAGCAGCTAAAAATGCATAAGGTAGAATGAACTTAAGCGTTTCTAAATTAATAGGTAGATTTTGCCAAAGCTCCGTATTGGGAGTTGGGAATTCGCCTTTTAGACCATCTCCACCACCTTCTATGATATACGAGCCAACGGTGCTCACATCAAGTCCTCCAAAAATGACAACGCCACTTGTAACAATAATTGCAATTAAGGCTGATGGAATCTTAGTGGTTAATTTAGGAAGTAACCAAATGATGGCCATGGTAAGTCCGACGAGTCCAAGCATGGTATATAGCTCAGAACCTTCCATCGGAATGTTTATATATTTCTTTAATCCGTCCGCTCCTATTTCTAATTCTTTGTGAGAGAACATACGCACTTGCGCCAGGAAAATTACAATGGCCAATCCGTTGACGAATCCCATCATCACTGAATGCGGGATCAATCGCACAAATCGCCCTAATTTTAAAACGCCAGCGCCAATTTGGATGAGTCCCATCAATATGACTGCTGCCAACAAATAAAAGTAGCCCATATTTTCAACAGGGGTGTCAAATAACATCCCTCGTTCATGGCCTTCAGAAATTAGATTTACAAAAATAACGGCTACAGCACCGGCAGCACCAGAGATTAGTCCAGGTCGACCTCCAAAAACTGCGGCAATTAATCCAACTATAAATGCACCTGATAATGCTACCAAAGGATCTATTTGTGCCACAAACGCAAAAGCGACAACCTCGGGAATCATGGCTAATGACACGGTAATACCGGCAAGGATATCATTCTTAGGGTTTTGGGTGAAGTTTTTTCTTGTTTGGCTGAACATCATAATTTTTGCACTTAAAAGGGGGCAAATATAGGGTTTTAGAATGGAAGGCTAGTTTTGCTCGATATTTTTATGCATAAAAAAAGCATCAATAATTAAAATTGATGCTTATGAAATTCATTCCCAGCAGTGGGTTTTGATATCACGAGGCTTGCCTCGATCGAAAAAATAATTCCTTGTTCATGCCTCGTGGGCTCGCCAGAGGGTATTGATTTGAGCTTAGATTATTTTTGCACCCCCGGAGGATATTTCTCCATAATATTGGCTACAAATTCCTTGATGCGTTCTTCTTTTTTATCCATGCGTTGTGATATATAGCCAACGCCCATGCCTTGCCATACTAATTCTTTTTTATTGGCGTCAATCAGATCGACATAAAGTGTGCCTTCGGTAGAGGTAGATACAGAGTTATATCCTGAGTTCCAATAATACGGACTCCATCCCCAGCCATAACCGTAAGGTCCGTAGCCGTAAGCGTTGTTGTAGACATTGACTTTGTCTCGTGATTTGGTAAAAATACTGACCAGCAAATCTGGATTTTCAGATTTTGTAAAGCCTTTGGCCATTAATTCACTTTCAATCGCTCTTAAAATACGACGTTTGTCAAGATCACTTATTTCTGCCTTATCAATACCTGTTTTAAAAAAAGCAAAGGTTTTGTACTCGTTAAAATTTGCATTCTTATCATAGTCTGCTGCAACTTTTACAGAGCTACAGGAGCTTGCTACCACTAAGAGCAGAGCCATTGTTACTGTTGTTAATATTTTGTTCATAGCATTTTTATTTAAGGTTATAAAGAATTTAATAAATCAGTGTCCACTATATTTGGCAGCGTTACTTTTAAATTAGGTTCAGCTTCCATGGCACGTTTTATGGCGAAAATAGCCTCATCATTTCTTGCCCAACTGCGTCTTGAAATACCATTGTTGACATCCCAGAAAAGCATTGACTTTAGCCGTCTTTCGGCATCTTTACTACCATCAAGAACCATACCAAATCCACCGTTGATAACTTCGCCCCAACCAACACCACCACCGTTATGTATACTCACCCAGGTGGCTCCTCTAAAGCTATCACCGATCACATTTTGGATGGCCATGTCTGCGGTAAAGCGAGAGCCATCATAAATATTTGAGGTTTCCCGATATGGCGAATCTGTGCCTGAAACATCATGATGATCGCGTCCTAAGACCACATAGCCAATTTCACCTTGTGCAATGGCATCATTAAAGGCTTTGGCTATTTTTGTGCGGCCTTCAGCATCGGCGTATAAAATTCTGGCTTGAGAACCAACCACCAATTTGTTTGCTTGTGCGCCTTTTATCCATTGGATATTGTCAGCCATTTGCTGCTGAATTTCTTCAGGAGAATTGGTCTTTAATTCCTCTAAAACCTTACAGGCAATTTGATCTGTTTTTGCTAAATCTTCTGGTTTTCCTGAGGTGCAAACCCAGCGGAATGGCCCAAAGCCGTAATCAAAACACATGGGTCCCATAATATCTTGTACATAACTTGGGAATTTGAATTCGCGTCCTAAAGTCGGATTGTCGGCCATCACATCTGCACCTGCACGTGAAGCTTCCAATAGAAAGGCATTGCCATAATCGAAGAAATAAGTGCCTTTCTCAGTATGTTTATTAATTGCTTTAGCATGACGACGTAAGGTCTCCTGCACTTTTTCCTTGAAGAGCTCTGGGTTATTCGCCATCATATCATTGGCATCTTCAAAAGAAATATCAACAGGATAATAGCCTCCCGCCCAAGGGTTATGGAGTGAGGTTTGGTCACTTCCCAAATCGATATGAATGTTCTCTTGATCAAATTTTTCCCAAACATCTACTATGTTTCCTAAGTAGGCAATAGAAACTGTTTCCTGATCGGCTTTGGCTTTTTTTACTCTATTCACCAATTCATCCAAATCTGAAATCTTTTCATCAATCCAACCTTGATCCAAGCGCACTTGTGTGATTTTTGGGTTGACTTCAGCACAAACGGTAATACAACCCGCAATAGTTCCCGCTTTTGGTTGTGCTCCCGACATACCTCCTAATCCTGAAGTGACAAATAAGTTTCCTTTAGGCGATTTATTTATTTTCCGAAATCCGTTGAGAACCGTAATGGTGGTGCCGTGAACAATGCCCTGAGGTCCGATATACATATAGCTTCCCGCGGTCATTTGTCCGTATTGTGTAACGCCCAAAGCGTTGAATTTCTCCCAATCGTCAGGTTTCGAATAATTAGGGATCATCATGCCATTGGTTACGACAACTCTCGGCGCTTCTTTATGGCTTGGAAACAAACCCATAGGATGTCCGGAGTACATGGTCAGGGTTTGTTCGTCATTCATTTCGGCCAAATACTTCATGGTCAGTCGGTATTGCGCCCAATTGGAGAATACAGCCCCATTACCGCCATAAGTAATCAGCTCATGGGGATGTTGCGCCACGGCATAGTCGAGGTTATTTTGAATCATCAACATGATGGCCGCTGCTTGTTTTGATTTTGCAGGATATTCATCCAAAGGTCTAGCGTACATCTTATAATCTGGACGCAAACGGTACATATAAATTCTACCGTAGGTTTTTAATTCATTTTTAAACTCTGGAAGTAATTCCGCATGCTGGCTTGGATCAAAATACCGGAGCGCATTTTGTAAAGCCAACTTTTTTTCTTCATCAGATAGAATGTCTTTGCGTTTTGGTGCATGATTGATCGCGTCATCATAAGGTTTTGCTGGTGGTAAAACACTTGGGATGCCTTCTAATATCTGATCTTTAAAAGAAATGGAAGTACTTTGCATTAGTTTGTATTTAATTTTTTCTTGTCAAAACCATAAGGACAATGTCTGCAGCCACTTTCGCAACAATAGCCACGCTTGAGTAGATATTGAGCAGTAAAGCAGCGGTAACCTTCTGGTGTTAAATAATAATCGCCTTCTTCAAGAGGCACAATTTTTTTCATAGTATTACAAAGATAGTGTAAATTCGAGAAAATATTCATCGACCTCAGTCCAAGGTTTTTAGGCTTGAGCATATCGGGAATCTAAAGTTTTTTTAAGTGTGCAACATATAATATTAGTCTCAAAATATATCGTTCCAAAAGGTTATACAGGTATTGCCCTGTTTCCTTTTGTATTTGTAAAGCACGCCTACCTCAAACTTAATAAAGTTTTTGTCAATCATGAACGTATTCACTTAAGACAGCAAATGGAGCTGTTGATCCTTCCTTTTTTCATTTGGTACGGATTGGAGTTTTTAGTGCGCTATGTTCGCTATAAGAATTGGCATCAGGCCTATCGGAATATCTCATTTGAGCGCGAAGCCTATCAGAATGAACATCACTTAGAATATCTTAAAAAACGTTCATTTTGGAACTTTTTGAAATATCTTTGAGACCATGAATTTTAAAGTACATCTTTCAGAAAACCAAAGCTTAAACTTAGGCCCTAATTCCAAGTGTTTTGTTAGTGTCAAAAGGGAAGATCTCATCCATCCCTATATTTCTGGAAATAAATACCGGAAATTAAAATACAATTTGGCGCATGCAAATGTGGAAGCAAAAGACACCTTGTTGACTTTTGGAGGTGCATTTTCCAATCATATTGCTGCTGTTGCTGCCGTGGGAAACGAGTTCGGTTTTAAAACGATTGGCGTAATAAGAGGTGAGGAGTTGGTGGATAAAATAGATGGTAATCCCACGTTGAAATTTGCGAAAAGTTGTGGCATGCAGTTCAAATTTGTGACCCGAGAGGAATTTAGAAATAAAATTTCTGAAGAATATATTCATAACTTAAAAAGTGAATTTGGCGACTTCTATTTAATTCCAGAAGGAGGAACCAATGATTTGGCCGTTAAAGGTTGTGAAGAAATTTTGTTAGAAGAGGATTCCAAATTTGATTATATCTGTTGTTCTGTGGGCACGGGTGGAACAATTTCTGGGATCATCAATGCCTCCAAACCAAATCAGCAGATCTTAGGGTTTCCTGCCTTAAAAGGTGACTTTTTGCGAGAAGAAATTAGTAAGTTTGCCAAAAATCCAAACTGGCAACTCATCACTGATTATCATTTTGGCGGCTATGCTAAAATAAATCCTGAATTAATCGGTTTTATGAATCAGTTCAAAAGAGATTATAACATTCCGCTAGATCCTGTCTATACTGGGAAGTTGATGTTTGGCGTTATGGATTTAATGAGGAAAGGGTATTTTCCTGAGACTTCAAAAATATTGGTCATTCATACCGGTGGTTTACAGGGAGTTTCTGGAATGAATGAATTATTGAAAAAAAAGCAATGGCCTTTAATAAGTTAAGTTATCTATGAAATTTAGTCTGAGATTATTAATGATTTTGATTGTGGCGTTGACGCTTGCAAGTTGTGGAGGGAAGAAGCGCATTGTCACTAAAAAGAAAAATGCTAAAACAAAAACCGAACGTGTTGTAAGAGATCATCGTACTTCCATTCCTACGGATGATGGTGCTCCTGCCGTTACTACTCCGAAGCCGTCAGGAAATTTAAGTGTCAACGAAATTTATATTGCGACATACGGGGAGATAGCTAAAAATAACATGCGTACCCATAAAATTCCAGCGAGCATCACTTTAGCACAAGGCATTTTAGAATCAGGCTCTGGAAGAGGAAGATTGGCTGTGGAAGGCAATAATCATTTTGGAATTAAATGTCATGGGTGGACAGGAGATAAAATCCACCACGACGATGATGCTTCTCAAGAATGCTTTAGAAAATACAAACATGCCGACCAATCTTTTGAAGATCACTCTCAGTTCTTGACCTCACGCGGACGTTATTCGAAATTGTTTCAATTGGATATAGATGATTATAAGGGTTGGGCAAAAGGCTTAAGAGCGGCTGGTTATGCCACAGATAGAAAATATCCCGAGAAACTGATCGGTCTAATTGAGCGTTTTCACCTCTATCAATTTGACCAGGAAGTTTTAGGGACACAGTTAAGACCGAGAAGAACGGAAGTTGCTTCTCAAATTACCCATAAAGTTGTTAAAGGAGACACAATGTATTCCATTTCAAAACGCTATAATCTTTCCGTTAACGAATTACAAAAGCTGAACGGAATGAACAACAACAATTTACAAATAGGTCAAATTCTCATTATAAAAGATAATTAGTTCATGTTATATCAACGCAGTAGTAGTTTATTTAAAGAAGCAGAAAAAGTGATTCCGGGTGGCGTCAATTCGCCAGTAAGAGCATTCGGTGCTGTTGGTGGCACACCTATTTTCGCTAAATCAGCTAAAGGGGCCTATGTTCATGATGAAGATGGAAATAGGTATATTGATTATATCAACTCATGGGGGCCGATGATTCTTGGCCATGCATTTGACCCCGTAGTGGATGCCGTTATTGAAAAGGCGAAACAAGGTACTTCGTTTGGAATGCCAACAGCTATTGAAACAGAGATTGCGGAATTGGCGATTTCTATGGTGCCCAACATCGATAAAATAAGGTTTGTCAATTCTGGAACCGAAGCGTGTATGAGTGCGGTACGATTGGCACGTGGGTTTACGAAAAAGGATAAAATTATTAAATTCGCAGGATGCTATCATGGGCATAGTGATGCGTTTTTGATCGCCGCAGGTTCTGGCGCAATAACGTTTGGAACGCCTAATAGTCCAGGTGTGACCCAAGGTACGGCGAAAGATACGCTTTTAGCGAAGTTCAATGATATTGCGAATGTCACACAATTAGTGGAAGCGAATAAGGGTGAGATTGCCTGTATCATCATTGAACCCGTTGCAGGAAATATGGGTTGTATTCCTCCAAAGGATAATTTTTTGCAAAAGTTAAGAGCTTTATGTGATCAACATGATATCCTATTGATTTTTGATGAGGTCATGACTGGATTTAGATTGGCTGCAGGCGGGGCTCAAGAATTATATAATGTCAATGCCGATATTGTTTGCTTTGGAAAAGTAATCGGCGGTGGCTTACCTGTTGGAGCCTTTGCTGCAAGAAATGAAATCATGAATTATCTGGCACCACTTGGTCCTGTTTATCAGGCAGGGACTTTAAGTGGAAATCCATTGGCCATGGCGGCAGGGTTGGCCATGTTGCAACATTTGAATAATGATAGAACGGTTTTTAGCCGATTAGCAGAAAAAACAGAATATTTGCATCATGGAATTGCGAAAGCACTTCAAGACCATAAGGTGAAACATACTATCAATAGAATGGGGTCAATGATTTCCATCCATTTTGAGGGTCACGAGGTGCATGATTTTGAAACTGCAGCAAAAGCTAATAACGAGACCTTTAAAAAGTTCTTTCACGGCATGCTTAAAGAAGGAGTTTATATTGCGCCGAGCGCTTTTGAAACTTGGTTTTTATGTGATGCCTTGAGTTATGATGATCTGGATGCAACTATAAAAGCAGTAGAAATTGTCAGCAAGGATCTTTAAGCCTTATTAGATCAGAGTATTAAAAAAGGGAATTTCTAATTAGAAATTCCCTTTTCACTTTGTTTAATTTTAATATTAAATACTTACTGTTTTGCTTTTTGCTGAGGCATCCCCTCTTTTCTGTTTTTGGAACGCATGCCGTGTCTTTTGCCTTTATGGCTGCGTCTTTCACTCATTTTGTCCCATTTTTCATATTGCTCTGTAGATAAAATGCCTTTCATTTTTTTCTTCATTTCAATTTGCTGGTCCAATCTGGCATTTGCCATTTTGAAGCGCTCCTCTTTGGAAACAGTCTTATTTTCTTCTTTCGCTTTAGATTGTAAATACGCTTCTTTTTTGCTTTGTCTCAATTTAGCTTGTTCCAAATATAAAGCAGATACTTCTTTTTGTTGTTTGGTATCTAAATCGAGTTTTAAAGTCAATTTCTTAGACTTTAGTTGCGCTGTTTCTTCAGGGGAATAATCCATTTTGGAGGTCATGCGCTGTTTTTTCATGTCTCTTTTTTGGTCCTGTGCTGAAACTTGTAGTGTAGCAACTGCAATCAAAATCATTATTAGTTTTTTCATGTCTCTATTTTTTAAAGGTTTGTAGTGTTATGACTGACAATGAGATGAAAGGTTTAAAGTATAGAAAATCTAAAGTAGGTTTATGTAGGAGTTTAACACGTTTTTAATATTTTGATAGGTTCAAAGCCTTCGTGAACTATTATTTCTAATAAATATAAAACGTTGAACTCGAAACTTGGAACTTGGAGAAAACGGAAGAAACCTAAAGTCTTTTTTATATCTTGTATCTCAAATATCGTTTCACATGGCCTATTGGTTATCAGCCTTAGTTTTTGTAGTCATCGTTTATATTATCGTAAGCGTTGCATTATATTATCTACAAGACTATATGTTGTTCAAACCAGAAAAACTCCCCAAAGGCTTTCAATTCAATTATGATAATCAAATATTTGAAGAACACAATCTTGAAACACGGGATGGTGCTATTATCAATGCCATCCGATTTTTTCCAGAAGGCCAAAGTAAAGGCATTGTGTTGTACCTTAAAGGAAATTCCAAAAGTATAAAGGGCTGGGGCAAGTTTGCCGTCGATTTCACCCGTCTTGGATACAATGTGCTGATGGTTGACTACAGAGGCTTTGGGAAAAGCACGGGAAGACGTTCTCAGAAAGCCATTAAACGCGATTTGCAGGAGGTTTACAATAAGATTAAGGAATTGACTCCTGAAGATCGCATCATTCTTTACGGGCGCTCATTGGGGTCTGGTTTTGCTGCGAAGTTGGCCTCAATGAATCATCCTAAGATGCTAATTTTGGAATCGCCTTATTACAGTTTAACCAAAGTTACCAAGCGTTATTTGCCGTTCATGCCATTATCCTTGTTGATAAAATACCCGCTGCCAACGTACAAGTGGTTAAAATATGTACAATGCCCAATTCATATCATTCATGGTACTGATGATAAATTAATTCCTTATAAAACGGGCGTTAAGCTCTCGCATATCAATCCGAAGTTGACCCGTTTGCATACGGTAATTGGTGGAGGGCATAAAAACTTGAACAACTTTGAATCCTATCATGGCATGCTTGAGGATATTATCAACACATCGCCAAAAACCATTGATCTCAACACCACAAGCATCCATGTCAAACATTCCAAGAACAAAAAATAAACTTAAAAAAGTGCTGCTATTTTTAGTGGCTTTATATCTTATGATCGGAGCATCCTTATATTTATTGCAAGAGAAAATTCTTTTTTTGCCAACGGTTTTACCACAGGATTATCAATATGAATTTAATCATCCATTCGAGGAAGTGTTTTTAAAAACAGAGGCTGATGCAGTAATTAATGCCATTCATTTTAAAATAGAGAATCCCAAAGGGGTCATTCTATATTTTCATGGGAATGCGGGTGATTTATCCCGATGGGGGACCATTGCTGAGGTCTTTGTCAATATGGACTACGATGTATTGATTATGGATTACCGAACCTATGGGAAAAGCACGGGCAAGTTAAGTGAGGCCGCTTTTTACAAAGACGCGCAACATTGCTACGATTACTTAAAAGCAAGCTATTCTGATTCGAAAATCACGCTATACGGACGATCCTTGGGAACAGGAATTGCAACCTATCTCGCCTCTAAAAATAAAGCCAAACAATTGATTTTGGAAACGCCTTACTATAGTATGGTTGACGTGGCTAAGTCCCGTTTTCCCTTTCTTCCGGTTGAAAAGTTACTGCAATATAAATTCCCTACCAATGAATTTATTACTTCCGTCGAGTGTCCCATAGTTGTTTTTCATGGTACTGACGATGGAGTTGTGCCTTTTGAATCGGGTAAAAAACTTTTTGATATAGCACCGAAATTGCAAGCAACATTTGTAGAGATTGAAGGGGGAGGCCATAATGACCTTATTAATTTTAAAGTCTACAGAAACGGTATTGAAGAGGCTTTAAAATAAAAAATGCTTCAAGAATTTCCTGAAGCACTTTCTTATAAATTACTAATAAAGTGTTTAACTTTTAGGATTCAATATTGCATCAATCCGTTGTAGAGCGTCCGTTAAATGGATTCTGCTCATGGTGTCATTAGTTCTTGACAACCCAGATCTGATGGTGCCTTCTAAAGTTTTCAATTCGGCTCTTGCGATGGCCCTGATGTCTGATTGACTCACATCGACATTTGTTCTTGAGACAAAGCGTCTGAACTGTGCTGGAACAGGGGTCTGATCTTTAGTCATTAAGTAGTTCATACGATCAATATAGGCACGTTGAAGATTTCTTCTGTAAGCATCTATCGTTCTTCCTCTACTCAGCTCACTGAAAATACCTTTGCGTAAATCTTGCATCATGGCCAATAAGCCATAAGCATCATTTCCGTTGATGGTTTCATTCTCACTCATACGCTGCATTCTACCGAAATCGAGAATATTATCCAGTGTTCGAGTCTGAGTGGTGCGGATGCGCTCTAAGCTGCCATCAAACTCAATTCTATTGAAAATATCATTTTCCAAAAGCCATTCTGGAGTGGCGAACAATTCCTTTTGTAGAAACTGTAGGGCTTCTTTTTGTTTGGCTTTACCAACGGGCGTATAGACGGCACCTTCTTGGTCATAAGTTTTGTATATCTCATAAACTCCACCAATGTTCGCAGTAACGTGGCCCATATAACGGTTGTATTGGCCTAATACTTCGCCATACATGGTTCCTAAGTCGCTATAATCCTTTCCATCTTCGGCAGTCCATTTGATAAGGTTTGGAACGATGCGTTTTAAGTTGGCAATTCCATAAGCACTTGCTTTCATGGCATCATCCCCTAAATCTTCTGTTTGAGAACTTGGGTCAATGACTCCACCACTTTGCTGTTTTCCGAAGCGATACATTGGGTCTCCGGCATGCTTTAAAATCCAGCTATCCAAAGTTTTCTTCTCGTCTTCTGGTGTTTCTGCATCTAAAATTGGACGGTAACCCCATTCGATAGCGTATTTATCATAAATACCAATGTTTGGCATTAATGCAACACCTTCATCACCTGGTTGTGCTATATAGTTAAAACGTGCATAATCCATGATGGATGGTGCAGTTCCATATTTTTTAGTGAATTCTGGGTCGCGTAAGTCGTCAACTTTGTAAGCTGAACTACTTCCCATATTATGAGGCAAGCCTATGGTATGTCCAACTTCGTGTGAGGACACAAAACGAATCAGTCTTCCCATAATTTCATCTTTAAATCTCACGCTCTGTGCTTCAGGATTGATGGCTGCTGTCTGTACAAAGAACCAGTTGCGCAATAAGGTCATCACGTTATGATACCAGTTGATATCGCTTTCTAAAATCTCACCACTTCTTGGATCACTTACGTGAGGGCCATTGGCGTTTGGGATAGGTGATGCCAAGTAGCGCACTACAGAATAGCGAATATCCTCAGGACTCCAGTCTGGATCCTCTTCAACTGTTGGTGGATCCTTTGCGATAATTGCATTTTTAAATCCTGCGGCTTCAAAAGCTACTTGCCAATCTTCAATACCTTGTTTGATGTATTCGCGCCATTGTTCAGGAGTCGCTCTGTCTATATAGTAGACAATTTGTTTTTTAGGCTCAACCAATTCGCCACGTTTGAACTTCTCAATGTCTTCATCCTTGACCTCAAGACGCCATCTGTCTAAATAGGTGACTCTTTTGCTTTCGTGGGCATCCAAACCATAATCTATTTGCCCGCTTGTAAACCAGCCGACGCGTTGATCAAATATTCTGCGTTTCATTGGTTCTTTTGGTAAGAGCACCATAGAGTTGCTCATTTCTATTGAAATAGCACCACTGGTTGCATTGGAAGGGGGTTCACCTGCATTGTAAGTTTTTACATGCCGTGTTTCAATATTCAATGGGTAACTTTTTATACTTTCAATATAAGAGAGGTCCGAATCTAAACGTGTTACCTTATATTGCTTTCTGCTTCTGTCAGGTAAACCTAAAGGTTTTACATCTTTATTATACAAGTCAGTGACATCAATTACAGTAGTCAACGAATCTTTGCCGAAAGCTTTTATAGGAAAGCTGAATAAAACAGGTTCGAAATTTGAATTCACAACCGCTTCGTGCACAGGGAGGGTGTCATTGGCAACTACGCTGTGCGAAACCATTCGAAGTAATACTCTTTTATCCTTTTTCTGCCAACGCAATACTTGCTCACCTTGCTTGCCACCACCAAAACCTAGGCCACTGGCTGTTTTTGCAATACGGGTAACCATGAGCATTTCACGTTCAAATAAAGAATCGGGAATTTCATATAGGTATGCCTCGTCTATTTTGTGTACGGTAAACAATCCTGGATCACTTACAGCGTCTTTGGTAATGACTTTGTTATAAGGCTGGATGTCATTTTTTCCAGGTTTTTTAGCTGCATCAGAAGAGGCGCTAGCGGGAGATGGTGATTTGGATGCTTTTTTGGTAGTTGAACAAGAAACAACTAAAAAAAGGGACGCCAAAAATAGCACACTTAAGGAGATTTTTTTCAAAATGTTAGGAGTTTAGAAATTTAAAAAAGTGAAAATACGGAATACCTAACATTCATAGGGTGTTGCAAAATATTTTAATATTTATTTAACTATTGATCGTATGGTTTTTTGTAGTCAAAAAAAAGATATATAATATAGCGCCCATAAGCTATTGATTGCTATCTCTATGTGGTAACTGTTGAAGTGAAAAGAAAGCCGTCCAAGAATAAGGTTGCACATTTAAAAGTATGCCTGTCGAGTCTTTATCTTCATATTCAATAGATATTCGGAAGACCTATTAACACGTGTTGCAAGAGTATTATTTAAAATATCCAACCAGCATGGCATGATCAGAAACATTATAATGATGTTTTTGAAGAAGTAGAGGGGGTAGCGACTTAGACGAATAAATTTGGTCAATCTCAAGTAGAGGAATTCCGAAGGGCCAAGTCGCAGTAAATCCTTGTCCATAGTCTCGAAAGCTAATGTAGTCAATGTCAAAAGTTCTAAAATGAATGCTTTCATACGGCGTGTTGAAATCACCAACAATAAGATCTGCATTTCTTTCAGAAACTAACTGTAATATGGTTTCGAACGTTTTTCGTTTATCCATTGTTGGACTTTGAAAAGTGTCTGTAAGAGCAACTAATAATGAACTTTTATTTAGTTGTATCTCCACAAAATTGATGTGATAACAATATTCTTCAGCTTCATAGGTGATGTTTATGATATGGCCTTTAATACCAATCATCATATTGCCTTCAAGTATGCTAAATTCATAAACAGGAAACTCTTTTGAGAGCTGTAGAATGTCTGCTTCGGTCGCGTGTTCTGTTTCGACGAGAGCGATGATGTCAGGCTGTATTTTTTTGATGGTTTTTGAGAGGATTTCTATCGGGATTGTCACTCTGTCGGCAGCATTCCAAAATATGACTGACGTTGCATCTTGGGGAATTGTGACAGTCCTTGGGAAAATATAAGAATTGTTGAACCAAACTCCAGTTAGACCTATAGTCAGGCAGATTAAAAAGATGAAATATGCTTTTTGCCTATAAAATAAAATGGTAATAATGCTTCCAATAAAAATTAAAATAGGCAGGGGAAAAGCATAGAAAATAATTTGAAGAAATTGGAAGTGATCTTTTAAGATGAAATGTGTAAGTAATAAAAGAGCATATGCAAATAATGCACATGCTCTAAGTATTACAAAAGTTTTCATCATAATATTATATGATATCCACGAATAAACCAGCTTCAGTTTTTTCCACTTTGGCGAGTTTATTTTTTGTCAGGCCTTTTATTGTTAAATCCCATTTTTTGTTGCTCAATCCTGATTGGGCTTTTAAGGTATTTAAATCAACAGGAGCGTTAGATTTTAGAAGGGTCAGCACAGCTTTTTCTTCATCAGTCATTGCTACGGCTTTCTTTTCCGGCTTCATTTGCGGGAAGAACAATACTTCTTGTATGGATTGGTTATTGGTCAAGTACATGATCAGACGATCCATACCGATCCCCATTCCTGATGTTGGAGGCATTCCGTATTCTAAGGCCCGTAAGAAATCGTAATCAATCATCTCAGTAGCTTCATCATCCCCTTTTTGAGCCAATTCCATTTGGTGTTCAAAACGTTCGCGTTGGTCAATAGGATCGTTCAATTCAGAATATGCATTCGCTATTTCCTTACCACAGACCATCAGTTCAAAACGCTCGGTGAGTTCCGGATTGTTGCGATGTTCTTTACACAACGGACTCATTTCCTTTGGATAATCGGTAATGAATGTGGGTTGGATATAATTGCCTTCACACTTTTCACCAAAAATTTCATCGATCAATTTACCTTTACCCATCGTTTCATCCACAGCAATGCCCATATCTTGAGCCGCTTTTCTGATCTCATCTTCAGATTTTCCTGTAATGTCAAAACCAGTAAAATGCTTAATGGAATCCGTCATGGTGACACGAGCGTAAGGTGCTTTAAAGTCGATTTTGTGCTCACCAAAAGTCGCTTCGGTTGTACCGTTTACGGCAATAGCACAATGCTCTAACAGCTCCTCACAAAAGTGCATCATCCAATTGTAATCTTTGTAGGACACGTAAATTTCCATCGCTGTAAACTCCGGATTGTGCGTTCGGTCCATGCCTTCGTTTCTGAAGTTTTTTGAAAACTCATAAACGCCGTCAAAGCCACCAACAATGAGGCGTTTTAGGTAAAGCTCGTTGGCAATCCGCATGTACAACGGAATGTCCAAACTGTTGTGGTGCGTTACAAACGGACGTGCCGCTGCGCCTCCAGGAATGGGTTGCAAAACAGGAGTTTCTACCTCAAAGTAGCCAGCATCATTAAAAAATTGACGCATGGCAGTATATAACTTGGTACGTTTGATAAATACTTTTTTAACGTTCGGGTTGACTACCAAATCGGCATAACGTTGTCTATAGCGTTGCTCAGGATCTGTAAATGCATCATAGATCACACCATCTTTTTCCTTAGGTAGTGGCAAGGGTTTTAAAGATTTGCTTAGTAAAGTGAAGTTTTTAACTTTTACTGTTTTCTCGCCAACTTGAGTTGTGAATAGTTCGCCTTCAATCCCGATGAAATCCCCAAAATCCAACAGCTTTTTAAATACTTCGTTGTATAAGGATTTATCATCTCCAGGACAGATTTCATCCCGGTTAAAATACGCTTGGATTCTCCCTTCAGAGTCTTGTATCTGGGCAAAACTTGCCTTTCCTTGGACTCTTACGGACATCAATCGGCCAGCAATAACAACCTTCTTGCCTTCTTCAAATTGCTCTTTCACCTGTTTGGAGGTATGGTCCACAGGATATAAATCGGCTGGATAGGGATTAATACCCATCTCACGTAATGTGACTAATTTTTCTCTTCGAATGAGTTCTTGTTCTGAAAGTTGCATGCTGTTAAATTTTAATGTGCAAAATTACACTTTTTTTGAAAATTAAACATCTTACTTACAAGGATAGATTGGCTTTTTGGCGGATTAATGAAGGAAAGTTTTTCATTAGTGGTGAAATTATTTGTTTTTGGGTGTGTATTTCGATTTTTTAATGATTTTTGCAGTGTCTTCAGTTTTTAAGGCGACTGTTTTTTAGGGATGTTCCCGTAACATATTGGACGTTTATGCGTCTTATTAGCACACCAACTTAAACAGGAGGTCTATCAATCATCAAAAATCATTAAAATCATGAGTATTTGGAGGGTCATTCTTTCTATTTTTTGTCCACCTTTAGCGGTTCTTGACCGGGGGTGTGGCTCTATCGTTATTGTCTTTTTATTATGGCTTTGTGGATGGGTCCCTGGAGTTATTGCGGCACTGGTGATATTGAACAATCCGAAGCGATAGGGTGTTTCAGTTCGCAGCCTGCCCGTACCGATAAGGCACGTTCGGGGCGGGTCTTCAGTTGGCAGACTTCAGTCTCGGTCTCAGTCAACGAATATCGTTCGTTTTTGAGATACTTCGGGCTTGGTAAGCTTTTCCATCCTTGCTATCTGAAAAAAGTCTGATGGACCTTATAATTCAAAGTTCATATCCATACATCATCCATACACTATCCATGGAGTATCCATACACTATCCATGGAGTATCTATTGAGTGTCTTGATGCGAATTTGACACGAAATAGGTAGACACGAAGGAGACACGAACTTGATACGGAGGTGACCCATCCTTAAATAGCTATACAGGTTAAAGAATAAATCCTGATATAATTATACAATTAAATTTCTTTTAATAGACAAACACCGTAAACTATTTAAACACGAATTTTGAGAACGATCTGGTTTTCTTTGAAGAATGCCGTGACGCTCCATGAGACTCATTAAAACCATTCGTCACATCTTTTTTTTTGACGTCACTCTGTACATCTTCCATCTAAAATAGTTTAATTTTGTAACTATGAATAAAATAGTCGAAGTTCAAGATTTAGGCCATAATGATTATAAAACGACTTGGGATTACCAAGAAAGTTTATTCAAGTCTGTTATAGATGCCAAAATCAAGAATAAAAGAGAAGACGCCAACTTAGAAACACAAAACTACTTCCTATTTGTCGAGCATCCACATGTGTATACATTGGGGAAAAGTGGAGATTTCTCACATCTGTTGTTGAATGAAGAGCAGCTTACCCAAAAAGGTGCTACTTTTTATAAAATAAATAGGGGAGGAGATATAACTTATCACGGTCCAGGGCAAATTGTAGGTTATCCGATTCTGGACTTGGAGAACTTTTTTACTGATATTCATAAATACTTGCGATTACTGGAGGAAATGATCATTTTGACATTAATGGAGTACGGACTTAAAGCAGAGCGAAGTCCGGGAGAAACAGGTGTTTGGTTAGGTGTAGGGACGCCTTTTGCACGGAAGATCTGTGCCATGGGTGTCAGAGCAAGCAGATGGGTTACGATGCACGGTTTTGCATTGAACGTAAATGCCGATTTGGGCTATTTTGACAATATCATTCCGTGTGGCATTCGTGGTAAAGCTGTTACAACTTTGAATGTTGAATTAGGTGTGGATAAGGTGAACGAATCCGAATTGAAGGCTAAACTTTTAAAGCACTTTATGGATTTGTTTGAAGCCGTGCCTCATCATAAAAAGAGTGTGTTTTAAATATGGGACACCTTCAAAAAATTATTTTGTTGGTTTTAGTCGTGCCCTTAGCACTGTTTCCTGGAGGTCTGATTTCTTATATCCTAGTGTTTGAAGAACTGAAATTTGAAGCGTCGATGTGGATCCCGATTGGGATGACAGCTTTGGGGATTGGCAGTTTTATTTTTCATTTTAAAACCAAAAGCTTCTATAGATTACTCAAAAATGAGGAGAATTTACCAAAAGTAAATCCGTTGTTTTGGATTTTAGATATTGCTTTTGGATGTGCTTATATTCTATTCTCCTTTTTTATAATCCATCTCATATACAAGTTTCCAGCAGAGAAAAACACAATGGTTTTACTGGTAGTTATCATACCCATGTTCATTGCAGGTGCATGGACAGTTTTTGAAGCTATCTATCTCAATAAGTTAATCGGTATTCACAAATATGCACATCGTCATTCTGAGATTGAAGATATCAGAGGAAATATCTCGGAATAGGATCAGTCTCCAGTTGGCAGTCGGCAGTCTTCAGTCTGTCAATTGTAAATCAATCTTAAATCTTAGATCGTCAATCAAAAATCGTCAATCAAAAATCGAAAATCCCATTAGCTTTCCTCATTAAAAAACACCTTGTAATAATGCATTTTCTTAATGTCATCATAGCCGCGTTCTAAATATTCGGCTGAAGCGTCAGGTGCGTCTACATCTAATTTAATCTGGATGTTGGTGTCTAGTTTAATTTCCGTTTTAATCTTCTGTCTTTGTTTTTTCAGGACATTCTCAGAAACATCAAACTGGTTGCGGATGATTAAGGCATGATCGGTTTCAAAGCCTTTTTTATAATCGTCAAAAAGCTCTTTATACTTGTCATCATCAAAGACATCATCTTTAAAGTTCTCAACGTTGATCACTTCGTTTTCCTTGAAAAAATCAATGGTCTTAGCCAAGAACGTGCTTTTTTCCTGAAGGCCTAAACTCGGTTTTAAAACGTCTTCGGAAAAATCCCTACAGAGTTCAATGTAGTTTTTTGTGTGTTGGTTATGGTCATCTGGATACTTTATGTTGAGAAAATGCTTGATCCAGTATTGGGTGTCGTAAGAGTTATTGTCAACGCTCAGGATGATATTGCCTTCTGTGTCTGAAGTGTTTAAGATGAGACAGCCCTTGTCTACTTTTTTGGTTGGAATTCCTTTTTGGGTGATCAGGTCATAACTGTTGTTTTCCAAGTAAGTTTGGAAGAATTCTGCTCTGTTTTCAATTTTGAAGATCCCGATTGCTTTGACGAACATATCGTCATATTGAATGTCCTCAAAAACACATACCAACACATCTCCCGTTTTTATTTGTGCAGAATTACTTTGCTCGAACAAATGCGTGACCACGTGTTTTGAGATTTCTATAAAGTTGCTTTCGTCAGCAAACAACTGTGTTGCGTACGTGTTGATTTCATTGAGATTGATGTTAGAATGGTGATTAAACCGATAACTCTCTACCAAACTACCAAACGGGCGTAGCAAATAACCTAACATCAAGTCATAGCTGACTTCATCAAACTCCAATTCCTGTTCGGAAAAGGCATTTTTAGTACTATTAAACTTATTGCCAACTTTATGGAGTATCGCTTTTGAGATGGAGGATTTGGTACGTTTGATCATGACAGAATGTTTGCATTTTTGAAGTCTGCAATACTACATAAATTTGTGTGAAATCAAAGAGAAAACGCCAAAGAAAAATCCCTGGCGTTTTAGAAAACATGAGGATTTACCTGATCCTAAATTTTTATAAATTCGACGCGTCTGTTTTGCGCCTTTCCATCGGCGGAGGTGTTGTCGGCTACTGGGACGCTTGCACCTTTGCCATCCGTTTGGAGTCTGCTCGCAGGAATGTTGTAAAGATTGACCAAAGCGTTTTTAACGGACTCGGCACGTTGTTTTGAAAGGGTCATATTGGTGCCACTATTGCCATCAGCATCTGTATGGCCAACAATATTGAGTTTCATGTTTTCATCTTGCAGCAATACTTGAGAAATCTGTAATACGATCCCCAAAGATTGGGGTTTTATATTGGCTGAACCAGAGTCGAAGAGAATTCCGTTGGTAGAAATTTTCCCTTCAGACAATAGTTTTCTGCGCAAGTCTTCGCCACCATCGGCAACTCTAAGATTACTTATGAATATGCGCTCTTCGCCCTCTTTAAGACCAACCAGATTGAACTTGATATGTTTTAATACGTTCAGTTCTTCAACCATCCTCGGGATGTCTAAATATTTTGTTTCATTGACCCAAAGTCGATATCTGTTTTTGGTTACTGCAATGGCTATATGAGGTTGGTTGAGTAATTCTTCTCTGATGTCTGCGGCAACTTTACTGTCAATGCCGCCTCTCTTGCCATTGAAATGATTGGAGGAATGAATGCCATAGGAGTTATATTGGCATAATGATATAGAGCTTTGAATGTAATTATCTGAGTGCCTTTTTAGAGCGTCTGAATCAGTCAATGAAAACTGTAGATAAGAGCTGGAGCTGGTTTTATTACTAAAACCTTGGGTCACGACGTCAAACTCAATAGTATAATCTTCAGGTAGGTCTTTTAAATCGGGAATGTATATGACAGAATGACCTGGCTTGATCTCAAACCAATTACCTTCCACGTTATTTATTTTAACCACTTCGCCAGATCCATTGGTATTCCATTTAGAAGGAAAATCCCCTATGAAATCTTGTGAAAAGTCGTCATAGAACAGCACCTTGTCCCCAGGAACAAAATCGAACTTGCTGTAGACTTCTAAATTGTCTGAAACATTTTTTCTTTCAGTTGCATTATTGGTTTTGGAATTGTTGATAGGTGTTTGAGTTTGATGGTCAACGGTGTTTTCCGATTCATTTGAAGGCGTTTTTTTTGTCGACGACTTTTGGCTTGGGTCTAAAATGGAGTCCATCATTTTGCCGGTCTCTTTTTCCGTTTTTCGCTCTAATTTTCGCTCGACGGTCCGTTCGGCGCTTTTTTGTAATTTCTTCCAGATTTGGGCATTTGCCGAAGGCATCATAAAAAGCCCAATAAGAGCAGCGCCAAGGATATTTTTAAAGGGTAGAATCGTTTTCATTTCTATACAGTATTTGTTAAGCGTTAATAGCAATCTATTAATATAGTAAGAAACAGTACTTAAACGATAGGAAACTGTATGGTTGGTATGTCTTTATGTGTGGATGGTCGTCGTGTTAATTTATTTGGTAGATAATAATGCCGTTTTGATCCCCTTTTGTCACAAACTCGGGGTTTTTTCCTTTGTCAATATTGTCAAGATCGATGGTGGAATTCCCATAAACCGGAAAGTTGTTAATTCCTTTGCCTAAACTGTCAAAAAGATAGACTTTCTTCGCCTGTAAATCGGTAACGGAGACGTAGATCTTATCGTTGACATAAAATATTTTTGGTGGAGTATATTCCCCAAAGTCCAATTCAACTTTATTGGTCTTAATGTGCAGGATGTTTTCAGAAAGTGTCACTAAAGTTTTACTAGTTGCTGTGATGCTGTGTTTTTCCCCTAAATTGAGATTGCTACTGCTCATTTTGCCATTTACATCAATCTGTACGAGGTCTCCTTTAGCTGTCGTTGTCGTGAACTTGTTGTCGTATAGATAAATACCGCTATCGCTAAAGCTAACGTTGTTTTTTACGTTGACACGTGTTTTGCCCACACGACTTAATATTTCGAGTTCATTGCCTTGGACAAAAACAATATAATCCTTTCTGTCAATTCTGAAATGTTGAGGTTGCGTATTAATTGTGTTTTCTGCTTTTTTGTAGTTAAATCCTCGTACAATGTTTCCTCGTTTGTTATATAATAAAATAGCGGCTCCTTGGGTGACCATCAATCTGTAATCTCTGTTTTTATCATAGTCAAAGACCGATAGCGGTTGTGTGATCTGATCCCTAAACTTTAAAGGAAATGCGCCAACATCCTTTCCATTGCGATCTAAAACATACACACGATGCTCAGTGGCAAAAGCCAATTGAAGCCGCCCATTTTTATTGATGTCTATCTGCTCTATTCGACCTAAGACTTTGCCGTCCAATTGCTTTTTCCATTGCACTTTGCCATCTTTGGAAATAAGATATAAATTATTGCTAATATCCTGGACTACCACTTCCATTTGGCTGTTGGTGTGATTGTTGACAAATTGTGGATTGGTCAGCACATCGGCATCCAAAGTCACGCTGATGTCTTCATGAACCGTGTTTGAGGCGGATTTTTTCTTAATTTTTTGTAGTATGGCATGAACGTGCGCAAAATCAGCTTCATATACAAACTGAATTGCGGACGCGTTGAAATCATCAGTTTTGATGGTGTTTTCCGTCTCGAAATTTGAATTGAGAATTTGCTTTAGATGATTGGCATTACCATAAGCAAATAATGACGACTCATCGCTTAATTCATCCATCATGTCTTCAAAGGCATGAGACGTATAGAGCGTTGCATTGTTTTGATGACTGCTGATGACATCTTTTAAGAGGTCCAGATTATCCGAAAACACAAAAAAGTCTTCAATATTGATGAATTTTGTTGCCTCTTTATAAGTGATCAATGGTGAGAACAAACTTGAGAAAAACTCAGGTTTATCAAATGAATAAATGGAGATGTCTCTATAGGTCTCGACGCTATTTTGTGCTCCAAAAAACGTGTTCATATTGCTGGCATCAATACTGTTCAATACGACCGCTTGCTGTCCGTTTTTATAGATTACTCCAGCTTCTATGATGCTTTCAAATAGTGAGTCATCCAATATTGAATCTTGTTTTCTGAATTTAGATAGGTTTTCTTGAAAGGTCTTGAAGCTATGAAATGAAAAGCTCAAGAAACCATCACTATCTGGAGGACAGATTTTTGGCAATTGATTTTCTTGTGGAAAGGTGTTTTTGAAAATATTAATCAAGCTTTTAGAAGAGTCCTGAGCAATCGTTAAGCCGTCAAATTTGAGTTGGTCCTGTGTTAAGTCGGCATCCAAAAAAAGATGATTGGTGAGTTGGACCTGGTTGAGATGTTCATCGAAGAAGAAAGCTGGTTGGAATGACTTTTCTTTGGTATTGATCAAAATGGACAGGGATTCTCCGTTGGACGCAGTCTTGTATAGTTCCTTTAGTAAAGGGTCTGTATCTTTTTGATTAAAGGCCGCCTCGGTAAGTGCTCTGTCATTGGAAGCAAAAAAGATACTGTCCTTAACGATGCTATAAATAGTTTCATCCTCAATGGTCGTTTTGGTTAAGGACCTATTTTTTAAGGTAATGGTTTCTACTGAATAATTACGAAGCGAATCTAATTTCAAAAGATCCTTATGATATTTGGTAATCACTGAAACTTGAAGACTGTCTGTTTTGTCCTTTCCAAAAGCAATCAGCAGTTCCTCCGAGGGTTTAAGGTGCTTTAGAAAATCAAGCTTTCTGTTCATGTGATCTTTTGAAGCTTTTCCTGAAAATTGACTGAGTAAACTATTGTTTTTAAAAACACTGATTAGACCTTCAATTGACGTTGTTTTTATGACAACAGAAGCATGAGGAGGCACCAATGCCATGAGATTGGAATGCTTATGAGTGTTGTTTTTACAACTTATGATCAGTATAAATGTTAACAGTAAACAAATATTTCGCATGTTGAATTTTTTGTAAATATAAAAAGTTAGAGTGGCAAGTGTAATTGTTGCGGCAATAATCTAAAGGTTTTTCTGTGATAAGGGGTAATGCCGTATTTTTTTATCGCCTCACGATGTTCTTTAGTAGGATAGCCTTTGTTTTGTCTCCAATTGTACATGGGGAACTCTTCATGAATTTGACACATATATGCATCTCTATTGGTTTTGGCCAAAATTGAAGCTGCTGCGATATTAAGATGTTTGCTGTCGCCTTTAATAATGGTTTCGTGGGGGATATCTGCAAAAGGCTTAAACCTGTTGCCGTCAACACTTATAAATGTCGGCACTGTTATTAAGCCATCAATGGCCTTGTGCATTGCTAAAATAGAAGCGTTTAAGATGTTGATTTCGTCAATTTCTTCAGGATGGACGTGAGCAAAAGCAAACGATACGGCATCTCTTTCGATGATGGGCTTCAAAAAATCCCGTTTAGCTACTGATAGTAGTTTTGAATCATTCATAATCAAATTCTCAAATGTTTCAGGTAAGATAACTGCTGCGGCCGTAACAGGACCTGCAAGGCAACCACGTCCTGCTTCGTCTGTTCCACATTCCAAGGGATTTGAAGTAAAAGAAAGTTTGAGTTTCAAGGATTAAAAATTTCAACAAAGTTAAAATTTTAATAGAAGCAATTGATGATTGTAGGAGTTTATTGACGAAAATCTATTAATTCAATCATTAAAAGAGAAAACGTTAAAGTTTTAACTATTTTTAACAATTATTTTGTCGTTTTAAGATATTATTAGGAAGTTTGTGGAAACTAACTTAAATATGAATTCATGAAAGTAAAATTACTAGGATTAATGACGTTATGTATGGCGCTTGTAATACAAGTGTCTCATGCGCAAGAGAAGACCGTCTCAGGTACGGTGTCGTCCGTTTCCGATGGATTGCCAATTCCTGGAGCAAATGTTATAGTTAAGGGTACCACTCGTGGTGTCCAAACGGACTTTGATGGTAATTATTCCATAAGAGCCAGTGTTGGTGAGGTTTTAGCATTTTCTTATGTAGGAATGCAAAGTGCTGAATCTGTAGTAGGTGCCAGCAATACCATTGACATGGCCTTGAGTATTGACAATGCACTTGATGAAGTGGTAGTTGTAGCATTTGGAACTTCAACCAAAGAAGCCTTTACAGGTTCTGCCTCTGTGATTAAGGCGGAGGAAATGGAGTTAAGGTCTTTAACCTCTCCTATTGCCGCAATTGAAGGCGCCACTACTGGTGTGCAATTTCTTTCGGCTTCAGGCCAGCCGGGATCCTCTCCAAGTATTGTTATTAGAGGTGTAGGTACACTAAACGGAACTACTGATCCACTCTATATTGTAGATGGTATCTCCTATCAAGGAGGATTGAATACCATCAATCAAAATGATATTGAGACCATAACAGTTCTTAAAGATGCAGCATCAACTGCTTTGTACGGTTCGCGTGCTGCGAATGGTGTAGTAATCATTACCACTAAGAAAGGTAAGAAGGGTTCAGCAGTTAAAGTGGATTTCACAACTCAATTTGGAGTCATCACCAAAGCTATTGATGATTATGATCAAGTATCTCCAGGTGAATATTATGAGTTGATGTTTTCAATCTTACAAAAATTCATTGAGTGGTTCTGATGCAGCTCAAGTTGCCTCAGCGACTATTTTTAATCGTTTGGGAAGAAATCCTTTTAACGTTCCTAATGATCAAATCGTAGATGTGAATGGAAATATCAATCCTAACGCAACAGTGATTGCTAAAGACTTAGATTGGTATGATGCCTTAGAAAGAACGGGAACAAGAGAAAGTCATTCCATTAACGTTTCTGGTGGTGGTGAAAATTTTTCAACGTTTTTTTCTGCTTCTAATTTAAAAGAGAAAGGATATGTTATAGAAAGTGATTATCAAAGAACTACGAGCAGATTGAGCGGAACCTATGATCCAACACCATGGTTGACTATGGGTGGTAATGTCAATATCGCAGTTGAAGAATCACATGGATCACCTTCAAGAGGGTCTTCAATAGCGAACGTTTTTAGTTTTGCAAAAAACATGGGGTCTATTTATTCTCCATACTTGTTAGATCCAATTACAGGTCAATACATTAATGATGACGATGGAAACCGCAGATGGGACAGAGGTGAAAGTATCAGTGACTTAGGAATTCAGTCCAGACCGACAAGTGTAGGTCGTAATGCTTTAGAAGAGGCCATTTTAAATAATGAAGAAACCAAGAGAAATAATTTTGGATTTAGATATAATGCCGATTTGACCATTACAAAAGGCCTGAAATTTGGAGTGATCTATGGTAAAGATTTTCAAGATCAAATTAACCACAGTTATGAAAATGCTGAAGTTGGTGATGGTGCGCCTACAGCGAGATTTGAGGATGCACGTTATAGAAGAACTGTTGAGAATTTCACACAATTGTTAAGCTATAACAAATCGTTTGGATTGCATAGTTTTGATGTTACTTTAGGTCATGAAAGTTTTGACAGACATTTCTCTTCCAATAGAATTTTTAAAGGCACACAGACCGTTGCCGGAATTTATGAGGGCTCAAACTTCTCTGTAATTTTAGATGCTGATGGAAGTAGTACAGACTACAAGCTTGAAGGGTATTTTGCAAGGTTAAATTACGACTTTGATCATAGGTATTACTTAAGTGCTTCTGTAAGAAGAGATGGATCTTCTGTGTTTACTAACAATAAATGGGGTACATTTTATTCTGTGGGTGCGTCCTGGAGAATCAGTCAAGAAGAGTTCATGAAAGATGTGTCATGGGTTGACAATTTGAAGCTGAGAGGTTCTTATGGTGAGGTTGGAAATGACCAGTTAGGGAATTATTACATCTCGCAGCCTTTATATGCTATTTATCCTAATGCTGGTGCTCCTGGAATTTTTTGGGACTCAACAGGAAATGCAGATTTACTTTGGGAAACCTCTGAAAGTTTTGATGTGGCTTTAGAATTTGGATTGTTTGATAATCGTTTGACGGGTTCATTCGAATTCTACAAGAAAATCTCTTCTGATCTTTTATACAATGTACCTATTCCAGGTTCTGAAGGTCAAATTCAAGCTCCCGACAACGTTGGTGATTTATACAATCAGGGATTTGAGTTAGGTCTTAACGGTCGTATCGTAGACACTGATAATTTCTCTTGGGATTTAGGTATTCAAGCCTCTACCTTAAAGAATGAGATTACTGCACTTCCTGATCCATTTATAGATGGTTCTAAACGTTGGGACGTAGGACGTTCAAGATTTGAGTTCTTTATTTATGACTATGCAGGCGTTGATCCAGCTAATGGAGATGCACTTTATAATATGTATGAAGAGGTGGACGGCAAAGTTGGCGTTCCTATTATGAATCCTGATGGCACTCAAGCTACAACCAATGTATATCAAGATGCAGGAAAAGGTTATGTTGGAGCATCTTCAGTTCCAGATGTCATTGGTTCAATTTCCAATGGTTTAAAATATAAGAATATTGGTCTTAACTTTTTGTTTACCTACCAACTTGGAGGAGATATTTTAGACTATGGGTATGCCAATATGATGCACGAAGGTGCATATGGTGTGTCGTTGCATCCTGATGCACTTAATACCTGGAAGAATCCTGGAGATGTTACAGATGTGCCACGTATGCAAAATGGAAGTAGTAATTTATCACCAAGTCTTACTTCAAGATGGTTGACAGATGCTTCATTCTTATCATTAAGAAACGTGACCTTCTCTTATAACTTAAATGATGATGTTGTAAATAAAATAGGTATCGATAAATTGAGATTGTTTTTGTCTGGAGAAAATCTTTTCATTGTTAACGAAAGAAAAGGTCTAGATCCGCAGTACAATCTTTCTGGTACACCAAGTGGTGATGATTACAACCCAAATAGAGTGATATCAGTAGGACTGAATGTTGCGTTTTAAGAAAATTATTTAAAAATGAAGAAAATGATACGAAAAATATATATACTATTATTTGTAGGTGCCATGGCACTTACACTAGGCTGTGAGGAAGAATTTCTTGACACAGTTCCTACAGATTCAATTTCAGAAGAATCTGCGCTTTCAAGCCCTGATAATATGGAGTTGGTACTCAACGGGCTTCATAGAATGATGTACGGTCAAAATCAATTGACTGGTGGATCGTCTAGTAGATCTGGAGAAAGTCACTTTATTCCAATGTTTGATGCTGTTGGTGGAAATATCATCCACTCCTCTCCTGGAAACGGTTGGATGACCTCTGATTTAAAGTGGCAAAGCCATGTCAACTCAAGTGCTACAACTGGGTTTAACTTATGGTTTCAGCGTTATCATTTTGTAGCGACCTCAAGCGCTATGATAGATAAGATAGCCACTAGTGATTTTACGGTAACCCCACAATTAAACAACATCTTAGGACAGTCACACGCATATCGCGCATGGGCTTACTATAGATTGATAACTACGTTTTCAAAAGGTTACCTTATTGGTAATCCTTCTACAGATCCTGGAGTGCCCCTTCAGTTAGATCAAGGAACACCATATACTAGTGGTCCAAGAGGTACGGTACAACAAGTTTATGATCAGATGTATATTGACATCGATAAAGCTATTGCTTATCTGAAAGAAGCTAGTCCAGCGGCAAATAAATCACACATCTCTCTAAATGCAGCCTACGGAATTAAAGCACGTATTGCTTTATCTATGGGGGATTGGCAAGCAGCAGCTGAAAATGCTGTATTGGCTAGAGATGGTTATGCATTATTGGATGAAGATGGTTGGTTGTCTGGCTTTAATTCTTATGATCTTTCAGAAGTGATCTGGGGAGGAAAAGTGATTGATACAGAAACAAATTATTTCCAATCCTACTTTTATTTTATAGCTTTTTCTTTTAATGGAAGTCAAAACAGATCGAATCCTAAGTTGATCAGCAAGGAGTTGTACGATAGGCTACCAGATACTGATTATAGAACTAAAGGATGGTTGCCTTTGGCGCCTAATACTAACCCGGCGGCTTCTAATGACCAGGGCGGTAGTTTTGAATCTGATCCTAATTATAGTGACAAAGCATCCTTTGATGCAGCAAAAGCTGAAATCATTGAAAAATATGGTGCTACAAAAGGACATAATACCCATCCTTATATGAATGTTAAGTTTCAACTGAAAAATCCAGGTTCAATTGACCCTGATGATGTCATCTATATGAGAGCGTCTGAAATGGTATTGATAGAAGCTGAAGCAAAGGCGATGATGGATGATATTACTGAGGCACAAGATGCTCTTGCAATTCTCGGTGAAAAGCGCGATTCTGCATTTGATAAGAGCATTTTCACGACTAAGGAATTATTAATGGACGAGATCAAATGGCAACGTAGAGTTGAATTATGGGGTGAAGGATTTAGCTATCATGATAATGTCAGGTGGGATGAAGGATTGGATCAGTCAAATTCAGGCGCTGCCGAAGTATTGTATCAAGATGGTTTTATGCAACCAAAACCGTCTATAAATGATAAGTGGATTTTTAAAATTCCACAACAGGAAATTGATTCAAATCCGAATATGACGGAAGCTGATCAAAATTAAAGTGCACTCTTAAGTAAGCTGAAAAAGGCTTATTTAAAATATAAAAATTAAATCCCGGAGCATTTAACTGTTTCGGGATTTTCTTATTTAAAATGGTTTTCATGCTATCTATTAGGATGCAAAAGTTAAAAAAACCTATTGGCCTATCATCTTGTGTTTGTCAAGAGGAATTTTTATAAGTCTTTTAGACTTGTATGTAAATAGTAGAGTCGTTTGTTTTTTAACAAGAAAGATGGCTTTTTCATCAGAAATAGACTTGATAGTTGAATTAAATTCTCTTGTAACAGAAATTCACTTTAAATTGTTAAAATTTTAACGTAACCTTTATCGTAATTATGCATCTAATTGATCTTGGTGCTTAACGTTTTAGGTGCAGAGGCGTTTGTTTATAGCGCATTCGGCGTTAACATTTTATTATGTAGAAAACTTGTTTTTTTAATATATTATTATGATGTTTGCGCAAGACTAACTCAAATAATTGTTTTATGAAATTAAAATTAACATGGTTAATGACGCTTTTCATGGCGTTTGTGATGCAGTTTTCTTTTGCACAAGAGAAAGCTGTCTCAGGTACGGTCACGTCCATTTCGGATGGTTTGCCGTTGCCTGGTGTAAGTATTATTGTAAAAGGGACCACTCGTGGCGTCCAAACAGATTTTGATGGACATTATTCCATTAACGTTCGTGTGGGAGAAACGTTAGCGTTTTCTTTTGTAAGTATGAAAGCTACCGAAATTGTTGTCGGTGCGAGCAATACTTATAATGTAGCAATGGAAGATGATATTGCTGCTCTTGATGAGGTGATCATTGTTGGGTACGGTACTACAACAAGGCAAGCCTATGCGGGTACTGCAAAAACGGTTGAAGCGAAGGACATCGAATTTAAAAACTACTCCAACGTGTCTCAGTCACTTGCTGGTGAAGCTGCCGGTGTGAGTGTAATCAACACATCTGGTCAGCCGGGTACGACTTCTACGATTAGAATTAGAGGTTTTGGATCTGTTAACGGAAACAGATCGCCTCTATATGTAGTTGACGGTGTGCCGTTAACAACAAGTGCATTAAATGCTAATGGGGATATGGTGGATACTGGGAGTTTAAATTCCATCAATCCATCGGACATTCAAAGTACCACGATTTTAAAAGATGCTACAGCTACCGCAATTTATGGATCGCGTGGTGCAAATGGTGTGATTTTAATTACTACAAAATCAGGGTCTTCAAGAGAGACTTATGTTGAGGTAGATGTTAAAACTGGTATTAGCACGCAGTTGATTCCAAGGTATCAGGTCATTACTTCTCCTGAAGAGTCTATTGGGCTCATCTGGGAAGCTAAGGTTAATAGAGAGCGACTTATGGGCAACCCTGATCCAATTGGATGGGTTAATGATAGGTTATTCACAAATGCAATAGTTGCACCTGGATATAACATGTGGAACGTTGCTAATGGTGCAGAACTTATTGATCCAGCAACAGGTCAAGTGAGAGCTGGTGTAACAAGACGTTATACTCCAGAAAGATTTGAGGATCTTTCTTTTAGTGCAGCTTATAGAACCGAAGCCAACTTAAGAATGGGTGGTGGAACTGATAAGTCTAAGTATTTTTTCTCTACAGGTTATCTTGACGACGATGGCTATGCAATAAATACTGGGTATAAGAGATATAATACACGTTTGAATATCAATACAGATATAAAAGAATGGTTCAACGTTGGCGCTAATATTGGCTATACGTATTCAGAAAGTATCAATAACGGTCAAACGGATGGTGCTGAGAACATTTTTGAGTTCGCTGATAAGATGAACCCTATCTATCCTGTATTCTTAAGAGATAACAATTATCAATTGGTTCCAGATCCAATCTTTGGAGGTAATCAATATGACTACGGAACAAACTCTGGTTTTAGAGCAAGGCCAAACGCCAACAACTTAAACCCAGTAGCATCTGCATTGTATGATTTTAATGGATCTAACAGACATGAAATCAATGCGAGTTTTAATGGTAAAATAAAATTGACCTCGAACTTAAGCTTTGAAACTACTTTTGGTGCTCAATACTCGAATAATATTTATAAATCCATGGGTAACCAATTTTATGGTGTAGCTACTGCTAACTCAGGTGATATATTTATGAGACAAACTGAGGCACGTACAATCAACTTTTTACAGTTGCTTCGTTATAAGAAGAGTTTCGGTAACCATACTTTAGAAGTGTTGGCGGCACATGAGAGTAATGAATTCAAACAATCTCTTTCAACTCAATATAAAGGTAAAGCTGTTATCCCTGGTGGATTGGAACTTGATAACTATATTGTGAATTTGAGCCCTGCTTCAGGTTTTTCTCAGGCAAGAACATTAGAGTCTTATTTTGGTCAAGTCAATTATGATTTTGACAATAAGTATTACTTGACAGCTTCTGTACGTAGAGATGGATCTTCGAGATTCTATAATAACAAATGGGATACTTTTGGCTCTATTGGAGCTGCATGGGTAATCAGTAATGAAGAATTCCTTAGAAGCAGCGATTTGTTGACCTTCTTAAAGTTGAAAGCGTCTTATGGAATCACTGGAGATGAAAGTGGAGTAGACTACTATACAGGGATCAATACTTTTGGTGTGACCAACTTAAACGGTGAGTTCGCGATAAATCCACGTTTATTTGCCAACCCTGATTTAACTTGGGAAACTGCAAAACAGTATCAAGTTGGTGTTGAGTTTACTTTAGGTAACTTCTTAGATGTTGGTTTGGATTATTATGTTAAAGATACAGATAATTTGATCTTTGATAGAAGAATATCACCTTCTTCTGGTATTGCTCTTCTTACCGTAAATGATGGTGTGTTGAGAAATAGTGGTTTTGAATTTGATTTGACTGGACACATTTTACAAAAGGATAATGTCGCTTTATCTCTATCTCTTAATGGAGCAATCTATAATAACGAAATCACAACGATGCCTTTGGATCCAGAAACTGGAGCGCCGGCAAGTTTAAATAATGTTGGGTTATATGGTTATTCTAAAGGTCGTTCAATTTATGACTTTTATATTAGAGAATACGCTGGTGTAGATCCTGCTGATGGATATCCAACTTGGATCCAGCATTTTGATGATGTTAATGGTGATGGTGAGTTTAATACTGGTGATATCCCAATTGCAACTCTTACTAAATATTTAAATGAAAACAGTAATGCTAACGTTGCTAGTCGAACTACAAAGACCTATTCTCAGGCCACACAGAAATACATTGAGAAATCTGCTATTCCTGATGTAGCTGGTGCTTTTAGATTAAATGCGAAAATACATGACTTTAATATTTCAGCACAATTTGCATATTCAATGGGTGGTTATGGATATGATGCTCAATATGCAGAGTTAATGCATGACAATAATGGTGGAATCACTGCTCAAAACAGACATATTGATGTGCGTAACAGATGGCGCGAGCCAGGTGATATTACTGATGTGCCTTTAATTGCAGATCGAGTAATACCAAACGTGAATTCTTCGTCTTCAAGATTTATCACAAAAACTGATTACTTGGCACTAAACAACTTATTGGTTGGGTATACATTACCGTCTAAATATACAGAAAGACTTGGCGTGAGTGGTTTGAATATTTATGCTTCTGGTGATAATCTATTTTTTAAGGGCGAAAGAAAAGGATACAATCCTACTACAAGTGAAAGTGGAAATTCAGGGAGAGCATTATATGCACCGTTAACAACGTTTACACTTGGAGTTAGGGTGAAAATTTAAAAAAAATAGAAAAAGATATGAATACAAAAATTATAAAATTAGCCGGAATAGCGTGTTTGACGCTGATGTTGTCTGGCTGTGACAAAGACTATTTGGTTCAAGAACCTACACAGTTTATTAACGCTGATCAGTTAGGTGGTGCTATTGTGAAAAATCCCGATGTAGGGGCAGGCTCAATTACAGGTATCTATGCGACCATGTTTACGACTGGAACGGGTGGTACAGACTCTCAGCAAGACTTTGGTCAAAAGGGATATGATATCTATATGGATATGTTCTCTGCTGATATGGCGCTTTCATCAAGTGTCTATGGCTGGTATAGAGCGCGAGTGACAGAGCTTCAAGCGCCTGTTGATTTTACACAATTAGAGAATTACCAACCATGGCGTTATTACTATAGAGTGATTAATCAAGCTAACTTAGTTATTGAGAGTTTAGGTGGTAATGATTTTGAGCCGGAAGATGAAGAGACTCAACATGTTTTAGGTCAAGCTTTGGCCATGAGAGCACATTCTTACTTTTATTTAACACAACTTTTCATTAATGATGTTTCGGCGTCTTGGAGTTCTCCTACCTTACCTATCTATACTGCACCAGGATTTATAGGTAATGCAAAGTCAACAACAGTTGAGGTTTTTACTTTAATGGAGGACGATTTAACAAGGGCTATCGGGTATTTAGATGGATTTAATAGACCTTCAAAAACACAAGTAAACAAACCAGTAGCTCAAGCTATTTTAGCTTATGTATTGGCAGCAAGAGGAGATAGATGGCCAGAAGTTGTCACTTTGACTAATGAAGCTATGATTGCGAGTGGTGCAACTTTAATGGGTGTTGACAACTCTAGGGATGGCATTCTTGGAGGTTTTAATGATGTTAGCTCAATAGGTTGGATCTGGGGTGTTGATCTTAATGATGATATTGGACTCAGTTTGGTATCATGGTGGGGTCAAATGGATTATTACTCTTATAGTTATGCAGCTCTTGGAGATAATAAAGTAATTGATGTTGACTTGTACAATAGTATGGCTCCAACGGACGTTCGTAGAGATCAGTTTTATAATGTTCCTGGTGATAACTTTTTACAGCCATTGTTTAAATTTTATGATGCTGACAGAGTTCACTTTGGTGCATCTCAGATAGTTAAGGCAGATTATGTTTATATGCGCTATGCTGAACTTTTATTATTAAATATCGAAGCATTGGCAAGATCAGGACAAGATGGTCCTGCTCAAATTGCCCTAGCTGATTTTGTTAATGCTAGAGGTGTTGATGGAACTTATGTAGCTGGTCTATCTGGACAGGCACTATATAATGAAATTTACAAGCAAACGCGTCTTGAGCTTTGGGGTGAGGGTAAGAGCTACTTGGCAATGAAGCGTAATCAAGCGACTATTAAAAGAGGACCAAACCATCTTTCCTTTGTTGGAGTGGAAATGCCTTTTGATGATGAGCGTTTGACATTGGAAATTCCACAGCAGGAAATTCAAGATAATAACTTCATTAATGATCAAAATTAATTAGATCTGAAATTATTTGAAAAAGGCAATCTGAAAAGATTGCCTTTTTTTTATGCCCTATAATCAACTATGAATAGGAAGATTGATGACTTTATATTTTAACTAAGTGCCTGTGGACGATGTAATCATACTGTCTGGTGTAATAACTTTCATTATCTCTATAATATAGAACTTAAATAGAAGTTATATTATTATTTTTGCCATTCAACTATTGATAATGTATAAACTCTTCTTTTTGATTGCGCTGTTGCTCTGTAGCTCTTACGCTGTTTTTGGCCAGACTGGTATTTCACGAGCAGGTGGAGGTTCAAAGATGGACAGTCTTAAAACTAAATCCGAGTATAAGGTTGCTAATGTGGAAGATTATCTAATTATTGGGTTTGAAAGAGACACCACATATTTAGACACCACCTTATCCATTAAAAAAGATTACAAATTCAATTACTTGAGAAAGGATGAATTTGGTTTACTGCCTTTTTCTAATATTGGTCAAACCTATAATAGTCTTAAGCATGACTTTAAGAATAATCGTTCTTTACCCCTGTTTGGTGCACGGGCCAAACATTTCAATTATATGGAAAAAGAAGATATAAATTATTTTCACGTCCCAACGCCGCTTACGGAGCTTTTCTATAAAACTGCATTTCAACAAGGCCAGTTGGTGGACGCGTTTTTTACGATCAATATGTCAGAGCGATTCAACTTCTCAATTGCTTACAAAGGCCTCCGTTCATTAGGAAAATATCAGCATATTCTAACCAGTACGGGGAATTTTAGATTTACTACAAGTTATAATACCGAAAACGGAAAGTATCAAGCGCGGGCCCACATTGTCATGCAGGATATTCTTAACCAAGAAAATGGTGGACTGACCGATGACGATGTTGCTATTTTTGAATCTGGAGAACAAGAATTTCTTAACCGAGCCGTCTTTACCCCAAATTTTGAGGATGCAGAAAACATGCTTGAAGGCAAAAGGTTTCACTTAGACCATCAATTCAATCTTCTCAAAGCTTCAGATAGCTTAAGTAATAATTTGAGCATCGGACAAGTCATCTCATTTGAAGATAAGTACTATCAGTTTAAGCAAGCTAACCAAAATGATTTTTTTGGAGTGGCTTTTCTTAATACCAAAATAGAGGACAAAGTGACCCTGGAAGATTTTTCAAATCGATTTTTTGTCAATTATAAGAATGACCTATTAGGAGAATTGCAATTCAGCGCTGATTACAACAAATTTAATTATGGTTATGATGCCATCGCTGTCATAGACGGGGTGAGAATTCCAAACCGATTGAAAGGAAGTGTTTTTGGAATAGGAGGTGCCTATAAAAATCAAATCGGCGGTTTTAATTTGAATGGTGAGTTTGGGCTTAACTTATCAGGTGACTTTAATGGCAACTTTTTAGACCTGAATGCCTCTTACCAATTGAACCCGGATTTTCAGGTTTTAGCACGTTTAAATTCGAATTCAAAACTTCCGAATTATAATATGTTGCTTTATCAAAGTGATTATCTTAATTATAATTGGGACAATAGTGCTTCTTTTAAAAACGTACAGACGCAGAATTTGGCCTTTAAGGTGGAATCAGAGCGAATAGCTAGTGCCGAAATAGAATACACCACCATTAATAACCATGCTTACTTTACAAAGGATAGCAATAATAATGTCAAACCAACCCAAGCGGAGACTACCATTAACTATCTAAAATTAAAAGTGGCAAAGGAATTCCATTTTGGAAAATTTGCTTTGGATAACACGATAATGTATCAAAACGTAGTTGACGGTGAAGGCATATTGAATGTACCACAAATAATCACCAGGAACACCATTTACTTTTCTGATCATTTGTTTAAGAAAGCACTCTTTTTACAAACAGGAGTCACCTTCAATTATTTCACTAAGTACACTATGGATGCCTATGATCCGTTATTGGGGGAATTTTATACGCAGGATCAAACTGAGGTTGGCGATTTTCCAAGATTGGATTTCTTTATTAATGCAAAGGTTAGACAGACCCGTATTTATCTTAAGGCCGAACATTTCAATTCTGCATTTACCGGATATAATTATTTTTCGGCGCCAAATAATCCTTACAGAGATTTCAGCATCCGTTTTGGTATTGTTTGGAACTTCTTCCTTTAGTTTGAGTTAAAGCTAAACACCTCTATAGTTTTGTTTTTCCTAATTGCCAACTGCACACGCGTCTTTATTCTTTTTCTGTATGAAGATGGAATTTTCCGATAGCCTAAAGCTTGTTGTGGTGTTAGATTTCTTTACTGGGGTATGACCTTAGATTAATTTCTTTATAAGTTATGTGCTATTAGTTTTCAAATCCCGATCGAATTTAGCGCACCTTTTCTCTACAGGTCTTGTTGTTCTTTTAGCTTTATAAGAATTCATGATGTCATTTTTGGCCTTTTTGCACTTCAGACAATGGTTTTAAAATACTAATAGATGCTGTAATGCCAAAATTCAAAACCTTAACGAACATAAATGTTAAGGAAATTATTACGCCACTTATACATTATAATAGATACGCTTTACAACTAAGTTTTTAAAATGAGTCATGCTCTCCTATATATAGGAGCGCTGATTTGTTTCAATTTGGGCGTTTGTTCTGCCGAAGGGGCAGCCCACCGCGCTCTCGCCCCTCACTTTTTCCGCCCGCTGTGGCGTCCGCAAAAGAGTTCAGTCAAGGGCTCCATCGCTAACGCGGGGCCTGTCCACGGCACCTGGGCCATGAGCGGCCTCCTTTTCGGCAGCCTAATGGGTTCATTTCCAGCGGGAAGAAAAATAGTTCAAAAAAAGTCTTATTTTATTTTGCCGGTAAAGGAAAAAGGGTTGTATATTTGCACCCCGCAAA
>NZ_JAGEVG010000028.1 GCF_017581925.1 Gelidibacter pelagius | reverse complement strand
TCGGTATTTATTCGAAATCTGCATCTCCTTTTTAAGAGTACCTTGACGGTCGATAGAATAAACCCCATTGAAAGTTATGATATGGCGCCCCTTCCTGGGCTGATTTCGCTTTCTGAAAAACAATTATATACCTCTCGCATTTCAAGAGCTCTGAAAGAGCGTCATACATTAGCATAGGGCGTAGAACCTATGCTAATGGAAATAACCGATTTACCATATTGCCCTGAAAGGGCGACATACCTATTATTCCCCAAGTTTATAAAATCGCGTCGGTCGGTATTTATTCGAAATCTGCATCTCCTTTTTAAGAGTTCCCTGACGGTCGATGGAATAGACCCCATTGAAATTGGGCGTAATAGCATTAGGAACCACCATAAAAAGTCTGTCATCCAAAATATTGAACACATTCATACGCGAGGCTGGATTGGACGTTGGCACCTCCAATTTTGTATAATTTTCAGGAGAAGCTGTATCAAATTCGTAATAAGATAGTTTTAAGCCATTTCTGGTTTCGACCTCTTCACTGGAGTCAAATAAATAAGGTGCTTCGGAAATGTGCAAATACAATTTGTTGTTATATGACATAATCGATTGGGCAATTCTCCCCTCCCCGAACAACGATTCAATATCGATCTCCCAATCTTGATCAAATTCTGTTTCACCAGCTTTGATTCTAAAGATTTTTGAGGGGTTATGGTTATTAAACTGATTCCAACCCCAAGAGCAGAAATATAGATTTCCGTCCTCATCTTTAGTCGTGGGATTATTTTCCGAAACAAAAAAGCCGACCGTCTTGACGCCGTGATATTGAATGATTTTCTCAAAACTAAAACTCGGAATATCAATGACCGCCAGATAGAAGTTTTCTTCGTCTTCGGAGATCAGGTTGAAATTGGCTTCCTCCAAAAAGACAACACTCACATACAGCTTATCATCTTTATAATCCAAGACCAAAGATCCTGTTCTCACCAAATTATTCCCATAGGCATCCTCAAATTCAACATCTGGACGAAACGCTTTGATAAATGGACGCAAATCAAGTGCATCTCCCAATTGCATAGTCAAAGGATTAAAGGCTTGGATGGTCTGACCGCCACTATCCTCATTATAATAAAAGCCGAGATCATCGTTTACTAAAGCCAATTTTCGCGATGGAAAAAGATTGCCCTTCCCTATATATATTTCGCTATCAATAAACACTTGGTCTGATGTGTTCAATGTGAGGCGAAAGAGTCCTGGGGTGGACGAATAACCTCTTTTGTCCTTGGCCATACTAAAGATATAGTTCTTAAAAAAATGATGCCCTGAGGAGGTTGACGGATCTGAATTGACAAAAGTTTGATTGTCTTGGATCAAATCATATTGTTTTTCAGTATCTAATCCTTCCAAATTAAAACTAAAAAATCGGGTAATATCGGCCGTAGAAGCATCTTCTGTAGCTAACACATAATTATTAGATGAATACTCCGTCTTCGGATTTTTATTTTCATCGTCCAAGTTTTTAACTTCACAACGCATCAGCCCCAACAAGAGAATACCAAAGAAAGCTTTATATATAATTGAAGACTTCATACTCTTAAAAACTATAGGTTATTTTCATTCTAAAATGTCGGCCAGGGCTTTGCATTTTGAATTCGTTATAAATATTCTCATCAAGAACATTTTTAAGTTCTGCACTAAAAGATACGCTTTGTTTAGAAAAATCGCGAACATAGATAAATCCAATATTATGGGTGTGCTGATTTGGAATAATTCGGCTGGTATTGATTTTTGAGGTTCCGAAGAGGCCTAAAAATCCGTCAGGCTCAAATTGTTTTTCGATATAATCGAGATAATACTGATGCACATAAGAATAATCCCAAAAAAATGATAGATCGGTGGAAAGCTTCAATAACTCCTTGATATTATATGAGGCACTGATATTTCCATAATAAAAAGGCATATTGGCAATCCGTGCGTCTTTAAAATGTTGATTGTTTAAATATTTATCTTTGGACGATTGTAAGCGAAAGTCATTCCAAGTTAAATTCCCCGACAGCTGTAACTTTTCTACGGGTTCGTAATTGGCCTGCAACTCTACGCCCAAGCCTTTCACATTATCAAGGTTGAGATTGATGGCTTGATATTGGTTCAAATCTTTTAAACGAATCAGATTCTGGGTATCGCGATAGTAGGTGTTTATTTCAAAACCGAAATCGGTGGCTGAATAGGTGTATCCCAAATTTATATTTTTACTTTTCTCGGGAGTCAATTCATAATTGGCTACAATAAAATTATTGTCGCCAAATAGCTCCTGTTGTTCTGGCAATCTAAACGTGTTTTCATAAGACACCCGAACATAGCTTTTCTCGTTGATATTGTATTTTAAGGCCTGCGAAAAGCTCAGACCTTTATTTATCACTTCCTTATCCACAATGTTCTCCTCTAGCGGATTGTCTGACGCATTATAGCGTCCGGCGAAGTTGCCAAATAGAAACTTGAATTGTGTGTTGGATTCCAATTTCCGATCAAAAAACTGGGCATTCAGGGCAAAATTGGTAATGAGCTTATTGTAGGTGGTGCCATTCAGATTCTGGTCTCCAAGATTGGATTTTCGCTTGTAATTGCTATAAACCGTATTGTTTTCTATTTGAAAATAATTAGTGATCAAATAATTAAGATTGGTTCGGGAGGTCAATTGCTCAAAGTTGGTGTGCATGTAGCCGTTCTGGAGAAGCATATTTCCCATTTCGGAAGCCGAACTTGTGGTATGCGCCACGCCTTTCCAATCATAATAAACATTCTTGCCCTGGTCAAAAATTTCAAAATCAATATTGCTATAGACCAAAAACTGATTGACGCTCAGTTTATTTTCGAAAAAATGATTTTTGTATTTTAGGGAAGGAATAAAGTTTCCGCTTTCCTGTCTGTAGACCTCTCCAAAAGGTCTGGCTCTAGAAAAAGGATCGTTTTGAATATCTCTTTTCAGCCCGTAGGAGTTCACTTTAAACTCAATTGATTCTGCCCAGGATAATTGTCGAGCTTCTAAAGAAAATTCTAAAGAATGTTGATTAAATCCGTTGTGAAACAAACGTTCCCGAATATAATTGACCTGTCCACTATTGGGGTCTTTATAGGGCAGATTATCTACTTTATAATTGTTTTTAGAATAATTATAAAAGCTATTGACGCCAAGAAAGAGATGGTCGTTGAATTTTATATTCGCATTGGCTGTTGCGATATGGGTATTATAAGATCCTGTTTCATAAGAAACGGTGCCCGATGTTTTTTTACTGGTCTTAGGAACAATATTGATGGCGCTGCCCAAAGCGTCCACTCCTATCTTTGTAGGTAACACGCCTTTGTATATTTCCACTCGACTGATGGCGTTGGTAGGCACCTTGGTAAGGCCGAAATTGGATCCTAAATAATCAATTGGGATATCATCATATAAAAACTTGACCGCATTGCCCGTAAATCCTCCAACAATAATATTGCTCGCAGATCCAAGACCACCAACATTCCGTATTTTCACCCCGGGACTTTTATCGACCAGATCTTCCACAGAATTGGCACGCCTCGTATTGGCTTCCACAGAGATGATATTTGCTTTGATAGCGCTGCTTTTTAATTTTTCACTGATGCTAAGCGTCCGCAGTTTAACTTCGTCCAGATTATAGGTGAGCATTTCAATGTAGAGCGTCACTTCATGCACTTCACCAGCTCTCACTTGGACATTTTTAATGTCGAACTGAAACCCGTCGTACACTGGATAGACATTGTAGAAACCTGAAGGCAGATTCTTAAAAATAAATTTCCCTTCTTTGTCGGTCAGAGTACGAGCATTAGTCTCAACCAAACGAATTTCAACATTTTCTATCTGGTCATCAAGCGAGTTGATAAGTTTACCTTGTAGCGTCCCAGTATTCTGTGCCATAGAAAACAAGGTGAAAAACATTAAAAAGAAGCGTATAATATTCCTAAGCATAGAAAAGAGGAGCGATTTAAAACTCCTAATTATTTTATCCGTATCGGGCGCATCTACAGCATCTCAGAATAATAAAGATGAATTTAGGATACGCCCGAACAGACATTTAAAGCGCCATAAAGGCACTTTCTATTATTTACTTTAAGTTATTTATTTAGGATCAAAAAATCCGCAATAAAAATCCTCACCATCAGGATCGGTCAATACTGGTGTTTCTGTTTTGTCAATAGCCTCCTTTACAAGAGTGAAATTGGCTTCTGAACCATTGCCCATTTTTGACTGGAAGGTCATCGTGACTTTCCCTTCAACCTGCTTTGTTTTGATGTTGGTTGGATTTAAACCAAAATTATAAGGAGGGCTCATCGGGTTGGTCTGTACAATTTCAAAATCTTTGGAATCACCTTCCCAAGTCCAGTAATCCTCTGCATAAGGGTCAAATAACGGTCTATCCATCTCACCTAAAATAAAATAGACCTTGTTATCCGCACGGAATTCATAACCTGCAACAAGCTCCACGATACACGCATCGCTCGCCGGTCTTCCACCTTCTTTCATGGTGATAAAATCTACATTGGTCAATCGCCATTCGCCTACTAAGCTGACCGTGTTTTCTGCGCCATTATCGTCATCACTGGAACAAGAATAAAACACCAACCCAAAAACAAGGGCACTCAATAAAACTAATTTCTTCATAGAATTTGATTTTTTAAAATTTCATGCAAATTTAAGCCTTATTTAGAACAAGACTAAATGGAATCACTAGTTTTTCCAAAATATTTAAAATAGACGTCGGAATCTAAAAATTATATTATTGGCCTTCAGAATATAGGAGTAAATGGTGAAAATTCAAATTGTGAAATTTGAGAAACAAATCGTTCTGAATTTGAAAAAGACCCTTTTTCTATCCTACAGCAAGACCTAAAGTATGACAAAAGTCATTTGTTACTTCTATTTAATTTTGTAATTTTCACATTAACACTAATATTATAATTATGAAAAAATATCTCATAATCTTTATTCTCCCCGCTTTCATTGCCTGTGGAAACAAACAAAAGGAAAAATCAGACGATGGATATGAAGATTTGTATCCTATTGCCACCAACTTCTTCCAACCGATTTCATCATTGGATCTTGAAACACCAGATGCAGACAAAGTGAATCTGGGCAAACATTTGTTCTTTGATACACGTTTGTCTGGAGAAGGAAATATCAGCTGTAATTCTTGTCATAATCTTAAGACCTATGGAGTGGACAACGAGCGTTTTTCTCCAGGGGATGCACCCGGAACCGTAGGCGGACGAAATTCGCCAACTGTATTTCATGCTGCACTCCACAAGATGCAGTTTTGGGATGGTAGAGCCGCTGATGTTGAGGAACAGGCTGGGGGTCCAATTTTGAATCCGTTAGAACATAATATTAAAGACGAACAACAATTGGTCAACCGATTGAAAGAAGTGGATCTATATCTTGAACTCTTTTCAAAGGCTTATGAGGATGAGGACCCAATTACCTTCAACAATTTAACCAATGCCATCGGGGCTTTTGAACGCACATTGATACCAGAAAGTAGATTTGATAAGTATTTAGAGGGTGATCAATCGGCATTGAACACTGATGAGAAAAAAGGATTGAAAGCCTTTATTGATTCCGGATGCATTACCTGTCACAGTGGTCCTGCCTTGGGTGGTCAGATGTTACAGAAGTTTGGTTTGTTTCATGATTATTGGAAACACACGGAATCTGAAGATGTTGACCTTGGACTGTATGATATCAGCGAAAGAGAATCAGAAAAATATTTCTTTAAAGTTCCAGGATTGCGAAACATCGTCCATACCGCTCCTTATTTCCATGATGGATCCGTACAGGATTTGGATGATTCAGTAAGAATCATGGGCAAACTCCAACGAAATGTTGACCTATCTGATGATGAAGTCAAGAATATTGTGGCGTTTCTAGGCAGTCTTTCTTCAGATATTCCAGAGGATGTAAAACAGTCACCTTTTGGGAGTTAAGAAAATAAATTTCCCAAGTACCTCGAAACTCGTTCCAAACTAAGTGGCAACCCATGCGGTATGAACACGAAATTGTTTTTACGATGAAAGCATGCCTTTTTTAACCCCATCTGTGGGATTAGAGAAGGCATGTTCAGGTAGTATAATGAGCCATGGAAATGGAAAATAATTTAAAACCTTTGACCAATGACAACCATCAACTACTCTAAAGAAAGAATAAAAGGCAATTTAACCATGGGGATTGGCTTTATCTTCATTGGAGTTCTTCTTATTTTATTATCAGAAGGTATGGATGAGTGGAAAATCATGTCCTTGGACGCTATCGGAATCGGACACATTTTTGTTGGGATTTTCATGTTCGCCGTTTACCTTTTTGAGAACAAAAAACAATATCTGACGGTTAAAAATGGTGAAATAATAAAAAACACGATGTTTCCCCAAAAAACAAAACTTACTAATATAAAATCAGTCAGGCATTTTGCGGGTGATATAAAACTAATGACAGAAAATGGTGAGTTAATAATTGATGCTCAAATTGTAAATCCAACCTCACTGGTGGCATTTCAAAACGAATTGAAAATCTATAATTTACCGTCAAATTAAACTAGTTTGCATCTCCAAACCTCTCTCTTCTGTTTTTTAATCGGTGCTTCTTTATTGAATTCGTCGACTTCCGAAAGTGTAATAATTTCGATTTATAAATTCATCATTGTCCTTCAAGACAAAGTGTGTTTCTAAAGCCCTCTTACAAAGAAATTTATTTCATAAAAATAAAAAGAAGTATCTTCGCGCAAATCTATTTTAGGAAAGCGTAAACTATGAGTTTAACCAGTGAGAATATATTATTAGTAGGTTCCATCTTGCTTTTTATAAGCATTGTCGTAGGTAAAACTTCTTATAAATTTGGTGTTCCTACATTATTATTATTCTTGACCATTGGCATGCTGGCAGGCTCAGAGGGAATCGGTGGTATTCGTTTTGACAACCCCAAAAACGCACAGCTCATTGGTGTTATTTCGCTTAACTTCATCCTATTTTCAGGAGGTCTGGACACCAATTGGAGCTCTATAAAACCTATTCTTAAAGAAGGTATTATTTTATCAACCCTAGGCGTTCTTCTGACCGCCCTTTCACTTGGCGGATTTGTTTATTACGTTACCGACTTTACCATTTATGAAAGTATGCTTTTAGGTTCTATCGTCTCATCAACAGATGCCGCAGCTGTATTCTCAATTTTACGATCAAAGAGCTTGGCGCTGAAAAAAAATATCAGGCCCACATTAGAATTGGAAAGTGGAAGTAATGATCCCATGGCCTATGTACTGACCATTGCCTTTTTAACTTTAGTCATCAATCAAGATCAGGGTATTGGCTCGGTTGTGCCTATGTTTTTACAGCAAATGATTGTAGGTGCCGGCGCAGGTTTTGGATTTGGATATCTCAGTAAACACATCATTAATCGCATCAATCTTGGCTTTGAAGGTCTCTACCCAGTTTTGGTAATTTCAATGATGTTCATCACTTTTTCGGCCACCGATTTTGTTGGAGGCAACGGCTTTTTGGCCATTTATATTTGTGCGGTTTACCTCGGAAATCAAGACATCATCCAAAAGAAAACCATTTTAAAAATGTATGATGGTTTGGCTTGGCTTATGCAAATCGTTTTATTCCTTACGCTAGGCCTTTTAGTTTTCCCATCGCAGATCGTTCCATATATCGGAGTTGGTATGCTCATTTCATTATTTCTAATAATTGTTGCGCGCCCTATAGCCGTTTTTATAAGCTTAGTTTTCTTTAAAATGAAATTGAGAAGACGCTTCTACATTTCGTGGGTTGGCTTGCGTGGCGCTGTTCCCATAGTATTTGCGACCTACCCGCTTCTCGCTGGAATTGAAAAGGCCGATATGATATTTAGTATCGTATTTTTTATCTCGGTAACCTCTGTTCTCATCCAAGGGACATCATTAGGCGTTGTGGCAAAATGGCTGAGAGTCGGTATCCCAGAACAAGCAAAAAAGATCACGCCAATAGATGAACTTCTTTTGGATCTTCCAAAATCGTCATTGCAGGAATTTACAATTTCACCTGAATTTTCTCCGATAAACAAAAGAATTGTCGATTTGCACTTCCCCCCAGAAGCATTTATAGTCATGATCAAACGCGATGATCAATATATTCGCCCGGGCGGGTCAACTGAAATTAAAGCCAATGACGTTTTGATGGTGCTCGCTGATAGACCTGAAGATTATTTAAAAGTCGAAGAATGTCTTTTCCATCCAAAATACGCAAAAACCTCTTAGTCCGACATAAATAGAAGTAGTTCCCGAAGGCTTCTTTTAAATCCTCTCAGTATATTATCACTGCCAACTGCTTTAAATCATGGCAAAAGAACGTGCTTTTCAAACATAGAATTTATATATTCCTTTCAGTCTATTCCAAGAGCGTGGAGCATTGCTTTAATGATGAGACAAATGAACATCAGAGAAGAATTTATACAACATCAAATTCGGGTATAATCAGTATATTAGATGTCTGACAATCGAAATTAGTCGTCATTATCAAAATCGTATGATTTTTTTTTAAAATTCTAGCTGTTTTAAACTGGACAATTAACACAAAAATTTAAAGTCATGAAAAAAATATGTCTATCGCTCGTCTGCATCTTCCTATCGTTTGGAGTTCATGCACAAGGTATTATTGGCGCATGGGAGAATTTATCAACTTCGGAAAACGGAGACCAATTAAAAAATGTAATTGTTTTTGTGGATGGATATGAAGTGTCAACAACATTTCATGCCACTAATGGAAAATTTATTGAAACCCATGGCGGTAGTTGGTCATTGGAAAATGATATCCTAACAAGAAAAGTGGAATTTGACACCAATGATCCTGAACGCGTTGGCACCGAAACCAGTTCTAAAGTGACTGTTGCCGATAATGAACTTAAAATAGATGACAAGAATCTGAAACTGACCAGAATAGATAATGGTGAGCCAGGAGCATTACAAGGCGCTTGGTTAATGTCAGGTCGTGTTGTAGATAGCAAAGCTCAAACACGTGACACCAGTGGCCCACGCAAAACCATGAAAATTCTATCTGGAACTCGCTTTCAGTGGATTGCTTACAATATAGAAACCAAACAGTTCATGGGCACGGGCGGAGGCACCTACACCACCATCAATGGGGAATACACCGAGAACATCGAATTCTTTTCAAGAGACGATTCCCGAGTTGGAATGAGCTTGAAATTCAATTACGAACTGATTGATGGACAATGGCATCACACTGGATTCTCCAGTAAAGGAGATCCTATCAACGAAATTTGGAGTTTGAGGGATTGATTATGATTTTGCCACTCGGTGTTTTCCACCAACGATAATCAAGATTATTGACATCAATCATTTTATAAATAATACTCATTAAATGGTAATACAAGTATATTAGCCACTTGTAAATACGAGTTGTACAACATATAAAACAAACGCAATAAATTAATGAAAGTTTACGGAAAATGTAAAAACTGCCAAAGCGAAATAAATTATTCGACAAGTGCAAATACAAGAGTTGAATTTGCAATGCAAGATGGTGAAAACAAAACTCTGAGTTGTAAAGACTGCGGAAAGAATACGGAACTTCACGTTGATGAGTTTTACACAAAACAATCCAGTATTGCTCAAATTGGAGCAGGTTTGTTTCTTATTATTGGCACGCCACTAATGATCTTTTTCCTGAATCCAATATTTTCTGGAAGTCGAAACCCTTATGTGATTTTAATTGTTGGTGGTTTCTTGCTGGTGCCTGTCATTGTATATGCAATTATAAAAAAACAAGATCAAACAAGAGTCAGTTCTTTCAACAAGCGAAAATTGAAAGGACGTATTCATAATATATAATATTTTAGAATCAAGAACCCCGAGGTCCGACCGGCATGGGCGGACAAGCCCACGAGGTATGAATAAGGAATTGTCTTTTTGATCGAGGCAAGCCTCGGGATATTGAAAACACACTGGTGGGAATTAAAATATATCTAAACGTGAAAGTATATGCTCACAGACATTCATCCTAAATTACCAATGCGGAACAAAAACGTGACTCGGGAATTTTACTCAAACCAATTGGGATTTAAAGAATATGGAAATGCCGACTTTGATGGCTACCTAATGATGGAAAAAGACCAAATTCAAATCCATTTCTTTGAATTTAAAGAACTTGATCAAAAAGAAAATTACGGACAAGTTTATATCAGAACCGATAATATCGACGAGTTTTATAAACCATTATTGACGAAAAAGACAAAAATCCATCCGAATGGCCCATTGGACATCAAACCGTGGGGACAAAAGGAATTTTCAGTACTTGATCCAGATAGTAATTTATTGACATTTGGACAAATAATTTAAGAATATAGCGGACTGACAACGATAGCTATATATCATTGGTTGTCCTCGCCCACTTGTAAAACACCTAATGGTTGTCAGAATAATATGAACTATGTAAATTAAGGGCAACCAAAGCAACTATTCATAGTTGAGACAGTCTAACTGCTAATAAAAATGAAAATAAAATTCAAAAAAAAGCGTCTCAGATATTTCATGGCCATTGGAATACTATGGTTGATTTTTGGTGTGATCGCCGTCATCTTTTTTTCAGACAATATTTTCAACTATGGTTATTTACTATTGGGAATACTATATTTCAGTATTTATCTTTTTGAACACAACAAGCAATATCTCACCATAGAAGATGGAACGATCTCCAAAAACCATCTGATTCCAAAAAAAATAAATCTAAAGGATATTAAATCCATTAAACTATTTGCTGGAGATTATAAACTCAAAACCGATACTGATGAACTGATCATCGATACAAAGTTTATTGACGAAAAATCTTTAATAGATTTGGAGACTGTCTTGAAAAGTTTAAATTTAGAAATCAACTAAATCCAATATTCACCAACAATATATCAATGAAAATAATTACAAATTTGGCCCTATTATTAGTCCTGTCTACGTCATGCGCACAACAGTTGAAGAGCAGCGATTTCACTAAAGAAGGGAGTTTTACAGAAGGCGTTGAAGGCCCAGCAACCGATTACGAAGGAAATGTTTATGCCGTGAACTTTGAAGAACAAGGCACGATAGGGAAAGTCACTCCAAGTGGAGAAGGTTCGGTATTAGTAAAACTACCCAATGGCAGTATTGGCAATGGGATACGGTTTGGCAAAAATCATCAGATGTTTGTGGCGGATTATGTCAATCACAACATTCTGGAAATTGATTTGAGAAGCAAAAAAATCGAGGTCTTTGCCCACGAGCCAACCGCCAATCAACCCAATGACATCGCTATTGCCCCAAACGGCACTCTTTACGCCAGCGATCCGAACTGGTCAGACAATACCGGTAAACTATGGAAAGTAACCAAAGAAAATGGATTTGAATTGCTCGAAGACAACATGGGAACCACCAACGGTATTGAAGTAAGTCCTGATGGCAAAAAACTCTATGTCAATGAATCCGTCCAAAGAAAAATTTGGGTCTATGACATCCTTGACAATGGTTTTATAGAAAATAAACAAGAGTTTATTTCTTTTGACGATTTTGGAATGGACGGGATGCGTTTTGACGGTAGCGGAAATATCTATGTGTGTCGCTACGGAAAAGGAACTATTGCAGTGTTATCGTCTTCGGGAGTTTTAGTGAGAGAAATAGAATTAACTGGTAGGAATCCATCCAACATCACCTTCAGCAACGACTACAAAAAATGTTATATCACCATGGCCGATAGAGGCAATATTGAAGTTGTGGAATTGTAACAGACCCCTCGGCAAGTTCTGACTTTTCCTTCGCAAGGTTATCATATCAGAAAAGTCACTTCTGCCACTGTTAATATTCTCCTTCACCAATGTTGCCAGTTACCATCAACAGTTTTTATAACTTTTCCACCTCATCAATCTCTTTTCGCCGCTGTTGGTGTTTTCCACCAACAATTTGGAGTACACTTGCACCTCACCCCTCTCTTACAAAATCAAGAAAAACAATCTTTCTTAACAACGACAATCTATAGTTGTCAATGTGATACATCTTGAAAATATATGATTAGATTCGCTTATAACAAGAAAGCACCTGACCATATCGCTATAGCCAGGCACTCTCCACTAACAAAAAACTCTAAAAAACTACCACAACTCACGTGGTATCATCGCAGAAAAGAACGGTGTCCATTCCTGCTAAAGTTAATTCCCTCAAATTAACAGCACTCAAAATCTTTCATTTTAAAATCTATAGGCAATCGTGCCTTTAATAAAAAACGGTGTTCCAGGGGTAAAATGAATTTCCTCTACTGATTGCGCTTCATTTTGAAGTCTTGATTCCGTGGCAAACTGGGTTTCATTCCAATCCACATCAAATAAGTTTTCAATGGCAAAACCTATAGTGATATTGTCAAAACTATAATTGGCATTAAAATCGGCAATAAAATAGCCTTCCGCCACTATGGAATTATCCTCATTTGCCGGACGGTCATCGATAAATCGGTATCGCAATCCTCCAGAAAAGCCGTTCCAATCATTGACGGACAAGCCTCCTGCCATCGTAAAATTTGGCGCTAACGGAATATAATTCTGGCCTTTCGGATCCTCAGTACTTCTGGCGTGGGTCAAGGTCAAATCGGTATCCAAAAACAACCAATCGTTAAACTGATACCTGAATCCAAAATCCAAACCATATCGTTCCGTTTTCCCGCTTGGTTCTACAATTCCGGCATCTCCAACATATACAAACTCCTGCTCTAAAAATAAATACCATAACGTCGTATTGACGACCAGGTTTGGAAGCGGTTTCCAGATATCACCCAGATCCACACCGTAAGCTTTTGGCAAAACATCTTTTCCTTGATTGCTCACCACTACGCGGGTATCATTGCTGTGAAAGCCAATTCCCGATTTCAAGAAGACTTGGTAATTGTCCTTCACATCCCAATAGAAATTCAATTTCGGACTCACTATTGTTTTGGTTTCAGACAGACTTTGGTATTGGGACTGTAATTGATCGTTGTATAAAAACTTGAAATAGTCCAAACGTAAGGCTGGGGCTATTCTGAATTTACCAAATTCAAACTCGGCGTTTACAAAAGCGTTGACGTTTGTTTCATTCAAATCGCCCAATTGGATATTTTCTAAAACCGTCTTTCTGTTCAAAGTGTGCGACAATTCGATATCATCTACCCGATCCTGTCTAAATCCTAAACCTGAGGTCAGCGTCAATGGCGTATCGCCCAAATTGGTATCATGAATAAAAGTGGTGTTCAGTCCAAAAATCTGACGGTCTTCCTTTTGCTTGATCTGATCACCATTGATGGGATCTTCCAAAAAGAAGGTAAAGTTAGAATACAGCTCAAAAGCATAATGTGAGTAAAACGCATTGGTCTTAAACCTGGTGTTATTTGAAATGAATTTATTGAATTCCACATTCACATTGGTACGTTCGGTTTCGCCACCCTCTGTATCATCAATGGCACCAAATCTTGTAATGCTACCATCATCAACCGAACGTTGCGGGATTTGTCCAGAAGCGTCCCAGCGACTTGTAAAATGTGACGCTGTTAACGATATCTTATCATTATTGGGCGAAAACGCGACGTACTTTCCAAAGATATTGACACGGTCAAAGTTTTGTGGTGACACGTATGGGCCATCGTTCGCCAGATATTCTGCGGCGATGTAAGCATTTTGATTTTTTGTGTTTTCCAAAAGATTGAACAATCCCAAAGTGCGTAGGCTATTGAATTGACCAGCAGTTACGGAGATTGAACTTTCCTTAAGGTAGTCTTTGGTTGAGAAATCAACATAGCCAGCCGTTGCAAAATCGCCATGATTGGCATAATGCGGCCCTTTTCCAAAATCAATTTTATTCACAGTTTCCGGGATCAAAAAATGGAGATCACTATAGCCTTGTCCGTGGGCATGAGACACCATATTTACGGGCATACCATCTACCGAAATGGAAATGTCCGTCCCGTGATCAATGTCAAAGCCCCTTAAAAATATTTGTTCTGCCTTTCCGCCTCCCGCATGTTGACCAATGATCAAGCCCGGAATTTTACGCAGTGCTTCCTGAGATGAGTTGAGCGGATTGGTATTTAAATCCAAACGACTGATTGTGCTTACGGGATTAAGTTCTTCCGTCAGTACCATCTCATCCAGTTGAAAAGCTTTCTCTTCCAATATGGTGGTGGTAACATCTTTAAAATTTGAAGCGTTCAACGCAATAATTCTTGTTCCGTAGCCCAGTAATCCTATTTTAAGACTATCACCTATCGTGTTATTATCTATAATAAACAAACCGTTTTCAGAGCTGTGGGCATGACTTTTACTATTGAGATTATAAATATAAGCGGCTTCCAATGGCTGGTTTTTCGTATCTGTTATCTTTCCCTTTATCTGCTGCGCTTGGGTCATAGCTATGCCACCCAACACCGCAAAAAGTGTTGTTAATTTTGTAAGTTTCATATCTATTTCCTTTTATAGTTGGCTTACTTTTGCTGCCATTATTGGACCCAATTCATAAGCACTATCCATTAAATCTGGTTTGAGCGCTTTGACGTCCTCAAGTTCGCCGGCAGCTTTTAAAATCTCTGCACTGTGGTACAATGCCATAGGTTCGGCAGTAAACCCTAATACATGATTTCTGGTCAATGCCAATGCCTCTTGCAGCTGTCCGTCTTTAAAGTAGGACCAGGCCAATAGATCATAAGAATGTGGGGTTGGTCTGTTTTCTATCTCAATTTTCGAAATAGCGATGGCGTCTTTCAAATTTTGATTTTCATCAGTGTACAATTGTACATTGTATTGATTGTACATATCGCCATAGGCCTTATTTTTAACTGCATCGGTATATAATGTCAGTTGTTCATCTTTGGCCGCCATATCACCTTTAAACTCATAAATTTCAGATTTCATCAAATAATAATCTGGTGCATGGTAATCTTTCATGACCGAATTTAAAATCCGCAACGCCTCATCAGGATTTTTTTCGTGTGAATAGACAATCCAAGCAATACCCTTTTTAGCATAAGCATCGTTTGGATCGAGTTCCAGTGCCATTAAGAAATGGGTGTAGGAATCGTCGATTCTACCCGCATGTCCATAAAAATCAGCTAAGTTGGTGTAAGCCCATTGTTTAATTCCTTTCAAATTTGAAGACTCTGCAATAGTTTTGGCCTTTTCCAAATAGGTAATGGCAGCATCCAAATTGCCTTGATGGTCACTCCATTTGGCCAATCGAATCAGATAATCAAAATCTGACATGTTTTCAAATTTCGCCAGATAGGTTTTGGCCATTTTATAGTTTCCCAGTTCTAAATGCACATCAAATAACATTTTTTGAGTGCCTTCAAGTTTGTCGCCGTTCATTTCAGCTTTGTTCAACAATTGTAAGGCTTCCTTGAATTTGTGTTGGGATATATAGTTGGCCGCTAAAGTTTTCATAGCGCCAGAAGATTCATAATTGCTGACCTCGTTAAGGGCAAGAAGGTTGTTTTCTGCCGATTTTAAGTAATCGATTTTTCCAGTGGAAGCAAACATTGTTGCGTTGGCATGGGCAATTTTACTTAAGTAACTGTATTGGTTGGGTGCAGCTTCTAATTTTTTGCTCCAAAAATCATAATCTTTTTGGGCATCATTCCATGTTTTATTTTCAGCCAAATCCAAATAGCGATCATAATCTGAAGGGTTTGAAACTTTTTTTGAAGATGTGGTACAACTACTTAATATAACCAAAAAGCAGAGTGTTAAAATATATTTTGAGTTCATGAGGTTGTTTTTTTGAGTTTTTTTGTCTTTAAAAATAACCCTGAAATAACTTGGGGACGTTATTCCAGGGATTATTCATTTTATATATGTGGCGCTGCCAAATATGGAAATGAGCTTAAGAAAGGTTTATCATTCGCATCCACATTATCACTGGATAAGCTCCCATTATCGGTACCCATTGGGCCACCAAAGATCAATAGTAATTCGACATCGATAACATCATCTGCCAAGGTACGACCGGTCAGCACATTGGTGCCATCAAAAAACGTGGTCGTTCCATCTAAAGAAACCGTCAGAACATCTGTAGCCAAAGCTCCAGTGAAAGTTGCGGCGTCCATCCCCAATGCATTGGTGGCATAACCAGGATTCAAGGCTAACAATTTACTTTGAAAAGCCGCCTGATAACCTGCGCTCTGTTTGGATGGAATGGTAACGTTAAAGGCATCTTTGTTTCCCATTGAGACAAACACGGTGCTAATTCCTGGTCGTCCCATTTGATCTTCTTGGGCATAAGTGCCAGAAAAGTCAGGGCCTGTAGGTTCATTTGAGTCGTCGTCGTTACTACAGTTATATGCAGTAAGTGACACTAATACTGCGATTGCAGCTATTTTTATTGTATTGAAATTCATAATTAAGTTTTTTAGAGTTTATTGTTTTCTTTTTGTTTCAACCCAAGAGTTGACACTTCCTGTACCACCAATCATTGATTTTGGCACTTCTACAACTACAGACAAAACGTTTGTTCCTGCATAGGTGTCTGTTCCTGGATTTTCAAATCCTGTGGCAGTACCTGCAATAATAGCTTTGTATTGATCCACATCAAAAAAGAAGGGGTCGTCACGTGGGCCAGCAAAGAAGCTCATGCCTGCGTTAGTCGCGATGGTTGCATTGGCACCTGGTTTTGTGATAGCAACACTTGAGGATGTTCCTGAAGTACGCACTGTACTCATCAACCCGGTTTGAGCCGGTGCTACTGGGCCGAAGAAATACATCTTCCCGTCTTTAGGAATGGCCTGGATAACTAAATCCTCAACGGCGTCACCATCGGTATCAATGTTGATTTCAATCATCGTGTTCTCATCAAACATAGCCGACTGGGTTTCAGTAGGCGATAAAAGCGCTTGAACATTCGCTACAAATACGATGTTGCCGTTGTCTTGCCCCTGAAAGGCATAGAAGTCGGTGATGTCATTTGTGCCACCGGTAACTGCTGGCGCATCCATGTGATCTGCCGCAATTGCGAAGAAGCCCGCTACCGTAATAACTGCTACTCCTAATAAAATTTTTGTTTTTTTCATAATATTGAGATTTTTTGTTAATTATTAAATGTCTCTGTGCATACCTACGGAAAAAAGAAAAAGGCGGTTTTGTAAAAATGTGATTATTATGAAAAAAAAAGTATTGTTTGGCCGTATGAGAAGAAAAGAGATCCGGTTTTCTTTAGCTTCGATGGCTAAAAAAATAATACCGAGCTCAATAAATTAAGTATCTTTGCAGCCTAATTGAATGATGACTATGAATCCTTCTTCATCTGGCTGGATAAAAAAACTGCTCAACGAAGTTTCTTTAAAGGAAACCTTTGTGAATAAGCCCCTTGAATCTTTCTACCAAGAACTCAAGTTTTGTGGATTTATTTATGGAAGTAATGTAGGGATAGTGAGTAATGCAATTCCGAAAAACGACCTCACCGATGAAGAAATGTGCAAGGCAAATCTCATATTGGCCTTCTACTATTTTTACGAGAACAATCCATCCGAAGAAAATTTCATTGATAGTATTATCAGCTTTTATAGCGCCATTACTGTAAGTAAAACCTCGATTTTGGATACTATCTTAGGCAGAAAGAAATCTGCGGCCCTTTTGGAAGACCTGATCCATAAGCGCATTCATATTGATGACAATATTTTTACAAAAAACTTTAATTATTTTATTATCAATGCGCTTTTGTTTGTAGACCTTCTTGCCTATAAACAGTTTTTAAACACCGGCAGCGTTTCTGACCAATACCTACAAACTTTAGAAAATGCCATAGAAACGATTGTGATTGAAGTTTTTGAATCCAAGCATCAAAAGAGCAAATATGACGATAGCTTGACAAAATTGTTCAAGGCCTCAAGACGTTACCATAATAATGATCCCATGGATTATGGCGATGCGATTACGGCGCTTAAAACCTCTTTAGAAAAACAATATACCATTGATCTGGCCTGTATGGCGTCATGGACAGATAAAACGGTTGACCAAAGTGAAAATGAATTTCTAACGCAGTTTTGCAGTCATTTAAACCTGGATCCATCCGTTTTAAAACAATCCATTCAGGATATTGATGATTTTTATTCCCATAATGACAATCGGATAGCTTCTTTAGGTTCTAAGAATTTTGTTCAGAGTTTTTATGACAATTCCAGTAAGATGGTCATCAAGCTCATCAGCAGAAACAGTAAACGCTTGGTAAAAGAACTTAGGGAAAGCAAAGAATTGATGGTGTTATTGACCCAGTCCACCCAGAGAGACCTGACGGATGAAGAACATAAAAAGATTCAGGAACAACTGTTGGACATTTTTAAATCTATTCCAAGTTTGGCCATCTTTATGCTGCCTGGCGGTGCCATTTTACTGCCTTTATTCATTAAGTTCATTCCAAAGCTATTACCATCGGCGTTTGATGACAATAGGATCGACGATTAATCATTCCAACCACTCCCTAAAATCCTTGACCCGTTCTCGTGCCACGATAATGTCGTGTTCGTTAAAGGTCTTTAATTTGATTTGAATTCGTGAATTGGTATAACTGATCATGTCCTTAATGGCATCGATATTCACATAGAATTTTCTACTCACCCGAAAAAATAGGGCTGGCTCTAAATCGGGTTCCAACTGTTCCAAACTCACATCCAAAAGATAGTTTCGTCCATCGCAGGTATAGGCATAGGTGCCTTTATTCTCGCTGTAAAAGCATTCGATATCTTCTGCAGCGATCAGTTTCAAATGCTGTCCTATTTTAACCGAGAACCGCTTTTTATAAGTCCGATCCAACGGATTGACCAACATTTTACGGATGTCATCAAAATCAATCACCACCGATTTCTGTACCGGCAAGCGCGTCTTATACTTTGTAACCGCCTTTGCGAGATCATCTTCATCAATCGGTTTCAACAAATAATCAATACTATTGAGCTTGAAGGCCTGTAATGCATAGTCATCATAAGCGGTTGTGAAAATAACCGCCGAATTGATTTCCATAGCTTCAAAGATTTCAAAAGACAAACCATCACTCAGTTGGATGTCCAAAAATATCAAATCGGGATGGGTATTTTCTGAAAACCAAGCAATGGATTCCTCAACAGAATGCAACAGGGTATTGGCTTCAATCTGTAAATTAGCCAACATGCGTTGCAAACGTCTTGCGGATGGTTTTTCGTCTTCTATGATGATGATGTTCATTTTGAATTAGGGATTAGGTATTAGGCATTAGGGATTTCCAAAGTTATTGATTCTTGTTCTATGTTCTTTTTTCTATGTTCTTGCCTCTTGATTCTTGATACTTAATTCTATTCTCTATTTTCTATAATCTTGAAACTTGAACTTCAATCCTGAATCCTGAATCTCGAATGTTGAACACTGAACCTTGAACCATCACTCCCACTTACTTTTCCGCTCCTTTTCCATAAATTCTTTTATTTTTCGTTCTTCCCAGTTTTTTCCTAAGACGACATACGGCATAAACACCGATAGGCCATGCGCTAAAAGTCCGATGCCCCAGAAAAACAATGTCGTGAAGTTCTGCCATTTAAAATAACTTTCACCTACATCCAATTGCTGGACATTCACCACTACAATCATTAGGTTAATGACTACATAAACCAACAGATGACTGTAAAATCCAGAGATTTTTTTTACGCGTTTCTTAGCGCGATCGTAACGTTCCTTTTCAAAATAATTCGGTTCCATTAGTTCCATGTGTTAGTCTGTTGTTCTTTTTCCAATATTTCTTTTATTTTTCGTTCTTCCCATTCCTTTCCGTATCCAAATACGCCAAAAGCATGAAAGATGATGCCCATCCCCCAGCCCAACATTGGGAACCAAAACCATTGATAATTCCATGAGGTTTTGTAGTTGATAAATATTAAAAACGGAATGACGACGCAGTAGGACACTAAGTTCCCAAAGAAACCCTTGATGTCTTCCACTCTCTTTTTTGCCCTATAATAGGCGGTATCTTCGTTATATAAATGTTTTGTTTCCATGATTGAAATTTGTTTGGTCAAGACAGGTATTTTCACCTTAAAATAGGTGCTTGATTCGTCAATCAACACCTTTCGTTTGGTTAGGATACCATATCTATTGACAATATTTTGCAGTCCTACCCCTTTTCTGGTTTGAAGGACTTCTTTTTTCTGTAAATTATTCTGCACTACCAAATAGTTATCTTCCACCGTGATTTTGATATGCAAAGGTTTTGATTCGCTCACCGTATTATGCTTAATGGTATTTTCCAAAAGCAATTGCAGGGACAAGGGCACCACCTTTGCATCCTCATTGTTGAAGTGCTCTGGAATCTCAAAAGTAAGACTGTTTTCAAAACGCATTGTCAACAAGTTCATATAGGTTTTGGCAAACTCCAATTCTTCGGCAACCGTCACCAACTCTTTATCCTTTTGTTCTAAAACATATCTGTAAATCTTCGATAAAGACACTGTAAAGCGCTGTGCGTTATCAGGATTTTCTTCGATCAGCGAAGTCAATACATTCAAGCTATTGAACAAAAAATGAGGATCGATCTGATTTTTCAGACTTTCAAATTGCGCGCTGGCGGCATGGGCAATGACCTTTTGCTCCTTAATCTTATTCTGTTGATAACGGTTATAGAAATAAACAAAATGAAAAATAATAACAATGGTCAGGGTAATCCAAAGTCCAAAACTGTAGTTACTCCAGCGTTGTGTTTGCAAAAACTCAATCCATGAGCTTCCTCTATAGAGATAATACTGCAAACCGTTCAAAACAAACAAGCCGCTCATAGTAAGTATGACCGAACCGGTTATACCAACAATAATTCGTTTTAAACCATCTTCTTTTTTCCAGGTCAGTTTCTCGAGATAGGCAAAGTAGAAATAATTGGTATATCCTAAAAGGAAAGCATAAAGTTGGTAAAACCCAAAGTCAATTAAAAAATCATTGATTGTGCTATAATCAAACCCGTTTGACAGAAAGTTCCCTATGAGATATACCGCGCATCCTATAATAAACGTGAGGTATAAACTTTTAATGGATTTGATGGTCATGAGTTTGTATCTATTTAACGTGAATTAGTCGTTGCAGGATTTTAATACGGATTCGGCACGCTCCCGTCCCCAATTGGGATAAAAAGCAGTTTCAGGCTTAAAGTTAGCAAAAAGTTCAATGGATTTTTCCACTTCTTTACAAAATGGTTTGGTGTCCTGTCCAAAATAACGTGCGCTTCCCATATTCCACTCAGCCCTCCCGAGAACTACCATCGGATTTTCGGGAGCCAAAGCATAAGCTTTATTGTATAGCTCTGATATTTTTGCAGAATATTTCATCCCATAGGTCATCCCGTCAAAAGCCACCCAGTTGGTCAATATCTGTGCTTGCATGACCAAGAGATCAGCATTGTCCTTTTCAATGGCCATGGCATCATTGAGAAAGTTTTGCGCTTTCTCCAATTGGCCCTTTACCTTATTAGCGTCCTTTTCTTCCCAAGATTTTAAACTGTTCATTTGGGCAATATAATAATTTGGCAACCATGCATCTGGTTCAGCGGCGGCGATGCGCTCAAAAAACTGCTCGGCTTCGGTCCATTGATCATTTTTCCAAAGTTCAAATGCCTTTTCCATGCCTTTGTCATAGTCACTTTGTGCAGATAAAATTCCAGTCACAAATAATACGGTAATGATAATTATATGCTTCATCTCAATTAATATTGGTTTATATACCCAAATATCGGTTGACTCTATAAATTCAAAAAACTTAGAGGTCTGAACTGTCAGATCAGAAGGATGAACTGTAAATAAATGACTCTCAGGCATTGACTACAAAACCAACCGAAATTAAAAAAAAGGGACAAAATGAAATTAAACCACCTTAAGACATAAAATAAACTATGAAAAATTAAAATTACTTCATATTCTTTATGTTTTTCACAAAAATTTAAGAATCCTGATATATGCTATTGCATTTGTAATTAAAAAAAGTATATTGTTGTACTCGTTTAATAATAATCAATCAAACTAAACTTCTGCACAAAAAGAAGCATCCGTTCTTAGTTTACAATTTTACCCTAACCCATTAAAAGATAATATATTGAAAGAACAACATCACAAATGGTACTCACCGACCCTTAGTAAAGACATAGAAATGCTTGTTTTTGGACATTCAGGGTATCCCGTAATACTTTTCCCAACTACTATGGGCAAACACAATGAATGTAAAGACATGAAACTTGTGGAATCCGTCCGATGGTTTGTTGAACAGGGTAAAGTACAGATTTACTGTCCAGATGGCATTAACGAACTGAGCTGGTATAACAAAAAAATTCACCCCGCACAACGGGCAAAAAATCATAATTGGTATGACCAATTTATCATGAATGAAGTAGTCAATTCAATTTGTCATGAAAAACGCTTACCAAAAGTAGCCGTTGCAGGTCCAAGCTTTGGCGGGTACCAAGCATCAAATTTCGCCTTCAAACATCCTGAAAAAGTCAGCCACATGTTCAGCATGAGCGGTGCGTTTGACATTACCTCATTTGTTGGGCGACATTATGATGATAACGTATTCTTTAATAATCCCATAGACTATCTACCGGGCAATAACCATCCCGATCTATGGAAAATGAAAATTATTCTTGGAGTCGGTGAATGGGATATTTGTTTGGAAGCCAATGACAAAATGGCCAAAATACTCCGCGACAAGAACATTCCTTTTTGGTATGACGTACGTAAGTGGGCTAAGCATGATTGGCCGTTATGGCGTCAAATGTTTCCAGAATACCTTTCAAAACTTTAAAAACTAAAAACAAACAACCAAAACAGATATTAAATAGATTTCCTCCTTCGAGGAAATAATAAAACTAAAATTTATGAAGAAAATAGGCATCCTATTCGGACAAGAGAATACATTCCCTCAAGCGTTTATTGATCGCGTCAATGAAAAAAAGGTAAAGGGGATAATGGCGGAAGCTGTTTCCATCGATATGGTGGAGCAAGCTAAACCAACAGATTATGCGGTTATTATAGACAGGATTTCTCAGGATGTGCCATTTTATCGCGCCTTCCTTAAAAATGCGGCTATTTCAGGTACGGCAGTCATCAACAACCCATTTTGGTGGAGTGCTGACGAAAAATTCTTCAACAATGCCCTCGCAGAAAAAGTAGGTGTTCCAGTACCAAAAACCTTTATTTTACCAACATCACATCGTCCACCGGACACAGATGAAAATTCATTCCGAAACATGAAATTTCCATTTGCTTGGGAACATATGTTTGATACTATTGGCTTCCCTGCCTATATGAAACCTCATGATGGCGGTGGTTGGAAGAGCGTGTATCGCGTTGAAAACCCTCAAGATCTATGGAAAAAACATGGAGAGACAGAGAATTTGGTCATGATGCTCCAAGAGGAAATCAATTTTACGGAATATTTCAGATGTTACGTGTTAGATACTGACAACGTTCATATCATGCAATATGAGCCAAGAAATCCGCACCACTTACGTTATGTGATTGATGGACCTCCTGTAAAACAAGAGATTTTAGATTTGGTTAAAAACTATTCTATCCGCTTGAATAAAGCATTAGGCTACGATTTCAATACGGTAGAGTTTGCTATTCGCGACGGCATCCCGTATGCTATTGACTTCTGTAACCCAGCGCCAGATGCAGATATCAATTCTGTAGGTCAGGAAAATTTTGACTGGATTGTTGAAAATGCTGCTAATATGGCCATTAACAAAGCAAAACAATACAAGAAAGACAAAATGAACCTTACATGGGGCACATTTGTTAAAGATCAGATCACTGGCAAAAAGACTGTTTATAAATAAGATTCACTAACCTTTCAGTCTCGATACTTCGGGACTGAAAGATTTTCATATAAACCACCCGATTTTATGAAGTTTACATTAGGCATTGAAGAAGAATATCAGGTCATCTGTCCAACAACGCGGGAACTGATCTCGCATGACCAACAAATTGTTACCGTAGCCGAAAAAATATTGAATGACCAGGTCAAGGCAGAAATGCACCAAGCGGTAGTGGAAGTTGGCACCAATATCTGTAATGATATTACGGAGGCCAGAAAGGATCTTACCCATTTGCGCAAATCGATTTCTGAAATTGCCAACTCTTTAGGTTTTAAAATTGGCGCTGCGGGAACCCATCCTTTTACGAAGTGGGAAACACAACTGATTACACCAAACCCACGGTACGACGAAATCGTGCATGAACTACAAGATACAGCACGTTCGAACTTAATTTTCGGACTCCATGTGCATGTGGGAATAGAAGACAAACAAATGTCCTTGCATTTAACCAACGCCATGCGCTATTTCTTACCGCATTTATATGCTTTATCAACCAATTCGCCGTTTTGGGAAGGTCGAAATACAGGCTTTAAATCATTTCGTTCGAAAGTTTTTGATAAATTTCCAAGAACAGGAATTCCCGGAGTTTTTCAAACTGTTGCGGAATATGAGCATTATATAAATGTACTGATCAAAACGAATTGTATTGACAATCCTAAAAAAATATGGTGGGATATTCGTATGCATCCATTCTTCCCAACCTTGGAAGTACGTATTTGTGACGTACCGATGACCATTGAAGAAACCTTGAGCATTGCTGCATTAATTCAGGCCTTGGTAGCAAAACTTTATAAGCTGAGAACACAAAATCTTAACTTTATGCTCTATCATCGTGCATTGATAAATGAGAACAAATGGCGCGCCAGCAGATACGGACTTGATGGCAGTATGATCGACTTTGGCAAGGAATGTGAAGTAAACACGAAAGATTTAATGCTCGAATTGCTTAATTTCGTAGATGATGTTGTGGATGAGCTCGGTTCCCGAAAGGAAATAGAACACGTCAAAACCATGATAAAAAATGGCACAGGTGCTGACAGACAGCTCGCTGTTTTCGAAGAAACCAAGGATTTGACTAAAGTGGTGGACTATATTATGGAGCAGACCATTTTAGGAACTTAGAAAAAATTACATGCTTAAAGATAAATTTAAAGTAGCCATTCTCGATATGAATAACAACCAAGCCAATCAAGGTTTGCGTTGTATTGCTGATATTGTAAGAGGCTTTGAAGATGAAGTAGATTATAAAATATTCAATGTTAGAGGTGCTCAAGAAATACCTGACACCTCTTTTGACATTTATATTTCAAGTGGCGGACCTGACAGTCCGCTTGAAGATGGCCCGTGGCGTATTCCTTATCTCAAATTAGTACAGGACCTGTGGGATTTTAACAAGACCTCACAGCACCAAAAGAAATATATGTTCTTTATCTGTTATTCGTTTCAGGTGGTGTGCGACTATTTCAAATTGGGAGAAATGAAGCCAAGACGGAGTACTTCTTTTGGCGTTTTACCGATTCACAAAACTAAAAAGGGCTTAAAAGATCCACTTTTAGAAGGATTGGACGATCCGTTTTACGCTGTGGATTCACGCGATTGGCAATTGGTACAACCCCGTTTAGAGGTTTTTAAGGAACAAGGTGCTTCCATTTTAAGTCTCGAAAAAATACGAAGCCATGTCAGTTATGAACGTGCCATAATGGCGGTTCGTTTCTCGAAAGAATTTGTTGGCACACAATTTCACCCTGAAGCTGATCCTGTTGGCATGAGAGCACATTTTCTCGGAGAAGCCAATAAGCTCAAAGTCATCGCCAATTTTGGCGAAGAGAAATATGATGATATGATGGACAAAATGGATGATCCGGATAAAATCATCAGAACCCATAAAATCATTCTACCGAAGTTTATTGAACGTGCCATGAAACAATTGTCAGCACAACTAATCTCATAAAACATTATGATTGCCACCTTACGCAAGGCGTTTAACGCTCAATTTTCTGAAGAAAAGTATGCCGCAATGCTGGCAGATATCATTGCTCAATTCGACTATACTCCTAAATTTAAAATTGCCGAAACACCGGTGTTCATTCCCAAGGAATTAAAAAAGAAATTGGTTGAAGCTTGTGAAGACATTATGAAAGTCATCGATCAGCCTAACTTTAAGGAACTGACTGAAGGCGCGTTTTTCAAGGACAGCATGAGAGTCCCCAATGAAGATGACCACTCTAAGTTTATACAATTGGATTTCGGTGTCTGTTTGGATGAAAACGGTAATTTAACACCCAAGCTCATAGAATTGCAAGGGTTTCCGTCACTCTACTTTTTCCAGGAATTGGTCGGCGGCATGTACCGCAAGCATTATGACGGCATTCCTGAAGATTTCTCACAACACCTTAACGGATTGAGTTCGGAAGCCTATATCGAATTGTTACGTACAGAAATTGTTGGTGATACCGATCCAAAGCAAGTCATCCTTCTTGAAATTGAACCAGAAAAACAGGCTACGGCCATTGATTTCTACGCTACCGAAGCCTTATTGGGTATCAAAGTATTGTGTATTTCAAAGCTGATCAAACGAGGAAAGCAATTGTTTTACGTAGATGATAAAGGCTCCGAGATTCAAGTACTAAAGATTTATAACCGTATTATTTTTGACGAATTGGATCAGCGTCCAGATTTAGTTCGCGAATACGATTTTAAGGACGAAGTGGATGTTGAATGGATTGGACATCCCAATTGGTTTTTCAGGATCAGTAAGTACACGATGCCTTTGCTAAAGGGCGATTATGTACCGAAATCCTACTACTTGGACAAACTTGAATCCATTCCAACCGATTTAGAGAACTATGTCCTAAAACCACTTTATTCTTTCGCAGGTGCTGGGGTGCAGATTCACGTTGATAAAGCGATGATTGATGCTGTGGAAGACAAATCAAATTATTTGTTGCAGGAAAAAGTGGCTTATGCGCCTATTATCGAAACGATGGATGACCCTGCGAAATGTGAAATCCGAATGATGTTGCTTCATAATAGCAAAACCAATAAGACTCAAATTGTCAGCAACCTCATACGCATAAGTAAAGGCGAAATGGTGGGTGTGAAATACAATAAGGATAAGACTTGGGTTGGAGGGAGTACGGGGTTTTTTGAGCCTTGATTTGATGGAACGCGGATGACGCTGATTTGGCAGATATTCACTGATTTTGAAGGATTCTCGGTGGTATAATGAGGCCTAATTCATGGATTGAAGAGCTATTTCATAGAGTTCCACAGAGGAGACACAGAGTTCCATAGAGAGATTTTGCTCTTCTACGGGGATTTAAAGGGATTACCGATTCCGTGAAAATCCGTGCAATTCGTGTTTAAAAAAAAATCAGTGAAAATCCGTGAAATCTGTGTCAAAAATCTTGCGTTTAAATTACGTGATTTAATTATTTTTTTCCTGAACTACTAATCCCTAACCCGCCCGTACCGAAAAGGCACGTTCGGGCGGGTCCCTTAAACCTAATCCCTTCATCACAGGCTCTTATCCGGCGCCGGAATACTCGCATGAAAATCTGAAGCGATGCGTTGTGTATAATTATCCAGCAATTCCATAACTCGGTCGCTACTGTCAGATACCACTATCATCCCGATATGCCATTTTTTATCCATTTTCCAGACGATTTCAGGATCGTTAAAGCTCGACGTATCTGGATTCTCGAATTTACTCAAAGACACGACGATACCGGCATGTTGATTCTTAACTTTTGGCAGAGTATAAGTTTCTTTTCTAAGCGTTGCCGATTCAATTCGTGCCCATTCGCCCCAGAGATTGATTCCAGAAGCAAATTCCACCATTTCAGCTAAATTAGCACCGCCGACTCTTGAAGAGGTTTCCAGAAAAAACAATTCGCCAGTTTCTTTAGAAGCAATAAACTCTGTATGCGAAGCACCCAACTGCATCCCGAAGGCTTTCATGACCTCTGCATTCATTTTGGTCAGCGCTTTATCTATTTTGGAACCTATTTCGCAAGTTGCCGATCTAAACACTCCGCCCCCATGCGCCACTTCAAACGGTGTATCCAAATATTTGCTTGCACGGGCGAAAACGACTTTACTGTCAACAATCAAACTATCCACATGATACACATCTCCAGGCGCAAATTTCTCGATCAAGTAATTATCGCGTTCATCTTTTAATACATCGATAATTTGCCACAGCTCTTCCCTACTATTGATTTTTCGAATTCCAGTTGCCGATGCTTCCAAACGTGGTTTTAATAACCAAGGCGGACTCACACGATCTGCATAGGCATTGATATCCACATCATGGAACAAGGCTGTAAACTCAGGCACATTTATGCCTTCTACCTGCGCTTTTGTACGCATCGCCAATTTATCCCTAAAATAATGCGAAGTCGTCCGTCCCATTCCAGGCATTCTGAAATGCTCCCTCAAAAGTGCTACTTTTTCAACATCAAAATCGTCCAAGGCAACAAAACGGTCAAATTTTATAGTCCTGAATTTATAAGCTATACCTTTGGTGACGTCATTTTGGTTCCAGTTGTCCACATAAAACACGTCATCAATGGCTTCCCAAGGCCAAACCTCATGTTCCAGCTTCTTTTTGGTCAAAAGATAGACGTTATTCCCTTCAGCTTTGCAGCTTTTAATGAAATCAGCGCCTTTATGATACGTGGTTACGCATAGAAAATTGAGTGGTCGTTTATTTGACATAGTTTTAATGCAGTTTGGATAGCGGAGCTTTGAACATCAAAAACCAAAAAATGATTTAAGATTTAAAAAAGTGAAGCTAAATGTTATATGATCTATATTTTGATACAAAATACAAAATAAAGGCTTAATTCCCTGATATCTTCTTAATATAATTTGTAATTAATTGCACCCCAAATCCACTGGCACTTTTCATTTTGGAATAGGGCGAATCGCCAAAGGATACCCCCGCAATATCCAAATGCATCCAAGCTTTGTGCTTATCCGTAAATGCTTCTAAGAATTTAGCAGCGGTGATGGCACCTGCAACGGGCTTTCCACTATAATTTCGTAAATCGGCAATATCACTGTGCAGATCACTTTCGTAATCGGTAAACAATGGCAAGGGCCAAACACGTTCATTAGTATCAAAACCTATTTTGGAGAGGTCTTGGGACATCTCCGTATTGTTGGTGAACATTCCGGCGGCGGTATAGCCCAATGTTTGCACGACGCTTCCAGTCAAGGTTGCCAGGTCGATCACTTGTTTTGGTTGAAATTCCTTGATGATATAGCTCAAGCCATCTGCCAATACCAATCGGCCTTCAGCATCGGTATCGATGATTTCAATAGTCTTTCCTGAATAACTGTTGATCACATCTCCAGGTCTGTAGCTATTACTGTCCACCGCATTTTCTGCGGAAGCGACCACGCCTACAATATTGATGTTAAGCTTTAGTTTTGCCACCAACTCCACCACGCCCAACACGACTGCGGCACCGCCCATATCGCTTTTCATATAGTGCAAATTGGTAGAAGATTTAATGGACAGACCACCGGTATCAAAGGTGATACCCTTGCCCACCAAACCAATATCCACACCACTGTCCTTTTTTGGCATGTATTCCGTAACGATGACTACTGGTGGATTGACACTACCCTGACCAACGGCCATTACGGCATCAAAACCTTGTGCTTTGAGTTCCTTTTCGTGCAGAACAGTACATTTATAATTCGAATTTTTCGCGGAATCTTCAGCCCATTTGCCCAGAAATTCCGGTGTTTTCTGATTAGCGGGGGCATCTACCAAGGTTTTAATTCGATTGATGGTCGCACCAATGGCTTTTGCTTCTTTAAGTATATTTGTAATGTCTTTTGAATTGACAACCTCAAAAGTAATGGCATTGACCTCGTCTTTCTTTGTTTTAAAACTACCGATGTCGTAGGCCGACATTTCAAGTCCAATTAGTGCTTTTTGGAGTTCTGCGTCCGACAAATCGGCCGTAACCACCTGAACAGTGGTTTTCCAATACTTTTTATAGTCAAAACTCAGCTTTCTAAAAGCTTCATCAATTTTTACGGCATCCTTTTCTTCTCCCAAACCCAATAGATATACTCTATTGCCTTTGGGCCCATACAGCATTTGAACAGTCGAGAACTCACCATTAAAATCAGGTTCTTCGATCGCTATAAATTGTTTGAGATGATCCAATTGGTCTTTCCTACAAGGCACAATCACATCTTGATGTGTATTAACTTTTGAAACGTGTTTAAAAATCATAGTATTTAATTAAAATAGAGCCATTTGACGGCTTTTGGAAACTCATGTCTCCAATATATTTCGGCGTGGACGCCAATTTCATTGAGCGAGAATTTAAATTCGATGTCGTGGTTTTCCTCCATTTTCTCCCTAAAGATAGCCTCCAATCTCTGGGCATTTGGCAAATGTTCATTGCTTTCCATACCACCGGAATAGAGGTAAATTTTTGATTTTCGTAAAGGCTTAAATGAGGTGGTCTGGTTAAATATGGTCTTTGAAATCCACAGACTTGGCGAAAAAATCATCATCTTTCCAAACACTCCCGGATTTTGAAGTCCTGCATATAAACTGATCAATCCGCCCAAAGAACTGCCGCCGATACCTGTGTTTTCAAAATCGGTAAGTGTTCTGTAATTCTTGTTGATATAGGGAATCAATTTCTCGATGATGAATTGGATATAAAAATTGCCTTTTCCTTCGCCATAACGTGGATGGTAGTAAGGCAGATATTCGTTGATCCGCTCATGATTACCGTGGTCAATGGCAATAATGATGATGTCACTAAAGCCTTCCTGCGCCAATTTCTCCAAAGATTTATCGATAGCCCAATCGCCAAATGGCGCCATGGGATTGAACAAGTTCTGCCCATCCTGAAGATAAAGCACGGGATAGTGCTTATCTGTCGTATAATAGTCGTGGGGCAATAAGGCTGAAATCTTACGTGTGGCCTTCAAATGCGGGATCTCATACGCTTCTTCAATAACCTTTATAATGGGTCTAAACTCCGTCACTAGCATCTAAAATTGTTTAAAAAAACGAAATTACATTTTTATAGATTTATAAAACAATAAATCATCATAATATATTAACAAAGATGTGACCAGTTTGTGATGGCATCGGCTTTGGAAACTACAGATGGACCTAAATGATTACTCTAATAAGATCGATTGTAGGACCAATGTGTCATCCACAAACGTACATCATTTCAATATATATTATCTTTATGGAACTCTAATCAAAAAGAACGCATGAAAGCCATACATATTACAAAATCTGGGGGACCTGAAGTATTACAATTGCAGGAAACCCCAAAACCCCAACCGGAAAGACATCAAGTATTAATCAAAGTAAAATCCGCAGGCATCAATCGGAGTGATATCAATACCCGAGAAAACATGGCCGCCTATGGCAAAGGAGCATCAGGAACCTTGATTCCAGGCTTGGAAGTTTCAGGAGAAATAGTGGAAATCGGCATGGCCGTAAAAGATAAACAGGTTGGCGATAGAGTCTGTGCCCTAATCCCCAACGGTGGCTATGCCGAATATGTTGCTGTAGATAGTAGCCATTGTCTATCCATACCGGAAGGCATCAGTTTAATAGAGGCGGCCGCCATTCCGGAAACTGTTTTTACGGTGTGGTTCAACGTCTTTCATCTGGGCCAACTTAAGCCTGGAGAGAAATTATTGATCCACGGCGGCACGAGCGGCATTGGCACCATAGGTTTACAAATGGCCAAAGCCTTAGGCTCCATAGTTTACAGCACCGTGGGAAGTGATAAAAAGATGGCGTTTTTAAATGAAATGAACCTCGGAACGGTCATCAATTACAAAAAGCAAGCCTTTGAAACGCTTTTAAAAGATGAAAAAATAGATGTCATCTTGGACATGGTTGGTGGAGACTACACGCAAAAGAATCTTGATATTTTAAATGACAAGGGCCGTCTCATCAATATCAACGGCATGAAAAGTATGTCGGCCCAAATTGACCTGTTCACGGTGATGCGCAAAAATCTGACGCTGACCGGAAGCCTCTTAAAACCCCAATCAGATCACGTCAAAACCATGATTGCCAAAGCGGTGGAAAAAAATATATGGCCGCTCTTTAGTTCTAAGCAAATTGAACCTGTCATTTACAAAACCTTCCCATTAAAGGAAGCGTCAGAAGCCCATCGTCTGATGGAAACCAGCACCCATATTGGAAAAATCCTATTGACCATGGATTGAACCGTTTCAGCTTAAGTCCCAATGGCTTCCAGCTCCAAAAAATGCAGGAATCTTCTAATAGCTGCCCTTCATTTAATGTTGGGTTATTTGTATGTTTGCCGTTAATTTTTTTTTACAATGCAAAACCTACTCAACTTTTTAAGCAACGGACAATCCCTATTTATCAACTTTATTCGCATCGCTATTTGTATTGTGATGGTGTGGATTGGTGGTTTAAAAGTCTTTCAATATGAAGCAGACGGCATCGTGCCTTTTGTAACCAATAGCCCTTTTATGAGTTTTTTCTATAACCATACCAACGACACGGCAGTCAATGCCGAAGGCAAAACGGTGGCAGCCTATCATCTGCATAAAAACCCTGAAGGCAAGATGGTCGCGAAAAATATCGCATGGCACGAATCTAACGGCACCTACCTCTTCTCTTACGGATTGGGTACCGTTATTGTGATTTTTGGCATCTTAACCCTCTTGGGCATCTGGTTTCCTAAAGTCGGACTCTGGGGTGGGCTGCTCACCTTTGGGATGTCCATTATCACCCTAACCTTTCTCATCACAACGCCTGAGGTGTATGTACCGAATTTAGGCGGCGATATGCCCACCCCTTTTTATGGTTTTCCTTATCTCTCTGGTGCAGGACGATTGGTCTTAAAGGATATTATCATGATGGCGGCTGGATTGATCATTGCTTCAGACTGTGCCCAACGCATAAATGCTGCGCGTAAAGTGCCATCCTAAAAAACACAGCACCAAGTTTTTTGTACAGAATATATCGCATGAAAACATATAAAGCCAAGAGAAAAGGATTGATCAATTACCTATTGATTGGTGCGGTGCTATTGCCCATTGCCATCTTCTTTCTCGATAAAGATACCTTTACCAAAAACCCATTTATTCTTTTGCCTTTACTGAGTCCGTTAGCGCTGATAGTTTGGATCTATTTTGATACGGTTTATAAAATTGAGAAGAACCAATTAATTTACCGTTCTGGGTTTTTAAGAGGACGCATAGAAATTCCCAAAATCAAAGAAATAGTGATCGGCAAAACGATGTGGAGCGGGATTAAACCAGCCATGACCACAAAAGGATTGATCATTAAGTTCAACAACTATGACGAAGTCTATATTGCGCCAGAAAACAATGACGAATTGATTGCCGACTTGTTAAAACTTAATCCTGGAATTAAAATCGCCGAATAGCTCCAGTAGCATAAACACCCAGGATAGCAGTTATGGCTGCACTACTTTACAATTTTTCTATAATCAAATAATTCAACTCAGCAGATTTTACCAAGTAGTTTTGTATTTTTAAGGCTTTGTGACGAGGCATGTGTCAGCATTTTGGCAAACACAAGTCTTCATATATCTGAAAATTCAAGCCATAATGAAGCATACCATTTCAATTATACTCGCCGTTATTTCTATGAGCTGCCTTTCTCAGACAAAAAAGAAATACAATTTAGATTTTGAAACATACAACCCACGTTATTTATTTGCTAAAGATTGGATGGATTGGGGCGATCATTCATTAGAGGTAGACACGCTCACAGTTCATTCCGGTAACTATTCAGGAAAAATCAAATCAAGAGACAATGGCACTTATGGTGTTATTGCTTATGAAATTCCAGCCAATTATACTGGAGACTCTATAACCCTTGAAGGCTATATGAAAATTAGAAATGTGGAAAATGGCTATGCTGGATTATTATTAAGGATAGATGGTAATAACACACCTTTAGCCGGTGAAAATATGGAGAACCGGAACATTAACGGCACTAAAGATTGGCAGAAACTTTCGATCACCTTAACCTATCCAGAAGAAGCGGAAACCATTATAGTTGCAGGAATCATGACTGGTACAGGAGAAGCATGGTTTGATGATTTTGTTTTGACAATAGACGGTCAAGATATTCAAGCCTTAAAGGAAAAAGAGAAACCTATTTACAAAGCGGCACTTGATAAAGAATTTGATTTAGGTTCAAAAATCGAAGTTTCAAATCTCAATGATGCACTGATCACTAACTTAGAATTGTTAGGTAAGGTCTGGGGCTTCTTAAAATACAATCACCCAGAAATCGGTAAAGGAAATTACAATTGGGATTTTGAACTTTTCAGGATGCTTCCAGAATATATGAGTTCAAAAAACACGAACGAAAGAGACCAATTATTACTTAAATGGATCTCTAAATATGGCGCCATAGAGACATGTACAACATGCCAAGAGACTTCAAAAGACGCTGTTTTAATACCAGATCTGTCTTGGCTCAATGAGTTTGGGCTCAACACTGAATTAAAAAACAAATTACAGGAGATCTATCAAAACAGGTTTCAAGGACATCACTATTATATAGGAAAGGCTTATACGGGGAATGCTGAATTTTTGAATGAAGACGAGTATTACGCGATGGCCTTTGAGGATGACGGATTTAAACTACTGGCGTTGTATCGCTATTGGAATATGATCCATTATTTTTTTCCATATAAGCACTTAACGGACAAAGATTGGAATCGGGTTTTAAAAGAATACATTCCGATTTTCGTCAATGCGAAAAACAAATTGGACTATGAATTGGCGTGCATTCGACTTATCGGTGAGATCAATGACACGCATGGCTTCACTTATGTAGGTTTTAATAACGTTCAGAATATCAGGGGCATGTTTTATCCACCACTCAAAGTAGAATTCATCGAAGGGCAACTCGTCGTGACCGATTATTACAATCCCGAACTAAAAACCGTCGCAAAACTTAAGATCGGAGATGTCATCACCGCCATAGATCATAAACCCATACAAGCTATTATTGATAGTGTTGGTGCTTATTATCCAGCTTCAAATAGGGCGGCGAAATTGAGAGATATTTCCCGAGATATTTTACGCTCCAACAAAAAGGACATCCGTGTGGATTATATTTCAAATCACGAAACAGATCAACATCATTTGCCGCTTTATAAGCAGGAAGATTTAAACATGAGATGGTATAAATGGAATTCTGATAAATCTTATAAATTTATCACACCTAATATTGGCTATATCACCTTAGAGTTCATCAAGAAAGAGGACATACCTGAAATAAAAGAGATTTTTAAGGACACCAAAGGTATTATTATAGATATTCGGAACTATCCGTCGGTATTTGTCCCTTTTTCATTAGGCTCCTATTTCGTTTCATCAACAACACCTTTCGTGAAATTCAGTAATTTTAATCGTGATCACGTCGGTGAATTTACTTTCGCACCAGCCTTGGAGATTCCCAAAGGTGATGTAACCTACAACGGTAAATTAGTAGTTCTGGTAAATGAAACCTCACAAAGCCAGGCCGAATATACAACTATGGCATTTAGAGCTGGAGCTAACTCCATCATTGTAGGCAGTACCACCGCTGGATCAGATGGCAACGTATCTTCCATATATTTACCCGGTGGGTTGCTCACCAATATTTCAGGCATAGGTGTTTATTATCCTGATGGGACAGAAACCCAAAGGGTCGGTATCATCCCTGATGTCGTCATTAAACCAACCATAGAAGGCATAAAACAAGGCAAAGATGAATTGTTGGAGAAAGCGATCGAACTCATAAATGAATAACAACTTTTAGAGCGGTTGATATCCCATAAGTTAGTCTTGGTCATTATTTATTTGAAACATCAAATAATAGGACATGGCAGATTTTACCAAGTAGTTTTGTATTTTTAAGGCTTTGTGACGAGCCATTTGTCGGTCTCCAAAAAAACCAAACCAAAAAAAACACATGAGCATCACCTTTGCAATCATCCTCGGCATCCTCACCTTATCCATATTGGCGCCTTTTATTGCACTTTACGCCGTCTCCTTTATCAAGAAGAAGGACTATCCAACCCACATCAAGATTCAAAAACGCCTCTTTTGGACCTGTGTGATTGCCGTGCTGATTCTCGAAATTCAGATTCGGGTTGCGGGAGGTTCGGGAAGTTTGGTCTCCAATAGCGCCTATACCGGAACGCCATTTTTCAAGTCGGTGTTGACCGCGCATATCATTGGGGCGGTATTGACCTATATTATTTGGGGGATTACGATCTTTACCTCCAACAAAAAATATAAAAAACGTAAAACATTGCCAGGCAGCTTTTCTATCACCCATAAAAGATTAGGATTTATCACCATTATAGGACTGTTTTACACCGCCATTACGGCCTTGATAGTTTGCACCTATGCGTTTTTCTTATGAGCCCATGCATTAACAATATTAACTTTACAAAAATGATTTACCCTCACCTGCTCCCCTAAATCAAGAGCGCGTTCAATCACAAAAGACACAATCATGATATTTCCAAAAATAGAACACCTCATTGCCCAATTAAAGCCAGAAACAATTACAGTCGCACGCACAACCCTCTTACAGCCTTTGGTGGCCTATATTCAGGCGAAAGTCGATCAGAATCAAGTGGTGAACTTACATTTTATCTGCACCCACAATTCGCGACGAAGCCACTTATCGCAAGTTTGGGCGCAGACCATGGCCCATCATTTTAAGTTGAAAAATGTGTACTGCTATTCCGGTGGTACAGACAGCACGGCTTTGTTCCCCATGGTGGCGGAGACCTTGCGGAAGTCTGGTTTTCAGATCGACAAGCTTTCCAAAGGCAAAAATCCCATCTACAACATCAAATACGCAGCCAACGCCCATCCCATTATCGGCTTTTCAAAACGCTTGGAGGACGATTTTAATCCAACCTCTGAATTTGCCGCCATCATGACCTGCGATTCGGCCAATGAAGCCTGCCCATTCGTACCCGGTTCTGAGGCACGCATCCCCATCACCTATGCCGATCCGAAGGCCTTTGATGATACGCCACAACAGGCCGAAAAATATCAGGAACGAAGTTTACAGATTGCCACCGAATTGTTTTATGTATTTTCACAAATCGGCAGCAACTCATGAGAGCATCCCAAAACCGAAGCGCGTCCATAATTTATAAAACCGATATCTAAAGTGAAAAGTTACGATCTCATCATCATTGGCGGCGGACAAGCAGGACTTTCTGTGGCGTACTTTTTAAGACGAAGCGGTTTGGACTATCTAATTTTAGATGATCAAAAGGAATCTGGTGGTGCCTGGTTGCACTATTGGGACAGCTTAAAACTATTCTCTCCTACCGATTACAGTTCCCTGTCCGGGTGGCAGATGCCAGACACAGACCACGAATACCCGCTAAGGGATGAATTTATCGCCTATCTCAAAGCCTACGAAGCACGTTATGAGTTTCCGGTGCAAAGAAATACCAAAGTCGTACAGGTCACCAAGCAAACCGATCTTTTTAAGATGGAAACCAATCAAGGAACTCTCTATGCCAAGACCGTGGTCAGTGCTACGGGAACGGCTAAAAATCCGTACCTCCCCCACTACCCCAATCAGAAGGCCTACCAAGGTGTGCAACTACATACGGCCGACTATCGGAATGCCGACGCTTTTAGAGATCAAAAAGTCATGGTCATAGGCGGCGGGAACTCCGGCGCCCAGATCCTTGCGGAAGTTTCAAAAGTGGCGGACACGACCTGGGTCACTTTGGATCCCCCGCGGTTTCTCCCCGAAGATATCGACGGCCGCTACCTGTTTCATCAAGCCAATGCCAGTTTTTTTGACGAGACCACCGACTCCTTTAATCGGCGGGTGTCCTTAAGTGACATCGTCCTTGTAGAAAGTGTGGTCGATGGTATAGAGCGAGATGTTTACCACGCGGTCAGACCCTTTGCCTCGTTTTATAAAGACGGGGTGGTTTGGGACAATGGCAAGAAGGAAGCTTTTGACGCCGTGATCTGGTGCACCGGTTTTAAACCCAACCTCAAACATTTGAAAACTTTGGATGTGGTGGAAGACCATCGCATCGGCACCAAAGGCACCCGTTCCCTGAAAGAACCTCGGCTTTGGTTGGTGGGCTATGGCTATTGGACCGGCTTTGCCTCTGGCACCATCTACGGCGTAGGGAAAACGGCGCGGGATACTGCGAGGGAGATCAAAGCGTATTTTAAAAAGTGATCTTGATTTCGGGATGTCTTCTTTATTTACCAATGTAGCAAGGTTATGGATGTTTTTAAAGAACTTTCTCCGCTTGCGTTTGACAATGGTTTGGGTTCTTTAAATGCTGTTTCTGGGGAGGAATGTGATCGAATTTTGGGAGATAACTAAGGAAAACAGGGTTTTGAGAGTGAAATATACGTAGTTCTACTTATTGGAAAATTGGGGGAAAGGTGGTAGATTGGGGTTGAGAATTTGGAGCGAGATTGTTAAACAACAAAAGTGGCTTCTATTGGCGCAAAAAGGGCAGATATGATTACTCTTTGTACTTGCAAATGTAAGTTCCATGCCATGCGAAAAATAGCCAATCGCACAAATAGCACATTAGATTTTGTCGACACAAAGCAAAAAACCAAAAGAGCTACTTTTTACCACCGCTCTGACAAACAATAAACAAAATAAATTATAAAAATGATAACCAAGCTTAACAACTTCACTCACAAGTCTTTTATTGGTTACACAAATCCTAATGATTTACTTTTTCGTGCCAAAAACATTTTATTTGGTTACAATGGAAAAGGAAAAAGTTCTATTGCCATTGGCATTAAGGATGAATTTCTAAAATACACAACCAAGAAGCCAGAGAATCTTAGAATTTTCGATAGAGATTACATTTCAAATTCACTATTACTTGAAAATTCGGATGGTAAAATTAAAGGAGTTGAAGCAAGTTTTGGTAAAGGTGGTGTTGATATAGAAATCAAGATTAAAGAACTTGAAAAGTTAATAATCAAAGAAGATGAAATTGGAAAACTTGATACGGTTATCACCAAGTTACGCAAAGAAATTAGAACTGAAATAGACAAAATTCACGATAGACGAAAGGGCGAAGCTAATATTCAAAGAAAGTCCAAAGATGAATCTGTTGAGCGAGTTATTGAACTTTACAAAAAGGATTTTCAGGATGCTAAGAAAATTGAAGCAGATGACGAAAAATTGATAAAGATAAATGGCGACAATGCAATAGAAAAACAAATTGAACAAAATGAAAATTTAAAACCGTTAAACTTATTAAAAATTCAATCGCCTCTAATTGAAGAGGTAAAAGTAATATTCAAAGAAGAATTTGGAGAAGATATTTCAATCCCAGAATTTGAAGTTGTTCAATGGATTGAATCAGGTTTGAAACTTCACAAAGAGGGCGACAACTGCAAATTCTGTGATAATAAGCTAGATTTTTTAGATGTCAAGTCTAAAATAGCCGAATACAAGAAAAACAAACGTCATAAAGCAACCGATAAACTAAAGCAACTCAGAGAACAGCTTCAAAGCTTTTTAGAGAGTCTCAAAATTATTGAGAAAGAATCCAAAACCTATTCTACCAATATTGGCAATGAGATAGAGCAGAATTTTTCTGCAATTTCAGAAATGAAAAGCACTATTGAATCTCTTATAACTTCGTGTCAAACTAAAATTGATAGCATTGAAAATCAACAGGATTTCGGCTTTGAACTTTTAGCAGAAACCTCGAAAGTGATAGAAGAATCAATATCAACTATCTCAAAAACTAAAAATGAACAATTATCGGAGTTAAGAAAGAAAAAAAACAATCTGACCACATTAGTAAAAGGTGCAATTGGCTTGGAAATTCTAAAATCAGTCACTATAAAAGATAAGCTAAAGGAGGTTAAAGACAAGGAAGTTGACCTTAAAGAAAAGCGAGAGAATAACAAGAAGAAACATCGAGAAATTCAAAATTTAAAGCAACAAAAAAGTCTTACAAAAGATTTTGCTGATTTTGTTTCTCAAATTCTGAATGACATAAATATGTCGCTTAAAGTTTCTCTCGATACAGATAACCGAAACTACATTATCAAAAGCTCTAATGAAAATGCTACACTTACAATTAGAGATATTAGCGAAGGGGAAAAAAACCTTTTAGCATTATTGTTTTTCTATTATGAACTTTTTGCTGATAACAAACAACAGAACATAAAACCAGTAATTGAACTTATTATAGTAGACGACCCAATTTCAAGTATGGATGATTCAAATAAGTTTTACATTTTAGAACTTATGAAGAACCTTTTGGAACTTCAAAATCAACAGATATTCGTTATGACCCATTCTTGGGACGATTACTGTAATTTATCATATGGTAAGGAGAACAATCAAACTTTTACAACTTTAGAAATAAGAAAAAATAATGGAGTAAGTACATTAACCAAATTGTCGAGTAGAGAAAAACCATATAACTATTTGTTTAAAGAAATTTATGAATTTTCAAGAAAAAGCGATGAAGATTTAAAGACAGAATGCCAAATTTATCACTATCCTAATGTAATGCGAAGAATTTTTGAAGAATGGTATGGATTTAAAATTGGAAGAGATTTGAACTTTACAAGTAATCTTCAAAAGCAAATTGAATGTCATTTCGGTATTACAAGTAACAATCAAAAAACAAAACTCGGTCTGTTAATTAAAGTTTGCAATATTCTTTCTCATTCGATAAATGGTTCTATGAATCCCTATGAAATTCATCAATCTGCAAAATATTTGATGAGACTTATTGAAGATAAAGACAAGTTACATTTTGATAATATGAAACCACAATAAAGTTATAAAACGTTAAGCTTTTACATACAGCCCCACACTGCCAAGCCGCTTAGAGCTAAAGCTCAATCCAAAGCTTGTCAATAAGTGTGTCTGACCCCTCGCTGCCGCGAGAGTCCCGCTTGTGCTCACCAACCCTAACGACCATTATAACCCAGGGGATAGCCTAAAAAACACGTCGTTCCATCTATTGGAAAGTTTAAGGAAAGGTAGTAGATTGGGGCCAAGATGGGGAGTGTATATTACTATATTGTGTGACATTAAAAAACGAACTAAATGCAAGAGGATTTATTTGGAAATAGTGTTGATAATCGTGATTCATTTGAAAAAGAGCTATATGAGTTTGATAAGGCAACTTTTGATGAAAGACTTCGTCGACTTAGATACTTTTACAAATACTTTCCTGAATATAATAATATCATGTTTGGGAGTGATGAATCATATCGGATTTTTAAGGAGGTTCAAAGTTGCTTTATAAATGCAGAGGATATTTCAGTAGTCATTTTAGCATTATCTTTCATAGAGCGTAGATTTCAAGAATTGCTACATATTAAAGGTTTTGAAGCAGAATCAAAAGACACTCTTAATAATATTCTTAAGAATTTTAAAGGAAAGTCGGCAATTCCTGATTATTTTTTAGATAAAGTAAATGAGCTAAGACTAAAAAGAAATCCATTTGTACACTTGAGAAATGTTATGGATAAAGACAATTTGTTCTCGAGAAGTATCCTTAAGAATAAAAACACAGAATCAATTCTTAAGAAAGATGCTAAAGATGCGATTTCATTGATGTTTGAATCATTGAAAATAAAAATTCTATAAAGAAATACATTTTATCGCTGACGTTCCATCTCCCCCGTTGAAGCTCGTTTGCAACGAGTGTCATAGACTATATTTCACCCCGTTGGCGCTCCTTTGCAACGAGTGCCACAGCCTATATTTCTGACAAGCTTATCCACACTAAATCCTAATCTTAACCCATAAACCCCGTTGGCGCTCGTTTGCAACGAGTGCCATAGCCCCATCCCAACAATATCATACCCTAATAAGCCCTGACCTAAACCTCTTTAACCCCGTTGGCGCTCGTTTGCAACGAGTGCCATAGCCTATATTTCTGAGAAGCTTATCCACACTAAATCCTAATCTTAACCCATAAACCCAGGATCATCAATTTCAAGTACGCTATGATCATCCTGATAATTCCTTGCGCTTGAGTATTTATAATGTATCGGATCCGTTACCAAACCGACGACGACCGGATTATTGTGAATGTAATTGATCTTTTGCTTTATGACTTTGTCAGTCCAAAGCTCGATAGGCTGGTTATGATGTTGCCAAAGCTGATACTGAGAAACATTACTTGATTTCTTTCCTGCACGCTCCAATAGCCATAATAACCATTCTTTTCGACTTTCTTGGGAATTATTGGCTATAGTTTCAACAAGCTTTTTAGACGTATATTTTTTAAAGTCTCTCAATAATTCCATAGGTCGTTCATTGGATGATCGGAATACCATATGCACATGGTTTGGCATAAAACAATAAGCGTAAAGTTGCATGTCCTTATGTGCCCTACAATAAGTCACACTGTTTGCCAATACGTTAAAATAGACCTGCCTTGTGAATATATCTAACCAATAAACGGTAGCAAATGACACAAAATAGAGACCTGCTTTGTTATGGAATTTATATTTTCTACTCATGTATCTAATATACAACTTGTTTGCATTGAAAAAGTGCTTTGTGGGGCACTCGTTACAAACGAGAGCCAGCAGTGAAAAACGTATGAAAGGTTGGACTGCATTATTATCTGATAAAATTCTATTTGACTTTTTATCTTGGCTATCTTCTGTAATGCCAAGAACGCAGGGTGTTAGCAATATTATAGTTCCTTATTTAATTGATATAAAGAAAAAAGTAATCTGAAAAACACTAGCTTCAATAACTAAGCATTCGAGTGGTAGGTACGACCCTCTCTGGCGCGAGCGACCCGCTCGTGCTCATCAACAACTTCACTTAAGTGGAAGGTGGTAGATTGGAAGTTGAAAACATTAATGCAGAATGGATAGAAGAAAGGAACATACATCTCTATGTTGACATTTCAATTCTCAAACATCTCTCTTTTCCCCCTGACAAACAATAATTATCTTTGTTGGGAATTAAAAAATAAAGTTGTGGCTGGACATAGTAAATGGTCAAATATCAAACGTAGGAAAGGAGCGCAGGACAAAAAACGTGCAAAAGAATTCTCACGTGCAATTAAAGAGATTTATGTTTCTGTAAAAGAAGGAGCTAGTGCCGATCCAGAAGCCAATCCCGCATTGCGTAATGCCATTGCGAATGCTAGAGGGGTCAATATGCCCAAAGATACCATTGAACGCGCACTTAAAAAAGCCAGTGGTGCCGATGCAGAGCATTATGAAGAAGTATCTTTTGAAGGCTATGGGCCTAACGGAATAGCATTCTTTGTGGAATGCACTACCAACAATACCAATCGTACAGTAGCAAATATCCGAGCCATTTTTTCTAAAAACGAGGGAAGCCTTGGAGTGAATGGTTCTGTGGAATTCATGTTTGAAAGAAAAAGCGTCTTTACTATAGAAAAAGAATCAATCCCAATGCCCTTGGAAGAACTGGAATTGGAACTCATCGATTACGGCGCAGAGAATCTCGAATTGGAGGAAGGGTTTTTAACCATCTATGCCGATTTCACCAACTTTGGTAAAATGTCACAAGCATTGGAACAAATGAATATTGAGGTGGTTAACTCCTCTTTAGACCGCATTCCTATGAATACTGTTGCACTCTCAATAGACGATGCAAAGAAAATTTTAGATTTGGAAGAACAGTTTGAAGACGATGATGATGTGCAAAAGGTGTATCACAACCTAGAAATCACGGATGAATTGATTGCCGCTATGGAAGGCGACATGTAACTAGTTTCACCAATCCTTCGGCAGAGGGCTTCAAGGTATCGTAACCTTCAAGTGTTTTCAATAGCATATTAGAAAAATTCAGGTAATAATTTAATTTTAAAAAATGACATTAGAATCTAATGCAGTAATTCAAATTCAAAAACCCGTCAAAGAGGTTTTCGAAGGAATTATAAACCCGGAGATAATGACCAAGTACTTTATCTCAGAAAGTAATGGAAGATTGGAATCGGGTAAAGAAGTTATATGGAAATTTTCTGAATTTGATGATTATTATCCTATAAAGGAAATCAAAATTGAAAACGATCATTCTATCTCTTTCTATGGGATCCAGAAACCCCTGCTATCGCGAGCATCCCGCTCGTGCTCACCTATGGCCTGGCTTTAAAAATACGTAGTTCTACTTATAGGAAAGTTTAGGTTACTTCGGTTCGATTTGTGCCACTGATTTCGGTATCAGAGTGCCAGGCATTTCGGTTCAAACTGTGCCATTTTTGCATGTGTATTAAATCTCA
>NZ_JAGEVG010000027.1 GCF_017581925.1 Gelidibacter pelagius | reverse complement strand
AAATAAGGTGAAGACATGACCAAGAGTTCCATCGGAACGGCATCTACCCCGCAAAAGAGAAAACAATCATTGTCAGCATAACAGTCCATCCCCATCAATCATAGCTTCATAAAGTCTGCTCGTCTTCCCGCAAGGATATTAAAGCGATTACATGACTAAACCTCACGTCGCAACACTTCCAAAGGCGAACTTTTTAACACCGTGCGGATATTGCTTAAGCCAATTGCTAAAACCAAAAGCGTGATCCCCGGAAGGAATACCACAAAAGGAATCAGCGAGGGCGCAAAAGGTTCTTTAAACACGAGCGAAGCCAAGCTCAAGCTGCTTACTAAGGCCAAGAGAATCCCGACCAGACTTCCCAACAATCCCAAAAACACATATTCAAAGGCTGAGATTTGCAAGATCTGTGAGTTTTTAGCTCCTAAGGTCCGCAGCAATACGCTTTCCTTGATCCGCTGATATTTACTGGTCCTTACGGAGCCAATCAAGACAATGATGCCAGTAAGGATACTGAAAAACGCCATAAAATTGATGACCCAAGATACTTTGTCCAAGATATCTTCCACGAGTGTAAACACCTGTCGCAAATCGATAATGGACAGGTTGGGGAACTTAGACACCAGGTCGCGCTGTAATGCTGCTGAACTCGACTCATCCTTGACGGTGGTGGTCAAAACGTTGAATTGTGGTGCTTCTTCGAGCACACCTGCGGGAAACACGATGGTAAAATTGAGCTGCATTTGCGCCCAATCCACTTTTCTGATACTGCCTACGGTGGTTTCCATGAGCACGCCCTGAACGTTAAAGACAATCGTATCGCCCACTGTGACCTTGGCATCGGCCGAGAGGTTATCCGAAATGGAGATGACCACTGGCTCGCCTGGTTGCAATCGCGAAATCCATTTACCTTCCTGCAATTCTTCAGAAGCGGTCAGCGTATCCCGATAGGTAGTCCTAAATTCGTGGTTCAAGATCCAAGACCGTACTTGATTCGTGGTGTCCTGACGGATGTCATTCACCAATCGGCCCTTGATGCTGTGCATCCGCATGGTCACCATCGGAATGTTATTGACCACGGGTAAGTCTTTGGTGATAATGCTTTGGGCTACGGCATCACGCTGTTCACTTTGTACATCGAGGATGATGATATTGGCGTTTTCCGAGGTCTGCCCTACTTCTGTTTTCGCCAGTAAAATGTCTTTGGTAAAATACAAGGTGCTGATCAAAAAAGTCCCCAAGCCAATGGCCACTACCAACACAACGGTTTGGTTGTTTGGTCGGAACAGGTTGAGCAAGCTTTGGCGTGCCGTAAAGCCCCAACGCTTTGGGAAAAATCGTTTAATGGTTTTGATAAAGAGTGCCGCAATTCCCGCTAAAATAGCAAAGGTAATGAGCGTTGCGCCCACAAACGCCAAGGCATAAAGCCAATTTTGGATGAGCCAGAGTGAGAATAAAAATAGAAACACCATAATGGCCGTGAATACAATGATCCGTACTTTCATGGGTTCTTGAACGGCCTCCTCGTCCACACGTAACACTTCTAACGGCGACACGTACCAGGTGCGTAATAAGGGCAAGAGCGCAAATAACACCGACATGAACAAGCCTAAAAATACTCCGATAACAATTGGTTGTGCCGATATGCTAATGTCCAGAGCAAAGGGTAAAAAGTCTTTTAAAAGGTACGGAAACAGGCCTTGCAGCCCAACGCCAATCAGCGATCCGATAAGGCCGCCAACAATTCCAATCCCTGCAATTTGAATGAGGAAGATCAAAAAGCTTTGGAGCCTGGACGCTCCCATACATTTGAGAACCGCAATGGCTCTGAGTTTTTCTTTGATATAGATATGTACGGAACTCGCAATCCCAATACAGCCCAACAATAAGGCGATAAACGCAGCCAGGTTCAAGAACTTCCCCACATTGTCATACCGTCTGCCCAAACGTTTGGTACTGCTGATATGGGTGCTTAAATCAGCATTCTCCGCTTCAAGCTTCGGTTCCAATTGGTCTTTGAGTTGTACTAAATCTAAAGTATCTGAAGTTTTGTAGAAATACTGGTATTCTTTCCTGCTTCCGAACTGCAACAGTTGGGTCGCTTCAACAAACCGGTACGGAATGATGACCGGTGGAGCTACGGAAGTGGAAATCGCCGAGCTCCCCGGGATCGAGTTTAAGGCACCTGCAATAGGCAATGTGAGTTCGCCCACTTTGATGGAATCACCGGGTTTGACGTCAAATTGAAGCATCAGAGTGGCGTCAACCAAAACTCCACCTGACTCTTGATAAGTATCTGCAACAGAGGCGGGTTGTGTTTCTATTTTTCCGTAAAAAGGAAAACCGCCTTCCATACCCCGGACCTGCACCAACTTGGTGCCACCATTCTTGGGAAAGGCAATCATGGATACAAACTTGACTTCTGATGCATTTGGTTTTAACGAGTCGATAATGGCTTGGGCACGCGCTGTTGGTTCTTGTCTGGAGTCGATAATAAAATCGGCTCCCATTAAGACTTTGGATTGGCTCTGGATATTGTCCTTCAGATTTGTGCTGAACAACTGAATGGACACCACGGCTGCAATCCCCAGGATAATGGACGCCATAAATAGGAACAAGCGCACTTTACTGGCTTTGGCATCACGCCAGGCCATTTTAAAAAGCCAAGAGGTTTGTAGGTTGGTTTTTAATGGAGAGTCGTTCACAGTACGGGAGTCAATTGGTTGGTTACTATTTTTCCGCCTTTAAGACGTAAGATTTGTTGGGTGCGGTTGGCTAATTCCAGATCGTGGGTAATGATGACCAAGGTGGTGCCATTTTCCTTATTGAGATCGAACAAGAGCTGGATCACCTTTTCACCGGTGTCGTCATCTAAATTTCCCGTAGGTTCATCGGCAAATAAGATGGAAGGCGCATTGGCAAAGGCTCGTGCCAAGGCCACCCGTTGCTGCTCCCCACCAGAAAGCTGTGAGGGATAATGGTGCACCCGATCGCCCAGGCCTACTTTTTCCAACAACACCTTGCTCTTTTTGACTGCGTCTTTATTGCCTTGCAATTCTAAGGGGACACTCACATTTTCGAGGGCCGTAAGGGTTGGCAATAATTGGAAGTTCTGAAAAATAAAACCGACTTCCTTGTTGCGCAATTGCGCGCGTTGATCTTCGTTTAAATCATTTAAATCTTGTCCGCAGAGTTCCACTCGCCCTGCATTGGGCTGATCCAAGCCTGCACACAAACCGAGTAAGGTGGTCTTCCCGCTTCCCGAAGGACCGACAATTGAAAAGGTTTGGCCTTTCTCCACCTCAAAAGAGATGTCGTGCAAGACCGTTAATTGTTTGTTACCACTGGTATATGTCTTTTCCAACCCGGTAATCTTTAATATCTTTGGCATATACATTTTAATTTAAATAGCGACTTATGTCCAAGGCTCAAAATAAACAAATGCATTCGATTCTACCAACCGTAATAGTTCACAAACTCATAAAGTTTTGTTATTTTATTCTGCCACTCCTGCTATTCTCCTGCGGCGATGGTAAAACGGAAAAAACAACGGACACCCAAAGCACTTCCGAACAAACCGAAGATCTTGTGACCAACGACAACAAAAACAAGACCATTCTGTGCTTTGGCGATAGCATCACCGCGGGCTACGGGCTGGACGATAGTAATGATGCCTATCCGGCGCTGTTGCAACAAAAGATTGATTCTTTGGGTCTGAATTATACGGTGATCAATTCGGGTGTTAGTGGCGAAACTACGGCAGGCGGTAGAAGCCGAATTGATTGGGTGATTAAGCAAAAGGTGGACCTGTTTCTATTGGAACTCGGCGCAAACGACGGATTGCGTGGGGTGGCCTTAACAGAAACGCGTGCCAATTTGCAAGCCATCATTGATGTGGTGAAGGAAAAAAGTCCGCAAACGACCATCATTCTTGCAGGCATGGAATTACCGCCAAATATGGGTCAGAATTACACCACCGAGTTCCGTCAACTTTACGCCGACTTGGCAGAACAGAATGACTTGGAGTTTATTCCATTTATTTTGAAGGATGTTGGAGGGATTGCTTCCCTAAACCAAAGCGATGGCATCCACCCCAATGTGGAAGGTCATAAGATACTGGCGAATACGGTTTGGGAAACTTTAATGCCTTTGGTAACGCCTTAGATTCATGATTATTAGATACGTTAGCTTAAATAATTAATTGAGTGTAGGCATGTAAAGTATTGTTGGTGGAAAACACCAATAATGGCGAAAAAAACAGTAGCCGTTGTTCGCGAAAAACACCAACAACGACTAAGTTTTTATAACGACAGTAGGTTAAAGCATTATGATTGATTAAGCTCTAATGTTTTGATTCACCCGAAATAAGTTCTCAGGATCATAAGCAGCTTTAATCTTTACCAATCTGTCGTAATTATGCTTATAGCTTGCTTTGACGCGGTCTTGCCCTTCATCCATCATGAAATTGGAATAGGCACCGCCGGCAGAATAAGGATGCAATGCATTATAGTAATCTTTACACCAATCGGTAATCTTATCTGCGTTTTTAGGATCAGGATCAATACCAACGATAACACCTGCATATTTCGCATCTCTATAAGCCCAAGGTGTGTCTTCAGCACCTACTCTGCTTGCAGCGCCACTAATATTATACAAATGCATTTGAGATAGTGGTGTTGGGATCTGTGAGCCGAACTTTAAATGTTGTGCCGTAATTTCTGGTGTTAAGGCATCGAAAAAATCTGCTCTCCAATACCATTGCATATCTTTAGGAAAGAAACCATCAAACATACTTTGTAAGGCAGGATAAGGCATTTCGCCAACATGAGCAAATACGGGATTAAGATCTAACACTGTTTTAAATAGAGCATTAAATTCATCAGCATCTCCTGTATAGCACCAAACAATAGCGCAAAACTGCTTGTTGTGTAATTCTGCTGGAAATGGCGATTCTGGAACCACCATAGTCGCTATAAATCCGCTTAATTCTTCTGGTGCATTTTGTATAAATCCATCATACCAAGCCATAATCTCCTCCACACGTTCTATTGGCCAAAAAGTAGGTCCAGCAATGACCGTTTTAAGAGGATGTGCCTGAAATGTAAAGGACGTCACCACTCCAAAATTTCCTCCACCGCCTCTAATGGCCCAGAACAAATCGGTATTCTCTTTAGCGTTTACGGTGACAAAGCTACCATCGGCTAAAACCATATCTGCTTCTAAGAGATTGTCTATGGTGAGGCCAAATTTCCGGCTTAAATAACCAACACCTCCACCAAGCGTTAAACCTCCGACCCCGGTTGAGGATACCATTCCAGAAGGTATGGCTAAACCAAATTCATGCGTAGCTTTATCAACCTCGCTCCAAATATTTCCTCCTCCTACTTTTACGGTGTTATTGGATGTATTTACCTGCACAAACTTAATTCCTGATAAATCTATGACAAGGCCGTCATTGCATATGCCTAAACCTCCGCCGTTATGGCCACCACCTCTAATGGCAACTAATAAATTATTGTCTCTTCCAAAATTGACAGAAGCGATAACATCATCCGCATTTTCACACATAGCGAATAATCCAGGACGCTTATCAATCATGGCATTATACACTTTTCGTGTGTCATTATAGCCATCATCTGATGGTGAAATAAGCTTGCCTTTTAATTGTGATGCGAAGGTTTTAATATGTTCGGGAGCGATGGTTTTGGCTGAATTTTTCATATTTTTATATATTAAAGTTTTAATTGTAATTTGCTGCATAATTCTATTATAATCAACGTTTTACATAATGAGTTGTTTTTAAAAAAGGAATAATCATTGGTACTCTTTGTTGGTAATCTGAATATGGTTTACCAAGTGCTTTACGCAAATCTTTTTCTTCCAAAAACTTCACTGCAATAAGAATATATAAAGTGGTAACAACTGCAAATAACAAATGTCCTGTGGTCATTACCGGTGTTGCCCAAAAAGCTATTATAAACCCAAGCATAAGCGGATGTCTTACTATGTTGTACAAAAAATTAGTTTGAAATGTTGGCGATGGTGTGGTCCTGTTTTTAAAATTGTTGACTATTTGTGTTAAGCCAAATAACTCAAAATGACTAATCATAAATGTAGAAAGCAAGACAATAATCCAGCCGAGAGCACAAATCCCTATCAAGAGCATGGCAATGGTTTTATTCTCTACTTGCCAAACGACTGTATTTATAGGTTGCCATTTCCAAAACAGTAATAGAAGTATTAAGCTTGAAAACAATATATACGTACTGCGTTCGGCAGGTTTTCCAATAATTTTTGTCCACCAAGCTTTAAAAGCTGGTCTTGCCATAATGCTATGTTGAATAGCAAATAAGCTTAATAATGTCAAATTAATTAATACTGCTGAGAACCCTATACTTTCAGTTTCGGAATTAATGGTTTTGGGTACTAAAAAATCACCGACAAATGCAATAGCATAAAGGAAGGAAATTAAGAAAACGACATACGCAAAAAGACCGTAAAATAGGATGATAAACTTTTTCATAATATTTGGTTATTAATGGTTTACATCAAAAGTAGAGTAGAAAATATTTCTATAATCCTACTTTTAGACCAAATAAATGTAATTTTAGATCAAAAGGCATTTAGGTATAACTACTTGTTATACAATGTTTTGATTGTTGGAAATAAAACTTGAAGGGAGGATTCCGTATTTTTTATGGAAACATTTCGTAAAGTAAGTGGGACTACTAAAACCAGTTTGATAAGCAACTTCAGAAATATTATGGTCTTGTTTTATTAATAATTCCAAAGCTTTATTTAAGCGATAATCTCTTAAAAACATATTTGGAGATTTGCCCACTAAACGCATCATGGTTCGGTATAATTTAGATTTACTATAGCCTAGGTTTTCTTCAAAATCATTAACACCTATAGCAGTGTGTGACCAAATTCCTTCTGTATAATGCATAAGATTCATAATAAAATCTTCTTCTTTATTAGTTAGAACGGTAATAGCAGTGTCTTTCGTTAAAGGTTTATTTTGGTTTTCTCCTTCATAAAGCCCCATGACTGCAGTTGTAATAGAAAAACTGCCTTTGGCGATATCACTTAAACAGTCTGAAGTTTTTATAGTGTCCTCAAAAAATCCGTCATTTTTAGTAATTGGAATGCCGGCACTGATGCCTATTTTAAATTCTAAATCAGGTGTAATAACACAATTATGTAGGTCTCTAATTTTTAGTCCACAATGTATCGTGTCAGTAACCGATGTAAATGACATTAAAAATGTAGCGGTTTCTTGTTTTACCAAACTTCCATTATAATTAGCCGTTAATGCCTTTATTGAAGTGGTATAGCCTCTAATTGCAGCTTTTAAAGTATTTATCTCGGTATTTCTTAGGGTTTTATGTTTAAGCTTAACGATCATAAGCGTTCTAAAAGCTGGATCGTTAATAATATTAAGACTCGCATCTTTCGATTTTATAGGATCTTCAATTCGACCTAAAAAAGATTCTACTATAGCCTCGTTGACTTCAAGAATTTGCTGTGGAATTGCACCATGAGCTTTTTGGTGTAAATCTATTACAGCTTGTTTATTGGGGGCTTCCATTAAACAGAAAGCTGTTTGTCGCTCCTCATCACACCAATACGTTAATCCACGACAATTATATTTATGCTCGATTTTTAAATCTTCTTGATGCATTTCAGCAATATCTTTTGCTGTAATACCATTTGGTAATTCATGCAAATCCATAAATATTGGCATAAGGCTATTTTTTAGTAAGATACTAATTTTTTAAAAAAAGATCCTATATTTTAGAGAATTAGATTTTTGATTGTTGACGATTTACGACATTATAACGCGTTGATTTTAATCATTTCCCAAAGAAAAATGGTGTGTATTTGACTTAATCTTGAGGCTTAGACCTTTTTGTTTTTCCCGACGTCAATGCCTAAAATCAGTTTGATAATTGCAATCGCCACCAACAGAACCAAAGCGTAGTTCCATACCTGTGTAAGATCATAAATGACCCCTACAATAAAGGGTCCTGTGGCCGCAATAAAATAGCCAATGGATTGAACAATTCCCGAAAGTTCGGCAGCCGTTTCTGCATCCTTGGATCTAAGAACGATCAGCAATAAGGCCAGACCAAATGTGCCGCCAAGCACCATTCCAATGAGGCCGACCCAAAGCTCAACCATGCCAATTCCCGGGATCATTAATCCAATCAAGGCGATAACTTCAACAATAATTAGGGAAACAATGACCAAGCGTTGGTCTTTTCTCGACCCCGCCCAAATAGGAATTACAATGGCGCCTATGATTCCAGTGGCCTGCGATAGGGAAAGCATCCAGCCGGCGTACGAATCATCATATCCCCGATCGATAAGTAAGGCTGGTAGCCACGCTAAGATCACATAAAACGCAAAAGATTGCAGCCCCATATACAGTGCCAATCTCCAAACCAACAACGAACCACTCAGTTTCTTCATGGCTTCTTTAAATCCTCTACTTGGCGGAGTGCGATTGATGCGTTTGATGTTGGGAATCCAAATGATCAATGCGAACACCGCCAATACGGCCCAAACGGCCAGCGAGCCTCGCCAACCCAAATTGAGTTCAACGGCCAATGGAACACTTAATCCTGCGGCAAAGGCAGCCCCAAGTGACATGATTCCTGAATATAAACTGGTAACAAATCCGGCTTTGTGGGGGAAGTTTCTTTTGATCAATGCGGGAATCAATACATTTCCGAAAGCAATCGCTATTCCCAATAAAATCGTTCCCAGATACAGTTCAAAGATACCTCCTACAGAACGGATGCTAATACCTGCAGTCAGTAGGATCAAGGCTCCTAAAATCGTATTGCCAATTCCAAAGCGCTTAGTGAACAAGGGTGTCATTGTTGAAACGACGCCAAAGGCAATTAACGGCAAGGTAGTGAGCAGCCCTAATAAGGTGTCTGAAAGTCCAACATCCTCACGAATCATGTCGATTAACGGGCCAATACTTGAAAGCGCGGGTCTTAAATTTATAGATACGAATAATATACCCACGAGCAATAATGTTCGTGAGGCTTTATTTAATCCGTTTTTATCTCGTGTTTCCATAAACCTTAAACCTTGGAGGTAGTCAAAAGTCTTTGATACCCATTCAATTCATTATTGCCCATTCGTTCATCTAAAAGAGAAAATGGCAGCAAAAAGACAGCAAAATTAGGCTTTTGTTTTCAGAAGAAGTATTGGATTTAATTGTTTATTATGGATTTGAATCTGATGTGGAGAAATTTGTCACTATTAGGGGCAGCAGGATTCAAACCTACTTCAAGGGGAACGCCGACGGAACGCATTTCATATTTTTGAGATGTTTATATTTGCTGAAGCATCTTGATTCTTTAGCGGTTCACAATGGCTATTATGGCAAGCAAAGTAATGTCGCACAAAAATAATAGATGTGCTTCACATCTTGAACATCATAATTTCATCATTTAGATGGCTTATTCTGTTTTGTATTTTACTTATCTTGTGCAATAATTCAGCCCGATTTACACTATATATGAACATCACCGACTTTTTAAGCACCATAGTTCCCTTTACTGATGATGAGTTGAAAGATATCGTCTCACATTTTAAGAAAGAGACGGTATTAAAAAATCAAACCCTTGTCCGCCAAGGTGAGGTTTGCAAAACCCTCTATTTTGTGGAAAAAGGAATGGGCCGTAGTTATTACCTCAACGAGAACGGAAAAGAAATCACCCAATGGTTTTTTGGAGTTGGGAAGTTCATGTCCAGCGTGGACAGCTTTTTTCAGCAAACTCCAAGTTTGTATTATTTAGAAGTATTGGAAGATGCCACACTTTATTGCATGTCCAAATCAGATATTGATCAGTTATTTGCCAAATATCACAAAATGGAAACCATGGGTCGCCTCGTCACCACAGAGATGCTCACTAAAATGGTCAACAAGCTCAACGCCATCCAATTCCAAACCGCCAGAGAGCGATACGACTATATGCTTGCGGAATTCCCTGATATCGCCTATCGAGTGCCTTTAGGCCATATTGCTTCATATTTGGGGATGACCCAAGAAACATTGAGCAGGATAAGAAAAGGGTGAATTAGTTTTATTAATTTCCCTCAGACCCGCCTACTGGACTTGCTTCACAGATGTTCGCAGAAAGCAGTTTCAATCAAACAATAACACTCTCTTCATAACTCTGTGCAACTCCGCGTTGTCTCCGTTAAACCCTGTTTTACAACTACTAATCTCCCGCAAAATTGTGCAGATATACTCAGATCGCCACTGCGTTCAAATCTCAGCATTCCCTTTGCGTAACTTTGTGCCTCCTTTGTGAAACTCTGTGTTGCGACTATTAATCTCCCGCGAATCCACCTGCCGGACGGGCAGGTTTCGCAGATATAAGCATAATCCTAAATTCATTCTACCTCTAACAGTCGATATCCACTACTGTCTATCCAACTAATCCCTAATCTACTAATCCCTCACCCGCCCGCACCTCGCCGGTATTCATTCGGAGAAGGAAAGATACCGAGCAAGTCCCCCACTACCCACGATCCACTACCCTCTACTCACTATTTGACCTATGTCAAAGGAATTCCCTCAAATTTTCCTCAACTTTGCCTTATATTTATAAAAACCATCAACAATGAACCAAAATACAATCGTCTTAAAGATGTTTCTGGTCCTAGCACTTGCACTGCCGTCGGTTATTACCGCACAGCAACTCGATCCGGTGCTGCAGGACTTAATCCATAAAGGATTGAATAAGAGCCATCAAATAAACTCCAATCGTATTGATGCCGAACAAGCGCAAGTCGATCAGCAGTTGGCCAAATCCGTATTCTTACCAAAAATCACCTTTAATGGGAGCTTTGTTCGATTGGACGATGACATTACTTTTGATGACAACACTCAAAACTTATTGATCGCCACCCAAAAATTGGTTATTAAAGATGCTGTTGGATTGCCGTTCAATTCGCCTTTTCCCGATAATATTCCATTGGAGGCGGTGCCAAACCTTCAAAACAAGAACATCTTAAAATCGTCCGTCGATTTGGATTGGGTGTTGTTTAGCGGGTTTGAGGCCAGTAATGCCCTTAAGGCGAGCAGACATAAGGAAACTTCATTGAATTATTTAGGATTGGCAGAGAGAGACAAAGTCGCCCTACAAATCATAGAAGCTTATGATAAATTGGCCCTTGTTAAAGCATCAAAAAAAGTATTGATTACTTCCGAAAAATATTTAAACGAGCAGATCTTTTATGTCAAAAAGGCCATAGAGAATGGCTTGACCACGCCACTCAGCCGAAAGAAATTAGAGCTTGCCCAACAGCAATTGGCAGCCAAACAATTGGAATTTGATCATAATAACATCATGCTGATTGAATTGCTCCATCAACTCACGGGGGAACCTAAAGCCAACTTGAGACTTCTGGAACCAGAGTTACAGGCGTTTGCTAATACCGACGCCACTACTACAGAAAAACGGAACGAGGTAAAAGCCTTGGAAGAAGCTGAAAAAGCAACGCTCTACCAAGCAAAAATGGCGAAAAGTAATTTCATTCCTAAAGTGGCTGTAAAAGGACATTACGAATTTATTGAGGATGACTTATCCTTATTGGATCCGAAATGGTTTATTGGAGCCGGCATTAAATGGAATGTCTTCGATGGGAACCAATCCCGATTGAAAAGTAAAAAGGCGACCTTAGAAAGTGAGCGCTATAGAGACCAAATTGAAGATGTTGAAGAAATGATTGCATTGAGCATCACCAAAGCAGAACTGAAGTATCAGTCAGCGTTGCAAAACACAAAAATTGTTGAAAAGGAAATTGAATTGGCCAATGATACTTATGAGATGGTCGATAAACAATACCGTAACAATTTAGCATCCATCAATGATGTGCTCGATGCTTTAAATGACGTTGAAAAAGCCAATTTCAAATTACAGGAATCCTATTTTAACGAAAGACGTGCAGTGGCTGAAATGCTTCATGCCAAAGGCGTACTCACTTATTAATCCAACACAAAATCAAACCATGAAAACATATACACACATTCTTATTAGCTTTTTGGCACTAATCACTTTAAATTCTTGTAAAAACGATCAGATCACTCCCAACCGAGGGAAAGTGAAATTTGAAACAATTTCAGTAAGCAGTAAAATTGCCGGTCGGATTGATAAAATTTACGTTAAGGAAGGACAAAAGGTCAAAAAGGGCGATACGCTTGCCTTGGTCAATATTCCTGAAGTGAGTGCGAAATTGATGCAAGCTGAAGGCGCCATTACTGCCGCCCAAGGCCAATTGAATTTGGCTTTTAATGGGGCAACTACAGAACAACTCAATCAGATTGAGGGCCAATTAAACTCAGGAAAAGCACAAATGGAGTTTGCCCAGGAATCGTATAACCGATTGCAAAATATGTATCAAGATTCTTTAGTGAGCCAACAGCAATTTGATGAAGTCAAGATGAAACTCCAAATGGCAAAGGCGCAAGTTGATGCTTTGGAAGCCAAACGCGACGAAATAAGAAAAGGGGCACGCTCAGAACAGATAGAACAAGCCCAAGGCCAATTGGACAGAGCACTCGGTGCCAAGAAGGAAGTCATGTCGGCATCTGATGAACAATACGTCATCGCCCCAGCTGACATGTCGGTTGAGACCATTAGTTTGGAGGAAGGCGAATTGCTGACTCCCGGTTATGCCTTGTTCAACGGCTACAAAACGGATGGTATGTATTTCCGATTCACGATTCCAGAATCACGGATTTATGATTATAAAGTAGGAAAGGAATTGACCTTGGTCAATCCTTATACCAAAGATGAAACAAGGGCCAAAATCGTCGCCATCAAACAGCTGGCGCAATATGCGGATATTACCAGCACCTCACCTTTATATGAGCTTTCAGAATCTATTTATGAACTGAAAGTGGTACCGACTTCAGACACGGGCGATCAACAATTTTATGTTAACGCCACCATTCTTATAAAACAATAACCGATGAAGACTTTTAAGAACTTACTTAAAGTAGAATTTAAGCGTATTTTCTCAAATGGTGTCTTGATGGCCATCTTTTTTGCTGCGCCAATAGGCTACGGGATTATTTTCGGTTATGTATATCAACAGGCAAAAGTCCTTGATTTACCGATTGTTATTGTCGATCAGGACCAAAGCCCAACCACAGACATGATCATTGATGCTTTTATGGATAACGAGGGGTTGTTGGTTAAGGATGTACGATCAACGCCAGGCAATCTATTGGAAGAAATGCCTATTGAGCAATATGCCGCCGTCGTAACCCTCCCTGTAGGGTTTGAAAAAGATGTGCTTCAAAAAAGGCATCCTGAAATTCGGGTGGACCTAAATATGGCCAACATCCTCAACGCCAATACGGCCAGCAACAATATCAATATGGTTTTGATGACTTTAAATGCAGGTATGGAAATCGAAGGTCTTAAAAAGCAAGGCATGCATCCAGACCAAGCCAAAGCTTCTTACGAAACGTTTAAGATCAATTTCAACAAACTCTATAACTCTGCCGGCAACTACGTCAACTTTATGCTCCCGGGCATCTTGGCAGCCATTATGCAACAAATCATTTTTTTAGCGGTGGCTTTAGCATTTTCGAGGGATTTTGAAGATGGTTATTTTGCCAGTTTAGTAGAAAAGAAGAAATCGGCGTTATATCTTATTTTATTAAAAGCAACGCCATTCTTGATCATGTTGCCATTTATTTGGTTCGTAGTTGCCATGTACTTTCCGTATTTCAAGATTACTGCAGATATTTTTAACTTCCCAATGTTGGTATTGACTGTACTGCTGACTTTAGCGTCAATGATGATCGGGATGTTGTTTTCGGTTGCCATTCCAAACCAATTAAAAGCTACCGAATTACTGATGGTCATCTCTACGCCTGCTTTTATATTGAGCGGATTCACTTGGCCTACAGAAGCCATTCCTGGATGGATTACGGGTGTGGCGCAATTCATTCCAGTGACCCAGTTTTTGAGCGGCTTTAGAAGAATTGCTTTTTATGGAGGTGATTTGGCATCCATTGCATCAGAGATCAGGATCTTGTCGCTCATTACGGTTGTTGCCTTTGTAGCGATGGTGTTATTGCTACAATTTAAAGTGAATAAAACGGCTAAGAAGCAAAGTTTGGTTGTGGAGGGATAGGTTTTGTAAGAATTGGTTTGTGTTAGATATAATAATGCTTTTTGCAAATTTAAAACCACCTCGCCTGCCCGACGGAGAGGCGGGCCTTCTGCTTCTCTCCGGAAGCAGAGGCTGGCGCGAGCGTCCCGCTCGTGCGCCTTCATAAGAATAAACCGAACTGAATTATCAGTAATTGTACTATCTTTATTTTTTACCATAATCTCATGAGTAGAAAATATAAATTCCACAATCCTTCGGCGGCATATTTTGTTTCCTTTGCCGTAGTTAATTGGGTCGATGTATTTACCCGTGAAGCATATTTCAAGGTCATTACGGATAGCTTAGACTTTTGCCGAAATAATAAAGGAATGGCCCTATTTGCTTATTGTATTATGCCAAATCATATTCATCTTTTGTTTCGGGATGACAACGAAAATCCTTCGGGATTGATAAGGGATTTCAAAGGTTTCACTTCCAAAAAGATGATTGCAAGCATTTTGGAACATCCCCAAGAGAGCAGGCGCGAATGGATGCTATGGGTGTGTAAAAGAGCAGGAGAAAAGAACAGTAATATAAAAGAATATCAGTTTTGGCAACAGAATAACCAGCCTATAGAGTTATGGAGCACTCATGTAATAAAGGAAAAATTTGATTATATCCATAACAATCCTGTAAAAGCAGGATTAGTTATCGAACCATGGGAATGGAAACACAGTAGCGCCCGTAATTATGCCGAACTCGACGCAGTCATCCCGATTGATAATATTGGATTTCTTGGATAATTTTTTTACGTATTTTAGATTTGATATAATTGTTATGAGAATGCCGGGACACGGGCGGGACGCCCGCGCCAGCAGATGAATCTTAATTCCGAAAAGTCATTCATCACAAAAACAAAATAGCTCTGACGTGTCCAGCCCATGCTAATCTGGCAAATATTAAATTTACCCATCTCAAATTGAGCATTCCATCTAATTCTTTACTAAATTCCCATCCTTTAAATCTCGAAACTCACTGATATCTTCAAAAATGAATAAATATTCCCTAATCATAACATTCTTAGTCATCACGCTAATCAGTTCCTGTGCTCAAAAGCAGGAAAAAACAATAGCCATCGGTGTGATGCTCACACTTCCTGAGGATATGTATCAACAATCCGTTCAACTAAATCGAGCGATATTGGAAAAGCACCCTGACAATATCTCTTTGGACGACCATCATATTCCACACATCACTTTATTGCAGTGTTATGTTAAAGAAAGTGATTTGTCCAAAATTGAGCAAGCATTAAACGGACTTTATAAAACCATAGAAAATGATAGTCTTTGGGCAGATGAGCTACAATATTCTAAAGATAAGACCGAGAGTTTCGCGTCCATTGGCATTAAAAGAAGTCCGTCACTAATGGCACTTCACGAACAAACCATCACGCTTTTAGAACCATATATGATTCCTGACGGCTCTCAAGTATCGTATGTGCAAACTGCAGATGGGACACCCATAGATGATTTTACTCTGGCCTATGTACCCAAATTTGTGAGTGCCCATAGCTATGAGCATTATAATCCACATATCAGCTTGGGCGTGGCTAAGACTACTTTATTGGATAGTTTGGCACAGAATCAATTCCAGTCTAAAAAGTTTCAGGCCGCAGCGATTGGGGTGTATCAATTGGGTGCTTTCGGAACGGCTCAAAAACGCATTTGGGAATCGGAGTAGGTATTTCATATTCAAAGGCATAAGTATAACTGGATTTACTGATAAATAATGATTTGATGTGAGTGGACACGAGCGGGACACTCGCGCCATATGAGATGGAATGGAAAAGAGCCCTTGCGCGGTTGAATAATGCTTTTATCACATTCCGAACCACCTCGCCATCTGCTTCTTTTCTGAAGCAGAAGCCACTCCTCCTTAAAAAGGAGGAGAATTTAGATCAGTTCGTAAATAATAAACCTCCAAATTATCAGAGAATTCCTGCCCTTAAATATTGAGCTTGTTGAAATCTAAATCCCCATAAGCTAATCCCATTCGTGAAATGAATAGTTATCATATAGGTAACAATTGAATTCGTGATAATCCGTGCAAGCCTTCTACATTCGTGAAATGAATAGTTCTTATTTAGTCTGTTTTCAGCAGACAAATGGATTCGTGACAATTCGTGAAATTCGTGTCTCAAAACTTTAGGTTTACCACTCATAAACTCCTATTTTTGCACACTTAATTATCAAGAATCTCAAACAAGAGGTAGCAACCTGCAATAACAAGCAAGGTGCTAAAGCGATAAGCCAAATACTTTGGAAAAAACGTTATCCTTCCTAATTATTTGCGGTCACTTCTTTATTGCGATTCTGAAAACATCAAGATTTATGACCACCATTAAGCCAAACTTTAAAGCATTAATCCCGTTTTTTGTATTTATCATCACCTTTTTGGGTGCGGGCATTGTTCAAGAGGATTTCTATGCGCTCCCCGCCCCTATTGCTGTAATAGCTGGAATTTTTGTCGCTTTTCTTCTATTTAAACAACCGATAAACTCTAAGATCAAAACATTGTTGGAAGGCTGTGGCGACCCTAAGATCCTTACCATGTGTTTGATCTATTTACTTGCTGGAGCCTTTGCCGCCGTCACGAATGCCACTGGAAGTGTCGATACCATTGTGCATTTAGGAATGGACCTCATCAATAACCAATACATTTATGTTGGCATCTTTGTAATTGCCGCATTCCTATCGGTATCAACCGGGACTTCTGTAGGATCCATTGTTGCCTTGGCGCCTATTGTGGTTGGATTTGCAGATACAGGCAGTTTCTCACTTGCCATTCTCTGTGGTGCTTTGCTGAGTGGTGCCATGTTTGGAGATAACCTTTCCATTATTTCAGATACGACCATTGCGGCCACCCAATCTTTGGGCGTTAAAATGAGCGACAAATTTAAAGCCAACATCAAAATAGCCATCCCTGCAGCGCTTGTGACCAGTGTCATCCTTATTTTTGAAGGCTTGCGCTTAGACGCCCATGTTGAAGAAACGGTCGATTATAGCTATTCTGTATTAAAAATAGCACCCTATCTTATTGTTATTGTATTGTCTGTTATCGGACTTGATGTTTTTGTCACCTTGGTTCTGGGCATCATCACAGCAGGGATTTTGGGCTTGTTTTATGCCGATTTCTCACTCATTGAGTTCACGCAATTAGTTTACGTAGGCTTTACGGACATGACCGAGATATTTCTGCTTTCCTTATTGACAGGAGGTTTGGCCGCGTTGGTGGCTTACAATGGCGGGATAGAATATATTTTGGTCAAAATAAAAGCCTTGATCAGAAGTAAGAAAACCGCCCAATTCGGGATTGGCGCTTTGGTATCGAGCATCAATATTGCCATTGCCAATAATACCGTGGCCATCATTATTTCAGGGTCTATCGCCAAAAACATCAACGACCAGTACGGCTTGGACAATAAACAAACCGCCTCCATTTTGGATATTTTCGCCTGTATCACACAGGGACTATTGCCTTACGGAGCGCAAGTATTGATGATCTTAAGTTTTGCTCAGGGCCAGATTTCCTATTTTGATTTGGTTACGAATTCTTGGTATCTGGGCTTGCTTTTAGTGTCTACTACCTTGTTTATTGGACTTAAGCGAGAAGTTAAAAGTTAAGCCGGCCGAACGGACGGGCAGATTAGGGAATAAAAAAACTCTTTAGGTTGAGGAATCTAATTAATCCAACCCAATCACTTCCGTTTCTAAAATCCACTTTCCATCAACTTGAGCACTTCGTGTGACAGTGATCTTATTGCGTCCCGATTTTTTAAAAACGTCGATTAGCTTAAGGTTTTTATGAAAGGCAGTATTGATTATAATAGGCTCAGTGAGTAATTTACCATTGGTGGGATCAAAAACATAGAGGGTTTTGGATGTGGGTTTAATATCCCAAAAGCCAATCTCGTCGGCACCATCGCTATTCAAATCTTTAAGATTCTCCAACTGCGATTGGTAGGCGCCTTCAATTACGATATCTTCTAACTCCCTGTTGTTAAACACAACTACACTGTTGCATCCGCCAACACATTCGACTGTTCCATTTACAGCAGAACTTATTTCTGGAGAGATGACCGTCGCATAGTCTGAAAGGCCATCGCCATCAAAATCGCCAAACAGTTGTCTCGTATTAGCGAGGATGCGAATGTTTTCGCGCGCCTTCGGGAAAATGGGAGCATCAAGATCTTTGGTGTTTTCGGCAACGCCTTCTCGCAGGATTCTAAACACACCATTTTTCATGGTCACAGTTAAATACGATTCGTAATCTGCTTCAATGCCGTCGTAGCTGACGTGTTTGATGAATGTCACAAGATATTTACCTGCATCTTTTGTAATGACAAGTTCATCGTTTAATATGCCTTGGGTATAATCTGGAAATTGTTCAAAAAGTAAAGTTTTGTCTTGCTGCACCTGCACCCTACTGCGCTGTTTTCCGTAGTAGTTGACCATGTCCATATAGTCGCGTGACAGGTAAGCCGACTTTAGTTGTGTATGAGATTCGTTCCATTGTTCTACGAATTTACGCACCGCTCTTTCATCTTTGGAATTGACCTCATTGCACCCAAATAATAGGACTACAAGCAGGCAGGACACAAAATACTTCATAAATCTAATGGGGTTTAGCTTAAATAAGGATTGTAAAGATACAAGATTTTTTATTGATTTTTGGTGCGATGGGCGGTTCTAAAATTGTAAATTTAAAGATAGCTTTATAATACTATATGGAAGACAAGACCTTTTTTAGGATGAGGTTGTGCATGATAATGAGCGATATGGCGACTCGCATATGATCATTTTTGTCATAATTCATGAGCATCTGATATGAGTCAAGGAAATTTTTATAGTCATCAATTAAAGTGGTGTATGTCATTTACTTTTGTAGAGCGATATCATCCACTTGATTTATCTTAAAACCATCGGTCAAAGATCACATAGGAACTTGGAAAGGCCATAAACCATCCATGATCGCGTTCCTGACTATTTTAAATAAATCGTCTTATATACGATATTTATTAATGTAAATATTTTTTCGGTTTATTCCTTTTTAGTCGTAAAAAAGAAAAACTATTTTATGGAAAACCGTCATTATTGTATCGTGTTTTACTTTTTTTATGAATTCCCTTAATACAGCGTTATAGATCACTTCACGTTATAACCTTATTAACCGTTTCAAACAGTACTATTACTATGAATAATCAGGGAAAGAATAAAGAAGAACTTCGCGAAGAGCTGCAGGAATTACAAGACGATTTTTTGAATTCCATAAAAGGTATTGATACCAATAAACGTAGGCAGCTTAATGAAGAATTAGAAAATGCCCTTCACAATATCAGCCTTGAAAACTTAGAAAAAGCAAAACGCGCATCCCAATTGATACTTGCCAATTTGGAGATTAAGTTTCTCAGTGAAGAAAAAGAAAAGTGTGCTGCCGATTTGGTTGCCGCAAATATTGAACTTGTCTACCAGAACAATGAGAAATCTAAGCGTGCCGCAGAATTGAGTATTGCCAATAAGGAACTGCTGTTTCAAAATGAAGAAAAAGAGAAAAGAGCCACCGAACTCATGAGGGCGAACCAAGAGCTTTTATTTCAAAATCGAGAAAAAGAGAAAAGAGCTATCGAATTGATTCAGGCTAAGCAAGTTGCAGAAGACAGTGAGCAACTTAAGTCGGCTTTTTTGGCGCATATGAGCCATGAAATACGCACTCCCATGAATGGCATTCTGGGTTTTTGCGATCTGTTGAAAGAACCGCAGCTTACAGGAGAAAAGCAGCAAGAGTATATTGAAATAATCAAAAAAAGCGGATTGCGAATGCTCAATATCATCAACGATATTATCAGCATGGCTAAGATAGAATCTGGGTTATTGGAGGCCCATTTGCAGGAGGTGAATATCAATTATAAAATTGACTTCATCTACAATTTTTTTAAACACGAGGCAGAGCTCAAAGGTTTAGGTTTTACCACGAAGAAACCGTTAGCAGATAAAGATGCCACTATTAACTCTGATGTCGAAAAGATCTATTCCATTCTTGGCAATCTGGTAAAGAATGCCATTAAGCATACAGCAACAGGAAATATTGAAATGGGATATGTAATCAAAACAGATCAGCAAACTTCTTTGGTCGAGTTCTATGTTAAAGATTCCGGATTTGGAATTCCACAAAACAAACATCTGTCCATATTTGAACGGTTCAGACAGATAAAGGTTTCAAATAATATGGACTTACAGGGCGCTGGTTTGGGCCTACCAATTTCTAAAGCCTATGTAGAATTGCTGGGAGGAAAAATTTGGATTGCTAGTGAAAAAGGCAAAGGTTCAATCTTTTATTTCACACTACCCTATCGCACAGAACAACGCGACAAAACTGGTGGTCAAAATAACGGTAGTTTTAAAAGAAAGCAACAAAGTGCCACTGTCGAAGATTTAAAATTAAAAACATTAATAGTTGAGGATGACGAAGTTTCGAGACTGCTCATCACCACCTACGTCAAAAAAGTGAGCAGTATGATCTTTGAAGCAAAAACGGGTCAGGAAGCTGTTCATGTTCTCAAAAACCACCCTGACATTGACTTAGTTCTAATGGACATCCAATTGCCAGTGATGGACGGCTTTGAAGCCACCCGACAAATACGTCAATTTAATGAAGAGGTGATCATTATTGCACAAACCGCCTCTGGACTTTCAGAAGATAAGGAAAAGACCATGGGAGTGGGCTGCAACGAATATATGTTAAAGCCGATTAAAAGAAGTACACTGCTGGCATTGGTTCAGAAGTACTTCAGCGCATAATGCACTTAAGAATGTTTCATTTTAGTGGTCTATCAGATTATTTAAAAATCAATAGTCTGTTCGCCGTCATTATTCTTCCGATGCCGATTGTTTTATCAAGTTCATACAGGCAATATAAGTCTGTGCAAATGGAATTCCATCTTGAGGTTGGTATGCGCTCAATTGTCTGTAAATATCTTTTCTGACGTCTTGACACTTATTGAGATAAAAATTGTGGCCATCGTCTTTTCCAAATGTTCTATATGAGATTAATTCTTGTAAAGGATAGACAATCAAATGGTCAATCTTATCCTTAATCTCCATGTCGCCACAATCTTCACACATGGACTTGTATTGATTTAAATCGCCAATATGATTTTCTAATAATTCAGTAGTAAACAGATGAGACGCTTCGTGATAAATTTGTCCGCGAATATGGTTTTCCAATTCCATTATTTCGTTATTTCCGGTTGGTTCACTTGGTAAGTCGCAAATGTTTGCCAAAATCATTGCTCTTCTCTTCGGATTATAGCCATCGTAGAAACTGACTGCTTTATTATTAGCGTTGTTTGTCAATTCAACGAAAACAATCAATTCTAAATCCTCCTGTCTTGATTGGTAAAAGTCAAGCACCTTGTCGAAAAGCTTTTCTTCTGAAACTTGACTTTCGAGTTTGGAAATTGCATTGGTGTAATAGTGTTCATTGCTTTTAAAAAACTTTTTAAATTCAGTTGTCGCATAAAAATCTTTCATCAGAGGTATAAGTGTATCAACTGTATTTCGTGTTAGTCCGTAAAATTTTAGTTCTTCAGAGTACCTTTCGTCAAATTCAAAATGCTCAAAATCTTTAAACATCAAGCCAATGGTAGAAAAATCAATTCCTATAGATTCATTATCGTAAATCCAATTGATTAAAGGGTGATTACGATGTTGAAGAAATTGTCCGTTAACTCTTTTTAAATAATCGGTTTCACATGCTTGCAAATCTTCAGGTAAATCATCTATAACTGCTAAATTAAATATGGTGCGTAAAAACTCTGTTCGTTCATCAATTTTAAAAATAACTTTACTCGCATTGTTACATTTAGAATCTAAATTCTCAACTATGTTTTTATCCTTACAGGAGGTTGCTGTCGTTAAAATAAACATGTTAAGTAAAAATAATACCTTTTTCATTGCTCAACTTTAATTTTAAAGATTGCACTTATTGACATATGATTCAGCTTTGGAAATATTGCATTTCATCTCGTTCTAATAGTTTAAACTGATCTAATGTCATGGACTGGATTAAATCTTCTCTCTTCTTGAACTCTTTGACAAGGAGTATCAGCTAAGATAGCAAATCGTTCCACATGACACAATTTAAAAATGGTAACTACTAAAAATCAAAGGGATAGAACTACTTAGGGGAAAACAAGTGGAGCACCAGCAAGGACATTTATAAATAAGCATTTACCAAGACGATAATTATATAAGCTATTCTATATGGATTTTATTCACAAAGAAGGTTATAGTCATCTACTAATTCAATCAGGTTGTTCTGACTGTAAAGCTCGTTATCCAAGTAATACACCATTTTTTCACAATCAGAGAAATATTCTTTGGCTTTGGAAATGAATGTCCCAAAACTATTTGGACCTGCAATTAATTTAGCAACTTCCTCATCTTTTCTTATCAAATAGTATTGGAAGTCATCATAGTAATAACCAGACCCTGTCATATTTGGGGCGCCTATAAATGTATTTTGGAATTTGGAAACAGTTCTTGCATATAGACTTACTTTTCCACTGATTACTTTTTCCAATAAGACATGCTTTTTTGCTTGAATAGGAACATATCCATAATGCACCGTTGCAAACTCCTCATCACCGAAGATTACCTCTTCGACAGTTTCGTAGCCATATCTTTCGGTTTTTCCTTTTTTCTTTAGCTTATATTTAAACTCTGTAGTGCCTATTGATATTAAACCTCCAGAATGTTTAGGGAATTTCACCAAACCTCGGAATGAGGTTCCGTTTTTTAAAATAACTTTTGCAGGAGTCCAATCATATTGCGCATGGACTGTTGAGAAGCATAAGATTGCAATAAGTAGCAGACTGTTTTTTATCACTGAATTTGGTCTTGAAATTGTTCGTATGCTGTTATAAAAATGATTTTAATTCAATCGAAACTCTAATACCATTCCAACTCCTTATGAGGTTAGGTCTTTGGCTACTATGGTTTCACTTTCCTCAATGAAGAACATTCCGCCACTGCTGGTAGTACGTTGTTTTTAAACTCTCGGTACATTTTCAATTAATACTTTGTTTTCAGCCTGGTCATAATAGGTACAAGTCATTTGATCGAGATTCACAACCCACTTTTCAATTCCCGTTTCAGCGCAATGTTTACAAAATGTAAAATAGTCTGTCTCCCCTTGTTGATGGTTTTTTAAGTAGTGACTGAACCTTTCTTTGTTACTCTTGTTGGCTATGGTCAAAACATCATATTGCGGTTTGGAAGTTGTATGAAATCCATTTTCGCCATAATAATTGGTATGACTGTCAGCTACCCAAGTTTCAAATGCAGTGACGCCAATGCCTTTAATTTCCTTGATGTATTTTGGAAAGTCTGCTCCTGATTTAATTTTGCTATGCGCCAATTCAATTGCTTCTATTGTAAACATCGTTCCTGTGATTTTAATCGTTTAATGTATTTTCGTTGATGATTGGCCATGGCTTAGGAATATAAATGTTGCAAAAATCGGAGTATCTAATTTAGCTAAAAAAAACTAAATAGAAGCCCGACAGTCAAGGTTTTTGACTTTAAGGGCTTCTAAATCGGACCTTTGTTCTCGAAAATTTATTTACTGACCACATCAGTTTTCATGAATGCCGCTTCGCTATTTTCATCTTCATCAATGAAGTCTCTATGCACCATATTTATGAGCATTGAGTTGACTATTCTACGCTTATTTGGATCTGGGTTAAGCATGGTTGCCTTATGAAAAACACCTAAGGTTTCTCGTTCTATTGTTGGATTACTATTATTGATCAATACAATGTTATAAGTATCTTTTTTAAAAGGTTCTATCTTGGTGATAAAGGATGAGAGCAACCTTTCGTCATCCTTAAATACAGGCGAGAAGTTTTCAAGATATTCTTTTGGGGCATCGTCACTTTCCTGTGCAAATTTATAATAGTCAGCTAAATACAGCTCACTTTTTATATTGCTCGGCTCGTAGCCTAACATTAAAAATGATTGATCACCTGCATTATCGACATGATACGGCGTGTTCACTTGCTGATCAAAACGTACAAGCCAATGATAGGCCAACTTTTTATTAAACGCCTTTGAAGTATGGTGAGATAGCTCATTCTTTAGGGCTACCATAATAGATCTCAGTTCAGAGGAGTCTATATCTTTTCCTAAGTCAATATGTGCAAAGCCAGGGTGCTCCGTATCGGTTCGAAAAACATTTTCGAAGCACTCTTTGGCGATCTTTTTTAGGTCTACTTCTGATATTTCCATGGCTGCTTTTATAATTCTATTTTTTGAAATCGTCCTTAGTTAAGCCATTGTCGAATGTAATACTAGACCAAGTCACCTCAATCCATGGACCGTCAAGCACTTCAGCATCCCAAGTGGATTTCTTATATTTTCTTTTTGATGGCAACAACATCCCATCAACATTTTCGTATTCGAGAACCATCAAATAAGGTTGCTCCATAACATTAAAATCGGCTACGGTGAATAAAAATTGATCCACTATGGAAGTGTTTTTGTTGATGAATAGCTGATAGGTATCGGTAGCTTCCTTTTCTGAGTCATCAAAAGTGACATTGACAATATCGTAGGCAATGTTATTGACTAAGCGTTCATCTAAATACTCATACTTCAAGCCCTCATCCAACAGTTTGGGCATCATGGTAAACCAATAGAAATTAGTTGGCCGATTGAACTTCACGCCTTTTAAAAGAGCGTCATCGCTTAAGACATCTTCATTGTGCTTTAGCCAAAACTCATGGCCGTCGTAGCCTTGTTCAACCAAGCCTTCAAGTTGAGGAAAAGTTCTTTCATGAATGTTATAAGCGCCATAGGACAACTCTCCGTTAAATAGATATTTTTCTGTAACCACATCCTTTTTGCCATCTGGAGTTTGATAGGTATAGGTGTAAACCACATCTTTTTTGGCAAGAAGTTGATTGTAATCGCCTACTTTATGTGCCATGGTATAGACCAGTTCATGGCCTTTATTTTGAAACTTTGGCACGGTTTCTTCTTGTGATGTGCTTGTGCTGTTAGTGTCAACTGTTTTTTTGTTATCGCCACAAGACAGTAAGAATAAATTTAAGATGATAGCTAATAATGAAATTTTCATGATGTTTTTTATTTAATGAATAGTGGTTTTATTTATAAATTAACAGGATATCTGCAACCTTTTTTATGTCTGATTCTACTATTTCTGATTTCGGTGCCAGAGGAAATTCTTGCTGTCCTGGTCTGCCAATAAATGCAGCGCGCCATCCCGCCCATAGTGCACCTGCAACGTCCCATCCGTGAGCGGCTACAAGCATACATTCTTCAGGCTTTACTTCCATTTTACGAGCAGCCCAGGCGTAAGTGTCAGAAAACGGCTTGAATTTCCCAATCTCTTCAACACTTAACATGTCGTCAAAGTATTTAGTCAATCCCGCATGCTCGAACTGGTTTTTAACGCCTTCATTGGAGGAATTAGTAAAAGACACCAATTTATAACCTGCTTCTTTTAACGACGTCAATGCAGCTTTAACTTCCGGATGTGCCGGTAAGGCTCTGAGCGACTTTAATATGGTTTGGCGCGCTTCTTTTTCTGAAATGGTGATTCCGTTATTTGCTGCCACCATTTGTAATGCCGCGGCGCCTATGTTGCCAAAATGTTCATACTGTCCGCTCGCAGTGGTCACTAAAGAGTATTGTAGCATCGTCGTAAACCATAAGGACAACAAGTCTTCCCTTCCGTTTAATGCTTCACCTACTACGGTTTTCATTTCAGTGAGGTCTAAAAGTGTTTCATTCACATCAAAGAATAAAACTTTTGGTCGTGATTTTTCTAACATATAGTTTTGATTTTCTTGAGTATTTCCGAGAATAATATTGGGCATCATAAGTCCCGTTGTTCCCAAAATGCCCAAGTTTTTAATAAATTTCCTTCTGTTGTTCTTCATTTTGTTGTCTTGACATTCAATTTAAAAATCGAAGGACTAACTGCCCTGTTTTGAAGATTCAAGAATCTCAGTTAACACTTGCTTAAACACCTCTACAGGTTGAGCACCGGTAATCGCACTTTTTCTGTTAAACACAATAGTTGGTACAGAGTTGACTCCTACACTTTGCCAATAAGCTTCCTGGCTTTTGACTTCGTTCCGCACCTTGGCATCGTCTATTTTTGTGAAAGCTTCTTCAGCATTTAAACCAACCTCCAATAATACTTCCTTGAGAACCTCTCTTTTTGACACATCCTTCCGGTCGCTAAAAAAGGCTTTTGTGAGGCCCATTTTTAATTCGGTTTGCTTACCAAAAGCTTTGGCATAGTCTAATAATACGTGGGCATCAAAAGTATTGGCCATGCGCATGTCATCAAAATAGTCGAATGTAAAACCGAGCGCTGCTCCCGCTTCGGCCATGTTTTGTTGTGAGGCCTTTTGTTGCTCTAAAGTAGACCCATATTTTTCTGCAATATGTTCCCTTAGATTTTGACCCTCGGCAGGCATATTCGGATTTAACTCAAAAGGTTGCCACTCAATTTCCACTTGATCCTGAATGCCAAGTTCGTTAATGGCTTTTTCTAAACGTTTGTAGCCTATGGTGCACCAAGGGCAAACCACATCTGAAACGATATCTATTTTTAATTTCTCTTTCATTGTTGTGTATTTGTTGATTGCTGAGCCTTCCACAACGAAGCGGAAGACTTAAAGCAAGTGTTAGTATTATTTGGAAACCACATCGTCCTTAGACCAGGCATATTTTTGGAAAGGCGCATCTACAGGTGTATTTGCAATATGGTTGGTATAGTTACTGATTATTTTTTGAGACAAGCCTAATATGATTTCCAAGACCTGTCTTTCGCCATAACCAACAGCATAAAACGCCTCTAAGTCTTTTTGGGTCACATGTCCTCTATTGCGAACAATAGTTAATGTCAAGGTTCGTAATGCTTCTAATTTCGCATTTTTAAGTGGTGTTCCATTCCGTAAGGCGTCCGTAATAGCATCATCAACCTTCATCATTTTCGCGATTCCTGTATGTGCTGGAACGCAATAGTGACAGGCATGTTCTACGTTTATCGTTTGCCATACCACAGTCAATTCTTCATTGTTAAAAGAAGAATCAATGAACAATTTATGTAGGGCTTGGTAGGCCTCAAGAATACCTGGTGATCCAGCCAATACACCGTGCAATCCTGGGATCATACCGTTTGCTTTTTGAGATTGTTCTAATAATGTTTTGCTTTCAGTTGGAGCAGTTTCTATGTTGTGAATTTTTAAACTTGTCATAATTGTGAATTTTTAATTGTTAAAAAATAACTAAACACTCGTTTAGTTTTGGGATAAAAAAATATTAGAGATTCTTAAATGTATGTTCTATATAGTTTTCTAATTGGATTGCAGTGAATACTCTACTTGCTGATGAAAGACCATACATAGCAATAAGTAAATAGTCGGCTTGTGCTTCAACTATTAATTCATTTTTCTCGGAATCTTGTTTTAAAATAGTGGTAAACAATTGTTTAACGCCATTGGTAAACTGGACTAAAGCTTCTTGAATTTCTACATCTGGAGTTTCACCCAATTCGTTAGCTGCATTCGTAACCAAACATCCTTTGCTAAGTTCATTGTCCTTCGAAAACTCGAGAAAATCATAAAAGTAGTGTTTGATGCTTAGTAGTCCGTCGGAGGAGTTCTCCAACTTGCTCATCAAAGTTGATAGCCTTTGCTTGTAGCATTTAAGACTTTCCAGAAATAAGCCATTCTTACTGCCAAAACTCGAATAAATGGAAAACTTATTAATCCCCATTTCCTTTTCGAGCATTTGCATGGAGGTGTTTTCATAACCATTGCGCCAAAATAGCTCCATTGCTTTTTCGACGACCTCCTCTTCATTATATTCCTTTTTTCTTGCCATTAGTTCTAATTATAGTGCAAAACTAAACAAGCGTTTAGAAACAAGAAAGCGTTTAACATTTATTTCTCATTTAAAATAATAACGGCTCTTTTCTACAAGGAGCCGTTATTCTACTTATCCTGGATGTTAATTCAAGTTTTGTGTTTATGCAATATATTATAGGGCCTATATTTTTAGTTGGTTACCAAAGGGAAATCAACATCAACTTTAGTAAGCGCATAGGCATAATTTGTAAAAGTAATGGCGGTTACTACAGCAAGGAAGTCCATCATAGCCTTTGCATCATAGTCTTGATCGAAAAAAGCTTCTCTCACATCAGCATCAATATATCCTGCTTTCTCAGCCACTTGTTTCGCCATGGTGGTAAGCACTTTTAACTTTGGGTCTGCAATGGTGGCGTTTCTTAACTGGACGGTTTCTTCGTCCGAAAATCCGTGGGATTTAGCAATAGCCGAATGGGCCGATTGACAATAAACACAGCCATTAGCTTGAGAAACGGCAAGCTTAATCGCTTCTATTTCTTTATTTGTGAAACTGCCTTTTCCTGCATTTCCTGAAAAGGATAAGAAGTTTTCCAAGGCATTGCTGGAATAGCCAATGGTGGCATATAAATTAGGAACCATTCCTAATTGAGACTCCATTTGATCAAAAATCTGTTGACTCTTTTCGTTAACATCTGTTCTACTTGGGACGGTAATCTTAGTGACATCTTTCATTTTATACTGTTTTAAAAGTTATTAATTTCTTACAGTACAAAGGTAATGTGGAAGGGCGTTTGGGAGCTAATCAATACTACCTACTTTGTTGGCAATACTTCCCTGTTTCGGAATTTTTGTGGAGAATGGCCTTCTTGTGTGCTGAAAAAACGACTAAAACTTTGTAAGTCTGAAAATCCCAGTTCAAAACCTATTTCAGAAATAGGTTTTTCGGTATAGGTCAACATTCGTCTTGCTTCAAGCATCAACCTATTTTGAATAAATTGTTGCGGTGTTGTATCACCGTATTTTTTAAATAGATTAGATAGTGTTTTTGGAGATTTAAATAACAGATCAGCATAGGCCTTTACCGTATGCTTTGTTTTAAAGTGTTGTTCTACCAGATAATTATACTCCCTAATGGTATCAATACTTTGTGTTCTCAAATTAGACACCAAGTTTTGGTCTTTGTAAATACGTGTACATAAAATGAGAAGGCGTTTGAGCATCATCTGCAGCATTTCCAATTGCAAATTATCTCTCGATTCCATTTCAATATATAACATCTTAAACAAGGTGGTTAAAATATCAACGTGCTTTTCATCAAGACTTATAATAGGAACCGTAGAAGCGCCGTAATATAATATGCCTTTGCAACCTACTTCACTATCGTGATCCACCACACAGTAAAAGGACCTATTCCATTTAATGAAAGTGGCCTCTTGTAGGCTTTCTGCATTGATGGTATGAAATTCGGTCAGACTGATGATATCATTGGTGTTGAAAACATAATCAACCGCATCAATAGTCACTTTATTGTTATCTGCTTTAAACCAAATCAGTGATAACTCACTTTCTTTGGTATCGTTAAGTAGGTTTGCATTCGATTTATTAATCTCAACTAGTTCTATATACTCCTTATTTTGACCTATAAATTTCAAGTTTCTTTCTGTTTTAAATATTTTTATTTTCCCGAGACTCTTGGTTTTAATTGGTTATAACTTATTTGTACCAGTCAAAAACTTAGCTTTATGCCATGGTATGCACAGGATAAAAACAGCTTTGATATTTTAGTGATGACCAGTACAGATACGCATTGGGAATTAACCAAGATAGTAAATTTCAGAAAACTATCGTGTAAAACAGTGTTAGATCGCCCTAAAAGCAGGTTCATACATATCAATTACGGATATGATAATTATGGAAAATAGGCTCCTAACCATTGGTGTTGACATTGTAACGATAGCGATTACTACAAATCAAAGACCTCGGGGTATTAAAACCCAATGGTGGGAATTAAAAGGAATAGGATAATTTGATTAAGGCACGAGCAGAATGCTCGTACCTTAGAGGACTTATTTAATCCTTTATTTATAGAACGAACTGATCTCAAATAGTAATTTGTAAGTTTAATCTTGATAATAACGTTCGTGCATTTGCTGGATCTCTTTAAGCATTTCGCCTTTTCCAGGTCCTTTGATAACTGCATTTTTCATGATGTCTTCAGCAGGGATAAATTCAATAGGTGCAGGACCTACACCCAGAGCACTTAACCATGTGCCCAATTGTTTTGCTGAATGCAAAAAATAAAGTGAACCAATCTCTGCCCAACCGTGAGCTCCGGCACACATCGGACAATGTTCTCCTGTGGTGTACATTATGGTTTGACGTCGCTCTTCAAGACTTAAATTCTCCATGGCCCATACGGCAAGTTCAATTTCTGGATGCGCCAATACATTTTTTTCATTGACTCGGTTTCTGGCTTCCGCTATAATTTCATTATCGGCATTGACAAGAATAGACCCGAATGGCTGATCGCCAGCATCCAAAGCTTCCTCTGCCAGACTCAAGCATCGTTGTAAGAACTTCAAGTCTGTTGCTGTATATTCAGGATCCGAAGCTGTGTTGTTTTTCGACATAATCTCTTGATTTTGATTCGTTAGCCTATTTTGTTGACTGTGGGATTGTCCAAATACAATCGCACTTGTTAATATCAGTCCTAATGTTAATGGGAATAATTTCATAATTTTTCTATTTAATTTAATTCATACCTTAAAAATTCAGCTGTCACTACCTCATAAATCTGGGAAGGCTATTGTTCAATTATAAAGATTTTTTACATCTTGTAGCATTGCGTCCAATTGCGACTTATCATAAACCATTGTTTTCTTTATTAGGTAGTCAATAGCTCTCGTGGCCTTAATATCATCAAGAGGATTGCTGTTCAGGATTAACAAATCGGCTATTTTGCCCTCAGTGACACTTCCGTATTTATCGGAAAGTCCAAAATATTTAGGTCCGTTGATAACCGAAGTTTGAAGCGCTTCCAAAGGTGTTAGACCAGCTTTTTGATAAATTTCAAGCTCGTCGTGCAAAGCAAAGCCTGGATAAATATAAGAGTTTAAAAAACCAGCGTCGGTTCCAGCAATAATGAGCATCCCTGATGCTTTAATTGTAGGTATCAAACTGACGAGTTTTTGGTAATTCTTTTGCCGAGCTTCTATGGCCTCTGACGATGCCTCTTTCGCTCTATTTACACGTCCTTGGTACGTTTTTATTATGCCTGGCCCTATGTATTGCAACTCTTGATCATCACGATGGTCATCTTCATTCCAATAGGAGATTATTCTATTGCCAATTAAAGTGGGCACGATGGCCGTTCCATTTTCAGCCAGTTGTTGGTATTTGTTTAAGGCCGTTGTTTCGTCAAAACTTTGGTTCATTAGAGCACTTGCCGTGCTATAATCTAGCTCTCCCTTTTTATATTTTTCAATAATCTCCAATTCATTGGCTGCGCCTGCTTTCAGCATATATCCCATATGCTCTATGGTGGTCAAGCCCGCTTTCGATACCTCATTAATTGGCAATGCAAAAGGGATGTGACCAGAGGTTTTATAACCTCGTTGGGTGGCTTTTTCAACACTTTTCAAAAACAGTTCAGGCGACAGGGCGTTGTCCGTTATTTTCACAAAATCTACTTGAAGTTTATCTAAGGAATCCAAAGCTGTACTCAATTCTTCCTCGTTTTCAATTTCCATATCACCCGGCCAGATAGAGTTTTTTCCTTCTATTTTAGGTCCTGAGGTAAAGATGGTTGGGCCTATAAGTTCTCCTTTATCGATTTGTTTACGCCATTTTAAGACACTGGGACTTATATCTGCGGCGCAATCCCTTATAGTAGTCACACCATTGGCCAAATAAAGGGACAACATGTTTTTGTTTTCGCTGATTAGGGTGTCCGCCCCAAAATGCATGTGCATATCCCATAAACCGGGAATCACATATTTGTCCTTAGCAATTACAGTTTTATCTGCCGTCCAATTAATTGACTGGTCTAAGGGAGCTATTTTCGCAATGGTGTCGGCGTTGATCCCTATGCTTTGATTTTTTATAAGAGCGCCAGTTTTAGTATTGACGATATGAACATCTTTGATAAGAATATCAAGTTTTAGAGATTCTCGTTCCTTTTTGCAGGCTGTCAAAAGCAAACTGCCAATTAGAAATAAATAGAGTGTTTTCATAAGCTTTTATATTTTTATTTGGCTCCGGCTTTTTCTAAAATAGCTACAATCTCCTTATAGCCACTTTTTTTTGCGTGCTTAAGGGGACTAATTCCGTTTTTGTCTGGAATGTTAACATCACAGCCAGCATTTACCAATAATTGAACAATTTGTGTATGTGTTTTGCCCCCGTTGCCCAGAACAATGGCTTCCATTAAAGCCGTCCAGGTCAGATTATTAATATGGTCTATGGGATAGTCTTCTATTTTTAGTAATTCCTGCACAACTTCTGTATACCCTCTTTCACAGGCAGGAATCAAGGCTGTGCCACCGTATCGGTTCAATACCATATGGTCAACTTTACCTGTAGCGAGACAGGCCTTAAGAATCTCCAAATATCCTCTGGCACCGGCATGAAGGAATGGACTTTCCAAACGATCATCTTGTGCATTGACATCAGCACCGGTTTCGATAAGTAGTTTGGATGCATTTACATGGTTCTCATAAGTTGCCACCATTAAGGCTGTTCTCTTATGAGCATCCATGGCATTAATTGCAACACCTTCTTTTATAAAGTGTTGAAGCTTCTCGGTGTCGTTATTTTTTGCGGCTTTAATAAACTCCATTTCCAATGTATTATTTGTTTTTATTGTTTTTTGAGCACACACGCTTAATGGACCGAATAATGCGAAATAAAATACAACACTAATAGTTTTGATAGTTGACATTTTTCTTAGTTACTTATTATTAGTGCAAATATCATATAGAGAATCCTAAAAAACATTGATATAGGTCAACGTTTTAAAGTTTGAGCTTTGTTCTGCTCAATGTGGAGGGTGACATCCCCAAATAAGAAGCAGCTAGTTTGTTTGAAACCCGTAGCAAAAATTGAGGTTGCATTTTTATAAGTAGCCGAACCCGTTCTAATGCTGTGTAGCCTTGATAACTGTATATTCTTTGCTGATTGTTGATAAAGCTGAATTCGAGAATCTTTCTATAAATCCGTTCAAACTCGTGATACTCATCTACCAATTTGTAAAAATCTTTTCGATTGATGACCAATAATCGCGAATGTTCAATGGCTTGTAAATATTCGTTGGTAGGTTGCTGATCTATAAAACTGGGCAAAGCGGTACAAAAGATGTTTTCAAAAGCGAAAAAACGTGAAAGTTCTAACCCTTCAGAATTAATGGAATATATTCTTACAGCGCCCTCGACAATAAAATAAAAATGATTGCTGACCGCGTTACAGTCTATTAAAATCTCTTTTCGTTTGGCTTTTTGTACAACAAAATGACTTAGAACATGCGAGATTTCTGTGTCTGAAAGTGACGATTTTTGACTGAGGTAATTATGAAGTGTCGGGAACATTAAAAGGTGTTTAGATAAAATAATCGTTTAGTTAAGCTTAAAGATAAATAAGGTTTACAAACATTAGTGTTTAATGTCTTTCAGATAGGATATATTAAGATCTCAATTCTTTTTATGTAATCAAGAACCTCAAAACCCGTCCGACCGACACGGGCAAACAGAGGCCAGCTACTCGGCAATAAAACCAGTAGTGGGACTAAGCCTCTTCGATGTTTTTATTCTTTATAATGCGCGTTCCCAATTCGGGTCAACTAAGATAACAAAATATCAAAAGAAGCGCTTAAAAATATCATTGCGCCCTCCAAGATGGCTTCACACTATCTCAATAACGGATAAGACCATTTATGGACAGTTGTTCCTCTCCTACTGTTAAAACATGATAGTTTGAACTACTGGTATTGCTCTGATCATGAGAATATTTTGACACGGGTGAAATGCTCGCTCCTATACAGCAAAATCCATTGTTATTTTATGCAATACTTTCCTGACAAAAGTTGTATATTAGTGGTTATAAGCTCATTAAAACTATTTCCTTATGCCATTATTCATGGACTTTCATAAAATCGATTCTGATGCTATTACCGAAGAAGATGTATATAGGGCCCATTTACGGGATATAGCAGTTCAAAATAAACACGGTTTGGTTTACAAGAGGTATTATTTAAATCTACAACATAAAACCGCCTTTTGTTTAATGGAAAGTCCTAATAAGGAGGCCTGTATTGAGAGTCATAAAGACGCTCACGGGATTGGTGCTTGCAATGTCATCCATGTCTCACGTGAAAATGAATTTATTCCCTATCTGGGTGAAGGGGATCAAAATGAGCAAGATTTGGCCTTGACTTTATCCGGAGAAATTGATAGTGGATATCGGACTATTATGATGGTGGATTTTTTGGAATTAACCAAAAGTCCGGCATTGACCACCAAGATCATAAACTCCATTAAGAATCACCAGGGAAGTGTTGTCAAAGCGCCTAGCGAGAAGATCATGGCGTCTTTTATTGATGCGTTTGATGCTGTAACGTGTTCGATTGAAATTTCCAGATACTTCGAAACCTTAGATGGCAGCATGATATTTAGTATTGCTATGGCTACCGGAAAACCAGTGGACGAGCATAGCAAGGACTTATTCGAAGCAACTAAGAGAAAGGTCAAACTTATATCAAGACTCGGTTTCCAACTGAGAATATGTATGGACTTGGATACTAAACACTCTGCTTTCAGGAACAAGGATAGTTCCAAAATAGATATTACTGGAATTACTGTGATTAACCCAGCCTCCTATCTTGAAATCCAAAACTTAGATCAGGTATTAGTAAAGAACCTCAATAATTCGGCTTTTAATTGTGATGCTTTCAGCAAGCAGTTAGGACTCAGCAAGTCTCAAACCTATCGTAAAATCTCCTCTTTATTCGGAGTGCCGCCTAATAGGTTGCTCTCTGAATTACGGTTAATTCATGCCATTAGAGCTTTGAAAGAAGGCGGTAAAACCGTTTCAGAAGTCGCCTATGACTCAGGTTTTAATAGTCCGACCTATTTTACAAGGGTCTTTCGGAACAGATTTCAAGTCCTCCCCACTTTGATTGCCAAATCGTAATTCAATTAGCTTCAAAACCTGCCTTAACAAGGATGGAGTGTCGAATTTGTTTCAGGTTTTGGAACAATACTTACATCTTGGCTGTTAACAACTGTTTAGTTTTACAATACTGTTTTAGCAGGTTATGACAACTGCAATTCATAAGCACAGCATAGCTTTCTGAACAGCTATTAATCAATAAAACATAACATTATGAAAACTAAACACAAAATTTTTGTACTCATGGCTTCAGCGTTATTTATCTTAGGATGTAATAATGATGACGATCAAAACAACCCCCGAGCTCCAATTGACCTAATTAATACGCAATACCCTGAAGCGAAGCAAGAAGTGATTGAAACATGGGATGCCATTGAACAGGCCTTGAGAGATGGGGATATGGATAAACTTATTTCCTTTCACGGGTATAGCCCAAAGTTTACCGAATATAAAAACGGAGCAGCAGTAGTTGGTAGTGCAGCCAACGAAGCTTACGAACGGGCTGCATTTGGCGCCGTAACCGAAGTGGTAAAGTTTGATACACAAGATTTAAAAGTCGCCGTTTATGGTGATGTTGCCAATTTGACTTTTCAGTCAGATTTTCATTTGAAGTTTGGAGAGGACTTAGTAATTATCAATGAACAAACCTCCATTTTATTCGTAAAAACAGTCAATGGATGGAAAATAGTCCACGAACATCATTCCCCTTGGACTCCGTAGATGGCTTAAGCACACCGATAAACGAAGTAGCTCAAAAACAACCTAAAAGTAAAACCAATGGATATCGAAATCAAAAAACTAAGAGGTCAATTGCAGGGTCGCATTATTTTACCAAATGATTCGGAATATAAGGCGTCAAAAACCATCTACAATGCAATGATTGATAAAAAACCCGCCCTTTTTGTCAAATGTAAAAATAAGCATGATGTAGCAAAGGCCATTCATTTTGCCAAAGATAATGGACTGGAGGTCTCAGTAAAAGCAGGTGGCCATAACGGCGCCGGACTTGCTTTGGTTGAAAACGGTTTGGTGATTGACCTTTCAGAAATGAAATCGATAAAGATAAATCCAGACGAAAGAACTGCTATTGTAGAACCTGGAAACACCTTGGCAGATGTCGATAAGGCTACCCACGAACATGGTTTGGCCGTTCCCGTCGGCGTAAATGGGAATACGGGAATTTCTGGATTGACTCTTGGCGGAGGTTTGGGGTTTTTGACCCGAAAGGCCGGATTGACCATTGACCATTTGAAAGCTGCTGAAGTTGTTTTAGCATCAGGTGACATTGTCATGGCCAATGAAAATAGCAATCCTGACTTGTATTGGGCCTTGCGAGGTGGCGGTGGTAACTTTGGTGTTGTCGTATCATTTACTTACAGCTTGATTGCTATTAAGAATGTTTATGCCGGGCCAATGTTCTGGCCAATAGAAAAAGCAAAGGACCTGATGCGCTTCTATGATCGCTACACAAAAGACGCTTCAAATGACCTTTATGGCTTTTTCGCTTTTTTGAATGTACCTGACACCGAACCATTTCCTGAGCACCTGCGAAAAAAGAACGTTTGTGCCATTATTTGGTGTTATACAGGAGCTAAAGAAAAAATAGAAGAAGTCTTTGAACCTATCAGACAGTTTGGACCACCAATCCTTGATTTTGTAAGTGACATAGCAATACCAGCGCTCAATAGTATGTTCGATTGGCTCTACCCACCGGGATTACAATGGTATTGGAAAGGGCACTATCTTAATGAATTGACCGATGTTTGCATAGACGAAAATATCAATTATGGTTCTAATCTGCCCACTCCCCGATCTACGATGCATTTGTATCCTGTGGATGGCAAAGCCCATGAGGTCGGTCAACAAGAAACCGCTTGGGCGCATCGGGATATCAGATGGGTTCAAGCAATCATTGGGGTATCTGACGACCCGAATAAAGCTGACTTAATAAGAAATTGGTCCAAAGCATATTACGATGCTGTCATTCCTTATAGTAGCGGTGGCGGATATGTCAACTTTACGATGCAAGATGATGAAGCCCGTGTAAAAGAAAGTTATGGGGTGAATTTTGAAAGACTTCGCAGCCTAAAGAAAAAATATGACCCTGAGAATTTCTTCCGCCTTAACCAAAACATCAAACCAGCTGATTAGAGACGCAATGCCTTGCGTCTCTAATGCATTGCGTTTATAATGCATTGCGTCTCTACTGATATCAAAATGTCACCAATTTCCAATAGGTTCGTTTCGCCATTCCAGTTATTTATTCTTAAGTGCTGGAATTATTCGGTCTTGCAAAACCCTCCAAGTTGACTTTTTTGGTTTATTATTGATATTCCAGCCATTAAATAGGATTATTAAATTGTATTCTGGCGCCATCATTAAATATTGTCCGCCATAGCCATTTCCTGCAAATATTTAGCTTCTACCATTAGATTGTTGAGGAATCCACCATTGATAACCATAGCCTCTTTTGATATTGCTGTCAGGATTCACATCTTCGATTATGGGACTTGTCGATTTCTTAACCCAACTTTCAGATACAATTTGACGGTCATTCCACTTTCCTTTATTCAAAAGCAACGAACCAATTTTAGCCAAGTCTTCAGCCTTAAGATATAATCCGCCTTCGGTGTCAATTTCCCCATCAGGCGTTTCTTTCCAATAGTAATCTGTGATTCCAAGGGGCTCAAATAACTTTTCCTCTGCCCAAAGGTCAATTCGCTTGCCTGTAATAGTCCTAATGATTTTACCTAAAAGAACAGTCCCACCACCATTGTAAACGAAACTTGTTCCTGGTTCAGTATCCATAGGCTTGCTCAAAACATATGCTATCCAGTTGTCGCTTGATTCCAGCCTAAAACAGTCATTTGTAATATCATTATGGTCCGTCTCCTCGTTCCATTTTATACCACTTCGCATGGTTAACAAGTCGCCAATGGTGATACTATCTCTTCGTTTATCCTGAGATTCAATATGATAATCTTTGAACAAAGGCATGACCTTGGTAGTCACATTATAATCCTTATTCAAATCCAACGCAATACCAAACAGGATTGAGGTCATACTTTTAGTGACAGACTGAAGTGTATGCAATTCAGTTTGTTTGTAATAGGGATGCCAGTCCGTACTATTGAAGTTATATTGACGATTGGTGGTATCATACTTTTGAACAATGGTTTCATAATCCTGCACATATTTAAAATCTGCCAATAACGTGTCATTTTGTATGACCATAAAACGATCAATGAGTCCATAGTCACCATTTATGATCTCTGAATTAATAGAATCAATTTCAGCGGAAATTACATTTTGAGAAGCTAATGGATCTGTTTTTTTTGGAGGTACCTTATCCTTAGTGTTTGTATTGCATCCAATAACCGCAACTATTAAAAACAATGAAAATAACAACGTTTTAATTGTACACAATAGTGTTCTCATAATGTTTTGACTTTATCAGGTATAAGGCATTTATACCAGCCCAAAACAAGCACCTATCCAACTATGAGCAGTGGATACAAGCCGTTTTGGCGCTTTTTTATAAAAGTAGGAATACGAATGGAGTGGCACTAAGGTAATATATTTCAAAATAGCATCAAAAAAGAGCATTTCCCCAAGATTGAGATAGTAGTGCTATTAGAATGTCTACTGCACTAATCATGAAATTCGCCAGTCTTCCATTGCAATGGATTGTTGATGATATACCTTTGGATGTTTTTTAATGCCCTGTCATTTCTGATGATGTGATCGTGAAAACGGGATTGCCATGCGAAATCTGGATTTATTTTACGTGCATTTGTGGTCACCCCAATTTTAAATCCACGAATTACCGATGCCAAATTTTTTGATTGTGGGCCGAATTGATTCGTCCCGGTATTCGTAGAGACGCAATGCATTGCGTCTCTACGATGCATTGCGTCTGTACCCGTGATATTATACCGGTTTTCACCAATGCCAATTATCGCATGAAAATGATTGGGCATAACAACGTATTCATCCATTTCCAAATTCATATCCGGACGCATATCAAATGTTTTGATCCATTCTGATTTTACAATGTCACCAATTTCCGATAAATTCATTTTGCCGTTCCTGATGTCACCAAAATAATGTTCGCGATTTTTGGTACAGATGGTTATAAAATACAATCCACTGTTACCATAATCCCACGATTGTAAACGGGCAGACGGTATCCGATATTTGTTATTGAATTTATCAGCCATAATATTTTCTTATTATCAATTGGATTTTTTAAGCAGATAAAAGTTTTCGTTGAGAATCTCTTCTTTGTTGAGCTTTATGACGTTCCCATATTTTGCTGACAAGCTAAAATAGTCTTGATGATCAATCAGTTGATAAGCTGGCTGGGATCGGTAATAGTCATCTTCAATGGTTTGATAATCGCTTTCTTTTGTATTAGAAACTATCTGATTCAGAAGGTCCAGTAATTTTCGAAATGCTAAGCTTTCCTTGAGAGTATCCTGGAAAGAAACACTTCCAATAAAATCGCCCGGCTTTTGAATGGTGTCAAAAAAGTCGAATAACTTATCTGTCTCCTCCCTGTCCAAAAAAAATAATACCCCTTCAATGAGTATAAAGCACGGTTTGTTGTTTTTTATGGAGAATATTTGAGTCAGTAAATCGTGTTTGTAATCCTCACTAAAATCGACGGCAATAAAATGAATGTTTCTTTTGGGGAGTGTGTCGGAGTTTTGCCAATCCGTTAGTTTCGATTTTTTATAATCGATGATTTCCGGTTTGTCAATTTCTATATGTACCAATCGCTCGTCCAATAAAAACGGATACATACTGAAACCACATCCAAAGTTTATCAGGACTTCAACGTTGTTATCATCAACCAGTTTTTTGATCGTATCGAGAAAATATCTGTTTCTTAAACAATGGATATTGATTTCTTCGGAAGAAACCCTATCGAGATATTTTTCAATCCATATATCAGATTTTGGGTTGCGCCATAGTTTTGCAAAATAGTCTTGACTCAGATCTTCATTTAAAGAACGAAGCGTTGAAGTCAAAAACGCTGTCTCATGTATTTCTATGTTTTTTTCTTTTTCCATTCTGCTTTAACACAATGAGTGTCAGCTAAGATAGCAAATATCAGAAGAGAATTTCAAAATAGCATTTCGCCTCTCAAAAGATGGCTTTGCACATCACAATAACGGATATGCCAATTATGGACAATGGCTTCTCTCCTACTGTTAAGAATGGATGCTGGGAAACACTGAGGTGGCTATTGTAGTGAAGGTGGTTGATATCATTTAAAATATAAAGGGTTGGGAAGGCATGAGCGGGAAGCTTGTGCCAGCAGATTTGTGGGGTGCGTCGTATTTATTCTTTACAAATCTTGCCAGTCATCTCCTCCACCCGGTCGTGGTCATTAAACGTCGATTTAAAATAAAAGCAATTCCCTTCAATCTTCACCATTTCAGTTAGAAAGCCATTGTTTTCATTGATGTGCTTTTGATAATCGCTCAATTCCATTTTCGTTTCATCATATTTGAGCCGAGAAGTGCACGCGTCAATCCATTCAATTTTCACGTAAGCAGTTTTATTAAAGTCTGGCCCTAACATATTGTTTGGGTCATCAACTACTTCAATCTGTTCTGTACCTTTTCTAATTATTTTATAGGAAAGAGGCATTTCTTCATCTGCTGGAACGTAGAAGCTTCCCTCCTTAAAATCAATACATGTTAATTGTTGTGCATAAGCGGTTAGGCTGATCAGGAGAAATAGTAAGAATAGAATTTTAAATGGTCTCAATGCAACTACCTTTTAAACCTTATGTAAGTCTAAAGTCTTCTCAAAATTGGTTCGGAGTCGGTTTCTTGAAAAGATACCAAACGAATAATATAAAATCCCCACTAAAATAAAGAAGGATCCTACAATTAAGAAGCGCGTACTTGATCCTGCTGCTATGAGAATAATGATGCCAACCAATACTGAAACTATGGAAGCAACGGACAACATGGTATTGGGTCTGATGTTCAATTTTATCAGTGTCCCTTTTCCTGATTTTAAGATCTCTCCTTTTAAATACGCCGACTTCCTTTTGAAATTCGGTACGTACCACGATATAACCGACAATTTATCATAGGCTGCAAACTCAGTCTGACTGGTGAAATTGCCAAAAAAGCTTATCGCAGGTCGCTCAAAGAGGTCTTCAATCTTTTGCTTTAAATTATCGCCGTTCAAACTTGATGCGTAATTTAGTTCCTTAATATTCAGAATTTTATCAATCATTTGTTTTTAGTATAGTTTTATTCCTACCAATAGGTTTTAATACCACGAGGAGCCTTGCTAAGATAGCGAATTTCAAAACACGAGCGTATAATATAATAGTGACGTCACCAGCGGAATGCTTGCGCCAGCGGAAATAAAGCGTTTTTTACTCATCAAATTTCATTTCGAATATCACATAGTGTTTTATTCCAAATTCTTTTCCCCAATTCTCAACGTCTTTTCCGCTATCATCGACTGCACACCAAAACTTAAATCCGTCTTTTTCATAGGGTAGAATATATGTAAAAGCATAAAAATTCTTTCCATATTTAATAGTCTCATTAGTTCCAGTGTCTCTTAAACTGTAGTCGTCAGACATCATAGCATCATACTTCTTGTTTATTCCAAATTTTGGAAATCTAAACCATAATTTCAATTTCGGTTCTTCTGTTCGTTTGGCAATAACTTTTAATCTTAAAGTATCTGATTTAGATTCAGACATTTTTGGATATTTTGAAGTGTCAATTATAGTGTCGGTGCTTTTTAATTTTCCATCCCACATTTCTTTGGCTATCAGCACAAAATTCTTGTCAGATATATTTTTTCCAGTAAATTTCACTTTATAGAAGTCAATATTTTCAAATTTAAGCAAGTCGGATAAATCTTGATTTTTAGATGAATATTCTGTAGTCATTTTCACGTCTTGACCATAAATTAAATTCGTTAGAAAAATGAAAATCAGAAAAGGTTTTATTCTATTCATTAGGTTTTGTTTTAGCGTTCATTAAGGCATATAGTTTACAACGTTGGATGCTTGGAACGTAGCGTATAAATTTAGAATAACTTTCGGATTGTCGCTTAGTCAATCTTTGATTTGGAACGACTCTTTCAATATTACAGCCAAATCTTAGATTTTACAGACATTATTAAGGGTCAACTGCCATTGCGCCAAGCTAGAACAAGATATATTATACCCGTCTTTGTTGTCAACTGGCTTTTAATCTAAATCATATTTTGCAATTATTTTATTTCGAGTTTCATCATCAGCCATTTCAAATCCAAATCCACTTTGTGAACCAAAAACTTGATAACCGTATTTTAATCCATAATAGCGGTCGATTAACATTTTAAGAGGTGTTTTGTCTAATTCGTTATGGTTAACTGCTTGATGAACAATAGGTAAATATTTCTCCATCATTTCAGGATTTGAATGTTGAATTACAGCCCACATAACAAATTCAAATTCCTTTCCAACCAGAGTTTTTCCAATATATTGTTCGTGGACATTATATAATGAATCGATGAGTTTTTGATTCACTTTGTCTAAATTAGGTTGTTTAGTCCTATATGTTTGTTCGTCAGAATCTCTGTATTTTACATCATTAAGATTAATTGTCTTTATTAATTTAACTAGAGAAGTATTGAGTTTATTATCTCTAATATAGTGTTCAATATCCAGTTCTTTCGCCTCTGGTTTATTACTGCAAGAGACGTAATATTCATTGTATAATTCAGGAATTTTGTCGTCAAATTTAATTTTGTCCTTAAAAGATGTCACGTATTTACAACCGCCTTCTGAATTGGCCATTTTAATAAAAACTAATTTCAAATTCTCCTTCGTTTCGTCAAGTTTGTCGAAGGCGGTGGTAATATTCCAATAGTGGGCAACATTATAATGTCCTTCTTTATCGTTGACTGATTTCTTGGTTTCAGAAATAACAAATTGAGCCCATTCAAAATCTTTGTCAGAAACATTGTACCTCTTAATGGGTTCATATCTAAGGAACTCCGATTCAAAGTTTTTAACCGTAAATACAATTTCATGAGATTGTGCTTTGCTAATACTAAAAGTCAAAAGAATTAATATAATGAAATGAGGTTTTTTCATCTGTCGATTTTTTAAAGCTTGTTGCTAACTTATTTATACCAGATCTTAAATTAATAAAATCACTTTCGGCTAAGCACTTATCCGCTATTGTGTTTATGCAATATTACAGCACGTATGTTGTGTCTGATATTTCATTTTTTTCTAATACTCAAACGAGAAGGGATTGATCTCGTTGATATTGAAAGGAATATCAGCTGTAAAACCATCAGTTTCGATGCCGTTTTTTTTTATTTGCCATCGGAGTTTAAAATCTTCAGATGTTTCACGTACACTATAGTACACAATCGAATTTACATCCATTCCAGTCCAGGAGGTTTCCTCATAAGCACTGAAACCACCACCACCTGGAAGCTGTTCTGCTGGATGGTATGTATTTTCTACACCAAAATTTTCAATTCCAGTTCTTACTACATTAGAAAGTCCTGCAAAAAAATCAATTTTAATGAAATCATTTTCGTCAAATGAATTCGTGTTTTTCACAAGAATTTTAAACTTAACAAACTTATCAGTTTCTATAATCAGAGGTTCATCCATAAAATAGTTTCTATATATGCCCGAGCCATAATAATCTTCATCTCCTTGATATGTTACTGTGATAAATGCACCTGCATCAGTGACTAACCTAACTGAAAATTTTCCATTCTCATCTGTTATAACTTTTTTTTCGTCCAACACTCTGGTAGTTGAGAACATACCAGAACCGGTAGATTTTCTTGTCATTACATTTACTGATTGATTTGCTATTCCATTCCCATTTATCGCCCGTTGGACTTTGCCCTCGATAGTAACAAAATCAAGATCGTTAACGGAACAACTTGCTATTATGAAAAAAATCGGTAGAATAAAATATAATATTTTCATAATCACTGTTTTTATATGTGCCGTAACTTATTCATACCAACCCAAAATCGGACTAATAGCCAACTTTAATAATCGCATATCAGCAGCTTTAGCGTTTTTGCTTAAACAGTACAGATTCGAATTGAGCCTCACTAAGATAATAAATTTCGAAACACGAATGTATAAAATAGCAGTGCTCCAATGTTGAGATGGCATTGCAATGATGGTGAGGATGTTTGCTATAATTTAAGGTGGATGGAATGGTTTGTTGGTGGCATTAGCGAGACACACGCGCCTACAGAGATACTTTACGATTAGAATCAATCCGGTTTTACTGGTTTTCAGGCCGGTTCATTGTTGTCATTTCTTATTTTTAAAGGGGATTGAAATGACTTTATTTTATTTATATTCTTGAAATCCGTAGGCCATTATAGCATCTAAATCATTTTTATTCACTTTTAAAATAATCCGCTTGCCGGTTAAACAACCACATCCGAAACAGGCTTCTGGTGTTCCTTTGTCATCAATTTTCAAATTGGAGATAGCAATATTTTCTGACGCGAAGTAGGTACTTATTTTGTCAACTAATTCTCTGTTGTCATCGATAGACTCCCATGGATCACTACAGTACGTTTGGTTGTATAGGACAAAAACAGCATCTGTTGCATCATCATCTGTTGAGCATCCTAAAGCGATTAATCCAATTAGTAGAAAGAATAAGTATTTTTTCATGTTGAAGTATGTTCTGTAATTACAAGATGTATTCATCACCAAGATAGTAAATTTAGAAACATGAGCGTATAAATTGGCATTACTGCTCAACAAACATGGCTTTGAGGCTGTAGCAAGGGTGTTTGCTTCAATATAAAATGAATTGGATGGTTTATGAAGGCACGAGCGGGAAGTTCGCACCGGCTGGGGAGTATTGCTTTCGTCTGAATAAGAATTCCGCAAAATGGTTTTTCAATTACGTTTGGGGAACAATTTCATCAATTTTTTTGTTTATTTTCTTTTTCTTCTTTTCTTTTTTTCCAAAGATTTAGAGACCAAAGCAGGGAACCTACTACCAAAAAGAAATCGCCTAAACCGTAAGCGTTTTTAAGTATATCGATATAAAAGAATTTTTGCGATAGAAACGAAATGACTCCAATAAATAAAACTATGGTAGCGATGATTTCTAATCTATTGTTTTTTTTCATTTCTATTCTTATTAGTTTCTTATCAATTTAGATGTTTGTATTTTGTTCAATGCTCATTTTTTATATGTCGTATTGGCAATAGTTTTTGGATATTCATTCTCAATTAGTTTCATTATATTTTGAACATTCGTAATCGAAATTTGATAATAATTTATTTTATATATTCTAAACCACAGTATTTCGGAAATTAAAAATCTAAATTCTTCATCATTTTTCAACTTTTCATTATTTATGGGAATATAGCCAATTATCTGCTTTATTCCTCCTCCGAAATTTCTTGGATATGTGATTTTTAATGAATCTCCTAAATACAAATCATATTTAATATTTTCATTTCTATTAATTTTGAAATTCTTTTTATAATATGGATTCAAATAGTTACTAATATCTGGATGCATACTATTTTCTTTAGTTATTCTTGGGAAGTAATTGTTATAAACTAAAGTTATTAAATTCTTTAAAGAGTCATTTTTTATAATGCTAATTCCTGTGTTTTTCAAATTCTCAAAAGCAGATGTGTTCGGGAAAATATATTCATCTTTACTCGCCCAATAAAAATCCATCATTAATGAATCATTGCTGCTGATTTCTTGATTATCTAAATACTCTTGAATTTTTAATTGACTTTTTAATGAGTTTCTATGAATTTCAATATCATTTTTTAAGTCAACTAAATTGTCTCCTAATTCAAAATAAATTTGCGAAATTATTTCTTTTTCAGTCTTTCTTTTTTCAATTTCATTTCCCCAACTTGTTAAGTAAAATGCAATTAAAACACCAATGACAATTATGACAATTTCAATCAGATATTTATAAACTTGTGTTTTTTGTGGTTTCTTCATTTTAATAATTGCCAATGTCTATATAAGCTGTTGCCTGTCTCGACATGAGCCTCTCCAAATCAAAACTGGATTTGGAAAATCCGTCCTGCAACGCTTTCGGGCGTTGAGGATTTTCCAAGTAGGCACAGACCAAGCCATAATTTATTCTCGCTGTTGTAAAACATTCTTTATATCATTGATCAAATCTTTTGGTCTTTCAGAGCTAATCGTATATTTCTTATCATTTGTTATAATTCGAACCATATTTTTTCTGTCATTTACCATACTTATTGAGTCGTCCATAGTATTTCCAACATACCCAAAGACACCCTTACTTCCGTAAGTCATTGATAAATTTGAAAAGTCCAGTTTTTCTATTTTGATAATATCAGAAAAAGGTATTTCTATTTTTCCTATATTTTTTTTAAGAGTTAGATAATTTTCTCCTATTAGTATATTTCTAAGTGAGTTTGCGTAAAAATAAATCAGAGCACTTAAAATAATTATGGAAATAATAATTCCGCCTATTATTCCGTATGTTTCGTTTAGAGTCAAGATTGAGAAGACAACAATTCCCATCACAATCACAATTCCGACTGTAATTAATTTAACACTAAATGAGCTTTTACTATTGTAGTTTTTCATATTTCACTCCTTTTTTTTCAATTATTTTGCAACTTACGTTTACAAACACCAAGAGTAATCAGATCTCCCCTCTCAGTGTGCCAATACGATCAACTTTAGTTATCTAATACTTATCAATCCAAATTTGCAACCTCTAATCTACCATCTTTCCCTAAACTTTCCTATAAATAGAACGATGTATTTTTGAAACTATTCTCAGGGATATAGTGGCCGATAATTATTGTGAGCACGAGAGGGATGCTCCTACCAGCGGGGCAACAAGCTCACAAAACACGCCTTTGCTATAGCCAAATTGGGATTGATGTATGATGCCAATAGAATGGCATTAGTTGAAAATGAATACATTTTACTTTTTTTCAGAACAGTGCTTT